>NZ_JBMHFF010000001.1:0-1958001 GCF_049166575.1 Chryseobacterium sp. GP-SGM7 | reverse complement strand
CTGATGGTACCAAATTAAAGAAAATATATAAATACAGTGAAGTATCTGTTTTTAAACAAAAAACAACAGAATATCTGGATGGTTTTCAATATGAGATAATCTCTACCTCGGCTGACCCGCTGATCAAATTTGTTCCTACGAAAGAAGGGTATTTCGATTTCGAAAATAATAAGTATATTTACAATTATGCAGATCATTTAGGAAATACAAGATTAAGTTATTTTCATAATGGAAGCAGCGTAGAAGTTCTTGAAGAAAACAATTACTATCCTTTTGGTTTAAAGCATGAAGGATATAATGCTACAGTTGGAAATCCTAGTTACAAATACAAGTACAACGGAAAAGAATTACAAGAGACCGGCATGTATGATTATGGAGCACGTTTTTATAGGTAATGTATCAGAAGTGTTGGTTTTCTTAATTGATCGATATTTAAGTAAATATTACTCATAAAAATCACTGAAAAAGAGTAACTTTTTGGTTACTCTTTTTATTTTTGGAAGAAATTTAAGGCCTCAAATGCAATCTACTTTTCATATATGTTCCAGATGTGTTAATGAAAACAATAAGCTTATAAAATTCGGAAAAACCAAAAACGGCAAACAAAGATTTCAGTGTATTCTATGCAGAAAAACAAGTGTTTTAAAATATTCTTACCAAGCTTGTAGAAAAAATACTGATTCTAAAACCATTCGATTAACAAAGGAAGAAATGGGCATAAGAAGCATTGCAAGGTTTTTAAGAATATCAACCACCACTTTGCTCAAAAGGATTGTTAAAATTTCAAATAATATACAGCCACCTTTAATTTGCTGCAATAAAACTTATGAAGTAGATGAATTAAGAACATATATTAGTAATAAAGAAGAAATTGTATGGCTCGTTTATGCATTAGAAAGAGAAAGAAAAAAGGTGATATGTTTTATTTAGGAAAGAGAACCAATGAGACTTTAAACTCAGTATTAAAAACCTTAATCAATTCAAATCCTGAAAAGATCTACACCGACAAGCTCAGAAATTATTAATATCTAATTCCAAAAGAAATTCACAGCACAAAAAGATTTCAAACCAATATTATTGAAAGAATGAATCTTAATATCAGAACGCACCTAAAAAGACTGAATAGAAGAACAATCTGTTTTAGTAAAAGCAATTTAATATTGATTGCAATTTTAAAAATATATTTCTGGTCCTAAGAAAGCACACCATTTAAAGAAGTCTAAGAAAGCCTCAACTTTTAAAGTTAGGGCTGTTAAAATATCAAATAGTTAATCTATGGAGGCATTTTGTGTTTTAAGGATTCGAAATAATCAAAGTTGAAGGAATATCAGAAAGCCAAAGACTTTTAGAATCAATCAATTCTCGCCAGCTTTTTTTACTGATTAACATTAAATCCTGAGAGTTTAAAAACTCCTTTTCAATTCTTTTTTCGTTGTATAAAGTAATGTGATTGGGTGCAACTTGTTCGATACTTCTGATGAGCTCTTTCACTTCGATATTATTTCTGATCTGTCCGGCAACATCCAGAATAATAATCTGTGAATTGTTATTGTTAATCAGTCTTTTTGCATATTCAAGCAGATAAAAATCGCTCAGATTAAACATCGGAATAAAAACTCTGTCCGCCGAACTGAAATCTTTTTCAACTAAAACTCCAACAGGAATATTCGTATTGTCCAAAATCTGTAGCGTAGAATCATCAAAAGGCGAATTGTTGAAAATATTGCCTTTCCCTTTTACGGTATTGAGTAATTTTTCAGGATTAATGATTTTTGTAGTGAAACCTAAAAGTCTTCCGAGCAAACTTCCCTCATACATTGATTTTCCGAGCATAATGAGAAGAAGATCGTAATTTCCTTTGTTTGAAATATTGGTGAGATCATTTTCAATATCTGTTGAAGCCTTGAATAGAGTAGTGACTTCAAGATTCAGTTCTTCGGAAGTTTCAATAACATTTTTAAACTGTTCTTTCTCAAAATTATCAATGTCGAAAGGGTGAAGTTCGTCCACGGGAGCGATATTCATTGCAGTCACACTCTTGTTTCCGTTCATTTTATGGGTAAGATTATCGGCAAGTTTTAACAAAGTGCTTCCTGATTGTGGTGTTTCAAAAGAGAGAAGAACTCTGTATTTTGCATCGTTATGATCTGAATCTTCATCTTCGAGAGACGATTTTTTTCCTTTAAAGAAATAATTAATCACATCAAGACAGGGTCCGGTCATAAAGGTCGTAAATAGTGCCATAATGACTAACATGGCAAACAATTCCGGTCCCAAAACGCCTAAATCATAACCAATATTTAAAACAATCAGTTCGGTCAAACCTCTTGTGTTCATCAATGCGCCAATCGTGAGGCTGTCTTTCCAGCTGAGTTTAAGAAATTTTGCAGTTAAAGCACTTCCCACAAATTTTCCGACGACGGCTGTTAAAATAATAAATCCACCGATTTTCCATAAGTGCGGATCATTTAATAAACCGATTTGCGTTCTTAAACCTGTAAAAACAAAGAACAATGGAAGCAGTAAAACCAAGGCTATATCTTCTATTTTTTCGATAAAAAGATTTCTGAATTTTACATTTTCCGGCATAATTGCTCCTGCCATGAATGCTCCGAATAAAGCGTGAATTCCAATAACCTCTGTTGCGTAAGATGAGATAATCAGGATTAAGAAAAATATAGCAACCAAAGCTTTGCTGATGAAGCCTTTTCCTTTTTGAGATTCTGCAATTCTGTGTAAAAATGGTCTTACTGCTTTAATCATAATGAAAACATAGACGATTGCCATAATAATCACGAAAATCGAACCCGAAAAAGAACCCGCTTTTACGACGGCAATTACGGCTGCCAAAATACACCAGGCTGTAATATCGTCGGCTGCAGCACAAGTAATGACAACGGTTCCAATCTTTGTTTTATGGAGATTTCGTTCCTGAACAATTCTGGCCAAAACAGGAAATGCAGTAATACTCATTGCAATGGCTATGAATAAAGCAAAAGAACTGAACTGAATTCCTTCCGGTGCAAATTCTTTATAAATAAAATATGAAAGTCCTACTCCCAAAGCAAACGGAATGATAATACTTGCATGACTGATGACCACCGCATCGTGCGCTTTTTTTCTTAAAACGCTAAGATCAAGCTCCATTCCAACAATATACATGAAGAGAATTAAACCGATTTGGCTTAAAAACTGTAGGTTTCCTAATGACTCTTTTGGGAAAATAAAGGATGAAAGCTCAGGAAAATACAATCCAAAAAGTGAGGGTCCTAAAACGATACCTGCAATCATTTCACCAATGACTGAAGGTTGTTTCAGCTTCATACAAATCCAGCCAAATAGTTTTGCGACCATAATTATAGTTACAATCTGGGCCAGTAAAAGTGCTAAAGGATGATGAAGATTGGATAAAAATGAATCTGTGAAGTTTTCCCACATGGTAGTTCCCGTTGCTTTGCTTGGCGGAATGTTTTCCCCGATTTCCAAAGTTTTCCCTTCAATGAAAAACCAGTACATGATGCACGAGAAAAAAATAATCGTTGCTACATAAAAAATAATATTTCTATATTTCCCCATATTCATGAATCATTTTATTAAACCGTAAATTTCCAAAGAATAAATGGATGCTAAAAGGAGGTTTTGCTTAAATGTAATCAATGAACGGAATAATGTAATGAAATGAAGAAAGATATCATCAGTTTGACACAAAAAAAAATCTCTTTCGTAACAAAAGAGATTTTTTTGTATTAAAATATGCTGTTAAGAAATTAATTCCATTATTTTCAATGCTACTTTCAAAGCTTCAGTTCCGTCTTCCAGAGAAACTTCTACATTTTTTTCTTCCATAATGGCGTCTGCAAAAGAATTTAATTCGTCTAAAATCGCATTATTAGGCTGAATATTTGGATATTCAAACAAAATCTGATTTTTTTCACCTTCAGCATTTTCAATAATCATATCAAAAGGGGTAGGATTTTCGGGAGCATCTTTCATTCGGATTACTTCTGCTTTTTTCTCTAAAAAATCTACAGAAACATAAGCGTCTTTCTGGAAAAAACGACTTTTTCTCATTGCCTTCATAGAAATTCTTGACGTCGTTAAATTGGCAACACAACCGTTTTCGAATTCAATTCTTGCATTGGTAATATCCGGAGTTTTGCTGACTACACAAACTCCGCTTGCATGAATATTTTTCACCGGAGATTTTACTACGCTCAACAAAATATCCAGATCGTGAATCATTAAATCTAAAACCACCGAAACATCAGTTCCACGAGGATTAAATTCTGCCAAACGGTGAATTTCAATGAACATGGGGTTTTGAATGTAATCTTTTGCTCCGATAAACGCAGGATTGTATCTTTCAACGTGACCCACCTGTGCTTTAATCCCATTTTCACGGCATTTTTTTAATATTTCTTCAGCCTGCTCAAGAGTTTGGGTAACCGGTTTTTCAATGAAAAAATGAAGACCTTTTTCAATAGCTTTTAAAGCATAATCGTAATGATAAAGTGTTGGAGTTACAATGTCCAACATTTCAATCTGGTCTAATAACTCATCGAAATTTTCAAAATATTTATATCCGAATTCAGCTTCCAGTTTTCTGCTGTTTTCTGCATCCCTATCATGAAAACCCACAAATTCGTATTTATCAGACTGGTTCAGAAGTCTTAAATGTATTTTCCCCAAATGTCCGGCGCCGACCAAACCTGCTTTTAACATAGCTTTTTAATTTTTGTAAAGATAAAAGTTTAATTTGAAATCTTAAGTTTGAAATTTGAGATTAAGTGATCTCGAAATCGAGAAATTTAAAGTAAATTTTTCACAATTAATTTTCATGTATTCGTGGCATAAATAAACGGCAAAATTTCAAATGTCAAAGACTAAATTTCAAATCAATTTATTATTTTTGTGGAATGCAGGATTCGTTTGTACATAAAGGGAAAAGGAAAAATTTGGTTGAATATCTCAGACAGAGAATCGGGATTTCTGATGAAAATGTACTTGCTGCAATAAATAAAGTTCCCAGACATCTTTTTATAGAAAGTATTTTCGAAGATTATGCCTATGAAGACCGGGCTTTTCCTATTTTGGCACATCAGACAATTTCGCATCCTTCAACCGTTGCAGAACAGTCTGAACTTTTACAGGTAAAAGAAGGTGAGAAAGTATTGGAAATCGGAACGGGTTGTGGTTATCAGACTGCGGTTTTATTGGCCATGAAAGCCTTGGTTTACACCGTTGAAAGACAGAAAGATCTTTTTGATTTTTCTAAAAAAAAGTTGAGGGAAATGCATTTTTATCCAAAATTTCAAAGTTTTGGGGACGGCTTTGCCGGGCTTCCGACTTTTGCGCCTTTCGATAAAATTATTGTGACTTGCGGAGCTTCAGTTTTACCGACAGAATTATTAAAACAGCTAAAAGTAGGTGGGAAAATGGTGATTCCTCTAGGTCCGGCCGATCAGCAGGTTTTATATCGATTTACAAAAATTTCTCCCACAGAAATTGAAAAAGAAGAATTTGGAGCGTATAAATTTGTTCCGATGTTGAATAATACAAACCAGTAATTTAATACTTAAAATATTTTTAAACATTAAGAGAATTAAAAGGTTAAGATTAATTAAGATAAAATCAGATAGATTTTAATAAGTATTATGCTTAAAGCGAAGCTAAACTTAATAATTCTCAAATGCTTAATAAATCTTAATGGTTCAAAGTAAATTTTAAAAAATGAATACCGAAATCCAGAATTACAACAGTTTACAAACCGGGTCTGATCATGAAATTTGCTCAAAATTATCATATTTAATTGATGAAAATTTAGTTCATGCTGAGTCGAAAATCTGGCACGCTCATCCTGTCTGGTTTTTAGAAGAAAATCCAATTGTTGGTTTTAGCAAACAGAAAAAAGGTATTCGATTAATGTTTTGGAGCGGAAAATCTTTCCATGAAGAACAATTGAATGTAGAAGGTGAAAAATTTAAAGATGCTTCGATATTTTATAATAATGTCAATGAAATTAATGAAGCTGATATTCAACGCTGGCTCAAAAAATCCGAAGAAATTCAATGGGATTATAAAAATATTGTAAAAAGAAAAGGTGAACTTATTCGATTAAAATGATCGGTAAAGACAGTTTCGGAATGAAAATTGGACTTCAATAAGTGAATACAATCAATATCAATTAATACAAACCTCATTTTAAAAAATAGTGAGGTTTTTTAATTTTAAATAAACAAAAAATGAAAGTTTTTATCAATAAAAGAATTCCCGAGATAGGAATTACAATGCTGAAAGAAGCAGGTTTGGAAATTACAATTCCGGAAAATGATGATTTGTCGCATGAAGAATGGCTTCAATACTGTAAAAAAACAGATGTAATTCTGAATGTTGGTCACAACAAATACGATCAGAATTTTTTCGAAGAATGTCCGAATGTAAAAGCAATTGCCTTGTTCAGTGTAGGTTTTGACCATGTAGATATTAAAGAAGCTACGAAAAGAAATATTCCGATCGGAAACACACCGGATGTTTTGAGCCGGGCTACTTCAGATGTCGCTTTTTTATTGATGCAATCGGTTGCGAGACGGGCAGCTTTTTATTTTCAGAAGGTGAAAGATAATAATTGGGGAAATTTTGATCCGATGTATGAGCTTGGTCAGGAATTGTATGGCAAAACTTTGGGCGTTTTCGGTTTAGGAAGAATCGGTTTTGAGATGGCTGAAAAATGCAAAAAAGCTTTCGGAATGAATATTATTTATCACAACCGAAATCACAATGATGAAGCTGAAAAAGAACTCAATGCAAAATATGTTTCTTTTGATGAATTGATTGAACAATCTGATGTTTTGAGTATTCACGCAAACTTTAAACCCGAACAGAGTAATTTATTTAACGCTTCCGTTTTCAAAAAAATGAAAAAAAATGCAATTTTTGTGAATACGGCAAGAGGAGGTTTTCATGATCAGAAAGATTTGTATGAAGCTTTAGTTTCAGGACAAATTTGGGGAGCTGGCTTAGATGTTACCAATCCGGAACCTATTGAAGAGAATGATCCTATTCTAAAATTATCAAATGTTTGCATTCTTCCACACATCGGCTCTGCAACGGTGGAAGCTAGAAACGGAATGACTAAATTGGCAGCCGAAAATCTGATTGCTTTTTCAAAAGGAGAAAAAATGCCGCACATTGCAAATCCGGAAGTTTATTAATTTGAGATCTGAAGTTTGAGATTTAAGATTCGGGATGGGTACTGCAAGGTTTTATTACTGGATTTTAAAATTCAAATTTTCAGTTGCAGATTGAAAATCATAAGCTTAATCTCTTCAAATTGTTTCTTTTTACTTTTACCCTGGCTCTTTAAAAAAAATGGACTCATTTTTGTCTTTGAATAATTAACATTAAAATAAAATATTATGACACCAGAAGATCAAAAAAACGAGCAAGACAGAAAGTTAGAAGAAATGGATTATAATCCTAGCGAAGATATTTTCAATAAAGAAGAACATATTCCTTTGGATGGCGATGGAAATCCGATTGTAAATCCTAATCACGTCAACGACGGAATGCCCTACGGATTGGATGTTCCCGGTGCTGAAGACGATGATAATTTCGAACAAATCACCAATCAGCTTCCAGATGAAGAAAATAATCTTTACAGCCGAAGCGATAATGAAGATGACCACGAAGAAGAAAATGAAGATATTATTTCTTAAATACGATCCCGCAAATTAAAGCGGGATTTTTTTATGCTTTAATTTTTCGGTTCTTTTTATTTTAAATATTAACTTTGGCAATCTTTGAATTAAATAAGAATTAATGAATATTATTATGTGTTCTAAATTCTTTTAAAATGAAAATTATATGAAATTAAAACATAGTCTGCTCGCTCTGGCAGCTCCGTTGGTTATGAATGCACAACAACTCATGACACCTGAAATACTTTGGACTTTGAAAAAAGTGGGTGTACAGGCAGTTTCTCCAGATCAATCTTCTCTTATTTACAAGATTGGGCAAACCGATTTGAAAACTGAAAAAACAAAGAACGAAAATTACTTTTTAAATGTTATCAGTAATCAGTCTTCAAAAATAGATTTAGGCAAGAAAGCACTAATTCAATGGGATAAAAACGGAATTTATGCTCAGGAAGGAGACAAGATTTTCCTTTCAAAAGACAGCGGGAAAACCTGGACAGAATTTTATACCATTGGTGAAGCTGATAACATTGTCATTTCTCCGGACGGAAAGAAAATTGCTTTCAGCAAACAGGTTCTGGTTGAAAAATTAATGGGGAAAGATAAATATTCCGATACTCCAAAAACGACTGCTCAGGTTTATACTGATTTGAATCACAGACATTGGGATTATTTCAATGAAGGAAAATACAACCACGTTTTTGTAGTTGAAACTTCAGCGAATGTAAGTTCTGCAAAAGATTTATTGGAAAGCAAAACATGGGATTCACCGCAGAGACCTTTTGGTGGAGCGGAAGATTTTGTTTTCAGCCCGGATTCTTCACAGCTTTTATATGTTACAAAACCTAAAAGTGGAAAAGAATATTCCACGAGTACAAACACCGATATTTTCGCTTACAATTTAGCTTCAGGAACGACAAAAAATTTAACTGAATCTAATAAAGGGTATGATGTTAACCCAAAATTCAGTCCCGATGGACAGTCTTTGGTTTGGCAAAGTATGGAAAGAGACGGTTTCGAAGCTGATAAAAACGACATCAAGTTGATGGACTGGAAATCGGGTAAAACTTCAAATCTTACAAAAGCTTGGGATGAATCTGTTTCAGGAGATGTTTTCTGGAGCGGAGACTCAAAAGCTATTTATTTTACGGCGGCATTCAGAGGAACAAAGCAATTATTTTCTTTAAATCCTAAAGATTCAAAAGTTCAGCAGATTACAAAAGGAGATTTTGATATTAATGAAATTTTTGCAGATCAGAAAAATTCACTTTTAGTTTCAAAAACAGATATCAATCACGCATCAGAAATCTATTCTGTGAATCTTAAAAATGGAGATTTGAAGCAGATTACAGATGCTAACAAAGAGGTTTATGCTAAGCTTTCTCAAGGGAAATCTGAGTTGAAGATGATAAAAACTTCAGACGGAAAAGAAATGGGAGTGTGGTTCCATTATCCGCCAAATTTTGACCCGAATAAAAAATATCCGACTTTAGTGTATTGCCAAGGCGGACCACAATCTGCATTAACACAATTCTTCAGCGTAAGATGGAATTTCGCTTTAATGGCTGCAAACGGATACATCGTGGTTGCACCAAACAGAAGAGGAATGCCGGGTTGGGGAACAAAATGGAATGAAGAAATTTCAAAAGACTGGGGTGGGCAACCCATCAGAGATTATTTAGCTGCTACAGATTTTGCTAAAACTTTACCGTATGTGGACGGAGAAAGAGTTGCTGCAGTTGGTGCAAGTTACGGAGGGTACAGCGTATTTATGTTGGCTGGAGTTCACAACAACAGATTCAAAACATTCATCGCTCACGATGGATTATTTGATATGAAATCTTGGTATCTTACGACTGAAGAGCTTTGGTTTGCAAACTGGGATTTGGGTTCTCCGTGGGAAAAACCGCTTCCAAAAGCGTACACCGATTTTAACCCAAGTAATTTTGTGGAAAAATGGAATAAACCCATTATGATCGTTCAGGGCGGAATTGATTACAGAGTTCCTTACGAACAAGGTCAGGAAGCTTTTCAGGCTGCAAAGTTGAGAGGTTTAAAATCTAAATTAGTTTACTTTCCAAACGAAAATCACTGGGTGCTTCATCCGCAAAACGGTTTGGTTTGGCAGAGAGAATTTTTCGATTGGTTGAAAGAAACTTTGTAATTTAAGAAACTAAAAATAACAATTAAATTTATTCAAATCTATCAATAGGAGCGGACTTTAGTCCGCTTTTTGTTTTCAAAATCAAGAAAGGCTTTAGCCAAAATCTACTATATTTGAATCATGCAAAACCGAATCTCATCGTTTCCACCATTTATCGATCAACAATCTAAAATTTTAATCTTAGGTTCAATTCCCGGAGTAAAATCTTTAGAAAAACAACAATATTATGGTCATCCTCAGAACAAATTCTGGAAGATTATTTTTGAATTATTTAAAGAAGAGCTTACAGAGAATTATGATGATAGAATCAATATTTTAAAAAAACACAATATCGCACTTTGGGATGTCATTGATTCCTGCGAAAGAAAAGGTAGTCTTGATTCCGAAATAAAAAACGAAAAGGCTAATCAGATCGAAGAACTTTTAGAACAACATCCTAATATTAAAGCAATATTCTGCAACGGAGGAAAGTCTTATAAAAATCTGCATAAAATTTTAGGTAAAAATTTTAGAATTCCGATGTATTTATTGCCTTCCACAAGTCCTCTTCACACAATTTCTTTTGAAAGAAAATTTGAGGATTGGAAAAAGATATTGAATTACTAAAATAGAAAGCAACTCCTTTTTGAAGTTGCTTATTTATTATTTTGACCTATTGACAATCCACAAATATTTGCTCATAGTGTATATTCTGTTGAACCAAAATAGTTATTTTTCAATTAAAATAAATCAAAAATAATAAAAATTCATGCCTGTAACTACCATGAATAAAGGAGAGTGAAATAAACACTTGACAAAGGGGTGTCAAATGTTGTATATTTGCAGTCCGAAAAATTGCATCCGTAATTTTTATAATTTTTAAACCGTAATTTAAAAAATGAAGACATCCGATTTTAATTTTGACCTTCCTGAAGAATTGTTGGCAGAGCACCCATCTGAACATAGAGATGAGTCTAGATTAATGGTTCTTGATAGGAAGAATCAAACGATAGAGCATAAAACATTTAAAGATGTTGTAGATTATTTTGATGAGAAAGATCTTTTCATCTTCAACAATACTAAAGTTTTCCCGGCACGTCTTTACGGAAATAAAGAAAAAACAGGAGCTAAAATTGAAGTTTTCTTATTGAGAGAGCTTGATAAAGAAACTCGTGTTTGGGATGTTTTGGTAGATCCTGCAAGAAAAATCAGAATTGGTAACAAATTATTCTTTACTGAAGACGAATCTCTAGTGGCAGAAGTTATCGATAATACAACTTCAAGAGGTAGAACTTTAAGATTCTTATTTGACGGACCTTATGAAGAATTTAGATCTAAATTAAAAGAATTAGGAGAAACTCCACTTCCAAAATATATCAAAAGAGAAGTAGAACCGGAAGATGCTGAAAGATATCAGACCATTTATGCAAAAGTAGAAGGAGCTGTAGCGGCACCAACTGCAGGTCTGCATTTCTCTAAGCATTTGATGAAAAGATTAGAAATCAAAGGAATTGATTTTGCTGAGGTTACTCTTCACGTTGGTTTGGGAACTTTCAATCCGATTGAAGTTGAAGATTTATCTAAGCACAAAATGGAATCTGAGGAAATCATTATCGATGAAAAAAATGCTGAGATTATCAACAATGCTGTTCAGGAAAACAGAAGAGTTTGTGCTGTAGGAACAACAACGATGAGAGCGATTGAAACTTCAGTTTCTTCAAATAAAAAAATTTCCGCTATCAATGGCTGGACAAATAAATTTATTTATCCGCCTCACGATTTCGGAGTTGCCAATGCGATGATTACCAATTTTCACACGCCAAAATCGACATTAATGATGATGATTGCCGCATTTGCCGGAAAAGATTTTTTAATGCAGGCCTATGAAGAAGCAGTAAGAGAGAAGTATAAATTCTACTCTTATGGTGACGCAATGTTAATTATATAAATTAGGAAGCTGGAAGTTGGGTGCTGGAAGTTTGCAATTCAGCACCCAATTTTTCTTCCATCTTCTGACATCCAACATCCAACAATTTCATGAAAGATATCAGAACTTTATCACTCGACCAGCTCAAAGAATATTTTGTTTCTTTGGGAGAAAAGCCGTTTCGTGCGAAGCAGGTTTATGATTGGTTGTGGAGTAAAAATCTCCATTCGATTGATGAAATGACGAATCTTTCGAAACCTCTTCGAGACAGAATTTCAGAAGAATATACCATCAATCCGGTTTCCGTGGATCAGCTGCAGAAAAGTACAGATGGAACCATCAAAAACGGAGTCAAACTTCATGACGGATTATTGGTAGAATCTGTTTTAATTCCTACCGAAACCAGAACCACAGCTTGCGTTTCTTCACAGGTTGGATGTTCTTTAAACTGCGAATTTTGTGCAACCGCAAAACTCAAAAGAATGAGAAATCTTGAAGTTGCAGAAATCGTAGATCAGGTTGCCTTAATCGACAGCCAAAGTAAAATGTATTTCAACAGACCGCTTACCAACATTGTGTTTATGGGAATGGGAGAGCCGATGATGAATTACAAAAATGTAGTGGAAGCCATCAGAAAAATCACCCAGCCGGAAGGTTTGGGAATGTCACCGAGAAGAATTACCGTTTCTACATCTGGAATTCCGAAGATGATTAAAATGTTGGCAGATGACGATTTGCGTGTGAAATTAGCATTGTCACTTCACTCAGCAATTGAAGTGAAGCGTAACGAAATTATGCCATTTTCCGATAAATTTCCTTTGACGGATATTATGGATTCTCTTCAATACTGGTACAAAAAAACAGGTTCTGTTATTACCTTTGAATATTGTGTCTGGAAAGGAATTAATGATGGTGATGAAGATATTAAAGCGCTGATTAAATATTGTAAACAGGTTTCTTCTAAAGTGAATTTGATTCAATACAATCCAATTGGTGACGGAAAATACGATCAGTGCAACAAAAAAGCCGAAGATAACTACGTTCGTCAGTTAGAAAATGCTGGAATTACCGTCATGATCAGAAAAAGCCGTGGTGGCGATATTGATGCAGCTTGCGGACAATTGGCCAACAAAGAAGCTGAATAATTTTAGCTAAATTTTTTTCTGAAATTAAACCATAAAACAATTCAACAAAATATCTTAGGAATAATTCTCACATTTCAAAATCTTAAGAATCATGAAATGGTTCAATACCAGTAGCGTGGGTGAAACTCCGTGCTAAAATATGTTGATATCGAAAGAACCACCTATTGGTTCAAATTTTTCCATTTCAATTCTTAATTCCATTTCTTAATAATCCATTTTATGTATGTCCGTAATTTGTAATAATTTAATTTTTAGCTCCATTTTTGTCATTCTGAAAGAATCTCAACACATTGAAATAAAATGATTTAGATTCCTTCGGAAAGACAAAAAGACTGTCGATTATTAGTATTATGATTAAAAACGGACATTCATTATCCATTCAAATCAAAAAAACTTATTTTTGCTCAATGAAGAAGGTTTTTCTGTTATTTTTTGTCTGTTTTTCGATTATTTCTAAGGCTCAACAAGCAGAAATTTTTAAGCTTAAAAAATTCAGAGTTGCTGTCTTAAATGATTCTATTCAGGAAACTTCGGGTTTAAGTTTTCTTGATGGAAAATTATACACTTTCAATGACAGCGGAAATCCTGCCGAGTTATATGAAATCGATAAAACTTCCGGAATAATTCTTAATACTTTAAAAACTAATGCTGAAAACAAAGATTGGGAAGCTTTAACTAACGACAATGAAAACTTTTACATCGGAGATTTTGGAAATAACGCAGGAACCCGGAAAGATTTAAAAATCTATAAAATTCCTTTCCAGAATAATCGGTTGCAGAATGATTCAATGAAGATTATTTCATTTTATTATCCCGGTCAAAATAATTTTACATCCAGAAATATCAGCACAGATTTCGATTTGGAATCGATGATTTTTTTAAATGGAAAAATCCATATTTTCACCAAAGAATGGGCTTCAAAATCAACAACTCATTATACTTTAGATCCCAATGATTTTGAAAAGCAGGCTGCACAGAAAATAGAAACTTACCAAACTGGTTTCGTGGTTACTGACTGTTATTACTATGAAAAGAAATTGTACGTCGTAGGCTACACCAAAAAAACAGAAGTTTTTCTCAATATTTTCAAAGAAACAGAACCTGGAATTTTTTTTAAGGAAAATCCAAAACATCTTTATTTAGGCAGCGCATTAACGATCGGGCAGATTGAAGGAATTGCAGTTGATGAAAAAGGAATCTATATTTCTGGTGAAAAATTCTCTTCACCGATCTCAAATACAAAGCCATTTTTATATTTTATCCCAACTGAAAAACTCAAACTTTAATTTTTGTTAAAATTGGTTTAAAAAAATTATCTTTGTGAGAATTAATAAATACTCACCCATCATTCTTACTTCGTGGCAAACATTGTAGAAGAAATCAAGCAGCCGATCAATGAGGAAATGAAACTTTTCGAACAGAAGTTTTATGAATCGATGCAAAGTAAAGTCGCTTTACTGGATAAAGTTACCCGCTTTATCGTTACCACAAAAGGGAAGCAGATGCGCCCGATGTTTGTGTTTCTTTGTGCTAAATTAATCGGAGAAGTCAATGAAAAAACCTATCGTGGCGCTTCGATGATTGAATTGATTCACACCGCTACTTTGGTTCATGATGATGTGGTTGATGAAAGTTTTAAGCGCCGTAATTTCTTTTCAATCAATGCGTTGTGGAAAAATAAAATTGCAGTTTTAGTAGGAGATTTTTTACTTTCAAAGGCAGTTTTATTGTCTACAGACCATAAAGATTACGATTTGCTTTCAGTAATTTCGAGAACCATCAGAGAAATGTCTGAAGGCGAACTTCTTCAATTGGAAAAAGCCAGAAAACTAGACATCACCGAAGATGTTTACTATGAGATTATCCGTCAGAAAACAGCTACTTTAATTGCCGCTTGCTGTGAAATCGGGGCTCTTTCTAATGATGCTGATGAAAATTTAGCGAAAAAAATGATGCAGTTCGGAACGTATACCGGGATGGCTTTTCAGATTAAAGATGATTTATTCGATTATTTAAGTTCAAATGTGATCGGGAAACCGGTTGGAATTGATATTAAAGAACAAAAAATGACATTACCATTAATTCATACTTTAAAAATTGCCAGCGAAACGGACAGAAAATATTATTTCAATACCATAAAACGCTACAATAACGATCAAAAACGCGTAAAAGAACTGATTGCTTTTGTGAAAAGTTCAGGAGGATTAGACTATGCCATTACCGTAATGAAAGATTTCCAGCAAAAAGCAAAGGATATTCTGGACGAATTTCCCGATTCTCAAGTCAGAAAATCTCTACACACGATGTTGGATTATGTAATTGAAAGAAAGTTCTGAAATTTTTGGTTCTCACAGATTTAGGAAATTTAGCAGATTTAAAATGTTAAAATAAAAATCAGCGAGAGAAAATTTTACCATTAAGAACATTAAATCTTAGATTTTTTAAGAATCAATAAAATTGATTTAAGCGTGCAGCTTAATACTTTAGCTTGCTAAACCTTAAAATATTCTGAAATATTTTTTTCTTAAAAACTTCAATATCTTAATTTTTAAAAAATTTGGTTAGATTTATAAATAGAACGATTCTAATCCAGAATCATCGTTGTTATCATAATCACAGACAATACAATACAAAATAAAGCGATTAAAAATAGATAATCCGCAATACGTTCATATCTTATTTCAGACTTTTCTTTTATAGTTCTTATCGCTAAAAATGAGAAAAAGCAGCTACAGGCAAAAAACACGCATGCAACTCCTGAAAATTCATCCAGATAAGTATTGTGACTCACTTTTGTGATTTTAAGCGAAGTAATTATCAACATCGAAAATCCCAATAAATTACTTGAAGCATTTAAAATATGAGGTGATTTTTTTTCCATTTTTCAATATTATGTAAAATTAAGATAGAATAATCTTCATTATCAAATTTTTAAAAAAGATTATTAAAAATTAAAATTAATATAAAAAGTGTATATTAGCAAAATACTTCAACATAAAAAATATTTAATATTTGGCTATGCAGACAACCTATATTGAAACTCAGCAAATTTCCTTTCAGGACTTTAAAAATCAGATACTTGAAGACTATAAATTGGGAAGAATTTCTCGTGAGATGTCTTACTTGGGCAGAAGAGAAGTGCTTACCGGAAAAGCTAAGTTCGGAATCTTCGGTGACGGTAAAGAGTTGCCGCAATTGGCAATGGCGAAAGTTTTCAAAAACGGTGACTTCCGTTCGGGATATTACAGAGATCAGACTTTTGCATTGGCAATTGATGCTTTATCTGTTGAAAGTTTCTTTGCGCAATTGTACGCCGATACAAGTGTTGGAAGAGAGCCCGCTTCTGCCGGAAGACAGATGAACGGTCACTTTGCAACAAGAAGTTTAAATGAAGACGGAAGCTGGAAAGATTTAACGGCTCAGAAAAATATTTCTTCAGATATTTCTCCTACTGCAGGACAAATGCCAAGATTATTAGGTTTAGCACAAGCTTCAAAAATATACAAATCCGTAAAATTTGAAGGTTCTGAAAAGTTCTCAAAAGATGGAAACGAAATCGCTTTCGGAACAATTGGTGACGCTTCTACAGCAGAAGGTCATTTTTGGGAAACTTTAAACGCTGCCTGTGCGCTTCAGGTTCCGATGATTGTCTCTATTTGGGATGACGGTTACGGGATTTCTGTTCCAACCATGAAACAGAGAGCAAAAGCAGATATTTCTGAAATGTTGAGCGGTTTCCAGAGAAAAGAAGGAGAAAATCAGGGTTGCGAAATTATTCAGGTGAAAGCTTGGGATTACGCTGCGTTGTTGGATGCCTATGCTAAAGCTGAACATTTTGCTAGAACAGAATCGGTTCCGGTTGTAGTTCACGTTATTGAAGTTACACAACCTCAAGGTCACTCTACTTCAGGTTCTCACGAAAGATATAAAAACGAAGACCGTTTGTCCTGGGAAGCAGATTTTGACGGTTTGGTAAAATTCAGAGAATGGATCTTAAATTATTCAATTGAAATTGAAGGGAAAGAAGAAATCATTGCTTCCATCGAAGAATTGGATGCAATTGATGAAGAGGCCAAGAAAAAAGTAAAAACAGGACAAAAACTGGCTTGGGAAAATTACCAGAAAACAATTACCGAATTGGCTTTTGGAGTTTTACCTTTAGTTGAAAACATGAAAAGTCAGAATTCTGAAATAGAGACTTATATTGCTCAATATAATAAATTGGTTTCAAAAGCGAAGAAAGATATTTTCCACTTGGTGAGAAAGTCTTTATTGGCAACAAGAGGAACAAATTCTGCTGAAAGAAGCCAGTTGATGCAGAAATACAATGAGATTTTTGAGGTTGAAAAAGACAACTATTCTTCACATTTGTATTCTCAGTCTCAATGGAAAGCAGAAAATGTTCAGGAGATTAAACCTGTTTATTCTGACGCTTCTGAAGATGTTGACGGTAGAGTGGTGATTAGAAATAATTTCGATAAAATATTCGAAAAATATCCTGAAACTTTGGTCTTTGGTGAAGATGCCGGAAATATTGGTGATGTAAACCAGGGTCTTGAAGGAATGCAGGGAAAATATGGTGAACTTCGTGTTGCCGATACCGGAATTCGTGAAGCTACCATTCTTGGTCAGGGAATCGGAATGGCAATGAGAGGTTTAAGACCCATTGCTGAAATCCAGTATTTAGATTATATTTTATACTGTTTACAGGGAATGAGTGATGATTTGGCAACGGTTCAGTACAGAACGAAAGGCGGTCAGAAATCGCCTGTAATCATCCGAACAAGAGGTCACAGATTGGAAGGAGTTTGGCATTCCGGTTCTCCAATGGCAGGAATTCTGAATCTTTCAAAAGGTATTTTGGTATTGGTTCCGAGAAGCTTAACTATTGCTGCAGGTTTTTACAATACAATGTTGAAAAGCGATGATCCTGCTGTAATTGTTGAATGTCTGAACGGTTACCGATTAAAAGAAAAACAACCGGATAATTTAGGTGAATTTACAGTTCCTGTTGGAAAAATAGAGGTTACAAAAGAAGGAAAAGACGTGACTTTGGTAACTTATGGTTCGACCTGGAGAATTGTGATGGAAGCAGCAAACGAATTGGAAAAGTTAGGAATTTATGCAGAAGTTATTGACGTTCAGTCGTTAATTCCTTTTGATTTAACTCATGAAATTGCTGAATCTGTAAAGAAAACCAACAGATTGGTCGTTATTGACGAAGATGTACAAGGTGGAACTTCAGCATTTATTTTACAGCAGATTTTAGAAAAACAAAAAGCATTCAGATTCCTGGATTCTGATCCTTTGACGATTGCTGCAAATGACCACAGACCGGCTTATGCAAGTGACGGAGATTATTTCTCTAAACCTTCTGCTGATGATATGGTTGAAAAAATCTACGCATTATTTAATGAAACAAATCCTCAGAAATATCCTGCGATATTTTAATTGAGATTTTTAGATAAATTTTGAAACCGTCCTACTCAGAATTCTGACAGGACGGTTTTTTTAGCTATTGCTTTCCATCAAAAACTATTTCATTTTCAAAGATGAATTGATTATTTATATTCCAGTACCCGTCACATCTATCTTGAAGGCTTCCTACAATAATTGAGTCTCCTTTTATGCTTACTATTGAGCAGAGATAATTTTCATGAAGTTTTTTTTCAGTTCCATCGTTCGAGTATCCTTTAATGATATTTTCAATAATAAAATAGTTTTTATTTGGAGATACTTTTAAATCTGAATACCCAGAATTAAAGCCATTATTTATATCATAATTTTTAATAGCTGTGGCTTTATTTTTTTGTATGAGGTAAGGCTGATAAAACAAATCCATTTCTTTATCATATTTTAAGAAACCGAGTGTACAATCTGGTGTAATTTTTATTGTTTTAACAAAATTCATTTTTTCAGAACATGAAATTAATGTTATAAAAAACATTGCTAGTAATAATTTCTTCATAGTTTATTTTTTAATTGATCATATCTTATTTTTGCATTTGTCATTGAGTATCCTTTGTTTTTTTCTCCTCTAAGAGGACCGTAGATTTCCAATATTTTCTTTTCGTAAACAGAAAAATTGTTTCCCCAATCATTTGGATTTTTTGATACTTGTGAATTTTGCTTAAAAAAAGTGTCTAATGATTCGCCAAAGCATTTCTTTACATGTGCCTTTCTATTTACGTGATGATCTAATACAATAGCTCTACCTAACTTTGTTTTTAAAAAGTCACCAATTTTATAGTTGTGATTTGAAGGTTTAATTTGCAAGCAAAAATGTAATCTTTCGATAAAATCTTCAATCTGTTTTGTCTGAAAATCCGTATCATTTAGTAATTTTATAATTGCTTCCAAAGGTTTACAGAGTGTAAATTTTTTAAAACTTTCATTTGTAAATCCGTCACGTATGTAGTTTTTTAGTTCTTTGCCAGATATTCCATTATAAGATATTATATATTTGTTATCCTTTGCCTCAACCTTCCAACCACATTTTTCAAGCTTTGAAGCCTTTTCTGGAAAAGACATATTAAACTCGTACAATTGAATAGGAAACTCACCTTCACTATCTGTATTTACTGTCTTTTGCATTGCTCCTGCTGAAAAAACTTCACTATCATAAGATTGAACACAGTCTAAATTTCCTTCATTTTCCGACATAGCAATTAAAATATCTTTCTCATCTTGTGTTACAACAGAATTACTTATTAAATTATTCCAGAATTTAAATTGTTTTAACGAAATCTCTCCAACATATTCGGGACCAAAAGTTCCATGATATTCCGTACACCTTATTTTATTTTTATACTCACTTCCGCAATTTTGTAATGAAGAAGATTCACTTTTAAAAACAGTCTTAAAATTTTGGCTTTTTGCAGAAATATTATCTGCGGAAATAATGGCGTAAAAATTATTTTTACTTCCAATCATTTTGTCAGAATATTTATGATATCCAAAAGACAATTTAGATATGCCATTGGACACTTTCTCTATTTTTGAAATTCCTTCAGGGTAAAAGCCTAATTTCCCCTCTCTATAAACTGATAAAGAACAAATAAAATCTTTTAAGCCTTTTGATTGTATTTCAAAGTATAAAGTTACATAGCCTGATTCTTCCTTACAAGATAAATATTTAATTTTTAAATATTTATCTTGCAGTCCATTTTGTGTTCCCTGGGGATTATTGAGTGATAAAGCACTTATTGAATTAAATCCGTCGTAAATTTTGCTCATAATGTTTTTTTTATTAAAACAAAATAAAACCATAATGACGACAAAACTTGACGTGTATTATAGAAAAACAACTTTTTTCACTTTTTTCTCATCCAAAAAAGTTTTACAATCTTTATCTTTAATAGGATCATAAACATGATATTTTGTTTCCCATTCTTCCAACTGATATAAAATCGGCAACAGTGCCAAACCTTTTTCCGTTAAAGAATATTCAACTCTTGGCGGAAGTTCTTTGAACTCTTCACGAATAACCAATCCGTCAGTTTGCATTTCTCTTAATTGATCGGTCAGAACTTTTCTGGAAATCACATTAATTCGCACGGCAAGTTCACCAAAACGTAATTTACGGTCTTTAATTACCAATACAATAATTGGTTTCCATTTGCTTCCTAATGCAGACATTGCTTTACCTAAAGGACAGCTGTATTCCATTAATTCATTCTTTTTCATGATAATTTTTTTAACTATTTGTTATTTAACCACAAAAGTCACAAAAGCTCTGTTGTGTCTAATTTTTTTAAGTTCAATTACTCTAAAGTTTAAAGCTCACAAAAAACAAAAATCTCTGATTTTTAAAACTTATATGATCTTTCTTACATTCAATTATTAAACTTAAAATTCACAAATAATCTTTTGTGCCTTTTGTGGTTAAAAAGTATGTTACTTTCAGGTTACTAATATAAGTTACTACAAAGTTACCACTATTTTTTAATTAAAAGATACAAAAACGAACTATTATTAGTTACTTTGTGTAACAATTATAAAATATATTTTAAAAATGAGTACAGAATCATTGTTTAAACCTTTTCAATACAAGAATTTAACACTAAAAAATAGAATTGTAATGGCTCCTATGACGAGAGCTCAATCTGATAACGGAGTTCCGACTCAGCAAATTGCAGATTATTATGCAAGGAGAGCCGCTTCAGAAGTGGGACTGATTCTTTCTGAGGGAACGGTTATCAACAGACCGGCATCAAAAAATATGCAGAATATCCCTGATTTTTACGGAACAGAAGCATTAAACGGCTGGAAGAATGTGATTGATGCAGTTCATCAAAATGGCGGAAAAATGGGACCTCAGATTTGGCATGTCGGAGACACAAGAAGTTCGGCAGATTATCCTTTGGTTGACATGGAAAAGGCTTCTACAATGACTTTGGAAGATATTCAGGATACAATAGCTCAGTTTGCGGCTTCGGCGAAATCGGCAAAAGATTTGGGATTTGATGTTTTAGAAATTCATGGAGCTCATGGTTATTTGATCGATCAGTTTTTCTGGGAAGTTACAAATACAAGAACTGATGAATACGGCGGTAAAACATTGAAAGAAAGAAGCAAATTTGCAGTTGATGTTGTGAAAGCGATAAGAGCTGCTGTTGGTGAAAACTTTACGATTATTATTCGTCTTTCTCAATGGAAACAGCAGGATTATAAGAGCAGATTGGCTGTAAATCCTAATGAAATGGAAGATTGGTTGTTACCTTTAAAAGAAGCGGGAGTTGATATTTTTCACTGTTCACAAAGACGTTTCTGGGAACCGGAATTTGAAGGTTCTGATTTAAATTTTGCAGGTTGGGCAAAAAAACTGACCGGTCAACCGACAATTACAGTGGGTTCTGTAGGTTTAAGTGGTGATTTTATGTCAGCTTTTGCCGGTCAAGGTTCTGAAAAGGCAGATTTAAAAGAATTGATAAGAAGGCTTGATCGTGAAGATTTTGATTTGGTTGCCGTTGGTCGTGCTTTGTTAAGCGATTATCAATGGGCAAAAAAAATAAAAGACGGCAGAGTAGAAGAACTTGCTGACTTTGAAGGTTCAAGCTTAGGCGTTCTTTACTAAAAAAACATAGTGAATTGCTGTTTGTTTCGTGGTCAATTTATTATTTAAACTTTATTTCCACTATTCACTTACGAAGTAAAAAGGGCAGTTCACTTTTATTGTACACATAATTTTACCTAATATTTTTTTTGATTTTAGAGAAACCGTTTTCAAATTTTTGAGAACGGTTTTTTACTTTTAGTAAGGCTGGATTTATTTTAAACGCAAAGTTCGCAAAGATTTTTTTAATTTATTGAGAATATTTTTCGTTCGCAAAGGCGTTTCACTCAGCAAAGAAATTCTAGTCTTAGCTGGACATGGCCGCTTGAATAAAATTCAGACAGCTTATTAACAACTTTAAATATTTAAATGTCATCTAACCAATAATAATCTCTATACAAAACAATACTTTCGTTGGCTTTTAATCATTATTTCGAATTAGAAAGAGATGAATTAGGGTTTCTGCTGTCATTTGCTGAACATAAACTGAAAGTTTACGAACGCAGTTCTGCCCTTGCGAACAGAAAATATGCAGGATATTAGAAAAAAATCCTTGCGACCCTTGCGTAAAAAAAATAGTTAAAACAAAAAAACCGCCTGAATAAAATTCAGACGGCTTATTAACAAGTTTAAATATCTAATTGTCTGCTAGACAATAATGATTTCTTTTTATAAACCAATATTTTTCGTTGGTTTTAATTGTTTTAAAATGTTTTTCGGAATTGCATTTTTATGTACCAAAATCGCAGTCGATTTATATTCAACATAAGGTCTTGTTACATACAAATATCCTTCAAAATCATTGGTTACACCCCAGGAATTTTTCACCATATAATATTCTTTTCCAGACTGGTCTTTCGCTAATCCTACGATATGCATTCCGTGGTCATCGGTTGTAGAAAGGTTATTCAGGGCTTTCTGGCGCATATCTTCGGTAATGGTTTTGTCTTTTTTAGGTTCAGTAAACAGAGTTCCGCTGTTGCTTTTTGTGATTTGATCTAAATCTGTATCCGGAACGTAAGCCACACCGTTTTTGTATGAAAAATAAGGCTCTGAAACATCGGTTGCCCAACCTACAGAATAGCCTTTGTTTACAGCGTTATCGATAATTGCTGTTAAGTCTTTCATCGGAACATTCCAGTCAGAATCATGGCTCCAGTTATCAGGAATCGGTACTACGAATTTCTGATAGTAAGGATAATCTTTGTAAGAAGAAATTTCAACATAATCTTCAGGATTAATTCCTACTACTTCTTTAGCGAAAGTTTTCGGAGTATAATTTTTTCCTTCATACATAAAGTTTGTCGGAACTTTTCCTAAATATTCGTCTAAAATAGCATCTACAGAATCCATCCAGTTATCTGAAAGTTTTCCTTTTGATGAAGCAGCAACCAAACTGTCAAGCACAGGCTTCAGTTTATCCTGCATTTCTTTAAAATTATTTAAAGTCTGCCCGGATTTTAATCCTGTATAAACATCTTGTGGAACGGCTCCGTATTTTTTGTACATATTGACAACGTCGTGAAGTTCGCCGCCGTCTCCCCAGCTGATTGCTCCGCTGTTTAAAACGTATAATTTTGCTTTATCGTGATAAGAATTTCTAGCCGTAAAGATTTCAGCCAAATCAACCGGTTTTTTTCCCATCCTCTGCATTTCAGACTCAAGGAAAGAATTTCCCGAATAACTCCAGCAAGTTCCCGACGAGCCTTGGTTTTTTACCGAAGTTGCACCCACATCTTTCAATGTAGTAAACTGGAAATTGGCATTTTGAGATTGATTGTTCTTCAACTTGTTGATCAGGTCATCCTGAGCAAACATCATACTTCCTGCGCAAAAAATAAAAAGTAGTGATGCAAATCTTTTGTTTTTCATAAGTAATGAATCTGTTTGTCTTAAAGATGATTTTTAAAATTCCAAATACAATTTCTATTAATCATTAAATTGAAACCCCATCATCTTTAAATTATATTTTAAATAGTCTGCAATTTTAAGCATATGTTACAGAATGTAATGTTAAAAAAGGGTTAAAATTGAATGGAAGAGCTGGAGAGTTTTAGCATTGTTGTGTTTGAGACCGTTAGTGAATATTGTGGTGAATCTTGTGGTGAATCTTTATTGCAAAACTTAGTGAGCTTTTAAAAGTAGAACGGTTCTGTGAAACTTAAAACAATTAGTATTCAAAAAAATCTTTGAGAACTTTGTGTTCAATATTGTTTCGTTTAAATCTAACAACTATTCACTAAAAACCATCAACCACTTAAACTATTTCATTATTTTTAGAAAAAAGTTTTAAATGTTTCCAACCTGCGAGAAATTTCCTGCATCTATAAAAGTATAAAGCCTGACTATGGAAAAAGAATTACTTTTAGAATGCCAACGGAACGACCGCAACGCACAGCGGAAAGTGTACGAGAAAATGGCGGGCAAACTGTACGCAGTCTGCAAGCGCTATCTGAAAAACGATGAAGACATCGAAGAAGTATTGGCTGATACTTTTTATAAAATCTTTACCAAACTGAATCAACTGCAAAATCATGACATTTTCGAAGCCTGGGCGAAGAAAATTGCGGTGAATGAATGTCTTCAGAAACTGAGAAGTACAAAAGCTTTGCATATTTCATTAGATGAAAATCTTGTAGAATCTCCCGATTCCAAAGTAGAAAATCTTTCTTTCGAAAAAGATATTCTGAAGCTTCTGAATTTCCTTCCGGAAGGATGCAGAGCGATTTTTAATCTGTTTGCGATTGAAGGGTATCCTCACAAAGAGATTGCAACAATGCTTTCAATCAGCGAAGGAACTTCAAAATCTCAGCTGAATTTTGCCAGGAAAAAACTACAGGAACTGCTCGTAAATCACAACATTTAAACTTTACACAATGGAAAATAATCACGATATAGATAAAAAATTCAATGAGGCTTCTCAGTTTTCGGAAGAACCTGCGACTTTTCCGGGTTTTGATAAAGTATGGTCAAAAGTTGAAGAAAAATTAGATAAAAAAGAAGAAAAAAAGAGAATCATCCCAATTTGGATTCCATATGGAATTGCAGCGAGTTTGATGATCGGTTTGGGAACATTTTATTTCATCAATAAAAATGATGCTTCTGAAATTGAAAAACCGGCGATTGCTCAGAATACTGTTTCTCCAAAAACAAATTCAGATGTTCAGATGATCGACAGTATGGTGAAATCGAATATTGAAAAAGAAGTTAATCATTTAAAAGAAAATCAAAAAATATTAGCCTATGAAGATGGGGGGAAATTACATAATCGGTATAATCCCGAATCAGGCTTTACTTTTGAACAAAAATCAATAATAAATCGTTTTAAGAACTATAAAATAAAACCAATAGCAATTAATAAAGATGTTCCTTACGTTTTTGTAGACAGTGGTTTTGAAGAAAAAAAAATCGAGGAAGTTGTTGTTTTAGGATATAGTAAAACGGCAACCAAATCTCCATTTGTTTCATCATCTTCAGCGGTGAGGGGAAATCTCATCGCAAGCAATTCACCGAGCGCAGGGTTTTTAAATTCTATAAGTGGAGCCGCTCCAGGATTATCAATCAGTTCTTCTTCCGGAACTCCCGGATCTTCCAAAAATGCTGTTCTTATTCGGGGAGTTGCTTCGATTAAAGAAGGTTCAAAACCTTTATATGTTATTAACGGTGAAATTGCAAGCGGAGAAAAATTTAAAAAATTAAAACCGGAAAATATCAGGGAAGTTTCAGTGATTAAAGATGCGGCAGCAACTTCTGTCTATGGGAGCAGAGCCACAAACGGTGTTATTGTAATTTCCACAAAAGATGCTTCAAAATCAAAAAATCAAAAATTTAATAAATTTTTAAATAAACTTTTTCCCAAAGCTAAAACGGACATCACAGCTAAAACTGAAGAAAAAGAGGAAGAGCTTCCAAAAGCAGGACAATTAACAGCCGGAGAAGCAAATGATTTTTCTAAATGGAATTATTGGATGGATATTGCTGTACCTGCATTAGAAAGATATAAAAATGAATGGAAATTTTTCCCTGAAAGAAGAGTATCAGTACAACTGGTGAATAAAAATAAAAAGCCGGTCGTAGGAGAAAAACTAAAATTAGTTAATGATAAAAATGAAATTGTCTGGGAAGCGGTTACAGATAATCTTGGAAATGCAGAATTATGGATTAATCCAATGACTGACTCAGAGCAAAACATTGGAAAATATATTTTGAGAGATCAATCAAATAATATGATCAGTAATAATCCCAAAGAATTCAAAAACGGACAAAACCTTATTGTTCTGGATAAACCGTGTCTCGAAAAAAGAGCTTTAGATCTTGCCTTCGTGGTTGATGCAACAGGTTCGATGGGCGATGAAATTGCTTATTTACAGTCTGAGCTTCTGGACGTTCTTAAGAAAGTTGAATCTAACCTGAAAAATACTGAGGTAAGATATGGTTCTGTTTTTTACAGAGATAAAGGCGATGAATATGTAACCAAAAAGTTTGATTTTAGTGATGATGCGGGACAGCTTTTAAATTTTATCAAACAGCAAAATGCTTCAGGTGGCGGTGATTTTCCGGAAGCTGTAGCAGAAGCAATGGATGTATCTGTAAATGAGCTGAAATGGAGTACAGGAAATTCTACCAAAATCATGTTTTTAATTCTTGATGCACCACCACATCAGTCGGCAGAAAATATTGAGAAGCTTTTTAAATATATAAAAACTGCAGCACAAAAAGGGATAACCATCATTCCTCTTTCGGCAAGCGATATTGATAAACAAACGGAATATCTGATGAGAACTTTTGCGCTGATGACCAACGGAACATATACTTTCCTTACCAATCACAGCGGAATCGGGAACAATCATATTGAACCTACTGTAGAATCTTACGAAGTTGAAAAGCTGAATGATCTTCTTTTGAGGCTTATTTTGCAACGTGCAACACTTACGGAATGCGATAAAAACATTTCTCAGAATTATCTGAACAAAAAGCTTGAAACAGAAGCGGGAAGCCTCACAGAGCATCAGATAAAAATATTTCCTAATCCTACGAAAGGTCCTGTAAATATTATTTCAGATCTTTCGGTTGATGAGCTTTATGTCTATGATTTGGCAGGAAAAATTATCATGAAAAAAGAAAAACTTTCAGGGAAAAGTGCGATCGATATTTCTTCATATCCACAGAGTGTTTATCTCATCAGAGCCAGAACAGAAAAAGGGTGGGAAACTTTTAAAGTGATTAAAAATTAACATAAGAATGGGTCTAAAAAAAGAAATTTCCTCGGAGATTTCTTTTTTTTCTCTATTTTTAGACATATTATCGAAGATGAAAAAAGTTTATCTGTTATTGCCTGTATTTGTGGTTCATTTTGTGTTTGCACAGGATTCTCAGCGTTATTTTTCGGGAACATTTTGAAGCCAACGAAACGAAAACCATAAATCTGGATTTAAAAGTAGAATTTGCAGGTGAATACACCGGAAAAGCTTCTAATGTTTATCTTTATTATATGCCGGAAGCCAAATTTTGGAATGAGGGAATACAAGCAGTTATACAACTTTAATTTAAAATAAATTATAAAATTCAAAGGCTGATTTTCTATTTGAGATCAGCTTTTTTTTAAAACTAAAATAATATAAATAAACTTTCATTAATTATTGAAAATTCAAAAATTATAGTTACATTTGTAATAGAAATTAAAAAAATAAAAAGATGCAGCTTTCAGAAGCCAAAGAAAAATACATTCAGACTTGGGGAACTTTTGCTACCAATTGGGGAATCAATCGTACAATGGCGCAGGTGCATGCATTGCTTTTGGCAAATGGAAAAGCACTTTCAACAGATGAGGTGATGGAACAACTTGAAATTTCCAGAGGAAATGCCAATATGAATCTTCGGGGTTTGATGGATTGGGGAATTGTAAAAAAAGAACTGATAAAAGGTGACCGAAAAGAATATTTCTACGCCGAGAAAGATGTCTGGTTTTTATTTAAGCAAATCACAAAAGAACGTAGAAAAAGAGAAATAGAACCAGTAATTTCATTTCTGGAGGAATTAAAAAATATTGAAGACAAAGATTCGGATGAAGCTAAAGAATTCATCAAATTAATGGCTGATTTTAGTTCTGTGACAGGAAAAATAAATAATATTATGGATCTTGCCATTAAAAGTGACGATCATTGGCTGGTTGGAAAAATCACTAACTTGTTAAAATAAAAAGGAATTTAAATCCTTTTTTATTTCAATATAATTTTCAAAAAATATTGAAAGTATAATAATTATAAGATGTTTAATATAATTTCATATTTATTTTTCCTTACGATCAGCTCGTACATCACAATTGATGTGGGAAGAAGATGTTACAATGCGGGCAAAACGTATCTGGAATATTTGCTTAATGACAAAAACCTCTGTTTAACGATTAACAGAATTCTTTTGGGATGTTATTATCTGATTAATCTCGGATATATTGCCATTAGTTTATCGACCTGGAATAAAGTGAACACGATGGAAGAAATTTTGGTTGTTACATCAATAAAAATTGGTTATATCACTTTGATTCTTTGTGTTTTACACTTCATGAATATTTTTACACTGTACTTTTTAAGAAAAAATTTAATTATAAAATAATAAAATGATGACTGCAACGATTTTAACCACAGCAACCTACAACTTTTCAGCGTACATGATTTACTTACCGATTGTTATAATGTTGACGATTTTTGTATCTCAGTTTTTGTTTAAAAATTCGAAAACCTTTATGATTGATATTTTTCACCAGAAAGAAGACATTGCAATGGCAACAAATTCATTGTTCAAGATTGGTTTTTACCTTTTAAATATAGGTTTTGCTCTTTGTATCATTGAGTTTTTTCAAATTGAAACTGTTGAGAGATTGGTTGTCGCATTAAGCAAAAAAATTGGTGGATTTTCAATTTATCTTGGAGTAATGATGCTTCTGAATCTACTTTTATTTTTAAAAGGCCGTAAACATGCTATGAACAAAGATAAAATTCAAAATGATGAGTTATCTGACTCTTAAAAATCAAATATTATGAAAAATTTAATCATTCATTTAATTCTCATATTTTATTTCGCTGGAAAAACGAAAAGAATAAACTTTTAAAATCTTGATAACTTGAAATTTTTTAAATTGATTTATTAACGTATCTAAAAACTAAAAATGAACCATACCGAATTAATAAAAAAAGTAGAATGGAAAGATTTAAAATCTCTTTCTACAAAGGAAATGCTGATTGAAAATAACATCAGTCTTCCTTGGCTTATCATTTCCTTATTCTTGGCTTACAAAGGATATTATTGGGCGGCGCTTCCTTTTTCAGGATTTTATTTTTTGGCAGCTTTAAGACAGGTTCACAATGGATTTCACAATTCCTTAGGAACAGGAAAATTTCTGACTTGGCTTTCAATGTATTTAAACAGCATTTCAATGATGGCGTCGATTCATGCGGTAAAGTTCAATCACATCAGACATCATAAATATTGTCTTTCTGAAGAGGATTATGAAGGAAAATCTGCATCGATGAAATGGTATGAAGCCATTTTGTACGGTCCAAAACATATGTTTCTTATTCATTGGATTACCTTTAAAAAAGCCAACAAAAACTGTAGAAAGAATTTGTTTTTTGAATTGATTTCAATCTCAATTTTTGTTTTTGTAGCATTTTATTTTAAAATTGATTTTCTCATCTATCATATTTCAATAATGCTTTTTGGAGAATTTTTAATGGCATTTTTTGCAGTCTGGACTGTTCATCACGATACTCATGAAAATCCAAATATCGCAAGAACACAACGTGGATTTTGGAAAAATAAATTAACGTTCAGCATGTTTTATCACATGGAGCATCATCTTTTTCCGGCTGTTCCCACTATTAAATTACAGGAATTGGCAGAAAGAATAGATAAAGTTTTACCTGAATTAAATAAAAAACAAACTTTTTAAAATGTCAAAAATCCATCTCAAAACAATCATCAACGCCAACATCCAAACCGTTTTCGATTTATCGAGAGATATTGATTTACACCAAAAATCAACTTCTAAAACAAATGAAAAAGCAATTGCAGGAAGAACTTTTGGATTAATTGAATTGAGCGAAACCGTAACATGGAGAGCAAAACATTTAGGATTTTATCAAACCCATCAGTCTAAAATTATTGAGATGAAAAAACCGCATTATTTTACCGATGTTATGATAAAAGGAAGATTTAAGTCTTTTAAACATCAGCATATTTTCAAAGAAGAAAAACGGAAAGACAATAATGACAGATATTCTGGAATTCGAATCTCCTTTCGGAATTATCGGAAAACTTTTCAGCAGATTTTTTCTTAGAAACTATATGAAAAATTTTCTCTCAGAACGAAATAGATTAATTAAATCAACTGCGGAAAATATAGAAAATCACTGCAGAAATCACTTCACGGATAATGGAATATAAGTCTGAATTTGAATTTACTGCTGAAGTGAGAATGAAAAAATATCTTCTGAAAGAAACAAACTGAAAGTAAAAAGAGTAAGATTGGAAATTCTAAGCTTGTTTTCCCCAAAAAGAAAATCTTAGATTTTCAATTTCATGTGTTCTAAAATATCCGTAAGCCATTGAACTAAAACCAATGTGACTTATGTGTCAAAAAACTTTTGTGCCTTTTGTGGTTAAACAGTATTTTAGCAAAAACTAAACATCAATGTTCACCACATCAAAAGCGAAAACTATTTTCCTTTCCTCAATACTCATATCATCAGCTTTTTTTTCACAGGCTCACAATGTTTCCGATGGTTATCAAAAACCGACAGATCCGCTTGTTATTCAAAATCTTGAAAACTGGCAGGATTTAAAATTCGGATTATTCATGCATTGGGGAACATACAGCCAATGGGGAATTGTCGAAAGCTGGAGTCTTTGCCCCGAAGACGAATCTTGGACACAAAGAAAGCCTGAACATGGAAAGTCTTACAACGAATACGTTGAAAACTACGAAAATCTGCAGAAAACATTCAATCCGACACAGTTTGATCCGCAAAAATGGGCAGATGCGACGAAAAAGGCCGGAATGAAATATGTAGTTTTTACCACAAAACACCACGATGGTTTTGCAATGTTTGATACTAAACAATCTGATTACAAAATAACTTCACCAAACACCCCTTTTTCCAAAAATCCAAAAGCGGATGTGGTAAAAGAGATTTTTAATACGTTCCGGAAAGATGGTTTCAAAATCGGAGCCTATTTCTCAAAACCGGATTGGCATTCAGATGATTACTGGTGGTCGTATTTTCCGCCAAAAGACCGAAATGTGAATTATGATCCGAAAAAATATCCTGAAAGATGGAACAACTTCAAGAATTTTACTTTTAATCAGTTAAACGAAATTACCTCAAACTATGGTAAAGTAGATATTCTTTGGTTAGACGGAGGTTGGGTTCGCCCGTTTCACACGATCGACCCAAATGTAGAATGGCAAAGAACGATTAAAGTTGAGCAGGATATTGATATGAATAAAATCGGAACAATGGCTCGAAAAAATCAGCCGGGAATTATCGTTGTAGACCGAACCGTTCCAGGAAAATGGGAAAATTATGTGACACCCGAACAAGCCGTTCCCGAAAAGGCACTTTCAATTCCTTGGGAAAGCTGTATTACGATGGGCGATTCGTTTTCGTACGTTCCGAATGACAATTATAAATCGTCTCAGAAAATTATTGAAACCTTAGTGAAAATTATTTCCAGAGGTGGAAATTACCTGATGAACATTGCTCCCGGACCAAACGGTGATTATGATCCGATTGTTTATGAAAGATTAAAAGAAATTTCAAATTGGATGGATCACAATCAGTCAGCGGTTTTTTCGACCAGAGCAGTGTCGCCTTATCATGATGGGAATTTTTATTATACCCAAAGCAAAGATGGTAAAACAGTCAATATATTTCATTTAACGGATACTGGAAATTATCAGTCGCCATCAACATTAAGCTTTACAATTCCTGAAAATTTTAAACCAAAATCACTAAAGGTTTTAGGCCTGAAAAATAAAATCCAATGGAAAAAATCAGGAAATTCAATTGAAATAAACTTACCAAACGAAAGAACTCAATTAAAATATTCAACCGTAATTCAGATTAAACAATGGTTGAATTAGTGAATATTTTAAAAATAACTTAGGATTCGGAAGCGTCAAGAAATTTTGAGAAAATTCCGTTAAAAAATTTCCACTGTTTGAGTGACGGCAATAATATTCTTTCCGCCCGAGTTTTGGAAATTTCAGGAAGTTTTTCAAAATTTTAGCTGAAGAATCCAGTCTTGAATTTTTGGTTCTTTTGTTTCAAAACAGAAGATTATATTAAACTAAATTATTTGTAATGCATTTTAAACTTCGATTTAAAATTATAGTAATTTCATTATTGAGCACAATATTTATTTCAGCTCAAAAACCTCTATACAAAGACCCAAAACAACCTTTAGAAGCCAGAGTTCAGGATTTGCTGAAAAAAATGACGCCGGAAGAAAAATTCTGGCAATGCTTCATGATTCCCGGAGATTTGGATAATGTTCCGAAAGGTCAGTATTCTCATGGAATTTTCGGTTTACAGGTAAGTGCAGGAAATCAAGGTGGAGGAGTTGCCGGACAATTGTTGAAATACAATGCGAATGAAGATGCTGAAAGACTAGCGAAAAAAATCAATTCCATTCAGAAATATTTTGTGGAAGAATCCAGATTGGGAATTCCGATTATTCCTTTCGATGAAGCTTTGCACGGATTAATGCGGGAAGGAGCAACAGCTTTTCCACAGGCGATTGGTTTGTCGGCAACGTTCAATCCTGAATTAATGAAAGAAATTTCAACAGCAATTGCCAAAGAATCGAAATTGAGAGGAATTCGTCAGATTTTGACTCCCGTTGTGAATCTGGCGAGTGATGTTCGATGGGGTAGAACGGAAGAAACTTATGGTGAAGATCCGTTTTTAACTTCTGTGATGGGAGTAAATTTTGTCAGTTCTTTTGAAAATCAGGGAATCATTACAACTCCGAAACATTTTTTAGCAAATGTCGGGGAAGGCGGACGAGATTCTTACCCGATTCATTGGAGCAAAAGATATTTACAAGAAACGCATTTGATTCCTTTCCAAAAATCCTTTCAACAGGGCAAAAGTCGTTCAGTAATGACGTCTTATAATTTATTGGATGGAAGACCATCAACGGCAAATCATTGGTTGTTAACAGAGAAATTAAAAAATGAATGGAATTTCAAAGGTTTTGTAATCAGCGATGCAAGTGCGGTTGGCGGCGCAAATGTTTTGCATTTTACAGCCAAAGATTACGACGATGCTTCTGCACAAGCTATTAATGCAGGACTTGATGTGATTTTCCAGACAGAATATCAGCATTATAAATTGTTTATGCCTCCATTTCTGGATGGAAGAATTTCAAAAGAGAGAATTGACGATGCAGTGGCAAGAGTTTTACGGGCAAAATTTGAATTGGGTTTGTTTGAAAACCCTTATGTTTCTGAAAGAGATATTGAAGAGTTAAAGAAAATTAATCACAAACCTTTAGCGGAAAAAACTGCTGTCGAATCTTTTGTATTGCTCCAAAATAATAATCAAACACTCCCTATTTCTGACAAGGTGAAAAAGATTTTGGTGGTAGGAACAGATGCTGTCGATGCAAGATTGGGTGGTTATTCCGGGCCGGGAAATAAAAAAGTAAATATTTTGGATGGAATTAAAAATTTCGTCAAAAATAAAAATGTTGAAATCAAGTATTCAAAAGGTATTGACTGGAATTTAAAGGAATTTCAAACCATTCCAGCAGAGTTTTTATCTTCTGAAAATAAAAAAGGTCTGAAAGCAAACTATTTCTCCAATTCTGATTTAAAGGGAAATCCAGCGTTTGAAAAGCAGGATGAAGAAATAAATTTCAAATGGACTTTATATTCTCCAAATCCTGAAAAATTACAGCCGGACAATTACAGCGTCCGCTGGACAGGAAAATTAGAAGGTCCAAATTCAGGAAAGTATCAATTGGGTTTAAGAGGAAATGACGGTTTCAGATTATATTTAAACGGAAAGTTATTAATTGATAACTGGGAAAAGCTGAGTTACTCTACAAAAACAGTTAACATAGACCTCGTAGAAGGTCAAAAATATGATATTGCAGTAGAATTCCATGAAAACAGAGGCGAAGCAAACATCGAACTGATCTGGAATTATGGTTTAACCGATTATCAAAAAAATTTTGATAAAGCATTAAAGCTCGCTCAAAATGCAGATTACATCATCGTTACAGCCGGAATTCACGAAGGAGAATTTCAGGATCGTTCTTCGTTGAGTCTTCCGGGAAATCAGGAGAAATTTATTCAGGAAGTTTCAAAATTGAATAAGCCGACAACGGTAGTCATGGTCGGCGGTTCTGCAATAAAAACTACTGACTGGAAGGATAAAGTAGGAGCAATTTTGGATATTTGGTATCCTGGTGAAGAAGGTGGAAATGCTGTTGCCAAAGTGCTTTTCGGGGCAGAAAATCCTTCAGGAAAATTACCCGTAACATTCCCAATTGAGGAAGGACAGTTGCCTTTAACGTACAATCATCATCCGACAGGAAGAGGAAATGATTATCACGATCTGAGTGGTGAACCTTTGTATCCTTTCGGATTTGGATTAAGTTATACGACTTTTGAAATTTCAGATTTGCAATTAAATAAAACGAAATATTCTGAAAACGACAGAATTATTGCAAAGGTCAAAGTTAAAAATTCGGGTTCAAAAGCAGGAAGCGAGGTTGTTCAGTTGTATGTAAAAGATTTGCTGGCTTCAGTTTCGAGACCGGTTTTAGAATTAAAAGGTTTTCAAAAAGTCTATTTAAAAGCTGGAGAAACCAAAGAAGTTTCAATTGAGTTTCCGGTGAAAGAATTACAATTTTTAAACGAAAAATTGGATTGGATTGTCGAAAAAGGGATATACAGAATTTTTGCTGGAAATTCCTCTAAAAATCTGCCTTTGAAACAAAATATTGAAGTTGAATGAGAAATTTAATCCTAAATTTTTTATTAATTTTTCTGCTAATTTCCTGCAAAAATTATACACCGGTTTTAATTTCCAAAGAAAAAATATTCACTGAAAATTCTGCGGGATTCAAACAGTGCCATGCTTCCACTTTAACCGAAACTAAGTCAGGAAAGATCATCGCAGCTTGGTTTGGCGGCGATCATGAAGGCGATTCTTCGGTAAAAATCTGGTCGTCAGAACTGGAAAATCAGAAATGGTCGGCACCAAAAATTATTGTTGAAAATTATTCAGGAAAATTAAAATCTGAACCACTCTGGAATCCCGTTCTGTACAGTTTGCCGAAAAGTGACACGCTGTTTCTGTTTTATAAAGAAGGACAGAATCCAAGAGCGTGGAAAGGTTTCTCTAAGATATCAACCAATGAGGGAAAAAGCTGGTTGGAATCTGTTGAACTGAAAAATTTAATTGGTCCGGTGAAAAACCGACCTTTGCTTCTTAAAAACGGAAATCTTATCTCGCCGTCAAGCATTGAATTCAGCGAAAAAGACTGGAAGGTTCATTTGGAAATCAGCAAAGACAGAGGAAAAACGTGGCGCAAAATTCCGGTAAATTATAATCAAAAGGATGCTCAGGTCATTCAGCCAAGTATTTTGGAACATCAAAACGGAAGTTTACAGCTTTTAGCAAGAAGTCAGCAAAACAAAGTGATGACTGCGTATTCAAAAGATCATGGAGAAACCTGGTCGCAATGGGAACCAACAAATCTTGCCAATCCAAATTCTGGAACGGATGTCATTAAGCTTAAAGACAATACATTTTTGATTGTTTACAACCCTGAAATCAGCGGAAAAAACTGGTGGGAAGGCCGCACAAAACTCAATATTGCGATGTCTGACGACGGCCGAAACTGGAAAGATGTTTTGACTCTGGAAAACGGAAAAGACGGTGATGAGTTTTCGTATCCGACGGTTATTCAGACCGGCGACGGCAAAATTCACATTTCTTACACCTGGAACCGCAAAAGCATCATTCACGCGGTTGTAAAATAATATTTTCCGGGAACGATTCTTGTTATGATATTCGGAATTTCCAAATTACCATTATGAAAAAATTGATACTTCCCGTTGCCATCACTCTTTTGGCAGCTTGTAAAGACAAAAAATTAGCAGAAGGAAAAGAGGTTGTGGTTGCGGCCCAAAGCGATACTCTGAAACTTCCGGCGCCCGATGAGAAGGGTGCAAAAAATAAATTCAGCAATGTCATCGGTTGGCCTGCAGGAAAAACACCAACTGCTCCGGAAGGCTTCACGGTTACTCGTTTTGCGGAAAATATTAAAAGTCCGAGAAACATGATTCAGGCTTCAAATGGCGATATTTTCGTCGTACTTTCCAACTCTGAACGCACCAAAACCGAGAAAATCAAAAATGATATCAGCGGGAAAAGTGATGCTGAAGTGGGTGGGAAATCTGCTAATAGAATTATACTCTACAGAGATGCCAACAAAGATGGCATTGCAGAATCTTCCTCAGTTTTTCTTGATAATCTAAACCAGCCTTACGGAATGTTGATTATCAAAGATAAATTCTACGTTGCCAATACGGATGGACTTTGGGTGTATCCTTACAAAGAAGGTGAAACAAAAATTACAGACCCCGGAAAGAAAATCGTCAATCTTCCTGCAGGAGGCTACAATAATCACTGGACGAGAAATTTAATCGCGAATAGAGACCATTCTAAAATTTATATTTCTGTCGGTTCCGGAAGTAATGTCGGAGAAAATGGAATGCAGCATGAAGTGAGACGTGCCAATATTTTAGAAGTAAATCCTGATGGAACCGGAGAAAAAATCTATGCTGCCGGTCTGAGAAATCCAGTCGGAATGAGTTGGAATCCGACGACCGGAGAACTTTGGACAGTTGTGAATGAAAGAGATGAATTGGGCGATGATTTGGTTCCGGATTATTTAACCAGTGTAAAACAAAATCAATTTTATGGATGGCCTTATGCCTATTTCGGGAAAAATGAAGACCCGAGAAGAAAAGGGGAGAAACCGGATTTAGTTGCAAAAACAATTGTTCCGGATGTTCCTTTGGGTTCGCATACTGCTTCTTTGGGTCTGACTTTTTATACGGGAAATCAGTTTCCTGAAAAGTATAAAAATGGGGCTTTTATCGGACAACACGGTTCTTGGAATCGCTCATCATTGGTAGGTTATCAGGTTGCGTTTGTTCCTTTTTCAAACGGAAAAGCTTCAGCATCTTATCAGCCATTTCTCTCAGGTTTTATTGCTAATAAAGAAAAAGGAGACGTATATGGAAGACCTGTCGGAGTTTTACAGATTGCAGATGGTTCATTACTTGTAGCAGACGATGTGAGTGGTATTGTCTGGAGGGTTGCTTACAATAAAAAGTAAATTTAATTTAAAAGATTAATTTTCACAAATTGAAATGTGGTATGAAATATGTAATAACTGTTTTGAATCTGATTGAATTGAATGTAGAGAAATATTCAATCATTAAAATTTAAAGTCATGAAAAAGTTTTTAATAACAGCAGTTTTACTCGTAGGATTATCAACTACAGCTTCAGCACAGAGACACCCGTCACGCCCGACACCGCCACCGCATCCTTCAAAAACGCAGTTGGCAAACAGTAAGGCAAATGAGCTGGATAAAAGATATAGAAATGAGAAGAAGCTAATTATGAATCATCCCCTTGCAACGAAAAAAATGAAAGCTGATCAGATGAGAGCTTTGAATCTAAGATATCAGAATGAGAAAAAATTGCTGAGAGCAGCAAGATAATTCAAATAAAAACAGACAATAGAGAAAAGAGAATACAAATGTATTCTCTTTTTTCATTTAATAATTAAAATGATCATAATAAAGCATTGTAAGAACTGCTTTTGGAAACTTAAGAATTCAATATATTTTCCGTAAATTCGCATAAAATTTTTAAACTAATGAATTACGATATTATTGTTATCGGGAGTGGTCCTGGTGGATATGTTACAGCAATCAGAGCGGCACAGTTGGGTTTTAAAACTGCAATCATCGAGAAAGAAAATTTAGGAGGAATCTGCCTTAACTGGGGTTGTATTCCAACGAAAGCTTTGTTAAAGTCGGCTCAGGTTTTTCATTATATTAATCATGCAGAAGATTATGGTTTGAATAAAGTGGAAGCTAGTTTTGAGTTTCCGAATGTTATTCAGAGAAGCCGTGGTGTTGCTTCTAAAATGAGCAAAGGAATTGAATTCTTAATGAAAAAGAATAAAATTGATGTTATTTTAGGAACTGCAAAAGTACAGAAAGGGAAAAAAGTTTCTGTTACAGATAAAGACGGGAAAGTAACCGAATATACAGGTGCAAACATTATTTTGGCTACCGGAGCCCGTTCTAGAGAATTGCCAAACTTACCACAGGATGGTAAAAAAGTAATCGGATACAGACAGGCATTATCTCTTCCTGAGCAGCCAAAATCTATGATTGTTGTAGGTTCTGGTGCTATCGGAGTAGAGTTTGCTGATTTTTATAACACAATGGGTACGAAAGTGACTATTGTTGAATTCTTACCAAACATCGTTCCTGTGGAGGATGAAGATATCTCAAAACACTTAGAGAAATCTTTGAAAAAGACAGGAATCGATATTATGACAAACGCTTCTGTAGAAAGTGTTGATACAAGCGGAAACGGTGTAAAAGCCACCGTAAAAACTGAAAAAGGAAACATCACTCTTGAAGCTGATATTTTATTATCTGCTGTCGGAATTGCTGCAAACATCGAGAACATCGGTCTTGAAGAGGTGGGAATCCAGACGGATAAAGGCAGAGTTTTGGTCAACGAATGGTACGAAACTTCTGTTCCGGGTTACTATGCAATCGGTGATATCATCCCGACTCAGGCTTTGGCGCACGTTGCTTCTGCTGAAGGAATCACTTGTGTAGAAAAAATCAAAGGAATGCACGTTGAGAAAATCGATTATGGCAATATTCCCGGATGTACATACTGTCACCCTGAAGTAGCTTCTGTGGGACTTACAGAAAAACAGGCTAAAGAAAAAGGTTACGAAATTAAAGTAGGTAAATTCCCTCTTTCTGCAAGTGGAAAAGCGACAGCCAACGGAAATACAGACGGTTTTATCAAAGTAATTTTCGATGCTAAATACGGAGAATGGTTAGGCTGCCACATGATTGGTGAAGGCGTTACCGATATGGTTGCTGAAGCGGTTGTTGCAAGAAAACTGGAAACGACTGGTCACGAAATCATCAAATCTATTCACCCGCACCCAACAGTTTCTGAAGCGATTATGGAAGCTGCTGCTGCTGCTTACGGTGAAGTGATTCATATATAATTTTTGCTTAAACAGAGGTTTAAATCTCTGACAAAGTTTAACGATACTTAAAAAACCACAGATTTTCTCTGTGGTTTTTAAGTCTAATCAAATTTGGTTAGTTGCTTTGTTATTCCCATTCATATTTTTGTTCAACAGTAAATCTTTGATTATTTGTAATGTTTATATTGTTAGAAGAGGGTAAAGCATCACTAACTTTTTTGAAAATTTTATTCATGTGGGCTTCCTTTGTTTCAACATAATCTTTTAAACTTATTTTTTCTTTATTTAAAAATTTTGGTTTATATGTAATAATTGTTTGATCATCAATATTAATAAACTCCGCTTTCCATATCTCATGATCCATATTATCAACTCTTATATCAAGAATTAATCCGGGTAACCCATAAAATTTAAATGGACCAGTAGAATAAGGAAGATCTTTTGCGAAAAATGCAGTAATTTTCGAACCTCTGAAGGTAGACGTTGCTTTAGTGCAGTTATATCCAGCCACCATTTTTGTCTGGGTTTCATCTATTTTCCATTCTGGTTTTAAAACATTATCATAGATGAAAAAATCTCTGTTATCAACATTTGCAGTAAAGAAGAAGTTTTTCTCATCATCATTAGTTAAATCAGAAACAAAATATTGCTTTGGCGGTTTTTTACCATTGTCTAAATTGACAACTGTTGTCCAACTATCATTTAGTTTATTTTGAATGATAATGGAATCTTGAATTGATAATGCTTGATTATTTTTAATGTATAGATCTTCGTGAGTTGTTGCAAAAGAAGATAAAACTTTCATATATCTAACATGTATCTGCTGCGCTTCGCAAATCTGCGAAAATGCAATTATTAAAAATAAAAATAATTTATTCATTTAATTTGTATTTTTTAATGATAAAAGCCCCTCCACAAGTGAAAAGGCAAATATTATAGTTAACAATTTTTTATACTGTCCAAAAACCAGCAATTTGTAATGCAAATCTAACTCCATTTTGCCATTTCTTACAGCTTTCTAAGGTTGGTTGTTCTGAAGTTAGTGTTTGTGAACCTACAACTTGTCCTCCAGAATAATAAGTAACCACAACACCACAAGTTTGTGTTGGTGATTTTTCAACTTTCTTTACTACTCTAATCTTGTTCGATTCGAATTTGTTTTCAACAGCACCTTTAGCGCTTATTAATCCTGCAACTCCAAAAGCTGCTAATAAAAAAATTTTTTTCATAGTGATTTAAATTAAAAATTAAATAATAAAAAACAGTTTGTGCACTTGTGTTTTTAATTGTCTTACAAATCTGGAGTAAATAAATGAAAAAAGTATTATATTTTGTGAATAATTTATTATTTTTACGATTAAATTAATCTTAATATGAATAATGTGATTAGTAAAAACATTCGAAAGTATCGGGAGTTAAAAGGTTTTAGTCAAGAGTTTATGGCTAGTCAATTAGATATTAATCAAGCATCTTATGCTAAAATAGAAAATAGTTCTACTAAGTTAACCGTTGAAAGGTTATTTGCTATTTCTAAATTATTAGAAACTGATATTACAGATCTTTTAGATTTAAAAGCACAAACCGTTTTTAACCAAAGTGAAAATGAAGTAGCTAATGCTTATGGTAAAATTGAAAATTTTTATAATGAAAGTAGAGAAGTTTACGAAAAACTTATACAATCGAAAAATGAGCAAATAGATCTTATGAAAGAACTACTTTTGCAAAAAAATAAATAATTAATTTATTTTTATTGGTTTATTTAAAACAAAAAATAGCCAAAATTTGTAAAAATATCTTCATACATTTATTCAATGAACTTTGAAAAAACAGGATTGGTTTTATCGGGAGGTGGTACGAAAGGTATTGCGCACGCAGGAGTGTTAAAATTTCTTGGCGAACAAAATATTGATGTGAATATTCTGGCTTGCTGTAGCGCTGGTTCTATTGTAGGATGTCTTTACGCCATTGGTAAAAAACCGGAAGAAATTTTAGATTTCTTTCAGTCGGTTTATTTTTTCAACTGGAAACATTTTGCATTCAATCAGCCTGGTTTGGTTTCTTCTGTGATTTTTAATAATTATCTGAAACCTATTTTTCGAGATATGAAAATAGGTGATTTAGACAAAGAAATAAAAATTGTTGCAACGGAATTGGTGGGCGGAACAGAAAAGATTTTTGATAAAGATTTTTTGGTAACGGACGCAATTATTGCTTCGTGTTCGATTCCCGGAATTACAACACCTTATATTTTAGGTGAAGAAATGTTTTGTGATGGTGGAGTCCTTAATAATTTCCCTGCAGATATTATCCGTAATGATTGTAATAAACTAATCGGCGTTTTTGTATCTCCGCCACATGATATTAAAATCAATGATTTAAAATCGATCAAGGCAATTGTTTCCCGATCTTATGATTTGCTTTCGTATCGTATCGAAAAGATTAAATTCGAGCATTGTGATTGGTTAATATCTTCACAAGATTTATCAAGCTACGGAACTTTTGAGCGAAAAAAAGACCGTTTGGAACAAATTTTCAACATCGGTTATCGTGCTGCCAAAGATAGTTTTGCAGAGAGTAATTATTTTGCTGAAATGAAAAATTAATTGCTTTCCTTCACAAAAACATCTGTAAACTCAAAGCTTTTCCCGTTAAACAGGCCTTTATCACTTAATTTCAATTCCGGAATGACCAAAAGTGCCATAAAAGATAAACTCATATAAGGTGCACGCAATTGGCTTCCAAGCTCTTTTGCACGTCTGTCTAATTTTATATATAATTCAGCAACTTCTTCGGCAGGTAGATCAGTCATAATTCCTGCGACGGGTAATTCCAAAACCAATTCTTCTGTTTTTGTAGCAAGAGAAATTCCGCCTTTTGCATTGATGATTGCGTTGACGGCTTTACAAATGTCATCGTCATTTGTACCAACGACAACAATATTGTGACAGTCGTGGGCAACACAAGAAGCGATTGCTCCGTCTTTCAGACCTATATTTTTGATAAATGCAGTCGCAATTGGCGCGTTTTCATAACGATCGACAACTGCAATTTTCAGAATGTCTTCTTCTGTATTTGATTCTGCAAAACCATTAATATCAAGGGGTTTTGCCTGAGTTTCGTGAGTAATTAATTGTCCGTCAAGAGCCTCAATCACTCGAATCTTATCACCCTCACTTTTAATTTTAAAATCTGAAGGTTGTTTTAAACTGCAATTAAAATTATTGACGATCGGAGCTTCAACAGATTGAATGAAAGAGTCTCCATTTTCTGCTACTAATTCTCCGTTGATATATGTTTTTAGAATATTAAAATCCTCAAAATTATCAATTTGAATAAAATCAGCATTATCGCCGGTCTGCAATAATCCTATGGGTAAATTATAGTGTTTTATGACGTTGTATGAAGCAGCACGTAAGACATCAAATAAATCATAACCAGCTTTCAAAGCACGCTTCACATGATCATTGATGTGGGATTCGATCAGGTTATCAGGATGTTTGTCATCACAGCAAAACATCATTTGATCCGGAAAATCTTTTAATAAAGGAATTAAAGTGTCGAAATTTTTTGCTGCACTTCCTTCCCGTATCATAATTTTTACACCGTGTTTCAGCTTTTCAAGAGCTTCAGTGTAACCAAAACATTCATGATCAGTAGTAATTCCGGCATCAAAATACGTTTTCATCGTTTCATCCATTAATCCGGGAGCGTGACCATCAATCGGCTTTTTGTGTTTTTTAGCAGAAACAATTTTCTTTAAAACTTCTTCATCTTTATAAATCACACCTGGGAAATTCATCATTTCGGCCAGATAAACAATCTCTTTTCTGCTTAAAAGTTCATCGATATCATTTGAATCTATGATTGCTCCCGCAGTTTCAAATTGTGTAGCCGGAACGCAAGATGGAGCACCAAAATAAAAATGAAAAGGAATCTGCTTCGCATTATCAATCATATAATTTACACCTTCGATTCCCAAAACGTTGGCAATTTCATGCGGATCTGAAATTGTTCCTACAGTCCCGTGTTTTACAGAGATTTTAGCAAACTCTGAAGGAACAAGCATGCTGCTTTCAATATGTACATGAGCATCAATAAACCCGGGTAAAATGTAAATGTCTAAAGTTTCTTCAATTCTTTTTACGGCAGCAATTTTTCGATTTGAAACAGTTATTTCTGCCGGAAAAATTTCCTTTGAGATCATATCGACTAAATTGGCTCTGAGTGTAAATTCCATGATGTTTTCTGATAAATAAAAAATTCCTAATCGTGAAATTAGGAATTTTTATTTGATTTTTTATTTAAAATTAATTTTTAACAACCTGCGCATCCTGTCTTACCAGCGTTTCACCATTTCCATCGATAACGACTAATGTATAAGGTGCTTTTTTGGCTGAAGCGGTGAGATAATTTCTCCAGATCTGATATAATGTGCCATTATTGTTGAATTCGAAGTAATAGTTTCCACCAGATCCGTCAGGAATGAGTTCCCCATCAGAGATAATCATGCTTGGTTTCGCTGAAATTTTCGTGTTGGCTCCCCAAGATTGGTAAAGGTAGTTTCCGTTCGGTTGTTTGTCAATCTTTATTTTAAACTTTTTAGTTTTAATAATGACACTTTTGGGAACATTTTGAAAATACCCGACTGCGTTATCGTTTTTAGGACTAGGTTTTAAATCATTTGCTGAAATTAATGAAAACTGAGCGATACAGAATGTTCCTAATAATAATTTCTTAACCATTTCGATTTGCTTTTAAAATTCTTAAGTTGGAATCAAATTTAAAGCCAATTGAAAATAATTGAGTTTAAGCTTCAATATCAGCCTTAACTTCAACCTCAAAATCCTGTGTATAATACGCAAAAGCTTCTTCGAGACTATTAAATTTCCCCTTAAACTCTTCAATATTACAGTCCTGAAGAATATTTCCTTTGTGAATAAGAATCACGCGTGTACAAAGTGCTTCCACTTCCTGCATAATGTGTGTGGAAAGCAGAACCGTTTTTTCTTTTCCGATTTCCTTAATCACATTTCTGATTTCAAGAATTTGATTCGGGTCTAAGCCATTCGTTGGTTCATCCAAAATCAATAAATCCGGCTGATGAATAATTGCCTGCGCTAAACCAACTCTCTGCTTATAACCTTTAGAAAGCTGCCCTATTTTTTTTGATTTCTCGGGAGTAATTCCTACTAATTCGATTACTTCATCAACTCTCGCTTCGGAAATTTTGTGAATATTGGCGACAAACTGAAGATATTCTTTTACGTACATTTCCAGGTAAAGCGGATTGTTTTCAGGAAGAAAACCGATCTTCTTTTTGCTCTCAATTTCGTTTTCGGTAATGTTTTTTTTATTAAAAATAATTTCACCATCATCAATTTTTAAAGCACCTACGATTGATTTCATTAAGGTAGATTTTCCTGCCCCGTTTGGACCCAAAAGACCGATGATTTCGTTTTTTTCGATAGCAATATTGATGTCGTTAAGAGCAGTCTGCTCACCAAATTTCTTTGTTAAATTAATTACCTGAAGAGACATAGTACAATGAAATATTTTGGCAAAAATAGAAATAAAAAACTCATCCGGGAAGAATGAGTTGATTTATCTTTAAAAATTGAAAATTTATTTTCTCTTTTTTGTTGGTTTTACCGGAGTTTTACCAGTAGAAACAGCGTTGCTTGGCTGAACGTTATTTTCCGGAGTATGTACTGTGTTGTTCACAGGATTTACCGGAGTTTGTTTGATAGCAGTTTTATAAAGTGCTGCTTTAGGCGTTCCGATACCGAAAATTTTATCAATTTGTTTTTTATTCAGAAACTGTGATTTTCCTACATACTTTTTATTCTTATTAATGTATTGTATGATCTGAACGGTAGGCTGACCATAGTTTTTCTCGTACTGAAGCTCGATGATGTCGTTTGGTAGTTCCAGAGAAATATTTCCCACAGGCTGATCAATAAATCCGTCTGTGATCATTTTATAAAGTTCCTGTACATCGCCATTCATATCATTGAATGAAAATGATCTGAATGTATTAAGATTACTCGTATTGATGTCTTGATAATTAAAGGTAAATTTATTTTCTTTCTTGTATAAACCTACAGAATTATCTTTTCCTATTTCTACTAAAGTCTCATTTTTCAGGACTTTAATCTGTGAGAAAGCCGAAAATCCGAAAAAACAGGTAAGAAGTAAAATTATCTTTTTCATGTGATTTTTTTATTTAATATTTTGGTTGGTATTGCTAATTTACAGATAATAAATTATAAAAACCATTTTTTTTACTCACGCAAAAATAATCTTTTTTTTTAATTTGAATTTTTGATTATTATGTAATCCTTATAATTTTTAGAAGAAAATATTGTTGGAAATCTAACTTTATTTTGTGAATCTGAAGATATTTTATCAATATGAATTTGAAAAAAACAGAACTTATAAAGTAGATTTTCAATAAGTTAAGTTTTAATTTTTCTGTCTGGTTTTCTTTAAATTTAATATCATAAATTTTAAAACATCAAATAAATTAAACAAACGAATTTTGAGTTATTTACAAAAAATAAAGGATAATCTGTTGAAATTTAATGAAATGCGTTTTTATGTAATTTTAAAGAAAATTTAATATAACCAGCTGAAAAGAAGTTTTAGATTGATCCTTTCCCTGGTTTTTTTCGAGACCACTTAGAAAATAATTCTTTTCACTTCAAATATTGCGAGCTGTAGTTTTTTTTAAAGCATTCCTCTGTATGATTTTGGTCACAGCCATTAGCAGAAATAAAGTTGTAACTTTGGTTACCACCAAACAAGATATTATGAGCTCAATAGATGTTTCAGTATTTTTACTGCCTAAAGTTTCCGTACAGGATGTTCCGGATATTCAAAATTTCATTACAAAATACTACAGATTTTTAGAGAAGAAGCAAGAAAAAGTATTTGGCAGAATTAAATTTTAATAAGGCAATTTTCTAAAGCGGTACCTATTAATTTCTGGCATTTTCCTCATGCCTGATCATGAAATTCCTTAGTCAATTTAGATCAAACAATCAACTATTATGAAGCCGAAAAATATACCGGGAGTTCCAAAACATATAAAAGGAAGCTTTCACGATACAGAAAGCAAAAAAGAGGTCGGAAATTCTCACGATCTTGATTTGCAATTTACTATTCTGAAAAAACGTTTTTTATCAATTAACCAGTGGCGGGATTACTGTAAAGAAAGTAAAACTGATTTTCGGCTTTGTGATTCTGCAGGAAAATATGTAGAACGGTTTCCACAACTGGGTGATTATATCCGAATTGATATTCCCGGACCGGGTGGAACTGAGGGACGGTCGTTTGATTGGGTTCAGATCACATCGATTGATCTTGCAAATCCGGATGTGGTGATTATTCAATGCAGACCTTCTAAAGATCCGGTAAAAGAAAATACACGAAAAATTGCTCATTTTTATTCTCATATTGCTACGTCAACATTTATTATTTCAAAAGAAAAAAATGGCATAAAAGCAGGAATTTATGGAAGAAACGAATATCCCAATTTAAAATCAGGATTTTTCAATTCAGTCAGAAATATTATGATTGCAATAGGAGGAATGCTCGGTTTCTCAAAAATACAGTGGGAATGTCTTACAAAAGGACTCGTAGATTTTAAATAAATTTTCTTCACAAAACCATCATAGAAATAACGAAGGAACAATTAAAAACGATAAATTAATCCTTGCTTTGAACATTTCCAATCATTGAATAAACTGTTTAATATCAAAAATAAGGTTTTGCATTGAAGCTCAGACAGTCGTCTAATCAAAATCCAACAAAGAAGCACATCGCAAAAGTAATTTGACATTTGATAGTGTTACATTTTCTGGTCAAGCTTCTTCACTTCATAAAGTTTGCCGTAAACAAAAAATTGATTACTTTAGGTTATATTTTATTGCAATTATGGACAAACAAATAAAGCTGTTTTTTTTAAAATCAATTATTGTTTTAGGTGCAATACATTTGGGGTACTTTCTTTATGGCTATTTCAAGTTTAAAGGCATTCATAATATCAATATTTATACGGAGTTTTACAGATTCAAATTTTATGATGACGTTTCTATTTCCCATTTTTTTATCACCGGCTTATTTCTGTTTTGCTTTCTTGTTTTATTATTGAGAAATCACTCCAAAAAAAAATATTCTGCTATTAATATTGGAAAAATTAGTGCATCGCTATTACTTATTTCTTTTCTTTCCCTGACGTTTTTTATAAGCTACAGTTTTGGGTTAAACGCAAAATTGAGACATGAACTGCCCGAAAGAGATTTTAATAAAGACAAGACTTTAATGAATGTCTTAAATCCGTTTCTGTATAATTATACATCTTACAGTTCTGAAAATTTATTCAACCCGGAAAATATTTTATATCCAAAACCTTATCCCGTGATGGCGGAAAAAGACACCATTTATCATGATCCGGATAATCAGGATAATTACACCATAAAAACAACTTATTATGGTGTAGACACTTTAAAAGTATTAAGTACAGATTATAAAAAAATCAGTTCAAAAATGATTGAAGGGATGGATTTTTTAGGACTTGAGCCGAAGGAATTTGCCAAAAGAATTATTTCCGAAAAAGTGATCGGAGATAGTACGGAAGTTATATTCAAAGGTGTTGAAGTAGATCCTGAGTATGATGAAGATATTTGTATTTTTCTGGAAAACAAAATGTTATACAGTCCTGTTCATAACGTTTCTAAAGCAGCACAACAATATCAGAATGCTGTTTCGAGATACAAATTGCTATATAAATTTGATAAAGATTCGCTGCTCCATTCGTTTCAGAATCTGGATGCTTTGTTAAAAAGATATAATGTAGAAACGCAGATTATTCCCAAAGATCTGGCTCACGATGTATTTTATTACCGTGATAGTAACCGTGAACCGCTCAATGAGATCAGAAATACTTTTGACAGAACAAAGTTAAAGGAGAAATTTAATACATTTGAACGTTTATTTTATCAACCAAATTATCTTCATCCGTCGATAATGGCGATCTTCTTTACAGTCGTTCTTTGCGTTTGGATCATTTTATTTTTACTTTATATGATTTGGAATTTTATAAATACAAGAAAATCATCAATTACTCTGGTAAAATAATCTCTTTTACAGGTCATAAAAAAATATTTAGATTTTTTTACCATTTTCATTATCGGGATTTATTCAGTGGGAAATCAATTCATGAAAACTATTTTAGACGGTAGAAAATCTTTGAGCTGACAGGAAAATACTGTTTAATTTTAATTAACTGTGTTGCAAAATGATTTAAAAAATCTGTAAATACATTATACCATTTATTTAATTAAAAGAAAAATATGAAATCTGTATTTTTAATTCCTTTGTTATTTTTAACAGTTTTAGCATTTGGGCAAAAGCCAACCCTGAAAATGAAATATTCTGAGCAACTGACTGTCTTTGTCTTTATCCAGAATCTGTCTGAGAATCATCCGGAAAATGTATTTAAAACTGCATTTCAGAAGTCAAAGTATAATACGGAAAATTACAGAAATAAGATCTCAGAGTTTGATAAGCTATCCATCGATTACAGCTATCAGTTTGAAGAGTTCCCTTATGGGTCAAAAGCTCCAATGCAGACAAGGGATATCTTAAAGAAAAATCTTATTGAGACTGATAACCTGAATGATTTCAGGCTTCGCTCCATCGGGCTTGTTCCCATCAAAACTCTGAATGATTTAGCTGCACTGATTTTGTATTTCACTCCCATTTATAATGAATTGATTTATACTCCCAACAAAGAAAAATTTGAAAAACAGGTCATAGAAATTACAGATTATGCCAATGACCATCACATCGAAGGATTTTTTCAGACTGGTTTATCTTTTTATCATTCTGTCTGGGATCAGTCTATTCCGTTTCAGATTGCGTTCTATCCGCTACCAGATTCAGATTACTTTACCGCACAGGCATTCTGTAATAATTTTGTAAGTGCCATTCAGACCAATTTAAAAGATTATAAAGATTTATTGAGCGTGATGATGCATGAGATCTTTCATATTATCTATAACGAGCAGTCGCTTGAAATGAAAATAAAGATTGACAAGGATTTCAAGGAAAATAAATCAAAATACAGCAACTATGCCTATCAGCTTTTGAATGAACTTTTAGCTACAGCATTGGGGAATGGCTATGTTTATGAACAGTTAGAAGGTGAATTAGATCAGAATGACTGGTATTATCATCAATATATTGATTTGATGGCAAGAAAAATTTATCCGGTAGTGAAAAATTATATTACTGAGAAGAAATCGATTGATAAAAACTTTATTGATACCTATATTAATTTATATGAAACTAATTTTCCGAACTGGATCAATGAGTCAGACAATATTATGACTTATCGGTATGTTATTTCTGAAGATGAGAAAGATTTTAATACCATTAATCAACTATTTCGTTACCGTTCCAGTGCAGAATATGAAAATGAGATTACAGAAAGAAGTATTGAAAAAATGCAGAAAACACCACTGACAAAAATAATTATTGTGTCTAACAAGAATCTTGAAAAACTCAGACTGATCAAGAGCAAATTTAAAGAGCTTACAAATTGGAAGTTCACTTCTGATCAGGATTTTACTTATAAAATTTTGTTAGCCGATAAAAGTCAACTGATTATCATCAATACAGTAAAAAAGGATTTGAAAAAATTGATACAGTCGATAAAATAAAAAAAAACTCGTTATTCTTACCGAAATATTAATAGAAATCATCAAGTAAGAGAGCTTTGGAGCATAATGATTATCATTATAAATTCAATACAAAATAAGCTTCCGTATATTAAAGGTTTAAAAATAGTTGCGTTCATTTTATTCTTAAAAACAATTTCAAATGAGAAACTCACCTGTTAAATTGAAAAGCATCGATTTTATTCTCTCTGTTTTTGTGCTGTTCTTTTTTCTAAATTGTAATAGAGAAAATTCCCGAGGTACGAAAAACAGGGCTGTAATTCCTCAGGTTACGAAAATCAAAAAGAGTCAAGCTCAAATATTCCTTATGTATATAGATTCGGTAGTGGAACTTCCTGATACAAAATTCAATGAGGCGGGTGTGAGGTTCCTGAATAAAAAATTTTCAAGCGAACTTCCACTCGTCATGCATGACTCCATAAAAGAGGAGAACAGTAAAGATATCTTTATACAGTATTATAAAAATAAAGCAACATATCTTGAAGTGAAATCAGGAATTATATTTCTGATTCCGGAAGCCCTCACAGATTCTTTAGTTATTACCGACTTTACGAATTATTTTGGGCCCATTACAAATGAAAAACCACTGATAGGTATTACAGAACAGCCTCGGCCTATACATTTAACTGTTTCTTCAGACAGGGCAATTAAATTAACTTTTAAAAATAATGAAAATCATGACCAAGCCGGAGTAACTACTGTTGAGGTCTTAAATTTCAGATAAATTAGATTTTCAAGCAGTATATTTTTCACAAAGAGAAGGGAAGGAATGAAAAAAGGATTAAGTACCTTTTTTAACTTTTTTTTTGGTATCTAAATTCTCTTCTAAATATTTCAAGCTTTCATCAATGGTTCTCTTGCTGTTTCCATAGTATAGTTTATTGCAGTTTTTCTTGTGCTTACTTGAATGATTATACTTCAATTATTTTTTGTTTTCTAAAAATTGGCGGGCATTGCTGTTGGCAGGATTCAGTTCAAGCGATTTTCTGTAATTGATGATAGCTTCCTTACGATTCCCGGTTAATTCCAGTGTTTCAGCATAGCTGTCGTAGACATTTGCACTTTTCGGATACAGTAAAGTATTGAAATGAAAAACTTGTAACGCCTCATTTTTTTTATTTTGCTCTATCAGTTGATAACCCCAGGAATTGATCTCATCTTCGGACAAATTATAATCTTCATTATTGCGCTTAATGTCTGAGTAGATCTTAAAACTGTTTTTAAATTTGCTGTGGATTAATTCCTGACGTAATAGTTTAAGGTTTTTACTCAGTCCGAAACCATTTTTAATCTTCATGTCCGGAAAATAATATCCCGCAATCTCGTCAATGAGCCACTCTGGATTGGAACCCTGCAGATTGGTCAGGATAACGATTGAAAGTTCATCCTTAGGATATACGAACAATGCCGAACGCATACCGCCGACGGGAGCTGCTGCAGGATGCTCATCTCTGACCACTGTCGGCCATCCCAAAGCGTAACCATTGGTCAGTTTGTTAAAGCCATCAATATGCCCGTCGTTAAGTTTGACGGAGGTGAACATCTCATTCACGCTGTTTTTATTTCTTAAAAGTTTTCCGTTTTGTAATGCAATCAGCCATTTTCCAAGATCCTCGGATGTGGAGATAATACCCGTTGCAGTTCTGAAGAATATTGGGAATGTGGCAAAGGCATTATGCAGTTTTTCGTCATTGATCCATTTACCGTCCGTATTGACTATGGTTGAATATGCTCCTGCACTGTTTGGAATGATATCATTAGAATCACCAAACTGTGTAGAACTCATGTCTGCAATCTTGAATTGGTTTTCTTCGATAAATTTTGTAAAATGTTGACTGCTTAGTTTGGTGATGATCCTCCCAAGAATGTAATAGCCCGTTTGATTGTAGCTGAATCTTTCTCCCGGTTTGAATTCCATCGGCAGTTTTTTCACCATCTCCCAGTTGTTTTCTTCTGTGCCATCTCCAAGTACCTGTTCTTTATCATTGATGTTGTTGGGAAGTCCGGAAATATTGCTCAGCAATTGACGGATGGTAATTGCCCGCCATTCATTTGGAATATCATTGATGTACTGGGAGATCGGGTCGTCGACCTTTAATTTTCCCTGCTCCTGCAGTTGCATAATGGCTATTCCTACGAAGGCTTTGGTCATTGAATTGATCGAAAATGTGCTTTTAGAGCTTATGGCTACATTGTGTTCTATATTAGCAAGACCATAATAGCTTAGTTTTTCCAATTTTCCTTTTTTGACAATTGCCAACTGGAGTCCGGGGATCTTCAGCTGTATCATTTTTTCTTTGATGAAAACGTCGATGCTGTCAGAAGTACTCTGACCAGATAGGTGTTGAGAGAAAGAAGTTGCTAATAGAAACAAAGTGATGTATAAGGAGTTCTTCATAAAATATTCTTTTTGTTCTTATAATGACAACCTAGATTATCAGTCTGTTACATTGATGCTGATATACGATAACCTCACAAGGAAGTATCTATTGTTTTGTCAGGCAATTATAAATTCCACAATAGCTTGCGAATAGATTTTTGTAGTGTCAAACAAAGGAATTCTAGTACTGAATTGATTTCCAACCAGCACCGTCTCGCCACATCACGTAATCAGGGTTTTCTTTTTCAATGCGCTCGATCTCTTCGACTTTAGCGATACGGTTCAAATCATCAGAAGAAATGACGGATAGGTCATATTCCTTTCGTAGCACATTCAATTGTTCCCGATCAATAACAGGGTAAATGCTACCATCTGCATTAAGCTGGGTTCCAAATCGCTGTGGTTTGCCCTGAAAATACTGAAGCCTATCATAAAGGTATGCCCAATGTTTTCTATTAATATCCCACTCATTTTCAGTCATCAATTCAAAAAATGATCTCATAAAAGCGGGCTCCGCAATATCGTGTTGGGCAATAAGCCAGGCCGCCTCATTGGCTTCTTTACCTACCTTTGATATTCCCGGGAATCCTATTTCATTGATGATTTGTGTCAGTTCTGCTGCATTTGCCCGATGTACTGCTTCCATGTCAGGATGGTAGCCACCGCTTAATTGATTATTAATTCGCAGTCGTTCTCTTACAGCAAAGTCATTTTCTGCAAGAAGAAGCAATCTTTCGGTCATTTCACTTTTAATCATAAGTCTAATTTAAATAACAAAATCGCAATGAACAAATATTGATGTACTTCTCTCCCGTACATGAAAAATGACCTCATTACTTTCGGTTGGTCATTGAAAAATTATAATCTGTTTTTCTGGAATAATCTTTGTGTACCCCATTCTCTGATTTCGGAAAATGGGGTTTTCTTTGTCTTCAAAATCGTACTTCGAATATTCTACTGATCAGTTATGAATGAATTTCTTTACCATCTTTTACTCTTCTTAAGATTCAAATATTTCACCAAATACGTACCCTGTCTTGCGGCTTAAGATAAAGTTTATCATTTCTTTTGATATTAAAAACTTTATACCACACATCAATGTTCCTCACAACACCATTTACGCGGTACTGGGCTGGAGCGTGATAATCCTTTTCCGCACTTAGCCTGAACGCTTCGGGTGTATAAAGGCTTCTGTTAACTTGCGCAAAAGACAGAAAGTATCTTTGATCAGGAGTAAAACCATCAAGCTTTTTATTTTCAGCCGGATGATCTTTCAAATAGAGCTTGTATGCGGCGTGAGCAACGACAACTCCTGTCAGGTCACCTATGTTTTCTCCAAGCGTTTGTTTTCCGTTCAGGTGAATTCCATCTAAAGGCGAAAAGCTGCTGTATTGTTCAATAAGGCGCTGGGTTCTGTTTTCAAATTGTTTTCTTGTTTGTGGAGTCCACCAATCCCTCATAACGCCATTACCGTCAAATAAAGATCCCTGGTCGTCAAAAGCAATGTCCCAGCTCGTGCCCGATAATGGTTCCGATCGCACCGAAATTAACTGCTGTATCTGCGTTAAGATCAAAGAATATCGGCTGTAAAATGCCTGCGGGAAACTCTATTGAATTGTATAATTTGCTGCTCGTTGCATCAACAGTTTGTGGCATCTGATACCATTCATTACTGGTGAATTTTTTATTTAGAAGTGATCTTTCATATTCCCAGTTTGCTTTTGCAATGAGCTGTTCATTAGAAACCGGATTTTTTGCATCAAACTTTAATGACGAATAGTCACGCCAAACGTCTGGGTATCCTATTCTGACTGTTACTGCATTTAGCTTGTCAATTGCTTCCTTTCTGCTTTTTTCATCCAGCCAATCCAGTTTTTCAAGTCTTTCGAGGAATGCTTTGCGAATATATGCGACTAAATCTTTGATACTTTTGAGGTGGGATTCAGGAAAATACTTTTCAACATACAATTTGCCAATAAGATGTCCCAAGCGGTTGTTTACATATTGAATTGATTTTTGCTCTCGAGGAGCATCACTTTTTATACCGTTCAACCGAGTTCCATAAAAATCAAAATAGCTCTTACGGAAGTCTTTTGATAATAGGGTGGAGTGGTTGACGATCCAATGAAATGCAAGATATGCTGACCAGACCTTTATTGGTGTTTCGGCAAATAGTTTCGCTTTTGCCTTGATCGCAGTGTCTGCCTGCAGGATTACCTGATCTACGTTATCAACCTGTCTTTCTCTGAGAAAAACTTTCCAAGGGAAACCGGGAGCATAGGACTCAAGATCTAAAGGGTTCATCAAATGTGAATTTATCTTGCTGTCCCGCATCTGAGATGGTGTCCATTGTAAGTTTGCTAGTTTTGTTTCGATTTCCAGGATCTCATCAGAAAACTGTTCAGCGTTATTGATATTTGCTAATTGAAAGGTGCGGATGATGTATTCTTTGTAATCTTTTCTGAGTTCTAGTTTGCCGGTATCATTTTTCGTATAATATTCAGGAGAAGGTAACCCGATACCACTCTCATTTAATGAAACTAAAAATTTGCTTCTGTCATTAAGATCGGGTGCAGTATGGATAGCAATGATCGAGAAAGATTTTGGGTTTGCCATCCATTTTGCAACTTCTTCATAACTATTAATAGCGAGAATGTTTTTAAGATCTTCCTCAATAGCCTTAATACCAATTTTGTCCATATGATCCGTATCCAAATATCCTAAGTAGACCGAATTGATCTGTTCTAAAGACCGGTTTACAGAATGATCTGTTTTAGCTCCATCAAGGATCATCTCGTTGATTCTTAGATTGATTTTATCTGTAGCTTCACTAAAGCTGTTAAATCCCGAAGCCCCGGCTGGAATTTTTGCTGATTTCAACCACCCTTCATTGACATAGGTATAAAAATCATTACCGGGTTGTACCGTCTTACTGATGAACTGTGTTTGTATGCCCCAATCTCCAAAGGATGCTTTTCCCTCAATATATTTAGTTTTTTGCGCTTTACTGCTAAATACCGAAGACATTAAAACGAAAAGAAAAACTGTTCTCTTTAGTCTTCCAATTATTTCAGAATAAGCTCTTTCTTTTTGGAATAATATAAATGAATTCTGAATTGAGATTGGTAGATTCATCTTTTATCAATTTTAATGTGACGAATTTACTACAATGTATGAATATTAACCTTGTAAAAATGCGAACACATTATTTATTTTTTATCGTAAGAAAAAATTCTTTTTCCTTAAAATTTTTAGGTGTTGTTCCTATAAAATAGGCAAAAGTATTGTTGAAGTGCGGCTGGTCATAATAACCGTTGGATAAAGCCACTTGTGTCATTGTACTAAGTTTATCATTTGGATATACAACATCATCAAGGGCTTCCCGTAATTGTATAATATTGATAAAAACTTTTGGGGATATGCCGATAAAATTTTTAAATAATTTTTGCAGATGACGCTCGGAACATTTTAGTGAGCTCGCTATGGAGGAGACTGTGATGTTCCCTTTATTTGTCAAAATCATCTGTGTACATTTAGTGATCAGTTCAATGTTGGGATTACTTCTAAGTAGAAAGGAAAAAGTTTTTATAAGAAAATTGCAGATCATCTCGTTGTTTAAGTCAATCATAATATCTAAATTCAATTCTTTAAAATGGATCAACTCATTTGCAAGGCAAATCTTATCAGTAAATAAGTGAGCGTCTGAGATTCCAAAACAGGCAGGTGTCCATGGGAAAAGCTGGATCATTGTTGCTTTTGTTGCGGAAAGAATATCAATAGACAATTTCTCAGTGATCTGACCACAAAAATAGATCCCTTCAGGTAAATTTTTTGTCTGACCTTTATGTTTTATATTCAATCCACTTCCCTGGATGATAGCTATCGTGAAACATCCGTTAGGCGGAACACTTTTATTTAATATTGGAGGGAGATCTTCAGAATTATTTAAAATCCATAGTTTCTTAATGAAGTTAACACTTTTCCCACTAACATAGTATTCGTTATAGATTGGATTCATTTTGTAAAACTATAAAAAGAGCCTGATATAATTAAAAATTACTATATCGATTTTTTAAGCTTCTCAAAAAGTTTCTTTTAAGATACTATTCTTAGCTGATAAAGAAATATTTTCCCAAATTTTTTTTGCATTTTTATTTCACGGATTTGATTCTATGGATATTCTGCACATCTCATCGGCCTTGTTTTTATATCCAGTTTTTACAGTGAAATTATACTGTTGATTGTCAATTCCATAATATTGGCTTAAAACAATTTTTCCATTTTGCACAATGGCAATCTGCATTTCCCTGACTTTATTTCTCATTTCATTTCTCATCGAATGATCTCATCAATATCGGTGTCAGTTTGCTGAGCAAAAAATGCTGAAATAAATAGAAGCAAGACATAGATTTTTAGAATTAAAAAATAGCGCCAACTGTCTTCAGTTGGCGCTATTTGGCTATTTGTGACTCGACAGGACTACATTCAATTAATCTGCTTAAATTTCTTAAATCTTAAAAACCTCTATTAATACATTGTTTATGGAGGTTTTAATTATTTTAAATTTACGTTAATTAAAATAGCTTTCAAAATTTGGGCACATTTTTGGGCACATTTTTAGTAAATTGCAACAATAGAAAATTTATAGTTTATGGCTAAAGTATCATTCTTCCTTAGAAGTAGTACAGTAAAGAATAAACCCAGTAATATCTGCATAAGGCTTAGAGATAGTGGTCTTGATGTCAGACTTGCGTTATCCGATTTAAAATGTCTTCCTGATGAATGGAAAAACGGAAAATGTAAAATAGCATCTAAAAAAATGTTTGATACGGACACCGAATCAATTAATACAAAGCTTTCTAAAATTGAATCATATGTATTGCAAAAATACACCGATCAAAACGGCATTCTAAATTATAAAATGTGGTTACAGTCTTGCCTTGATGAAATATTTAAACCTAAAGTCAAAACTGTATATTCATCAAATCTAATTGAATTTATTGATACTTATTTAGAAATTAACAAAAATACAATAGCAAAAAGAACGAATTATAAAATCAAAGTTCTTAAAACGATGCTAATTGATTATTGTACTTACAATAAAAGAGTTCCAATAATTGAATTTAAAAACTTAGATAATTATTTCAAAGATGATTTTGAGAAGTATTGTTTGAATATCAATTACAAACATGAAACAATATACAGTAAATTAAAAGATGCAAAAGCTATATCAAAATTTGCTGAAAATTATGATATTGAGACCCATCCACACACAAAAGAATGGAAACTTGGAGTTACAAAATTCAAAAAAGATAAACCTAAACATATTTACTTGGGTTTTGAAGAATTAGAACGTATCAAAAATACCAAACTAGTTCAGGAGGACTTAGATATTGCAAGAGATTGGCTAATAATTTCATGCTACACGGGTCAAAGAGTTAGTGATTTTTTGAGGTTTGAAAAATCTATGATTGTGGAAGATAAAAATATGAGATATATTGAATTTAAGCAAGAAAAAACTGGAAAGCTAATGCAAATTCCTATACTTAAAGAAGTGCAAAAAGTATTAGATAAACGAAATGGTGAATTTCCTAAAAAAGTATCAGATGTTAGGTTTAATCAAGATATTAAAATAGTATGCAAGCATGCCAAAATAACTGAACTTGTTTATGGTAGTAAATCTCAAGTTTTAGAAAATAAAACAAAAAGAGGAGTTGTAGGGGAGTATCCAAAATATAAACTTGTTGCAAGTCATATTGGAAGAAGGAGTTTTGCAACCAATTTCCATACACTAATACCTACGGCAGATGTCATGTACATGACAGGGCATTCAACAGAAAAACAATTCTTAGTGTATATTGGTAAAACCGAGAAAGAAATGGCTGTACGCACTGCAAACAGCTTTGCAAAAATTGGCTTCTAATTATGTTAATTAATTGTTAAAATTTATTAAATTTTTGTTTGTTAAGAAAAAACTTATACATTTGTAATTGAATTGGAAATCAAAGTACAAGTTTATCAATTTTCACATTCAGCGCAGGTATCTTTAACAATTCATTAAGTAGCTGTTCGTTTCAGTAGTGAAATGATAACAGTGATGCCAAAATTGTATTATCACTTTTTTGATGATTTCGGGAGCCTCCGAAATTAAACAAAAGCGCAGATATATGATTACATCTGTGTAAATAGTGCCACATTTTGAAGACAGGAGTCCAAACCTACCAAACGGCGAATTACTATATTAGATAGGTGGATTATGTGTGGGATACATTTTGAAGACCTCGAAACCTCAACCTCATCAAATGACGGGTTAATTTTTTAGGGATAATTATGTCTTCACAACAAATACAATCTTAATAGATGGAGTCCAAACCATTAAAAACAGCGAATTACATACCATAGGATAATTATATCCAAACATTAACGAAATTAAATCAACAATATACAGACCTAACTTTTTAAGTTGGGTCTTTTTTTTGCCCGAAATTGGGCAAAACAATCGGGAAACCTCAGAATGGTTTCCTTTTTTTTATGTCTAAAAATCTAAAATATACAATTATGAATACTACAAATAATAACAATAATAATACACTACTATTTCAAATCACCAAAGAAGAATTAATCCGAGATTTTGAACAGGTTGTTTATAAAGTATTGGAACAAATGCAACTTAACCAAGTATCAAAAAACGAAAAAGAGTTTTACACTCGGGACGAAACGGCTAAACTATTAGATGTTAGCCTAACAACGCTTTTTCACTGGAATAATGACGGCACATTGACAAATACCAAAATTGGTAAAAGAGTTTATTATTCTAAAAAAGAAGTTTTAGCACGATTAAATCCTTAATATTATTATCGGTTTAGCCTGTATTCTTTGCGGGTAGGCTGAACCTTTTTACAAATGCCCCGCACAACACCATGCGCACATTTAAAGCCCCGTAAACACATTAAAAATCATCTCAAAATCTTTTTACAAGAAATGCTTAACTCACGGCAAAACCGCTGTGACAGCCTTTATATGTCTTAATTAAAAATACCGAATATGATCGACTTTATAAAAATATATACAAATACAAAAGAACCACTTGAAAATAGAATTAAAAACGATTTTCCTGATAGTGAAACTAGATGCACATACGATTATCACAATGAAGATGCAAAATATCCATGTTGGAGACGCTTTGAAAATATTGAAGTTAGAATAACAGAAAAGTCGGCATTTGTTAAAAACTCTATACATTCCTATTTCAATCTTAAAAACGGTTTGGCTACTGGCAACTACACTGATTTTTCCTACTCCGATATTTTAACCGCCTTTAAACAGCTTCAGGGCGATCTGAACGAAGATATTTTGGATTACAAAGTAACTAATCTCGAATTTGGTTTGAACATCCGAACCTCTCTAAGTCCTAAGCAAATGCTCGACAACAATTTTTTGATGTTCAACTTTGATGAATTTAATCAGCATGATAACTTTAAAGGCAAGGGGGCATATAAACAGTACAACCGCAATGAATACTATGTAAAGATGTATGACAAAGGTTTACAGTATAAACTGGATTATAATCTTTTGCGGGTGGAAATAAAAATAACTGACAGTAAGTTACTGAAAAAAAGATTCAAAATCTTTGTAGTTCGGGATATTTTTGAGAAAAGTCGGTTGGAGTTATTGTTTAAATTTCTTTTAAAGCGTTTTGATGAAATAAATATTATTGATACTCTCGCCACTCAGGAAATCCGCGGGGAAGAAAAAACAGTTTTAGAATTAGGCAAAAGCTCCCATTATTGGCGGGAATTAAAAAACAATAAATCATCTACTTACTATTATGATCTAAGACAAAAGTACAATAAGCTACTGGAGAAGTACCAACTAAATACCATAAAATTGGAGTTACAGGATTTACTTGTTACCAAATTTCAGAATTTGATTGAGGGGTGAGATTTGCTGTTGGGTTTGGAGGTGTGGAGATTTTTTGCTTGGTGGGAGGTAAAAAAGGACAAAATCGGTTTATATATTAAGAGTAATTTGTACTTTAAAATATAAATGACTGGCTTTACCATTCTGATATTACGGTAGAACCAATCATTTTTATTAACTGTCAGATTAAATCATAACTAGCTCAAATCAGATTTTTTATATTTCTCTTTGGCTAGTTCCTTTTGACGATAGTATTCTAATTTTTCTTCGGGAGTCATTAATTCCAATTTTAATTCTCTGATCTCTTCTGCATTAGAATAATATTCTTTGTATTCAATTTCATTATCTTTTTTAAATTTATCTATATCTTTGGGCACATCAAAGAATAATTTTTCTCTTAAAACTTCATTTTTTGACAATAGAAATTCTAATCTTTGTTTTTTTTCTTTATTTTCCATTTTTATTTTTCAACTAAATTAATAAATATTATATTTTCATTTGGATTAACTGGACTTGGGATTGGTTTAATTTCTCCAACTATAAATTTTATATTACTCTTAAATAGAATTTCTTTTTCAGCAGGTAGAAATGATGCCTCTTCTATATTTTTGCCATTTTTTCCTGTAATTTTTATTAACACATTAAAACCTGCATCATCAAGCATCATCTCCTCTGCTGTCATGTAATCATAAGTAGAAGATGTGAAACCTTTCTTTTCAATAGTTTTTCCTGTTATATATTCTTTGTTCAACATTTCAGGAGACATTTTTTCTAATCTGTAAAAAGTAGATGAGCTAGTTTTCGGCAGTTTTTTTAAAGCATTATTGAGTAACTCTTTAAATACTTTGTACTCTTCTGTTATTGCAATTTCTCCTCTTAAAGCTCTGTTTAAACCAGAATAATATCCTGATGTATAAAGTCTTATCGCAGCTTCCTCTTCCAAAGATAGGTATTTTGCCATATACCTTGTGTTTGAAAGTTCAACTAATATTTTCTGAAAAGCAGGATTTTCTCCTAAAACTTTTAAATATCTGGAATATCTTAATTTTGAAATTAAAGAAGAAAAATTTCTAAAAGCAATTAATTCAAACTCAGGTAATAACCCTGCTGTAATATTTTCCAAAACCGTCCAACGGTCTGCATCTATTTGTTTTTCAGTGAAATAATTAGCGACAATTGTAGGTATAAAGTAATCTCCTTTATCATCTGGTATTTTCAATGGAGTAAAAGCATAATTAATACCTAATGTTTCAGAGCCACTTTCTGCCAAATTCCCATCAATATATGAGTGAATGGTAAAACCTACTTCAAACTTTTTTTCTTTCTCCATAAACCCACTCCAGTAAACAAATCGGTTTTCAACAACACCATTTTTCAGTGTATCTTTCATTTCTAGAGAATAGCTAATTGCGTTTTGGTAATCAGAATCCTTCCAAGCCTTACTACCAACTTTAGTCAATTCAATAATGAAATCTTCAAGATACTTAGCTTCAAGTTTATTTAAAACTTTTCTTACTATTTCAGGGTTGTTACTAATTTGATTACCCCACCAAACTCCATTTTTTACTCCTTTCAGTAAATTAATAACCGAAAGATTTTCATTTGTCCCAGATGCATTAATAGGTTTTTCAGAAAGTGAAACAAAATCTTTCCAAAGCATTTCATCTGTAAGAGCTTCTAAAACAAAATCAGGAATATTTTCATATAAACCATCAATAATATTAGGATTACCTTTTGCAGTAGCAAAGAAATCAAGATAATATCGAATAATAGATTTTTTCAATGATTCCGCATCAGAATTCCCTTTAATAATTCGTAAAAACTCTATAAATGTATCGACATTTGATGTAAATAGTTTAATGGCTACATATTCATCATTTAGCTTAAAGTCTGTAGGATTAGATGTTTGCTTAGTTTCTGCATCTTGAAATTTTTTATCCTCCCCATCTTTATAGATAAAATTAAGATTATAACTAACCTTATACTTGTCAAAATAAATTCCAAAATTGTAAGAATTACTTAATAAATTCTTTCTGGTATTCAATTTGGCTAAGTCAAAAGTTGCCTGAACTTCTTGCTCTCCTTTTTTATACACAAAAGGTTTGTTATTTTTAATACTACTGAATGTAGGAATACCCATCGAAGACGAACCTGAATAAATAGTTTTGTCTCCTAAAAAGTAAATTTCTGGATCAAATAAAAATGCTTCTATCAACCCTAATTTCCCTTTTAAATGTTCTGCAAGAAGCTCATAATTAATTCCACCTGTATAAAAATCTTCGGATAGTGTATCGTAATCTTCAGTTGTAGGTTTATAAAATGCACTTTTCTTTCCAAAAGGGGTGCTTAATGCATATTCGTTGGAAATTTCATCAAATGTTTTATTGGTTCTTATTCCTTCAAAAGGATCTTTTCCTTTCCCTAATATTCCTTTGCTTAAATCTTCTATGGAAATGATCTTAAACTCCGAGAGGTCATCGCTCCATTCATCATCAAATAATTTTTTCATAAGCCGTGCTATAGTTGTTAATATTCTAATTAAATGTTTCTAAAGCAAAGCTAATCCTCACTCACGACAAAACTTGACGTGTTTTATTTTCTCTATTTTTTTATTTCCCGATTAAAGTGTTTGGGTTGGATTTAGGTAAGAGTTAGAATATGATATTATTTGACAAATTTATAGTATGTATTGGTACTATGTAGCAGATTCTTTAAACCTTCTGTTAATAGGTGTGTGCAGAGATAAAGTTTAAGCCTCAACAATAAGGTCAAGGCTTAGTTTTTTGCATCACATTTTTACTAAATCAGTCCAAGTATTATTTGAATTGTCTTTCAGCTGTATTTGAGTTGCTGAAATCTTTTTAAATTCAAAATGCTGTGTTACTCCTGAATTGTTATATTTCACATTGAAAATATACATTGTCGATGTATTTGAAGTTTCATCAACACTCCCGCCATAAGGATGCGCCTTAATTGCTCCTGTCATACTCTGATTAGAGGTGTCAGGCATCAAAATAAAATCATCTGCTGTGAATTTATACAATTTACTTGATGTCGTTCCATTTGTAACTCCCCAGGTTCCCTGAATCCATGCAGGAGGGTGGAAGTATTGAGTTGTTGCAGGATTATTTTGTTGTGTGGTATTATCTTCATCATTGTTTCCTGAACAGTTGACGGTTAGTAATGATAAAGTTGTTGTAAGCATTAATGCTACGAGTAATTGTTTTTTCATAATATAGTTTAATAATTAGTATGCTTTAATGTCTGTTTTCAGAACCCAACCTTTGCTCGTAACACCATCTGTATTTGTAAAAGTGGTAAATGCGAAATATCGGGTTTCGTCTGAGACAATTATTTTTGCACCATATAATAAATAAGAATCTTTTCTGCTATTTTGATTGGGTTTTTGATGAAAATATGCCTTTGGCTGAATTACAGTGTATTCTTGATTATTGTAAAATGGTTGTTGCTCTTCATTACGTTTGTTTTGATTGATTCCTAACAAAAACTCCCTTCTTTCACTGGCTTCTGCATAACTGTCAAAATTCAGGATATATCTTTTGTCAACATGTTTTAACTCAAGATTAATCATAGCTTTTTGTTGGGCTTCGTCTATTATTTTGTATTCTTCATCTTTATTCATCAATGCATCCGTTTCAAATATCCCAGTAACGACTTTCTTTTGCCCTTCATAAGATAAGAAAGCATCACCTTCAAAAACCACAAAAGAGTATCTTTTTTGCATTGTTTCGATGTCGGGTAGGCTTGTTGTCGGATGAATATTTTGCACGATTGTATCAGTTTGTATTGCTGTTGTAGAGCCTTTCTCTTGTACAATCTTGTTTTCACAACCTATCATACTGATTGGCAGTATCAAAATCAAAACCTTTAAACGGTATCTCTTGAAAAACAAGATGATTAGCGTGTATGCTAACCAAAACAGCAGGAGGTATTTGTAATCTGCAAATACTGATTTTGCATACAATACAACTTTATTAGAATATTTTTTAAAATCCGAATCATCAAATAATAGCTCACTGCACATCATTCCATTTGTTGGTAAATCTATCTTTGTACCCAATAGGGTTGTTTGATACAATGAACCAACAGGTGTTGTTCTGGTGTCGTATTCTTGATTTAAAATTATTTTCCCATTAGGGGTGTAATGAGATAGGTTGCTGGTATTTGGAATGTATGAAAATGTACTAAAATGCTGAATTATAAAAACGGTCAATAAAGCAAATACAAAACCTAACATGATTGAATCTAAAATATTGTGGTCAACTTGAATAGTTTTCTTCTCCATCAACTATTGGTTTTTTAGGTTTGTAATCATTTCAAGAAATATTTGAAAGTAATCTGAGTTTTTCATAAATGTTTCTCGGGATAGGTTGTAAATATTATTTCGATATAATATATAGCTGTTTTCTGTACCGAATTTATGGTCGTCATAAGCAGCGTTAATACAAACTTGTCTCAAACTGTTTTCGTCATAAACTTTATTTATAACCAATGGTATTACTTCTGTACCATCTTTGAGTGTGATTTTGTCAAGTCCGTAACCTTTGAGTTCTCGATACTTGTTCAGGTAATCAGTTTTAGAAAGATTGTTGCAATCAAATTTTTCCTGCGAAAATGCGCTCACCGTTGTAAGCATTAGAAAGGAAATAAAGAATTTTTTCATTGATGAATTTTTTAAATTCACCCAAACTCAAAGTGATAATATACAAATGAAAAGGCGTGAGTTTGTAGATTATCAATTCAGTTCCGAGGTTCTGACAAAACCCACACCAATGAAAGACAACAACAAATACTCACGCCAGAGGCATGAGCATTAGAGTTATTAATCTTTTTGGTGTTGTTAGAAACTGTCAGATTTCGGATACCAAGATTTAATAAGCTAACGCTTTATATTTTTTCGATAAAATTTGAATTACAAAAGTATGAAATTTTATGAATCTTTAAAGTTTGATTCATTCGTGTGTGAAAATATTTTGAATTTATACTGATTTGGTGCGGTAAGTAATCTCTATGGTTTTGTGGGGCGTTAAAAAATAGATTTGAAGCATACAAGATTTTGCAAATACATATCTACCTATTTACCCCAAAACGAAAAAAAAGTCCCTCTAGGTGAGAGACTTTAAAAACAAAATGATGAAAAAAGATATTTTTCAAGGGCTAATTTATTATTTTTTATTAATTTTTTACAACACCTCAAACAATCTCTGTAAACTGCTATGAATAGATGTGTTCGCATGGTTTCTGCTACATATTACCATTATATACAAAAAAAAAAAATTATTTACTCAATCTATTACATTCTAATACTCTTCTAACAATCTTAAACCAATATTTCGGGAACTATGGTAAATGGTTTGTGCTGTTCTGCGTGTGGCAATTTTTTTTACCTGCGGACTTTCAAGAAAATGTATAATACTTGGTGCGCTATTTACACCATCCGCCAAATTTTCACTGTAAAATATACTCCCTATACCAATATCAAAATTTTTGTGGATGTATCGGAAGTCTCCCCACTGTAAGCATAGTTGTAAGGGGTCGATGCCTTTTTTCCAACCGCCCCCTACAACAACTTTTTGTTTTTTGACTACTGTTTTTATCTTCCTGCGGTCTGAGTGATTAAAAAGCTTTTAACTAGGTTGATATTTTGGTTAAAAAGTGTTGTAAACACTTGGTTTTATGGGCTTTTTGTTGTATATTTAAACTGCTTTTGTGAGCATCTTTCTACAAAAAATAACCTTGTTTCTTTGTGTACAAGGTTCAGTATAAATAAAAATGCCTTGAAGTGTTGGAGCACGACAAGGCAACATCAATAAATTTTAACTTATCTAAAATTATCGACATGACAAAGTTAACAAATTGTCTTCAAAATGCTTGCATATATGTAGGCAGTTACTACAAGTACAACAACTCAAATATTTACGGCAAATGGCTGAATCTTTCTGATTATTCAGATTATGACGAACTATTGAAAGCAATGCGAGAGCTACACAAAGACGAGCATGACCCTGAATATCATTTTCAGGATTATGAACATTTCGAACTATTTGAGAAACTCGGATTGATACACGAAAGTTTTTTATCTCCCGAAATTTACGATATAGCGGAGCAAATAGATGATTCAGGACATGATTCAGAAGTATTTGAAGCATGTTTGGATAATCTGGGAAAAATGGATTTCCAAAGTTTAAATGAGTATGTAAACAATTTTTACTGCGGAGAGTATGCAAACGATATTGATTTTGTGCAGGAATTTTACGAAAATGATATTCCGTTTAACCTCCCTAACTTTGTTGTGATAGATTGGGAAATGACTACTAAAAATTTAATGTATGATTATTTTGAGTCTAACGGTCATTATTTTAGAACTTAGTAATTATTCTTATATTTGTTAAAACAGATACGGTATATATCTGTTTTTGTATTCAGATAGATTTAATCAAGTTTAAGGGATCAATCACAAAACCTGGGGAGAATTGTTGAAAGTTTTTAACTTTGCTTCATGTCTCAAGATCAAGAATTATTAAAACTGTTACTTCCCGAATATTTAGTGGCGTATTTCGATTTCGTAAAATCTGAAGAAAAAGAAGGACTTCTTCATCTTTACTTTGAAGAAAAAAACAGTGTTCCTAAAGAGTTTTCCTCATTAAATCTTCAATCGAAAGGATTTCACGAAGAAATTGCCGTTGATGATTTTCCGCTTCGTGGCAAAGCCGTAAAACTCAACATTAAGCGTAGAAGATGGACGGATATGAAGTCTGGAAATATTGTTCAACGAGATTGGAATCTCATCGCTAAAGGCACTCGCATGACACAGGATTTTGCAGAGTTCTTAAAAAAAATCAGCCGATACTAAAGCGCTTCCTTTGGAAATCATTGGCGAGATGTATGGTGTCAACGGAAAGAAATTTCGCAGACAGTACAAAAAATCCCTCAGTGAATTTAAAGACTGGAACCAGAAATCCCATGCCGAAGATTACATTTTATACCCCGCAAACTGCCTCTCACAACTCTCTTTAGACGAAGTAGCCTTGTCTCAGGGCGAACTTTACACCGTGCTTACATCCAAGCATGCCAAGGGCAGGAAAGGCAGTATTGTTGCCGTCATTAAAGGAACAAGAAGCGAAGATGTTATTGATAAACTCTTAAAAATAAGCAGAAAATTAAGGCAAAAGGTAAAGGAGGTTACCTTGGATATGGCGGGCTCTATGAAGCTTATTGCCAAGCGGTGTTTTCCCAATGCCGTGCAGGTTGTCGACCGTTTCCATGTACAAAAACTAGCCATCGAAGCTGTTCAGGAATTAAGAATCAAACATCGTTGGGCAGCCATAGACAAGGAAAATGAAGCATTAAAAACCGCAAAAGAAACCAAAGCAAGAGCGAAAATCGAAATCTTTGAAAATGGCGATACCCAAAAACAACTTTTAGCCAGAAGCCGATATTTGCTCTACAAAAGCAGAGAAAAATGGACTGAAAACCAATCTGCCAGAGCCAAAATTTTATTTTCTCAATATCCGGACTTGGAAAAAGCTTACAACTTATCGGATAATCTCAGGAAAATTTACAACCAAAACATGACAAAGTCTGTAGCCATGCTCAAATTGGCTCGTTGGTTTAAAGACGTAGAAGAATCCGGTTTTAAATCATTTTCTATACTCAAAAATACTATTATGAATCATTATAATGATATCCTTAACTATTTTGAACAAAGAAGTACCAATGCCTCTGCAGAAAGCTTTAACGCTAAAATCAAAAACTTCAGAATGCAACTTCGAGGAGTAAGGGACAAATCATTTTTCTTATTCAGATTGTCAAAACTTTTTGCTTAGTCCCCAAGTTTTGAGATTGAGCCAGTTTAAGCAGATTAAAAAAAGTACATTTCAAAAAATTGGGCACAATTTTGGGCATAAAAATAAAAAAGAGAAAATGTAATTATTTGATATTTAATAACTTACAAATTCTCTTTTAGTTCAATTAGTGACCTCGACAGGATTCAAACCTGTAACCTCCTGAGCCGTAATCAGGTGCGCTATTCAGTTGCGCCACGAAGCCGTTGTTTAAAGGTTTGCAAATATAGTACTTTTTTGCTTTCTTTGAAAGATGAAAGCAAAATTTTTACTGTTAATCGCATTTTTTCTTCTAATCAATTGTAAAAGAGAACAAAAAATTTCATCTCCGGGTTGGGAGAAGATTTCTGAAAGAGTGCAATTTAAAGATGATAATGTAAAATTAGATGTTAAATCAGGAAATTTCACATATAGTTTCAATAAAAGTGAAGTTCCTTTTTCTAAAATCATCCTTTTAAATGCAAGTTTGATGGGCTATGTTTCAGAACTGGGTGCTGAAAATCTGGTTATCGGTATTGCAAGTCCGGAGTATATTTACTCTGAAAAAATTCATAACTTATTAAAATCAGAGAAAATTCAGAATGTAGGAAACGAACAGAAATATGATGTTGAAAAGATCATTTCAATGAAACCCGACGCTATTTTTACCAATTATATTGCGAGTTTCGATAACACTTATCAGCTTTTAAAAAGCAATAATATTCAGGTGATTTTTTTGGATGAATATTTGGAGCAAAGCCCGATGGTAAAGACTTCTTATATTAAATTATTTGGAAAGCTTTTAGGCAAAGAAAAAGAAGCTGAAGTGAAATTTAATGAAATTCAGAAAAATTATAATGATCTGAAAAGTTTAGCTTTAAAATCAACTGTAAAACCGAATGTTTTAGCCAATGAAATGTACGGCGACGTATGGTATTTGCCGGGCGGAAAAACATTTACAGCCAATTATATTGCCGATGCCAATGCAAATTATATTTTACAAGATAATACCGAGGAAAAAGCTGTAACGATGAGCTTTGAAGAAGTTTTTTCAAAAGCAAAAAATATTCAGTTTTGGGTGAACGCAGGAAATCATCTTTCGAAAAAAGAAATGTTGAGCATCAATCCTTTTTATGGAAAATTAGAAGTGTTTAACAAAGGAAAAATGTATGGAGTTTCAGGAAGAGAAAAACTAAAAGCCAACGATTTTTTTGAAAGCGGAGTTGTGCATTCAGATCTGGTTTTAAAAGATTACATCAAGATTTTTCATCCCGAACTTTTACCCAATTATCAACTGACTTACATGAATGAATTGAAATAAAAGCTTATTTATTTTACTTTAGTCACGGATTCACGAATTAAAAATTAATTTTTTAGGATAAAACATAATTCTAAATTCAGGTAAAAGTCTTGTATTCGTGGCAAAAAATTATTGTGCAAAAAGCCAATCGCCAAAAGCTACTAAACTCGCAGTATTTTTATACTTTTGCGTCAGGTTTTTAGCTTATGTGGAAAAAAATAAAACAGTTTATTTTTATTGTTCTGATTCTGAATGTAGTTTTCATTATTTGGGGAAGATTTTTCAATCCGCCCATCACGATTACGCAAATCGGTGGACTTTTCGAATACGGAAGATTACAGCGTGATTATATTTCTTATGATGAAATGGGAAGTAATGTGAAAAAAGCCGTGATTGCTTCCGAAGATCAAAAGTTTTTCAATCATAACGGTTTTGATTATACAGCGATCGAAAAAGCAATGAAAAACAATGAAAAAGGAAAAAAAATAAGAGGCGGAAGTACGATTTCTCAGCAAACGGCTAAAAATATTTTCCTTTGGCAGGGCAGAAGTTGGGTGAGAAAAGGCTTGGAAGCTGTTTATACCTTTATCATCGAAAAAGTTTGGTCTAAAGATATTATTCTTGAAAGATATTTGAATTCAATTGAAATGGGACAGGGAGTTTTCGGTATTGAAGCCGCTTCACAGTACTATTTCGGAAAGTCTTCTAAAGATCTGAATACATCAGAAGCAGCCTGGATTGCGGCTGTTTTGCCAAATCCGAAAAAGTATGATCCCAAAAATCCTTCACCTTATTTAAGAAAGAAACACAACTGGATTATGAGACAGATGAGGAATGTAAGTTTGAAATAGTATCTTTGCACCCATGAAACTGCTGAGTTCAAGTATAAAAAATTTCGAATCTGTTCTTAAAAAATATTTTTCTTTTAAGAATGAAACTGCTTCGCTCGAACCTTTGGCCGAGTTTTTAGAGGCCATAAAAAAAACAGATTTTGAAAATATACTTGATTTTTTATCAGCAAATCGAAATTTTGCAGATAATTTCAGGCATTATCTCTACAATATTTTTTCGGATAGACCTTTCAATCTTTCTTTAACTGAAGCCAATATTCTTTCGGAAAATGCTTTTTTTCCTGAACTTAAAAAAAGAATTCTAAATAAGGTTTTACCTCCCGTTGAGCACGAAAATACAGTTTGGTATCTTATTGACAACATAAGCTTCAGTACCAGAAAAGATCTCGAATATCTTCATAATCTTCCGGAAAATAAGCTTAACGAACTGATGAATATTTTAGGAATTTCAGATTTTATTTTGAAACCTAAAGTAAAGAGCGAACTTATTTTCTCAATGAATATTCTTTCGTGGCGTGTTACCGGAATGGCTTTGGAGGTAGATGTCGTAAGAATGGCACCTGAATACAGGAATTTTGATAACCCATTTTTAGCTTTGCAGAATGAGTTGGAAGCTTTAGCAGAAGATTTTAAAACCAATCCTGAAATTCAGCTTAATTCTAAAGACAGCCGATATAAGCAGATTAAAATTTATATCGAGCAATGTCAGGATTTTGTAAATATTGCGTTTAAAAATTCTTCAAAATACGGAATTTCCGGAAAAATCAATCAGTCACTTCTTAAAATCCGTCAGCAGACACAACGAATTTCTGAGATTGTAAATCTTTTAATTGTCGATCAGCGTGAAGATGTAATTATTAAGTCTAAACAGTTGATTTTTAATATTCTAAATTATAAATCTCATAAAAATAATATTTCAGATCTCATCAACGACAGTACGAGATTACTTTCCCATTTAATTACCAATCACACTGCCGAAACGGGAAGTCACTACATCACTTCAAGCCGGAAACAGTACATGAAAATGTTTTACAAAGCAAGTGGTGGAGGAATTATCGTCGGAGCTTTATGTGTCTTGAAGATGCTGTATGGTTTTATGTCCGGAAGCGATTTTTTCCATGCATTTTTATACTCATTAAATTATGCAATAGGATTTGTGATGATTTACTTAATGGGATTTACTTTGGCTACAAAACAGCCTGCAATGACGGCTGCAACGATGACCAAAGTTTTGTCTGAACAGGAAAATACAAAAACCAATTATACCGAATTTGCCGATTTGGTTTCAAAATTATTTCGAAGCCAGTTTATTGCATTTGTAGGAAATGTTTTGCTTTCTTTCCCGATTGCTTTGTTGATTATTTATGGTTTGGATGTTTTTTTCTCTCAGAATTTAGCCATTGAAAAATCAGACAGATTATTAAAAGATCTCGATCCCTTTAAATCTAAAGCAATTCTTCATGCTTGTATTGCCGGTTTTTATCTTTTCATTTCTGGAATTATTTCGGGAAATATCGGTAACAACTCTGTTTTTTATCAAATTCCGGATCGAATTGCTAAAAATATTTCAATAAGAAGATTATTCGGAACTCATTTTGCAAAAGGCCTATCAAAATATTATGCTAAAAACTGGGCGGGAATAGTATCAAATTTTTGGTTCGGAGTTTTTTTGGGTGCAACTGCACCGATTGGATTGTTTTTCGGGCTCGATTTAGACATTCGTCACATCACTTTTGCTGCTGGAAATTTTGCTCTCGGTTTATACGGAAAAGATTTTACGGTCGGTTCTTCCGTGTTTTGGATATCTTTTATCACTGTTTTTATTATCGGGTTTTTCAACTTTTTGGTAAGTTTTAGTTTGTCGATGTTTTTAGCATTCCGTTCGAGAAAAATGAATTTTGGCGAAGTGAGAGAAATTTACCGTGCGATTTTCAGATATTTTTTAAGAAATCCGTTGAAGTTTTTCCTTCCGCTGCAGTCTACTTTTGATCTGAAATCTAATAATCTGGTAAAGAATACAATACCTACAAAATCTGAAGATCATTAAATTTTTCTTCCCCGAATTTATCCTGGAATTTTTTTAGATAAAAGCTTTTTCGCATATTAAAATCATTTTTCAGCAAAGGTGAATTAATTCTTATCTGAATAATTTTATCGTCTAAATTTACACTGATAATTTCCTGAAAGAGACTTTCATCCAAATAATCCTCCAAAAAATCTTTAATCTCAAAAGCAATAAGCTTATGCTCAAAACCATGAATTCTGGCAAAAGATTTTACTAATTCTGAAGATTGAAATTCTCGTTTTTTATTTCGTTTCATGGGAGATACGTGTTTTGAGATTCGAAGATTCGTGATTTTTTGACATATATAATTTTAAGATTTATTCTCATTCCAATTTTCTTTAACCCATTTTTTATAATTATTAATTTTTCCACCAAGAAAATTATACTGTTGTTTTAAAGCGGAAAACTCTGCGGTCAATTCAGGATATAGAATTATGATTTTTTCTAAATGATTAATCGTTTCATCATTACTTGCGTGAGAGAATACAAGAAATCTGTAATATTCATTTTTATAAACTGAACGACCATAACCTTCGACAATATTGGTAATAACCGAATCTGATGACCTTCTAAGTTGGCTTCCTAATTCATACAGTTCATATTTTGGAAGAAGAAATGAAGCTTTATGAGTTTTTGGAAATAACTCAAAAGCCATTTTATAAATGTCTAAATTTCTATAACTCATAATTTGTGTTTTTTTTGAATTAGTTATTATTTTGTATAAAAGTTGAAATTTGAATCAAATTTCTAATCTTGCATCACGAAACCCGTAACTCGAATCTCGAATCACAGTTCAAAAATAACACTTTCCTCGTTTATTCTTCTCACAACATTTTCAGTACGCTCCCTGTGCGTATCCGTAATAAAAATCTGCCCAAAATTTTCCTGATTCACCAATTCTATCAATTGAGAAACACGAGTGTCATCCAACTTATCAAAAATATCATCTAATAAAAGAATAGGAGTTTTATTGGTTAGTTCCTTTATCAAACTCATCTGAGCCAATTTTAATGAAATCAAAAAAGATTTTTGTTGTCCTTGTGAACCAATTTTTTTTATTAAAACTGAATCCATCTCAAAAAGCAAATCATCTTTATGAATTCCTTTTGAAGTATATGTCAACATTCTGTCGCGTTCTAAGCTTTGTTGAAGTAGATTTTCAAAAGTTTCCTCCAATAGATGAGATTCATAAATGACTGAAACACTTTCTTTTCCACCCGAAATAATCTGATAAAAATTCTGAATGATAGGATTGAGTTTTGAAACAAATTCTCTTCTTTTTTCGAAAATTTTGGCTCCGGATTTTGTGATCGGATCATCGTAAATTTCCAGAGAATCTTTGTCCCAAACTCTGTTTTTGGCAAAATATTTCAACAAAGCATTTCTCTGCTGAATGGTTTTCTGATATTGCATCAAATCATAAAGATAACCAGAATCTGTCTGCGAAATCATCGAATCTAAAAACTTTCTGCGGCTTTCCCCGGAATCTGAAATCAGATTAGAATCATAAGGAGAAATCATTACGCTTGGTAAATAACCAATGTGATCTGCCATTCTATCATAGCTTTTATCATTCTTTTTAATGATTTTTTTTGCTTCTTTTGGCTGAGAAATCTTTAAAGTGTCTTCGCTGTCTTCATTTTGAATTTCTGCATCGATGGTAAAAAAATCTTCTTCCTGTTTGATATTATTCAGGTCTGTATTTCCTAAAAAACTTTTACCTACAGAAAGATAATGCAGTGCATCAAGAATATTGGTTTTGCCAACGCCGTTATTTCCTACAAAACAGTTGATTTGGGGAGAAAATTCAAACTTCTTTTCTGAATGATTTTTGAAATTGTAAAGGGTAAGTTTGTTGATGATCATTTTTTAAAACTTTTGATAAAGTTTAAAAGTTTAATAGGATTTTGTCTCGTGTCCCAAATGAATAATATTTCAATAATTTCTTCTTTTATTGCATATAAAAGATAATAATCTTTCACGAGTTTTCCACGATAAATTGAATCTGAAATTTCAATTCCTATAGATGGAAGTTCTGCTATTTGTTTTGCATTTTTATTAAACTCAGCATTGAGTATTTTAGAGTATTTTGCAGATTTATTATGTGTAATCCAAAATTGAAGTATTTCTTTCCGAATTATTTTGGCTGTTGATGACCATATTAATCTTTTAGCCATTCGTCAAAATATTTTTCTACCTCTTCATTGGTGTGATACTTTCCTTGTGAAATTTCTTGCTCACTGATTTTAATAATTTCCATAATTTCAGGAGGAAGTATTATTTTTTCTTCTTTGAAATATTCTTCAACCTCTTCATCTGTCATAGGCTTTTCAGAATTGTAAAAAGAAGCAGGTTCCGAAACAGAAAAATCAGAATTTTCATCATTCCAAAATTTCCACAAACTGAAAATCTTTTCTCTGTCAGAACTTTCTGTGATGGCTCTGATTAACTTATTCTGAATACTTTCAAAACTTTCCATTACTGCAAATTTTTAGTAAAGGTAAAACTTTTCAAACAGAATTAAAAACAAAAACGGAAGCGCCGAACAAGATTCTACCCAAAAAGAAAAATAAGAATCTTTGTTTGAATTTTCAGAAAAATAAATGAAGACGAAGGTGAAGATTGAGGTGAAGAAAAAACTTAACGCAAATTCTGATTTTAGATAAAAAACAGATAAAATACATGAGATAAAAACCAATAAATATGCAAGATATTTCGTGTTTTGTATGCCAATCAATTTTGGGAAAGTTTGTACAAGATCGCTTTTCATATCACGAATGTCGAAAGGTAAAACTAATGCCGTAATAAAGAAAAAACTGATTAAAAAAATAGGTAAATCAAATTCTGGGAGTGTTAACCAGCAATTCATTAATGCCCAGATTAAACCAACATAAAATACTTTTAAAAATGGAATTTTCCGGATATATGTTTCCAGGAAAAAGCTGTTATAAAGTAAACCTAAAACGACAATGATAAACCATTTCAGTAACCGTATTTCATTATGATTAAAAATAATTAATATTGCTGAAATAAGTCCTGCAAAGAAATTTAAAACTAAAATTCGATAGAAATATTTGGTTTTTTGATATTTTGTATACAGATAACCGCTGAAATACGTTATGAAGATGAGAAAAACCGTAGGAAAACGGAATGTGTTTTGCTCAAGCATGAAAAAAACTGCAAAGAGAGTTCCCATTAAAGAGACGTAAATTTGGCTCTCTATAATATATTTTTTCAGTACTTTTAAGAAATTCATTTATCAAAAATAACACTTATGCTAAGATTTTCCAAGATTTTGTTCCTCATCCTTTTTTTATCGGGTTTTCCGTGTCTTTTTGCACAGAAATATTATGATACACAATGGAAAAAAATACAAAATAACTCCCAAAAAGGAATATTCAAATCGAATCTTCCTATTGTTTTAGAAATTCAGAAACAAGCTATGAAAGAAAATAATACGCTGCAACTGATCCGTTCTTTGAAAGCAGAGTTCAGCTTGGTCAATCAGACAGCCGATGATGATAAGAATGATTCTGCATCCAGGTTTTTTGTGAAACTTCAATCTGTAGAAAAACAGTTGAAAGGCGACGATCAATTGGTTTATAAAGTTTTGCTTTCCGGTTTTTTGATGGATTATTATAATGAGCATTCTTGGGAAATTAACGGAAGAACAAATATCAATTCACAAGATGTTGCACAAATTGAAACGTGGAGCAAACTTGATTTTAAAAATTATTTGATTAAAAATTTCAAAGAACTTGATCAGCAGAATCAGGCAATGAAAAAAGTAGCTTTGGCAAAATATAAAGATGTTTTTTCGGACTCAGAAAATATTAATTATTTCCCAACTTTGCTGGATTGGTATTCGCTGAAAAAAGTAAGTTTTCTGTCTGATAATGGTTTGTTTACAAAAAATGAATTGGCAGAAAACAGAAAAACGATTAATACGATTTTTGATGAATTAATTGCTCGAAACAGCAGAAATTCAAAGCTGTATTTTATGCACCAAAATTTATCTGAAAACTGCAATTTTAACTCATGCAAAGATAAACTGGAGCAACTTCAAAGTCTGATGAAGTCGAATGTTGAAGGTGATTACAAAGTTTTGATTGCAGAAGAAATAATGGATGAATTGGTTGTGAAAAATAAAGAAAAAGAAGCCATTCAGTTTGGAAATTCGATTAAAAGCCAATATCCAAAATCTGTTTTTATTAACAATATCAAAAATAAAGAAAATCAGATCATAAATCCTTTTTTAAGCATTAAATATGAAGAGCAGACTCAGCCAAATTTACCAATTCATCTGGTGGCAGAATTTAAAAATGTGACCGAATTTTCTGTGAATATCTATGAAGTGAAAGATAATTGGTTGTCGTTCATGCAGTATTCAAAGAATTCTTATAACAATACTTTTTCGAAAGTGAAAAAGACTTTGGTGAGAAAAGAAGTTTTTCAATTAAACGATCCGAAAGATTATAAGCTTCACAAAACTTCATTAGAAATAAAGCCGATTCCTTCTGGAATTTACGTCGCAGAATACCAAGTTCCAGGTGTGAAAAGTGAGGAAATCGGAAGTCAGAATTTTTATTTTTTAGTATCAGATCATAAGATTATTTATTATAATAAAAGTGATGACAATCCGCTTTTAAATGAGTTAAAATTAGTCAATTCTGAAGATGGAAAACCTGTTCTTAATGAAAATCTTTCATTTTATGAATTTCTTCAGAATGAAACTTTAAATAAAATTGATGGAAAAACAGATGATAAAGGTATTTTTAGATTTCCTGTTACCGAAAGTAAAGAATATTACAGAACGATTTTAATTCAACAGCCGAAAACTAATGATTTCCAGATCATGCAAATGTATGGCTACAACAATCGTGGAGAATATAACCCGAATAAACAAACCAGAACCAAAGCCCAGATTTTCACAGACAGAGCAATTTACAGACCCGGACAAACCGTTTATTTTAAGGTCATCAATACAAAACTTGATAAAGAAATTGAGGGAGTTGTTTCGGGTTTAAAACAAAAAATTACTTTAAAAGATGCCAATAATCAGGAAGTTTCTGTTCAGAATTTCACGTCTAATGAGTTTGGTTCTTATCACGGAAGTTTTATTTTACCAAAAGGAAAACTGAACGGAAATTTCACGCTTTCAACAGATGGTGGAACGGGTGGTTATAAAAATTTCAACGTTGAAGAATATAAACGCCCGAAATTTGAGGTGATTTTTGAACCTGTAAAAGAGGAATACAAATACGGGCAAACGATTGAGCTAAAAGGGAAAGCAATGATGTTTTCGGGTGTCGCTTTAAGCAATACCCATGTGAATTATGAAATCAGAAAACAAAATATTCGCTGGAGATATTTCCCTTGGTATCCGAATAATCAAGAAAATGAAAACTCGATTCTTGGTGAAGCAAAAACCAATGAAAAAGGTGAATTCACTATAAAATTAGACCTGAAAAAAGATGAAAATTTAGAAGGAATTCAGATTGATAATTATCAGATTAATGCTTCGGTTACAGACATTAACGGTGAAACTCAGTCGACGAATACCAATTTAAAAGTGGCTTCTGTTTCTCATTACATTAAAACGGATGAGATTAAAAACACTTTCGCAGATGAAAATGTGAAATTAAAAGTTGAAACCAAAAATTACAACGAACAGAATCTCAAAAAATCATATCAGGTAAAATTATCAAAACTGGAAAATCCGCAAAGAATTTTCAGAGATAATTTTAAAGAACAGGTTCAAAATTTGCCAAAATTTTCAAAAGCAGAATTTATAAGCAAATTTCCACATGATTTATATGATAAAAATGATGAAATTGAAAATTGGAAAATATCATCTGTCATTCTAAATGGAGAAAAACGAAATGACGGATCTTTAGATCTTGGAAAGCTGGATTCCGGAGACTACAAAATGGAATTATACAATATTGAAGGTAAAGACACCATAAAAACGACACAAAATTTCAAAGTCTGGGACAAAAAATCGTTGAAAATTAATCAGAAAACCTTTCTTTCTGTTTTAGAACCAAAAGATGAAGTTATCAGAGGTGGAAAAACTAAAATTTACGCCTATTCATCAGTTCCGAATGCTTTGGTGAATGTTTTTGTACAAAATGGTTCAGGAAAAACAATATCTGAAGTTTATCAGTTTAGAAATGGAGTTTTAGAATATGAGATTGAAATTCCGAGAGATAAAAATGTAAATAGTCTGAATATTCAGTTTCAGCTGGTTGCATTTAATGATGTTCAGACTGAAACGGTTAATTTAAAAATAAAAAGTACTGAAGAAAATCTAAAAATTGAAACGGTTACTTTCAGAGATAAAATAGAACCGAATTTTAAAGAAAAGTGGTCTATTAAAATTTTAGGAAATGAAAAAGAAAAGGTAAATGCGGAGGTTTTAGCCAATATGTATGATATGTCTTTGGATCAGTTTGCGGTAAATACTTTTGATTGGCAGAAATTATACAATCCTTATTCAATTGTAGCTAATTATGATATTAGAGAACATTTGTCTCAGAAATATTATCAAAAAAGAACGGAATATTATAATGAAAAAAATATAGTAGCTCCACAATTCAATTGGTTTGATAGTTATAGTATTTTAAATTCTATACAAGGTGAAGCTGCTGGTATTTCTGTTCAAAATAATGCTGTTCCAGCTCCAATAGCCGTTTCAAAAGATGTGAAAATCGAAGAAGTTGTAGTATTGGGATACAATAAAACGCGTACAAAGGCGAAAGATGTTACTGAAAGTGTGACAATGGAATATATAGATAAAGATGGAGAAATGGACAAAGAAGATCCAAATAAAATCCCAGTCCGTCAGAATCTCAACGAAACCGCATTTTTCTATCCAGATTTAAAAACCGATTCTGAAGGAAATGTAAGCTTTGAATTTACGTCTCCTGAAGCTTTGACAAAATGGAAATTAATGTTTCTTGCTCATACAAAAGATGCAAGAGCAGCAACTCTGGAAAAGGAAGTGGTGACACAAAAAGAGTTTTCAGTTACACCCAATTATCCAAGATTTTTGAGAGAAGGTGATGAGCTGAATTTACAGTCAAAACTTTCGAATTTAACGAGCAAAAAATTAACTGGTTCGGCACAATTACAAATTCTTGATGCATTTACCAATGAAGATATTTCAGAGAAATTTGGTTTGAGTACGTTGACTGCAGTTTCTGGTTTTAATAAAGAACAATCTTTTTCATTAGATGAAAATGGAAATTCGGCGTTGACATGGAAGATAAAAGTTCCGGATAATGTATCTTCAATCATACTGAAAGTGGTTGCAAAAGCCGGAAAATATTCAGATGGAGAGCAAAAAGCTGTAGCAATTCTTCCAAACAGAATGTTGGTAACCGATGCGCTTCCAATTTTTGTAAAAGAAGGGGAAACAAAAACGTTTGAATTGGAAAGTCTTAAAAATGCAGGTTCAACAACGATTTCCAACGTTTCAAATACATTGGAACTTACCACAAATCCGATTTGGGAAATTATGTTTGCGCTTCCAAGTCTTAAAAATGACCAGAATAATTCTGCGGATGTAATTTTTAATAAATGGTTTGCCGATGTTCTGGCTTCAGAAATTTTTAAAGCCAATCCGAAAATGAAAACCGTTTTTGAAGAATATCAAAATAAAGGATTATTAAATTCTAATGTTGAAAAAAATCAGGAGTTAAAACAATTATTATTGAATGAAACTCCGTGGGTTTTAGAAAGCAAAAATGAAACTGAACAAATGCAGAAATTAGCTTTGTTATTTGATGCAAACACCATGAAAAATTCTATCAGTCAGGATTGGGATGATTTTAAAAAATTACAAAATCCTGATGGTGGTTTCTCTTGGTATCAAGGCTATCCGAGTTCTTATTCGACATCTTTATACATTCTTAAAAATTTAGGGAAAATCAATTTTTGGCTGAAAGATAACGTAAAAGATTATCAAACTTCAGAACAGAAAGAATTGGTAAAAAAACTAATCGGATATGTTGATAATGAAATAGATAAATATTATGATGCTAAAAAAGAAAATATCTGGACAAACTGGTCACTGGATTATCTTGATACAAGAAATTACTGGGAAAAAGAATATCCGCTAAAAGGAAAAGGAGCAACATTAAAAATCTTGATAAAACAAAAAGCGAAGACTGCAAAATTAACAGATTTCACTTTTTTCGGATTACATCGGGCTGCTTTATTGATGAATGATTACGGTCTAAAAGACGTTTCAGATAAATTATTAACTTATTTAAAAGAAACTTCAGTCGACTCAAAAACTCAGGGTGCTTACTGGAAACAAAATCTTGATGATTGGGGTTGGTTCAGTTCAAAAGTGGTGAATCAGGCGGGAGCTTTAGAGGCATTTAACAAGCTAAAACCAAACGACCAGAACTTCATCGAAGACATTAAAATCTGGTTGATCACACAGAAAGAAGTGAATTCGTGGGGAAGTTCAAGAGGAACATCAGAAGTTATTTTTACTATTTTAAATTCAGGGAAATTGTGGACTTCAGTAGATAGCGATAAAGCGACTATTATTTGGGGCGGAAAAGAACTTAAACCGGAAACTCAGGCAACAGGTTATGTGAAATCCACAGTAAAAACTGATGTTTTAGATAAAAAATTAGCAACTGTTACTGTAACAAAACCCGGAGCGGGAATTGTCCAAGGCGGTTTATTCTGGCAGTATTATGAAGATTTGGATAAAATAAAATCTTCTGAAAATTATATTTCAGTTTCTAAGGAACTATACAAAAAGATTAAAACAGTAAACGGTGAAGAATTGCAAAAAATATCTTCTGAAACTCCTTTAAAAGTTGGGGATAAAGTTACCGTGAGAATGATTTTAAACACCGATCGTGCAATGGAATTTATTCACATTAAAGACATGAGAGCTGCAGGATTTGAACCTTTGGACGTTATCTCGGGATATCAATGGAAAAATAATTTGGGATATTATCAGTCTACAAAAGATGCATCTGCCAATTTCTATATTCAATATATGCCGAAGGGAAAATATGTTTTTGAATACGATTATATTGCCAATGCTTCAGGAAAATTCTCTAACGGAATTACAACAATTCAGAATTATTATGCTCCACAAATGAATGCGCATACGAAAGGTTCAAATGTGGAAATAAAAGAATAACAAAGCTTTAATTAATTCAAATAACTAAAACTCTCTGCAAATTTTTGCAGAGAGTTTTTTATGAAATGTTTATAAATTTAATTGACGAATAATTCACCATTCAAATTAGAAAAAAATATTTTAACGAAACAAAAAAACTGATATATTTGTTTATAAAGATTTAAACTAAAATGGAAAACGTATTTGAAGCGAAAGATGCTCAGAATTATATTAATAGAATCAATAATCTTGTAGAAGAAACGCATGGTTTATGGGGCAGAATGACGGTTGATCAGATGTTGGCGCACTGTTGTGTATCTTATGAAATGGTTTACGAACCCGAGAAACACAAAAAACCGGGATCAATAGCTAAATTTATTCTTAAAAATTTTGTGAAACCAAAAGTGGTGAGTGAAAAAGCTTATCCGCATGATTCTCCTACTGCACCTCAGTTTTTAATTAAAGAAAGAAAAAACTTTGAAGAAGAAAAGAAAAGATTAATTGGCTATATCCAAAAAACACAACAGCTGGGTTCTCAGGCTTTTGATGGTAAAGAGTCGTTCTCTTTCGGGAAATTAAAATCGCACGAGTGGAACAATATGTTTGCAAAACATCTCAATCATCATTTGAGTCAGTTTGGAGTTTAGAATGGGTAAAATATTTTTTTGTTTGCTGTTTCCGTTCATCAGTTAACGAAGGCAATTTTCAACTATAATATTTACAAGAATTGGAGCTGATTTAGAAAACGAAAAAAATCTGAAGTCTGGTTTAGCAATTTTTCCCATAACGATATTTCTAAAGTTATATTTAAATAATGCACAATGAAAAAACTTTTATTACTTTTTATTCTCATTTCGAATTTTGCTTTTTCACAAATGCCGAATATTTCCAATGCATGGTTGAATCATTCAAAACCTTACACAGGAACAATTGGGAACGACAAAGAAACCATAAAGCTTAAAATAGAAATTTCCGAGCAGGACAGAAAAAACGATCAGGAATATTTCGTTTCGGGTTATTCTGTCGTAGAAAATAATTATTCGAAATTTGAAGGAAAACTTAAAATCAACAAATACAAAGATTCTAAGAAAAAGGGAGCGGTTTACGGCGATTACGAATTGGTAGAAGAAAATAAGGGAAAGCATTCCGGAATTTTCACAGGAAAATTTGTTTACACTTTTAGATGGAATAAGACTTCCGAAAAAATAGAAAGCGAAAACATCGAATTGAAGGGCAATTGGATGAGCTACGATAAAACTTTAAATTTTAAAACCAATTTGAAAAATCAATAATTATGTTAAGAAATATACTTTCGGTTTTTGCCGGAATTATTGTCGGATCGGTCTGTATTTGGGGAATCGAAACGCTTAATCATTTGTTGTATCCGTTTCCGGAAAATATAAAACCTGATAATATGGAAGGTTTTAAAAATTATATTGAAACTCTGCCATTTTTAGGAAAATTCATGGTTATTGTTGGCTATGCTTTGGGAGCTTTTGTTTCGGGTTTTGTGGCAACAAAAGTGTCTAAAAGTGAGAAACCGAGTTCTGCAATAATTTGTGGTGTTATTTTCCTTTGTTTTACCATTTACAATATGTCGGTTTTGCCTACACCAGCTTGGTTTTGGGTTCTGGGAATTTTAATCTGGGGATTGGTTTTGGTTGGATATAAATTAGCATTAAATAAAAAATAAATAATTACACAGATTTATATTGATGTTTTAAATCTGTTAAATCATCAAAATCTGCGTGAGTCTAAAAATTAAAGAACAGTAATATGAAATTAGGTATTTTTTCTCTAAGTTTAAGTGTAAAAGATTTAACAAAATCTAAAGAGTTTTACGAAAAATTAGGTTTCAGTTCGATGGGTGGAAATATAGAAAATAATTATCTCATCATGAAAAACGGAACCACTTTAATTGGTCTTTTTCAGGCAATGTTTGATGGAAATATGCTGACCTTTAATCCGGGATGGGACGAAAATGCGCAGAACCTCGAATCTTTTGATGATGTAAGAGAAATTCAGAAAAAACTTAAAGAAAGCGGAATTGAATTGGAAAAATCAGCAGAAGAATCTACCACAGGTCCTGAACATATTTTTCTGAAAGATCCCGACGGAAACATGATCTTGATAGATCAACACCGATAACATTTTCAAGTTTCGTGTTCCTTGTTTCAAGCTACGAAATATATTTTTTACCTAAACCTAAACCTAAGCCTAAACCTCAAACTATATATTATGGCAACAGTAAATGTTTATCTTACATTCAATGGCAACTGCAGAGAAGCTTTTGATTTTTACAAATCGGTTTTCGGTGGCGAATACCCGTACATCGGAACTTTTGGCGAAATGCCCCCGCAAGAAGGAAAAGAAATGTCTCAGGAAGATCAAGACAAAATTATGCACGTCTCTCTTCCGATTTCTAAAGAAACCATTTTAATGGGAAGTGATACAGGCGGAGAATGGGCATCTCATTTCAAGCAGGGAAATAATATCGCGGTTTCTATCAACACAGATTCTAAAGAAGAAGCAGATAAATTGTTCAACGGACTTTCTGCAGGCGGAATGGTTACAATGGCAATGGAAGATACTTTTTGGGGCGCTTATTTCGGCATGTTCACCGATAAATTTGGCATCAACTGGATGGTAAATTATGATGATCCTGCAAAAATGCAACAACATCCTTAATATTCATTTGAATTAATATAAATAGTTATAAATAACCGACATAGTAATTTGTCGGTTATTCTTCATAGTAAATTAATTTTTATAATTTTCTAAAATTTGCTGAGCGAAGCGCCTTTGCGAACAAAAAATATTGTCAACTTTAAAAAAAACCTAGCGCACATTGCGTTAAAAATAAAAACAATAAAAACAACAATATGAAATTCACAATTGATGAAATTAAAGCAGAGCACCAAAAAGTAAAAAACGGTGCAGATTTCCCAAAATATATTCAGGAAATAAAAAATCTTGGTGTTTCGCATTACAAATCATTTGTCACCGACGGAAATACTCAATATTTTGATGCTGAAAATAATTATGCTGAAACAGGCAGAAAATACAGTGATTTGATTGTTTCAGAAAACTTAAATCTCGATCAGTTTAAAACAAGATTAAAATTTCACCAACAAGGCGGAACAGATTACATGACCTTTTGTAAAGACTGTGCAGAAAATGGAATTGAAGGCTGGAAAATGGATTTGAATGAAATGACCTGTACTTATTTTGATAAGAATGGAAATGATGTTTTAGTGGAAGAAGTTCCGTCATAAAAACCTTTAATTTTGCTATTATAGATTTTTAGTATTAATTTTGTTAATTATGATAGTTAATATAAATTAATCTTAGTAAAATGAAATTTTTTAAAAAGTTGGCGGTTTTTGTGTTATGTTTAGGAAGTGTTCTTTCATTCGCACAGGAAAATGATCTCGGAGCTTGGTATATGTATTTTGGGAATAATAAAATCAGCAAAAAACTAAATTTCCATAATGAGATTCAATACCGTAATTTTGATGGAATCGGAGACTTAGAACAATTATTAATCCGTACCGGAATTGGATATGACTTGACCGAAAATAACAATAACGTTTTGTTAGGTTACGGTTTTATTTTAAGTCAGCCTTATGTAAAAGGTGAAAAAACTGAAAATATTGAGCATAGAATTTTTCAACAATACATCACCAAGCAAAAATTTGGAAGATTCAATTTACAGCATCGTTACCGTTTGGAAGAACGTTTTTTAGAAGATGATTTCAGGATGAGGTTTCGTTATTTATTAGGTTTGAATATTCCGATGAATAATAAAGAAATGTTGCCCAAAACTTTGTATGCTTCTGTTTATAATGAGATTTTTTTGAGTTTTGACAGTCCTGTTTTTGATAGAAACAGGGTTTATGGAGCTTTAGGATATGTCATTAATAAAAATATGAGAATTGAAGCAGGCTATATGAATCAGCTTCAGGAAAATAAAAACCGCGGACAGGTGCAAATAGGATTTTATAATAATATTCCCTTCACAAGAAATTAAATGACTTTTAAACACAAAAAAATAAAAATATGCATGCAGGAAAAAAATTTGGGGCAATAGAATTTATTGTCTGGACGAGAAGAAGCATTTACTTTTTGGCCATTTTATCTGCTGTTCCTACTTTATTCTATTATTTGGGTGGTAAGTTTCTTTCATTTCCCTGGCAACCTATTGCGATAATGGGAACTGCGGTAGCATTCATTGTTGGTTTTAAAAATAATGCAAGCTACAGCAGACTTTGGGAAGGCAGACAGATTTATGGCGCAATAATTAACGACAGCAGAAGTTTCGGGTATATTTTGCGGGATGCTCTCAGCGGAAAAGATTCAGATAAAGTAAAAATAATGTTTAATCGTCATTATGCTTGGTTAACGGCACTGCGTTTTCAGCTTCGTGAGCCGCGTGCTTGGGAAAATATGTCGACAGTACAATATCAGGAATACGCAGAAAAGTACGAAATATGTGAAAAATTACAGAATCTAGATGATGTTCTGAAAAATTACTTGTCTGAGGATGAATTGAAATATATTTTAAAGAAAAAAAACAGAGCAACACAATTGATGGCTTCTCAGAGTAAAGAATTGTCAGAAGTTTATTCTGCAGGATTAATCAACGATTTTCAGTGGACACAGATTAACCAGCAGTTGGTGAAATTTACCGATAATCAGGGTAAAGCAGAAAGGATTAAAAATTTTCCTTACCCGAGAAATTTTTCATCCATTACAACCTATTTATTGTTTTTGTTTATAGCTTTTGTGCCTTTTGGGTTATTAAAAGAATTTGACAAATTGGGAGAGGGGTCATTTCTAGAAGGTCTTACAGTATGGTTTAATATTCCGTTTTCTCTGCTTGTAACCTGGTGTTTTCATACTTTGGATAGTGTGGGAGAAGCTTCAATGAATCCTTTCGAGGGAAGCCCAATGGATGTTCCTATTACACAGATAAGCAGAACGATTGAAATTGATATGAGAGATATGTTGGATGAAGAAAACCTTCCTCCTGGACTTGATCCTAAGAATAATATTGTACTTTGATAATTTGAATTTTTGATTAAATTCATCTAAAAAAAGTAGTTAGCAAATAATAAAAAAAGATCCATGATTCACACTTATGTTACCATATCAATTGCAGTTTTATTATCTGTAATGATACTCGTGATGATAGGGCAGAAGCTCAAGGTAGCTTATCCTATTTTTTTGGTAATCGCCGGATTGATTATCAGTCTTATCCCGGGAATGCCACATATAGAAATTGAGCCAGATTTAATTTTTCTCATCTTTTTGCCGCCAATTTTATTTGAAGCCGCATGGTTTACATCGTGGCAGGATTTTCATAAATGGAGAAAGCAGATTTTTTCAATGGCATTTGGCTTGGTATTTCTCACTTCAGTTGTGGTAGCTTACCTTTCGTCATCTATAATTCCGGGTTTAACTGTTGCAATGGGATTTTTATTGGGGGGTGTAAATTCTCCGCCGGATGCAGTTGCGGCCACTTCTGTTTTAAAGCACATGAAAATTCCAAAAAAAATAACCAGTATTTTGGAAGGTGAAAGCTTAATTAACGATGCATCAAGTTTAATTGTTTTTAAATTTGCCTTAGCTGCGGTAATTTCCGGACAATTTATCTGGAGGGAAGCCATTGGCGATTTCATCAGTATGGCAGTTGGAGGTATCGCAATAGGTGTCGCAATAGGATTTTTATTCGGTTTTTTTCTGAGATTAATTCCGTCAAATTCAAATATAGACACTGTTATCACGCTTATTGTACCATATATTATGTATGTTGGAGCAGAACATTTCCATTTTTCGGGTGTTTTATCTGTTGTAGCCGGAGGTTTATTGATGTCATACAATTCACATTGTTATCTGAGCCATACTTCAAGAATCCAGTCCGGTAGTGTCTGGAGTGTTCTCATTTTTCTGATGAATACCATTATTTTTATTTTAATTGGTCTTGAGTTGCCTGTAGTTGTAGCTGCAATGAAAGATTATACTATCTCAGAAGGCATTTTTTACAGTATCGTCATTGGTGGTGCAATTATTTTAACAAGATTGCTGTACAGTTACAGCCTCATGTATTTCCCATGGTTTTTTTCTAAAAAACTAAGATCAGAAAATCCGAAACCAGATTGGCGTGAACCTTTCATTATTAGTTTTGCAGCAATGCGGGGAGTAGTTTCTCTTGCTGCAGCACTTTCTATACCTGCATTTTTGCCAAACGGAGAAGCATTTCCGCACCGCAATATTATTTTATTTGTAACATTTGTAATAATCCTGATAACTTTGGTAGGACAGGGATTAATGTTGACTCCCATTTTAAAAATACTAAAAGTAGATGATGCAGGAAGTGATCTTCCGGAAGAAAAACAGGAAGCCATTTTAATGAAAAAATTAAAAGAAACTGCGCTTCAGAAACTGACTTCAGATTTTTCTGAATTATCTGAAAACAACAGTCTCGTGAGACACCAGATTTATAAGCTGGAAAATGAAATGAAACTGATTGCCGATAAAGCACAATGTATGGGCTCAACCGTAGATTATGCCGCAGCAATGAACGAAAATAAAGATGTTTTAAGACAGGTCATTCAGGCACAGAGAAATGAACTTCACAAAATGAAGCGTGAGAAAATATTCGATGATCACGTCATGAGAACAATAGAAATGCAGCTGGATTTTGATGAAGCTAAAATTACAGGATTTGCTCATTAAAATTTAAGAAATGTCAATTTTAGTTAAATCAGGATAATCAACTTGCATCTAATTAGCAGCGAGAAATAAAATTTGCTATTTTTGGGGAAATTTTACAAATAAACAATGAAAAATAAAATAATTGTAGGTTTTGCAGCTTTACTTTTGGTAATGTCATGTAAAAATAACGATAAAATATTGACTTCTCTTGCTGATTATAATTCCTCAATGGAAACTGCAGGGTATCATTTTGGGGATAAACTAGATCTTCCGAAGGACGTTTTAGACAATGCCGAAAGTATCACCATAAGCTTCGGTGAAAAAGAATCGAAAAGTCTTATAGTTGATCCTAAATATTTTATGTTAGGCGATAATGCAATCACATTTAATATTAAAACAAAAGGTGGTGAAAATTTATACCAGGATGCAACCATTAATGTGTACAGCAAAGCTCCTGAGAAAAATATGAATTACGAAATCGTTGCAGAATATCCGCATGATCCTAAAAATTTCGTACAGGGTTTTCAGATTGACGGAAATACAGTTTATGAAAGTGAGGGGCAGTATGGTTCGTCAAGATTAATAACTTATAAATTAGGAGATACAAAGCCTATTAAAGAAACGAAACAAGCAGATGATGTATTTTCGGAAGGTAGTACACTTGCAGGTGATAAGGTATATCAGTTAACTTGGGAAAATAAGAAGGGATTTGTCTACGATAAAAATACGTTAAGCTTAGTTTCAGAATTTGCTTATCCCGATATGATGGTGAAAGGTTGGGGTTTAACATATGACGGAAAAAGTCTTATTGCTTCCGATGGTACAAAAAACCTGTACTTTTTAGATGTAAAAGATCCTTCAAAAATGACAAGATACATTTCTGTAGCAGGAAATACTTCAGTTTATGATCAGTTAAACGAGCTGGAATATTACAAAGGATTTATCTATGCAAATGTTTGGCAAAAACCTATTATTTTAAAAATTAATCCTGCAAACGGCGAAGTTGTCGGTAAATTTGATTTTTCAGATCTTGCTAAACAGAATACCAAAGGAAGTGATGACGTTCTAAACGGAATTGCTTTTAAAGGTGATAATATGTTAATTACCGGAAAAAACTGGCCAAAAATTTATGAAGTGGCCATCAAATAGTTAAAAACTGAAAGCAATTTCTTACTTAATAAAATAAAGATGTAAATTGGTAGCGTTCCTTTGGGAGCGCTATCTTGTTAAAATAGATTTTTTGAAAATATTCTCATTTTTTTTCTTTCTTATTTTCTGTACGGTTTCGGCGCAGAAAGCTCTTCCTTTTGATTCTTTGAAGCTGAAGGAAACGAGAGATATGTTTGCAGATGATTACGGAAATCTATATTTATACCGAAACAAAGATTTCAGCTTTACAAAATACGATTCTTTGGGAAAACAGCTTGGGAAAATGATGTTTACCGTTCCTTTTCGGGTTCAGGGCGTTCAAAATCCTTTAAGTGTGCCACTTTTTTCTGAAAATGCTCAGGAAATGAAATTTGTAGATCAGAATCTCAATGAAATTCAAAAACTTGATTTCAGGCAGAAATTTACTTTTATCAGACATGCTTATGCGGAAGATTTGCAGCAGATTTGGTTATTAGATGAAAGTACAAAACGTCTTCTTCAGTATAACTTCAGAAACGATACCACGATAAATTCTTTTCCGTTTGATGCCAATTTTGATGATTTAATTGATCTTTTGGTTTTTGAAAACAAGGTTTATATTTTAACTAAAACTCAATTCAGGGTTTATAATTTAAAATTCGAAAAACTCTTTGAAGCTTCTGTAGAAAATGGGAAACGATTCCGAAGAGAGAATGAAGTCATTTTAATAATTGCGAAAAATACAATCTTTAAATACATTCCGGAGAAAGAATTAGCCAAAATTTTTGAAGATCCCGATGCACAGATTGTGGATAAAAATTCGCTCGCATATTTTGAAGTGAAAGGCAACAAACTCTATATTTACAGCCTTGAAAATATTGCTGATATTAAAAAAAATAAAGACGCTGAAAACCAGAAAAAAGACCTTGAAGAATCCATCGAAAAACTAGAAAAAGAAAAGTCTGAGAAATCAGATATTATCAAATTGATGGACGATATTGAAGACTTGGGTTTTTAGATTTAATTCATTTCAAAAAATAAAGAGACAGAATATGCACATTGCAGTTACAGGAAATATTGGAGCGGGAAAAACGACGTTAACCAGAATGCTTGCAAAACATTACAATTGGGATGCACAGTTTGAAGATGTAGATCACAACCCGTATCTGGAAGACTTTTATGCAGATATGAGCAAATGGAGTTTTGCTTTGCAGATTTATTTCCTTGGAAGCAGATTTCGTCAGGTAAAAGAGATCAGAGAAAGCGGGAAAAATATTATTCAGGATCGTACAATCTATGAAGATGCTCATATTTTTGCTGAAAACCTGAATGATATGAAGCTTCTTTCAGACCGTGATTTCAAAAATTACGCTTCCCTTTTTGATTTGATGAAAACCTTTGTTTCTGCACCTGATTTATTGATTTACCTCAAATCAGACGTGCCTAATTTAGTGAAAAAAATCTATAAAAGAGGCCGTGAATATGAAGCAACTATCAGTATAGAATATCTTTCTAAACTGAATAAAAAATACGAAAAGTGGATCACCAATTACACCGAAGGAAAATTGCTGGTTATTGAAGTTGATGATCTTGATTTTGTAGAAAAACCTGAAGATTTCGGTTTGATTTTAGAAAAGATTGAAACGGAATTAAACGGATTGTTTTAATTTTTAGATGAATATCCTATTTGGTTCTAAATTTGTTTGCTAAATTAAAATTCATTCTATAAAATAAAATCAAAATGTTGGTAAAAGTTCTTCATAACGGAAATTGTTCGAAATCTAATGCTGTTTTGGAGTATTTGGACGAAAATGGTGTTCCGTTTGAAATTATCAATATTGTTGAAGAGCCGCTAAGTGTTTTAGAATTAAAAACACTCTTGAAAAAGCTTAATCAAAGCGTTTTTCATATCATCAGAAAAGAAGAAAAATTATATCTCGAAAACTATGCAGGAAAAGATCATTCTGAAGAAGAGTGGTTGCAGATCTTATCAGAAAATCCCTCATTAATTCAAAGACCGATTTTAATTAAAGGCTCAGTTGCAATGTTGGGAAGACCTATTGAAAATGTGAAATTCTTTATTGAAAAATAGTTCCGAAATAAGTCAGACTTATATAAAACAGAACCTGTTGTGCATTTATGGGAAAATATTAAACAAACTGAAAATCAAAAACTTGTATTTCTTTGATAAGCGAAGCGCCCTTGTTTTACTTTATTTCAGCATAGTTTTTGAGTTTCTTTTGTTTAACCTTGCGTTTATTTTATCGCAAAGGAAAACAAAGAATTTAAATCAAAAAGGTTTTTTAAATGTAAAAAGGCGTTTCACTTACTGAAGTAAAACAAATTTATAAATGCACAACAGGTTAAAACAGAAAAGATTAGTATTTAAACTAACCTTTTCTGTTTGTAATTTATTTTTGTTTACAGCAAAATTACATTTTCTATTCTTGCAACTTCCTGATAAATACGAACCACCTGATCTGCGTCTAAAACAAAAGCGTTGATATTGCAGGCTGTGTATTTTCCGTTTTTACTTTCGCGGTTTCCCATCGTAAATTTTATACCATCAAAAACTTTATAAATCTCCGTCAGTTTTGCCTCATCGGTAGGAATGATAAATTTGAATAAATAATCTTCCGGAAAGTCATGATGACCTTCCAGTTTTTCCTTTAATGATTTATAAAATTCTTCAGGATTTGCGTTTTCATTTCCTTGTAATATTTCCATTTTCTTCCTTAATAATATATAAATATAACGAAATTCGTCTTATTTTCCAAATGGAGCAAGCAATGAAGCTGAGTTTTGCTTCTCGTGATCTTCAATGATATTGAAAAGACCGTTTACGATCTGTTCTGAAGCCAAAGTACTCAGTCCGCTTGCATTCACGTTGGTTTTATTTCCACCTAAAAGACTTCCCAAAAGATTAGTTCCTGATAAAGCGGTATTAATTGTCTTTACAATTCCATATTTATTGAGTTCCTGCTCAACTCTTGGCGTAATCGCTGCAACAAGCTGCGTCTGTGTTTTTTCTCTTAAAATCAAAGTGGCAGTACCTTTTTCTCCCTGAATAATTCTTGTAACATCTTGAGCATTCAAACTGTTAACTGCTGTTTCTAAAATAGGTTTCGAAATGCCAACCGTATAAACAGCTGCTTCAGCGATATATTCTCTTTCTTTTGCAACAATTGACGGAGCAATTTTCTCCAAAGTAGAATTAATATCACGAAGTTCTTTTGGCAAAGCTTTATCTACCAAATTATTTTGAAGGAAAGCTTCTTTATTGCCATAAATATTGGCGCCTTTATTAATTCCGCCTAATAGTACTCTTTTTATAACCGCTAAACCTAAATCTGATGTGGCTAAAGAAGTGCACGATTGCATCGTAGTATTGATAATTGTACCAGTTCCTAAAATAATAGCTGCTGCGATAATATATTTTTTCATTGTAATTTTTTATTTTTTTCTAAACTTCGTCAAATGTAATTACTTATGTTGTCTGCGGCAAAATTTTCCTATTACAAAGAATAAATTGTGTGATTCACTAATTCCGTACCAAATTGAAACATTTTTTATCCTAACGTTCAAAACCACTCGTTACATGCAATTTTTGGAGATATTTAATGCTTCAAAGTGAAAAAATGATTTTTTTTAAGATATGAAATAGATAAAAATTTCGTTTAATTTTAATTATAAGTTAATTAATTTTAATCATTTCTTAATAAATAATTAAAATTAAACCATTTATAGAATTTTTTTTAACTAATTTTAACAAGATTCATTTTTTTTTCTATTTTTGGTTAATGTCTACTTTTGAGAAAAAAGAGATAATAAGATTCGATTACAAGAATCTTAATGACTTTGATTGTACAAGATAAAATTAAACTATATGAAACAAACTAATTTAAAGTATTCTTGTCTTATTGCTGTTCTCTACTTTGGTATGAACGTCAACGGACAGGTTACTCCCCAAGACACTTTGCCAAAAGAGCAAAAGATTGAGGAGGTTGTGATGATTGGGTATGGAGCACAGAAAAAAGAAAACGTGACAGGAAGTATTGGGATTGTCTCTGCTAAAGATTTGGCAGATAAGCCCAATGCAAACCCGCTGAGTTCAGTTCAAGGAAAACTTGCTGGGGTTAACATTACCAATGTTGGTACTCCAGGAGGTTCACCAAGAGTAGATATCAGAGGAGTAGGTTCTTTAACAGGTAATACTGTCTTTATTGTAGATGGAATGATTACGACTGATATTTCTTATCTAAATCCTCAGGATATTGAATCAATGAGTGTTTTGAAAGATCCATCGAGTTTAGCTATTTTTGGAGCTCAAGCTGCAAACGGTGCTGTTATTATTAAAACTAAAACGGGAAAAGGTAAGCCCATTTTCAATGTAAATTCTTATATAGGATTTAAAAAGGTTACAAACGTACCTAAAATGGTTAATGCTGATCAGTATATAGAATTATATAATGAAAAGCTAATGAACGATAATGGTTCAAGTGCAGGATCTATTTCCAGAGCAAATTTCCCTGCAGATACAGATTGGTTTAAAGAGATTTTCCGTACAAGCATCATCAATGCAAATGATTTTTCTGCAACAGGAAGTTTAGGGAAACTTAACTATTACGGGAGTGTAGGATATCTTCAAGACGAGGGTAATCTTGCTGCAGGAAATGGGATCAATTCAGGAAGTGGATTTAATAGATTTAATTCTAAGTTAAATCTTAGTTATAAAATTACTGATAATATAACAATTGGGAATAATTTCAGTTTTTCTAAAATGCGTACTGATGTAGCTCAGAATCCATTATTAGATGCATATACAGCGCCACCAATATTTCCTGTTTTCAATTCAAATACCAGTGATTACCAGTTTTTTAATGGATATTCGATACCTAACCCAAGGGCAAAATTAGACCTTTACCGTTCACAGGTAAGACAGGAAAGATTGCTTAACAATATTTGGGGAGAAGTGAAATTTTTAAAAGATTTTACAGCAAGGATTAGTTATTCTACGGACAACTATAGCCCAAGCCAATATGAATATACACCAACTTTAACATACGTTCCAGTATCAAACCAAGTACCATCAACATTATTGACTAGAAATTTCAGATATAGAAACTATGTTTGGGATAATACGATTAACTGGAAGAAGAGCTTTGGAAATCATAATTTTGATGTATTAGCAGGTTTTTCAAGAACAAGAACTACCACTTCACAAGATTATTGGACTTCAAGAGGAGTTCAATATGACGGAACGAACGGTTCATTAAATGTTGCTAGTGGAACTGGACAATTATATGTAAGTGGTATAGATAGAGATGATTTAGGAGTAGATCAAGATCAACAAAGAATCGAATCATTTTTTGGTAGATTGAATTATGATTACAAAGGAAAGTATTTAGTAAATGCTTCTATTCGTAGAGATGCGAGCTCACAGATTAATGTTGATAGAGCGAAAATTTTCCCTGCGGTAAGTGCTGGTTGGGTAATTTCCAAAGAAGATTTTATGAGTGAGCAAAATGTTTTTAATTTATTAAAATTAAGAGCAAGTTATGGTGAGTTAGGTAACCCAAACGTAAAGAGAGAATTTAATCAAAATATCTCAATTATTGGGGGAGGAGCATATTTTGGAAATTCTGGTTATCCTGCGGCGACCATTGACCAGTTTGTTGATACTAACATTGGGTGGGAAACTACTGTAGGGAAAGATATTGGTTTGGAGATGGCCCTATTTAACAATAAGTTAAAAATTGATGCTGCCTATTTTGATAAAGATTCTAAAAATGTTGTTTACACTGTCTTCCAGGGAACAGTATCTGGAGCATCTAACTGGAATGCATTTAGAACGAATGCTTATTCTTTTAATAACAGAGGATTTGAGATTTCGGCTAATTACAATACTAAGTTAAGCGACAACCTAAGTTTCGGAGTCTATGGAAACTTTACTTCACTTAAAAATGAAATCACATCAGTGTACGGAGGTTCGTACTTAGAAACTGGTGCAAGTTTATTCGGAAATTCTATTGTAAGATTACAAGCTGGTCAAGCAGTAGGTTCGTATTATGGATATGATGTTGCAGGCGTTTTCCAAACAGATGCTGAAGCAGCTGCGTCAGGACAGGCTGGTGCAAAAGCAGGTTGGTTTAAGTTTAAGGATCAGGATGGTAACGGTGTTATTGATTCAAGAGATAAAACATTTTTAGGAAGTCCTATTCCAAAAGGAACATACGGTTTTGGAGTTAATTTTAATATTTATGCTGTAGATATTGCTGTTGATTTCCAAGGAGTATTTGGTAATAAAATTTATAATTACAATCGTGAACAGCGTTTTGGAAATGAAACATGGGATTATGATATGTATAAAAACAGATGGCAAGGTGCAGGTACTTCTAATACCAATTCTATGATTACATCGAATCAATTAATTATTGCACCTAACAGCTTTTTTGTAGAGGATGGTAGCTATATTAGAATCAGAAATATCCAAGTTGGATATAATTTACCGAAAGATTTAGCTAAATCTTTATCTCTTACAAAACTAAGATTGTACGTAAGTGCACAAAACCCATGGACAAGCTTTAAATATAACGGCTTTTCACCGGAAATCAATAATACTGATAGAGTACAAATGGGAATTGATAATAATATTTATCCAATTTCCGCAATTTATACAATGGGTATGAACTTAACATTTTAATTAGAAAATCATGAAAAAAATATTTTTAACATTGTCTCTTATTTCATTAATTATTAGTTGTAATGATGACTTCGTGGATATTAGGGATGAGGGTGAAGTTGATGTAGAAAATTTCTTTACAACACAGGATGATGCAATGCGTGCAACTAATGCTGTTTACAGTTTCTTGAGAAGTTGGGAAAATACAGGTTTTCCTGCACAATATGTTTTTGGAGTGACAGGTGATGATGTGGAGAAAGGTTCTAACCCAGGAGATGCATCATTTATCAATGCATATGATAACTTTACATTCACAATAAGTGATGATGGCGTAAGAGGTTATTGGATAGGACAATGGCAAGCTGTTAATAGAGCTAATCAGGTAATTACAAATGTACCTAAAATAGAAATGGATGCTACGGTAAAGAATAGATTGATAGCCGAAACTAAAATGTTGAGAGCTTACTTCTATTTTAATTTAGTAAGAATTTATGGTGGCGTTCCTATTTTTGACGGTCTACCTGCCGATGGAATTTATACCAAACCAAGAAATTCTGCTGCAGAGGTTTACGCATTCATTGTTAAGGATTTAACAGAAGCAGCAGCGGTATTACCTCAAACATATCCAGCAGCGGATTTAGGAAGAGTCACTAAAGGGGGAGCATTAGGATTACTTTCTAAGGTATATCTTTACATGAAAGATTATCAAAAAGCTTACGATGCTTCAAATCAGGTAATTGCATTAGGTTATTCTTTAGATCCTGATTTTAATCATTTGTTCAGACCTGCTGGAGAATTTGGATCAGAATCTGTTTTTGAAGTTAATTGTGGATGTGATCCTTCTTTAGGTTCTTCTGCAGGCAGTCAGTATGCAGAAGTTCAAGGGGTGAGAAACCAGTTTGGATGGGGATTCTTTACGCCTACTACCGCTTTAGAAAATGCATTTGAATCTGGAGATATTAGAAAAGAATTGACAATTTTGAGAGAAGGAGAAACTACTATTGAGGGAGATTTAATTAAAAAAGGAGATCCGAATGCAGGCGATATGTGGAATCAAAAAGTGTACGTACCATCATCTCTAAATAATAGTGCTTGTGGTTATGGTTCAATCCAAAACATTAGAATTTTAAGATTTGCTGATATTTTATTAATTAATGCAGAAGCTGCAAACGAATTAGGAAATACAGCTGTTGCAATTACGAATATTAATAAAGTAAGAACAAGAGCAGGTCTTGGAAATACGACTGCTTCCACTCAGTTGGCTCTTAGAACTGCTATTTGGCAGGAAAGAAGAGTTGAGTTAGCAATGGAAAATGATAGATTTCCGGATCTAGTGAGAACAGGGCAGGCTGCTACAGTTCTGGCTTCGAAAGGATTTGTAGCTGGCAAAAATGAATTGTTTCCAATACCTCTAGATGCAATGAATCAAAGTAATGGGTTATTTACTCAAAACCCTGGTTACTAAAAGCTTTATAAATAAAAATAACCAAAGTTAGCTTTGGTTATTTTTTTAAACAATTTTTATTTTTTAAGTTGAAGTTTATATGAATTTAAATATAATATCAATTTTAAGCATTTCACTTTTTCTTATTTCTTGCAAAAATGTTCAAACAAATCAAAAAATTTCAAAAGTTGAAACTGTAAAAAGTAATATTACAGATGAGCAATTGATGAACAAAGTCCAGAAAGATGCTTTGAAATATTTTTGGGAGTATGCAGAACCAAACTCGATGTTGGGAAGAGAGCGCTATCACGAAGACAATATCTATCCGGATAATGATAAACACGTTGTTACAACAGGTGGATCAGGATTTGGATTGGCAACCATTTTAGTCGGAGTTGAAAGAGGTTTTGTTCCACGAAAAGATGCAGTGAAACGATTGACTACAATGATGAATTTCCTATCAAAAGCCGATCGTCACAAAGGAGCTTGGTCACACTGGATCAACGGAGAAACAGGAAAAACTGTTCCTTTTGGTAAAAAAGATAACGGTGGGGATTTAGTGGAAACAGCATTTTTGACCTCAGGAATTTTAATGGTTCGTGAATATTTCAAAAACGGAAATGCCGAAGAAAAAGCTTTAGCCAAGAAATGCGACGAACTATGGAAAGGAATTCAGTGGAACTGGTACACAAAAGGAGGCGAAAAAGTGCTGTATTGGCATTGGTCACCAGAATATCAATGGGAAATGAATTTTCCGCTGCAAGGGTATAACGAATGTTTAATCACCTATATTTTAGCGGCTTCATCACCCACCTATTCAATCGATGCTGAAACGTATTACAAAGGATGGACAAGAAACGGAACTTATCTTTCAGACAAAGAAAAATACGGACTTCCTATGTACGTAAAGCATAACGGGGCAGAAGAATATGGAGGGCCATTATTTTGGACTCATTATTCTTATATTGGTTTAGATCCTACAAATTTATCAGATAAATTAATCAGAAATTACTTCGATTTAAACAAAAATCAAGTCTTAATTGACTATAAGTATTGCGTCGAAAATCCAAAAGGCTGGAAAGGTTACGGACCAAATTACTGGGGATTAACGGCAGGATATTCCAGAAATAAAGACGGAAGTGTAGGCTACGATGCCCATTTTCCACAAAATGATCGAGGTGTCATTACTCCGACTGCGGCGTTGAGCAGTTTTCCGTATACGCCAAAAGAATCTATGGATTTTCTGAAGTTTATCTATACTCAAAAACCCGAATTTATAGGTTCAGCGGGACCTTATGATGCTACTTCGATTAACTATGACAATTGGACGACACCAAGATATTTAGCGATCGATCAGGGAACAATTGCTCCGATGATTGAAAATTATCGAACAGGATTTTTATGGAAACTATTCATGAATGCCCCTGAAATTCAGAATGGATTAAAGAAATTAAGCTTCAAATCTGAAAAGTATAACATTAATTAGTTTTAGAAACTTATCCCGCTTTCCGCTGTATCTTTTTTGTCTCAGTCTCCGCTTCGCTGCGTCTGCAACAAAAAAGGATGCCGCTTCTATCGGGGTTAATTAAAATTCTTCAAAATAGAGTTGTTATCAATAGGAACGGATTTATCCGTTTTTATTAAAAAGAATAAAATTAAATGGCTTTAGCCAAAACCTAAAGAAATATGAGTTTTAAGTTAAAATATTTACCATTTTTGCTTCTTCCGTTTTCTTTGAGCTTAAACGCTCAGGAAGTCAAAGCTACTTTTAGTAAAGAAGTAAAACGAACAGAAAAAATATCTTACATTCTGGATTTTCCTCAAAATGCAAAAGGAAAAGTTCCGCTGGTTGTTTTTCTACATGGTTCTGGTGAGCGAGGAAGCGATCTTGAAAAAGTAAAAGCGCATAGTCCTTTCACATATAAAAATTTAATCAAAGAACCTGTCGCAATTTTAGCGCCACAATGTCCTGAGAATAAATGGTGGGATACAGAAACTGTCTATAATTTAATTAAAGAAATTCAGTCAAAATATAAAATTGATGATTCCAAAATCTATCTTACCGGTCTTTCAATGGGAGGTTGGGGAACTTTGAAACTGGCCATGGAACATCCCGAAATGTTTGCGGCGGTAGTTTCAGTTTGTGCTCCTACCGATCGGGTAATGTACGCGAATATCCATCAGTACAAAAATTTGAATATGAAAATTTTCCACGGCGGAATGGATGATGTTGTTTTACCAGAAAATGCACTTAATTTTTATCAGGCTTTACATCCGGTAAATCCAAATGCAGAACTTACAATTTTTCCTAATGACAACCACAACTCATGGGATTCAACCTATTCCAATCCTAAGTTGTATGAATGGATGCTGTCTAAAAGAAAAGAAAAATAATTTTGCATCAATATTCTAAACAGGAAGTCCTTGCTGAGTGAAACGCCTTTGCGAACGAAAAATATGCAGGGTAATTTTAGACAAAAATCTTTGCGAACTTTGCGTTTAAAATACATTATTAAAAAGAAAAACAAAAAGAAAATATAATTAAAGAAGATAGAATTATGAAAAAGTTAATTGTAATCGCCACTTTGGCACTTGCTCCGATATTTTCGGCGCAGGAAATGGTCACGAAACCGGTTCAGTCTTATCAGACCGCTCAATACCAATCAAAGAAGAAAGCTTTTGTGGATGCTCTTTTAGCAAAAATGACCCTGGATGAAAAAATCGGACAGCTGAATTTACCAAGTTCAGGCGATTTTACTACAGGTTTGGCTAAAAATTCAGACATCGGAAAAAAAGTTGAACAAGGTCTGGTTGGCGGACTATTCAATATAAAAGGTGCTGATAAAATCAAAGCAGTACAAAAAGTTGCGGTAGAAAACAGCCGTCTGAAAATTCCAATGATTTTCGGGATGGATGTAATTCACGGTTACGAAACGACTTTCCCGATTCCATTAGGATTAGCGGCTTCATGGGATATGAATTTGGTGCAGCAATCAGCAAGAATTGCCGCAAAAGAAGCCGCCGCAGACGGAATCAACTGGACGTTCTCACCGATGGTGGATATTTCCCGTGAACCAAGATGGGGAAGGGTTTCTGAAGGTTCCGGTGAAGATCCTTATTTAGGTAGTGAGGTTGCTAAAAATATGGTTTACGGTTATCAAGGGAAAGATTTGGCAAACGGAACCAATATTTTAGCTTGTGTAAAGCATTTTGCATTATACGGAGCAGGTGAAGCGGGTAGAGATTACAATACCGTTGATATGAGTCATGTGAGAATGTTTAATGAATATTTTCCACCTTACAAAGCGGCTGTTGATGCGGGTGTAGCTTCAGTTATGGCTTCTTTCAATGAAGTTGACGGAGTTCCTGCTACAGGAAACAGATGGTTGCAGACTGAAGTGTTGAGAAACCAATGGAAATTCAAAGGTTTTGTGGTGACAGATTACACTGGTATCAACGAAATGGTTGACCACGGAATGGGAGATCTTCAGCAGGTTTCTGCTTTGGCACTGAAAGCGGGTGTCGATATGGATATGGTGGGTGAAGGATTTTTAACCACATTAAAAAAATCTTTATCTGAAGGTAAAGTAACGCAGGCTGAAATTGATATGGCGGCGAGAAGAATTCTTGAATCTAAATATGATTTAGGTTTATTCGATAATCCATACAAACACGGAGATGCTAAACTGGCAGCAAAAGAAGTGTACAGTATGGAAAACCGTAATATAGCAAGAAATACTGCAGCGCAGTCGATGGTTTTAATGAAAAACGAAAATCAGGTTTTACCATTGAAAAAATCAGGTACGGTTGCGGTAATCGGCCCATTGGTAAACAACTCAATGAATATGGCAGGAACTTGGAGTGTCGCTACCAAACACGCAGTTTCTGTTAATATGATGCAGGGGCTTCAGGCAAATTATGGTAAAGAAGTGAAATTCCTTTCAGCTAAAGGTGCAAACATCGATTATGATGCCAAATTAGAAGAAATTTATGCAGCTCACGGTAAAAAAACCGACAGAGACAACCGTTCAAAAGAAGCTTTATTAAAAGAAGCTGTCGATATTGCAAACAAAGCAGACGTTATCGTTTTAGCCATTGGAGAATCTGCAGAAATGAGCGGAGAATCTTCTTCACGTACTGAAATTACAATTCCTCAGTCTCAGGTTGATCTGTTAAATGAATTAAAAAAGACAGGAAAACCAATTGCAATGGTGCTTTTCACAGGTCGTCCTTTAGCATTAACCAATGTAAAAGATACACCGGATGCTATTTTGAATGCCTGGTTTCCGGGTTCTGAAGCAGGAAACGCAATAGCAGATGTTCTTTTCGGAAAAGTAAATCCTTCCGGAAAATTACCTATGACTTTCCCAAGAAGTTTAGGACAGGTTCCGATTTATTATAATGCTAAAAATACAGGTCGCCCTCTAAGTCAGGAACTGACGGATAAATGTGAATATCAAAGATTCCGTTCCAATTATATGGATGAATGTAATACGCCGCTTTATCCATTTGGATTTGGTTTAAGCTATTCTAAATTTACTTATTCGGATGTGATGGTTTCTAATGCTAATCCAAAAGGAAATCAAACCATTCAGGCTTCGGTTACTGTAACAAATTCAGGAAACTATGACGGAGCAGAAGTGGTTCAGCTTTACATCAGAGATTTGGTAGGAACGATTACAAGACCGGTGAAAGAACTGAAAGGATTCCAGAAAGTACTATTGAAGAAAGGCGAATCTAAAAAGGTTACTTTTAATATAACCCCAGAAAATCTTAAATTCTACAACGGAGATTTAAAATATGATTGGGAAGCCGGAGATTTCGATATCATGATTGGTACCAACTCTGAAGAGGTAAAGCATTCAAAAATTACCTGGACAAAATAAATTACATAAAGCCATTCTTAGCAGAGTGGCTTTTTTCGTTTCTACAATTAGTTTTATTTTGAATCTGCATTAAAATAGTTGGTTTAAAAGGAAAAATCAATTGCTGTTAATTTCAGTAAAGTTTGATGAATAAAAGAAAATTTAGATATTCAAAAAAATATTTTAAATTTATTAAAGTAAAACAATCGGCACAGTCGTCCTAGCAATATGGAGATTGTCGAAAAATTATCAATGCCACAGAAGGAAAAGGAAAACATTATTTCGCAGACCGTAACGAGTTACGGTGGAAAACTGATGTCTTTTATCCGTCCCAAAGTGAAAAATACCGAAGATGCGGAAGATATTCTGCAGGAAGTTTGGTATCAGTTTAGCAGCTTGACCAATCTTTCGGAAATTGTAAACATTGGCGGATGGTTGTACCGGGTGACTTCAAATAAAATCATAGACAAATACCGTAAAAAGAAAACCGAAAACCTTGAAGATTTTGTCTACGAAGACGAAGATGGAGAATTTTCGATAAAAGATATTCTTTTGATGGACGACAGCGCCGGTCCGGAAGTAAAAATGTTTCAGGATGAAATCTGGAAGAAGCTTTTTGAAGCCTTGGATGAGTTACCGGAAAAACAAAGATTGGTTTATACAGAAAACGAGCTCAACGATAAAACTTTACAGCAAATTGCCGATGAACAGGGTGAAAATATCAAAACCATTATCAGCCGAAAAAATTATGCAGTGAAGCATTTAAGAAGCAGATTGAGACAATTGTATGAAGATTTAAATAATTAGAAATAAATAAAATGAATAATAAATATAAAAAAAGCTGGGCTCTTTTAATCTTGTGTCCACCCTTGATTTTCCTGGCCGTTGCGCTGATTGTGATGTGGCTCTGGAACTGCATTCTGCCTGAAGTTATTGGTGTAAAAACGATCAATTATTGGCAGGCGATGGGAATTTTGGTGTTGAGTAAAATTCTTTTCGGAGGTTTTCATGGAAAATTCGGACAAGGAATGCGTGATATGAAGGAAAAACATATGAAACACAGAATGGAAGGAATGTCGGATGATGAAAAGGAAAAATTCAAAGAAGTCTGGAGACAGAAATGTGAAAGCGGATTCTTCAACCGAAACAAAAGAACAGACGATTAGTTTAAAATTTTTAGAAAGTAGTAAAGTAAAGATTAAAACTGATTCGTCTCTATAAAAAAACAAGAAGATATGTCTTATTCAAAATTAAAACATTGTGATCTTAGCTGAGTGAAACGCCTTTGCGAGCAAAAAATATACGCAAAGAATTTAAAAGAAATCTTAGCGAACTTTGCGTTAAAATTTTTGATTATAAATAAGACATTTTTAAAAACAAAAAGTAAAATTTAAAATTTAAGAAAATGAAAAATTCAGTATTAAAAGGTATTTTAGGAGCTGTTGCCGTTGCAGGAGCTGCCGTAATTGCCAAAAAAGTTATCGAAAGAAAAAGATTCGTGAAAGGTATTTTTAATGAATACGGAATCAAAGAAAAATCTCCATTTGCTTTGGCTGATAAAATCAGGGAAATGAATGAAGAGCAATATCAGGAGCTTAAAGGAAAGTTCAAAAAAGAATTTGCTTCTAAATGTTGTCACAGAAACTTCTACAAAAAAGAAGAAGTTGCAGAAGCATAAAATAAAAAGTAACTCAATTGAAATTGTTTAATTCCGACGCAAAAATGGGTCGGAATTTTTTTGCCACGAATGCACAAATTATATATGTTAAAATCAACAGCATGTTTGTCATTCCGGAGGAATCTCGGTACGAATCTAAATAATAGCTTAGATTACTGCGGAATGACAAACATGATGATTATTAAAAGATAAGTTTTTCTTTGCTAAGTGAAATCGAAGATTCGACGAAGTCAAACGCCTTTGTGAACGAAAAATATGCGCAAAGAATTAAAAAAATCTTAGCGAACTTTGCGTTAAAAAGAGATTTCTACATTTGGGCTGCATCAACAAAATTCCTTATTTTTGTTAGCCTAAATGAAAGACTACTACTATTTTCTCGGGATTTCTCACGATGCTTCAGATGAAGACATCAAAAAATCTTACCGGAAACTTTCATTAAAATATCATCCTGACAAAAACCAAAACGACGATTTTTTTGCCGACCGTTTCAAAGAAATTCAGGAAGCGTATGAAACGTTAAGCGATAAAGGACGGAGAATTACGTATGATCAAAATTTAGAAAGTCAGCAGAAAAGTTTTCGATATACTGTTCCGCCTTCAATAAAAACCTTTTCGGCCAATAAAATTCATGCAAAAAAAGGAGAAGAAATTATTATTACGTGGCAGACTCAGAATGCGGACGTGGTGAAAGTTTTACCTTTCGGTTTGGAAAAAGTATATGGAGAAAGGATTTTTAAAATAACAGAATTTAAAAACGGAAAATTCCAGTTGCTGCTTCATGCAACGAATTCACTTTTGCATAAAACAGTTGTACAGGGAATTACAATTACAGAAGTTTTTGAATCTGACGGCGAAAAATTCAGAGACAAAGCGGAAGAACTATTTAAATCACAACCCAGAACGGTGATTAATAAAAGAGGTTATCCCAAAATTATATTTCTGATTTGGGGAATTATTATTTTGGCAGTTCTTGTTTACTTTTGGATGAGTAATTCGGTATAAATTAAAGATTCAGTATTCAAAGTTCCCGAATTGCAAACTTCCATCACCTATCATAAAACACCCAGTTTTATGCGAGCTTCTTATTTCCCGGGCACTTTTTGCAACGTTTTCCTTTTTTGAATTTTTTGCAACACGATTTTTTGTCGCCACAAAACATTTCTTCAGTATTCAGGTTGAACGCAGGAGCCAACGGAGCAATTTTGAAAGGAACGATCATATTCATACTGCAAATATATTAATTTAGAATAAATATAATTAATAAAACTTCAAAAAAATATAACTGCTGATTAACAGTGTGTTTGTAAAGTGTTTTATATAAAGTTTCTTTCATTTTTAGTGCTGAATTTGTTCCCCAATTATTGATTCTGACGATTTCACATTATGTTAATATGGGTTGTACATTCTGGTAAAAAAATGTAATTTTACGAATCTTTTTTACGCATAAAATCTAATATAAAAAATGAATACAGAACAGTTTGTGAACCGTCACATTTCCATGAATGAAGCCGATAAACAGGCTATGTTGGAAAGAGTTGGCGTTTCAAGTATTGAAGAGTTAATTTCTCAAACCATTCCTGCTTCCATCCGTTTAGCGAAAGATTTAGACATTTCAGAACCCCTTTCAGAATACGAAATGATTCGTCATTCTAAGGAATTGGCAATGAAAAATGCTGATTTTACCAATTACATCGGTTTCGGATATCACAACACGCTTTTACCTGCGGCGATCAAAAGAAATATTTTTGAAAACCCAAGCTGGTACACTGCTTACACGCCTTACCAGGCTGAAATTGCACAGGGAAGACTGGAAGCTTTGTTGAATTACCAGACCGTAATTTGTGATTTGACAGGTTTTGCTTTGGCAAATGCCTCTTTGTTGGATGAATCTACTGCAGCTGCAGAAGCGATGCACATGTTCTTCAACAACAGAACGAAAGATCAGAAGAAAGCAGGAGCTAATAAGTTCTTTATTTCAGATCTGGTGTTGCCTCAAACTGTTTCAGTTCTTAAAACGAAAGCAGAAGGTTTAGAAATAGAAATCGTACAGGGAGATCACAAAACCCATCAGTTTGACACTTCTTACTACGGAGTTTTACTGCAATATCCAGGTAAAAACGGAATCGTTTTAGACTACACAGAAGATATCGCAGAATATAAAAAATTAGATCTACAGGTTGTTTTGGCTTGTGATCCGATGGCTTTGGTAAAACTGAAATCTCCTGCTTCTATGGGCGCTGACTGTGCGGTAGGAACTTCACAGAGATTTGGTGTACCAATGGGTTACGGGGGTCCTCACGCAGCATTTTTCTCTTGTAGAGAAGAGTACAAAAGAGATATTCCGGGTAGAATTATCGGGGTTTCTCAGGATGCTTATGGAAAACGTGCCTTAAGAATGGCTTTGCAGACGAGAGAGCAGCACATTAAAAGAGAAAGAGCAACTTCAAACATCTGTACAGCTCAGGTTCTTTTAGCAGTAATGGCTGGAATGTACGCTGTTTACCACGGCCCGAAAGGATTGAATTTCATCGCTGACCAGATTCATTATAAAGCGAATGCGCTTAAAAACGGATTGATCACTTTAGGGTATGATGTAGCTGAAGAGCCAATCTTTGATACCGTGAAAATTTTCATGAGCGAAGAAGATAAAACAAGACTTCAGAGAATGATGAAAGATCATAAGATCAATCTGAATTATTTCACAGAAGGTGTTGTAAGTATCGCAATTAACGAAAGTTCGACCATTGAAAAACTTGACGTTTTGATGACTTCATTCGGTTATTTCAAAGACAAGCAGGTTTCAAAATTAGAATTAAAAGAAGGATACAGTATTCCGGATGATTTGTTGAGAAAAGATGAAATTCTTACGGAAGAAGTATTTAATAAATATCATACAGAAACAGAATTAATGCGTTACATCAAGCGTTTGGAGAGAAAAGATCTTTCTTTAACGCATTCCATGATCTCTTTGGGATCTTGTACGATGAAACTGAACGCTGCAACACAAATGTTACCTCTTTCATGGGGTGAATGGGGAAGTGTACATCCTTTTGTACCGGTAGATCAGGCAAAAGGATATCAAGAAATGATTCGTGAGCTTGAAAAAGATTTGGCGGAAATCACTGGTTTTGCAGGAACTTCTCTTCAGCCAAACTCTGGAGCTCAGGGAGAATACGCAGGTTTGATGGTGATCAGAGAATACCACAAATCAAGAGGAGAAGATCACAGAAATGTGGTATTGATTCCTCAGTCTGCACACGGAACAAACCCGGCTTCTGCAGCAATGGCGGGAATGAAAATCGTGGTTGTTAAAAATTTAGAGAACGGAGAAATTGACTTCGAAGATCTGAAAGCTAAAACAGAGCAGCATTCTACAAACCTTTCTTGCGTAATGATCACATATCCGTCAACTTACGGATTTTTTGACGCCAATATCATCGAAATTACTAATTTGATTCACCAACATGGCGGACAGGTTTATATGGACGGTGCCAACATGAATGCTCAGGTAGGATTTACAAGTCCTGGAAATATTGGAGCAGATGTTTGTCACTTAAATCTTCACAAAACTTTCGCTATTCCTCACGGAGGTGGAGGTCCTGGAGTTGGTCCGATCTGTGTTGCCAAACATTTGGTTCCTTTCTTACCATCAAATGCCAACATTAAAGTGGGAACTAAAGATTCTATTGAAGGAATTTCTGCTGCGCCTTATGGTTCAGGTTTAATTCTGAATATTTCTTATTCTTACATTAAGATGTTGGGAACTGACGGATTAAAGAAAGCGACTGAGCACGCAATTTTAAATGCAAACTATTTAAAAGAAATTTTAGCTGAACATTTCCCGATTTTATATTCAAACGAAAACGGAAAAGTTGCTCACGAATGTATCGTAGATTTCAGACAGTTTAAAACGTTAGGAATCGAGGTTGCTGATGTTGCGAAAAGACTGATGGATTATGGTTTCCACGCACCAACAGTTTCTTTCCCGGTTGCAGGAACCTTGATGATTGAACCTACAGAATCTGAAAGCAAATCTGAAATCGACCGTTTTGCGGAAGCTTTAATTGCCATCAAACAGGAGATTGACGAGATTGCAAACGGAGAAGCAGATCAAACCAACAATGTATTGAAAAATGCTCCTCATACTGAGCAGATTGTTATTTCTGATTCTTGGGACAAACCATACAGCAGAGAAAAAGCAGCATATCCGTTAGAATGGGTTAGAGAGCACAAATTCTTTGCTTCAGTTTCAAGAGTTGACGAAGCTTACGGAGACAGAAACTTAGTTTGCACCTGTGAGCCGATCGAAGCTTACATGTAATAGACTTAAATTTTTAGATATAGAAAATCCCTTTCAGTTTTGAGAGGGATTTTTTGGTTGATAAAAGTTGTATTTTGTCAATGCAATTCGTAGTCTTTCTATATACTATTTAGTTTTTTTATTTCAAAATAGCAATTTTCACATACTAACTTTATATCGGCAAATTTTTCCGATTCTTCATTCCATCCATCATATTTTATTCTAATTTTTTCGCAATCACTGCACCAAGCTTGAAAATTATCTTCGTCATCTAATTCCATACCGTAATAAGTTTCAAATGATTCTTCAAATCCAACTGGAATTTCTAAATTTAAATGTTGACAAACATAAGCAGGTCGTCTAAGTCCATGACTTTCACATTCTATTTTCTTTTGTTTTAACATTTTCACTTCTGGATTGTTATTATTACTAATTATTTCGGTTAGTAGTAAATAGTAGTTCAGATTTTCCATTTGTATATTATATGCACCAATTCCATTCAGCAATTTAAAACTTATGGCAAGAAATTCCCATCCATCAAACTTATCACTTGTAAAAGTTCCTTCATATAGTTTTTTATAATCATTCTCAATTCCAAATTTTTTGATTTTCAGAGTTTTTGCTTTATTTTTTTCATTTAAGTAATTATTAAACCAACTCCACATCCAAGTTTCTTTTGTTATTGAAAAAGTTCCTATCGGAATATATTTAAAGAAAATTTCATCTTCATCATTGTTATATAATCTCAAAATATCTAAATCATCATCATAAAACCAATTCTCAAATGAGTCGACTTTGTATTCGACTTTAAATTTATCCTGAATTAGAATTAATTTTTCTAATTCAGATTCGGCAAATTCGTTGTAATCTCGTTCTTTCATAAAAATTATGACTAATAATTGGTTTGGTACTCATTAAGCTACTCCAAAATATAATTTCTTTAAAATAATTAAAATATTCAAATCAAATGCAATTTTATTTTAATCGTAATGATAAAAAAATCTGTCTCCAAAAGAAACAGATTTAATATCATTAAAATATATTTTATTAAGACATTACCACCAATTCCGCTTCAAAAACATCTACAAAATTCTTTCTGATTTTGGCTTTAATATCTTCCATTTCATCGGGAGTCAGTTCTCTTTCAAGCTCTCTTTTTAGGGAAGTCACCTGTTTGTCTTTGATACCACAGGGAACGATGTATTCAAAATATCGCATATCGGTATTAACATTTAAAGCAAAGCCGTGCAAAGTTACCCAACGTGAAGCTTTCACACCCATTGCACAAATCTTTCGGGCATAGGGTTTTCCGACATCCAGCCAGACTCCGGTTTCTCCGGGGGAACGTTCGCCTTTCAAACCGTAATCAGCAATCGTTCTGATAATTACTTCTTCAAGGTTTCTCATATATTTGTGAATGTCTGTGAAGAAATTTTCAAGATCTAAAACAGGATAACCTACAATTTGTCCGTAACCGTGATAAGTGATGTCACCACCACGATTTACTTTCACAAAATTAGCGTCGATTTCTTTTAATTTATCGATTCCGGCGAGCATATTTTCTTCGTGTCCGCTTTTTCCTAAAGTGTACACATGAGGATGCTCAACTAAAAGAAAATGATTTGAAGTTGAAATATGTTGTTCGGAAGGTAAATCTCTGTTTTTAATTTTGGTATCAATAATGTTTTTCATCAAAGATTCCTGATAATCCCAAGCGGTTTGGTATTCTTTGATGCCTAAATCTTCAAATTCTACGACTTTATTCTGATGTGTATTCATTATTTACTTTGATAACACAAATTTAGTGATTTTTATGCTTTTATGGAATGGATGAAATCTATTGCTTTAGTCTTCCAATCTCTATTTTGAAGAAGTATGTTGACAAAGGCAGTTCCGATGATTCCACCATCTGCTTTTTCGGTCACATTTTCAAAATCTTCTTTAGATTTAATTCCAAAACCAATCATGACTGGGTTTTTTAATGGAAGAGATGCTAACCTGGAAAGATAGTCTTCGTTTTTTAAAACAGCATTCTCGTTTCCTGTTGTAGAAGATGAACTGACCGCATACAAAAAGCCTGAACTTAAGGAATCGAGATATAAAATTCTTTCGTCTGAAGTTTCGGGAGTAACGAGGAATGTGAAGTTTAAATTATATTGTTTTAAAATTTTTTCATATTTTTTTTCAAATTCTATAGCAGGTAAATCAGGAATAATCAATCCGGAAATTCTACTTTCCGAACATTCTTTACAGAAATTTTCAAATCCGAAACTTAAAACCGGATTGATATAACCCATCAGAATAATAGGAATTCTGATTTCATCTTTAATAGATTTTAACTGAGAGAATAGTTTTTCGATGGTCATACCGTTATTTAATGCCAATTCGTGAGCCTGGGAAATGACCGGTCCATCAGCAACCGGATCGGAATAAGGCATTCCTATTTCCATCATATCTGCTCCTGAATCCTGAATAAGTTTGATGATTTCAGTGGTGTCATCCAATTGTGGAATTCCTGCGGTAAAGTAGATGTTGAGGAATTTGGGCTGAATGTTATTTTGATTCATAAATTTGATTGGTTTTTCCTTAATCAATTATTTTTTAATGAATGTCCGGTTTTAATCATAATTCTAAAATCAGCAGTCATTTTGTCATTCCGGAGGAATCTAAATCATTTTATTTCAGTGTGTTGAAATTCTTTCAGAATGACAAAAATGGAGCTAAATATTAAATTACCAATAATTATGGACATATATTATTTTTTATTTGTTTGATAGGATTTTATCCTACCCTTTAGAAAATCGTCCTTTCAGTACTTTCATAAGATTTTATTATTGAGACAGAATTAAACATCCATCTTCAAACTTCCCTCATCCATCCTTTTCAAATACGTTTCCATATCCTTATCACCACGACCGCTCAAACAAATAACAATAATATCATTTTGATTAAATTCTTTTTTGTCTAAAACCGCCAAAGCATGAGCGCTTTCCAAAGCAGGAATAATCCCTTCCAGTTTTGTCAGATCAAAAGCAGACTGTAAAGCTTCATCATCATTGATACTGAAAAATTCGGCTCGTTTTTGCGTAAATAAATTTGCGTGAAGTGGTCCAATTCCGGGATAATCCAAGCCTGCGGAAATAGAGTGAGGCTCGATGACTTGTCCGTCTTTTGTCTGCATTACCAAACTTTTGCTTCCGTGTAGAACGCCTAATGTTCCGAGAAAAGTTGTTGCTGCAGATTTTCCTGAATTGACTCCAAAACCACCAGCTTCAGCTGCGATTAGTTTCACATTTTCTTCATTAACAAAATGATAAAAAGTTCCTGCAGCATTGCTTCCGCCGCCAACACAGGCAATCACGTAATCAGGATTTTCTTTTCCGGTTTGTTCGAAAAGCTGTTCTCGGATTTCTTTTGAGATGATACTCTGAAATCTCGCCACCAAATCGGGAAACGGATGCGGACCGACTACACTTCCAATGACGTAATGAGTGGTTACGGGATTATTAATCCAGTCTTTTAATGCTTCATTGACGGCATCTTTCAATGTTTTTGAACCTGAAGTTGCGGGAACAACTTTCGCTCCCAACATTTTCATTCTTGCAACGTTCGGAGCTTGTCTCTGGATGTCGATTTCGCCCATATAAACAATACATTCCAAACCTAAAAGAGCGCATGCTGTTGCCGTTGCAACGCCGTGTTGTCCGGCTCCTGTTTCTGCGATAATTCTGGTTTTTCCTAAACGTTTTGCCAATAAAACCTGTCCCAAAGCATTATTGATTTTGTGTGCTCCGGTGTGATTGAGATCTTCTCTTTTCAGATAAATATTGGTTTTGTATTTCTTACTTAAATTCTTTGCAAAATACAAAGGTGTTGCTCGGCCAACATAATTCTTCAATAAATCCTGATATTCACTCTGGAAATCCTCAGATTCAATGATTTCAATATAATTTTTCTGTAATTCTTCAACATTCGGATAGAGCATTTCGGGTATAAAAGCTCCTCCAAACTCTCCGTAATATCCGTTTTCGTCTGGGTTTTTATAATTCATTATTTTTTGTTTTATAATTTAAAAAAGAGTCCTGAAAGGACGATTTATTAAGGATAGGACGTGAGTCCTATTCATATTTACATTGTATTTTGATAGGATTATCATCCTTTCCTTTAGAAAGACGTCACTTCGTGACTGAACTAGATCATCATTAATTCCAAAGGTATTTTTCATCATAATTTGTTTTATACTTGTCCAAAATATTGATAAATTCTGTTTTAAAATCTTCATTTTTATGATGTTCTCTTTGGTTTCTGATATAATTAATTGTTGCATAAATATGTTTTTGACTCACTGAAAAAGCACCGTAGCCATCCTGCCAGAAAAAGTCTTCATATTTTCTGCCTTTCGTTTTTATCCATCTCGAAGAATGGGCTTTTATTTCCTGAACAACTTTCATCAGTGCATATTTTGGTGACAAAGTCAAAAGGATATGAATATGGTTATCCGTTCCGCCGATCTTAATGGAAGGGCTATTGAGATTTTTGCATATTGTGTATATATAGGCAAAAAGTTCTTCTTCAATGCTTTCATCTATAAAATCATTTCGGTGTTTTGTACTGAAAATGATATGAACATAATTTTTAACTAATGATTGTGACATAATTCTTTGTGTTTTTAATAACATGTATGGATAGGATTTTATCTTATCCTTTAGAAGATCGCTCCGTTGGAACTTGTAAATTTTCAAATCTTGATAAAGGTTATTAATTCTTTTATTTTTTCTAAATCTTTCATTCCTGCTTCCAATTCAAATTTTGAGTTGACATCAATGGCGAATGGTTGATGATTTATTGTTGCAAGTTGATGGACGTTTTCCAAAGAAATTCCGCCACTCAGAAAATAGGGGAGCGGGATTTCCATTTCATTTAAAATATTCCAGTCAAAAGTTTTTCCGGTTCCGCCAAAAGCTTTGCTGTCGGTATCAAAAAGTAGGTAGTTGATGGTTGATGATTGTTTGTTGATGATTTTTTGCAAGTCTTCAAAATTTTGATTTCCAATTCTTATAACTTTAATAATCTTTATATTTTCACTTAATCTTTTCCCCAACCTAATAATATATTCTTCATTTTCATCACCGTGAAGCTGGATAAAATTTAAATCCGCTTTCTCCGAGATTTCAATAACTTTTTCAATACTTTCATTCACAAAAACACCTACTTTTTTCTGATGCTGAATTTCTGAAATTTCCTCTAAACTCAAATGATTCAACACATATCTCGGAGATTTTTCATAGAAAATAAAGCCTAGAAAATCAGTCTCTAATACCACTAATTCACGAATTTGATTGAGCTGGGTCAATCCGCAGACTTTAAGTTTTGGCTGGTGGATTTCGGTTGATAGTTGATGGTTTTCAGACATTATTATTGGTGAAATTTTCAGATTGTTACATTAAAAATAAATTCCTGAAATTTATTTCCCGGATTTTCATTTTTCATAAAATATTCGCCCATTAAAAAGCCATCAAATCCTTTTTCTTTTAAATAATTGAAGTCTTCAATATTGTAAATTCCGCTTTCTGCAACGGATAAGACATCTTCCGGAAGTTGATTTTTTAAATTAACAGAATGTTGCAAATCGACCTTAAAATCTTTTAAATTTCTATTATTGATTCCGACTAAATCTATTTCGGAATTAAAATGTTTCAGTTCTTCTTCGGTATGGATTTCAAGCAGAACTTCCAACCCTAATTCATGGGCAAGCTGAGTAAATTCCTGCACTATTTGTGGCGAAAGACATGCTGCAATCAACAAAATAACATCTGCACCAATACTTTTTGCTTCGTAAAACTGATATTCATCAATCATAAAATCTTTTCTCAGAATCGGAATACTGATATGATTTCTAACATTAAGAATGTCCTCAAAACTTCCACCGAAAAATTCTTTATCCGTTAAAATAGAAATTCCGCTTGCTCCAAAATTTTCATAAGCCGAAACCACTTCCAATGGAGAAATTTGATCATTAATAATACCTTTTGATGGTGATTGTCTTTTAAATTCCGCAATAATTCCGGATTCTGATTGTATACTTTCTTTTAATGAAACAGTTTTTCTATTAAAAAATTCAGAATCTTTCAATTGTTGCAAAGAAATTTTTGATTTTGAATCTGAAATTTCCTGCTTTTTTGCTTGTATAATTTTGTCTAAGATATTCATTGTAAATTAGTCGTTGTTAATTGTTGTCATTTGTTAGATAAATAATACATGTTGAAAACGATCAACCATCAACCAACACCTGTAAACTTCTGAGTGCTTTTCCATCAAATAAACTTTCTTTTGCTAAGCTTAAGCAATCCTCATAATTTCCAAATTTATTGGTGTGCTTTAAAGCAACTGCAGCATTAGCTAAAATTACCGAATTTTGCGAATCTGTCCCTTTCCCTTCTAAAATATTTCTGAAAATTTGTGACGTTTCTTCGGGTGTATTCCCGGCCTTTATATTTTCTGCATCAACAGGTTTGAAACCTAAATCTTCCGCCGAATAAATATTTTCTCCGCTTTTTGTAATGATTTTGCTGTCGTGAGTTAAACTGATTTCGTCATAACCATCCATTCCGTGGACTAAAACGAAATCTCTGTTTTCCTTTTGTAATAAATATTGATACATTCTCGCAATTTCAAGATTATAAACGCCAATAACAGAAAATTGTGGCTTCGCAGGATTCACCAACGGACCGAGGAGATTAAAAAATGTTCTTAAACCTAAAGATTTTCTCAAAGCCACAACCGATTGCAAAGCAGGGTGAAAATACGGAGCGTGCAGGAAACAGATATTTGCTTTATCTAAATCTTCATTGAGTTCCTCAGAAGTTTTTTTGAACTGATACCCCAAAGCTTCCATCACATTTGACGAGCCTGTTATTGTTGAAGCTCCGTAATTGCCGTGTTTAGCAACTTTTTGTCCGGTTCCTGCAACTACAAAACTTGCTAAGGTAGAAATGTTGATGGTGTTTTTTCCATCTCCACCCGTTCCAACAATGTCAATTGTATCATTAGTATTTAGATGTACCGGAACAGCCATTTGGAGGAGGGCTTCTCTGAAACCTTTCAGTTCGTCCAAAGTAATGTTCCGCATCAGAAAAATGCTGATAAAAGCAGTGACTTCCGTGGCGTTGAATTTATTTTGAGCAATTTCAATCATAATCGCTTTTGCTTCCGACTTTGATAAAGTGTGATGATTGAAAAGGTATTGTAGTATTTCTTTCATTTTGATAATTGTTGCTGGTTGTTTGTATTTTATTGTTGGTTAAGAAGGTTTTTCTGTCAACCGTTAACTAAAAACAATCAACCCATTAAAAAATTCTTAATAATTGTTTCACCATCGGGCGTCAGAATACTTTCAGGATGATATTGAACACCATGAACATCGTACGTTTTATGTTTTAAACTCATAATCATTCCTTTGCTGTCGGTACTGGTAATTTCCAATTCTTCAGGGAAATTTTCAGGATTAACTGCCCAACTGTGATATCTTCCTACCTCCAAAGTCTGTGGTAAATCTTTAAAAAGTTTATGTTCACTGGTCTGGATCGCTTCAGTTGCAACGCCGTGATAAATTTCACTGAGATTAATTAAACTTCCGCCAAAAGCTTCGGCAATTGCCTGTTGACCGAGACAAACACCAAGAATACTTTTTGTAGGAGCATATTTTTTTATTAAATCCAATAAAATTCCTGCTTCTTCCGGAATTCCCGGACCTGGAGAAAGGATTATTTTATCGTATTTCTCAATTTCTTCAAGCGAAATTTGGTCATTTCTGAAAACGTCAACTTTTTGATTTAAAACCCGCTCGATAATTTGAACGAGATTGTATGTGAAGCTATCGTAGTTGTCAAAAACAAGAGTCTTAGAATTATGATTTATAATTTTTAAATTCATTTCGTTTACTGTTTTGTTAATATGATGTCTGTTAATTTCAAATTTCAAACATCGAATTTCAAATTTTTAAAGTTTTTCTGCTTTCTCAACCGCCTTTTTCAAAGCATTCAACTTATTATTCACTTCCTGCAGTTCGCTTTCAGCATTAGATTTTGCCACCAAACCAGCTCCGGCCTGATAAAAAAGAGTGTTGTTTTTGCTTAAAAAAGTACGAATCATAATGGCCTGATTGCATTCGCCGTTCAAACCCACCATTCCGATGCAGCCACCGTAATATCCACGCGAATCTTTCTCATATTTATCGATTAGCTGTAAAGCTTTGTATTTTGGTGCACCACTTAAAGTTCCTTGTGGAAATGTTGTGGCAACCATTTCAAACGGATTGGCATTTTCCTCTAAATCTGCCGTTACCTCGCTTACCATGTGAATAACGTGGGAAAAAAGCTGAATTTCTTTCAGCTTGGTAACCGTTACGTTTTTTCCTAATTTTCCTAAATCATTTCTTGCCAAATCGACCAACATCGTGTGCTCAGCATTTTCTTTAGGATCGTTTTTTAAAGATTCTATAGATTGTAGATCGGTTTCCAGGTTGCCTGTTCTTTTAAAAGTTCCTGCAATAGGATGAATGATGGCTTTGTTGCTCTTAATAATCAACTGGCTTTCGGGACTTGAGCCAAATAATTTATAATTCCCGTAATCAAAATAAAAAAGATAGGGAGAGGGATTGATATTTCTCAAAGCGCGATACACATTAAACTCATCTCCCTGAAATTTCTGCTCAAATCTTCTGCTTAAAACCAACTGAAAAACATCACCTCGCATACAGTGTTTCTGAGCAATTTCAACCAAGTTTAAATATTCTTCATCGGTGATATTAGATGTTTCTTCAGCCGTTTTTTCAAACGGATAAACAACCGCATTTTTATTTTTAATTAAATCTTCGAGTGTTCTGAATTCAGATTTTACCCCATTAATTTGATTTTCAATTAAATGCATTTCATCATTAAAATGGTTGATCGCAATTACATATTGATACAATCTGTAACGAAGAATAGGGATTTCAACTTCTTCACTTTGAGGTTTGAATTTTACATCTTCAAAAAACTGAACTGCCTCAAAACTTGTATATCCAAAAAGTGATTGAGCGGTTTCTTCAATTTTATCATGGGTTTTTTCACACTCGAATTTTTTAGAGAAATTATTCAGTAATTCCGGGATATTTTCATTTTCTAAAGACTTTTTTTCAGGATTTTGATTTGGAAATTTTACCTCAAATTCATTCAAATTTTTAATCTCGATTCCGGCAATAGCATTGATTGCAATGAATGAAAAATTATTATCAATATTTTTAGAATCTGAACTTTCCAGAAGAATTGTATCTCTGAATTTATCTCTGATCTGCAAATAAATATTCATAGGAGTCTGCAAATCACCAAGTGTTTTTTTAGATTTAGTTTTAATTTTTATAATGGAATCTGACATTTTTTATTTTTTTTAAAGATTTAGACATAAAAAAAGACTTTAACGCAATCGTCAAAGTCTCTGTATATTTTTCTATAATTTCCGGCTGTATATTAACAACAAGACGATAGCTCCAGACCCGACGAAGAGTTTGAATGCCACCACCAATTTTTGTTAACTGAAATAATCATGAGACAAATGTAGAATTTTTTTTGATACCGGAGATAAAAAATGATAATTTATTTTTCCAAAAGTTGTAATTCTTCTTTCAGTACTTTGATTTTCAATTTTAATGATTGATTATCATACACCTTTACATAATCTTCCAAAGCAGTAATGTAATCTGTTATGAATTTTTTATTGGTTCTGTCTGCTTCATATTTTATTCTTGCAGAATTAATTGGACGTTGCTGTTCGTACATTCTTAATCTTTTACCTTCTTCAGATTGCTGAAAAAGTATAACGATGTTTTTTTCATATCCCGGAACAAATTTTACCGGAAATTCCTTGTCCTGAGCTGGAATTCTGATTGCGTTTTCAAGAGGATAAATTGCTGCAGACATCGTTGAAAAAAAAGTTTCAACATATTTGCCATCCTGTTTTTTTACAATGGCTTCATACTCATGAATATATTGGTCATTCAAAGTTGAGTTGGTTTCAATGTCTGATGTGATAATTGCCGTGCTTTCTACACCATATTTATTAAGAAACCAAGCGTTTAGGTATTGCCCGGCAAAACCATTTCCAACCGAAAAAGGAATTATAAATATGAGTACCCAGGCTTTCCGTGTGACGACAGATAAAACCCCGAAAAATAAAATAAATATTAATACAGAATAGAAACCGTGATGACTGAAGAAAAAAAGTATTTTTGATATGATGACCATTGTATCAGCTTTGAAATCATCATTAAATATAATGATTATTAATTAAAAAAAATAATACAAAATATAGCTTAAAAAAGAGACAGAACTCACCTGTATAAAACTTTATTTTTATATTTTTGTGACCGAAAATGAGAAACCGTGAAATCGGAATTTGTTTTTCACTTAATAATTAAAAAAAATATTTAGATATGAAAAAAGTATTAGCAATCGCATTTATTGGAGGTTTAGTATTGGCAAGCTGTTCAAAAAAAGCAGACCATTCTTTACAAGACAGCAACATTATGTTGGAAGAACCTGCAGTTACAACAGTAACCGATTCTACAGCGAAGAAAACTGATTCTACACCGGCTCCTGCTGCAACTCCTGCACCTGCGATGAAAGATTCTACGGCAACAGCTAAGTAATGAAAAAAATATTGGTAACAGGATTGGTGAGCTTACTTGCCATTTCCTGTTCTAAAAAAGAAACCACTCAGCCACAATCTACCGATTCGTCAGATGTGGCTACTCCGGTTGTGTCAAAAGCTTCAGGACAGACGATGATCGAAACTTCCGATTGTCTGGCCTGTCATAGTATCGATGAGAGGATGATCGGACCATCATACAAAGAAATCGCTGAAAAATATTCTCAAAAGGATATCGAACAGTTGGCTTCAAAGATTATAGAAGGCGGAAGTGGAGTATGGGGTGATGTTCCTATGGCACCACATTCTCAGTTTTCTAAAGAAGACGCAAAAAAAATGGTCGAATATATTTTAAGTCAGAAAAAATAATTAATGACCGAAAAATCAACGCTGCACCCAAGAAATCTGCATCGGAATTCCTATGATTTCAATTCGTTGATTTCCTGTGTTCCGGAATTGAAACATTATGTTTTCAAGAATGATTACGACACGTTAACGATCAATTTCAGTCTTCCGCAAGCTGTAAAATTGCTCAACAAAGCATTGCTTCTGAAATATTATGAAGTCAAAAACTGGGATATTCCGGAAGGTAATCTTTGTCCGCCAATTCCCGGTCGTGCAGATTATGTACACTATTTGGCAGATTTATTAGCGGAAGAAAATGGACAAATTCCAACAGGAAATGTAGTAAAAGGTTTAGATATCGGAACCGGAGCTAATTTGGTGTATCCATTAATTGCTCATCATTCTTACGGCTGGAAATTTTTGGGAACCGACATTAATTCCAATTCTTTAGATAACGCGAACAAAATTTTAGAACAAAATCCTGACGTATCAGAAAGTATTACACTGCAACTTCAGCCCGATTCCGATTTTATTTTTAAAAACATAATTTCTCCTGAAGACAGGTTCATGTTCTCCATGTGCAATCCGCCTTTCCATGAATCTGAGGAAAATGCAATGCTCGGAAATCGCAGGAAAAATAATAATCTTCGGAAAAAGAAAGTCCAGAATCCAAAACTTAATTTCGGCGGTCAACATTCCGAATTATGGTGTGAAGGCGGAGAACTGGAGTTCATTCGAAAGATGATTGATGAAAGTGTTTTGTTTTCTACACAGGTTTTGTGGTTTACAAGTTTGGTTTCCAAGAAAGACAATCTCCATCAGTTGATTACCCGTTTAAAAAATAATAACGCTGTCGATATCAAAACCATTGAAATGGCTCAGGGTCAAAAAATAAGCAGAATTTTAGCCTGGACTTTTATTCCAGAAGAAAACCGAAAAGATTGGTTTTAATTATCGAGTAATTTTATTCGGGCAGCAATTTCCGCCTTCCGTTCCCGCTTTTTTGCTCGTCGTACCTCCTCACAAAAAGAGCTCCACTCAAGTCGGGCTGCAATTTTGTAGAAATTTACGCTATTTTACCCAAAAATTAAACGATTCAATTCTGTGAACTTTAAAAAGTAAACCTTCACAACATCAACGTAATAAAAAACTTTTGTCACTTTTATGGTTAAACCAAAATTCAGGTTTCATAAACGCTTAAAATTCACTATTTTTGCATTTCGAAAAAATTGAATTACAATGCAATTATCAGAACAGGAAATTATTAGAAGAGAAAAGCTGAATAAGCTTGTTGAAATGGGAATCAACGCATTCCCGGCGGAAGAATACACCATTACAGATACTACAGAATCTATAAAACAGAATTTCGCAGAAAGTAAACAGGTAAAGATTGCGGGAAGATTGATGTCCCGCCGCATTCAGGGGAAAGCTTCTTTTGCTGAATTGCAGGATTCTACAGGCAGAATTCAGGTGTATTTCAACCGGGACGAAATCTGTGCCGGAGAAGACAAAACTTTATACAACGACGTTTACAAACACCTTTTAGACATCGGTGATATCATCGGGATCGAAGGAGATTTATTCACAACTCAGGTGGGTGAAAAAACGGTTTTGGTAAAAAACTTCACGCTTTTAACGAAAGCTTTAAGACCTCTTCCTCAGGCAAAAACTGATGAAAATGGAGTAGTGCACGATGCTTTCAACGATGCAGAATTAAGATACAGACAGCGTTATGTAGATTTAACGGTAAATCCTCATGTGAAAGAAATCTTCGTGAAAAGAACAAAACTGTTCAACGCAATGAGAACTTTCTTCAATGAAGCTGGATATTTTGAAGTGGAAACTCCAATTTTGCAGTCGATTCCTGGAGGAGCTGCAGCAAGACCTTTTATGACGCATCACAATGCTTTAGATATTCCATTATATTTAAGAATTGCCAATGAACTGTATCTGAAAAGACTGATTGTTGGTGGTTTTGATGGGGTTTACGAATTCTCAAAAAACTTCAGAAATGAAGGGATGGACAGAACCCACAACCCGGAATTTACAGCCATGGAAATCTATGTTGCCTACAAAGATTACAACTGGATGATGGATTTCACAGAGAAATTACTGGAATTCTGCGCAACTTCTGTCAACGGAGCTTCAGAATCTGTTTTCGGCGAACATACAATCAGCTGGAAAGCACCTTATCCAAGAGTTTCTATGACGGAAGCGATCATAAAATATACTGGTTTCGACATCACCGGAAAATCTGAGCAGGAATTGTTCGATTTCGCAAAATCTATCGGAATTGAGGTGAACGAAACGATGGGTAAAGGAAAACTAATTGATGAAATTTTTGGTGAAAAGTGCGAGGGAAACTTCATTCAGCCAACTTTCATCACCGATTATCCGATTGAAATGTCACCTTTAACCAAGAAACACAGAAGCCAGGAAGGTTTGACGGAGCGTTTTGAATTGATGGTTTGTGGTAAAGAAATTGCCAATGCCTATTCAGAATTAAATGATCCGATCGATCAGAGAGAACGTTTTGAAGAGCAGTTGAAATTATCTGAAAAAGGAGATGATGAAGCAACAGGATTTATCGACGAAGATTTCTTAAGAGCCTTAGAATACGGAATGCCGCCAACTTCAGGTTTAGGAATCGGAATGGACAGATTGATTATGTTCCTTACAAACAATCCGTCAATTCAGGAAGTATTATTCTTCCCACAGATGAAGCCTGAAAAAACAACGCCTCAAATAGAGTTAGGTGAAGATGAACATTTGATTCTTGATATTTTAAAATCAGGTGAGCAGGTTGCTTTGGCGGAAGTAAAAACGTTAAGCAAATTATCCGGTAAAAAGTGGGATAAAGCTTCAAAAACTTTAACGAAAGGAGGTTTGGTAAAAGTGGAGAAGATTGATGAGAATGTTTTGATGAAGCTGGTTTAATTGATTTATCAACAATAGTTTATATACAGAATCCTGAAATTTTTTCAGGATTTTTATTTTTATCAACAATAAATAAGCAATTCTCCGTTCTATGTAAAACTCAAACTGTCATGAAATATTTTATTTTGTTCTTGTTGATTTCTGTAGAACTCAATGCGCAAACACTAACCTCAATTTATTTCTCGAACAACAGCTCTGAACTAACCAAAGAATCTAAAATAAAACTAGACAGTATAGCCAGTTTGAAATCAAAACTTACTTTCAGGATTTTCGGAAATGCCAATCCACTCGGCAACGAAGAACTGAATAAAAATTTATCTGAAAAGCGTGCAAAAAACGTCACGGATTATTTAAAATATAAAATCGGTGGGAATATCAGTTTGGCAAGTTCGGTAGGATTAGGAATTTCAAAGCAAATTAATGATAACAGTACCGAAAATTTATTAGCCAAAAACCGTAGAGTTGATATTTTTATTGAAAAGTTTTTCGATAAAGGAGAAAAAATTTCAAGAAGTGAATATCCAAGCTTTTTTGATGTGAAAATTTCGCAGATGAAAGTTGGTGATACTTTCTCACTGCCTGATGTAAATTTCGTGGGCGGTCGTCACGTCTGGCTTTCGAAAGGAACTCCTAAATTATTTATGCTTTTTGAGATTTTAAAGAAAAATCCGACACTTGAGGTAGAGCTTCAGGGTCACATCTGTTGTGATTATGAAAACTTTGACGGGGAAGATTTAGATTTAAAAACATTCAATTTATCTTTCACAAGAGCTAATGCCATCAAAAATTTTTTAATCAAAATGGGAATTGAGCCCAACAGAATTAAAGCTGAAGGTTTGGGACATCTTAATCCTGTAATTTATCCGGAACTCACCGAAAAAGATATGAGCAAAAACCGCCGTGTAGAAATTGTTTTAGCTAAAAAATAGTTCTTCATGCCTTACTTTTAGCTTTCGTGAATGAAAACATCAGGTAAAATAAAAATGGTAAAATAAATACCGAACCCAAAATTAAAGCCCATCCCAAAGCCGAAATTGTTTTCTCAGCTGCAATATGTTTTAATAAAGAAAGATGTTGTCCGTTTCCTAATAAAATAATATCCGGATTGTGTTGATAGGTTGCTGCAACCAAAATCATAATAATCTGAAATCCTGCCAAAGCTCGAACTGGTAATAGTTTCTTCAGGTGCATTGCTCTCACGATTAATCCTAAAGAAACTGTCGCAAAAGAAATTGCCATTACACCTAAAGGTTTTGAGAAAATCCATTTTGTTAAAGGAATATTGGAAAAATAAGCTGCTAAAAACACTAATAAACCTGTGATCACAACAAAAATCATCGTTTGGTGTGATTTTTTAATCATTAGATTGAGTTCTAACCGGTCACTTGCTTCTTTTAGCGAAAAAATAGAAGCCAGATAAGCGCAAAGTGAAACGGTGAATAAACCGACCGCAACACCAAACCAATTGAACCAGCTAAAAATATATAAATCTAAAAAGTTTTTGGCATCCGGATTTATAGATTTGGAAATCGTTGCAGCAGCGATTAATCCTAAAAAAAATGGTGTTAAAAGACTTGCATAATAAAAGATTTGGGTATAAATAATCTGCCAACGGTCTTCAACGGCATCATAGTGTCTGAAAGTGAATGCGGTTCCTCGTGCAATAATTCCCACCAACATCAAAACTAAAGGAATGTGAAGGTATGTTGAAAGAGTCGTATAGATTTCAGGAAAACCTACGAAAAGAATTACTATTGCGATAATCAGCCACATGTGATTGGCTTCCCAAACAGGTGCAATAGATTCGTACATAATTTTTTCGGTATGTTTTCTTGCCTTCTTTTTAGTCATTAATTCTACAATTCCGGCTCCGAAATCTGCTCCGCCTAAAATCACGTAAAGACAAACGGAAAGCCATAGAAAACCAATTACAACGTAAATCATGATTTTTTGTTTTTAGAATTAAACTGTGCGTCGGTAGGATCATACAATCTAGGAACCATCTGAATCTGTCTTCTTAAAAGGAAAACGATGATTAATGACAACGATACGAAAATTGCTGTAAAAAAGTAGAACGAATACTGAATTCCCGGCATCGGTGTTACTGCATCGGCGGTTCTCATAATTCCGTAAATAATCCACGGTTGTCTGCCGACTTCCGTAACCGTCCAACCTGCTTCCAAAGCAATATATCCGAAAGGTGTGGCAAAAAGAAATGTTTTTAAAAGCCAGTTTGTGTTCAGCCATTCCTTTTTGAAAAAAGTGGCATATAAATAAACCATACCAATCGTAATCATGACAACACCGAAGAAAATCATTATTTGGAAGGCATAATGTACAACTGCAACAGGCGGCCATTCATCTTTTGGGAAATCATTTAAACCTTTAATTTCTGCATTAAAGTCATTGGTTGCCAGAAAGCTTAAAAGTTTTGGGATTTTTAAAGCATAATTAATTTGGCCTTTTTTTTCATCGGGAACGCCTCCAATCACGAAAGATGCCCCTTTTTCTGTTTCAAAATGAGCTTCCATTGCGGCTAGCTTTATAGGCTGCCTTTCAGCGACAGATTTTGCTGCAACATCACCGCTCAACGGTGCTCCGAAAGCTCCAATCATGGCAAAACCTGCTGCAATTCGGAATGCTTTAGTATGAAATTCAATATTCTTCTTTTTTAAAACTAAAAATGCATGAACTCCCGCCACTGCAAATCCTGTTGCACAAAATGCCGCAACCGTCATGTGTAAAGCCTGTGGAAACCATGCTTCATTAAACATTGCTTTTATAGGGTCTATATTTACATATTCTCCATTGATATAATCAAATCCTGCAGGAGAATTCATCCACGCATTGGCTGCAACGACTAAAATTCCGGAAGCTAATCCGCTCAAACCAACCAAGAATCCGCAAAACCAATGAAACCATTTATTAAACTTATCCCAACCGTAGAGGAAAAATCCGATAGCAATCGCTTCAATAAAAAAAGCGGTTCCTTCCAGAGAAAAAGGCATTCCGAAAATGGGACCTGCATGTTTCATAAACCCGGGCCAAAGCAGTCCGAGTTCGAAGGAAAGCATTGTTCCCGAAACTGCTCCGGTTGCAAATAAAATCGCAACACCTTTGCTCCAGGCTTTTGTAAGACCTTTATACATTTCGTTTCCGGTTTTGAGGTATTTCCAGTGTGCAAATGCCATGAGAAAAGGCATCACCATTCCAACGCAAGCAAAAATAATATGAAAGCCTAAAGAAAGCGCCATTTGTGCGCGGGCGGCTATGAAATCATCCATAATATTTATTTTTCAGCTGAAAGTTACGGATAAATTTAGGGTAAGATAATATGATTTAAAACATTGCAATTATTTAATTTATGCTTTGTAAATTTATTGGTTTTTTTTATTTAAAAAATGTTGAGATTTTAGGATTTATTCTGATACTTTAAGAGGTAAATTACTTTCATAATTCGAAAAAAATCACGATATTTGTAGGTCTTTGCAATAAGCAAATTATTTCAATTTTATATGAGTCAAAAACAATATAACGCAGGAAGTATCCAGGCCTTAGAAGGGATGGAACACGTTCGATTAAGACCGTCCATGTACATTGGAGATGTAGGAGTAAGAGGTCTTCATCACTTGGTTTATGAAGTAGTCGATAACTCTATTGATGAGGCATTGGCGGGACATTGTGATACTATTTTAGTTACGATACATAAAGGAGAAAGTATCTCCGTAAAAGATAATGGTAGAGGGATTCCTGTAGATTTTCACGAAAAGGAACAAAAATCTGCTCTTGAGGTTGTAATGACCAAAATTGGCGCAGGTGGTAAGTTTGATAAAGATTCTTACAAAGTTTCCGGAGGACTTCACGGAGTTGGGGTATCTTGTGTAAATGCACTTTCTACATTGTTGGTTGCAACAGTGAGCCGTGACGGTAAATTATATCAGCAAAAATATTCTGAAGGTAAAGCTTTGGCAGATGTTGCTGAGATCGGTACTACAGACGAAAGAGGAACAGAGGTTTTCTTTCAGCCGGACGGTAAAATCTTTCAGGAATTAGTTTATAATTATGATACGCTCGCAGCAAGATTACGTGAATTATCTTTCTTAAATAAAGGAATTACAATTACTCTTGTAGACGAAAGAGAAGAAAATGAAGACGGATCTTTCGCTTTTGAAGTTTTCCATTCTGAAGGCGGTCTGAAAGAATTTGTAGAATTCATCGACGGAAACCGTGAGTCTATCATGGAGAATGTAATCTTCATGGAAGGCGAGAGAGAAAATATTCCTATCGAAGTGGCGATGCGCTACAACACGTCATTCAGTGAAAATCTTCATTCTTATGTTAATAATATCAATACTCATGAGGGAGGAACTCACTTGGCTGGTTTCAGACGTGCATTAACAAGAACGTTGAAAAAATATGCGGATGATTTAGGAATTCCTGCTAAAGAGAAAGTGGAAATTACCGGAGACGATTTCCGTGAGGGTTTAACAGCAGTAGTTTCTGTAAAAGTAATGGAGCCTCAGTTTGAAGGACAGACCAAAACTAAATTAGGAAACTCTGAAGTTTCCGGTGCGGTGGATAAAATCGTTGGTGAAATGTTGACCAACTTCTTGGAAGAAAATCCGAATGAAGCAAAACTAATTGTTCAAAAAGTTGTTTTAGCTGCAAAAGCAAGACAGGCGGCGAAAAAAGCCCGTGAAATGGTTCAGAGAAAATCTCCGATGGGAGGTTCTGGTCTTCCGGGAAAACTTTCTGACTGTTCATCAAAAGATCCTGCAGAATCTGAATTGTTCTTAGTTGAGGGAGATTCGGCAGGTGGAACTGCGAAACAGGGTAGAGACAGGCATTTTCAGGCAATTCTTCCATTGAGAGGTAAGATTTTGAATGTTGAGAAGTCGATGCTTCATAAAGTGTACGACAATGAAGAAATTAAAAATATTTATACTGCTTTGGGAGTTTCTGTAGGAACAGAAGAAGATTCTAAAGCTTTAAATATGGCTAAATTAAGATATCATAAAGTAGTAATCATGACCGATGCCGATATTGACGGTTCTCACATTTCTACTCTGATTCTTACATTCTTCTTCAGATTTATGAAAGAAATGATTGAGAACGGATATATTTATATTGCGCAACCGCCTTTATATTTATTAAAGAAAGGGAACAAAAAAATATATGCTTACAACGAAAAAGAGCGTGAAGAATTAACATTAGAAATGTCTCCGGATGGTAAAGGTGTTGAAGTTCAGCGTTATAAAGGTCTTGGAGAGATGAATCCTGAGCAACTTTGGGAAACTACTTTAAATCCGGAACATAGAATTTTAAAACAAGTAACCATTGATAATGCTGTGGAAGCAGATTCTACATTCTCTATGTTGATGGGTGACGAAGTTCCTCCACGAAGAGAATTTATCGAAAAAAATGCAAAATATGCGAAAATTGATGTTTAATCAATTTCTCTAAAAATATTTAAAAGACTTCATTAATATAATGGAGTCTTTTTTTATTAATAAATCTCAGGATAATAAAAATTAATTAACATTTTATTAAGATTTTTTTTACTTTTGAGAAAAATTAATTACAATGATGAAATTATGGTGCGTTGGGGTTTTTTCTTTGGCCTCATTTTACTACGCACAAACTTACCCGGTATCAGAAATCAGTGATGTTTTAAAGAAAAATGCGAGTGCTGTTGTAAGAAATGAAAGTACTGTTTTAGAAATTAATAAAATTGACGAAATTGTTTACCACAATTCTTCTGCCATTACAGTAATCAATAAAGATGCAGTTGGTTTTGCCATTCCTAAAATTTATTATGAAAAAGGAAATACTGCGTCAAATATCAAAGTGACAGTTTATGATGATAAAGGTGCGAAAATAAAAAGCTATTCTAAAAGTGATTTTACTGATGTCGCTGCGAATTCTCAAGGCACTTTTTATTCTGATAACAGAATGATGTATTTGTCTTATACTCCCACTTCTTATCCGTATACTATAGAATTTAGCTACGATCAAAAAGATCCGAATACGGTTTTTATTCCTGATTTTACTCCGTATCGTGATTTCAATATTTCTGTACAAAAGAGCAGTTTTAAAATTATCAATAAATCAGGAATTAATTTACGCTCTAAAACTTACGAATCTCCATTTGAGTTTGCTACAGTGAAAGTTACTGACGAAGATGGCGGGAAATTGTATTCTTATGAAAATGTTCCTGCGATTGACAACGAAAGCATGGTTCCTAATCCACAGAAAATTCTGCCAAAAGTAAGTTTTTCATTAGATCAGTTTAATTTGGTCGGAAAAAAAGGAAGTTTTACAACCTGGAAAGATTTTGGTTTGTGGTATTATAATAATCTTTTGACTCCGGTTTCTGTATCAACACCTCAAATAAAATCTGAGATTGCAGCACTTAATCTTTCAGGTTCTACGGAAGAGAAAGTAAAGAAAATTTACCAATATATGCAAAGCAAGACTCGATATGTTTTTGTAGCATTGGGAATTGGCGGTTGGCAACCGATGATGCCGGATGAAGTACAGAAAAAAGGTTATGGCGACTGTAAAGGTCTTACCAACTACATGAAAACACTTTTGGATGAAGCGGAAATTAAATCATATTATGTAATCATCAATTCTAATTCTTCGTCCATAAGTTTCGATCCCGACTTTCCAAAAATGGGAGGAAATCATGCAATTCTAGTAATTCCTACTGAAAAAGGAAATATCTGGCTGGAAAACACCTCTCAGGAAATTGCCTATAATCATTTAGGATACAGTACTACAGACAGAAATGTCTTAGCGGTAAAACCTACCGGAATTGAAATTATGGAAACTCCAAGCTATTCTGCAGGTCAGAGTAAAGAAAAACAGATTTTAAATATTCAGCTAAACCCTGACAAAACAATTAATGGAAATGGTAAATTTACTTACACCGGAAATCAGTATGATTTTAATTTATCTTATTCGGGACTGAGTCAGTCCGAAAGAAATACGTCGATTAAAAACTCGCTTTCAACATTAGATTTTGAAAAAGTTGAAATGTCTGATTTTAAAAACAACAGAGATTTGGCAACAATTGATTTTGACTTAAATTTTAAAGCCATCAATTATTCAAAAATGGTAGGTTCGAGCTATATTTTCAGAGCAGTTCCTATTTATTCTAATGCAAACTATCATCAGGATGAAAATAGGAAACTTCCTTTTGAAAACCGTTTTTCTTTCGAAGACGAGTATGAAATCATCTATAAACTTCCTGCAGGATATTTTATCGAAGAAATGCCTGAAAACGGAAATGTAATTTCAGATTTTGGAATATATAAGATTTCGTTTGAGAAAAAAGATGACCAACTCATCGTAAAAAGATTCTTTCAGATGAAAAAAGGACTTCATTCTAAAGATAAATACAAAGATTATATCAGTTTCAGAAAAAAAATTATGAATGCTGATAATGCTAAAATTCTAATTTCTAAAAAATCATAAATGAGAAAAAAAATTATTTTATACCTATTATTATTGATGAATACTCTGTTTTTAGCACAAAAACAAGAGTTTTTAAAAATGCCGAAATTCAACAAAGAGGATCTTAAAAAAGAAAAATCTGCCATTGATGAAAAGGCGCCTGCTGAAATACTGTATCGATCTATTCATTTTCGCATAGATAATTCAAGCGGGAAACTTATAAAAAAGTATGCTTATCGTGTAAAGATTTACGATAAAGATAAAACAGAGGACTGGCATAATTTGGAAGTTTCACTATATGATAATAATTCTGGTGACAGAGAAATTTTGAATAATATGAAGGCTTTTGTATATAATCTGGAAGCAGATAATATTCAAGAGACTAAAGTTGATAAAAGCTCTAAATTTAAGTCAAAGGAAAATAAATATATTACCGTCAATAAATTTGCATTTCCAAATATTAAAAACGGATCTGTTATCGAGTATCAATATGAAGTAGTATCTCCGTTTGTGTATGAAATTCCAATGATTTATATAGAGTTGGATATTCCGTCAGTTTACACAGAATATGTGCTTGATTCTCCGATTCAGATGTCTTACAGTGTAGATTTTACAGGAAGTTTATTTCCTAAATACAAAATTCTAAAAGAAGAAATGTTATATGGTTCCAATCACAAAACATACAGATTTGGCTACGATAACCTGAAAGCTTTCAAAACAGAAAAATATGTAAAAAACAACGATAATTACAGAACAAAAATAAGGGCAGAACTTCATTCTACATATTTCGGCGATAATCTTAAAATGTACACTTCAACATGGGAAGATATCAGAAAAAAACTTTGGGATCATGAAGATTTCGGGTCACAGTATAAAAAAGACAGATTGGTAAAAGATATTTTTCCGGCAAATGTAAATAATGAGAAAAATGATCTTGCTAAAGCGCAGAAAATTTTAGATTTTGTAAAAAACAACTACACCTGGAATAACAATAACGGAATTTACGCCGAAAACGGAATAAAAGATTTAATTAAGCTTAAAACAGGAAATGATGCAGATCTAAATCTGATGTTGCTTTCACTCTTCAGAAGCGCAAATATTACGGCGTATCCTATCCTAATTTCAACTGTACGAAATGGTCTTGTAAATTTATCTTTCCCAAATATTGGAAATTTCAACTATGTTGTGGCAGGAGCAGAAATTGATAAACGATTTTATCTTTTTGATGCAACTTCAAAACAGTCAAAGGCTAATCTTTTACCTTCGCGAGTATGGAATAATAATGGGCTTTTAGTGAAAGATGATAAAGCGGAAGTTATTTCGCTTACTAATATTAATATCAGCTATAATAGTCATATAGTTAAAGCAAAAATAAATCCCGATGGTACAATTTCAGGTGCTTATCAAGATCAGGATGAAGGGATGATGGCCATGAATACAAAAGAAAACTTTGATGAAAATCCGGAAAAATATAAAAAACAGTATAAGGAAAACTTTTCAGTAGGTTTTGATAATATCAATTCTAGAGTTTTGGAAGGGGGAGAGTTTCGGTCTACTATGAGTTTCACTTCAAACAATATGATCGATAATATTGGAAAAAAAATGATTATAAACCCTCTTTTATTTTTACAGCAGGCTAAGAATGATTTTGATCAGCAGGATGAAAGAAAATATATGATTGATTTTATTTCGCCAATCAGTAAAACGAAGGTTGTAGAAATAGAAATTCCTGAAGGATATGATGTAGCAGATTTACCAAAAAGTAAAAAAATCGTTACTGAAGATAAAGAAATTAGCTATTCTTACACAGTAGAGAAAAAAGATAACAGAATTATAACGATTTCAGAATATAATATTGCGAGTGCAGATTATCCAAAAGAATATTACCCTGCATTCCAGAAAATCTGGAAAGTAATTTCAGATTCTGAAAGTCAGGTAATGAGTTTAATCAAAAAATAGCAATTTTAAGATAAATATTTTAAAACCATTCATTTTGTGAATGGTTTTTGCATATCAGAAGAAAATTAAATTATGAAAAATGCGATTGTTGTCGTAGTGCTTTCTACACTATTTGTTTTGTCAGCTTGTAATAAAAATGAAAAAAAAAGCTCAAATTCAGCTCAAAATGAAGTTTTAATACCCGAAAAATTAATTGTTGATTCAATAAATATTGAAGATTCGGTGAAAATAGCAAAGTTTCTTACTGCAAAATTTGATTCTAAATTATTGGTTTTTCCTACAATAAAAGACGCCGCTTTGCTCGACAGTATTTATTTCAAAATAAAAGATAATAAGGATTACTCAAAACAGGGATTGCAGAATTTTTTGCAAAAAGATAAGACAGAGTATTTTGCTTCAATTAAAAACGACAGCAAAGAATGGATTTCAGATCTCACTTTCTCTGAAGAATGGTACGACAGTACAGGAATGGAATTAATCTCGAATAAAAACAATTTTCTACACATACAATATTCCTGGGGATCATATTCGGGAGGTGCTCATGATAATTACGGTTTTTCAGAAAGGGTTTTCGATTTAAAAAATAAAAAGAAAGTACAATTGTCAGATATTACATCAATGCCTAAAAAACAGATTGAAAATTTATTGATGAAAAATATTAATAGAGCAAATGGAGGAGCCACCGATAAAAATGGTAAAGTTAATAATTCTGAAATGCTGTTGGTAGATGTGATTCCGGCAACAGGAAATTTTTATTTTGATGATAAAAATCTGTATTTTCATTACAGTCCATACGAGATTGCGGCTTTTGCAGCAGGAGATATTACAATTCCTATTTCCTGGAACGATTTTGCGGGTACTTTAAATCCGGAATTTAAAGAGAGAATGAAAATTAACTAATATTAATGCTTCCAAATCAGGAAGCATTTTTTAATTTTGTGACAATGGAACGAGTAGCTTTTATTATCAATCCCTTTTCGGCAAAAAAAAATTATCAGCCTTTTCTGAACGAGCTTAAAAATAAATTACAAAATCCTTTGTATTATATTTCTGAATCGATTTTGGGAACTGAAGATTTTATTCAAAAACATTTTAATGAAGTTGATTTTTTTGTAGCTATCGGAGGTGACGGAACAATTTCTACAGTAGCTAAAATGCTCATTAATACTGATAAAGTTTTAGCTATTTTTCCGGCAGGATCGGGGAATGGTTTTTCTAATGAAACACAATTCAGTAAAAATTTAGATGAATTATTAACTAAACTAAAGGCTAAAAAATTCCGTAAAATAGATACTTTTACTGTTAACGACAGACTTTCTATTAATGTTTCCGGAACTGGTTTTGACGGAAAAGTGGTTAAAGAATTTGAAAAAACTAACCGTGGATTTAAAAATTATATTAAAGTTTCATTAAAAACTTTTTTCAATTATAAACCAATTAAGCTTAAATTTTTTGATGAAAATTATAAGCAATATAACGGAAAGTATTTAATGGTTAATATTGCAAACACCCGTCAATTCGGGAATAATGCTTACATCGCTCCAATGGCAAGCAAAAGTGACGGCTTGGTTGATATGGTTTTGGTAAAAAAGTTTCCGCTGACCTATTCGCCTCTTTTTGCATTCAGAATGTTTACTAAAAAACTAAAAGAGGATGATTACATCACCTATCTTCCGGTTTCTGAAATTGAATTTAAGGTAAATACCAAGAATTGGCATCTTGACGGAGAATTCAATAAAATAAAATCTCCGATTCATGTGAAAGTTCAGCCTTCAAGTCTGAATATTTTAATTTAAAATCATCGTGAAATAAAAAGCCTTCCCTGAGGAAGGCTAAAAACACAAATGATGAAAAAAAATTATTATTACGATAATAATCTATAACAAAGTAAACGATTAATATTCTGAAATTTTATGGTTGTAATCATAGAGGTGAAATTTTTTTACAAATTTCCAGTTCTTTTTTAGTTTTTGTTCGGAGCAGGTCAAAATTATTCTACTCCAACAGAATCATCACCACGACCGTCTGCAACAGCATGAATATTTCCGTTATCATCTATTACAATCATTTCCGTTCTTCCCAATTGATTCACCTTTTCAGCTTTATAACCTAATTTTTCTAAATCTTTAATTGTTGCTTCCGGAAAATTCTTTTCAAAAGCCACAGTTTCAGGAAGCCATTGATGATGAAATTTCGGAGAATTAACAGCGATATTTGTATTCAGTTTAAAATCTATCACATTTACAATCGACTGATAAACAGAAGTCGGAATAGTCGTTCCGCCCGGAGTTCCTACAACGATATAAGGTTTTCCGTTTTTCAAAATAATTGTGGGAGTCATTGAAGAAAGCATTCTTTTATTGGGCTGAATAGCGTTTGCCTCGCCGCCAACCGCACCAAACATGTTTGGAACACCTGGCTTTATCGAGAAGTCATCCATTTCATTATTTAAGAAAAAACCAGCTCCGGAAACGACTACTTTACTTCCGTACAAGCCATTCAGAGTTGTGGTAACAGAGGCTGCGTTCCCGTTTTTGTCAATCACTGAAATGTGTGTGGTTTCTGTAGATTCTTTAGGTTGGCTGATAATTTTTCCGACATCCGAGCTAGGAGTTGCCTTGATAAAATTGAAACTTTTCCATCTGTTTTTCAAATAATCATCAGAAATTAAATAAGCTGTTTTGTCCTGAATAAAATCCGGATCGCCCATATATTCGGCTCTGTCTGCAAATGCTCTTCTTTCTGCTTCCACCATAATCTGAACTGCCTGCGTAGAATTTTGCTGATATTTTTCTAAATTTTCATAGTCCGACATTTTCAGCATTTGAGCTAAAAGAATTCCACCACTTGAAGGTAAAGGCATCGAAACAACATGGTTTCCTTTATAATCAAATTCAAGTGGTTTTCTTTCGGCAACTTTATAGTTTTTCAGGTCGTCTAAGGTAATAATCCCGTTTTCTTTTTTCATTTCCGAAACCAGAAGCTGAGCAGTTTTTCCTTCATAAAATCCTTTTAATCCTGATTTTTGAATTAATTTTAAAGTTTCTGCCAAATCTTTTTGCTTCAAAATATCACCTGATTTCCAGATCTCGTTTTTTACGAATGCATTGGAGGTCATATTATATTTTTGAAAATATTCTTTATTGGAATTTAATAGTCTGGCTTCTTGCTCGGTAATTGCAAAGCCTTTTTCCGCTAAATCAATTGCAGGCTGAATGAGTTTTTCCATCGGAATGTTGCAATGTTTTAAAGTTGCAAAAAAACCAGCTACACTTCCGGGAACACCGACTGCCAATCTTCCGTTCTGCGATAAATTGGTGTCAGCTTTTCCGTTCTTGTTAAGATACATGTTTTTGGATGCGTTTTTAGGAGCTGTTTCGCGATAATCAAGGGTAAATTTTTCACCATTATTTTTTACACCCACCAAAAAACCACCGCCTCCGATATTTCCCGCCTGAGGATAAACAACTGCTAAAGCATATTGTGTAGAGACAATGGCATCATAAGCATTCCCACCCATTTTAAGAATTTTTGCTCCGGCCTCACTGGCCAAAGGATGAGCAGAAACCACAACACCTTTGTTTTTTACTTTTACTTCTTTTATAATATTAATATCGGTGTATTGTGCTGAAACCGAGTAAGAAAACAAGATAAATGCAATGATAATTTTTTTCATTAGTAAAAATTGTAATCGAATTTACAATTTTGTTTTTAAAATAGGGTCTAAAATTTCTATTTTTGCTTTTATCATAATAATAAAAAGTAAAATGGAATCCTATACGGAAAAAATATTGATTACAGGTGCTTTAGGGCAGATTGGAACTGAACTTACCAACAGACTTGTTGAGATTCACGGAGCTGAAAATGTGGTGGCTTCCGGTCTAGACAGATGGCAGAAAGGTCTTACTTCAGCCGGACATTACGAAAGAATGGATGTTACCAACACACAATTGGTAAGACAGGTGATTAAAGATTATGAAATTACAACAGTATATCACTTAGCTTCACTTTTATCAGGAACATCGGAAAAGCAGCCAATTTTTGCATGGAAATTAAATCTTGAACCTCTTCTGCATTTCTGCGAACTGGCGAAAGAAGGCTTGCTTAAAAAGATATTCTGGCCTAGTTCAATTGCAGTTTTCGGGAAAGGAATTCCAAAAGAAAATGTTGGTCAGGATGTTGTTTTAAATCCTACAACCGTATATGGAATTTCAAAAATGGCAGGTGAAAAATGGTGCGAATATTATTTTGATAAATATGGAGTAGACGTAAGAAGTATCCGTTATCCGGGTTTGATTTCTTGGAAAACTCCCGCAGGTGGAGGAACAACAGATTATGCAGTTGAGATTTTTTATGAAGCAATTGAAGAAGGAAAATATACAAGTTTCATCTCTGAAAATACAGGAATGCCAATGTTGTATATGGATGATGCAATCAATGCAACTTTAAAATTGATGGACGCTCCGAAAGAGAATTTAACAGTTCGCTCTTCTTACAATTTAGGCGGAATGTCTTTCACTCCGAAAGAATTGGCTCAGGAAATTAAGAAAGAAATTCCGGAATTTGAGATTGATTACAAGCCGGATTTCAGACAGGCAATTGCAGATTCCTGGCCAGCTTCAATTGATGATTCTGTTGCAAAAAAAGATTGGGGATTGTCTTATGATTTTGGAATTACTGAAATGTCAAAAGATATGATTAAAAATCTTAAAGTGAAATTAAACAATAATTGATTTACTTCAAGTGTTAGTTTAATTAAAAATAATTTTAACTTTTGATTTGTAGTTAATTATAAATCTTATCTAAATTTAAACTGAATGGTATTGCTCACTTTTAACATCATGAATATTGAAGCTGAAACTAAAAAAGAAACAGATATTTCTGATGAAGAAAGATTAAAAATTACTGAGAGTAATACAAAAGCAATTTTAAGAATTTTAGATATTCATGAAACAAAAGCGAGTTTTTTTATTGAAATTTCTATCGCAGAAAAACTTCAAAATCTATTAAAAGCAATTTCTGCTCAAGGGCATGAAATTGCTTTTTTTAATAAAGATTCCGGTCTCGAAAAAATTGATGAGGTGAAAAAAAATGTTCAGGATTTTTTAGAAAAACAGATCAAAGGAATCAGACAAAAGAATCGCCAGTTTTCATTAGAAGAATTAAAATCTATCGGTTTTAATTACATTTCAAATATTGATAATGCAGATATTTTATTTCCTTTTAAGCGTTTAAAAAGAAGCTCAGAAATTATTGAGGAAAACGGATTGAGCATCGTTCCGGAAAGTATTTCTCCGTACAGTCAACTGCCGTATAATGATTTTGTTTTTCAGGTCTTGCCCATGCAGTATTACCAGAATATGGTTTTTGAAACCTTAAAAAATGATGACTTTGTTTTGGTTTATCTTGATTCGTGGCAATTTACCGATATGAATAAATATCAGTTTAAAATCCCGTTTTACAGGAGATATCATCTAGGTAAAAAGATGGAAGACAAGCTTGAAGCTTTTCTTTCCTGGGTTAATGAAAAAGAATTGGCGACTTCGAGGATGAAAGATTATATATTTTAGTTTCGGGTTTCGTGATCCGGGTTTTTAAATTGGAGATTTAAGTTTAAATCCAAAATCTGTGTCACAATTATCCCGTAACTCGCATTAAACCAATTCAAAAAGTGTAATTTCGGGTAAAACACCCACTCTTCCTGGATAAGCCAGAACTCCGAAACCTCTGTTTACGTACAATAGCTTTCCTTCGCTTTCATACAAATCTGCCCATTTTGGATATTTGTACTGTACCGGCGACCATTTTACGTTTTTAAGATCTAAACCAAACTGCATTCCGTGCGTGTGACCGGAAAGTGTTAAATGTACGTTTCCTGGATGCTTCTTTACGATCGCATCGAAGTGTGAAGGATCGTGGCTCATTAGAATTTTTGGAGCAGATTGCGGAACTCCTTTTAAGGCTTTGTCTAAATCTCCATATTGTGGAAATGGCTTTAAACCCCAGTTTTCAATACCAAGAATATAGAGTTTTTCGCCATTTTTTTCAATCACACGATGTTCATTTCTTAAATTTTCGAATCCGGCCTGGTTTTCATAGTCAATAAGTGTGTCAAGATTATCAGTTTTAGCTTTCGGAGTTTTCCAGGTTACATAGTCGCCGTAATCATGATTTCCTAAAGTAGCCAGTTTTCCATCTTTAGCTTTAATTTTTGAGAATAAAGGAATGAAAGGTTTGAATTCTTCAGCAAGATTATTGACCATGTCTCCTGTAAATAATACAAGATCAGGTTTTTGTGCGTTTATTAAATCAATTGCGTGTTGTAATTTTTCAGGATTGGGAAAACTTCCACTGTGAACATCAGAAATTTGTATGATTTTATATCCTTTAAAACTCTTTCCAAGTCCTGGAATTTTAATTTTCACCTTTCTAACTTTATGTCTGAACTTACCGAAAGTAATACCATCCACAAAAAGAGCAGAAAGTGCGCCGCCTAAACCTAAACCTACCAGACTCAGGAATTTTCTTCTTTCCGGAAAAAAATGTTCACCTCCCTTTGTGAAATTGAAAAAATAGATTCCGGTACGGAAAATATCGTCAACCAGTAAAAAAAAGATGGCAAAAATCTTCGGTAGCATGAAAATTAAAAACACAGAAACGGTTAGATGAAGTCGTGTAGGATCTTTGTCTGCTCTGGAAATATTGGTAAGCTCGTAGATGAACAGACCATACACAGAAAGCGTTAAAGCCCAATAAACAATTCTTATCAAAAAATTATCTGTAAGTGTTTTTACAGCCTGATAAACGTAAATTTCCAATACGAGGAAAATCGCTGCGATAATTAAAAAATTCTTCTGCATAATATTTAAAAAAAGCACAAAAGAGATGCCCTTTGTGCTTTTGTATTTTAATTAAATTTAAGTCTTAAGGAAATCTGTAAACGATAGCATTGATGTTCATTCCGGCTCCAACAGAAGTCATTACAATGTTGCCATTATCTTTAAACGAATGACCCTGCATTTTTCCTTTAATTATTAAATCAAACATGGTAGGAATTGTTGCTACAGAGGTATTTCCCAAATCCTGAACAGTCATAGGAGATACAGAATGATCGTAATCTTTCACATCATAAAGCTTGTGAAGTCTTTCGATCATAGCATAATCCATCTTTGCATTTGCCTGGTGAATTAAAATCTTATCAATGTCTCCTATAGATAATCCGGCATCATCAATGGTTTCTTTAATGGCTGCGGGAACATTTTTAAGAGCATATTCATAAATTTTTCTACCCAACATTCTTACGTACAAACGTTTTTGATCTGCTTCTTTGTTGATTGACGGCCCATTTGCAAGATAATTTAATTCAATACCATTGTCACAAATAGTGTTGTGAGCAATAATTCCTACATTTTCCTGTTCGGTTGCTTGAACGACAACAGCTCCGGCTCCGTCTGCGAAAATCATCTTATTTCTGTCGTAAGGATCGGTAACTCTGCTTAAAGTTTCTGCACCGATAACCAAAATAGTTTTTGCAACTTTAGCTTTAATTAAATTATCTGCCAAAATCATTGCTTCTACCCATCCCGGACAACCGAAAAGCATATCATAAGTGATGCACTTTCTGTTTTTAATGCCTAATTTATTTTTAACTCTTGCTGCCATTGTCGGCATAAAATCAGCATATCCGTTAACGGTAACTTCACCAAAATTACTTGCGTAAATAATATAATCAAGATTCTCCTGATCTACATTTGCGTCTGCAATGGCAATTTTTGCCGCCTCAAAACCAATTTGTGAGTTTGAAAGATCTTCATCTATAAATCGCCTGTTTTCAATTTCAGTAATTTCTACAAATTTTGAAATAGTTTGTTCAGCAGGTTTGTCAATTTTAACACCATCTTCTGTATAAAACTCTGAATCTAAGAAATAGTCTCTTCCAATTACTCTATTCGGTAGGTAAGATCCTGAGCCAATAATGATTGTATTCGGCATTCGTTTATGTAATTTTTTAAAGAGGCAAAGTTAATAATTAATATTAATAAGAAAGAATTAAAAATATTATTAAATTTGCAAAAATTGTTTCTGACAATCTATGAAAAACAACCCGTCTTTAAAAGGTTTGCTTATCGCTATTGTGGTATTTATCGGTGCTTTTGCTGTTTATAATTTCTTTTTAGCTAAAAAAAATTATTACTTGGTAGATAATCCTACACCCAATACATATTATTTTAAAATCAATAACGGTTCTGAAGGTATTATTTCTGCAGGACAGTTTGTGCATGTAGACCTAAATAAAGGGAAAAATACAATTAAAGTATTTGATCAGAATAAGAAAATGCTTTACGACTCTGCCTTTGAAGTAAAGAAAATTCGTGGCCTTTTAAATATTGCCCACAAAGATTATTACATTAATGATCAATATTATGGGTACAATCTTAAAAAAGATTCATTACTTTTGGCGTTGGATAAAACCATGATAGACGGAAAAGAGTATTATGGCGGTGCAAAACATTTTAATAAGCTCTATACCGATGACTTTTATTTTAATGTGGATGAAGATTACGATCAATTGATTAAAAACATTCAGAAAGTAGAATCCCGCTCAAAGATCTTCAGAAAAGAAGATTATCTGAATTATTATAAAGAATATTACAAGTTTTAAGTTTTGACAAAAGATATCAACCAAGTAACGCCCTACAATTCTGAATCTAGCAAAAAGAGTCAGGTAGAGGATATGTTCGACAATATTGCGCCTAAGTACGATTTGTTAAACCATGTATTGTCTATGAAAATAGATGTGCTTTGGAGAAATAAATTGGTAAAATGGATGAATTACGATAATCCTAAAGAAACACTGGATGTAGCTACGGGAACCGGAGATTTGGCCATTGCTGTTGAAAAAGGAACGGGTGCAAAGGTAGTTGGATTAGATTTATCGCAACAAATGTTAAATGTTGGCGTTATTAAAATAAAAAAACTTAATTTAGACGGCAAAATTTCCATGCAAAAGGGCGATGCAGAAAATTTACCTTTCGAGGACAATAGATTTGACGCTGTTTCCGTTGCTTTTGGTGTGAGAAATTTTGAAAATCTTAATAAAGGTTTGGCAGAGCTGAGAAGAGTAGTGAAAGAAAACAAAAGTGTTTACATTCTGGAGTTTTCAAAAGTTGAGGGTTTTTTAGGACCGTTTTATATGTTTTATTTCAAAAACATATTGCCGGCAATCGGAAGATTGATTTCTAAAGACAACAGAGCATACACTTATCTTCCCGATTCTGTAAATGCATTTCCGTTTGGAGAAAAAATGAGACAAATTCTTTTAGATACAGGATTTAAAAAAGTAGAATACAAAAAACTAAGTTTAGGTATAGCCACAATTTATAAAGCAACAAAATAACCTATGAATAAATTTCTATTAAAAGCTCTGGTTTTAGCCTCAGTTAATATTGCATTCTTTGCAGATGCTCAATTCAGAACCCGTGACAGGATGGACAGGTTGGAAGACTTTGACCAGAAAAAACTCAGCTGGGGGTTTTATTTGAATGCAAATATGATAGACTATAAAATTGTGCTTGACCCAAGATACGGAATGTATGAAAATCATAATCTGGTATCTTCTAAAGAAAGTACAAGCTTCGGAGCAGGTCTTATTGCTAAATTCAGAATGAATGATTACTTAGATGTAAGAGTAGAACCAGGTTTGCAGTTTGCTCAAAGACAATTGACTTTTAATACTCAATCAAATGATATTTATAAAGATGGAAGTTTAACAAACGCTCCATTTATACCGATTGCTTTGGCTGAAAAAGATAGAGTAAGAGATATTAAATCTACACTAGTAGATATTCCTGTAATGTTAGAATTGCATGGTGAAAGATGGTACAATTCAAGACCATACATTGCGGCGGGTGTGAATTATATCGTCAATTTACAGTCAAATTCAGGTTCTCAGGATGATAATATGCAGCAGATTTTCAGATCTACAACGCATAATTTTGCTTGGTCTGCAGAGATGGGTATTCAGTTTTATTTCAATAAATTTAAACTGACTCCGGCTGTAAGAGGAACTTTCTTTATGAATAATGAATTGGTTGCAGATAATGCTACAACGCCTCCTTACTGGTCTTCAGCAGTTTCTACATTGCAAACAAGAGCTGTCATGTTTGTATTGAAATTCGAATAATATAATACAAAATTAATATTAAAAGGAGTTGCTTGGCATCTCCTTTTTTTGTTTTAATCAAAATATAGAGATAATAATTTTTATTAGTACCAATATTTTCCTATTTTTGCTCATAGTTAGAATATTTACAGACCTGAAATGCTTCAAGAATTAGAAAATAATTTTTCAGAATTAGAAAAAAAAGTTTTGAGTCTTCAAAAAAGTCATCAGAATTTATCTGAAATGTTTTCAGACTTAAATAAAGAGCATAACGAACTGAAGGTGAAATATGATGCAGAAAGGAAAAAAAACCAGGTCTTAGCAGAAGAACAGAAAAATATAAAGCTTTATTCAGCAATATCAGGAAATCCTGAACACAACAGACTCATGAAAAACCATATCAACAGATTGGTAAAAGAAGTAGACTTTTGTATTGCACAGCTTCAAAACAGTGGATTATAATGGAGGTAAGGAGAATAACCATCAACATTGCAGGAAGAGTGTATCCGCTGAATGTACCCGCAGCCGAAGAAGAAACTTTGCGTAAAGTGGGGAAGCAGATTGAAAATATGATTAAAGATTTTGAACAGAATTTTGATGTAAGAGATAAACAGGATGCTTTGGCAATGTGTGCCCTAAAACTGGGAACCAATGCAGAAGTTGTTGCTCTGAATCATGAAAGAAATATAAAATCAACCAACGAAAGATTGATGAAAATTAATCAAAAGCTGAATGATACAGGAAAATAGATTTTTTTTCCAAAAAACCTGCCTACAGTAATTCTAACACATTAAAGGTAAACTCAACGCTAAACAATTAACGGACAAATGTCTATCGAATGGCGCGCCTGCTTGCAGGATTACAGACGATAGAAATCAGTTCAAATCGTGGAGATTAGGAGTTTACTCTATATCACTGGATTATTGTAGGCTTTTTTATTTTAGGTAAATAAGACAATTAAAACTAAATATATATATGACAACAGCCATAATAGTAGGCGTGATTTGTTTGGTTATAGGAGTTGTAATAGGGATGGTTTTCTCTAAAAGCTCACTCAATACTAAAGCTAAATTTATTATCGACGATGCTAAGAAAAATGCAGATAATTTATTAGAGAAAGCCAATTTACAGGCAGAATCTATAAAAAAAGAAAAAAATCTTCAGGCTAAAGAAAAATTCTTAGAACTAAAATCTCAGCATGATGCAGATATTCAGGTACGTGAAAAGAAAATGCAGGAAGCTGAGAAAAGAACGAAAGACAAAGAAAATAAACTGAACGACGAGCTTAGCAAAGCCGGAAAATTAGAGAAAGATCTTGACAGGCAAATCGCTGATTATGCTAAAAAGAATGAAATTTTAGAGAAAAAGCAAAGTGATCTTGACTCGGCAACAGCCAGAAAAGTTGAAATGCTTGAAAAAATTTCAAATTATACAGCTGAAGAAGCTAAAGCAGAATTGGTAGAAACCATGAGAGCAGAAGCAAAAACAAGAGCTCAGGCACACGTTCAGAGTATCATGGAAGAAGCTCAGTTGAATGCTAAAAGTGAAGCGAGAAAAATCGTTATTCAGACGATCCAGAGAATTGGCACAGAGCAGGCAATTGAAAATTCGGTTTCTGTTTTCAACATCGAATCTGATGAAGTAAAAGGTAGAATTATTGGTAGAGAAGGTAGAAATATCCGTGCTTTGGAAGCGGTGACAGGTGTAGAAATCATCGTTGACGATACACCGGAAGCAATTCTTCTTTCATGTTTTGATCCTGTAAGAAGAGAAATTGCAAGATTATCACTTCACAGATTAGTAACAGACGGTAGAATTCACCCTGCAAGAATCGAAGAAGTTGTTGAAAAAACGAGAAAACAAATCGAAGAAGAAATCATTGAAGTAGGTAAAAGAACTATTATTGATTTAGGAATTCACGGATTACACCCAGAATTGGTAAAAATAGTTGGTAGAATGAAATACCGTTCTTCTTACGGGCAAAACCTATTACAGCACTCTAGAGAAGTTGCAAATATTGCGGCAACAATGGCTGCTGAATTAGGATTAAATGTCAAATTAGCGAAAAGAGCAGGTCTTCTACACGATATAGGGAAAGTTCCTGAGCAGGAATCTGAACTTCCTCACGCACTTTTAGGAATGCAATGGGCAGAAAAATATGGTGAAAATCCTGAAGTGATCAATGCAATCGGAGCTCACCACGACGAAGTAGAAATGACGTCTTTATTATCACCGATTATTCAGGTCGCCGATGCGATTTCGGGAGCAAGACCGGGAGCAAGAAGACAGGTTCTAGAATCCTATATCCAAAGATTAAAAGATCTTGAAGCTGCAGCATTAAGTTTTGAAGGTGTTTCTTCGGCGTATGCAATTCAGGCCGGAAGAGAATTGAGAGTAATGGTAGAAAGCGGAAGAGTAAATGACGAGATGTCTTCTCAGCTTTCTTACGACATATCTGAGAAAATTCAGAATGAATTAACGTATCCCGGGCAAGTAAAAGTTACCGTAATCAGAGAGACTAGAACGGTAAACATCGCAAGATAACACACTACATAAACTGTCAAAAACCTTTCAAGAAATTGAAAGGTTTTTTTATGAGATAATATATTATTGAATTTATTCTATTGATTTTATTTAAATTATATATAAATTTTCAATAAAAATTTCTGTTTATTAGTGTTCTATTCGTAAATATTTTTTAAATTTGATAATCAAACTATATTGTTAAATTTAAAACAAATCACATGACAAACATTTTAAAGAACGCTAAAAGGCTTAAAAAAACCGATCTTAAGGAGATTATCGGTGGAGCAGGTAAAATAGGTAATCCAGATCTGTCTCTTTGCGGATGCAGCTGTTCAGGAGCCGTTACCGGTCCTTCATATTGTGTACAGTATATCGGTTGTCCACAAGTGTACAATTGCAAAGACTAACATAGATAAACCCTTCCAAAGATACTTGGGAGGGTTTATTTTTTAACTTCAATCATTACAGAAAAGGTTTCATTTCATCTTCAATCTGAGTTCTCAGCTCCATCAGACGTATTGCGTATTTTTCTTGTTGTTTTTCTTCTTCGTTTTCCGGAATCCACTTAGGTACTAAAAGTTTTTTTCCGTTTTCATCAACGGCGACAAATACAATAATGCAGTGGGTTTTCTTATCAAAATTCGGTTGTTTCAGACTTCGTGAAAACACATTAATCGAAATATGCATACTCGATGATCCGGTATAAATTACATGTGCCTCAACTTTTACCAGCTCGCCAATTTTTATAGGCTCATAAAAACGAATTCCGCCTACATACACTGTTACGGAATAATTTCCGCTCCATGTAGTTGCACATGCATATCCGGCCTGATCAATCCATTTCATTACACTTCCTCCATGTACATTTCCACCGTAATTAACATCAGAAGGTTCGGAAATAAATTGGAAAGTAACTGGTTTATTGTCCATTTTTAAAATTTTAATAAAGGTATTTAATAATTTTTAAAATTTTAAATTTTGAGTTATTTTTGGGCTAAATTTAATTTATGAAGAAAGTATTTCACCTCAATACCTGTGATACCTGCAGAAAGATTTTAGCGCAGTTTGATTTAACAGATTGGGAAAAAAGGGAAATAAGAAAAGAACCCATCACCGTAAAAGAACTTGAAGAAATGCACAGACAAACCAATTCTTACGAAGCTCTATTTAGTAAAAAATCTACCCAAATCAAACTGAGAGGACTGGATGTAAAATCATTGACAGAAAAGGATTTTAAAGAGTTGATTTTAGATCATTATACTTTCCTGAAACGTCCTGTTTTTATGACAGATGACCAAATTTTTATTGGAAATGATAAGAAAAATGTTGAAGCCTTGAAAATGTTTTTTGAAGCGGAATAGGTTGCCACGAATTTACGAATGTAAGTGTTTTTTGATAGTATATTTAAACCTCACAGGTTTCCAAAACCTGTGAGGTTTTTATACAGTTGGCAAAGTAATTTGGTAGAAGTTAAAATAATTACTGTACAATCAACTTTTACAGAAGCTATTAATCGTTACGGAAAAATAAATTTAATTCACCAAACTCTAGCCCGGATAGAAATGACATTCTTTTGTGTGGCGGATGGAGAGAAACGGAAGCTGCTACATAAAAGATAAAATGGATAGCCATAATCCATAATCTCCTCCTAAAAAAACCGCTTCATCATTACTGATAAAGCGGTTTTTAAATATTTAAAAATTTTCTGCTTAAACAAATGGCATTTTAACCACTTTCGCAGGGATGTTTTTATTTCTTACCTGAATGAATATTTCAGAGCCAATCTTGAAATGAGGCTTGTCTACATAGGCAATTCCCAAACCGATTTTTTTCATTGGAGACTGTGTTCCGGAAGTTACTTTTCCGATCACGTTTCCTTCAGCATCTACAACGGGGTAGTCGTGTCTTGGAACGCCTTTATCAGTCAATTCAAAACCAACTAATTTTCTGATAACTCCAACTTCTTTTTGTTTTGCGAAAATATCTTTAGATACAAAATCTTTATCGAATTTCGTGATCCAGCCCAACCCAGCTTCGATCGGGGAGGTTGTGTCATCAATGTCCATTCCATAAAGACAGAAACCTTTTTCTAATCTCAAAGTATCTCTTGCAGCCAATCCGCAAGGAATAATACCTTCTTCAGCACCAGCTTTAATGATAGCATCCCAAAGTTTTTCAGCATCTTCGTTTCTGAAATAAATTTCAAAACCACCACTTCCTGTGTAGCCTGTGTTTGAGATAATTACATCGTTAACTCCGGCAACGCTTCCAACAGTGAAATTGTAATAAGGAATTTCAGAAAGATTAGTTTCTGTTAATTTCTGAAGAATTTCAGTTGCTTTCGGACCCTGAACTGCCAAAAGAGACATTTCGTCTGAAGCATTCGTCATTTTCGCGCCGAAAGTATTGTATTTTGAAATGTGATCCCAGTCTTTTTCGATATTTGAAGCGTTTACAACCACAAAATATTTATTGTTCTCCATTTTGTAAACGATTAAATCATCTACAATTCCGCCATCTTCGTTCGGGAGGCAAGAATATTGTGCTTTTCCGTTTTCAAGAACGTCAACGTTGTTTGTGGTAACGAATTGCAAAAGATCTTTAGAACCTTCACCTTCAATGAAAAACTGTCCCATGTGAGAAACGTCAAACAATCCTGCTTTTTCTCTTACTGCAAAATGTTCTTCCGTTACTCCGGAATATTGTACAGGCATATCAAATCCTGCAAAAGGTACAATTTTCGCCCCCAAAGAAACGTGTTTATCGTACAAAGCTGTTTTCTTCATGTTTATTTTTATTTCTTTATTTTAAAACTGTCGAAAGTTTCATTAAAAACTTTCATGTAATTTCCGTTCCAGTGTTTTTCTTGGCAATTAATGGTTATCAGAAACATATCTGTATTTTTCTGATATAATTTTGTAATCCAGAGTAGCTTTTCTTTTTCATCGAAATATTCATACTCATATTCTGAATATCCTTTTTTGCTTCCTGTATTTTTTACTTTTTTCTCATCATCCGAAGAATTATATAATGCTAAGATAAATTTTTTCACTTCAGCTTTTGGTAACTCCAGATCATGGTATTCTGAAATGGTAATTGCACCTATCTGATTGGTAGGGAAAATATTTACAATTCCTTCATCATTGGTGGCTTTCCAGGTGTCGGGCATGGTGATTGAATAATGTTCACTCTCGTAAAGTTCGATTCCTAGTTTCTGTGAAAATGAATAAATGCTGAGTAAAAATGCTACAATTAAAAAAGTTTTTTTCATCGTTGTGTTTAAAAATGGTGTTTATATTCTTCCAGAATGATTTTAAACCATTCTGTAAATTCTGTTGGATGTTCTGAAATTTCTTTGTCTAAATCTTCGGGCGAAATGTAGCGAATTTCCTCAACCTCATTTTTGTTTAAATGAAATTCAGAATTATATTTTCCTGTGAAGACATGGTCAAGCTCATGCTCCCAAAGTCCGCCTCCAACATCTGCTTTGTAAATAAAATTAAATTTTTCTGAAAGTTCAGCATCAATTCCCAGCTCCTCATTCAGTCTTCTTTTTGCACCCTCCAGATAAGTTTCGTCCATTCTCGGATGTGAACAGACTGCATTCGTCCATTGACTGGGAGAATGGTATTTTCCTGGAGCGCGCTTCTGCAAAAGCATTTCACCTTTTTCGTTAAATAAGAAAACCGAAAATGCACGATGGAGTAGACCATTAATATGAGCCTGTTGTTTTTCCATTAAACCTAAAACTTCATCTTCGGGATTTACTAAAACTACCATTTCTTCCATTCCTACAAATTTAAGTTTTAAACATGATTTTGTAAAATAAATGTTTAGTTTTTTTAATATTTATGAAATATAAGCTTTTTATTAAGTGAAAAATATTCGTTAGAATTATGAAAAATGCAATAAAATGTATTGTTTTATTAAGTTTAAAATTGATTTTGTGTTAAATTTTTAACATAAAGTAATATTAATACTTCTCTTTGAATCATAAAGCGTAACTTTGCACTTTAAAATTTTGATAGATGGAACTAGATTATATTGAGCATATCAGTCCGATTCTGAAAGACGGAGTAAAGAATTATTTGATCGATATCGACGGAACAATTACAGATGATGTTCCCAACGAAGAACCAGAAAGAATGGTAACTTGTGAGCCTTATCCCGATGCATTGGAAACTGTAAACAAATGGTACGATGAAGGTCACCAGATTTGTTTTTTTACTTCAAGAACAGAAAACCTGAAACAAATTACAATCGATTGGCTGGATAAACACGGTTTTAAATATCACAGTGTTTTGTGCGGAAAACCAAGAGGCGGAAATTATCATTGGATAGACAATCATTTGGTAAGAGCAACACGTTACAAAGGAAAATTTACTGATTTGGTCGAGAAGCAAGTGACCATTGAAGTTTTTAAAGATTAAAGTCTAATATAAAAAGATTTAAAAATTAATCAACTAGAGTATAAAGCTTGAAATTATTTAATTTTTAAATCTTTCAAATTTTAAATAGTAAAACATTTTTATGAAAGTTTTGGCAAACGACGGTTTAGACCAGTCAGGAATTGATGCATTAACAGAAAAAGGATTTGAGGTAATCACAACAAAAGTTCCTCAGGAATCCCTTTTAGATTACATCAACCAACACCAGATTCGTGCAGTTTTGGTAAGAAGTGCGACGCAGGTGAGAAAAGATATTATAGATAATTGCCCATCACTTGAAATCATCGGAAGAGGTGGAGTAGGAATGGATAATATTGATGTAGACTATGCCAGAGAAAAAGGAATTCATGTTATCAATACGCCTTCTGCTTCTTCAGAATCTGTAGCTGAATTGGTATTTGCCCACTTGTTTTCAGGAGCAAGATTTTTGCAGGATTCCAACAGAAAAATGCCTTTAGTAGGAGATACCGAGTTTGCTTCGCTGAAAAAAGCATACGCTGCAGGAATTGAATTAAAAGGAAAAACAATCGGAATCATTGGAATGGGAAGAATCGGCCAGGAAGTGGCGAAAATTGCTTTAGGTCTTGGTATGAGAGTGATTGCAGCTGACAATATGATCGGAAAAGCAAGCATTAAAGTAACTTTTTACAACAAACAGTTTATTAATGTTGATATTGAAACTGAACCTTTGGATGCAGTTTTGAAACATTCAGACTTTATTACGCTTCATGTTCCGGCTCAGAAAGATGGTTATATGATCGGGAAATCTCAGTTTGAAATGATGAAAAGTGGGGTTGCCATTGTAAATTGCTCAAGAGGTGGAGTGATTGATGAAGCTGCTTTAATTGAAGCTTTAGACTCAGGGAAAGTACGTTTTGCGGGTCTTGACGTTTTCATTAACGAACCTACTCCGGCAAAAGAAATTATCACACATTCTAAAATTTCTGTAACGCCTCATACGGGTGCTGCAACATTGGAAGCTCAGGACAGGATCGGGCTTTCTCTGGCAGAACAGATTTCAAGCATTTTGCAGATTCAGTAGAAATTTTTATTATTCATATAAAATTAAATCCGCCACAGTAAAAAATTGTGGCGGATTTATTTTTTATATGAATTTATTTTCATCTATTTTTTAGCTCGTCACGTATTTCTGCAAGCAATTGTTCTGTAGCTGTTGGTGCTGCAGGAGCTGCAGGAGTCTCAGCTTCTGTCTTTCTCATTCTGTTGATGGTTTTTACAAGCATAAATACAACCAATGCAAGAAGCAGGAAATTGATAGCAACCGTAATGAAATTTCCGTAAGCAAAAATTGCTGCGTCTGGCGCAAGTTCTTTAGCTTTTGCAAGAGTGGCACCTGCAGGAATAGTTTCAGAACCTTTTCCCATTGCGAAATAAATGCTGCTGAAATCTGGTTTACCTACAATAGCTGCTACGATCGGCATAATCAAATCATCAATTACGCTCGTTACAATTTTTCCGAATGCACCACCGATGATTACACCTACTGCCAAATCAAATGCATTTCCTTTGATGGCAAATTCTTTAAACTCTTTTACGAATCCCATAATTTTATTTTTTTAATGTTTTATACAAAAGTATCATTTAAAAATAGTAAATCTAAAAGTTTTGGGTGTTTTTTTGCTTCAAATAATCATTAAACTCAGATAATTATGATTAAATTTAATAAAAATCAGGATAGATGAAAATTTTTACTGCAGAAAAGATCAGATTAGCAGATCGGTTTACTATTGAAAACGAAGCGGTTTCATCTGTAAATTTAATGGAAAGAGCCGCTAAAAATTGTGTTGACTGGATTTCAGAAAATTGTAAACAGCATACAAAATTTGCAGTTTTCTGTGGAATCGGAAATAACGGCGGCGATGGTTTTGCAATTGCAAGAATGCTTTATTCAAAAGGTTTTGATGTTGATGTGTTTATCAATAAAGATAATACAAAGTTTTCTGATGATGCTTTTATTAATTTTAAAAGACTGAAAGATATTTCCGGAATTTCTGTGAAAGATTACAGCGAAAGTGATAAATATAATTTTGAAAAAACAATTATCATTGATGCACTTTTCGGAACTGGTTTGTCAAGAAATGTAGATGGTTTTTATAAAAATTTAATTGATAATTTAAACCTGAAAAGCAATCCTAAAATCTCTGTTGATGTTCCGTCCGGAATGTTTACAGATACGCTGAATGATAATGATTCTGTTATATTTAACGCAGATTTTACATTGACTTTTCAGTTTTGGAAAAAATCATTTCTTCATCCCGAATCCGGAAAATTTGCTGGGAAAGTTATTGTTTTAGATATTAATTTATCGAAAGAATTTATTAAAAATAATAAGACCGATGATTTTGTAATTGATGATGATTTGATTTTAAAAATCTTTAAGCCTCGTCAAGATTTTGCGCACAAAGGAACTTATGGCAAATCAATCATTGTCGGCGGAAGTTATGGAAAAATCGGAGCGGCAGTTTTAGCTACAAAATCTGCTTTAAGATCGGGTTCAGGTCTTACATTTGTTTTAGCCCCGAATTGTGGTTATGAAATTCTTCAAACCGATTGCTCTGAAGCAATGTTTATTGAAGGTGGTGAAAAAAATATTACCGAAATTGATGAGCAGGAAAATGCAGTTTTTGGAATAGGACCGGGTTTAGGAACTCAGGAAAAAACAGAAAAAGCCTTATTGAAATTTCTTAAAAAGCAAGATTCACCGTTGGTGTTAGATGCAGATGCTTTAAATATTATTTCTAATGATGAAAATCATATAAAACTAATTCCCAAAAAATCAATTATTACTCCACACCCGAAAGAATTTGAAAGACTTTTTAGAAAAACTGAAAATTCTATTGAAAGATTAAATTTAGCCAAAATAAAAGCACAAGAACTCGGGATTTATATTGTTTTAAAAGATCATCATACACAAATTATAAATCCTGAAGGAAAAACATTTTACAATATTACAGGGAATTCAGGTTTGGCAAAAGGCGGAAGTGGTGATATATTAACGGGTATTATTACTTCGCTTTTAGCTCAAAAATATTCGCCTGAAGAAGCTGCAATTCTGGGAGTTTGGCTTCACGGAAAAGCCGCAGATCTGGCTGCTGAAAAATTTTCAAAAGAAGCGATGCAGCCGACTGATGTCATTAATGAAATAGGAAATGTATTTCTTGAATTAAACAAAAAAGCCACAACATTGTTGTGACTTTGTGATTTTATGTGCAGTTAAAATTTACTCAGGCTTTCCGTTTTCGGCTTCTGTAATTTTAAAGTTTTTTGAGTAAAGCATGATGACAACTCCGGCAATCATAAACGGAATTGAAAGAATCTGACCCGTATTTAATCCTGCAAAAGAAATAAACTCGTCTCCTTGAGGCTCTTTCAGGAATTCTACAAAAAACCTGATCGCCCAAAGAATGATGAAAAATAAACCAAACAACCAACCTTGCTGGTATTTTTTGTCAGTTTTTCTATATAAAACCCAAAGTAAAACGAATAATAAAACGTAACCCACTGCTTCAAATAACTGCGCCGGATAGCGTGGAACTGTTACTCCGTATTCGCTGCTTTGTTGTGGGAAAAGTAATGCAAATGGTGAATTTGGATCAACTGGTTTACCAATAATTTCAGAATTGAAAAAGTTACCCATTCTTACAAATGCACCACCAATGGCTACTACAATTCCTAATCTGTCATATACCCAAAAAGGATTTTTCTTAATGATTTTGAATGAATAATAAAGCGTTGTGAAAATCAATGCAATCGTGGCTCCATGACTTGCCAGTCCTGAAAATCCTGTGAATTTCAGACCGTTTTTTGTACTGATTGGTAAGAAAACACTCCAAAAATCTTCTTTGAATAATTCTGGCTGATAAAAAATAACGTGCCCCATTCTTGCACCTAGAATGGTTCCGATTAAAGTCCATGTGAAAAGCGGTTCAAGATATTTTTGATTAACATGATCAATCTTGAACATTCTTGTCATTAAAACATATCCTAAACCAAATGCACAGATAAACATCAAGCTATAAAAATGCAATGTTACAGGCCCTAAATGAATTCCTGAAACCGGATCCCAAATTTTATAAGGTGTTTCTAAAGAAACAGATTCTGACGATGTAATCGGTGTCTGCGTTTTAACAGCATATTTCAGCGTTTCAATATTGTTTTCGGTGACCGTAGTATTTTCTACTAATTTAAAATCCTTATCAAAAAACTGATATTTTGCATTCTTGTAATTTGCTAAAATCATTGAACTGCTAATGAAATGCGACTTTTCAACATTAGATTTATTCAGAATTACCACAGTATTTGGGTTTTTATTAACCTGAGCAAAAGAATCAAGCTCCGGAAGCTCAGTCGTTGCAAAAATCTTTACAGGAATCTCCTTAGCATTAACTTTTAAAGTTCCGTCTGACAAACCATCTTTGTAATTTTGTGCAAAAATACATTGGGTAACCAATGCAAATACGACAAGATAAATTCGGAAGAAAATAGTATTCATTTCTATATTTTTAATTGAATATTTTTATTTTTTTGGCGGAACGGGATCATAACCGCTACCACCCCAAGGATGACATTTTGAAATTCTTTTTACACCCATCCAAAATCCTTTAAAAATACCGTGAACCTGCAGAGATTCTACCATGTAATGAGAACAAGTAGGCTCGTAACGGCAGTTTTTTGGAAGTAAAGGCGAAATAAACCATTGGTAAAATTTAATGAGAATTACCAAAGGAGATGTGATGATTTTATTAAATGAAAGTTTCAAAACATTGCAAAAATAGGCTAAAAAATTGAAATTTAGTTTAAATTTGTTTCAAGTTTCTGGCAGCGAAGACATGATTCATCGGATAAATTAATTGTTTTGCCGATTCTGTTTTTATTCAGAAAATTTCAATCTCTTTTAATTAGGTTTGAAACTCTATTTTAACTTCAAATAAAAAAATCTTGAATCATAATATTCCTTTAGCAGAAAGATTAAGACCCAAAACTTTAGATGAAGTTTTGGGACAGGAGCATCTTACCGGAGAAAAAGGGACAATAAGAAAAATGCTGGAAAATGACAGCTTAAATTCTCTTATTCTTTGGGGACCTCCCGGAACAGGCAAAACAACATTAGCAGAAATTATTTCTGAAAAATCCGGAAGAAAATTTTTTAAACTTTCTGCGGTTTCTTCAGGGGTGAAAGATGTGCGTGATGTGATTGAAGATGCAAAAAAGCAAAATCTTTTTTCGGGAAAATCGCCGATTCTTTTTATTGATGAAATTCATCGGTTTAATAAATCCCAGCAAGATTCTTTGCTTCATGCTGTTGAAAAAGGTTGGATAGTTTTGATTGGTGCTACAACTGAAAATCCAAGTTTTGAAGTGGTTTCAGCATTGCTTTCCAGAAGTCAGGTTTATATTTTGAAAGCGTTGAGCTACGATAAATTGGAGGAACTGATTGATATTGCATCAGAGAGATTTAATAAAGATGAAAATTCTCAATTTATCATTAAAGAAAAAGAAGCTTTCATTCAATATTCTGGTGGAGATGGAAGGAAACTGATTAATTCTGTGGAATTGGTTTTAAACCAGTTTAAAAATTCTTCAATAAAAGAAATTACCAATGATGATGTAATGTCGGTTCTTCAGGAAACGATGGCACTTTATGATAAAAATGGTGAACAACACTATGATATTATTTCAGCTTTTATAAAATCAATGCGTGGAAGTGATCCGAATGGAGCTGTTTATTGGTTGGCAAGAATGATTGCAGGTGGTGAAGATATTAAATTTATCGCTCGCAGAATGTTGATTTTGGCTTCTGAAGATATTGGTTTGGCAAATCCCAATGCTTTGGTAATTGCGAATAATTGTTTTCAGGCCATAAATGTGATTGGAAATCCCGAATCGAGAATTTTATTGAGCGAGACGGCAATTTATCTGGCGGTTTCTCCTAAAAGTAATTCTGCTTACGCAGCCATAAATGAAGCTTTGGCTTTTGTAAAAAAAACAGGAAATCTTCCGGTTCCGTTACATTTGAGAAATGCTCCTACAAAATTGATGAAAGATTTAGATTACGGGAAAGAATACAAATATGCTCATTCTTACGATGGTAATTTTGTAGATCAGGATTTTTTACCTGAGGAAATAAAAGAAGTGAAATTTTATGAGCCGGGAAATAATGCGACTGAAAAGAAAATTTATGATGAGCTCAAGAAAAAATGGTCTCATAAATATTAAAATAAACGGATGTTCATATGAGCATCCGTTTATATAAATTTATTTTCTTGTTGTTGTTATAAAAACAGATTTTACGCCATTATAATCCTTCACTTCTACATTTTCGGCAATATCTGCGAAGATCTTCATGTCAGTATTTTTAAACTCATAACCTTCAATAATAACCGGTCTGTCTGCGGGTAAATTATTTTGTAAATTATAGTTAGCTAAATTTACATTATCCAGAATACCAGCGTCTTTTTTTAATTTGATTTCAGTAAGTCCCTGATCTGCAATAAAACTAAATTTTTTCAGATTCTGAGGTAAGCTTGTGGAAGTTTTATACAACTCTTTACTTTGTATTGAATTTTTCACATTATCAAATATCGAAACTGTACCTACAATTCCATCCGAAACGGCAAATTTTACAGCTTTGTTTTTCTGAGCAAATACTGTTGCAGAAGTAAAGATCAGTAAAGAATATAGAATTTTTTTCATAATTAGTAATATAAGAGTTAAAAACGCGATAAATATACTTACTTTTTGTAAAATATTAATGAGAATTTAAAATTATTTATCAGAAATTAATAAATAATATATTTCTTAGATCTCAAATGTTTTTTTCTTCATTTTTATCTACTAAATTTTTAAGCATATTTTTAAATTTTTGGAACATAAATGAGCTCAGCAACAAAATAATTCCTAAAATAATAAATGCAATAATTCTCGAAACGTTATCCATTTGCCAAACGTCATAGAAATATAATTTTAAAATAGTAATCCCCAGTAAACTGAAGCCTATTTTGTTGAGTTCAGGAATGTTTTTTTTGAGTCCCGAAAAAATAAATCCACAAGCTAAAACTGCCCAAATAATTGGTAAATACAAAATACTGAAATGTTCTTCAAGCTGGATAAGATTTTCAATAGTTACACGATTTGAGAAAATATAAATTCGGTAAAATTCAAAACTTACAGCAAGAATAATGACGAAAGAAACCATCCAGTAACCGATTTTCTCTTTAAAATATTCTGTTTGCGGAATTATTTTTAAGACTAAATATAAAATTGGCAAAATATAGATCAGATGTACGAAGTAAAAATTTAAACCAATTTTATTTTTAATTATTGCATCAACAATTTGTGAGGAAGAAATATGAGCAATCAATAGAAAAAGCAAACCGTAGATTAAAATATTAACTAAATTTTCTGTTAAGTTTAATTTGTTTTTTACAATTAACAATAAAGTGACAAACGAAATACTGTAAAGAAAGCTATACATGAGAATGATAACAAAATTTTCAGATGAAAGCTGATAAATCAACTCAAATAGACCCGAAAAATAGATAATTCCGAAACAGATCATCTTAAAGATATTTTCAAAAAATTCGGTTTCATTTTTTTCTTTGGAATCTTTTTTTAGGAGAATTAAATTAAAAACAACCGTTGCAATTACAACCATGCTGGTAAGAAATACGGGATTTAAAATGATGATTAAATCTTTATTTCCATTCATATATTCCGTCCAGGTTATTATTTGAGATAAAATCACCAACGGAAAAAGAAAATAGAAAAATATTTTGAAAATAGTATGGTTGGTTTTTTTCCATATATACAATAAAAGAGAGACTTCAATCGCCCAAACGCTCGTAATAAGATGGGTTTTAAACTGTAAAGCTACTGCCAAAGTCAAAAGACTGATACTGATACCTGCGAAAACTGAATAATTTCTTTCGGATTTCTTATTCTGATATTCTCTGAACATAAAAAATGCATTCACCACCGCAAACGTCAGCGGAAAAATACTTAAAGGTTCATATTTTAAAACATTGAATAGGTAAACCAATCCGATAATGCTGGAGAAATTAATCAGAACCAGCATTAAAATATCAAGCTTTGAAAGTTGATTCGTTTTAAAATAATTCGTGAGTGCAAAAGCGTAAAATAAAAGATAAGTAATAATGTAAAAAATGATGCTTGTAAGATCGGTTTTCTCCACCGTCCAGAAATAAAGATAGATTGCCGTGAAAATAAAAGCGACCCAGCCTACACTTTTCCAGCTTTTCAGATAAACGGTGATCAACATTCCGATGTTTAAAAGTGATAAATAAGTAAAAAGAAAAAGATAATTGCTTTGTCCGGTACTGATCATCAACGGAGCTAAAAATCCTCCAAATAAAGAAAATATGATGAGTGTTTCACTATTATACCGGTAAGAAAGAAAAATGGAAAGCAATGTAATTGCACACGTAATTAAAAATGCAATATTTTGTGAAAACAAATGATATTCTCTGAATGCAATTGTGGTTGTAAAATAAAGCACGGCAATTCCGCCACCCGTAATGATTGACGAAAATATGCTGTAATTTTTCCTGATAAAATGCGCCGTGACAATCAAAACAAATCCTGAAAGGTAACCGATACAAGATCTTGCGTTTTCACCAATCCAGTTTTTATCGATGGCATATTTTACAAAATATCCGATTCCTAAAACCAAAGTGAAAATTCCGATTATGGTAAGAATATTTTGCTTTACAAAATCAAAAAGTGGAGTCAGCCAATCTTTTTCGGGCTCTGAATTGTTTTCAATGCTTTCGGAAACCTGTTTCTGAACTTCAATTCTGTCGTTTTGCAGGATTTCAGGTTTATGAGTTTCCGGGAAAGTCTGAAGAGGCTGCTGAATATTTACTTTGTCTTTTGATAAATCAGAAATTTTCCGTTCCAGAATTTGAATTTTTCTGTTCAGATTTTGATAAATTAAAATTATCAGTATGGTTAATACGAAGATAAAAACATAAATCATTCATTTCATTTACACCAAATATAGTGATTTGAAGGAATAAGCCTTAAAAATCTAATAATTTTCTTCCTTCCAGTTTTTTTCAATTAATTTCATTAAAAAATCAGGGCATTTTATAACCTTATTGGTTTCAGCATTTAAAAAGAAAAGAGTAGTGGAAGCTTCAGTTATTTTTACTTGATCTTCGTTGTAAATTTCATATTCAAATTCAATTCTCACGCCCGGAATTTTTCTCATAAAAGTGTGAATTTCTAATTTTTGATCGTATAATGCTGGTTTTAAATACTTAACTTTATAATCAGATACAGGAAGCCAAATCCCCTGCTTTTCAATCTCGTCATAAGAGATTCCGATGCTGCGGAAAAGTTCTACCCGTCCCAATTCAAAATACGTTGCATAATTTCCGTAATATACGTATTTCATCGGGTCTGTCTCTGCATAACGTACTCGTAATGAGTGTTTTGAGTGTATCATTTTTATCTCTTAATTATACATACAAATATATTTTTAAATAATCAATAAATGAATATTTTTTTTTAAAGATAAAAAATGAGACCTTTGTCTTCCTCCGAAAAACGACTAACCAAAGAATTAATCAGGGCATAAAAATGGACGAAAATTTAATGATGATATGGCAGAAATGCCTTCAGTTTATGCGAGACAATCTAAACGCAGCTGAGGACAATTCTGATCTGAAAAAACTTGAAAAATCTTTCGATTTACTATTCGACAAAGTGCAGCCAATTTCATTGGTTGACAATAATCTTACGTTAATGGTTCCTAGTGATTTTTACAAAGAATATATTGAAGATAACTATTTGTCATTGCTTTCTGCTGCCCTAAAGAAAAACATTGGTAAAGGCGTTAAACTTTGGTATTCGGTAATGGAAAATAAGCCAAGCGGTTTAGAAAAACCTGTTACCATGAACATGAAAGGGAAAACTGTTCCCACTCCGAAAGTTCAGGAGACCATGCCACAAGGTTTTTCAGGGAATATTGTAAATCCCTTTGTCGTTCCGGGAATTAAAAAAGTAAATATTGATTCAAACCTGAAAGCTGATTTTTCTTTTGATAACTATGTAGAAGGAGAAAGCAATAAGTTTGCTTCGACGGTTGCAAGATCAATTGCAAAAAGACCGGGAGCAACAGCTTTTAACCCATTATTTTTATATGGAGGTTACGGTGTTGGTAAAACACATCTAGGTCAGGCTGTAGGTTTGGAAGTAAAAAGCCAGTTTCCGGATAAGGTAGTTCTTTACCTATCTTCAGAGAAATTTATCCAGCAGTTTATTTCGTCAGCAAAGGCTCATAAACAGACAGAATTTGCCAATTTTTATCAAATGGTAGATGTTCTGATTATTGATGATATTCAGTTCTTATCTGGTAAATCTGCTACTCAGGATAGTTTCTTCCATATTTTTGATTATTTGCATCAAAACGGAAAGCAGATTATCTTAACTTCAGATAAAGCTCCGGTTGATATTATGGATATTCAGGACAGAATTGTTTCTCGTTTCAAATGGGGACTTTCTGCCGAAATCAAATCTCCGGATCTGAGTACGCGTAAGCAAATTATCGTAGATAAATTAAGCAGAGACGGTATCGTTCTTACTGAAGATATGCTTGATTTCCTTGCTGCAGAAGTAAAAACAAACGTGAGAGAACTTATTGGTGTTATCAATTCCGTGATTGCTTATTCTACGATTTACAAATCAGACTTAAGTCTTGAATTATTAAAGGAAACAATCAGTAAAATTGCTGCCAATCAGAAAAAAGTCATCAATATTCCTTATATTCAGGATGTTGTCTGTGATTATTTCGGAATTAAAAGAGAGCAGCTTTTATCTAAAACCAGAAAAAGAGAAATTGCTCTTCCAAGACAGTTGGCCATGTATTTTGCAAAAGAATTTACCAACGCTACTTTTACCAAAATCGGTGAAGAAATGGGAGGTAAAGATCACTCAACAGTAATGTACGCCTGCGAAACAATTAAAGATGTTTCGAAAATTGATAAAGAAATCAAAAAATACGTAAAAGAATTAACTGAAAAAATAAAACATTAATTCTGTACAAAATATTTATAGAAGGGAGAATAGAATTATTCTCCTTTTTTTATTTAGATTTGTTTTCGAAAGAAATTTTATTAAACTTGTTGTGCGTTTATGGGAAAATATTAAACAAACTGAAAATCAAAAATTTGTATTTCTTTGATAAGCGAAGCGCCCTTGTTTTACTTTATTTCATCATAGTTTTTGAGTTTCTTTTGTTTAACCTTGCGTTTATTTTATCGCAAAGGAAAACAGAGAATTTAAATCAAAAAGTTTTTTTAAGGTAAACAAAGGCGTTTCACTTACTGAAGTAAAAAAAAATTTATAAATGCACAACAGGTTTTATTAATTAAATTATTAAATAAATTGAAATGAAAATCTTAATGGTTTGTCTCGGAAATATTTGTAGAAGTCCTTTAGCTGAGGGAATAATGAGATCAAAACTTCCCGGGAATTTCTTCGTAGATTCTGCCGGAACAATTGATATGCATAAAGGAAATCAACCCGATAAAAGATCAGTAAAAACTGCTTTAAAATACGGAATTGATATTTCAAAACAAGCTTCAAGACCCATTACTAAAGAAGATCTCAATTATTTTGATAAAATCTACTGTATGGATTTGAGTAATTTTAAAAATGTAATTTCTTTGGCTCAAAACGAAGAACAGCGGGGCAAAATTTCACTATTAATGGAAGCTGCAGAATTGAATCACGCTTCAGGAGAAGTTCCCGATCCTTATTGGAACGGAATTGATGGCTTCGAAAAAGTATATCATCAATTGGATGAAGCCTGTGAAAAAATCGCTGAAAAACTTCAACAAGAATTATCTCAAACTCAACATTAACTTCAATCTTAATTTATGCTTTTTTTACTTCCCGCTTATCTTTCAGAAAATACTTCTATCAGCCATTTTTCGCCTGTAATAAAAGATTACATCATGCAGACCGATTATTTTTTTGTTGAAAATGAAAAAACTGCTAGAAAAGTAATTAAATTTTTTGCACCGGAGAAAAAACAATCAGATTTGAAGCTTTTTCTTTTGGATAAATACACAGAAAACGCAGATATTAAAGAGGCGCAAGACAGTATGCTGAACGGTCAGGATTTTGGGTTACTTTCAGAAGCCGGTCTTCCCTGCATTGCAGATCCCGGAAATCTGATTGTAAAATGGTGTCACGAAAAAAACATTAGAGTGATCCCTGTTTCGGGACCTTCATCGATTATTTTAGCTTTAATTTCGAGTGGGTTTAATGGTCAGGAATTTGCTTTCAATGGTTATCTTCCTATAGAAAAGGGTGAGAAGAAAAAGAGAATTCAATATTTAGAGAACGAACTTCAGAAAACGGGTTATTCTCAGATTTTCATGGAGACCCCTTATAGAAATAATGCGCTTTTTGAAGATTTAACTAAATTTCTTTCATCCAATACTAAGCTTTGTATAGCTGCAAATATCAATGATCCTGAACATGAGTTTATTAAGACTTTGAGCATAAAAGACTGGCAGAAACAGAAACCCGAATTGCATAAAATTCCTGCGGTGTTTGTCATAGGTAAATAACTTTTTGATTGTGTTTCTATGATTATTTAAGTCATTAATATTTTATGAAATTTATTACTAAAATTCATACATTACATTATTTTAATATAATTTAACAGCTATTAACAAGTCTTTTGCATCATTCTTGTGAATACATAGACATCACATTAAAACAAAATAATATGTCTGACAAAAAATTAGCAGGACTTTGGATTGATAGTCAAAAAGCTGTTGTTGTAAAAAATCATGATGCGCAGAATGCGTTTAAATTCTTCTTGTGCAGCCCGGTAAAAGCAATTATTCAACATGGTAATTCGAGTGAAAATGCAGGTAACAATGCTGAACAAACCAACAAAACTAAATTTTTTAAAGAAGTTGAACATCTTTTGACAAATTCTCAGGAATTACTGATTACGGGCCCTGGAATCATTCAGGAAGAATTAAAAAAATATCTTCATGACACGGCGCAGTTTAAAGATTTAAAAATTACATTAGAAACTTCTCAGCAAATGTCTGATGAGCAGGTTTTAGAAACTGTAAAATCGCATTTTAATACTTAGATAATTTAATTAACCTAATAAAAATCCGAATATTTTAAATATTCGGATTTTATTTTTGCATTATTTTTTAATACTCCTTTTTCTCCACTTTTTCCAAATCATAATTATGAACGGAATTAATAAAAAAAATGGCCAAAGAGAAATAATACCCAGGAAAAAGGCAACAAAACTATTCCAGCCTTCCGTAAAAGAATCTCCAAAACGACTTCCAAAGCCAATATTTGAAGTTGCTGAACTTCTTACCTTTTCTTTATATAAAACTAAATTCAGAGTGCTGTAATTTACTCGGTCATCAATGAAACGCAGTCGACCTTCAGAAACATCAATTTCATCTTCAAGCTCACGAATGTTTTCCTGAATTTCCAACATATCTTTTGTTGTTTTTGTACTTCGCAACATGTCACGATATTTTTCAAGATAAATTTTCTTGTTTTCTAATTTGATAGAAACGTCAGTATATTCTTCGGTAACATCATCGGACGAAACGTTTTTAGATAAAACAGAGCCAACTCCATCTGAAAAAGAATTGATAAGTGTATCAAAATTCTGATGAGGAACTCTTATCGTTAAATTTAAATTTTCGGAAATATCATTATTGTTAAAACGTTCAGATTGAATGTAAGCTTTGTTTTTCTTTAGAATTTCGCTCACTTGATTCTGTGCTTTTTTAATATCTCCAACCTGAATTTCAATATCTCCGTTTTTAATTACTTTTTTGGAAATGATATTGCCTTTTTGAGACGTTGAATTTTGTTCAGAAATTTCTACTGCTTTATCCTTAAACACAATCGATGCATCGGTTTTATTATCAAATGGGGCTGCTGCATTTTCATCTTCCATTACAGCCATTGCGCTCACAGGTTGGTTTGCAATGGCTTCAGATTTATTGCAACTAAAAAGTATTATACAAAATAAAGGTGAAATTATCTTTTTCATAAATGAATTTTCCAATGAGGTATCAAAAAACGTGCTCGAACTATTATCTGTTGGAAATATCTCAAATATTTTTAAATAATTAATATGATCTAATAATTAACTGTGAATTATTCTGATTCAATTAATAATTAATATTTTTATGGAATGAAAAAAAGTCTTTTAGCATTTGTATTTTCTCCATTTTTGATCTTTGCACAAGAAGTTCCAAAACTGACGGACGAAATGGCAATAAAACTTTCGGAAAAACCGCTTCACTGTATCAATCAGGAATATCCAAACAAAACGGCGCATATTATTAATAATGCAAATGAAGTAATTCTTTCTCCAAAAGACCTTCATCCTAGTTTTTATGGCTGTTTCGATTGGCATTCGTCTGTTCATGGACATTGGATGTTGGTTCGTTTATTAAAAACAAAACCAAATTTATCGGTTGCCAAAGACATCGAAAATATTTTAGACAATTCATTCAAAAAAGAAAATCTTCAGACAGAAGCAGATTATTTTTCAAAATATCAGTTAACAGCAACGTTTGAAAGAACGTACGGTTGGGCCTGGTTACTAAAACTTGATGAAGAATTAACAACCTGGAATCATCCGAAGGCAAAAATCTGGCATGAAAATTTAAAACCTTTAACGGATAAAATTCTTGCTTCCTGGAAAACTTATTTGCCTAAACAAACTTATCCAAACAGAACCGGAGTTCACCCAAACACTGCTTTTGCAATGGTTTTTGCGCTTGATTGGGCAAGAGCAACCGGAGATAAAACTTTTGAAAACGAACTGACTGAAAAGGCAAAATATTTTTATTTAAACAATACAAAAACTCCTGCTTATCTTGAGCCGGATGGTTCAGATTTTTTTTCGCCGAGTCTTGAAATTGCAGATTTAATGCGAAGAATTCTCCCACAAAAGGATTTTGCAAAATGGCTGGATAATTTCTACGAAAAAAGAAGTTTGGAAAATATTAAAAAAATTCCTGTTGTAAGTGATTTGAGTGACTATCAAACGGTACATCTGGTTGGGTTGTCATTCACAAAAGCCTGGTGTATGAAAGGAATTGCAAAATCTCTTCCCGACAATCATCCTTTTAAAAATGAATTTCAAAAAACGGCTGCGATATTTTTAAACAACGGACTTCCTTTGTTGTTTCAGGGGAATTATGGTGGCGACCATTGGTTGGCGAGTTTTGCGGTGTATGCTCTAAAAGATTAATTTTTTTAAATTAAGAGTTTATTTGATACATGATTTTGGAATAAAAATTCAAATTAGATGATTTTTAAACACAATATTTATATTTCAGAATATTAAAGTAAAATTCTGAGCAATCAATCATCTTATCACTATTTGCCACAACCAAGATATTCTCTACATTTGCGGACTAATCTTCACAAAGAAATGAAAAACATACTCTTATTCTTATTTCTAAATATTTCACTTTTCGCATATTCGCAGGACAATTATGTTCATTCTATCAAAAATAAGCAACAGTTTCTGAATCTTACGGGAAAGCCTTTGACGGATAAGTTTACCAATATGAAATCGGTGAAAGTGGTTTATGATTATGGTGCTAAAAAATTATATTTCTTTAACAGCATCAGATACACTTATCATTATGATTTTTGTTTGCAGGTTTTAGGATTCAGCCAGGAAATTGGGGAATTTAATAAGGAGTCTTACAATCCTACCAACAACCGAACATATCTCCTTGCCAACATCAATTATCTTGCAGATTCTGATGATTGGGTGATGGAACTCGCAGCTTCAGATGAGATGAATGCAGGATTGATTAATTTCTTTTACAAAGAAGTCAATAACAATGTGTTTTTTAAAGATAAACTGAAATTTTATCTGAATTCTCCTCATGTGATAGGCTTGAATGCTAAAAATCAACTGAAGATCCCGACTGTTTTTTCTGATTTTATTTTTAAAAGAATTACCGAACAGTCCATTGAGAAAGCTTCCAATGTAGGTATTCTGAAAAAGTACGATTTGCAGAAGAAAGAAGAGTTTAATCCCAAATCAGACGAAATTATCATCATCAACACGACACCCGAATTTATTCCAACCGTTCGTGGAATTATTATTACCGAACTTCAGACTCCTTTGAGTCATTTGGTTTTGCTCGCAAAAAACAGAAATATTCCGGTGTATGTAGATACCAAAGTTTGGGATAAACAATCGGTGAATGCTCTTTTAGGCAAAAAAGTAGAACTGATTACAAAAGAAAATTCCTACTCATTAAAAGCTTCCCAGAAAGCAATTCCAGCTAAAAAAACCGTGAGGGAAATTGTTTTAAAAAGAGATTTATCGGTTAAAAATCTAGTTGATCTGGAAACAACAACTCCTTTAAATATTGTTGATGCTATTGGTTCAAAAGCTACGAATCTTGGACTTTTAAAACAGATTCAGAAGGAAATGAAATCCTATAAAACTCCTGAATATGCTTTTGCAATTCCGTTTTATTATTTTAACCAGCATATTAAAGAGAATCAATTTCAGGATAAAATCAATTTTTTATACGCCATTCCAAAAGATTCTGTAAAACTTCTTGACAGAGAACTGAAAGCTTTCAGGAAGACCGTTAAAAATTCGAAAGTTAATCCGGAACTTTTAAAAATGATCGAAGATAAACTGAATGTTCAGAATGATTTTAAAAATTTCAGATTCCGTTCTTCTAGGAACGCTGAAGATATGGAAGGCTTCAACGGAGCGGGATTGTATGATTCTAAAACTGCGATCATCGGTGATGCTGATAAAACTGTAGAAAAAGCAATTTTAGATGTTTGGTCAAGCTTTTGGAATTTCCGTGCGTTTCAGGAGAGAGATTTATTCGGAATCAATCATGAAAGTTGTGCAATGGGCGTTTTGGTTCACCGTTCTTTTCCTGATGAAAAATCAAACGGAGTTTTAGTTACAAGAAATTTATATCGTGATAAATATGCAGGAATTACCGTAAATGTGCAGTTAGGCGAAGAATCTGTAGTAAAGCCTGAACCAGGTGTGACTTGTGATGAATTTTATTGTCACAATTTTAATTTTCTGGGTTCATTTGTTATAGATTACCGCTCTACATCAAGTCTGAATAAAGGAAAACCTATTCTTACCGAAACCGAAATTAAAAAACTTTTTGATATTTCTCCTGTTTTGGAGCGTAAAATGTATCTGCTTTGGCAGAAAAGAAAAATGGCAAAAAGAAGCTATCCTTTGGATATTGAATTCAAATATTTAGGAGATGAAAAACAACTATATATTAAGCAGGCAAGAGCTTACATGGATTGATTTTTTGTTTAAATTTCTCGCAGATTGAGCAGATTTCGCAGTAAAAATCAGCTTCATCTCCTAAATCTGCGAGAGACTTTTTCTATTAAAATATGTTTTTCATTACTTTAAATCTTTAATGACAAAATTTTAATGCGAAACTTTTAGAATCACAATATTATCATTCAGGTTAATGCTTTTAATATTGTAGCTGAAGTTTTTTAATTTGGTTTTTTCAGTGAGAATTCTTTTTCGTTCTGATTCTTCCAGTTGTAGGAAATCTAATGAAGAAATAACTTCGATCGAACTTTTCTCTGAAACAATTGGTGACTTTTTCTCAAAATAATTTAGGATTAAATAAATTGCAACGATTGTAATATTGATTCCTAAAAGAATTTCAAGATTTTTTATAGGTAAAAGTCCGTCTAAAAGGGAAAGTGTAATCGATACAAACAGGAAAACAATGGTTTGAATCGTAAAAGTTTCCGTTCTGAAACGGAGAATCGAAAAGACCGCAAAAAGCCCGAACCCAACGCCAAGACTGTATTCTGCTTTCGTAAAAACCATACACATAAAAAATGTACAGATACTGATTAATCCCAAAAGCGGATGTAATCGTATGTTACGGTTTCTGTTTGAAAAATAATAAAGAGTAAAAATCGATATGCAAAGTATCGCTAAACGTTCAAAAAGTTCCTGCAGTTCCAAAATTGTGCTTTAAATTTCAACAAATATACAATTTAGAATGAATGGCATGCAGAAATATTTCATTACAAATTGAACAAAAAAAAGATAGCACTCTTACAGAGTGCCACCTTTTAATTTTATTTCTATTCTACACAGATTTCGCTCCTGTGGAGCAATTTTGAATGTATTACCTTTAAATTAGTTTCTAAACATCTGTCTCACATCTGCAGAATCAAAGGTGTAAGTTGCGCTGTTCTCAGATTTATCTAACTTTTTACTGACTGTCAATGCCCATAAAACCAATTCTTTGCAGAAGTTTTTATCCTCCTCATTTAGTTCAGAAGCATTTTCTTCAATTAAAGTTGTTAATGGAGTAACTTTTTCCAACTTGGTGAAAAATTCTTCATCCGTATCAGTATAGTTTAGCTCAAGATGATTTTTATTAAACCATTTGATTAAATCTGTATAAGGTGTTTTAATTCCTTCTTTTTCCAGTTTTGAAACCCGTGGAAAAATACTTTCAAACTGAGTCATTACTGCTTTGTCAATCAGGATTTTTGCTACGTAATCTGCACCTTCCTGTTCTCCTTCATACACCAACTCAATTTTCCCTGTAATCGATGGAATAATCGACATAAAATCAAGCAAGCGAACAGAAGTTTTTTCAGCTCCGGTTTCTATCAAACGTAATTTTGCAGCAGCAACCAGATTTTCCATTGCACTGATTGTCAATCTTGCACTCACTCCGCTTTTCGCATCAACATATTCACTGTCGCGGGCTGCGAAAGCAACTTCTTCCAACAAATCTTTTGCTAAGCCTGGAATTAGAATCTGAGATTGATCTTCAGCAGAAATCATAGCTTCCTGCTCGGTAATTTGTCTTGCCAAAGCAATCGTTTTTGGATAATGCGTGAAAATCTGTGATCCGATTCTGTCTTTCAAAGGCGTAACAATACTTCCACGGTTGGTGTAATCTTCGGGATTTGCTGTAAACACAAACTGAATATCCAAAGGCATTCTCAATTGAAATCCACGAATCTGAATATCACCTTCCTGCAAAATATTAAACAACGAAACCTGAATTCTTGCCTGCAAATCGGGTAATTCATTCAATACAAAAATAGAGCGGTTCGCTCGCGGAATCATTCCGTAATGCAAAACTCGTTCGTCAGAGTAAGGTAATTTTAGAGTCGCTGCTTTAATGGGATCAATATCTCCAATCAAATCCGCAACATTCACGTCAGGAGTTGCCAGTTTTTCAAAAAACCTTTCAGAACGGTGAACCCACGAAATCGGAGTCTCATCACCCAATTCGGCAATTAAATCTCTTGCATATTTTGAAATCGGCTGAAAAGGACTGTCATTGATTTCAGAACCTTTTACAATCGGCATATATTCATCTAAAAGATTCACCATGCTTCTTGCGATTCTGGTTTTTGCCTGTCCGCGCAAACCTAAAAGATTAATGTGGTGGCCTGCCAAAATTGCTTTTTTCAATTGTGGAACCACAGAATCTTCGTAACCCCACAATCCTTCAAATACAGGTTCTTTCGCTTTAATCTTTGTGATTAAGTTTGCCTGAATTTCCTGACTGATCGTTTTATCGGTATATCCTGAATTTTTTAAATCTTTAAATGTTGTATCGTTTTTCATTTTTGTAATGATGTTGTTATTAATGGTTGGGTGTTGGATGAGGGAAGTTGGAAGTTAAACTAATTAAGAAAGCAAACGATGACTTTATTATAAAATTTTACCAAATATTGAACTGTAAACTTTACAAAACCCAACATCCAACTTCCATCATCCAGCTTTATATTCTCTTAATTCTATTCTTCTCGTAATCTTCAAAAATCATTTGGCCCAAGCCTGAAAGTCCTGTTAAGAAAGCTTTTCCTTTATTTTGAGCGGTGAACGCATTCACAAACTGACGCAGATAAGGATCCTGTGCAATCATAAAAGTTGTGATTGGAATTTTTAGTTTTCTTGCCTGCGCTGCTTTATTAAGACATTCGGAAACAATTTTTTCATCCAGACCAACGCTGTTCATGTAGTACTCACCATTTGGAAGCTTAAGACAGCTTGGTTTTCCATCGGTAATCATGAAAATTTGTTTGTTTGTATTTCTTTTTCTACGGAGAATGTCCATCGCCAATTCTAATCCTGCAACGGTATTGGTGTGATAAGGACCGACTTGTAGATAAGGCAAATCCTTCACTTTAATCGGCCACGCTTCGTTCCCGAAAACAATGATGTCAATGGAGTCTTTGGGATATTTTCTTTTGATTAATTCTACTAAAGCCATTGCTACTTTTTTGGCAGGTGTAATTCGATCTTCACCATATAAAATCATGGAGTGACTAATGTCGATCATTAAAACCGTGCTCATCTGAGCTTTGTGTTTGGTTTCTTCTACGATGAGGTCATCTTCGGTCATTCGAAGATCAGAAATTCCGTTGTTAATTTGGGCATTTTTCAAACTTTCGGTCATATTTACGGTAGATAAATCATCTCCGTATTGAAAGTTTCGGTTTTCACCATCACGCTCGTCACCAACTCCGGATTTATTGGTTCTGTGATTTCCGATTCCGCTCTTTTTCAGCTTGCCAAAAATCTGGTCTAAAGCATATTCACGCAAAGCAGCTTCCAGTTTTGCGGTTAAAATATTTTTACCTTTTCCATTTCCGGAATTTCCATCATCAGAATCATCTTCTTTTTTAATGTAGCCTCGCTTTCTTAGATCTTCTTCAAAATCTTCGAGTGTGTATTCATCGGTGAAAATATCGTATTCTTTGTCCAGCATATCAAGCCACTCAAAAGCCTCTTCAATGTCTCCTGAAGTATGCGTTAAAAGATCTTTGAAAACATCGAAAACCCTGTCAAAATGTGAAATTTCCTCTGGAATGTGTTTGCTGAAAGTAAATCCTTGTTGAAAATTAAATTGTTTATCTGTCATGAGATGAATCTCGTTTTTAGAAAATACAAGTTAGGAAAATATTGTTGGTAGAGCAGAGTTGGAAAATAGAATTTTTTTATGACTTTGATATATAAAATGTAATTTAAAGACAATCAAATCTGTTGTCAGTTTTAAAAGCATCGCTTTTTTCAAGTTTTGCTGAACAAATTTCATTTAGAAAATCAACAATATCAGTCTGGAACTCCATAGTAGGATTAAATGTTTCATAGCAAGTTTTATCACCACCTCTCTGTATCATTAAAGTAACGGTAGGAGTGTCTCTGGCAATATCATCTCTATAATATTTGTAATCCGGACCTGATATTTTCTTTACATTCTCATTTAATTTGTAAAAAGTATGATCATCTAATTGACCTTTAAAATATCCCATTTTTGTTGAGTCCAATTTAAAATCAAAAATTGATGTTTCTTTCTTAAAAACTGTTTCAGCAAATAGTTTAATTGTTTTATCGCTGCTAATTTCGAGATAATATGTCGGACAGGTTCCAAAACAGCCAGTTGTTTTATATATAATTTTATCAAATCTGGGAATTTCTTTTGAACATCCACAAATTAATAAAGCAAGAATAAAAATTAAAAATGAATTTTTCATCAATTATAGTTCAAGTAATAAATTTAAGTATTTTAAAATTTAGAATACTTGTTGTGCATTTATGGGAAAATATTAAACAAACTGAAAATCAAAAACTTGTATTTCTTTGATAAGCGAAGCGCCCTTGTTTTACTTTATTTCAGCATAGTTTTTTAGTTTCTTTTGTTTAACCTTGCGTTTATTTTATCGCAAAGTAAAACAAGAATTTAAATCAAAAAGCTTTTTTTAAAGGTAAACAAAGGCGTTTCACTTACTGAAGTAAAACAAATTTATAAATGCACAACAGGTTTAGAATGTCATTTTGTTCATCAGGAATTTTTAAACCAGGAAACCATTATCTTTGCATCAATAAAATTTGGCATGAAAGACTTAATGGGACGTGCAATCCGGGATTATTTTTACAACGAAGATTCAAAAGATTTGCAAACTGAAACTTCAATTTCCGAGCTGGATGAACTTCCGGTAGCGTATCTTTTCAGAGATTTTGAAGAGATGAATAAAATTGAAAAGAAAGCTTTGAAATTATCTTCAGGAAAAGTTTTGGATATCGGAGCCGGAGCCGGTTCTCATTCATTATATCTTCAGAATGAAAGAAATTTAGACGTTACAGCATTGGATATTTCTCCAAAGTCGATCGAAGTTTGTCAGTCAAGAGGAATTAAAAAAGCAGTTGCTCAAAATATGCTTGAATTTTCGGGAGAAACTTTTGATACTATTCTATTGTTAATGAATGGCACAGGGATTTTCCAAAGTCTGAATGTTATAGATATTTATCTTAAAAAATTATATTCATTATTAAATAAAAACGGCCAAATCCTGATTGATAGTACCGATATTCTTTACATGTTCGATCAAGATGAAGACGGCGGAGTTTTGATTCCGGCAAATGGATATTATGGAGAATTAGATTACATTATTCATTATAAAGGTGAATCTGAAGATCCCATTAAATGGTTGTATCTTGATTTTAATACCTTGAAAAATGCATCTGAAAACAATGGTTTCAAAATAGAAAAAGTTTTGCAGGATGATGATTCTTACTTGGCTAAATTAACAAAAAAATAATTTCATTTCTTAAATTCAAATGTCATTATTTTTATGATTAATGTAAAGTCAATTCCATGAAGATTTTGGCTTTTTTATTTTAGACTCACTATAAATTAAGTCGTTAAAATGTTGGTTAATAAAATATTATACGTTTCGATATTTTTAATGAATTAAAATATCATCGTACGGAATCATTTTTGTATCATTAGTCATAATCACACTAAAATATACAATTATGAATACGAACAGACTTTCACCGAGACTTGAAAAAGCCTTAAGCAATCAGATGAATGTAGAAGATTTACAGTCCAGAACTTATTTCTATTACGGAATTTGGGCGGCTGACAAAGGCTACAACGGAATTTCAAACTTTCTTTTCAGACATGCGCAGGAAGAAAGGGATCACGCGGTGAAATTTATGCAATATGTTTTGAACAGAGGCGGAAAACCAACGATTACTGAATTACCTGCACCGGGAGAAGAACCTAAAAGCCTTACAGAATGCTTTGATTTGGTTTTTAAACATGAAGTAGACAATACAACTGCCATCTATAAACTGGTTGACATTGCATTAGAAGAAAAAGACTGGGCTTCATGGAATTTTCTTCAGTGGTTTGTAAAAGAACAGATTGAGGAAGAAACTTTTGCCATGGATCTTATCGATAAACTTAAAATTGCTGGTGGCGACCGAGCAAGTGATGAATCATTATTTACTCTTGATAAAACTTTGGAAAATCTTCCTGATGATGCGGAACTCGCACAAAATGCAACAGGAACTAATCCATAACAGTTTCTAAAAAAATTATATCTACAATCCGTCAAATTATTGGCGGATTTTTTTTGTGATTTACTTTTGGTATTTTTGAAAAAACTAAGAATTATGAGTGAAAAGTTTGATATTATATTTTCGAATGAAAATAGTTTCGAAAGTTATTTCAATGAGGAAAATGAAAACTTAAAAATTCTAAAAGAATTATCAAGTACTAATATTTTTATAGGTGCAAATAACAGCGGTAAAAGCAGATTCATAAGAAGCTTGTTTGAAAATCTCGAATATGAAATTTTTGAAATAAATAAAATAGAAAAAATTACAAAAGAATATAATGACTATTTGAATTCTATCAAATTTGGTGGATTTTTTCTTGCTGATGGTAATCCTTATAGAGGAGATTTTAAAGATATTTTGACAAACAGTAGAATTAATTTTAAATCATTCAATATCTCAGAAAGGTTGTCGCTAATGACTGTGCGAGATATTTTGAATCATAATAAAAAAGTTCTGAATTTCCACAACAGATACATTAAAGATACTTTATTACGCCAGTATAGTCATATATTAGATAAATCTCTGTCTCCTGTGAATACAGTAAATATTTTTGATTTAAATAATGAATTGAATGAAATCTTAAATAGTAGAATTGGAAATGTGAAAAATATTTTCTTACCAACTTTAAGAACTGCTCATTCTCTTTTTGAAAGTAAAGATGATGATAATTATTCAAAAATATCAAAGGATATATTTAAGCAAACAATTTTCCATACTCATAAATTAAAATCGGATGAGCAGTTTGAGATTTTTACAGGTTTAGATTTATATTATCAAATTGTAAACATCAGAAATGATGTAAAAGACAAAAGAGAATCTTTCGAAAAATTTGAAGAATTTCTTTCAGAGAATTTTTTCCACGGTAAAAGAATTGAAATTGTTGCAAAATTTAATATTTATGATAAACATAATGGTAAAGACGATTCTGAAATAATTAATGTCTATATAGACGGAGAAAGTAAAGATTTACATGAATTAGGAGATGGGATTCAGGCATTATTTATTTTAATGTATAAAATTTATACTTGTGAGAATGAGAGTTTAATTTTTATTGATGAGCCTGAAATTAATCTTCATCCCGGAATGCAGCGTTTACTCTTAGAGCAAATTACTAACAATAAATTTCTTAAAGAAAAGAACTTAACTTATTTTATTTCTACGCATTCCAATCACTTTCTAGATCTTACCATTGAAAAAGATGATATCTCTATTTTCCTGTTTAATAAAGTTAATAAAGATAAATTTGTCGTTAAAAATGTTAATCATGGAGATAATTCTGCACTTCAATATTTAGGAGTTACCAACTCTTCTGTGTTTCTTGCAAACTGCTCAATTTGGGTAGAAGGAATTTCAGACAGAAACTATTTAAAATCTTTCTTAAAAGCATATTGTAAAAACATTGGAAAAGTTTATCCAAAAGAAGACATTGAATTTGCCTTCATTGAATATGCGGGAAGCAATATTGATCATTATAATTTTGATGAAGAAGATTTAAAAGAAAAAATTAATGCTTTTTCGATCAATAATAAAATATTTTTAATTTCTGATTATGATGGTGAATACAAGGATAATAAACATCAAGTTTATGAGGAGATAGCAAAAGAGAATGAAAATTTCATTTATCAGACTACCAAAGATTATAAAGAGATAGAAAATGTTTTACCGTTCAAAGTCTGGGATAAAATTATAATATATTTTTGTGATAAAAGAAAAATTAAAATTGAAGGAGAAAAAGATAGAATTCAAAATAAAATTTCAGAATCTTTAAAAAAGAAAGAGGAAAATTTATACAAAGAATTTTATATTGGAAAACTATTAAATGAAATTAAAACTGATATTCCCGAACTAAATAAAATTTGGGATAAAGATGATGGAACTTTAATGAATAAAGCAGAAGTAAGTTATAAAGTTTTAGAATTGACAGAAAAAGGGGAAATCACTTGGAATGATTTTAAAGACAATGATAAAATTGTTTCTATTGTACATGAAATGTATGATTTTATCCATAAATCCAATTATAAATAATTGATTTTTAAATACGATTAAACTTCACTATATTTGCACGCTGAAAGTGAAAGGTAATTTAACCTTAAACTTTAAACCTCAAACTTTGAACTCACTATTATGAAATGTGGAATCGTAGGCTTACCAAATGTAGGTAAATCAACTCTTTTTAACTGCTTAAGCAATGCTAAAGCGCAGTCAGCGAATTATCCTTTCTGTACCATTGAACCCAACTTAGGAACGGTTTCTGTACCGGATCAGAGATTATTTGAGCTTGAAAAACTGGTAAATCCTGAAAGAGTTTTGCCTGCTGTTGTAGAGATTGTAGATATTGCAGGTCTTGTAAAAGGAGCGAGTAAAGGTGAAGGTTTAGGAAACCAATTCCTGGCAAACATCCGTGAGTGTGAAGCGATTATTCATGTTTTGAGATGTTTTGATAACGGAAATATCATTCACGTTGAAGGTTCGGTAGATCCTTTAAGAGATAAAGAGATTATCGATATTGAGCTTCAGTTGAAAGACATGGAAACCGTAGGTAAAGCTGTTGAAAAAGCAAAAAAATTCATTAAATCTGGTAAAAAAGAAGATTTATTGACGTATGAAATACTTCAGAATCTTCAGAAGCACCTTGAAGATGGTAGAAATGCAAGAGAATTCGCAATGGATGATTTTGCAAAATCTATTATTAATGATGTACAGTTGTTGACTAATAAACCGGTTCTTTACGTTTGTAATGTTGATGAAAATTCAATTAAAAACGGAAACGACTGGATCGGGAAAATTGAAGAAATGGCTAAGAACGAAAATGCTGAAATTGTAGTTTTGGCAGCTCAGATCGAAGCTGACATCAACGAGCTGGAAACCTTTGAAGAAAGAGAAATTTTCCTTGAAGAATTGGGTCTTACAGAACCCGGAGTAAACCGTTTAATCAGAAAAGCTTACGATTTGTTGAAGCTGCAGACGTATTTTACAGCTGGAGTAAAAGAAGTAAGAGCCTGGACAATCGGACAAGGTTGGACAGCTCCTCAAGCTGCAGGTGTTATTCACACCGATTTCGAGAAAGGTTTTATCCGTGCAGAAGTTATTAAATATAATGATTATGTGACTTATGGTACAGAAGCAAAAGTAAAAGAAGCTGGAAAGCTTTCTGTTGAAGGTAAAGAATACATCGTTCAGGACGGTGATGTGATGCACTTCAGATTTAATGTTTAAAAATATTAAAAGTTAGTTATATAGTATTTTAAATGCGCTTCCATGAATTTGGGAGCGTTTTTTAATTTAAAAAAAAGAGATAAAAATTTATGAATGTCCGAATTGGTAATAATTTAGTTTTAAAAGTTTGTTTGCTATTCCGGCTGATTTTAGAGTTATGATTGAAAACGGACATTTATATAAAAATTAAATGAAAAAACTACAACAGACGAAAGTGTTATTTTTTCTCGCAGATTCAGCGAATTTCACAGATTTTTTTCCTGCGTGATCAGCTAAATCTGCGGAAGATTTTAATTTAAAGCCTTGCTAAGTTCTCAATTGCCTTTTCCAAAGTTTCATTCTTTTTCGCAAAACATAATCTAATCACATTTTCATTCAATTTATCCTTATAAAAAGCCGAAAACGGAATACTTGCCACTTGATGATCAATCGTTAATGCTGTTGCGAAATCAAAATCATTTTTGTCTGAAATTTTATCATATTTCAAAGCCTGAAAGTAAGTTCCTTCACAATCTAAAAGTTCGAATGGAGTCTGCGCTAAACCTTGTCTCAGAAAATCCCTTTTTTCCTGAAAAAAATGATTCAGTTGATTATAATGTTCGTCATCTTTCATGTATTCTGCCAATGCCATCTGGAGTGGAGTGTTTACACAGAACACATTGAACTGATGGACTTTTCTGAACTCATCCATTAAGGTTTTCGGAGCAGCACAATATCCGATTTTCCAGCCTGTGATGTGAAATAATTTCCCGAAAGATGCTACCAAAAGACTTCTTTCTCTTAATTCAGGATATTTACAGATGCTCAGATGTTGGTTTCCGTCAAAAACTATATTTTCATATACTTCATCACTTAATATTAAAATATGAGTGTCTTTTACAATTTTTATTAATTCCTGAATATCATTTTCCTTTAAAATCTTCCCGGAAGGATTGTTTGGATTGTTAAGAATAATCATTTTTGTTTTCTCTGAAACCAAATTTCTCACTACATTCCAATCGATTTCATAATCGGGAGCTTTCATTTGAAAGCGTTTTACAATTCCACCAAAAAGTTCTACCGTTGGTTCGTAACAGTCATAAGCAGGTTCAAAAATAATCACTTCATCCTCTTTTTTAATGAATGTCGCAATGGCAGTGAAAATTGCCTGGGTTCCACCTGCTGTAATTGTAATTTCAGTTTCAGGATGATAAACTGCGTTGTGGGAATTTTCAATTTTTCTTGCAATTTCCTCTTTTAACCCGATTATTCCGCCTAAAGGAGCGTATTGATTGAATCCTTTTTTAATGAAATTATCTGCTAAATTCAACAGTTTGGAATCTGTTTCAAAATCAGGAAAGCCCTGTGAAAGATTGATGGCTTGATGTTGATTGGCCAGTTGAGACATTTGAGTAAATATCGTGATTCCAACATCAGGAAGTTTCGAAGAAGGAAGTTGTATCATCTAAATTCTTTATAAATCTAAATTAATGCATTTTTTTTAAATTTTCAGCCAGATTCATGTAATTATGTTCATAAGCTGCTCTTATAAACTTTACCAGTTATGTGAAACTTGACAAAAAAATATCTAAAAAAAATTGAGAACTTCATATTCAAAATTTAGAATGATTAACAAAATTAAAAGTCACTAATATTTGGTATCCGACTTCTTTAAATTTAACTAAAAATGTTTATAAATAGAAACTTAAAAATTCGGATATTTTTGTTCATTTTCATACTTTTGTATGTTTGCTGAAATAATTTATGTCACAAGAAATACAACCTATCTATTCCGAAGATAATATCAGAACCCTCGATTGGCAGGAACATATTCGTTTGCGTCCCGGTATGTATATCGGTAAGCTTGGCGACGGTTCGTCTGCGGATGACGGTATTTATATTTTGCTGAAAGAAATTCTGGATAACTCGATTGATGAATTCAGAATGAAATCGGGTAAAAGAATTGAAATAAAAGTGGATGACGGAAAAGTCATGATCCGGGATTTCGGTCGTGGAATTCCTTTAGGAAAAGTGGTTGACGCAGTTTCAAAAATGAATACCGGTGGGAAATATGACAGCAAAGCCTTCAAAAAATCGGTTGGTCTGAATGGTGTCGGTACAAAAGCCGTCAATGCACTTTCAGATTATTTCCGTGTGCGTTCTTTCCGTGAAGGAAGAATGAAAATTGCCGAATTTTCTCGCGGTATAATTACTGAGGAACACGATGAAAAGGAAACTTCAGACAGAAACGGAACCGAAATCTTATTCACACCGGATTCTGAAATCTTTCTTCATTACAAATACAGAAAAGAGTATATCGAAAGAATGCTCCGAAATTATGCGTATCTGAATCCTGGGTTAAAGATTATTTTTAATGGTGAAACTTTCTATTCAGAGAACGGACTGAAAGATTTGCTGGAAGAAGAGCTTGAAAACGATGTTTTGTATCCGATTGTTCACTTGAAAGATAATGATATTGAGGTTGCCATTACGCATACCGATAAATCTCAGACAGAAACCTATTTTTCTTTCGTAAACGGACAAAATACAACACAGGGTGGAACGCATTTGAATGCTTTCCGTGAAGCGTATGTAAAAACAATCCGTGAGTTTTTCAATAAAAGTTTTGATGCTTCAGATGTAAGAAAATCTATTGTTGCGGCAATTTCCATTAACGTTGAAGAACCTGTTTTTGAATCTCAGACGAAAACAAAATTAGGTTCGAACGATATGGGACCAAACGGACCAACGGTTCGTACGTTTATTATTGATTTCTTAAAAAGTAAATTAGATAATTTTCTTCATAAAAATCCTGAAATTGCAGAAGCGATTCAGAGAAAAATATTAATTTCAGAACGAGAAAGAAAAGAACTTTCCGGAATTCAGAAATTAGCAAGAGAAAGAGCGAAAAAAGTTTCGCTTCACAACAAAAAACTGCGCGACTGCAGACAGCATTACAATGATCAAAAGGCGGAAAGAAAGGCTGAAACTCAAATTTTTATTACCGAAGGAGATTCTGCATCAGGTTCTATCACAAAATCAAGGGATGTTGAAACTCAGGCTGTATTTTCTTTAAAAGGTAAACCTTTGAACTGTTATGCTTTAACTAAGAAAGTAGTGTATGAAAATGAGGAATTCAACTTGCTCCAGGCTGCTTTAAATATTGAAGAAAGTCTCGAAGATTTACGATACAATCAGGTAATAATTGCAACCGATGCCGATGTCGACGGAATGCACATCAGACTTTTGATGATAACATTCTTCCTTCAGTTTTTCCCGGATGTGATTAAAAACGGGCATTTATTTATTCTTCAAACTCCATTATTCAGGGTTAGAAATAAAAAAGAAACAAGATATTGCTATTCTGAACTGGAAAGAGTGAAAGCTTTAAATGAATTAGGCAAAAACCCTGAAATTACCCGATTTAAAGGATTAGGAGAAATTTCACCTGATGAATTCAAGCATTTCATAGGGAAAGATATTCGTCTGGAACCCGTAGTTTTAGGAAAAGATCAGACAATAGAGCAGCTCTTAGAATTTTATATGGGTAAAAATACGCCAGACCGGCAGGTTTTCATTCTTGAAAATTTGGTTGTAGAAGATCAGGATATTAATAAAAAAGAGATTTTAAACGAATCATAAAGTTTAATGAAAATACAAAAAACACACGATGAGATTAAGCAATAGGAAAAAAGCACCTGTCTATAATTTTATCAATACCCTTTTATTGATGATGTTATCCGCAGGAATTGTAGGTTTTATTTTTGATCAAATGAGATTTAATATTCTGGAAGGCAAAAGTTATTTTTTAATTATAATTCCGGTTATATTACTGATTATTCTTTATCTGAACGGAAGACAAATTTTTGAATACGACAGTGATGGTGAAGCTTTGCATTTTAGAAACAGAAATATTATTCCGTTTATCAATAAACCTTTAAGCGATGAATTCCCTAAGTATAAATTAATTAGTTTTGAAATGGTTAGAGTCTTATTTATAAAAAGGCTTTATGTGACTATTTCTAGTAAAAATAGTGGCTCAACGATTTTAAAATATGAAATTTCGTATTTAACAAATAAAGAAGTCAACGATTTAAAAGTATCCCTCAACAAAGTAGTAAAAGCTAATAAAGAGAAAAGACATCAAGAATAAGTAATGATAGAAGACAACGCTCACGAAGGCGAAAGCTTAAAAAAAGTTTCAGGACTGTACAAAGACTGGTTTCTGGATTATGCATCTTATGTAATTTTAGATAGAGCCATTCCCTCTGTTTATGATGGTTTCAAACCGGTTCAGCGTAGAATTATGCATTCCATGCGCGAATTGGAAGATGGCCGTTACAATAAAGTGGCAAATATTGTCGGTAATACGATGAAATATCATCCGCACGGTGACGCATCCATCACAGATGCAATGGTAGGAATCGGACAGAGAGAACTTCTCATCGATACTCAGGGAAACTGGGGAAATATTTACACGGGAGATTCTGCAGCAGCAGCGAGATATATTGAAGCCAGATTAACGCCTTTTGCTTTAGAGGTTGTTTTTAATCCCAAAACCACAGAATGGTCTAAATCCTACGACGGTAGAAATAACGAACCTGTAGATTTACCGGTAAAATTCCCTTTGCTTTTGGCTCAGGGAGTTGAAGGAATCGGGGTCGGGCTTTCCACAAAAATTCTTCCGCATAACTTTAATGAATTAATTACAGCATCCATTGCTTATTTAAAAGGGAAAAAGTTTGAGATCTTCCCGGATTTTTTAACAGCAGGTTTTCTTGATGTTTCAGAATATAATGACGGCCATCGCGGTGGTAAAGTAAGAGCCAGAGCGAAAATTTCTCAGGTAGACAAACATACACTGATGATTTCTGAGCTCCCTTTTTCTAAAACGACAACAGACTTAATTGATTCTGTGTTGAAAGCCAACGAAAAAGGGAAAATTAAGATCAAAAAAATTGAAGACAATACTTCAGATAAAGTTGAAATTCTGATATATCTTCATAATGAAGTTTCGCCCGATAAAACGATTGATGCTTTATACGCATTTACCGATTGTCAGGTAACGATTTCTCCGAATGCGTGTGTAATTGTAGGTGATAAACCAATGTTCCTGACTGTTTCTGAAATCTTAAAAAGAAATACTGATCATACGGTTTCTTTGCTTAAGAAAGAATTGGAAATCGAACTTCACGAATTGCAGGAAAACTGGCATTTTTCATCTTTAGAAAGAATTTTTATCGAAAACAGAATTTATCACGATATTGAAGAGGTAAAAAGCTGGGAAGAAGTTCTGAAAACAATTGCAATAGGCTTAAAACCTCATACTTCACATCTTTTAAGAGAAGTTACGGAAGAAGATATTTTAAGACTGACTGAAATCAGAATTAAAAGAATTTCAAGATTCGATTTAGATAAATTTAAAGAAAATATTGCAGCTTTAGAAGGGAAAATTGAGCAGGTAAGATTCCATTTGGCAAATCTTATTGCCTATGCGATTGAATATTATTTAAACATTCAGAAAAAATACGGTAAAGACAGAGAACGTAAAACAGAATTAAGAATTTTCGATACGATTGATGCAACCAAAGTTGCCGTTGCCAACGAAAAATTTTATGCTAATTTTGAGGAAGGTTTCATCGGAACTTCGCTTAAAAAAGATCAGTATCTGTTTGACTGTTCCGACATCGACGATATCATCACGTTCCGAAAAGACGGAAGTATGAAAGTCGTAAAAGTGGAAGCCAAAACTTTCATTGGAAAAGATATTCAGCACGTTGCCATCTTTAAAAAGAATGATAAACGCACCGTTTACAATATGATTTACCGTGAAGGCAGAGACGGCCCTTATTATATGAAACGTTTTTCGGTAACCGGAGTTACAAGAAATACAGATTACGCTTTAGGTTCGGATATAAAAGGTTCAGAAATGCTTTATTTTTCGGCAAATCCGAATGGTGAAGCAGAAGTGGTAACGGTTTTATTGAAACCAAATCCGAGAATCAGAAAAAATAAAATGGAAATTGATTTCTCGGAATTAGCAATAAAAGGAAGAGATTCAAAAGGAAATTTGGTAACAAAATATTCTGTAAAAAAAGTTGATCTGAAAGAAGAAGGTGTTTCTACTTTAGCACCAAGAAAAATTTGGTTTGATGATACCGTAAGAAGACTGAATGCCGATGTGAGAGGCACTTTACTGGGCAGTTTTAAAGGTGACGATAAGATATTAACCATTAATGCTCAAGGTGAAGCAAAATTGGTAAGTTTTGATCTTGGGAACCGTTTCGATGATGAATATATTATCTTGGAAAAATGGCGGCCAAACCAACCAATCACCTGCATTTATTACGACGGCGAAAAGGATATTTATTTCATCAAAAGATTTTTGCTTGAAAACAATACCAATGTTCAAACCTTTATGCCATCGGAACATCCTAAATCTTTTATCGAAAGAATTCTTGTTTCAAATAATACGACTGCAGAAATTATTTTTGCAAAAGACAAAGGAAAAGAGCGTGATCCGGAGTCTATTAATATAGACGAGTTTATTGCCGTAAAAGGAATAAAAGCCATCGGAAATCAGTTTACAAAGTTTAAAGTTAAAAATATTAACATCACTATTCCAGAGCCTGAAGAAGAGGAGCCGGAAGTTTACGAAGAACCCGAATTTACACCTTCTGTAGATGATGAAGGAGGAACTATCGGAGATTTGTTTCAGAGTGATGATAATGAAAATACAACAGAATGAATATAATAGTTATCATAATCATTGCAATAACCTGTATCATAAGCTATATGGCTTTAAATGATATGAGAGTTTTTGAAAAATACAAATTTAATGTAGGAGCAATTCAGCATAGAAAAGAATATTTCAGACTCTTGACAGCAGGCTTTTTACATGCAGATTTTATGCATTTAGCCCTAAATATGTATGTGCTTTATATGTTTAGTCCTGCAATATTATATTCTTTTGGAGTTAGCGGATTTTTAATTATTTATGTTGCCTCTATATTATTAGGAAATTTATTTTCGCTTTTAATCTATAAAAATCAGGCTTGGTATTCTGCAATTGGAGCAAGTGGAGGAGTTGCAGGAATTATTTTTGCAAGTGTTTCTCTCAATCCTGCTTTGGCTGAAATTGGAATCATTTTTATTCCTTTCTTAAGAATTCCAGGATTTATTTTTGGACTTTTGTATTTTGGATATTCTGTTTACAGTATGTTAAAACCAAGATCGAATGACAACATCGGTCATGCCGCCCATTTAGGAGGTGCTTTTTTTGGTTTAGTCTACACTGTTATTATTTATCCGGAAAATGCGCTTCAGAATATAGTTTTTTTATTAATCATGTCGCTCCCTCTGATTTATTTGGCATACGAAATATTTGTAAGAAAAAGAATTAACTAAATTCTTCAAATCATCTGAAATAAAAAAGACTGTTCTCTAATGAAAACAGTCCTTTTTTTAGATTTACTATTACTATTCGGCCCAGGCAATTGGGATATAAACGTTAACGTAGCCGTCTTGTCCAACTGAAGATGGTGTCAAGGTGATTGTAGTAGAGCCATAACCAACCCAGCCTCCTTGTCCCTGATAAGCCGAGATCTCATAAATTCCTTCCGGAAGATCGTTAAAATATCCTGGTAATTTTGCAAAACCACCAACATAAGTGATGTATCCGTCATAAACATCACCTGTATTTACATCGGTTGCATAAATTCCGCCCATGTCATAAGTTCCACTCATTGTGCTTATTCCGTTTTGAGTAGTACCTACTTTTAGCTGATAAGTCTGCTGTCTTTTACTATTTTCACTTTTATTGGCAAGATTCATTTCAGAATCCGTAAGAGTTGTTGCATCACTGTTGCAGCTGAAAATCGTAAATAAAACTCCGCAAGCAAGCAGAGTGCTTTTCATTGAATTTTTCATAAAAATAATTTTTGTTTGGTATGATAAAGTTAAGCATATAAAAATAAAAAGAATTTGATTACAATTAACTTTATGTGAATTTTCGAACTAATCTTATTTAATACTAAAAATAAAACGATCGTTTCCGCTTAAGTCTTTTATCAGTTCGCTGTGTGAGAAATCTTTGTGCAATTCTAAAGTTTCTTTGCCTAATTTCTGGTTGATTTCCAAAAATAATAATCCATTTTCATTTAAATATTTCTTAGAATCTTCCGCAATTTTACGATAGAAAATTAATGCATCAGAAGTAGGCGAGAACAAAGCCATTTTCGGTTCAAATTCCTTTACGGAGTCTGCAATCTCATTTTCTTCATCAACTCCGATATAAGGTGGATTTGAAATAATTACATCATAGTTTTTATTTAAATTTAAATTCAGATAATCCGCATGAATGAAATTGATTTCAAGCTGGTGAAAATCGGCATTCTTTTTCGCAGTTTCCAGGGCTTTTTCAGAAAAATCAATCGTACTTACTTCAGCTTCAGGGAAATGTTTTTTTAAAACCAAAGGAATAATTCCACTTCCGGTTCCGATGTCGAGAAATTTATGATTTGAGATTTGAGATTTGAGATTTGAGATTTTTTTTATCGCAAATTCAAGTAATTCTTCAGTTTCAGGACGTGGAATCAAAACGTTTTCATCCACAAAAATTTTCATTCCGTAAAATTCAGTTTCGCCTAAAATCTGCAAATAAGGTTTTCCTTTTTTTAATTCTGAAATAATTTGCTGAAATTTTTCTTCATGTTCAACCGAGATTTGTTCTTCAGAATATTGTTTTTGCTGAATGGAATTTAAACCTAATAATTCTTCTGCAAAGACCTGAAATATAAATATGCTTTCAGAATCTGTATACATTTCCGAAAGCGATTCTGAGAATTTTTTTTTAAGCTGTAATAACGTCATTATCTTGTAAAAACCAGTTTTGTATCTGTAGATTTTTCCTCGTCAATTCTGTATTGGTCATAATTAAATGCTTTTACATCATTCAGATTTTTAGCATTCGTTTCGGCACAGAATCTCACCATCAAACCTCTTGCATGTTTGGTATAGACAACAATTGTTTTGAGTTTTCCGTCTTTCATTTCATAAAAGTCAAAATCGATAACCTGATGATTGAGTTTTTTTCTGTCAACAACTTTTACATATTCATTGCTCGCTAAATTCAGAAGAATTTCGTTTTTCTTCATTTCAGAATTAAGTTGCTCTGTTACTTTTTCAGTCCAGAAATCGTAAAGATTTTTATTTCCTTCAAATTCAAAATTTCTGCCCATTTCCAGACGGTACAACATCACTTTATCTGAAGGTTTCAATAAACCATACAATCCGGAAAGTATTCTGTAGTTCTTCTGAAGATAATCAACTGCATTTTTGTCTAAAGTTTTTGAATCCAGACCACGGTAAACTTCACCTGTAAAAGCAAACATGGCAGGAGCAGATTCTTTTACGGTAGGTTTAGACTTCCATTTTTGGTTTCTTTCCCAGTTTTCGTCGGCTAGTTTATCCGAAATTTCCATTAAATCGGAAAGATATTTTGGCGACTTTTGTTTTAAGTGAGATTGAATCAATTCTGCCTGTTCAATAAATTTTGGGGTCGAACTTCTCAAAAATTCGGTTGAATTTTCTACATTCATTAATTTGGCAGGAGAGGTTATAATTTTCATAGATTTAATAAAGATAAATGTTTAAAATCAACTAAATTCATCATCATCATTGAGATAAAATCAAACATAAAATGACAGATGATCAGAATTTTAATGTTGGAATATTTTTTATAAAATAAGGCAAATACAATCCCAATAAAAAAAGGACCGACAACTTGTGCAATCGTTCCATATGTACTGTGTAAAATAGCAAATAATAATGCAGAAACAATAATTCCTAAAGCCGGACTGTTGTATATTTTTTCAATTCTGGGCTGAATGTAAGCTCTCATTAATAATTCCTCGATAACTCCGGCTGTCAAACAGGTGAAAATTATGAGTAAATAATTGTTTTTAAATAAAATTTTAAACTCTAAAAGCCTTTCACTGACTTTTTCTTTGGTTAAAAAAATAATAATTGCATTCAGAAAAGCCCCGCCGAATAAACAGATTAAATATAAAAGAATGACGGCTCCAAAATAGAAAATATATGAGTATTTCCGGTCTTCCCAAACAAAAAATGACCTGTTTTCGATAAAAAAATTATAGATTAAAACCAATAACAAAACCAGCCAAAGAGAAAGTCTGTTATAAAAAAATAAATCCTGCGTTAACGTCTTATAATGAAAAAAAGAATTGATTAAAGGAATTGAATACAGCATTGAGGCGGCAAGTAATACAAAAGTCAGTACGACGCCTAAAGAATATTTTCCGTTCAGACTCATTTTAAATCTTTCTAAATTTCTCCTTTTCCCTGACGAATAATTTCCGGTTCGCCCGAAGTTAAATCGACAATTGTAGAGGCAAAATTATCTCCATAGCCTGAATCTATTACCAAATCAACCAGATGATCATATTTTTCGGCGATTAATTCGGGGTCGGTGGAATATTCAATGATTTCGTCATCATCTTTTATAGAAGTTGAAGCGATAGGATGTCCCAGTTTTTCAACAATCAACTGCGGGATTGAATGATCAGGAACACGAATACCAATAGTCTTGTGATTTTTATAAGCTAAGGGCAAACTTTTGTTGGCCTCTAAAATAAATGTAAAAGGACCTGGAAGATGGCTCTTCAAAAACCTGAAAACCGAGGTGTCAATTGGTCTTGTAAAATCTGATAGATGACTTAGATCGTTACAGATAATAGAGAATTTTGCTTTGTCGAGCTTCTGTTTTTTTATCTGGGCCAGCTTTTCCATTGCTTTAATATCAAAAATATTACAGCCTAGAGCATAAACAGTATCAGACGGATAAATAATCAGTCCGCCGTTATTCAGGGTTTTAATCACCTCATTGATAAGGTTTTCCTGAGGATTATCGGGGTAAATTCTTAAAATCTTTGCCATAAACAAATGTACGAATATTTGGGCTGAATCAAAGAATATGCCTTTATTTAAAGGATTGCTTGCGTTTTTGAAATATATTCGTATATTTGCAGTCCAATATCGCGGGATGGAGCAGTAGGTAGCTCGTTGGGCTCATAACCCAAAGGTCATCGGTTCGAGTCCGGTTCCCGCTACTACAATAACGTCTTCGGTAAGCGTTTAAAAATATACCGCGGGGTAGAGCAGTAGGTAGCTCGTCGGGCTCATAACCCGGAGGTCGCACGTTCGAGTCGTGTCCCCGCTACTAAATTAAGTGTTTTTCGGTAAGCACAATAAAGAAACACCGCGGGATGGAGCAGTAGGTAGCTCGTTGGGCTCATAACCCAAAGGTCATCGGTTCGAGTCCGGTTCCCGCTACTAAAATAACGTTTTCGGTAAGCGTTTAAAAAATATACCGCGGGGTAGAGCAGTAGGTAGCTCGTCGGGCTCATAACCCGGAGGTCGCACGTTCGAGTCGTGTCCCCGCTACCAACAGGAGAATCAGAAATGGTTCTCTTTTTTTTGCTTTAAACTGATATGTTAATTTTAAAAACGGATCACGCCTAAAATTGTTATGTTTTGTAACTTGCAACGAACCATAAAGTTTTTTCAGACGAATAATAAAAATTATAAATAAAATTCCCGCTTCATTGAAACGGGAATTTTATTTAAAGTATAAAAACTCTTATTTAACCAAAGTCTCAAATGGAGCTAATTTAAAATCTTCAGATTTTACCTGCTCAAAGTAAGATGATTTGTTTTTTCCTTTCAGCTTTCCAACTGCTTTTGATGCTGCAGCAAAGTCTGTATCAACTTTGGTGGCAATTTCTGTTGGTTTGAAATCTTTTTTCACGCTGTCGTCATCTACTCCCAAATATCCGTTTTTCTTTGTAAGATAATTAATGAAATTATCATAATTTCCTAGTGTATTTCTGAAGTATTGTGTATGATAGTTCATACATTTTGTTGCTTTCTTAGGTTTATTAACAATACAGCTTGCCATATTTCCTCTGTAAAGATCAAATTCTAAAGCTACAGCATCATATTCTTTTTTCAATGCAGCTGTACCGTTAGTAAGTATCGAATTGTCTTTTTGTGATTCGCTTATTTTTTTCAAATGTTCCAAAACTAAAGGAACGGTGTTTTCAATTTTCGTTTTTGCCTCTGTAACAGACCCGAAAACAGATGATGTTTGCGCTGATGTTACATTAAAAATCAACAGCATTAAAACAGAAAGTAGAGTATATCTTTTCATTAGAAATTTTTAAAGCACTAAAATAAATATATTTTCCCATTATAAGCACATTCATATTCATTTTATTTAATAAATTTTAACAAGTTTTAAGAATTTATATTAAAATTATGTAATTTACTGATGATTAATTAGAACAAATTTCAGCGATTTAAAAATTTAACATATTTTAATATTTTGTAAATTATTGATTATTAAACGGTTGTAAGATTTATTATTTTATCACTAAAAAAATAGTTGTTCAAGCGAAAAATATTTCTACATTTGTATAACTAATTTATTAGTGATATGAATTTTTTAGTAACTTTATCGCTATAAATAAAAATCATTATGATCATTCAGACATTAACAAAGGCAGAAGAACAGGTAATGCAGTTTTTGTGGAAACTCGAAAAAGGTTTTCTTAAAGATGTTTTGGAACTTTATCCCGAACCCAAACCGCATACCAATACAGTTTCAACTATTTTGAAAGTTCTTAATGATAAAGAATTTGTAGATTATCATGTGTACGGAAGGCAGCACGAATATTTTCCTTTGATAACAAAAGAGCAATATTCTGGGAAAACGATGAAAAGTTTAGTGAAAAATTATTTTAAAGGTTCTTACAAAAGTGCCGTTTCTTTTTTGGTTGAAAAAAATGAAATGACCGTTGAAGATCTTGAAATGTTATTGAGCGAACTAAAAAACAAAGATTAGTATGGAAGCACTGATTTTTTATTTCGGAAAAGTAATTATTTGTTCGGGTGTAATGTTTTTGTATTACAAATTGTCTTTAAAAGACAAGACGTTTCATCATTATAACAGATTTTACCTTTTATCGGCAATGTTGATTTCAATTTTTCTGCCTTTAATTAAAGTGGAAGATTTTACAATCGAGGTGAACGAAAATCTGTTTTTATTGATTAGTAAGCTACAGAATTTAAACGCAAATAAAAGCATAGATCATGACTACATTTATTTTAGAATTATTTTTTCAGCTTTGGGATTGGTTTCTCTCTATTTTTTAGGGAAATTTCTTTACGGAATTTTCAGAATCCAACAACTTAAAAGTCAGTTTAAAAAAGAAAGCTTTGAAGGGGTAAATTTTTACCAGACCAATCTTTCTGAAGCTCCGTTTTCTTATTTCAAAAATCTTTTCTGGAAAAATACTATTGTCGTCAATTCAGACATCGGAAAACAGATTTTAAAGCACGAAATGGTTCATATTGAGCAGAAACACTCTGTTGATAAGATTTTTATGGAGATTATCACTTCTGTTTTCTGGTTCAATCCGTTTTTTCATATTATTAAAAAAGAGATAAGCTTAATTCACGAATATCTGGCTGATAAAAAAGCCGTAAAACAATCGGACACGAAAGCATTTGCGCAGATGCTTTTAGCAAGCCACTTTTCCGGAAAAGAGTTGCCTGTGACCAGTCCGTTTCTAAGTTCAAACCTTAAAAAAAGACTCAAAATGTTACAAAAACCTCAAACAAAATTTGGTTATGCGCGAAGAATATTTGCTCTGCCGGTTTTATTCACCGTTGCATTTGCATACATGGTGAATGCCAAAAACAAAGAAATAAAAGAAACCAATATTGAAATTGAAAAAGCTGTTGCCGAGATTAAAAAAGATACTTTATCTCCAAAAAGCGAAACAGATCAAATTGTAAAACTACAACAGGAAAAAATTTCAAAGGCCAATGAGAAATTAAAAATTCAATCTGAAAAACTAAAAACATTAAGCGAAAAATCGAAGGAAAAAGCTGCCGAACTTCAAAAAATAGCGAAGGAAAAAGGTGAGAAAAGCTACGATTTTGAATTAAAAGCAAAAGAATTGAAACAGCTTGCTGGTGAAATGGATAAGATTGCTCGTGACAAACAATTTTCTTCAGATTTTGATGATCTTCTAAGTACAAGAAGTAAATTGTTAGCTGAAAAAGATGCAAAAGTGATTCTTAGAGATATGAGCATAAAGAGAGTTTTTCCAGATGGAGACAATTATAAAATAAATATAAACGGAGAGAACATTGACTTTGATAAAATGTTTGACTCTAATGACTTTAAAGATCTGAATTTAAATGAAGAAAAGATTAAAGTAATTAAAGAAAAATTTAACTCACCGGAATTTAAAGATAAGTTTAGTAGAATTAATAAGTTCTATATAAACGGAAAAAACATTTCAACTCCCAATACTGAAGAACTAAGGAAAATTACCGACGGATACAGTTTTTTTAATGGAACAAAAAACTTTTCAAGAAAAGAACTTACTAAAAAAGAGAAGCGAAAACTTGAAAAGTTATCAAAAGAAAGGGCTGAAGCTGAGAAAAAATTAAAGGAAATCAGAAAAGAACAAGCTGAATTGCAGGGAAATCCTTGGATAATTTCTGTAAATGCTCATGCACCAAAGGTAAGTTATCTGGCAAATTCATCTTATAAACAATCTATAACACCACCAATTAGCAGAACTCTATCTAATAGTTCAACTTTTAAAACAAATGTAAAAGATGTAATTAACATCAATTCTGACAGCAATATTAAAATCTTTATCGATGAGAAAGCAAGTTCCAGTGAAGAGATGAAAAAACTTGATCCTAAAAATATCGAATCGGTAACTGTAAATAAAACGAAAACTACAGGAAATACTTCAGGAGAAATTTATATCAAAACGAAGAATGATAACTCCAATTAATTCATTCCAAAAAATAATTTTCACCAAATAAATTTTGTAGAATGAAACTAATAACCATTTTCAGTTTTTTGATCTTCGGTATATTGATCAAAGCGCAAAACAAACGTTTTATTTACGAATATAAATTCATTCCCGACTCTGCAAATATTTCCGATATAAAAACAGAAATAATGAATCTGGATACTTCGCCTACTGAATCGAAATTTTACAGCTATTCTGTGTATAAATCAGATTCTATCATGAAAGTAGATTTGGAAAAACAGTTGGCAAATACCGGAATGATCAATATAAAATCTGATCAGAATAAAGGTTCTGTAATGTATTCTGTATCGAAAGATTATCCCGATTACAAAGTTTTTTTGCATAATCAGCTTCTTGCAGATCAATACAAAATCTCTGATGACCGGAAAATAATTTGGAAAATAAGTTCAGATAAACAAAAAATAGGTGAATGGAATACTCAGAAAGCCGAAACCGAATTTGGAGGAAGAAAATGGGTTGCCTGGTTTGCACCAGATATTCCGATTCAGGATGGTCCTTATAAATTTCATGGTTTGCCGGGACTTATTGTAAAGCTTGAAGATAACACAAAATCTCATGTTTTTAATTTGCAGGGAGTGAAAAACATTAAGGAAATTCCGTCGAATATTTTTAGGATGAAAGAAATTAACGTAAATCAAAAACAATACGAAAAATTACTAAAAGAATATGAAAACGACCCTACAAAAGGAAGAAGACAAATACAGACAGGAGGTATTACAATTATGATGAAAGAAGGTGCAGGAAATGATATGAAAGCACAGGAATTGAGAATTAAAGAACGCATCAAAAAAAACAACAACCGAATAGAACTGGTTACCAAATAAAAACACTATGAAAACAATTTTAAATGTAAGCTTTTTACTTTTATCAGTACTAATTTTTTCGCAGACCAATCGTTTCTTTTACGATTATAAGTTTGTACCGGATTCCACCGACAAGGCTAAAGTAATGAATGCTGTAATGCTTTTAGATATCGATAAAAATGGCTCAAAATATTATAGTCGGGAGAAATTTGTATCCGATTCTACGATGAAAGCCGATATTACAAAACAAATGCAAGGAGGTTTCGGAAACGTTAACATTAAGAGAAGCAATAAACCGGGAATAATTTATACAAGTGTTACAAAGTCTTATCCTGATTATAAAGTATTGCTTTCAGAAAAAATAGGACAAACAGGTTACAAAATAGTAGAAGATCAAAAACCGGAGTGGAAAATTCTTGCTGATAAACAAAAAATAGGAGAGTACAATACTCAGAAAGCCACGACAAGTTTTGGAGGAAGAGATTGGATTGCTTGGTTTAGTATAGATATTCCGTTTCAGGATGGACCTTACAAATTCTACGGATTACCAGGTTTAATCGTGAAATTGGAAGATAAAACAGGTTCTCACATCATGACTTTGGTTGGAAATAAAAAAACAGAGGCAAGTACGGTTGAAGAACTTAAACTAGGTAACGTAATAACTTTTGGAATAGATGATAAAGATATTGAAGTCAGCAAAAAGCAATTCAAAAAAGTGTGGAAAGATTATCTGGCAGATCCTACAAAAGATATGAAGCAGAGAATGAGTACACTTCCTGCAGGTGCTGTAGTAAAAATGAAAAATGCAGATGGCAGAGATATCGACATGAATGAAATGTACAAGAACATGGAAAAAAATGCCAGAGAAGGTTTTAAAAAGAATAACAATCCTATTGAACCAGAATTATTTAAATAAAATAGTATTTAATATTGTACTTATTTTTATATTTGTTAAATACTAAATTTTAAAAAATATAAAACAATGAAAAAAATTATTTTATTTTTAGCTATTGGAGCTATGGGATTAGTTAGTGCTTCTAACGGAAAATTAATAAATAAAAAAGAGCAAAAAAAATTAAAAGCATTGAAAACTGTGTGTGTTACGGTAACCGTAAATAACCCCTATAATGGAAACTCAGCATCGGCAACAAGTTGTGCTGAAACTTATCAACAAGCTTTTCATCAAGCGACAGTACAAGCCCTTCAAGCTTCAGATGCAATGGAACCTTAAATTATTTCTATTAAAGCAATCAACAAAAAATGCGGGAAAAATTTTCTCCGCATTTTTTTTAAAAATAATTTAGTTTACTTTTTTCCAGTTAACCACTGATCCTGAAGTTTCTGTTCAGCAGGTGTAGGATTGGCTTTAAAATGAAGCGTTTCTACAGTCATTTTGTCTAAAATTGCTTTTCCTTTCAACTCAATTTTATCTTCTTTATCGCCGTTTTTACGTAGAACCGTCACTGTTACATCTTGTCCGTTTTTAATCGACTGAGCGTAACCAATAAATTCCTGAGCGTTTTGAATATTGATTGTCTTTCCATCTAAAGCAAGAACTTCATCTGTAATTTTAAAACCAATACTTTTTGAGAACGGTGAAAGTGCCGAGCTTTCATCAAAAACAAATGTTTTATTTTTTTCGTTATATCCTGTTTGTGCAGGATCTTTAATAAACCAAAACATGGGCGGAGTATCCTGTTTATTGATTTCAACACCTACTTCTTTCAGATATTCAGCATAAGGAGTAGGATTGCTTCCTGCAATGTATTTGTTGTAAAAATCTTTTACCTGAGGAAACCCTGTGATCGTTACCAATTCGTCAATCAGTTTATCATCTTTAAAGGGTTTGTTTTCACCAAATCTCTGAGACAGTTTTCTGATCATATCACGATAACCCATTTCTCCGTTTGATAATTTTCTCAGTTCAATATCAAGACACATCGCCAAAAGAGTTCCTTTTTCGTAAACATTTCTATACTGATCTTTATATTTATCCTGAAGAATATTTTTACTCATTACCGTAAACGGCATGGTATCGTCATAGCTTTTAGAGTTTTTTATTTTATCGCTGATTCTCTGCAAAAACTGATCTTTGGTAATCAGCCCTTCCTGGATCTGAAATAAATTGGCAAAATACTCCGTTCCGCCTTCGTACATCCAAAGATGTTGTGACATTTTCGGATCTGCATAATCAAAATAATGAATTTCTTCAGAATGTGTTTTTAAAGGATTTACCGTATGGAAAAACTCGTGAGAAACTACATCTACAATCGCTTCATCAATGGTTTCTTTCGGCATCATTTCGTGTAGGACAACACTCGTAGATTCATGATGTTCCAAAGCTCCGAAACCTTTTATCTGCGGACCTTGAGTTCCTGCGAGATAAAGCATGATGGCATATTTCTTATTGGTATTCATGTCACCCAAAAATTTCTTCTGAGCCACCACCATTTTCTCTAAATTTTCTTTAAAATCTGCCGCTTTATATTTTCCTGTCGGAGAATAAACGCCTAAAACCAAATCCATTCCGCCTGCATTGAAAGTAATGTAATCAGGTTTTGAATACATTAATGGAGAGTCTGTCAGTTTAGCATAATTTGCCAGGGTAAAAGTATCTGTTGCATCAGATTTATCCTGGTCTACCAAAGCGGTTGTTCCATAAAAATCATTCGGTTTCTGAATCACCAACTGATAAGGGACATCCTGCATATTATCAATATAACCAACAAAACCATGCGTATTGATTAGATAAACTTTTCCTTCTTCAATATCAGTTCCGGAAGGAGAAAATACAGCTTTGTGTTTTTGAGTTTCGTTTTCTTCATCAAAACTGTCGTTGACGAAATAGGTGATTTTGGTTAAAGCTTTTGCATTTTTTAATGAATACGTATTGTCATTTACTTTGGTAAAAGCGATTTCTTTTCCTTTATTGTCTAAAAACTTTATTCCTTCTACAAACCTTCCGTAATCATCCACAGAATAAGTTCCGGGAACGGTTTTAGGAAAGTGAAATTTTACGTCATTAGATTTCATTTTCGGAAATTCCATGCTAACGGCTACTTTATCGTCTTTTACGTTTACCAAGTCAATATTGGTTTTAATCGACTGAGCCTGAACGAAAGCTACTGCCAGAATTCCTAAACTTATTGCTATTTTTTTCATTAGGTTTAATTTATAGATAAGTAGTTGATTTTAAATTGAATTTGTTACAAATCGAACTGTAATTTATTCCTAAATTTTAGTTAATAAAAAGCAAAACCAAATTGATTTTGCTCTTAAGATTTTAATTAATTTTTTTATATCTGATATAATAATTCCTGCTAAACTCTATTGGTTTTGAATTAGTTAGATTCAGAGTCTGCCAGTTTTCATTCGGAGAAATAGTCTGATCACCCAATCTTATCGGAAGATTTAAATTCTTCACTCCATTTACATAGCGATATTTTAATTCAGCTCCATTTTGAGAATATTCTAAAACCGGAACATCAACCGTTCTTAAATATTGATTAAAAATACTGGAGAAATCAAATCCGGCTTTTTCAGAAATATATTTTTCTATTTGTTCGGTAGTAACCGTTTGATGATAAAAATCTTTATTCAAACCTCTTAAAATTTCCCTGAATTTAGCATCATCATTGATAATCTGTCGCATAGTGTGAATCATACTTGCACCTTTTGCATACATATCGCCACTTCCTTCATTTCTTACCCCATATTTCCCGATAATCGGAACATCGTTTAAAATATTGTGCTGGATTCCCTGCGCATAAATATCTGCAGATTTTTTATCGATATAATTTTCGGTAAAAAGAACTTCAGAATAATTGGTAAACGATTCATGAATCCACATATCTGCCTGATCTTTTGCGGTAATATTATTCGCAAACCATTCATGCCCGCTTTCGTGAATAATGATGAAATCCCACTTTAAACCAACTCCTGTTTCTGAAAGGTCTTTTCCTAAGTATCCGTTCTGATAACCGTTTCCGTAGGCAACATTACTTTGATGTTCCATTCCTAAATGGGGAGATTCTACCAGTTTATAAGAATCTTCGTAAAAAGGATACGGACCAAACCAATATTCAAAAGATTTCATCATTGGTTTTATCTGCTGAAACTGTTTTTTTGCTTTATCTAAATTATAGTCCAAAACCCAATAATCAAGATCTAATTTCCCTTTTAAACCGTCATAAGAATCTTTAAAATTTACATATTTTCCAATGCTCGGAATGATGGAATAGGCATTGATAGGATTTTTAACTTGCCAGGTAAAAATATTCTTATTATTTTCTGTTTTCTGGCTAATTAATCTTCCATTTCCAACTCCGACTAAATTTTTAGGCGTAATTATTTTCATCAAAATTCCGGAATCTGGCTCATCGCTCCAGATATCTTTTGTAGGAAGCCAGACTGATGCACCAATTCCTTCATCTGCAACGCTCATCCAAGGATTTCCTTTTTCATCGGATTTAAAAATCCATCCTCCGTCCCAAGGTGCATTTTTAGCAATAATAGGATTTCCGGAATAAGTCACATCAATCGTATATTTTTCTCCTTTCTTAAAAGATTTATTGGCTGAAATAAAAATGAAATCACCGTCTCTTTTAAAGTTTCCCATCGTAGGAAAACTGCATTGAACTTTATCAGCGCTCATTGGCTGCTGCAAATCAATCTGAAAAACAGGACTTTTTATGTTTTTGGTAATTTCAAAACTGATAATATTGTTTCCTTTAATACTTTTCTGTTCGAAATCCGGTTCAACAGACAAATCATACTTTTTCACATCCCAAAAATCACGGAATTTGGTATTTGAGCCTTTTAAAGTATCCTGTTTGGTAAATGTTTTATTCTGTTCGAAAAACTGACCGAAAGCAAGACCGGAAATCAATAATAGTGAGTATGAAAATTTTTTCATAATGAAATTTGAATTGTGTCAAAATTAAAGAATATTATTAAGATTGATTAATTTTTAATATGAATGTCCGCAATTGGTAATAATTTAGTTTTAAGAGTTTGTTTGTCATCTTATGTTTGATAACATAGGATGACAAAATGAATGCTGATTTTAGAGTTATGATTAAAAAACGTATTCATAATTTTTAATAAGCATTCTGAAAAGAAGCGGCGCAAAAATCAAAGATTTTTGCGCCGCTTTATGCTATATAATTAATTAAAATTAATTCTGAACTTTTGCTAAGGCTGCTTCACGTTTTTGCACTTTTCTAAATGTATAACCGCACATCACAATGCTGAATTCATACAATAACAACAACGGTAAGGCCGCCATCATCATACTCAAAACATCTGCAGGAGTAATAATTGCTGCAACAACCATAATTAAAACAATGGCGTGTCTTCTGTAAGTCTTCATGAATTTCGGATTCAAAATTCCGATATTTGTTAAGAAATAAATCAAAACCGGGAATAAAAATACAACTCCCATTCCTAAAACAACCTGCAAAAATAAAGTAGTGTAATCACTTAAATCGTACAGCGGAATAATAATGTCTGAAATTTTAAAAATGACTCCAAAGTTCACAGCAAATGGTAAAATAAGGAAATATCCGCACAAAACTCCGGTCATAAATAAAATCCAAACCGAATTGATAACGAAGATTGAGTTTTTTCTTTCATTCGGATGGAGAGCAGGACCGATAAATCTCCATAATTCCCAAACAATATACGGAAAAGCAGCAACAATTCCACCGAAAATAGAAACAGCCATCATCACATTAAACTGCTGATATAATCTCTGAACACGCACCGGAAATTCATCTGGTAAAGTGATGCTGTCTTCACCCAAAATCCATTGTGAGAACTCATTCACCAGTTTGAATGTAGGGAAATCATTTCGTGTAGGACCAAAAAAGATATGATCCATAATCCAGTTAATGTTGAAACCAACAAGAACTGCCGCCACAATAATTGCTATAATAGAACGGATCAAATGTCCTCTCAGTTCGCCAATATGTCCCCAAAAAGACATGTCTTTTTCTTCGCTCACAGATAATTTTTTAAAGTTTCAAATGTATGGAAAAGTTTCTTTATGCCGGAAGTTTTTAGATTCATCTTAAAATCACAAATTCAAGTTTATTCTTTTTTCAATTTAACTTAAACCTAAATTTTAGCCTCAACTTAATTAATTCCTTCATCCAATAATTTATGCAGATCAATAATTCCAAAATATTTTCCGTTCTCTATTACGATTAATTGTCCGATGTTATTATCTTTCAGAATTTTCATTGCTTCTTTTGCTAAAGCATCTTTTTCAACAGTTTTCGGGTTTGCAGACATAATGTCTTTTGCCAAAATGGTAGAAATATCATCACCATTAAGAAGCATTCTCCGTAAGTCTCCGTCGGTAATAACGCCGATAATCTTATCTTCTTTTGTTACAACGGTAATTCCGTGGCTTGATGAACTGATAGAAATAATCACATCCCGTATCGAAGAATCTTCTGTAACCTGTGGTTTTTGTGAAGAAACAAACTGCTCCACTCGAGCCGTTAAATTTTTACCCAAACTTCCACCCGGATGAAATTTGGCAAAATCATTTTCTTTAAAATCGTTCAATTCCATTAAACAAATTGCTAAAGCGTCTCCCAAAGCCATTTGATTAGTTGTGGAACTTGTCGGAGCCAATTTATTCGGACAAGCCTCTAAATCTACATATGTATCTAAAATTACATCAGACAATTCTGCTAATTTACTTTTACGGTTTCCCGTCATTGCAATTAAGGCGGAAGAATAATCTTTTAAATAAGAAACCAGATTGATAATCTCCGGTGAATTACCGGAATTTGAAATGCACAAAACGATATCCTGCTTTTGAATGACTCCCAAATCTCCGTGAATTGCTTCTGAAGCATGCAAAAACTGTGAAGGCGTTCCTGTAGAATTTAAAGTGGCAACAATCTTATTTCCTACGTGAGCAGATTTTCCTATTCCTACAACGATTAATTTTCCGGTTGCAGAATGAATGATTTCTACGGCTTTTACAAATTCGTCTGAAATTCTTTCTTTTAATTTTTCCAGTTCAGAAATTTCTATGGTCAGTGTGCTTTTCGCAATTGAGATAATGTTGTCTCTTTCCATTTTTTAAATCGTGATTAGAATACAAAACATCAAAGATTTCAATTTATATTCAATATAAATATAAGGGTTAAAAAAATCTATTACTTTTATTTTAAGTAAAAATTATTTATCTTTGGATAAGATGCAAATTTAGCAATACAAAATTAGATGAGCGCAAAAAAAGCCAATTTATCAGGCGAATTAAAAAAATACTTCGGATTTTCAACCTTCAAAGGACAACAGGAAGAGATCATTAATAATCTCTTGAATGGAAAAGATATTTTTGTTCTGATGCCTACAGGAGGAGGTAAATCTCTTTGTTATCAGCTTCCGGCCCTTATTTCTGAGGGAACTGCGATTGTCGTTTCACCGCTTATTGCACTGATGAAAAATCAGGTAGATGCTGTAAACGGACTTTCTTCGGAAACAGGTATTGCCCATGTTCTGAATTCTTCACTCAATAAAACCCAGACTAAACAGGTTTTTGATGATATAAAAAGCGGAAAAACAAAACTTTTGTATGTTGCTCCGGAATCTTTAATTAAAGAAGATTATCTTGAATTTTTAAAAGATGTTAAAATATCATTCTTTGCAATCGACGAGGCGCATTGTATTTCAGAGTGGGGACATGATTTCAGACCTGAATATAGAAATTTAAAGCAGATTATCGATAAAATTGCGGATGTTCCTGTGATTGCTTTAACAGCAACGGCAACTCCGAAAGTGCAGGATGATATTCAAAAAACTTTAGGAATGACAAATGCTTTGGTTTTTAAAGAAAGTTTTAACAGGGCTAATTTATTTTACGAAGTAACTCCGAAAGTTAATATTGACAAAGAAATTGTAAAGTTTATCAATAAAAACAAAGGTAAATCTGGGATTGTATATTGTTTAAGCCGAAGAAAAGTGGAAGAATTTGCACAGCTTCTTCAGGTAAACGGAATCAACGCACTTCCTTATCATGCAGGTCTTGACCAGAAAGTAAGGGTTGCCAATCAGGATAAATTTTTGATGGAAGAAGCCGACGTAATTGTTGCCACAATCGCTTTTGGGATGGGAATTGATAAACCGGATGTACGTTTTGTCATTCACTATGATTTCCCGAAATCTTTAGAAAGTTATTATCAGGAGACCGGTCGCGCAGGTAGAGATGGTGGAGAAGGCTACTGCTTGGCTTTCTATGATCCTAAAGATATTGAAAAATTAGAAAAATTTTTAGCTCAAAAACCTGTTTCCGAAAGAGAAATCGGCTTACAGCTTTTAAATGAGGTAGTTGGTTATGCCGAAACTTCAATGAGCCGAAGACAGTATATTTTATATTATTTCGGGGAAATTTTCGATCCGGTAAATGGTGAAGGAGCCAAAATGTGTGATAATGCTGCAAACCCGCCAAAATTAAAAGATGCTTCAGAAGATTTGAAAAAAGCATTAGAATTAATAAAGGAAACTCAAGAAAAATTTAAGTCTAAAGATTTGATTTCTGTAATTGTAGGAAAAGAAAATGCAGTCACTAAATCCTATAAGATGGAGCAAAGTTCTTTTTTTGGTTTTGGAAAATCTGAAAAAGACAATTATTGGAAAACAATTTTAAGACAGGCGACGGTTCAGAATTTTTTACAGAAAGATATTGAAACCTACGGTGTTTTAAAGATCTCACCAAAAGGTCAACAGGTTTTAGACAATACCTATAAGGAAAGTTTTTTAATTGCTGAAGATCGTGAATTTGATTTGTCCCAAACAAAAGCGGAAAGCGATCAGGTGCAGCAACAATCTGGTGGAGGTTTAGATCAAAATCTGTTCGTACTTTTAAAAGAACTAAGAAAAAAAGTCGCAAAGAAACATGGTATTCCGCCTTACACAGTTTTTATGGATCCGAGTCTGGAAGATATGACGGTGCAATATCCTATTACTGTTGAAGAAATTGCGAAAGTTTATGGTGTAGGTGAAGGAAAATCTAAAAAATACGGTAAAGAATTTGCAGAATTTATCGCAAAATATGTTGAAGACAATAATATAGAACGTACTCAGGATATGGTTTTGAAAAATGTGGCTAATAAATCGAGTCACAAAGTTTTCATTATTCAGAGTACCGACAAAAAAATCGATCTTGAAGATATTGCAAGAGCCAAAAATCTTTCGATGAACGATTTGCTGAAAGAAATGGAACGTATTGTTTATCAGGGAACTAAATTAAATATCAATTATTATATTGAAGATAATTTTGATGAAGATATTGTAGATGGTTTCATGGAATTTATGAATGAATCTGAAAGCGACAGCATGAAAGTTTTGCTGGATGAATTTGGGGACGAATTGTCTGACGAAGAAGTAAGAATGTTGCGAATTAAATTTATCAGTGACGTTGCGAATTAATTTATCAGTTAAATCGAAATGGAAAATCCAATAACAGAAGCAAAAAAAGAACTCATCCAATGGATAAAAGGGATGAATGAGTTTGATGATCTTGCAGATTTACTTGAATTGAAAGAAAAAATGATTTCGGAAAATAAAATTGCAGAGCCTCAAACAGAATATGCTGTAAAAGATGATTTTGATGAGAGGTTTGCAAAAGGAATTCCGCATGATGAAATGAGGAGAAGAACGAATGAGTTTATTAGGAATTTACCTTGGAAGAAGTAATCGTTTATAAAGATAGATTTGAAAGTGAAATAGACAATCTGCTTGAAGTTTTATTCATAAATGAATACTTTGGTTTTGAGGATTCTGCTTTGACTTATGTGGAGAAAATTTATGATTTTATTAAAAATAATATTTCAAAACCAATCAGCAAAAATTCACCTTTATACTATCAAAAGTTTGGTAAAAAATTTATCAGGTATAAAGCAAATAATACTACATCTTGGTATATTTTTTTCGATCAAAGAGACAATAAATTCTTAGTAAATCATATTATCAACAATCATTCTCAAGATTTTCCTGAGTTGTTTTAAAATGACTAAATTTATCATTAATTAGTTTTTCAGGATGAATAAGAAAATTTCTGTCATGTTTATTCTGCCGGATTTGGAAACCGGAGGTGCAGAAAGAATCGTTACTACCATCGCAAATCATCTCTCACGAGATCGCTTTGAACCTAAGATTTTGCTTCTTCGCAAACAGGGAGGCTACCTGAATTTACTTAAAAAAGACGTTGAGATTATCGATTTGAATATCGAGCGGATAAGAAATTCTCTAAAACCCATTCTTTCACAAATTTATCGCAGAAAACCGGATATTGTTTTCTCAGGATTTGGTGAAGTGAATGCTTATTTGTCTTTATTTATCAAGCTTTTTCCGAGAATTAAATTTATTGCAAGAGAAACCAATGTTGTTTCTGAGCATGTTACCAGAAAAGAAATAAAATTTTTCTATAACTTCTACAATAATTATCAGCAGATTATTGCACAAAGTGACGATATGATGAATGATTTGGTGAGCAATTTTAATATTAAAAAACATAAAATCACGAAAATTAATAATCCTGTAGATTTTGATTTTATTAATGAAAAACTTTTAATTTCTACTAAGCCAGAAAGTTTTAAATATAACTATAAAAACGTCGTTGCAATAGGAAATTTATCGGCACGAAAGGGTTTTGATAATTTGCTGAAAGTTTTTTCCAGACTTAAAAATGAAAAAATTATCCTTCATATTTTAGGAGATGGAAGAGATCGTGAAATTCTTTATCAGATGAAAGAATTTTTAGATTTGAAACAGGTTGTTTTTCATGGAAGACAGGAGAATCCGTATCAGTTTTTAAAGTTTGCTGATCTTTTTATTCTTTCCTCACGTTATGAAGGTTTCCCGAACGTTTTGTTGGAAGCCGGAGCTTGCGGAACGTATTCTTTAGTCAATAACTGTAAAGGCGGAATCAATGAAATCATTCAGCACAATACCAACGGAGAAATTGCAGATATTGAAAATCCTGAAGATTTCTCACAAAAAATTCTTACCCTTATTCATCGTGATTACGATTCAGATTCTATTAAAAACTCTATAAAATCGAGGTTTTCAAAAGAAATTATTTTAGATAGATATGAGAAAATTTTGCTGGATTTGATGCAAAAATAAAACCTTTTTAGCGTTAGGAAGTTGTTTTTATTTGTATATACAAATTATCGGTATGTTTGTCATTCCGTAGGAATCTAAATTACTTTATTTTAGCATGTTGAGATTCCTACAGAATGACAAAAGAACTGAATATTTTTTCTAAACACAAATTTAGCTGATGTAATTATCTTGAGCTGTAAAACTTTATATTTCCTTAAATTTGCACCTCAATTTTATTTATAATCAATAATTCATTCATGAAAAAACTTCCAAAATTGGGTTGTGCCTGTGAAAAGCATGACTTGATTGAATCTGAATATAGAACTTCAATAATAGGAACCGATTTTACTGATGGCAGAAATGCTGAAGTAAGCATCATCCAGTGCAGACTTTGCCAAAGAATTTGGCTTAAATATTCTGCTGAGTCTGAAACATCTCCGGAATTAAGCAGATGGTTTAAAGGAATTATCGCTAAAAAAGAAGTTGCAGAAATGAAACCTGAAAATGCTGTTGAATATTTAGAAAACCTTCCCTGGTATATTTGTGGAGGAAGCTTTTATGAAAATAAAGAAGCTTTCGGAGAAGGAAAACTGAATCTTAATTTGTGAAAAGGTTGGAAGATGGAAGTCAAAATTATAGGAAATATTCTCAATAATTTAGACTTCCATCTTCAAACTCCCATCTTCCAGCTTAATAAATATTCTCAATCAATCAAACTTCTATCGTCCAACTTGCAAATTCCCGCTTATCAAAACTTGACAAAACTCACTTTGTGGCGTGGTAATTAATCAGTAAATTTGTAATAATTAATCAATTGAATAATAAATAAATTAAATATAAAATGAGTCAATTTGATGTTACCGTAATCGGTTCCGGTCCTGGAGGTTATGTAGCTGCAATTCGCGCTGCACAATTGGGTTTCAAAACAGCAATTATTGAAAAATATTCTACGTTGGGAGGAACTTGTCTTAACGTTGGATGTATTCCTTCAAAAGCACTTTTAGACAGTTCTGAACACTTCGAAAACGCAAAGCATAATTTTGAAAGTCACGGAATTATCATTAACGAGCCACAAGCAGACATCGCAAGAATGATTGCAAGAAAAAATGAAGTGGTAGAACAAACTACTAAAGGAATTAATTTCCTGATGGATAAAAACAAAATCACTGTCTTTGAAGGTCTTGGAAGTTTCGAATCTGCAACTCAGATTAAAGTGACTAAAAACGACGGTTCTTCAGAATCGATTGAATCTAAATATACAATTATTGCAACAGGTTCTAAACCTTCATCTTTGCCTTTCATCACTTTAGATAAAGAAAGAGTGATTACTTCTACCGAGGCTTTAAATCTAAAAGAAATTCCTAAGCATTTGGTTGTAATCGGAGGTGGAGTTATCGGTCTTGAGTTAGGTTCAGTTTACTTAAGATTAGGTTCTCAGGTTACTGTTGTTGAATTTATGGATAAAATCATTCCGACAATGGACGGAGCTTTAAGCAAAGAATTGACTAAAGTTCTTAAAAAGCAAGGAATGAAGTTTATGCTTTCTACAGCGGTTTCTGCAGTGGAAAGAAACGGAGATTCTGTGAAAATTACTGCTAAAGATAAAAAAGGAGAAGAAGTTACGGTTGAAGGAGATTACTGTTTAGTTTCTGTTGGAAGAAGACCTTATACAGACGGACTGGCTCTTGAAAAAGCTGGTGTAGAATTAGACGAAAGAGGAAGAATCAAAACCAACGATCATTTACAAACCAACGTTACAAATATTTACGCAATCGGTGATGTAATTAAAGGAGCAATGTTGGCTCACAAAGCTGAAGAAGAGGGCGTTTTTGTTGCTGAAACTTTAGCCGGACAAAAACCTCACATCAACTATAACCTAATTCCTGGAGTTGTTTACACTTGGCCGGAAGTTGCCGGAGTTGGTAAAACTGAAGAGCAATTGAAAGAAGAAGGTGTTGCTTACAAAATCGGAACTTTTCCAATGAGAGCTTTAGGAAGAAGCCGAGCAAGTGGAGATGTTGATGGTTTGGTGAAAATTATCGCTGACGAAAAAACAGATGAAGTCCTTGGTTTTCATATGATTGGAGCAAGAGCTGCAGATTTGGTTGCAGAAGGAGTTATTGCAATGGAATTCCGTGCAAGTGCAGAAGACATCGCTAGAAGTTCTCATGCTCACCCAACTTATGCAGAAGCTGTTAAAGAAGCTGCTTTGGATGCTACAGGAAAAAGAGCGCTTCATATGTAAGAATTAAATAAGAGTAGAAAGAGCCAATTTTGGCAGAAATATAAAGAGAAGTTCCGGCTTCTCTTTTTTTGTTTGAATTTCCCTTTGATTCTGTATTTTATATAAAGTTAAACGGATTAAATTTATATTTTAATTTAGTTAAAATTACCAATTTATGGCATGAAAATAGAGCTCGAATTCACTATAAAATGAAAACATTATGAAAAGAATATTTACTATATGTGCTGTTTTATCCGGTCTGTTATTTTTTGCACAAGAAGCTGGAAAAGCAGGTGAACTTTTGAGAAATGAAGCCTCAAAAAATGAAATGGGAACTTCAAATGAGAAAAGACAGAGTTCAAAAGAAGATAATTCTCGTAATTCAGGATTTAGAAATCAAAATAATCAAAATAGTCAATACAGAAGACCGACGAATCCAAATTATCAATGGAATCAGAATTATGGGTATGCAGAAGTTTTTCTCAGAATTCCTGAGCAAGGATATTTTAGCGTGGAATTAGGAAATCAAGTGATTGCAAATAATTCCGGGAAATATCGATTTTTTGATCTTCCGTCTGGAAGAATTCCGATTGTGATTTATGATAACGGATATTTAGTATACAGAGCTACTTTGAATGTTAGAAATAACAGCAGATTGGTGCTTGATTTTTTCACAAACGAAGGTCTTTATTTATTAGATTCTTATCCGATTCAAAACGATTATTATGGTTTTAATAACTGGAATGATGTGTGGAATAATCCATACGGAAATTCAGGAAACTATGGTACTATCAATTATCCGAATGTGATGGATCAGCAGACGTTCCAGCAATTTATGTCTGCAATGAAAAAAGATGCATGGTTTGATGATAAGAAAATAGCTTTTATTAATCAACAAGGTCGTCATGCGATGTTTACTTCAGATCAGATCGCTGTTTTGGTAAAAGATTTAAGTTTTGACAAGAATAAAATTTCTTTAGCTAAATTATTATTTTCAAAATGTGTCGACAAACAAAAATATTTTGTGGTTGGAGATGCATTGGATTTTGAAAGCAGCCGACGGGATTTAATGGATTTTATATCTAAAAATTGATAATCATGAAGAAGTTGATTCCATTTTTGCTGATTGTCTTTTCCGGATTATTATTTGGACAAAATATTGAATCGGTAAAAAAGACCGTTCAAAGTATTAATCAGGCTAAAGGATTTGAAATTAAAAAAGTTCCGTATTCATATTTTATGGATAAATCTGAAGTATCTGATAACGGAATTGAGCTAAAAGGTTTCTACAAAAATGGAAAACTCAGGAAAATGGAATATTTCGTTGGATTATCAGTTTGGAATATTATTACAGAATATTTCTTTTCCGAAAATGGGAAACTGGTTTTTGTTCATTCTAAAAAATATCAGACAGTTAATGAAAATGGTTATTTAGAAAAACCTCAGCTTTTATCTGAATTAAGATGTTATTATGAGAAAAATAAACTCATTAAAACTGTCGGAAATATCCACGATATACCAAAAACTGACTATATAAAAGACTCTCAGAAATTCATTCATGATTTGAAAAATTGTAAAAATTAAATTGAGCTAAAATTCCTCCAAATCAAAATTCCTCCAACTCTCAAACTAAATTCCTTACCTTTGCAGCCTAAATTTATCATTGATGCACATCGGAAAAACCCAAACTTTAAAAATTTCAGAAAAAAATCATTCAGGATGGATGCTTACAGACGATTCTGGTGAAACAGCTTTTATGTCTAAAGTCTTTATTCGTGAAGAAAAAGAAATTGGCGACGAATTGGAAGTTTTCGTTTATCAGGACGATAACAAATTGAAAGCAACGACCGAAACTCCTTTGGCAGAAGTGGGTGAATTTGCTGTGATGACCTGTGTGCAAAGTCTTCCGAGTGGTGCTTTTATGGATTGGGGAATTATTAAAGATCTTTTTATTCCGTACAAACAGCAGAAGACAAAAATTATTGAAGGGAAAAGATATTTGGTCAATCTTTACATTGATGAAGATTTAAAATTAATTACCGGAACGACCAAGTTTAAGAGAAATCCACAATATCAGGATTTACCTTTCCAGAATGGGGATAAAGTTGAATTACTAATGATGAACGAAAGTGAATTGGGCTGGAATGTGATCATTAATAAAAAATATATCGGGCTGATTTATGCCACAGATGTTTACAAAAAGCTGTATCCGCTATCTGAAGAAGAGGGCTATATAAAAGAAATTCGTGAAGACGGAAAAATTGATGTTTCTCTTCAACCTGTAGGTTTTGAAAATATTGACGAGTTCAGGCAGAGAATCCTTAACAAGTTAGAAGAAAATTTCGGGTTGCTCCATCTTTCAGATAAATCTACACCTGAAGAAATTAAGGATGAGTTGCAAATGAGCAAGAAAAACTTTAAAAAAGCTTTAGGAGGCTTATACAAAGATAAAGTAGTTGATATTTTAGAAGATAAGATAAGATTAGTTTAAATAACCCTCTCAAATAAAACTGAAATCCCGAACAAATTGTTTGGGATTTTTTTTGTGATTAATATCATAAAAAAACTATTAATTATTTTGTTTAACAATTTTGTCAAAACAAATGATTGATATATATTTGCACAAAATTGTTTAACAAAAATGTCAAAACAAGAAAAAAAAGATCAAACCCAAGAATTAATCAAGCAGACTGCAAAGAATCTTTTCTTTGTGCAGGGTAAGTTTGATGCTACAACGCAGGAAATAGCTGATGAAGCCGGTGTCAACAGAACACTTATTAATTACTATTTCAGATCCAGAGATAATCTGATCCAGATTATTTTTGATGAAGCCCACCGAGTAGAAAAAGAAAAATCTGAATTAATCATGAATTCAGATCTTCCTTTCAAAGAGAAAATTGCCAATTTTATAGATGGCAGTTTACAGACAAGCCTCCAATATCCTTATTTGGAGACTTATATTGTTTCTCAAATCAATAAAGGGAGCTGTCATAAAAGAGATGTAGAAGAAGAAGAGCTAAAAAAGCTGTACGCAGACATCGAAAAAGAAATGGAATTGGGAAACATCGAGAAGATGGCACCTGTACAGTTTGTACTCAATATGATTTCACTTTTAGTATTTCCAAGCGCGGTGCGTCCTCTTTTTTTGGAAAATATGATGATTGATGATAAAGAGTTTGACAGATTGATTGCAGACAGAAAAGATATTATCTTGAATATGCTTTTTAAAAAATAATTAAAACTGTTAAAGTAATTTAAGAAATGAATCGTCCTTTAGAGATAAAAGATAAACACAATAAAAAAATAAACGAAGTATAAAATTATGAACAGAAAACGTATAACTGCTAAAAAGCTCAAAATTGGTGTAGCTGCAGCATTTATGATGTTAGCCTCTTCATCAGCTTATGCGCAACAACAGATTACTCTGCAGGAAGCTATTAAACAAGCGTTGCAAAATAAAGCTGAAGCCAAAAAAGCGGCTTTACAGATTAAAAAAGCGGAATACAAGATTGCTGAAGCAAGAGCAGGTGCATTACCACAAGTGAGTGCTACTGCAGGTTTGACTTATAACCCGATTATTCAGGAGTCATTGTTAGAATTTGGAGGTCAGAGAATTCGTGCACAATTGGGACAGCCTTGGAGCTCAAATGCGGTAGTAACCGTAAATCAGGCAATTTTTGACCAAAGAGTTTTTACAGGTCTTAAAGCTGCAAAATCTACAAGAGAATTTTATGTTTTAAATGCTCAGCTTTCAAACGAACAGATTATTGAGAATGTTGCAACGGCTTATTATCAGGTTTTTGTACAGGAAGAAAATCTTAAAACATTAAATGTAAGTTACACCAATACCGAAAAAGTAAGAAATGTAATTAAAAGTTTGGTTGAAAACGGTTTGGCAAAAGGTATTGATTTAGACAGAACCAACGTTCAGTTAACGAATATCAGTGCAAGCAGACAACAGTTGGTAAATGCGGTTGGACTTTCAAAAAATTCTTTGAAATTTTATATGGGAGTTCCTATCCAAAATGAAATCGAGCTTGAAGAAAAATCTATCGAACCTAGACCTGAACTGATCGCGGGAACTGTAGATTTAGATACAAGAACTGAAGTGAAAGTTTTACAGAAAAACAGAGAACTTTTGCAATACAATAAAAAAGCAACTGAAGCATACCTTTATCCGACAGTTGGTTTACAGGCAAATTATGGTTGGGGCGGACAAGGTGCTAAATTTCCTTTAACAAACGGAATTAATAACGGTGTTCTTTGGAGTGATTATTCTGCGATTGGTCTAAATGTAAACATTCCGATTTTCACGGGAGGTGCCACAAAAGCGAAAATTCAACAAGCTCAAATTGATATTTTAGACATTGACCAGGATATTGAAAATACACAGCTGAGCTTAAGTTTAGAATATAAAAATGCTATTACCAATATGGAAAATGCCATTATCAATATCGAAAGTATGAAAGGCAATGTAACATTAGCTGAAAAAGTTCAGAGAGATACTCAAGCTAATTATCAGTACGGTTTGGCAACATTAACGGAAGTTTTAGATTCTGAAAATGCGTTAACAGATGCAAAGCAGAATTATACCACTGCATTATTAGATTATAAACAGGCTGAAATTAAATTAATAAAAGCGAAAGGAGAGCTTAATACTTTACAAAACCCATAATTGAAATGAAAAAAACTTTAATATATATCATCGTAGCTGCCGTACTTGTTGGTTTGGCCGCTTGGAAAATTTCCGATAACAAAAAGAAACAGGATACTGAGGTAAAAGAGGTGGCAAAACAGGTTGACAAAATCAACGTGAATGTAATCACAGTTTCCAGAGAAAATATTGACACCGATTATTCTGCAAACGGAACTTTTATCCCAAAACAGGAATCGAATCAGTCTTCTGAGATTTCAGGACGTATAGTGAGCGTTTTGGTAAAAGAAGGTTCAAGAGTAGGAGCGGGGCAGGTTTTAGCAACAATTAAAAGAGATGCCATTGAAGTAGATGTCACTCAGGCTCAAAATAACTTGCAAAATGCAATTGCAGACAATCAACGTTATGAAAATGCTTTTAAAACAGGAGGTGTCACTAAGCAGCAGTTAGATAACTCAAGACTTCAGCTAAAAAATATGCAGGCTGCAGTAAGAGCTCAAAGCGTTAAAATTAACGACACAAGCATCAGAGCAGGAATCAGCGGAACCATCAACAAAAAAATGGTTGAGCCGGGAATGGTGGTTGCTCCTGGAACCGCTTTATTCGAAATCGTAAATATCAATAGCTTAAAACTTTCAGTACTGGTTGACGAAAGCCAGATCGGAAGAATTCAGCTGGGTCAGGAAGTGGCAATCAATGTGAATGTTTTGCCGGATGATTCTTTCAGTGGTAGAATTACATTTATTGCTCCTAAAAGTGATGCATCTTTAAATTTCCCGGTTGAAATTGAAGTTCAAAACAGAGGAAATCTTAAAGCCGGAATGTATGCAACAGCATTATTTAAAACAAATAATGGTGCTGAAACTCAGAATATGTTAACCGTTCCTGCAGAAGCTTTTGTAAACGGAGTAAGTTCAGGACAGTTGTTTATCGTGAACAATGGAACTGCTAAAATGATTAAAGTTCAAACCGGAAAAGTATACGGAGATAAAGTTCAAATCCTGAGCGGATTAAATGGTGGTGAACAGGTTATTACCAGTGGACAGATCAACCTTGATAACGGTTCAAAAATCAATATCGTAAAGTAAGAGAAGATGAAGTTAGCAGAAATATCCATTAAAAGACCATCCCTTGTCATCGTACTTTTTACGATTTTGACGTTGGGAGGTTTATTAAGCTACTCCATGATGGGGTACGAATTGATTCCGAAGTTTGAAACCAATATGGTAACCATTTCTACGGTTTATCCGGGAGCTTCACCTGCTGAGGTGGAAACATCAGTAACCCGAAAGATTGAAGACGCGGTAGGTTCTCTGGAAAATGTAAAAAAAGTAGAATCTTCTTCTTACGAAAGTTTATCGGTGATCATGGTTCAGCTGAATACGGGAGCCGATGTAAATTATGCGTTGAATGATGCTCAGAGAAAGGTAAATGCTATTTTGGCAGACCTTCCGGACGATGCAGACCCGCCTTCATTACAGAAATTCTCTTTAGATGATCTACCGATCATGACGTTGAGTATTTCAAGTGACAAACTGAATAATAAAGATCTGTACGACCTTTTAGATAAGAAAATAGAACCCATCTTTTCCCGTGTAAACGGCGTTGCCCAGGTTGATCTTGTAGGAGGACAGGAAAGAGAGATTCAGGTAAATTTAGATGAAAAGAAATTACAGGGTTACGGTCTGTCGATTGCAGATGTACAGCAGGCAATTCTTTCTTCCAACTTAGATTTCCCGACTGGAGCTTTGAAAACCAGAACATCACGTTCTACCATCAGACTTTCCGGAAAATACAGAGATATTGCTGAGATGAACAGTCTTGTGGTTTCAAATAAAAGTGGAGCGCAGGTTCGTTTATCAGATATTGCGACGGTTTTCGATACTCAAAAAGATATTGAGAAAGTAGCAAGATACAATCAGAATTCAACGATTTTACTTCAGGTTAAAAAACAGTCTGATGCAAACGCTGTATCGGTTTCGGAGCTGGTTAAAAAAACGATTGGCGATGTTCAGAATAATTATAAAACTCAGGCAATAAAAATCAATATTGTAGATGATACAACAGATTTTACACTTGAAGCAGCAGATCACGTAATTTTCGATTTATTTTTGGCAATTATTTTGGTGGCTGTGGTGATGTTGTTGTTCCTTCACAACATCAGGAATGCATTTATTGTAATGGTTTCGATCCCGATGTCTTTGATTGCAACTGTTATCGGGATGTATTTAATGGGATACACACTAAACTTGATGAGTTTATTAGGCCTTTCATTGGTAGTTGGTATTCTGGTGGATGATGCGATTGTGGTTCTGGAGAACGTTTACCGTCACATGGAAATGGGAAAAAGCAGAATTCGTGCAGCCTACGATGGTGCTTCAGAAATCGGGTTTACTGTAACAGCAATTACTTTGGTAATCGTGGTGGTATTCTTACCGATTGCAATGAGTTCAGGTTTGGTAGCCGACATCTTAGCGCAGTTCTGCGTCACCGTAGTTATTGCAACAATGTTCTCATTATTGGCTTCATTTACTATTATTCCATGGTTATCTTCAAGATTCGGAAAACTGGTGCATTTAACAGGAAAAAATCCTTTTGAGAAATTCATCCTTTGGTTTGAAAAGCAGTTGGATAAATTTACACACTGGATAACAGGAATTCTGGAGTGGGCTTTAAAAACTACTTTAAGAAGAGTAATGACGGTGATAGTAACTTTTATTATTTTGATTTCTTCTTTCATGTTGGTAGCATTCGGATTTATCGGTGGTGAATTCTTCCCTAAAATGGACAGAGGTCAATTCCTTGTTCAGATGGAATTACCAAAAGATGCATCTGTGGAAAAAACAAATCAGATTACTTTAGCAGTTGAAAAATATTTGAGAGCAGACAAAGATGTCGTAGATATGATTACAACAGTTGGTCAGCAATCTTCAGGTTTTGGTGGAGCTCAGGCAACTTTATACCAATCGGAAATCCAGGTAATTTTAGTTGATAAATCTGAACGTAACGAAAGCACAGACATAAAATCTGCTAAAATCAAGAGAGCTTTAGAAGAGAAATTCACTGGAGTTGAGTTTAAAACAGCGCCAATCGGTTTAATGGGAGCAGACAATGCACCCATCGAATTGGTTGTAACCGCTCAGGATAATGCAACGGCAAACAAAGAAGCAAACAGAATTCTTGAATTGCTTAAAAAAGTTCCTGGTTCTGTAGATGCTGAATTATCAACCGACTCCGGAAGCCCGGAAGTTCAGGTAAATATTGACAGAGATAAAATGTCTTCTTTAGGTTTAAATCTTTCAAGTGTAGGACAAACGATGCAGACTGCATTTAGTGGAAATACAGATGGAAAATTCAGAGCCGGAGAATATGAATATGATATCAACATCCGTTTTGGAGATGCCAACAGACAATCGATTGATGACGTTAGAAACTTAATGTTTACTAATCCTCAAGGCGAACAGATCAGACTGAGCCAATTTGCAGATGTGAAAATGGGTTCTGGACCAAGTTTATTGGAACGTAGAGATAAAGCACCTTCTGTAAAAGTAAAATCTAAAGTTGTAGGTCGTCCTGTAGGTGATGTTGCTAATGAATGGGCAGCGCAATTTATGGACAATGAAAAAACAAAACCTGCCGGAGTAAGCTACATCTGGAGTGGTGACATGGAAAATCAGACTGAAGGTTTCGGTACATTAGGAATTGCTTTATTGGCAGCTATAGTATTGGTTTATCTGGTAATGGTTTCTTTATATGACTCCTTTGTTTATCCTTTCGTGGTATTATTTTCAATTCCATTGGCATTGATCGGGGTAATGGTAATTCTTGCAATCACAGGAAATTCATTAAATATCTTTACCATGTTGGGGATGATTATGTTGATTGGTTTGGTAGCAAAGAATGCGATTATGATTGTCGACTTTGCCAATATGAGAAAAGCAGCCGGCGCAAATACTCATGATGCTTTGATTCAGGCAAATCATGCTCGTCTTCGTCCGATTTTGATGACAACGATTGCGATGATTTTCGGGATGATTCCGATTGCGATTGCAAAAGGAGCAGGAGCAGAGATGAATAATGGGTTGGCTTGGGTAATTATCGGTGGTTTGACATCATCATTATTCCTGACGCTGATCATCGTACCCGTGGTGTACTCACTCTTCGATTCAATTTTGAAAAGAATGGGTAAAAATGAAAAACCAGATTATGATGCTGAAATGAAAGCTGATTACGAACATAAAGAACTAAGTGAAGACGGTTACACACCGAAACACGTAGACTAATATAACAACCTTTAATTAACCGAGAAAGCGTATCAGAAATGATACGCTTTTTTGTATTCTTAAAATTGGTGACTGAGGCTCTCGAAGTCATCAATTTCAAGAATAAACTGCATCCAATAAAAAAGGCTTTCAGAATGAACTGAAAGCCTTTGCTTATCTTGTATTTGGAGAATTAATCTGCCATCACTTCACCCGACTTTCTGTAGATGAAATTTCCGTAGATATGTCTTCTTGCAAAACGGCTTGCAGAATCTGCATTGACCATTTTGATGTATGTATTTCTTGGAACACCGATGTACTCAAACATTTTTCCGTTCAGATGCTGAACTTTCAGAATAGATTTCTCCAAATAAAAATCTGTAATGATTGATGTAGTAATGGTCTCCGTGTATTCTTCTTTGTATTTTTCCTGTGTTTCGGGGTTGATGCTTACCAAAAAATGATAGGCTTCAATCACAGATTTACTTTTCTCTTCTGCTTCAAGTTTCCCTTCCTCATCGTTCACAAATTTATCAGGATGTGTATCTTTCATAACATTTCTGTAAATCGTTTTTAAATCTTTCAAAGTAGCAGTATTGTCCACCTCAAGAAGTTTTCTGTAATCGCCTATTTTTTTCATAACGGATAATCCTTATTTCGGGGTGCAAAATTAAGGTTTTTAATTGAGAAAGTTGTAATGTTTTGACTATTAATTTGTTTGAAATAAAAAAGAGATCATTAAAATTAAATTTTGACGAAGATTATTAATGCTAATTTAATTACTGATTAGTTCTTCGTTAACAATTTTTATAATTTTTCCAGTACCAATTATCTGTAATACTTCAAGTAATTTAAAATTCATACCTACTTTTAATTTTCCTCGAAAGTACTCTTTAGATAGAATATCAATTTCTGCGTTTACATTATCCCCAGGAAAAACGTAATTTGCTCCAATAAAAATTTGACGAGCAGAAGTTTGGTAATTATCGAAATTGAACATTAATTGACATCTGTAATCACTCATAACATAATTTTTTCTTCCGCCTTCAATTTCTTTTTTTAAATGAATTTCAGCTATAAAATCACATTTTGAATTTTTAGTTTCCAATTTATTTTCGTGAAAATATTCGTAAGCGTAACCTTCCAAATCTCCACTTTCAGAAATTAAATTGTTTTCTTCATCATAAATTTTAAAAGATTCTTGTGAATTTCCAATACTTGCCGACCCATCCAGACCGAGCAGGATAGTATAAAATGTATCATTTAAAAGATGCGAAAATATTTTTTTTAATTTTTCAGTTTCAATCTCATTTAAATTTAAATCTTTAATCTTAGATGAAACAACACTTCGATTCTGAGAATCAATATCAAAACTTAAATTAAGAAGATTTTGTTTCTGTAAATAGAAATTTTTTACGAATTCTTCTGTAGACATAATTATTTTTATCCTTATCCTTATCCTTATCCTTATCCTTGTCCGTAATTTGTAATAATTTAATTTTTAGCTCCATTTTTGTCATTCTTAAAGAATCTCATCACGTTGAAATAAAATGATTTAGATTCCTTCGGAAAGACAAAAAGACTGTAGATTTTTCGTATTATGATTAAAAACGGACATTCATTACTATTTTATTATTGAATAGAAATTTTTTCGTTACTCATTATCAATATAAGTCAGTTTCGCCCCTCTAATAAACTCTTCCAAAGAAATATCTTTCGCTCCTTTATCATTCATCAATTCAAAAAGATAAGTTGTCGTAGAGTTTAATCTTATATTGTTTGCTGTAATTTTAAATCTTTTCGTTTTAAGATTAGTATTAAAAAAAGTCAGTTCAACCGGATTAGTCAACTTAATATTATTCACATCGAAAGAAGCTTTGGGATCTTTCTGCATTTTGAGAAAGCGCTTCTGGGTTTTATCCGTTGTCTCATCCAGAAATTTCTGCATCTGAAAATCGGTTAAAAGCTGAGGGTAAATCAAACCTTCTTTTAGAATTGTTGCGGTAATTTTATCAGATTTATCGTAATAAACCGTTTTATTATCAAACTCTGCAAGATTCTCTTTTACATTGATTTTCCCTGCAAATTTTTTATAATTTTTCTTTTTATAATCATTTTTAAAATGCTCAATGATAGCGTTATCTTTTGTACTCAGTTTTTCATTTTTTTGAGCAAAGAAACTTGATGAAATCAGCAATGATAGACTGATAGAGAATAAAAGTTTCATAATGTTGAATTTAGGTTTGAAAGTGCAGAATTACAAAATATTTTTAAGACGGAGATGTTGTAGAAGCATAATGGTTTTTGCATCTTTTATTTCTCCGCTGTCAATCATAGAAAGCGTTTCGGTGAAATTTAATTCTAAAACTTCGATGTTTTCGCCTTCTTCTTCCAATCCGCCACCATCATTGATTTTCATGTCATCAGAATATTCGGCGATGAAAAAATACAGAATTTCCGTTACCGAACCGGGCGACATATAAGCTTCAAAAATCTTTTCGACTTTAGAAATTTTATATCCGGTTTCTTCTTCCGTTTCTTTTCGGATGCAGTCTTCAGGATTATTGTCATCTAATAAACCGGCACAAGCTTCGATCAGCATTCCATCCCTGTTTCCGTTAATATAGGTTGGAAGCCGGAATTGTCTGGTTAAAATAACTTTCTGGTAATTGGTATTATAAAGGAGTATAACAGCTCCGTTTCCTCTGTCATAAGCTTCTCTGCTTTGGGTTTCTGTCTCTCCGTTTGGTTTTTTAATGTTAAAAGTTACTTTCTTCAAAGTATACCAGTTATCAGATAAAATTTCTGTTTTCTCGATGCTTACATTCGTCTCTTGCATTATGTAGTTCTATTAATTTTTGTTTTTTCTCGCAGATTTTGCAAATTAAGCAGATTAAAAATCAGCTATATCTGTATAATCAGCGAGATATTTTATTAAGATTTATTTTTAAGCAAATTCTCCAAAGCCATTTTCAAATCAGGAAATTTAAACTGAAAACCCGCTTTCTGAATTTTCTCCGAAGAAGCTCTTGAGCCTTCCAATAAAGCATCTGCCAATTCTCCAAAGATAAGCTTTAAAATAAACGTAGGAATATTCGGCATGAATAAAGGCTTTTTTAAAACCTTGGCAATAAGTTTGGTTATATTTTCATTGGTTGTATGTTGTGGAGCTGTTGCATTAAAGACACCTTCAAGTTCAGGATTTTTTAAAGCAAATTCATAAATAGAACAGATATCATCAATATGAATCCATGGCATATATTGTTTTCCGCTTCCAAGTGGTGAACCAATCCCGAATTGTATCGGAGTCATCATTTTTTCCAAAGCACCTTCAGTTTTCGAAAGAACAACGGCGGTTCGTATTTTTACGATTCTTTCAGCAATATTTTCAATCTTAAATTCATCGGCTGCTTTCTCCCAAACCAGAACAACTTCGCTCAGAAAGTCATTTCCTGAAGCATCATTTTCCGTGAAAATTTTATCGGTTGTCTTTGTTCCGTAATAATTAATTCCCGAAGCTGAAATAAAAGATTTTAGTCTTAAATTTTTCTTTTTTAATGAGTTTAAAATCAATTTTGCAGAATCTACACGGCTGGAAATCAATTCTTTTTTTCGGTCTTCTGTCCAGCGTTTTTCAGAAATATTGGCTCCGGCAAGATGAATAATGTGACTTACGTTTTCAAAAGCATTTTCATCAATAATGTGGTTTTCCAGATCCCATTCAAATTCGTTATCGGCTTCTTTTTTCCTTGTTAAAAATCGTATAGAATATTCGTTGTTCAGTTTTTTTGAAAGCACTCTTGCAATGGCTCCGCTTGCGCCGGTAATTAAGACAGTTTCTTTCATTTTACAAAATTAGTTTTTAACAATTAAAATAAAATCTTCTTCTAAAAGTTTGTAGCCTTGATCATAAACAAATTTATATTCCGACCCATTTTTGTAAACTTTTATATTTGTAAAATATTTAAAATCAAAACCTAAGCCATCTAATTTCGACTTGGCGATTTTTGTTTTTCCGTCAATATTAATCTCACTCAGAATGCGGTAATTTTTTCGGAGTTTATTGTTTACATTCCGCATCAGATTACTGGAGTCTTTGTTTTGTTTATTGTTAAAAGCGTTTCTGCAGGCATCGTTACAGAATTTTTTATCAGATCTTCCGATAATTTTTTCGCCACATTCAATACATTCCATAATAATTATTTTTTCAGTTTGTGTTCTTGTTTTTTCTTTAGCCGTTTAATAAATCTGCTGTGATTGGGATAACTTCTGTTTTTCGTCATATTATTAAAAACCAAAGCGACTAAAAGTAATATAAGACAGCCCGATAAAACAGGAGAAAGAACGTACCAATATCCTAACTCAGGTATTTTTCCAGTTGAGCTTACTGCAATTAATGCGGTTGCTCCTCCCGGTGGATGAAGTGTTTTAGTAGCTTGCATAAAGACAATCGATAAACCGACTGCTAATGGTGCAGAAATCCAGATAATATCCGGAACAATTTTAAAAACAGTCACTCCGATTATTGCTGAAATTACATGCCCGCCAATTAAATTTCTAGGTTGTGCAAGCGGACTCTGAATGGCTCCGTAGATTAATACACATGATGCACCAAAAGAACCGATTAAAAATATATTTTCCTGTTTAAATAAAAATTGTGACTGTAAAAACGCAATCAATCCAATTCCGAAAAAAGCACCCAGGAAAGACCAGAAATGTTCTTTGTAATCAACCAAGGTCTCTTTGTAAATTACGTATTTTGATACTCGTAGCGTTCTTTTAAAAGTCTTTTTCACAATAAATTTATTTGAAATTTAAAGATACGAAATATCCGTTTGCAAACGGATAAATTTCAGTCGGGAATAAGATTGTTGATAGGAAATTAATTCTAACGCTATGGTCGCAAAGAAAATTGATGTAAATTGAAAACATTTTCCGTTCGCAAAGGCACTTCGTTAAGCAAAGGGAATTGCGTTCATAGCTGAGTGAAACGCCCTTGCGAACGGAAAATATTCTCAAACATTAAAAAATCTTTGCGCTCATTGCGTTTAAGAATAATTATATATTTTCTGAACAATTCTATGCAATGATGTTGAGTTGCTTTCAGCATGACAAACAAACTGCTAATTTTTTTAATTTATAGAAATGTCTTTTTCGTTTTAAAAACGAAAAATTTTCATTTTCCAAAAAAAAGTCTCACATTTGCGCCATCAATGGGGTGCTGCAATAGCGGCTGAGATGATACCCGGGAAATTTTTCCACACCTGATTCGGATAATGCCGACGTAGGGATTTTTATGATATATCATCTCATCATTTAATTTATATAAGTTAATTTGATGCAGGAAATTTTACAACAGACAACATGGCAGGAATGGTTGGGTGTCTGCTTTTCAGTTGTTCAGGTTTTATTAGCCAGAAAAAACAATTCAAACAATTATCTTTTCGGGATCGCCGGAATTTCACTTTCGCTTTACGTGATGTTTTTCGCTAAATTGTATGCGGAATTTACCTTAAATCTTTACTATCTCGTCATGAGCATTTACGGATGGCTTTACTGGAAATTTGGTAAAAGGCACTCGGAAACAGTTATTTCTGAAACTACCACTCAGGAAAAATGGATTACTGCAGGAATTGTAGCAGGAACTTTTATTTTGTTCTGGTTTTTTCTCACGCAGTTTACCGATTCTGATGTTGCGATTCTGGATTCTTTAGTCAGTGCTTTTGCTTGGGCCGGAATGTGGTTGATGGCACGAAGAAAAATCGAAAATTGGGTTTTACTGAATATAAGCAACATTATTGCAATTCCTCTGTTGATTCACAAAGGGCTTTATCTGTATGCAGTTTTGACGGCTTTCTTATTCATCGTTGCTATTTCCGGTTATCTGGAATGGCGAAAAATCATTAAATCTAAAGATGTAGCTGTTGTTTAATAAATTTTTACTCACGCAGATTTAGCAAATAATGCAGATTCTTTTATCTGCAAAATCTGCTTAATTAGCGAGAGATAAAAAACAATCATGAGAGAGAATAATTATGATCAAAGAACCTTCAAATAAGATTTTATAATGTTTTCATTTCAAGAATTAAGAGAAAAAATGCACGGCGTTTCTGATGTTCCGTCTGAAATTATCAATCAGATTCATCAGGAAAGACTGCTTCAGATTTGGGTTCCAAAAGTTTATGGCGGATTAGGTTTGCGTTTAAATCAAGGTTTAAAAATACTTTTCGATTGGTCAAAGATTGACGGAAGTCTAGGTTGGATGTTGACTTTGTGTTCGGGAGCTAATTTTTTCTCAAGAAATTTAAAACCTGAAATTGCGAAAGAGCTTTTCTCCGATTCTAAAACCTGTTTCGGAGGAAGCGGAATGATTGGCGGAACAGCACAACAACAAACCGATGGAACTTTTCTGATCAACGGACTTTGGCATTTTGCAACCGGAGCACCACATTTAAGCCACTTTACTTTAAACGCTCAATTAACAGAAAACGGAAATCCTTTGTTGGACGGATCTGGTTCTGAAATAATTCGTTCATTTGTGATTTCTAAAAATCAGGTTGAAATTATTCCAAACTGGAAATCGATGGGAATGAAAGCAACCGGAACCTATTCTTTTAAAGTAGATAATGTAAAAGTTACTGAAGATTACAGCTTTATTTATGATAATTTTTTTACAAATGATGTCTTAGATAAAATTCCGTTCAGGATTTTCGCAGATTTGACTTTGCTGGTTAATTATCTTGGGATGGCTTCGCATTTTATTGAAGAAGCCATGAAAATTCGACCTCATCTTAACTTTGATTTTTTCAATAGAAGAGTAGAAGAAGCGATGGAAAAGGTCATTGAATTTGCAGATGAAGTTGAATCTTTACTACATGATTCTAAGTTGATTATTTCTGAAAAACAGTCTGAAATTCACGATTATGCTCTGAATTTGGTTGAAAGTTTGTCGCATCAGATTCTGGAAATTTATTTTCAGTTAGGAATCAAAGCCAGTTATGCTGATTCTGCAGTTTATCAGGTTTTCTGTGATTATTTTACGGCGACGCAGCATTCTAATTTTAGGAGGGAGTTAGATAGTTACAACTGAAAATTAAATGACTTTCGTTGTCAAATAAATAAACATCAATTGATTGACTGATTTTTGAATCGTTTTGGCTGAGAATTATGCCGGTGATTTTTAATTCGCTTTGCGCAAAAGTAAATATGGAGGTGAAAAATAAAATCTGGAAAAAGATGCTTTTCATTCTTGTCTTTAAGATTAAGACAACCAAGTGTGATATTCTATTACAGGTTTTTGAAAAGTTTTTAATAATTTAATTTTGGTTAATAAGTTAGTAATTCACTTATCAATCAAATGTAAGATTAAATTTTAAATAAATAAACTACAGTTCATTTTGAAAAAATATATCCGTTTTCAAACGACTACAAACGAATTTAAACAGTTTACAACCGACTAAAGTTTTCAATCTTACGAATCTTTGCAACAGAGATTTGAGAAAACAAGTGAACGTCTCTTATCTGAATATTAATTTTAAAAATACAAAGTTATGTCACTAAGAAACAAATTAACCTTAATCGGTTTCACAGGAAAAGAAGTTGAAACAGTAAACTTCGAAAACGGAGGAATGAAAGTTTCCGTATCATTGGCTACAAACGACCATTATACCAATGCAAAAGGCGAGAAAGTGGAAGAAACACAATGGCACAGTTTGGTTGCTTTTGGAAAAACAGCTGAGATTTTTCAGAAGTACGTTCCAAAAGGAAAAGAGATCGCCATTGAAGGGAAAATAACGTACAGGTCATACGACGATAAAGAAGGCGTGAAAAGATATATTACTGAAATAAGAGTAGATGAACTTCTGCTTTTAGGCGGTAAATAAAATTAAATATCTGTTTATTAATCTATATTTTTTTTGCTTGAAACTTTGTGTTCTTTGCTAAGTTTACGGTTTTGCGAACTTAAAAACAGTTAGTAGTTAAAAAAAAATCTTTGCGCTTCTTTGCGTTAAATAATTTTAGTATTAAAAACAGGTAGTCGAATAAGTAATTGTTAAACTTTAAAATCACAAATGATGAAAATAAAAGTTTTAAAAATCAGAATTGCAGATGAATTTCTGCGTGAAGACCAAAAAACAATCGATAATTTTCTTGAAACTCATGAGATTATTAAGACCGAAACAGCATTTATTCATGACGAACAGTTTTGGTCGGTTGTACTGTATTTCAATGATATAGAATCTAACATTAATAAAACGATTGTAAAAGATTCTAAAGCCGTAAAATATTCGGCAGAAGATGAAACTTTAAATCACGACGAGATTAAAATTTTAGATGCCTTAAAACTATGGCGTTCCGAAAAGGCAAAAGAACAGAATCTTCCGACGTATTTTATTGCGAGCAACAAAGAACTGATCTCTGTTGCGAAATATAAACCCATTAAAAAAGAAGAGCTTTTAGATATCAAAGGTTTCGGGAAACATAAAATTGAAAATTATGGCGAAGAAATTCTTGAAATTTTAGAAAGTGTATAGAAAGATGATTGAACACCAAACACAAGTGATTAATTGAAGCTGGGGAAATTATCGTCTCCAGCTTTTTATTGATTTAAAAAGTCCTTTCAATTCCTTATTTTTGCAAGCAATTACTCATTACAGATTATTCATTACTCATAAATTATGAAGCCAAGCTTAGCAAAAGGAACGAGAGATTTTACATCGCTGGAAGTTTCAAGAAGAAAATACATCATCAATATATTGCAGAAAAATTTTGAACTGTTTGGCTTTCAGCCTTTGGAAACGCCAAGTTTTGAAAATCTTTCAACATTAACCGGAAAATATGGAGAAGAAGGTGACCGTTTGATTTTTAAGATTTTAAATTCTGGAGATTATCTAAAGGATTTGCGATTAGAATTAAAAGAATTATCAATTCTGACAACTAATTTTAATCATATTTATGATGGACTAAATGAAGTAGGATTTAACTCTAATCATTTCCATGAATACAAGCAACTATTAGAAAAAGGTTTACAAATTTTCACAAATGATTTTTACTATAAGTTATTAAAAAAGTATTTTGAAGAAAATTTTGAAATTTTAATAAGTAATAAAGACAATACTAAAGCAGAATATGTTTTAGAGAGACAAAACTTTTTTAGAAGTTTTATTGAACCTTATTTAGAAAGTGATTTGCTTGAAGCTAAAAGATTAACTAATGAAATTTCTGAAAAAGCTCTTCGTTACGATTTAACTGTACCTTTTGCAAGATTTGTTGCTATGAATCACGGGAAACTTACTTTTCCCTACAAACGGTATCAGATTCAGCCGGTTTGGAGAGCAGATCGTCCGCAAAAAGGGAGATACAGAGAGTTTTATCAATGTGATGCCGATGTCGTAGGAAGCGAAAGTCTTTTGCAGGAAGTTGATTTGGTACAATTGTATTTAAAATCTTTTGCTGAGCTAAAAGTTTCAGTGACGATTCATATTAACAACAGAAAAATCCTTTCAGGTTTAGCAGAATATGCAGGAATTACCGATAAATTGATTGATTTTACAGTGGCCTTAGACAAATTAGATAAAATCGGAAAAGATGGAGTAGTTATGGAACTTTTAGAAAGACAAATTTCTCAGGATTCTATTGATAAATTAGATTTCCTTTTCACTCAATCGGACGATGCGTTGGAAAATCTTCTTCAATTAAAAGAAAAATTTGCCGGAAATGAAATCGGTCTGAAAGGAGTTGAAGAATTAGAATATGTTATCACGCAATCTTTAAATCTTGGTATTGATATTCAGAATTTAGTTTTTGATATTACGTTGGCTCGTGGATTAGATTATTACACCGGAGCAATTTTCGAAGTGAAAGCTGACGAAGCACAAATGGGTTCTATCGGTGGTGGCGGAAGATATGATAATCTTACAGAAGTTTTTGGGGTGAAAAATATCCCCGGAATTGGTATTTCTTTTGGTCTCGACAGAATTTATTTGGTAATGGAAGAATTAAACCTTTTCCCTGAAGATGCTACTTCAAACGTTGAATACCTCTTCGCTAATTTCGGAGGTGAAGAAAATGTAGAATCATTAAAATTAATTATCAAATTAAGAGAAAAAGGAATTTCTGCTGAATTGTATCCTGAAAATGCAAAAATTGGTAAACAGTTTACTTATGCAGAAAAGAAAGGAATTAAAAATCTGGTTTTCTTAGGCGATGAAGAACTTAAAAACGGAACGGTAACATTCAAAAACCTAGAAGCAGGAGAGCAGAAAACCGTTTCTTTAGAAGAATTTTTAGGATAAAAAATCTATTAAAACAAAAAATTCCGACTGCGAAACAGTCGGAATTTTTTATTAAAAACCTCGTGTAAAGCGGATGAATTTTTTCTCATCAATCGCTTTATCCATTGCCATAAATTTCCATGTTCCGTTCTCTCGATAAAGTTTACCTAAAACTAAAGTTCCTTTATTTTTTTTATTAGAATTAGGCTGGATTTTAAATTCAGAAAATGTTTTGTCAGTTTCCGGACAATTAATTTTAAATTCGATAGAATTAACTAAAGAAAAATCTGTTTGCTTAACACTTCTTGCATCAATATTTAAATAAAAGAAAACAGTGTAAATATCATCGTTTATTTTTGTAGGATCTATTTTGATCAGTTTTCTATAATCAGAATTTTCGTTTGAACTTTTGTCATAATGCTTAAAAGCCCCATCTTTTGACTGAGATTTTCCTAAAGGAAAGTTGTTTTGAATCAACCAACTGTTATATTTTGGCGAGTAAATCCAATCGATTGCTTTTTTCTGTGAATCAAACATAACGCAAGTAAAATCAAGGTCTATATCTGAACTTACTTTTCGTTTTTTAATTCCTAAAAAGTTACGTTTTTGTATTTCTATTTTCCCCCAATTGATTCCAAATATATAACTTACATCATTGGTTTTATAATCTTCAAAGATATTGATAGCCTGGCTTTTCTCTAAAATTGCGGTCATAATTTATAATAATAAATTTTCAGTAAAAACTAATCTCAACTTATACTGGTGTTTTAAACAAAAGTATTTTTAATGATGAAAAAATAAAATACAATGATAGTTTTGATTTAATATATTAACCAAAATTCATAAAAATAGTAAGGGATAAGGTGTGGATTATTGCTTGATTCAATAATTTGAAATACTGTTGTTAAATTAGGTTTTTAGCTCTTAGTTTGCGACAAATTTAACATAGTTTTTTGAAATAGATTTAATATTTTTAATTATTTAAGCAATATTTAATATTAAAATTTAGATATAGATAAAATTGGGGAACACAGAAATAAATAAAGATTTAAAATCTATTTTATTTTGTTGAAGAATTGGAAGATACTATATTAGTAGATTTCAGAGAAGAAGATCTTCGTAGTTTTCTCCAATCCCAGGGCGCTATTGGATTTTTGTCTTTCCATAAACCCAATTTTAGTTTCTGTGCATGTTTTTCTAAAATATCATAACTGTCATCCTTAGAATATTTTTTAAAATGCCAAGCTAAACCATTTTTCACAAGTTCCTTATTAAGGTTTTTCCCGTCAGATAAAATGATTTCTGCAAGCAATCTTTTGTTTCTGTCTTTTTTACTGTTACCCGAAACTTCCACCATTTTCCCAAAACATAAATCAGAAACAAACTGTTTGGCATTATTCCCAAAAGGCTGTTTCTTTTCAGGACAATCGATGTTTGATAATCTTACAACCTGTGGTTTCCCATCCATTAGAAGTTCAACAGTATCGCCATCTTTTATACCGATTACTTTATATCTGGTCTGAGAAAAGAGCAGGAGGGGAAAAAATAGGAGAATTAAAGTTTTGTACATTATTTTAAAAATAAGTATTTTATACCTGTTGTGCATTTATAAATTTGTTTTACTTTAGTAAGTGAAACGCCTTTGTTTACCTTTAAAAAAAAGCTTTTTGATTTAAATTCTTGTTTTCCTTTGCGATAAAATAAACGCAAGGTTAAACAAAAGAAACTAAAAAACTATGCTGAAATAAAGTAAAACAAGGGCGCTTCGCTTATCAAAGAAATACAAGTTTTTGATTTTCAGTTTGTTTAATATTTTCCCATAAATGCACAACAAGTTGTTTTTTATAATTTTTGTCAATGAGAACATGAAATTTCTTCAAAATGAACAAATTTAACAACTTCATTTTAATAAATCCTACTCTCAGAATATTTACAAACTAAGAGTAAGACAAATAATGAATTTTTAAATTTAATTTGATTCCTGTTTTTTGTAAGACGGAATTTTATCTAACAAATATTTATTTACCAGAACAGTATCAGAATTATTTATTTTAAAAGCATTGATGTTTCTTTCAAAAAGTATTTTTGTATAATTTCCTTTCTGAAGCTGATAAACATCCTTAATGCTTTTATTCTTTTCAAAAATAACTTCAACAACATAGTTTATTTTGGATGTACTGTCGAATTTTTTTAACATTTCTGCTATGTTTTCCTGATTTACTGCAATAGCATTGGGAAAAGGATCCAGTTCATTCGAGATTGTATCTGGATTGACAGCTTCAGGAGTTCCATTATCTTGGATTTCGGGAGTTTCAATAATAACTTGTTCTTTTGGTTTTTCATAAAACATGGTGTAAAAAATGATTGCTCCGACAATTAAAAGTGAATTCAAAACGACTGAAATAATTTTTAAGATATCCGGTTTTTTTTCTTCAGGCTCTTCTTCATCATTATAAATAAACCGACTCGCTGGTCTTGATGAAACTGCTCTATTCATAGAAAAAGAAGAAATTTCCCGAGTAGAGTTTAGTTTGTTTTTCTCTTGAATAAATTCTTTTTCCAATTGATTGTAAGAATGATTAACGTTACCCAATTCTTTTTCAGAACTCAATTTTGAAATTAATTCATCAGATTTTTTTAGAAAAACCTGATAAAGATTATTCAAAACAGTAAGATTTCGGTCTGCTTCCTCAATTATTTTACTGTTTTCAGAATGTTTTTGTTGGTTCTGTTCGTTTTTCTTTTTTAGAATTTCACATTCCCTTTTTCCTTCTTCTTCGTGCTTTTGCTTTTTGTTTTTGAAGCTTACAATTGTATCTGCTATTTTTTGAACTCTTTCATCCTGTAGTTTTTCAATTTCTCTGTCTAATCCGTTTTTATCAGTTAATCTGAAGAGCTTCTTTTGAGATACAAATTCTGCTATTTCTTTACTGTCAATAAAATATATGGTATCGTATTTTGGAAGTATCTGTAAAGATTTTTTGAATAAATTTTGAATAGAATTAGCATCCAGTTTATCTGTTTTAATAACCAAACTTTGTCCGGAATTCTCCCAATCTAGAAAAGGAATCTTATTAGTTTGATGTTTTAATTTTTCAAAATCTTTAGAAAAGATATCTTGTAGATTAAAATCCTTCGAATGATTGATATTCAGTACAAAATTATCTCCGCTTACATTATTGTTTTTTAAATTGATATGAATATCGTGAAGTGAACTTAAAATCAAGTTTTCAGGTGGAATTTCATTCGTAAAAACCAAACTTGTTCCTATAAATGTTCCGCTTCTGTTTGAGTTTTTTTCTTTTGCAAACGTGTAAACAGAATAAGACAAAATAATGTTGTTTTGTATATTTTCTTTCCGGATTGAGTAAATACGGTCATTTGGCGATAGTAATTGAATAGCATCTGATTTTAAATCAAATTTTTTCAAAACTTTTTCCAAACTTTGATTTCCGTGGATGCAGGATTGCGTAAAACCGTTGGGCGTACCAAAAGTGGCATATCCGAATACATTGATGTTTTTCATTATTTAGAAAGGCTAAATTTTATTTTCTCCCAAAATGTTCCCTCATAATCCAAATCATAACCTACAATATTATGATATAGCCATTTGGCGATAATTTCAGCCGAATCAAGATTAAGCAAAGTGATTTTTTCCATTCCGGCCTGATTTTGTACATTTCCTATCGTGAAATAAGTTTTGCTCAAATTATAAGTGTCAATTCTGTTATTGGTCATGCTTAATCTTTCACTGATGAAATTTTCTAAGTGCTGTTCATTATCAACACCCAGATTTCCCGATTTATCCCATTTAGAAATGACTAAAAGCACATTGACGTTTTTCAGATTCTTTCCTTTTCGTTCTAAATAATCTAAAAACTCAACAATTTTTGCATCTTCATGATGAGCTCTGTCATAGCTTGTTACAATAATGAAATTTAACGGAATATCAGAATTAAGATAGGCTTCAATTCCGTCTACATATTTTCCTCCACGAGAAATTTCGTTATGATTTTCTCCTGCTGTTTCTAAAAATGATAAACTTATCGGTGGAACTTTTTTAGATTTATTATTAGGATCAAAAACAAAATCCAATCGTGTAACCTGATCTCTTGTTGTTCTGTTGGGAAGAATTCCTTTTTTGATGTTTTCAAAAAAATCTGCAAGTAAAACGTGGGCTTCACGAGAATTCGGACTTCCTAATTTTGGTCTTAAAACACCTGCAAAAGAGTTTAAATAATATAAAATTGCGGATAAAATAACAGATTTCCCGGATGCTGAAGTTCCGTAGAAAAAAACAAAGTTGCTGTCTTTATTTTGAACTGTAGTTGTACTTCCGTTTGAAGTAGGAACAAAACCTTCGTCATCATCCATTTCCGGTGTAGAATATATCGCAGGATTTTCTACATATTGATGACTTAGATCCTGAAAATCATCATGTTTTTTAAAAATATTCTCATTATCATAATCGTCAAATGAGAAAGGTTTATCTTTATTTATCATTTTTTATTTATTTGGAATTAATGTTCTGCCTTTTTTTCTGCTTCCGCCTAAAACACTACCATTGCTGTTATTATCTGCACTTGTTACCAAGAGAATAATAATCACGATCACAAAATCAAGTAGAATACAACCTGCCAAAACAACAAACTGATACATCCCGAAGTTTTTAATGGCGTGCTCAAAAGCATAACCAATTTTTCCTACATCGTGAGTTTTAGAACTAAGAATTTCAAATTTGAATTTATCTTCGCCTAAAACATTTGCTGCTCTGCTTCCAATCTTATTGTAATCTGTTACTGCATTGTCAATAAGGGTTTGTGCTAAATCATCTTTGTCTTTTTTACTTAAAGCCAGAAATTCCTGAGTTTTTTTGTTCCATTTCAAGACAGAACTGTTGATGTCGGATTTTAGATTTCTTTCGTCCGGAGACAAATCCATCACCATATTATCGATCTGAGTTCCCATTCTTTGTGCTAAATCGTCGTAATCATTTCCTACAGGTGTCAGTAAATCAACCTTTTGACCCGTCATTTTTTCAATATCTCTGATTAAAGACTGAGCTCTGGAGCCAATTCCCTGATTTGCAGGATCAATAATTTGAGCCATCAACTGCTTTTTCTTTATTTCAATATTTCGGGCAGTTTCTTTTGGATATTTATAACTCAGTTTAGATTCTATGCTGGTTTCCAGATTATTGAAATCTTCATTCAATGTTCTCAATTCGTTGCTGTAAATATCTGTTCGCATAAATCTGGTGTACAAAGCATTAAAGTTGGCAATGAAACAAAACGACGCAATAAAAATGTAAATACCTACTAAACTTCCCGTTGACTTGCCTTCCAGTTTTGCAGCACGCAACATCCAGCAAAGAAAAAGCAAGAGGAGTGAAAGTACCAATGCAATTACAAAAGATGCATTTCCGAAAATTTGTTCCAGACCCAGCCAGGTTTGGTAAAAACTTACGCTGATTAATAAAATTGCGAGCACACCCAGAAAAAGGTCAGATGCTCCTAAAGAAGAATTTTTACTCATGATTGATATTTAAATGTTATTATTTTTCCCGTTAAAACAAACCCAGAAGCTTTGTTTTTGTATTGCAAACCTACACTGGTAAAACTTTTTTTCATTACGGTTTCCCGTAAAGCAATCTATATTTCAAAAAAAATTATATTTACATCAAAGAAAAAAACTCAATGGAAAATTATTTAGAGATCAATAAAAAATCCTGGAATGCGAAAGTAGAACCACATTTAAAATCAGATTTTTATTTTGTTGATGAATTTTTGGAAGGAAGAACTTCATTAAATTCGATCGAACTCGAACTTTTGGGAGATGTAAAAGGCAAATCAATTCTTCATTTGCAATGTCATTTTGGTCAGGATTCTATTTCACTTTCGAGAATGGGCGCAAAAGTTACAGGAATAGATTTGTCGGATAAAGCAATTGAAGCTGCAAAAGATTTGGCTGAAAAATGCAATACCGACACAGAATTTATTTGCTCTGATGTATATGATTTGCCCAGTAATTTAGACCAAAAATTTGATGTTATTTTTACAAGTTATGGAACGATCGGTTGGCTTCCGGATCTGGAAAAATGGGCGAATGTGATTGATCATTTCCTAAAACCCGACGGAAAATTTATTATGGCAGAATTTCATCCTGTTGTTTGGATGTTTGATGATGATTTTAAAGATATAGCTTACAATTATTTTAATGAAAAGCCAATTGCTGAAACGTATGAAGGTACTTACACTGATTTTTCGGCAGAAATCGTTCAGGAATATATAATGTGGAATCACTCTCTGTCGGAAGTCATGCAAAATTTAATTAATAAAAATTTGGTGATAGAACAATTTAAAGAATTTGACTGGTCTCCATATCCTTGTTTTAAACATATCGAAGAGTTTGAAAAAGGAAAATGGAGAACGGAAAGATTCGGAAATAAAATCCCAATGGTTTACTCCATTGCAGCACAAAAAAAGTCATCATTATGATGACTTTTCTGTATATAAATGTTAAAATGAATTTCTAGATGTTAGAAGCAGTATCTTCTACTTTAGCTTTAGCTTCGTCGAATTTACTTTGAGCTTGTGAAGCAACATCATTTGCTTTATCTTTCAAATCATTTCCCCATTTGTTCAAATTATTTTTTGCAGAATTGAATTTATCCTTTACTGCTTGTTGCTCTTCGGGGGTAGATTTTTTGTACTTCCAATAAGCTAAAGCACCAATTCCTAATAAAGCTAAAATTCCGTTTGTCTTATTTCCCATGATTTCTGATTTTAAATGTTTATAATATTAAATTTGTTATAAACAATTATGTAAAATCTATGCCAAAAAATATTTGAGAACACTAAAAATTTGTTAAAGTTAATTAAAGATTTCAAAATTATTTCCGTCAAAACTGGCAAAAACCATTGTAGGATAAGAATCCTGATGATAAATATTTCCGCTTTTATCAATAGCAATCGCCCCTGCAAAACCGTCGATTATTTTTAATTCTGCAAAAGTTTTTTCGAACGCTTCCTTCAAGTTCATTCCGTCTGTTACTCTGGTCACAATTTTGGCAGAAGTAGCATTGCTGACAATATCTTCACCGACTCCGGTGCAACTTACAGCACAAAATTCATTCGCATAATTTCCGGCAACGGTTGCAGAATCAGAAATTCTTCCCGGAATTTCGAAACCTTTTCCGCCGGTAGAAGTGGCAACGGCTAATTTTCCGTTTTTGTCCAGAGCAACGCAGCCAACGGTTCCTTTTCCACCATTTTCAAGCTTAGCTTCATATTCTTTTCTTCTTTGAGGAATTTCTGTTGAGAAATTTTCAAAACCATTTTTATCCGCATACATTTTAGCTCCGTTTCCACCTAAAACTCTGTCATCTTCTTTCATTAATTCTTTAGCCACAAAAATCGGGTTTTTTACATCCTGAATATTGATAACGCCACTCATTTTCTGAGTTTCGCCATCCATCAAAGCAGCACTCATTCTGATGATTCCGTCACTTTGAATTTGCGAACCGATTCCTGCATTAAACAATTCATCATCTTCCAGAAGAGAAACAGCATAAGCTACGGTGTCAACTGCGGAGTGTATTTCTAAATATTGATATGCTTTTTCAGCAATGTTTTTTAAGGAGTTTTGTTTGGCAACTTTCACTTCGTGACTTTGGTCGCTTTCAGAAAAAAAACCGCCGTGGATTATAATTTTCATAAAGATTATTTGATTTTAAATATATAAAAAAAGTGAAGAAATCTTCACTTTAATTTATTTTTATATTTGAGGAATCGGATTAAACTGAGAATTTTCTATCGTCAGTTTTCTTGTCGTTAAATCATAATGATCATTCATTGACATTACATGAACGGTAAGATTATCAATGGAAATAGGCTCTCCTAAATTGATATTCGTCAAATTGGTATCTTTAATAAATCTTCCGTCAACAATAATGACTAATCCAGATCCTACAGCAGTCATCACATCATTGTGAATGAAAAGTCCGGTATCTTCACCCAAACCAATTCCTAAAGTTCTCGGATTATTGACAACAGCCTGAAAAAGTCTTCCGATTCTACCTCTTTGTACGAAATGAGTATCTACAATTACGTTATCTATCAAACCTAAACCCTGAGTGGTTTTTATTTCACCTTTCAGCAAAGCTTCAGAACTGCTTCCCTGATAGATCATATTTTCAGAGGCAGCAGCAGCTCCTGCGGAAGTTCCGGAATAGATAAAATCCTGTTCCTGATATTTCAGTAAAATAGCATCGTGAAATCTTGTTCCACCCAAAATAGATGTTAGTCTCAATTGATCTCCTCCCGTAAACATTACGACATCTGCAGCATTTGCTCTCGCAACGATAGCATCAGAATTTGCTTCTTCACGATTATGAATATCTAAAATATTTACGTTTTTAGCTCCTAAAAATTCAAAAGCTTTTTTATATTCGGCACCTACAATCTGCGGGATTTGTGATGCAGTTGTGATAACTTCAATGATTGAATTTTCTTTGTTTTTAGATTCAGTAATGATTTTTCTTAAAATTCCTCTTTCGAAAAAATTAAGATTTTTTTCAACATTCTGATCGTAATCGGTCTCAGAAAAGCTGCCTTTATTTACAGCTCCGCCAATAATAATTAATTTTCCAACAGGTTTCATAGCCTGCAAATTTAAAAAATAATATATTGTTAAGGAAATTTAAACTCAGTTTTAACGTATTTAGTTTGATTTCTAATTGTTTACGAAAATTCCTTTTTTTTAATAAATCTTTAAAAGCACTATGGTTTTTTTTAAGGTTTTGCATTATCTTTGAATAAGAAAGATGTTTTTATTAAAATATCTAAACTACAAAATCTTAAAATTTCACAGTACAAAATTACAGGTGTTAAATTTATGATTTCACTCAACAAAAATGAAAAAAAATAAGTAGCTGCATATGAAAATTGAGAAGATACAGGCTTTACGCGGTCCGAATATTTGGAGCATAAGAAGAAAGAAGTTAATACAAATGCGTTTGGATCTCGAAGAATTAGAGAATTTTCCTACCAATAAAATTGAAGGTTTTCGGGAACGGATAGAGCTCTTGATTCCTTCGCTCATTTCGCACCGTTGCTCTGAAGGTACAAGAGGCGGTTTTTTTCATAGGATAGAAACAGGAACCTGGATGGGGCATGTGATTGAACATATTGCCCTTGAAATTCAAACTTTAGCAGGAATGGAAACAGGGTTTGGAAGAACTCGTGAGACCAAATCTCCGGGAGTTTATAATGTTGTATTTGATTATATCGAAGAAAATGCGGGAATTTATGCTGCTGAACAAGCTGTGGAAATTGCTATAGCACTAATTGATAACAAAGAATATGATATTGATGCCTGTATTCAGAAGTTGAAAGAAATCAGAGAGCGTGTAAGATTAGGGCCTTCTACAGGAAGTATTGTTGAAGAAGCGGTTTCAAGAAAAATTCCCTGGATCAGATTAGGAAGTAATTCTTTGGTACAGTTAGGCTATGGAGTAAATCAACAAAGATTTCAGGCTACAATTACCGGAAATACGAGTTCTATTGCTGTAGATATTGCCTGCAATAAAGAATTAACCAAAAGAATGCTTCATGATGCCGCAATTCCTGTCCCGCTGGGAGACTTAATTGTGGATGAGGAAGATCTGCAGCGAGTTATCAAGAAAATTGGTTATCCGATTGTAATTAAACCTTTAGATGGAAATCACGGTAAGGGTTCATCTATTAATGTTAATGATTGGGTATCTTCGGTAACAGGTTTAGAACATGCGCAAAAATATTCTAAAAAAGTAATTGTTGAAAAATATATTACAGGTTACGATTTCAGAGTTTTGGTCATCAATAATAAAATGGTTGCAGCAGCAAGAAGAGTTCCTGCTCATGTTGTAGGTGACGGAGAATTTAATCTTCAACAGTTAATTGAAAAAGAAAATCAGGATCCAAGAAGAGGTTATGGTCACGAAAATGTTTTGACAGAAATTAATGTTGATAAAGATACTTTGGAGCTTTTAGATAAACTTCAGTACACATTAGAAACTGTTCCTCAAAAAGGAGAAGTTGTTTATCTGAAATCAACTGCAAACCTTTCAACAGGAGGAACTTCGATAGATGTTACCGACATGGTGCATCCTGAAAACATTACAATGGCCGAAAGGATTTCCAAAATTATTGGTCTGGATGTCTGCGGAATCGATATTATGGCAGAAAACCTTACTCAGCCATTAAAAGAAAGCGGTGGAGCAATTATTGAAGTAAATGCAGCTCCTGGTTTCAGAATGCATCTGGCTCCAAGTGAAGGTCTTCCAAGAAATGTGGCAGCTCCCGTTGTAGATATGCTCTATCCTCAAGGAAAGCCTTTTACAATTCCGATTATTGCGGTTACAGGAACCAACGGTAAAACAACCACAACAAGATTAATTTCACATATTGTTAAAAGCAACGGCTACAGAGTAGGATTTACCACATCAGACGGAATTTACATTCAGAATACGATGTTGACGAAAGGAGATACAACCGGACCAATTTCTGCTGAATTTATATTGAAAGATCCAACCGTAGAATTTGCCGTTCTTGAAACCGCCCGAGGTGGAATTCTTCGTTCAGGTCTAGGTTTCGGGCAATGTGATATTGGGGTTTTAACCAATATTAAGGAAGATCATTTAGGTTTAAATGATATTCACAATCTGAAAGATTTGACCAAAGTGAAAAGGGTAGTTCTTGACAGTGTAAAGAAAAACGGATGGAGCGTTTTGAATGCTGAAGACGAATATTCAATGAGAATCATCAACGACTTACCAAGTAATGTTGCAATTTTCAGTTTAGACGAAAACAACGAATATATTAAGAAATTTGCTAAAGAAGGTCGTACAACCTGTGTTTATGAAGAAGGTTATGTGACGATAAAAAAAGGCGACTGGAAGATAAGAATCGGAAAAGCAAAAGATTTCCCGATAACCATGGATGGAAAGGCGAAATTTATGATCGATAACGTTTTAGCCGCAAGTTTGGCTTGTTATCTTTATGGTTTTGGGATTGAAGATATTTCCAATTCGCTGCGTACATTTATTCCAAGTGCACAGTTAACGCCGGGAAGACTGAATGTATTTAAATTTAAAAACTTTAAAGTTCTCATTGATTTTGCACACAATCCTGCAGGATATGAAGCGATTGAAGATTACCTTAAAAACGTAGAATCTACTAAAAAAATCGGTATTATTTCAGGAGTTGGAGACCGTCGTGATGAAGACATCAGATTATGCGGAAAGATTGCCGGAAGAATGTTTGATCACATCATCATTCGTAATGAAAAACATCTTCGCGGAAGAACTGAAGAAGAAATAAACGGTTTGATTATCGAAGGAATGCAGTCTTCGGGACGAGATGTAAGTTATGAGACAATTCCTAAAGAAATTGAAGCTCTGAAACACGCAATGGGAATGGCAGAAGAAGGTACTTTTATTACTGCTTTAAGTGATGTGATTTCTAATGCAATTGATCTGGTTCAGGAATATCAGGCGAGAGAATTACTAGAGGAAGACAGGATTTAGAAAATATTTTATAAAACAATAAACCTCAGAATTTCTGAGGTTTATTGTTTATTAGTTTGATTTTATTCTCCAAAAAAAGCATGCGAACTTCCGATCCAGATGGCATCTTTTTTATTAAAGTCTACATTTACCATTGCGGCTTTAGTCATTCTTGAAAGGTTGTGAAGTAAGACAGGTCTTGCTTCATTTTCTTTCCAGATGTAAAGTAAACGGATTTCTGCCCGTGAAAAATCTCCATTAATATCTTCAAAAATAGGCTCATAATTTACTTTTCTCTGTAAAATATAATTTTCTTTATCGGAAATTGCACCCGTAATTTCTTTAGTTGGATTTAAATTAACACCACTTCCTGCGAAAGAAAATAAAGGTTTTAAAACAAAATCTTCTAAATTTTCATTTTCAGGGAATTCATGAAGGAAATAACTTTTCGGAACAAATTCATGTTTCAGTAAAGGTAAAAGATATTTCGAAATTTTGAAAAACCAATTCGGATGGGTAACCCATTCTACATCGATTTCTTCACGGAAATTAAACTCAGTTTTTAAGTCCGGAATTTTATCCAGCTCATCAAAAATTACACGATTATAGATTCTTTTGATTTCGGTTAGATTACCATTATTTTCATAGAATAATTTCTTTCCTTCTTTCTTAACTTTTGTAAGACAAACCGTTTTTATTCCTAAAAGTTTCTCCGTTAAAGCAAAATCAATCGCTGTTTTTTGTTTTTCAGGATAAATTTCAAGCAGGATTACATTTTCAGGATTTTCACTTCCAACGATTAGTTCATGCAAATGTTTCTGATAATCCTCTTTAGAAATATTATTTTTAAGCTCTTCTAAAAATGGATAAACCTCACAGAAAGCTTCTTCATAAATATTCTGAAAAGCATACAGTGAAGGAAATGCCTGTAATTCGATAAGTTGCGGTTCTATTTTACCATTTTCACTTTTACAGATTCCAAAATCTATCGTGAAAAAATGGGGTTGTTTCGTATCATTGGGAACTTTACAGTTTTCAGGAATTGATTTTTCCAGAGTTCCTTCAGGTAAATTTTTAATCTGATCAATAATACTGTCACTTGCAGAAAGTAATTTCTTCTTGAATTCCTGAGTTAAAAAAATAGGACTTTCAGAAAGTCTGAATCCCGGTTCTAAACCACTTTTTTGAATCAACAAAGATTTCATCTGGTTATATTTTTCCGGAGAAAATTCTTCATTAAACTGTTTTCTGTATTTTTTAATCATATTTTTTTCTATTGTGATTTAAAAAATCGAACAATAATGTTCGATTTTAATTGTTGAAGTTTTTTCTAACTTAATTTTCTTTATGAATATCCGTTTTTAAATTTTAAAGCTAAAATTAGCATTCATTTTGTCATTTTGTAGAAATCTAAACTGCTTTATTTTCAGTGTGTTGAGGTTTCTGCAGAATGACAAACAAACCGTTAAAACTAAGTTATATTTTAAGAAATTCATATATTCATTTTGATTAAGAATTTTTCTTAAAATCTTAATTCGCTTAATTTTTAATTAAAAGAGTTACGCAGTAGCTTTATTTGCTTTCAAAATATTTTTCTTAGCATCACTTAAAAAGCGAGGTAAAATCTGAGATTGTGTAAGAATGATTTTATCTTCATCGTTAATTCTGTCGACGGTTTCCAGATATTTTTCCATTCCGTAATTTTCAATCATGGCTTCTTTATTTTTTTCTTCTTTCAGATTTTCAATCATTCCGTCAGGATTTGCTTCCGGATGGAATTGTGTTCCAAAAATTTCGTCAGAAAAACGAATGGCCATAATAGCTCTTTCCAAATTGATATTCGGACGGAATTTTTCAATCGCCACCATTTTCATTCCTAATTCTTCGAAACGCTCCAAATTTGGCTCAATAAACTGATACGCTCTGGAATCTACTGCATAAAAAGGATCGGGTAAGTTTTCAAATAAAAATTCAGATTCTCCTTCTTCTGTTTTGTGAATAGGCTGCACTCCAAAAGAATAGGATTTTCTTTTACAGATATTTCCCAAATCCCAATGAATACTCGCCAACTGAAAAGAATGACAAATTAAGAAAAGATATTTTTTAGCTTCATTTTGTTTGTTGTGGAGATAAACTGCATCCAAAAAATCGGCAAATTTCTGTTCCCATTCAAAACCTTCACGGTGAGGATTTCCCGGTCCTCCCGAAGAAATAAAGATGTCAAAATCTTCAATATTAGGAATTTCGTTTCTAAATCTTATATCAAAATCTGTAATCGTAATATTTTCTTCCGACTGCTTTTTGAACGTCTCAGAGATTTCTTTAATATTTTTAAAACCCTGATTCGCCTGATTATTATTCATATCCAATAAAGCAATTCTTACCTCTTTCATAACCTCATAATTTCTGCAAAGTTATGAAAATATTATATAGCAGCTTGGTTATGAGTGATACCAAATTCTGTCTCGGAGATCATGTAATCAACAACTTTCTTCAAATCGCCGGTTTCTTTATAGACTGCTAACTGTCGGTCTGCGCCGGTTCCGTTTTCTAAAATTTTCCAGGCATATTCTACTTCTTTTCTGCATCCCAATTCATCTACAACATCGTCGATAAACTCTAAAAGTTCTTTCAAGAGATCAGGATAAGGTACAGATTCTTCTTTACCAAAATCAATCAGTTTAGAATGAATTCCGTCTTTGGAAGCACGCCATTTATTTTCATTGAGTAATAGTCTTCGATAACTTCTGAAACTTAAATTCTGCTGATGAAGCTTATAAATTTTAGCTACCAAACTCTGCATAATTGCGGCCAGACAAACCGTTTCTTCGATTCTTAAAGGCATATCGCAAATTCTGAATTCAATGGTCGGATAAAAAGGGTGGACTCTTAAATCCCACCAGATTTTCTTGGCATTGTCAATTGTTCCGGTTTTCACCAAAAGATCAACATAGCTGTCAAATTCTGCAAGAGAATTAAAATAACTCGGAATACCGGTTCTTGGGAATTTTACGAAAATTTCCTGTCTGTAAGATTTAAAACCAGTGCTTCTGCCGATCCAAAAGGGTGAATTTACAGAAAGCGCATACACGTGAGGAAGAAAATATCGCATTACATTCTGAATTCTTACTCCTTCTTCACGATTGGGGATGCCAATATGAACGTGCAGACCGAAAATCAAATTTCCACGGGCAACATCACCCATATCATCTACGATTTTGTTATAACGTTCTCCGTTGGTAATGGTATTGTGTTCCCAATTTGAAAAAGGATGAGTTCCGCCGCCGGAAACCCGAAGCCCTTGTTCATGAGCGGTATTGATTAAATGTCTTCTCAGGTTGGTTAGTTCAGCCTGAGCTTCCTGGATATTCTGGCAAATTCCGGTTTCCATTTCGATCATAGATTCGTGCATTTCGTGCTTTAAATTTTCGCTTAAAACAGCTTTTCCACCTTCAATGATTTTTGAAACATGAGAAATCAAATCACGGCTTTCAACATCGATAATCTGATACTCTTCTTCGATTCCTATAGTAAATTGATGCATTTTTATCTGTGTTTTTGTATTTTTTTTATTTCACTGAATCTTTTACGAAAGTTCCCCAGGCAATATTTGGTTTCCCGGGAACATATTCTTTTGCTTTTTCGATCGCTAATTTTGCTGAATGTTCTACAATCCATGCGAAATTTTCTTCTCCTACAGAATTTCTGTCTGCATCTGGAGCAGGATTACAGAAGTCAATCGCATAAGGAATGCCGTCTCTTACAGCAAATTCTACCGTGTTGAAATCGTATCCTAAAGCCTGATTCATTTTAATCGTATAATCATGAATCGTTTTTAATAATTTTTTCAATTCTTTACCCTGCGTCTGATGAGTGGTTGCATATCTTAAATGATGTGCATTTCTCGGTTCGTAAGGCATAATGTGAACATATTTCTGACCCAAACAATATACTCTGTAATAATCCTGGAAAACAATTTCTTCCTGAACCATCATGACCAATTGTTCTGTTTCGCTCAATTTATCCCAAAGATCCTGTGGATTTTCAACTCTGTAGACGCTTTTCCAGCCACCGCCATCGTGAGGTTTCATGTAAGCAGGAAATCCTACATAATCAAAAATATATTCCCAGTCGTGAGGGAATTTTAAATTTCTGAATGACGTTTCAGATGTATCTGTAGGTCTTTCGTGTGAAGGAAGCAAAACCGTTTTAGGTAACGGAATACCCAATTTTGTCATTAAAGCATTGTTGAAGAATTTTTCATCTGCGCTCCACCAGAAAGGATTATTGATCACATAAGTTCCGTTTAGTGCTGCATTTTTCAGATAAGCTCTGTAAAAAGGAACATCTTGCGAAATTCTGTCGATAATTACTGCATAACCATAATCTGCACCTTGCTCTAATTTGTCTATATTTACCGGTTCAGCGATGATTTCTCCGCCACCGAGTTCGTTAACTTTATCAATAAATGCCCACGGAAAGGTATCTTCCATTCCGAATAAAATTCCTACTTTTTTTGCCATAATTTTGTTTTTAATGTTTAAATATTAAGGTTTGATTTGTCTTTAATTCTAAAAAAATGTTCCGATATAAGTTGGGAATGTCATTCTCCAAAGCGGCCAGTCGTGATTGATCCATTTTTTCTCATCATACCAGAAATCAATTCCTTTTGACGCTAAAATTTCTGCCATTTCTATATTTTTGTCTCTGCAAATGTCTTCATCGGAAGTACTTAAAACAATGTGCATATGTTTGTATTTCCACGCTTCATCATTTTTTACAAATTCTCTCGGGCAGTTAAAATAAACTAGTTCTCCGTCATAACCATCCATGAAATTTCTAATGCTGAAAGCTCCTGAAAGGCAGAATAAGTGAGAAATCACATCTGGAAATCTGAAGGCAAAATTTGCTGCGTGATAACCGCCGAAACTTGCTCCTGCAATCGCAATACGATGCGTCTGATGAATTTTTTGAATGTATGGAACAAATTCCTGAATCAGAAACTGTACGTATTTTTCATAATTTCTGATTCGTTGTTGTGGAGAAATTTTTTCATCATAAAAACTCCACGCATCAATCGTTTGAATGTTGTATAATTTCACTTTTCCCTGCTCAACAAAATAGTTGATGCTGCTGTTCAGATGAAAATCATGATTTTGAGTGTATAAACCCTGTGAAGTCGGAAACATGATGATTGGGTAACCAAAATGTCCTGTAACTTCTACTTTCAGGCTTGTTCCTAAGATATGTGAGTAATAATCTGTGTGTTCTATTTTTGGCATATTTTCTTATTTGGGTTTTTATTTGTGTTAATGTTTTATAAATTTAATGAATTCAATTTCACCTAATAACTGTTTTGTATTTTGGATGTTCTAAAATAATATTTTCTTTAAAATGCCATTCTGATCCTGGTTTATTGACATCTGTAGAGTCAATAAATTTGTAATATGCTTTACTTTCCCATTTTCCAAATGTGATGGTGCTTAAATTGGTTTTTAAATTAGATTCTTTTGGTAAATTAAATGTTATGAAATCTATAATTTACTGAATGTCAATATTTCTATTCAATACAATTAAGAACTAGGCTTATCTTTTGGAGGAATTACATTGAGCATTTCGGCATGAATTTTTTCTGCAGCAGAATCTAATCTTTCCTGAACTACAACAGAATCGCTTGATTTGTATACAATTCCTACGTGATAATCGATCGGGAGAAATTTTACAACTTCCTCACATTCAAAATCTTTGTAATCCGGAGCTAAATCTTTAATCAGCGCAACAATTAATCCTGAATAATATCCGGTAGGTTTTGAAATTTCATAATGATTGCCCCTTAAAAGAGCATCCTCGATTTTTGCCCATTCCCGCCAAATATTAATATTGCTGGAAGCTTCTACCAAATCAGGGATATGTGCACCACCAACTCTTGACGAAGTTTCCAGAAAATACCATTTCCCATCTTCTTTACCCCGTATAAATTCTGTATGAGTGGCTCCGTTCATCAACCCGAAATTCTGTAAAACTTTTGCATTGACTTCTTCCAAAGCTTTAAATTCTTCAGAATATCTGCCTAAAGTTTTGGTTCGGAAAACACCGCCTTCATGGGAAACCTGCATCGGCGGAGCAAGATATTTTGAAGCTGAAGTAAAAACAATTTCTTTATTAAAAGTTAAGCTGTCAACATGATAAACATCTCCTGGTTTAAAACTTTCCAAGAGAAATAAATGTCTTTCTTCTCCTAAATTTTCAAGTGATGCCCAAAGCTCTTCCTGAGTTTTTAATTTTTTAATTCCAGATGCGGAAGCTTCCGAACGTGGTTTTAAAACCCATGGCGGAGAAACCTTTTCGGTAAAATCTTTTACTTCCTGATCATTAAATACGGCTGTAAACTCAGGAACTTTAATTCCTGAATCTTTTGCCTTTTGGCGCATTGCGAGTTTGTCTCTGAAATAACGGTGCGTTGTTTGTCCCATTCCCTGAATACGGAATGTCTCGCGAATCAGCGCAGCTTTTTCGACATCATAATCATCCAAAGCGATCACAGCATCTACTTTTCGGGTTTTCATTAAGTGAGAAAATCCCTGAATAAGATGATCAAGATTCCATACCGAAGGTTTAATTTCCGGCATATAGAAAACTTCGTCGACAGCGTGCCATGGCCAGTTTTTTTCTTTTAAATTTTCCGATGTTATGAGGATGATTTTATTGCCGAGTTTTTTCATCTCGTCCATAAAATCGTAACCTTTATAGTAGCACGAAATACATACGATGATTTTCTCCTTCATATAATGATTTTTAATTTTTATTAAATTATTAAAAATAAAAGCTTATGATTATTGATTATTTAATATTAAAAATACATAATCCGTGTGCTTTTGAAAATTACTATTCAAGTATAGGAAGAAAATCTCTAAAAAACTAATTTTTAATGATAATTTTCGATTAAATCGGCTAATAATTGTACGCCAAATCCGGTTGCAGCTTTTTCTTTTGCATATCCCACATTTCCAAACGCAACTCCCGCAATATCAAGGTGTGCCCAGTTGGTATGGTTTTCAATAAATTGTTCTAAAAATTTTGCGGCAATAATGCAATCTCCCAAAGGTTTCATTGAGATATTTTTAAAATCGGCAACATCAGATGTAAAATCATCCAGCCAGACATCCCACAATGGCAGATTCCATAGTCTCTGATTGGTTTTATCGCCTGTTTTGATTAATAAATTTTTCAGCTCTTCATTGTTAGAAAACATTGCTCCGCAAGTATCTCCGAACATTCTTACAGAACTTCCTGTAAGTGTTGCAAGATCGATTAAAATATCAGTTTTATAGTTTTTTGAAAGATAAGAAAGTCCGTCTGCAAGAGTCATTCTGCCTTCTGCATCAGTATTGAGAACTTCAATTGTTTTTCCGTTGTAAGCAGTAATTACGTCGCTTGGTAAATAGGCATTTTCAGAAACTGCATTGTCGGTAATCGGTAAAATCGCTGTAATGTTAACGGGAAGTTTCATTTGCGATGCGTAGATTATTGCTCCAAGAACCGCAGTTGCACCTCCCATATCAGATTTCATGTAATGCATATTGTCTGCAGCTTTGATGGAAATTCCGCCTGTATCAAACAAAACACATTTCCCGACAAGACCAAATGTCTTTGCATTTTTTTCAGTTGTCTTATATTCTAAAATGGTGAAAGCGGCATCATAAGCGCTTCCCTGATTAACAGCCAGAAAAGCTCCCAAACCAAGCTCCTCACATCTTTTTCTGTTAAATGCAGTATATTTTAACTGATTTTTTTTGGCTAAATTTTTCAGGTAAGTATTAAGCGCTTCCGGTCTTTTTAAATTAGCCGGTTTATTGAGCCAATCCATGCAGGCGGTTTGCCCTTCACATATTGCATTAATTCTGTCTGAAATGGTATCTAATTTTTTCTGACTTAAATTTCCAAAGTGAAGTTCGAAAATTTCATTCCAGAAAGCATGTGTTTTGCTGAACGGATAACTGTACGTTCCTAAGAAAAGTCCTTTTACGAATTCTTCAAATTGTTTTTCATTAATAAAATCAGCAATACATAAAGTAGGAACCGTCTGAATGTTTTTTTTCTGTGCCTGAGAAAATTTCATCCCGATTTGCTGAAATTCAAAATTCTGCAGCGTTTCTTTTCCTAAACCTACATAATAAGTGATAGTTTCTTCTGCAGCTTCTATAAAAACTTCATGTTTTTTTCCTGCAAATAAATGGGTAATATTTTTATTGAAATTTTTAGCATGTAAAATCCAGGATTCTTCTGTGAAAAGTCTGAAAATCTGAGCGTATTTTTTATTTTTTTTGTTGAATAATTTCATTTTTAAGGTATTAATTTTTAATATTTTCCTGATGTGGCTTTACTTCAACGGGATTTTCTGTGTTATTATAAAAAAGCCATTCAATGGCTCTCGGGAATTCCTGAGACCAATAAAATTCGCTGTGTGCTCCGTCGGGATTGATGCTTGTTTTAAATTCAAAATCAAAAAGGTTTTTCTTTTCCCATCGTTTCAGATAATTTTCAAAAACCTGAATTCTTTTCACCATTTTAGAGCCTTCCTGCTCACCTCCATAAAGATAAATTTTAGTTTTATATGGAATTCTGAAATTCATCAACGGAAAATTATTATTCGGCTCAACCCAAAGTGACGGCGAGAAAATCAATAATTTGGAATAAACTTCAGGATAAAGAAACCCGCTGTAAATGCTAATTAACGCACCAAGAGAACTCCCGCCAATTCCTGTATTTTCTCTGTCTTTTTTCGTTCGATATTGTTCATCAACGAATGGTTTTAAGGTATCGGTAATAAATCGTATGTATTTTTTGCCTTCCGATCCGTTGGCAACATTATCATTATCGAAAATATATTCTTTAATTCGGTCTTCGCTTCCGTGTTCCACAGCAATTACAATCATGTCGCCACGACCATATTCTGCAAGAACAGACAGCTTTTTATCGATTTCCCAATTTCCGTACGGACTACCTTCATTAAATAAATTTTGAGCATCCTGAAGATAAAGAACAGGATATTTTTCTTCCGAAACGTAATAATCATGAGGCAAAAGTGCCCATATTTTTCTGTAACGGTCAAGCTGGGGAATATAAAATTCTTCTGAAATCACTTCCACAATCGGGAAAAATTCTTTTTTGAAGGGTCCCCAGTTAAATCTCCATTTTTCAACAAAATCAGAAGTTATAGCAGATAATTTTTTTACTTTTCTGTTGGGAGTGATGCTTCCGAATTTATCTAATTCTACGTTTTCCCAGCCTCCTTTTGTAAATTTATATTTTACAATATCTGGAAGTATATCATCATCTATATCAATAGTGTAAATATCCTCATCGTATTGCTGAAGCTGAAAATTATAATCTTTCGGATTCCATTTATTAAAATTTCCGGTGATAAAAATTGGTCTTGAGTCTTTTTCTGCCGTGTTGAGCGTAAATTTCATTGTGTTTCGAACAGTTTTAAAACTTTTAAATTTATAAAAAATATATTTAAAAAATGATATTAAAATTCATTAAAAAAAGCTGTTGCGAGAGGAAAAATGTATATATTTGGTAGTTATCGTTATTTTATGAATGCTATTACGATTGATTTAGAATAAAAACCTATATGATGAATTTTGTGAAGACCTACACTCTTTTTACAGAACATGATGTTTATCTCTTCAAAGAAGGTAAACATTACAGGCTCTACGAAAAGTTTGGCGCTCATTCGGTTGAGAAAGATGGGGTAAAAGGGGTTTATTTTTCGGTTTGGGCTCCGAATGCCAAAAAAGTTTCGGTCATCGGGAACTTTAATAACTGGAATCATCGAGAACATATTTTGTTCCCCAGATGGGATCAATCGGGGATTTGGGAGGGCTTTATTCCTGCGCTTTCCTGGGGAACACTTTATAAGTACGCAATTGAAACTGTTCAGGGAAAAATTTTAGAAAAAAGTGATCCTTATGCTTTGAGTTGGGAACAAAATCTGCAGGCGGCATCAATGGTTTCTACCAATTGGTATGAATGGGAAGATCATGAATGGCTTGAAAAACGCTGGCAAAAAAACAGTCTGGAATCTCCGATTTCCGTCTACGAAATACATTTAGGCTCGTGGATGCGGAACGAAGATCAGCCGGAAAAATTTCTTAATTACAGAGAGATTGCCTCAAGATTAGTTCCGTATGTAAAAAATATGGGTTTTACGCATGTAGAATTTATGCCCATTATGGAATTTCCGTATGACCCGAGTTGGGGTTATCAGATTACCGGATTTTTTGCGGCAACTTCACGTTTTGGTTCGCCGCAGGATTTAATGTTTTTAATAAATGAGCTTCATAAAAACGATATTGGCGTAATTTTAGACTGGGTTCCTTCACATTTTCCGGGTGATGCAAATGGGTTGCACTGTTTCGACGGGTCTTATTTATATGAACATGAGGATCCAAGGAAAGGTTTTCATCCTGACTGGAAATCCTATATTTTTAATTATGGAAGAAATGAAGTGAAATCTTTTTTGATTTCAAATGCTGTTTTCTGGCTCGACCGTTATCATGCAGACGGACTTCGTGTGGATGCGGTAACTTCCATGCTTCATTTGGATTATTCGAGAAATGAGGGAGAATGGGAACCGAATATTTACGGTGAAAACGTGAATCTTGAAGCCAAAACTTTCCTTCAGGAATTTAATACTGCCGTTTACAAAGAATTTGGTGATCATGTCATGACGATTGCTGAGGAAAGTTCAGATTTTCCGATGCTGACAAAACCTGTTCATGATGGCGGAGTTGGTTTCGGAATGAAATGGATGATGGGCTGGATGCACGATACTTTATTTTATTTTAAAGAAGATCCAATTGAGAGAAAGCATCATCACCATAAACTGACTTTTGCATCGATGTACATGTATAATGAAAATTATATGATGCCGCTCTCACATGATGAAGTGGTACACGGAAAGGCAAGTCTTATTTATAAAATGAAAGGCGATGAATGGCAGAAATTTGCTAATCTCAGAGCTTTATATGTGTATATGTTTACGCATCCCGGAGCAAAATTGTTGTTTATGGGAGACGAATTCGGACAAACCAATGAATGGAATTTTAAGAAAAGCTTAGATTGGCATTTGTTGGAATATCCGGTTCATCAGGGTTTGCAGAATTTAGTGAAAGATTTGAACCATCTTTATAAAAATGAAACTTCTTTTTACGAAAATCAGTTTAATTCAAAAGGTTTTGAATGGGTTGAAGCTAATGATACCGATAATTCTGTCTATATTTATTTAAGAAAAGGAAAAAAACGGGATGATGTTTTTATGGTTATTTTAAATCTTACTCCAAGGGTTTTAGATTATAAAGTAGGGGTAAATTCAGGAACTCATTGGGAAGTTGTTCTCAACTCTGATGACGAAAAATATAGCGGAAGTGGAGTAGAAGCCAATATTTTCAGAGAAGATCATGATGAATGGATGAACAGGCCAAGATCAATCAGCTTAAATCTTCCTGCACTTTCAGGAATTGTTTTAAAACAGAGAAAAGACAAAAAGTATAAATTATATAGAATCAAACAACACAAAAAATGACAATATTTCACCTCAGTACAGAATGTTATCCCGTAGCAAAAGTAGGCGGATTGGCAGATGTGGTCGGTGCGCTGCCGAAATATCAGAACAAAATAAAAGACGTTAACGCAAAAGTGGTGATGCCTTGGTACAACAAACATTTTGTGTATGATTACAATTTTGAAGTGGTTTTCGATGGCTTTATTCATCAAGGTTCGAATATGCTTCAGGTGCAGGTTTTGAAGGAGACAACTGACGTTTTGGGATTTGAATTATTTATGGTGAAAATTCCAGGATTGCTCGATCGTGAAAATCCTTACGGATATCAGGATGAAAGTTTTCAGTTTCTGGCTTTCCAGCATGGTGTTTTGCATTGGCTATCGGGGATGAAAATTCGTCCTGATGTTTTGCATTGTCATGATTATCACACAGGTTTGGTTCCTTTTATGGTGGAAAACTGTTATGAATTTGAATTTCTGAAAGGGGTAAAAACCATCGGAACCATTCATAACGGAGAATATCAGGGAATGATGAGTTGGGATATGGTGAGTTATATGCCTGCTTTTGATCATTACAAATGGGGGTTGCTCGATTGGAACGGATTTATCAATCCTTTAGCTTGTATGATTAAATGTGCAGATGCATTTACAACAGTTTCCGAAGGTTATCTGGAGGAATTATTTGTGAGTTTCAGAGGACTTGAAAGTCTGGTACGACAAGAGTTTTCAAAAGCATACGGAATTATCAACGGTATTGATACCGATGTTTGGAATCCTCAAACCGACCCGATGATTGATTTTAATTTTAATATTAAAAATGCGTTAAAAACTAAAAAGAAAAATAAAGTTAAGCTCTGCAAAGAATATGGCTTAAATCCCGAACTACCATTATTTGCATTCATCGGAAGATTTGCGACAGAAAAAGGGGCAGATTTGCTTCCGGATTTGATTTGGAGAAGCATTAAGCAAAGTTTTGGAGGTTTAAACATCATCGTTCTCGGTTCCGGAAACGCTTATATAGAGCAGCAATTGAAGGAAATGGATTCTGTTTATTCAAATTTTGCGACAGATATTGGATATAAAGAACATTTATCTCATAAAATCTACGCTTCGGCAGACTTCTTGTTAATGCCTTCTAGGGTTGAACCTTGCGGACTTAATCAAATGTATGCAATGCGATACGGAACTGTTCCGATTGTAAGTTATACAGGTGGATTGAGAGATACTGTAAAAGATATTACAACGGGAGGTTCAGGTTTAAATTTTACTTATCCGGGAGTTGATGATATTATTCATGCAATCAGCCGAGGTTTAAATGTTTATAAAGATAAAGCTCAAATGGATGAATTGGTCTTATCTAATATGAAATTTGATTTTGCATGGGAGAAATCCGCAGAAAAATACTTAGCTTTATATAATCAGTGATTTTCAAATCTGTCAGAAATAAATAAACTATAAATAATAAAAAAACGCAGATATTTATGAAACATAACGTCATTTCCATTGTTTTGGGAGGCGGAAGAGGAACCAGACTTTTCCCGTTAACGTATTCAAGATCAAAACCGGCGGTTCCTATCGCAGGGAAATACAGATTGGTAGATATTCCTATTTCTAATTGCTTAAATTCAGGTTTGAATAAAATCTTGGTTTTAACGCAGTTCAATTCAGCTTCCTTGAACTCACATATCAAAAATTCTTACCATTTTGATATCTTCAGTAAAGGTTTTGTAGATATCTTGGCTGCTGAGCAAAATGTTGACAGCGACAGTTGGTTTCAGGGAACTGCAGATGCTGTTCGTCAGTCGATGAAGCATTTAGAAAAATATGATTACGAATATATTTTGATTCTTTCCGGAGATCAATTGTATCAGATGGATTTTAATGAAATGCTGGATTTCCACATTGAGAAAGGTGGAGATGTAACCATCGCAACAATACCTGTAAATTCTAAAGATGCAACAGGTTTTGGAATTTTAAAATCTGATGATGAAGGTAACATTACTTCTTTCGTAGAAAAACCAGGTTTTAATGAACTTAACGGTTTGGAATCTGAAGTTTCTGAAGAAAATAAAATGAAAGGGAAGGAATATTTAGCTTCAATGGGAATTTATATTTTCTCTAAAAGTATCCTGAAAAAAATGTTTGACGATGGAGCAGGAGACGATTTCGGAAAAGATATTATCCCAAATTCTATCGGAAAATACACGACTTTAAGTTATCAGTATGAAGGATACTGGACAGACATTGGAACAATAGAATCTTTCTACGAAGCGAATTTGGATCTTTGTCATGATTTTCCACAGTTTAATTTATTTTCATCAGCACCGATTTTTACCCGTGCAAGAATGCTTCCGCCTTCAAAAGTGAACGGTTCTTACGTAAGTAAAGCTGTTTTTGGTGATGGATGCATCATTATGGCGGATAAAATCGAAAATTCAGTGATTGGAAACCGTACAAGAATTGACAAAGGAAGTACAATTGTAAATTCTTACATTATGGGAGCTGATTTCTATCAAAATACAGGAGAAATCGTGAATAACGACCGAAAAGGTTTGCCAAACATGGGAATCGGAAAATATTGCTACATCGAAAGAGCCATTCTGGATAAAAACTGTTACATCGGTGATAATGTAAGGATTATCGGTGGAAAACACCTTCAGGATGGCGATTACGGAACTCATTCTGTACAGGACGGAATTGTTGTTGTGAAAAAAGGTGCTGTTTTAAAACCCGGAACTCATATCGGGTAAAAGGCTGGAAGTTTGATGCTGAAAACTGGAAGTTTTGAGATTTAATAATTTTTAAGTTAAGTTTTTAATTCAAAATTTTTCAGTCGAATATCAGACATCTGACATCAGACATCCATCATTCAGCAAAATAAAAAAACAAGAGTGGTCAAGATATTGGTCACTTTTTTTATTTGTCTTACTTTTGTGCGATGCGTTTTTTTAAAATCATAACGGTTATTATAATACTTTTAGTGGGAGCTTATGCAGCTTCTATGTACTATTTTGTGGATGAAAGTAAAGAATTTACAATTGAAAAAGAAGTAGATTATCCTATCGAAAAAGTTTTTAATCAGTTTAATAATCTGCAGAATTTCACTCGCTGGAATAATTTTTTCTCAAGCTCAAAAACCATTACGATTGATTATTATTCGCCTTATAAAGGGCAGGGAAGCGCAATCAGCTATAATGATCCTAAAAGTGAAGATGGCGGAGAAATGTTTATCCGGTATGAAAATCCAAACAAAACTTTAAGATATCAGCTTTTCGAAGACGAAGATGAAAACCCGACTTTAATTGATGTGAAATTTACTGTTGTTTCTGCTGAAAAAACAAAAATAAAATGGTTTGTACATACTCCGAAATTATCGTTATTATCAAGGGCACAAAACTTTTGGACGGAAGATAAATTTGCTGAAAATATCGACAAAAGTATGTTGAATCTTAAAAATGTCCTGGGTAATAAAGTAGAAAAAGACAATCAATTGGCTGCGATAAAATACGACAGTTTAATGGTTGAAAAAGAAGAAGAAAAGATGATTCTGGGAGTAAATGTAAGTACTTCCAACAAAAAAGATGCTTTATACAAAAACATCGTGATGAATTACAACAAAGTAAATAATTTCGTGTCGATGGATTTAGGCAAAAAAAGTGATGAGGTAGGTTATCCTGTTTTGATTACAGATGCCGATAATTTTAAAGATAAGGAAGTTTCTTATTTCTTCGGAATTCCATTGTCTAAAAAAATCGGAATTACAGATAATAATTTCAGTTTTAGGTCGGTAAGTCCCACAGAAAATTACGTGATTTATTACAAAGGTTCTTATGAAGGAAGGGTAAAGGCAATTCAGCAGCTGATGCAAAAAGCAAAGAAAGATGAAATGCGCTATGGTGATGTTTATCAGACTTTTATAGAGCCGGCTGTAGAAGGTAAGGATGTGAATATGAAGCTTTCGCTTTCGGTATATAGATGATTTATTCCCAATTATTGATTTTATACTTTTTTTAAAGGTTTGAGATTATCCTACCCCATTTTTTTTTATTAAATTTGAAGAATAATTCGTTAAACTAAATTTAATAATAGATAAACTGTAATAATGGACAGATTTTCATTCCTAAACGCAGCTCATTCTCAGTTAATTGAGGATTTATACCAACAATACCTAAAATTCCCGGACTCTCTAGAACCATCATGGAAGGCCTTTTTTCAAGGCTTTGATTTTGCATTAGAAAACTATTCTGATGAAGAAGATATTCAGTATGTGAAGAATTTGGGGAATTCTGCACCTGCAGTTCAGCAAATTTCTCAGGCAGCTTCAAATGGTGAAGTTCCGGAGCACATCAAGAAGGAATTTAAGGTGGTAAATCTTATTGAGGCGTACAGAACGAGAGGTCATCTTTTCACAAAAACAAATCCTGTACGTGAGAGAAGACATTATACTCCAACTTTGGATATCGAAAATTTCGGTCTTGAAAAGTCAGATTTAAATACAAAATTCAACTGTGCCGTTGAAACAGGAATGAAAGGTCCTGCAACGCTGCAGGAAATTATTACTCACCTTGATAACATTTACTGTGATTCTATCGGAATTGAGTATATGCACATCAACAATGTTCAGGAAAAAGATTTCATTAAGCAGTGGATTCAGGTTAACGAAAACCATCCAAGTCTTAATGCAAATGAAAAAACTGAGATTTTACTTAAATTAAATCAGGCGGTTGCGTTTGAAAATTATCTTCACACAAAATTTGTTGGTCAGAAAAGATTCTCTCTGGAAGGTGGTGAAACTTTGATTCCTGCTTTGGATCAGTTGATTTCAAGATCTTCTCAATTAGGGGTTGATGAGGTTGTTTTAGGAATGGCTCACAGAGGAAGATTGAATGTGTTAACAAATATTTTTGGCAAATCTTACAAGCAGATTTTCTCAGAATTTGAAGGAAAAGAATTTGAGGAAGATGTATTTTCTGGTGACGTTAAATATCACTTAGGTTCATCAAAAATTGTAAAAACTGCTTCAGGAGAAGAAGTTGCCATCAATTTAACTCCAAACCCTTCTCACCTAGAGACGGTTGCCGCTTTAGTTGAAGGAATTTGTCGTGCTAAAGTTGACGATAAATACAAAGATTATTCTAAAGTTTTACCGATCATCATTCATGGTGATGGAGCTTTAGCCGGACAAGGTATTGCTTACGAAGTTGCTCAGATGATGACTTTGGAAGGTTATAAAACGGGTGGAACCGTTCATATTGTTGTTAACAATCAGGTTTCGTTTACAACAAATTATATGGATGCAAGATCTTCTACTTATTGTACAGATGTTGCTAAAGTGACAGAATCTCCTGTAATGCACGTGAATGCGGATGATGCAGAAGCTGTAGTTCATGCTATTCATTTTGCGGCTGATTTCAGAGCTAAATTTGGTAAAGATGTTTATATTGATTTATTAGGATACAGAAAATATGGTCATAACGAAGGTGATGAACCGAGATTTACTCAGCCTAATTTATATAAAACAATTTCTAAGCACCCGAATCCAAGAGAAATTTATAAAGATAAATTACTTAAAGATCACGTTACATCAAACGACGTTATCGCAAAAATGGAAACGGAATTCAAAGAACTTTTAGATAAAGACTTTGACGCTTCTAAAGAAATTGAGAAAAACGTGATGGACGTTTTTATGGCAGAAGACTGGACGAATTATCCGATTGGAAAAAGAGGGGCTGTTCAGGATGAAGTTGACACAAAATATGACTTAGAAAAGCTGAAAGAATTGGCCATTAAAATGTCTACACTTCCGGCTGATAAAAAGTTCTTAAATAAAATTACAAGACTTTTTGAAAACAGAATCAAAGCGATTGAAGGGAATAGTTTAGATTGGGCTCTTGGAGAATGGCTGGCTTATGCAACACTTTTAGTGGAAGGTCACAACGTAAGAATTTCCGGTGAAGATGTAGAAAGAGGTACATTCTCTCACAGACACGCTGTTGTAAAAACTGAAGATACGGAAGAAGAATATGTACCTTTAAAAGAAGTTTCAGAAAGCAGATTTGATGTTTTCAACTCTCACCTTTCTGAGTACGGAGTTCTTGGTTTTGATTATGGTTATGCAATGGCTTCTCCCAATACTTTAACGATTTGGGAAGCTCAGTTTGGAGATTTTGTGAACGGTGCTCAGATTATTGTAGACCAATATTTAGCAGCAGCTGAAGAAAAATGGAAAATTCAGGATGGTTTGGTGATGTTATTGCCACACGGTTCGGAAGGACAAGGTGCAGAACACTCTTCTGCAAGACTGGAAAGATTCTTAACGCTTTGTGCAAACGAAAATATGGTTGTTGCGAATATCACTTCTCCGGCAAACTATTTCCATTTATTAAGAAGACAGTTAAAATGGTCATTCAGAAAACCGTTAATCGTGATGAGTCCGAAATCATTGTTAAGACATCCAAAAGTGGTTTCTCCGCTTGAAGATTTCTCAAACAAAGGATTTCAGCCGATCTTAGATGATCCAACTGCAGATCCAGCAAAAATTGAAAAATTAGTACTTTGTTCAGGTAAATTATACTTCGAATTATTAGCTAAAAAAGAAGAACTGAATTGTGAAAATGTTGCATTGGTAAGATTTGAACAATTATATCCGCTTCAGAATGATGCTATCGAAGCAATCTTTGCTAAATATTCAAACAGAACATCAATTATTTGGGCTCAGGAAGAACCGGAAAATATGGGAGCTTGGTCTTATATCTTAAGAAACTTCAGAGATACAGGAATTCAGGTTGTTTCACCAGTTCAAAGTGGTGCTCCTGCTCCTGGAAGTCACAAAATGTTTGAGAAAAACCAAAATGCTGTAATCAACAGAGTTTTCGACAGAGACGATGCTCCTGTTAAAAGACCTGTAACGGCTTAATTAAATTAATATCAATTAAAAAAATAAAAAATACGATATGTCAATTTTAGAAATGAAAGTTCCTTCACCGGGAGAATCAATTACAGAAGTTGAAATTGCAACTTGGCTTGTAAAAGATGGTGATTATGTAGAAAAAGATCAACCTATCGCTGAAGTAGATTCAGATAAAGCAACTCTTGAATTGCCTGCAGAACAAAGTGGTGTTATTACTTTGAAAGCAGAAGAAGGTGAAGTTGTACAAGTAGGTCAGGTTGTCTGTTTAATTGATATGGATGCTGCAAAACCTGCAGGTGGCTCTGCTCCTGCTGCTGAAGCTCCAAAACATGAAGAAGCGCCAAAAGCTGCTGAGCCTGCAAAAGCGGAAGCTCCAAAACCAGCTCCGGTTGCTGCACAATCTTATGCTACTGGAACTCCATCTCCTGCTGCAAAGAAAATTCTTGATGAAAAAGGAATTGAAGCTTCACAGGTTTCAGGTTCTGGAAGAGACGGTAGAATCTCTAAAACTGACGCTGAGTTGGCTGCTAAACCTGCAATGGGTGGAAGCTCTCTTTCTGCTACAGGTGCAAGATCTACAACTACAACTAAACTTTCAGTGCTTAGAAGAAAAATCGCTCAGAGATTGGTTTCTGTAAAGAATGAAACGGCGATGTTGACGACTTTCAACGAAGTTGATATGTCTGAAATTTTCAGATTAAGAAAGCAATATAAAGACGAATTTGCTCAAAAACATGGGGTAGGACTTGGTTTCATGTCTTTCTTCACAAAAGCAGTGACAAGAGCATTACAAATGTATCCTGACGTAAATGCTTCAATCGACGGAGATTTTAAAATTAATTACGATTTCTGCGATATTTCAATTGCGGTTTCAGGTCCTAAAGGATTGATGGTTCCGGTTTTGAGAAATGCAGAAAATATGTCTTTCAGCAGTGTTGAAGCTAATATTAAAGATTTGGCAATCAAAGTGAGAGACGGAAAAATTACCGTTGACGAAATGACTGGAGGTACTTTCACCATTACAAACGGTGGTACTTTCGGATCAATGTTATCAACTCCGATTATTAACCCACCTCAATCTGCAATCTTAGGAATGCATAACATTATCCAAAGACCGGTTGCGGTTGACGGACAGGTTGTAATTCGTCCGATGATGTACGTTGCCATGTCTTATGATCACAGAATTATCGATGGTAAAGAGTCTGTAGGATTCTTGGTTGCGGTAAAAGAAGGTATCGACAATCCGGTAGAAATTCTATTGGGTGGAGATGAAAGAAAAGGTCTTGGATTATAATTAATTACTTTTATAATATCATATAGAATCTCGCCTCCTAAAAAAGGCGAGATTTTTGTATCTGTTAATTTAAATTGAATGAAAATGTTCTCTAAAATTACTTCAAATATCAAAGTTTCGGTAGTTCCTGAATATGATAGCAAGAACAGTTATCCTTCAGAAAACCGATACGTTTTTAAATATAATATCGTCATAGAAAACGATGGTGATTTCTCAATAAAAATTCTTAAAAGAAAATGGCTTATTTTTGATGTAGGATTCGGGTTTACAGAAGTTGTTGGTGATGGTGTTATAGGATTGACTCCGGATGTGGAATCTGGGGATAATTTTGCCTATTTTTCGAACGTAATGCTTCGTTCAGGAGTTGGAAATATGAGCGGAAAATATTTGGTTGAAAACTCAGATACGAAAGAACAATTCGAGATTGATATTCCAAAATTTAATTTATTGTCAGAAGTTTTAAGTAATTAAACTTATTCGTTAAAAGTTTCGCACAAAGAATATATTTCCAAAATCTGTGAAAATATGATTTATCTTTGATAAATTACAAGACTTTAATTTTCTTTTTCATGCAATCAGAAACTTCATCATTGTTTGTAATAAATAATTTTTCAAAAGCTAGAAGTGATATTTTTGCACAAACTTCTGCATCATCTCCCGCTCTGTGATGCTTAAATTTAATATCGTGATATTCTGCCAAATGTTTTAAGCCATATTTAGGAAGATAATTCCATGATTTTTTGGCTAACTGAATACTGCATAAATAATTCATTTTAGGGGTAAACATTCCATAATATTCCAGACATCCTCTCAAAACTCCGGCATCAAAACTTGCGTTGTGAGCAATCATCAAAGTTCCGTACATCATATCTTGTACTTCATACCAAATGTCTGCAAAAGTAGGAGCGTCTTTCACATCACTTGGTAAAATCCCATGTACATCAATGTTTCTAGGATGAAAATAAGGGAAGCTAGGCGGTTTTATCAACCAGGTTTTTGTCTCTACAATTTTAGAATCCTGAACAATACAAATTCCCAGTTCACACGCAGAATTTCTTTCGTGAGTAGCAGTTTCGAAATCTAATGCACAGAAATCCATTTTTTCAGTTATAAGTTTTGAATTATTAATTATTTTCCTCCTAAAAAATGCTTGAAGATAAGCCATTTTGTTTGGTAGTAGTCTGATTTCTGATATTGTTGACGGCGCTTTAAAGTTTCCGGAATTTGAGCATAAAATCCGAAATGCCCTCTTAAAACTGCCCAAAAATGAGATAAACCATTCTTATAGGCAAAATAAAATGAAGCAGCTCCGTCTAAACACAATCTGAGAAATATGATCCCAATTAATTTTGGGAAAGGTAAATTTTTCAATAACATAGAAAAATTATTTCTGATGTTTAGAAATGTTTTCTGAGCGCTTTGCTTATTCAAAGTTCCGCCGCCAACATGGTACACTCTAGATTTTCCGGTATAGAATACTTTCTTTCCCGAATTAATTAATCTCCAGCAAAGGTCGATTTCTTCCTGATGTGCAAAAAATCTTTCGTCGAAACCCTTCTGCTCCCAAAAATCTTTAGAGCGAATAAAAAAACAACAACCTGAAGCCCAGAAAATCTTCGTTTCATCGTTATATTGTCCTTTATCTTTTTCTAGATCATCAAAAACTCTTCCCCGGCAATAAGGATAACCTAAATTATCAATAAAACCACCTGCAGCACCTGCAAATTCAAAATAATCTCTATTATTAAAAGATAAAATTTTAGGCTGAATGGCTGCAATTGAAGAATCTTTTACAAATAAATTTAAAACAGGTTTAATCCAGTTTTCTGTAACTTCGACATCAGAATTTAAAAGGCAATAATATTCAGCATTTATCTTTTTTAAACCTTCATTATAACCTCCTGCAAAACCATAATTTTTATCATTGATAATGATTTTTACAGAAGGAAATTTTCTTTTCAGAACTTCAATAGAATCATCTGTTGAGCTATTGTCAATGACGTAAATTTCAGCTTCTTCAGAAAACTGTATAACGCCCGGTAGAAATTTTTGTAGCCAGCTTTTGCCGTTCCAGTTTAAGATAACAACCGCAAGGTTTTTAGAATTTTCTGTCATTTATTCGCCGTCATAAGTTTTTATAGAATCCTGATATTTCCATTTTCTGTGTGACCAAAGATAATTATCAGGATTTTTTCTAATGGTATTTTCAAGCATTTGATGGAATTTTCTTACCACCTCATTTTTCACAAACTTTTCACCTTCGGGATAAATTCTGTGATAATTCACCTGATAAAAACCTCTTTTTACTTTTTTCATTTCACAGTAAATGAAAATCAAATCCATCCTGGTTGCCAGTTTATCGTAACCGATAAAAGCAGGAGTTCTCTGATTTAAAAATTTCAAACCATAATTGACATGAGCAATATGCGGAGTTTGATCTGCGACAAACATATAAATAGATTCTCCATCATTCTGATTTCTGAAAATATTCAAAATTACTTCATTTGCCTCCAATGCCTCATTGCCAAATTTATTTCGGACTTTTTTCATCTGATCTTCCCAGAAATTACTGTTTACCTTGCGATAAACCGGATGAGAATTTTTTTGTGGAGTTAATGTTGCTAAAGCGTTCATCCATTCCCAATTGAAAACGTGACCCGCCATCAGAATAATGTTTTTTCCTTCAGCTTTTGCTTCATGAAACAAATGCTGATTAATGTGTTGCATTCTCACACGAGTTTCATTCTCTGAAATACTGAAAGATTTTACCGTTTCAGCCAAATAATCTGAAAAATTCAGATAGAATTTCTTTCTGATTTCTGCGATTTCTTCATCCGACTTTTCAGGAAAAGAATTCGTTAAATTCTGAGTAATGATTTTCTTTCTGTAGCCTACAAAATAGTAGTTCAGAAAAAAGATGATGTCCGAAAAAATATATAATATTTTTAGCGGAAGTTTAGAAACCAGGAAAAGTATTTTGATTAAAAAATTCATAAAGTATGCAAATTTAGTGATAAAAAAAATATGGTTTCATTTTTGCTGATCATAAAGATTATTTTTATTTTTAAAGTATGAAAAAAATGTCGTTAGTAGTTCTTTTTGCGTTTGGTACTTTTGCCTGGGCGCAGACTACAAATAAACCAATAAAGGTGAAAAATTCTGATGATAAAGCACTGTTGGTAAAAAGTGATGCTGCAGAACTGGAAGCAAAGAAAAAAGCTGCGGCAGAAGAAAAGGCAAAATTGCCAAAACCTTACGATCCGAAAGCCGATGCAGAGAAAGATATTCAAAACCTGGTTGCAAAAGCAAAAAAAGAAGGTAAAAATGTAATGATTCAGGCGGGTGGAAACTGGTGTATCTGGTGTTTAAGATTTAATCAATATGTGCAGACTACTCCGGAACTGAAGAAAATGGTTGATAAAAACTATATTTATTACCATCTAAATTATTCTCCCGACAATAAGAATGAAAAAGTTTTTTCTCAGTACGGAAATCCGGGTGATCGATTTGGTTACCCTGTTTTCATTGTTTTGGATGGTAATGGAAAAATGATTCATATACAGCAAAGTGATGTTTTGGAAGAAGGAAAAGGATATAGCTTAGACAAAACAAGAGCGTTTTTTAACAAATGGGCTCCATCAAAATCTTAAAAATGTAAACCGGGAAAATCTTCCCGGTTTTTTTATTTTACATAAAACTTTTAATCCAGCTAAATTTTTTCTCAGAGTACGGCGGATATTTTAGATTAGGTTCACCCCAGGTTGCTCTTTCTAAAACAGCTTTTTGGTGAGAAAAAGTCTCAAAACCAAATTTTCCATGGTAATTTCCTATTCCTGAATTTCCAACTCCTCCGAATGGAAGATTCTCATTTCCTAAATGCATCATTACATCATTGATACAACCTCCGCCAAATGATAATTTTTGAATGAAATTTTCTTTTTCTTCAGAATTATTAGTGAATAAATAAGCAGCTAACGGTTTTTCGTGTTCTAAAATTTCGTTTAAAGTAATATTAAAATTAGTAAAAGAAATAACAGGCAAAATCGGTCCGAAAATCTCTTCCTGCATTACTTCATCATTCCAATTGATATTTGTTAAAATAGTAGGCTCTATGAATAGATTTGCTGCTTTAAAATTTCCTCCGAAATAAATTTTATCTTTATTAATCAATTTTATGAGACGTTCAAAATTCTTTTGATTGATAATTCTCGTATAATGATCGGAATCTTGCTCATATTTAAACTCCTGAATGTATTTTCTGAGCATTTCCAGAAACTGTTCCTGAATTGATTCTTCTACCAATAAATAATCAGGTGCAACGCAGGTTTGTCCGGCATTGATGAATTTCCCCCAAACGATTCTTTTGGCGGCAACTTCAAGATTGGCATCTTTTGTAATGATGGAAGGGGATTTTCCACCTAATTCTAATGTAACGGGTGTTAGATTTTCAGCAGCAGCTTTGTAAACTATTTTTCCAATTGCCGTACTTCCGGTGAAAAATATCTTATCGAATTTCAGTTTTAAAAGTTCGGTGGTTTCATCAATTCCGCCCTCGTAAGCATACAAATATTCAGGAGGGAAATTTTCGTTGATAATTTTAGCCATTATTTTCATTGTGTTTCCGGCGATTTCGCTTGGTTTTAAAATGCAGCAGTTTCCGGCTGCTAAAGCTGCAATGATAGGAGAGAGTGATAATTGATAAGGATAATTCCATGCTCCGATGACCAAAATATTTCCTAAAGGTTCAGAATAGATTCTGCTTTTCCCAAATTGATTAACCAGGTTGGTGCTTACTTTTTTAGGTTTTACAAATGAATTTAAATTTTTAAGGTAATATTTAATATCATTTAAAATAAAGGAAATTTCTGTGGTAAAAGTGTCAAATTTAGACTTTCCAAAATCTTTATCAATTGCTTCATACAAAAGGTTTTCGTTTTTTAAAATCAAATCCCGAAGCTTTTCAAGATACATTTTTCTGAATCTGAGATTCTTAGTTTGCTGAGTCTTAAAAAACTCTTTTTGCTTTGCTACAATTTCCTGAATTTCCATATATAAAATTTGAAGAGTTATAGCAATTCTTTTGCCTAAATAAGGTTTAAAACAAAAAACCACCTCTTACGAAGTGGTTTATATTTTTGAGAAAAATCTCAGTAAGTCTTAAGCTTCTTCAGAAGGAGTTTCTTCTACAACTTTAGCTTTAGGAGCAGCTGGTTTTGGAGCTTCTACCGGTGCGTCAGATACGATGTCGAATTCAAAATTGTATTCTACATTTCTGTGTAATCTTACGTTTGCAGTTACTTTACCAGTTCTCTTAATCGTGTTTCCTGGGATTTTGATATATTTCTTGTCAACAGAAACTCCAGCTTTAGCAAGAGCAGCAGAAAGATCTGCATTGTTGATAGATCCGAATAATTTGTCACCAGAGCCTACTTTTGCAGGGATTGTAATAGAAGTTTTTTTCAATTGATCTACTACACCGTTTGCTGTAGCGATTAATTTAGCTTCTTCTTCTTTTCTGGCTTCCAAAGTAGCTTCAAGAGCTGCAACGTTTTTAGGAGTAGCTAAAAGAGCGTAACCTTGAGGTAACAAGAAGTTTCTTGCATAACCTGGTTTTACATTTACTGTGTCGAATTCAAGACCTAAGTTTTCTACGTCTTTTTTAAGAATAATGTTCATTGTTGTTGTCCTTTTTTAGGATCTAGATATTAGATATTAGATGCTAGACATTAGACATTAAGTCTGAAATCTAAAATCTGAAATCTATTAATCTAAATTAAGTTAGAATTAATATTTATTCAGCAACAAAAAGCCAAAAGCTATAAGCTAATGGCTAATTGCAAATTTTTACTTTAATAAGTCAGCTACGTAAGGCATCAAAGCTAAGTGTCTAGCTCTTTTGATCGCAGAAGAAACTTTTCTTTGGTATTTCAAAGAAGTTCCGGTATATCTTCTAGGTAAAATTTTACCTTGCTCGTTTACGAATTGTAATAAGAAGTCAGCATCTTTGTAATCAACGTGCTTAATTCCGAATTTTTTGAATCTACAGTACTTTTTATCAGTTTTTGTATTGATATCAAGTGGTGTAAGGAATTTTACTTCAGATTCTCCTCCAGCAGAGGCTTGTTTAGCCATATCATCTATTGCCATGTCTTTGTCTTTTTTTAATTTGGGTTAATAAATAATTAAGCTCTTGAAGCCTTGATTTTAGTTCTTCTAGTTACAGCGTATTCTACAGCGTGCTTGTCTAGTTTTGTAGTAAGGTAACGAATTACTCTTTCGTCACGTTTGAATGCTAATTCTAAATCAGCAACTACAGTACCTTCACCTTTAAATTCGATTAAAGTGTAAAATCCGTTCTTTTTAAGTTGAATAGGATAAGCTAATTTTTTTAATCCCCAATTTTCTCTAGTGACAATTTCACAGTTCTTTTCTTTCAAAAGATCTACATACTTGGTCACTGCTTCCTCCACCTGAGCCTCAGATAGAACGGGAGTTAAAATGAAAACAGTTTCGTAATTGTTCATAATGTTAAATGAATTTGTTAATTATTTCGAGGTGCAAAATTATGAATTATATTTATAATATGCAATATAGTTAAGGATTATTTTAAATGAATAAAGACCTGCCGAGACAGGTCTTTAAATAAATTCGATTTAAGAAAAATTATTTCTTAATTATTTTTGCAGACTGCAGACCATTTTCTGTCTGTGCAGTTACAATATATGTTCCTGATGATAATCCTGAAACATTAACGTTGGATTTTTCAGTTTCTAAAACATTTTTACCACTTAAATCATAGATTTTTACTGATTTAATTTTTGAATCCGAATTAATATTTAAAATATCAGAGACAGGATTTGGGTAAATTTTTAAAGATGAATTTTTCTTTATCGCTTCATTTACGGCTAATTGTGCATCTAAAACATTTACCGTGTAATCTTCAGCCTGTCCGTAATCATCACCTAAGCAAGGATTAAGTAAATTGGTGTCATCAAAAACTTTTTTCACTCTCATTCGGGTATTTCCGGGAAGTGCTGTTGCAGGCACTGCAATTGAATGTATAGCCTGTATCGCATCTAACCCTGTGGAATTTGTAATTGTTTGAGTTACTTCATAAACTTCTCCAGGATCATTAAGTACCCCGTTTTGATTCCAATCAATAAAAACAGAGAAATAGTTTGTGTAATTTCCGGCAGTATTCCCTTTTAATGTAATGTTATAAGATTGTCCCTGAGTGACTGTTGCTGTCTGATTCAAAAAGAATTCATGAGAATTACCTACATATTCTTCGTCATCAGTAGCATTATTAATCCCTGCAAAATTCACTAAAGTGATAGGTTCGTCACCATCATCTCCAAAAAAGCTGTCTCCAAAGAATAGCGGACCGCAGTAACTTGGTGGTGGTGCAGTATAGGTATAATCTACTTTAATATTATCTACCAACAGCAAAAATTTATCATTGCTGTTGTTTACGAAAGCAAATCGTACATTTTGTCCAATGTATGGAGTAAGACTTACAGCTCTGCTTGTCCATGTAGAATTTTCTCCTGTATTATTATACAGTTCTACAGTAAAATCTGCAATCGTATTGCCTCCGTTCGGTGAAAGCATTACTTTATAACCATCAAGATAAGTAGCATCCTGTGATTTTGCATCCCAATATAAAGTAGGCGAAGTTCCGGAGACAGCTACTGTTGGCGAAATTAACCAATCATTTGAAGTTCCGGCAGGACTGTACCATGAGGTGCTCATAGCTGCATAGTTTCCGGCAGGGCCGCCAAAGTTACCTTCAGTTCCTTGCCTGTTAATCCGATTCCAGCCATTGGTTATAAAATCTACGCTTGCTGCCGGAGTTAATCCGTCTGCATCAATAACAGTCCATGCTGAAATTCCCGGGCCGACACCATCAAAATTCTCCTGAAATATCTGACTGTAACCAAATACAGGAATTGCTAACAGTAATACGTTGAGTAATTGTCTTTTCATAATAGATTTTTTTTGTAATTCCCTACAAGATAACAAAAAATAACCGAAAATTCCAATTTAAGTGAATATTATAAGGTCTTTTTTAAGTAAATTTTAATCTTTTCTAATCTCTGTTAAGAAATTCATTTTCAAAACATCATATAAAGAATGTCTGCTTACTAATATTGAAAATAAGGAAGAAACCATTCCTGCCAACATTAAATGAAAAATTAAAGAATGTCTGTCGGTCATTTCTAAAACAATGATTGCAGAGGTAAACGGGGCTCTTGTAATTCCTGTAAGAAAAGCGACCATTCCTCCTAAAATAACTACATTAGTTTCATTTGGAGTGAGATGTATAATTCCTGAAATAACTGAACCTATACTTGCTCCGGCTGTTAAAGCAGGTGCAAAAATTCCTCCTGAACCACCCGAAGTAAAAGATAGGGCAGGACCCAACATTCTTAAGATCGGAATATACCAATCTTCATGTTTATCTCGGGTGAAAAGTACACGTTCGATGATTTCTTTTCCCGAACCTAAAATTTCACGGCTTATAAAAAATGAAATACAAGCGATAATTAATGCACAAACAATTAAAAATAAAACATTGGCTCTGTCTGTTTTTAAGTTTCTTTTCTTCCAGCTATTCATTTTAAGCATAATTACTGAAAGCTGACTGGCTAAAATTCCAGAAATTCCCGCTACTAAAACGATTGGAAACATCACCATTAAAGAAACATCATTGGTTTTGGGATAAGCTAAATATAAATAAGAACCAGCTAAAGTCTGCGCCGTTAAACCCGCAATAATTACCGCTGTGAAAAGAGCTGTTTTAAAATAATTAATATGCGTTTTAGAAAGTTCTTCAACTGCAAATACAATTCCTCCTAAAGGCGTATTAAAAGCAGCTGCCAAACCTGCTGCAGCTCCTGTCATAATCATATTTTTCTTGGAAATTTTTGGCCACCACTCGGGAAGATACTCATTTACTTTTCTGAAAATAGAGCCTGCAATCTGAATAGTCGGACCTTCCCGCCCAACCGCTCCACCGCCAATCACTAACACAACCGAAGACAAAATTTTAAAAACAATAATTTTTAAGCTTAAAAGACTTCTGATTTTTTTATGTTCTTTCGGATTTGCCAATTCTACAGCTGCCATTACCTGAGGAATTCCACTTCCTTTTGCGTTTGGGGCAAATTCTTTGACCAACCACCACGATAAAATGAAACCAATTGGAGCAATAATGAAAATCATCCAATCGTGCCACTCCAGAATGTAATGAAGCAGACTTTCACCCCACGAGAATATTTTTGCATACATCACCGCAAAAAAACCTGTAATCACGGAGCCAATCCAAAAAGGAACTGCCTGAAGCAAATTGTGTTTCAGCTGTTCGTTTCGGATGTTATCAAAGGATTTTTTTAAGCCTTTTCGAAGTGACGACAAAATTCTGCGCATGACTCAAAAATAGATTATTTTTTATTAAAATGAAAATTTCAGGGGTTAATGATGTTTGATAATTTCGATCTATATAATTATAGATGTTATTATTTAATTATAAAACATAATTTCAGGAGTAATTAGATCAGAAATTAAAACAAAGTTTATTTAGATTCCTCTGGAATGACAAATTTTACGTCAGAACAATAAAAAAAACCTCCGAAAAAAATTCGAAGGTTTCTATTTTAGAATCGGCAATATTACTCATTACCAATTATTCATTACTTATATTTCAGTGTTCATATCCCAATTCTGAAGGTAATCATGAACGTGTTTCAACATCATTCCACCCAAAGAACCGTCTACAACTCTGTGGTCGTAAGAGTGAGACATGAACATCAACTGACGGATTGCGATTACATCACCGTCTTTCGTTTCAAGAACAGCAGGCTTTTTAACAATCGCTCCAATCGCCATAATCGCAACCTGTGGTTGAGGAATAATAGGAGTTCCCATTAAATTTCCAAAACTTCCTACGTTAGAAATGGTATAAGTAGCACCTTGAGTATCTTCCGGTCTTAGTTTTTTGTTTCTTGCTCTGTAAGCTAAATCGTTGATTGCTTTTGCCAGACCTGATAATGATAACTGGTCTGCATTTTTGATTACAGGAACAATAAGATTTCCGTCTGGTAAAGCAGTTGCCATACCAATATTAATGTTTTTCTTCTTGATGATATTTTCACCGTTGATAGAAACATTAATCATTGGGAAATCCTGAATCGCTTTTACAATCGCTTTTACGAAAATCGGCATGAAAGTCAGTTTTTCACCTTCACGTTTTTCGAATAGATCCTTGTTTTTCGCTCTCCATTTTACAACGTTGGTAACGTCGGTTTCGATGAAAGAAGTTACGTGAGGAGCAATTTGTTTTGCTTTCACCATGTTTTCAGCGATAATTTTTCTCATTCTGTCCATCGGGATGATTTCATCACCTGCAGAAGTCGAAATAGTTGTTGCCGGAGTTGAAGCTGCAACCGGTTTTGGAATCGGAGTTGAAGCCACTTCTTGTACCGGTGCAGTTTGCTGAGCTGGCTGATTTCCTCTGTTTGCAACGTGAGCTAAAATATCTTCTTTGGTAATTCTTCCTTCTAAACCGTTTCCTTTAATGGTTTTTAGTTCAGATTCAGAAATATTTTCCTGTTGAGCGATAGATTTTACCAGTGGGGAAAGGTAAAGATCTCCTGAAAATTCTACGTGAGAGGTTGCAGTCGGGTTCAAGGGCTCTTCAATTGCCTTGATTGTTTCTGCATCGGGAACTGAAGTTTCAGTTTTTACTTCTTCTGAAGCTGTACTTCCGCCTTCTCCTTCAATTTCTAAAATAGCGATGGCTTCACCTACTTTTGCAACTTCGTCTTTCTGTTTAAGGATTTTAACAATTTTCCCTGAAACTGGTGTCGGAACATCTGAATCTACCTTATCCGTCGCAATTTCTACTACCGAATCATCTTCCTTTACCTGATCACCCTCATTGAATAACCAGGTGATAACTGTAGCTTCCATCACGCCTTCACCCATCGAAGGAAGCAATAATTTGTATTCTGCCATTTTTAAATTTTAGATTTTGACAAATATATAAAAAAAATCGGTTTTTTTATGAAATAGATAATTTTAGAAAAATTCAATGTAAATATTTTCTCCCACATTCAGTCCGAAAAGGGTTTTGGCACCGTTTTTTTTGCTGCCTTTATAGATGGTTAATTCCAATTGGTCGCTATCGTTGAAAATAGCTGCAGATTGCCCGTGATATTCGGTTTCTCTTTCCCAATCTGCTACAACTTCGGTGTGACTGGAATAGATTTTTGAAAGACTTAAATTCCTGAATTTGATGGTAAAATTTTCAAAACCTTTCACCAAAGTTTCAAAAGAATCTTTATTGATATTCGAGATTATGTTTCCGAAATTATCAATGTACATTACCTCCCCGATAATCATCTTTTCAGACTCATTATAAACGGGTTTTGGGAATAAAAGCTGTTTTGCGGATTCTATTTTCCTTCCGATCACTTCCGGAAGACCTCCATTTGCCAAATGAACAGCAACGGGAACAAAAACATCAGTGGAAGTGAAGCTTACGATGTCATCAAAACGGTTGTTTAATGTAATTTCGTAGATGGCTTCTGGTTTAATATCGAAAAAAATTAAACTTAAAAGTCCGTTGTCTGCTGCCAAAAAATAATGTCCGTCTGCTTTGTAAAGAATATTTTTTCTTGATTTATGAAAAAAACTGTCTACAGAAACAATATGTATCGTTCCTTTCGGAAAATATTTGTAGGCATTCCTCACTATATAAGACGTCTGAATCAGGTTATATGCCTGAATATCATGGGTAATATCAACACTGTTAACTTCAGGATTTAAAGACAGGATTTTTCCTTTCATAGCCGAAACTCTGTAGTCTAATCGTCCGAAATCTGAAGTGAGGGTAATAATTGACATGAATAAATCTGATAGAAGTGCAAATTTATCTAAAATAAAAGGAAAGAAACAGCTATTGTGGAAAAGAATTTGACTTAAAATTGAAAAAAAACTTTTAAATTTAAAATCTAAAATAAAAATATTTGCATGTTTGAACTAACGTATGAATTAGAAGGTATTGATGCAAAAAACTTCTATGGTGTTAATAACCAATATTTCAATTTAATAAAATCAAGCTTTCCGACGCTTAAAATTACAGGGCGAGACCATTTTGTCTTTGCAATGGGAAATAAGGAGGCTTTAGACATATTTAAACAAAAGCTGGATGATATTGTTTCATTCATTTCCAAGAATAATTCTATAGGATTAAAAGATATTGAAAACTTCCTCAACCTTAAAGATGAGAATGAAAAACATCTGGTTTTTGATCAGGACATCATCGTAAAAGGTGTAAACGGAAAAATAATTAAAGCTAAAACTACCAATCTTAAAAAACTCGTAAAAGAGAGTGAGAAAAAAGATATGGTTTTTGCCATAGGACCAGCCGGAACGGGAAAAACGTACACAAGTGTAGCTTTGGCGGCGCGTGCTTTGAGAGATAAAGAAGTTAAAAGAATTGTTTTGACAAGACCTGCCGTTGAAGCCGGAGAAAGTCTTGGCTTTTTACCCGGAGATCTGAAAGAAAAGCTTGATCCTTATCTGCAGCCTTTATATGATGCACTTCGAGATATGATTCCCCATGAGAAACTGGAAGGTTTTATGGAAAAGAAAGTGATTGAAGTAGCACCTTTAGCTTTTATGAGAGGGAGAACTCTGGATGATGCTTTTGTAATTTTGGATGAAGCTCAAAATACAACTCACGCTCAAATGAAAATGTTTTTAACGAGAATGGGGATGAATGCAAAGTTTATCATTACGGGAGATCCTACCCAGATCGATTTGCCACCAAAACAACATTCTGGTTTGAAGGAAGCGATGAGAATCCTGAAAGACGTAAAAGAAATTGGATTTGTATATTTAAACGAAGAAGATGTCGTAAGACATCCTGTTGTAAAGAAAATTATCCTGGCTTACAACGAAGAAGATAAGCGTAATAAGCAATAATTTAAGAAAAGTTTAAACAAATTTTAAAAATATTTTTTAATTCTGCAAAAAGTGATATATTTGGAATCTTAAAATTTGTTAAAAAACTTTTAATTATGAAAAAACTAATACTTATTGCATCTGTTGCAATTATGGGCGTTGCTGTAAAAGCACAGGAGACTAGATTTGGTGTAAAAGCTGGTTATTCTTTATCTACAATAAAAGTTGATGAAGCACAGGATGATTTGGAAGCAAGAAGCACAGATCCATCTCATACTTTTTACATTGGTGGTTTAGTTGAGCATAAATTTAGTGATACATTTGGTATTCAGGGTGAATTACTATATTCTCCACTTGGAGGAAAAGAAGATTACAATGTAAGTGATGGCCAGCTTTATTTTAGAGAAAAATCTAAACTTACTTTCGGAACTTTATTAATTCCGGTTTCTGCAAAATATTTTATTACCGAAAATCTATCTGTTGCTCTGGGAGCCAGTTTTGGCGTTATTTTATCAGCTAAACAAAAAACTGTTATCGATGCTGGTATTGGTATTCCTGGTCTTGAAATCAGTGGAGATGATGATGTAGATATTAAAAATGATGTAAATACTCTTAACATTGCTCCTTTTTTAGGTGCAGAATATATGTTGGAAAATGGCTTGTTCTTTGATGCAAGATACAATTATGGTGTTTCTGATTTATCTAAAAGTGATGGAAAGGTTTCTAACAGCTTTTTGCAAGTAGGTGTGGGTTTCAAATTCGGAGGAAACTAAGAAATTACAGATCAAACGATTATAAAGCAAGGCAGTTTTTGTCTTGCTTTTTTGTGTAATTGAGATTCCTGCGGCATTGTGTTTGCTGTACAAGAAAAATCTTTGAGTTAATAACATACTTTAAATTATTAAAAATGAAAAAATTACTATTACTAGGTGCATTTGCATTGTTTGGTGGAGTGGCACAAGCTCAGTCAGGATTTAAGTTGGGAGGTCACATTGGTGCTCCTGTAGGTGATGCTTCAAGTGTTTCATCTTTCACTTTGGGAGTTGATGCGGCTTATATGTGGACTGTAATGAAAGGTCTGGATGTGGGTATTGCTTCCGGATATTCGCATTTTTTCGGGAAAAACAGATGGGAAGACTTTGGTTTTGTTCCTTTGGCTGCATCAGGAAAATATAAATTTAATGGTCTTCCGCTTTTTGTAGGTCTGGATCTGGGAGGTGCTATTTCTACTAAAGATGGTATTGATAGCGGTCTTTACGTATATCCAAAAGTAGGTTTTCAGTTACCTAAAGCAGAATTATATTTAGGTTATCAAAATATTGGTAGCGAAAGAGGAGACTGGGAAAGAAGAGACCGAAGAATTGATTCTAATTTTGGTGCAATTAATTTAGGCGTAAATTTCTTTTTGAAATAAATACTTAAACAACAATAATGAACTCTGATTGAAAAATCAGAGTTTTTTTATGATAATTTTTGAAAAAATAACATTTATATCTCTTATGTGCGATTTCTACATGATAAAACATAATATTCATGGGTGATATTAATCACATTAAGAAATTTTAATATTGAAAATTACCCTTATAAATTTGCAGCCAAGAAAGTATAAAATTATTATAAAATGAAAAAATTATTAGTAGCTAGTGCTGTTGCACTTTTCGGTTTATCTAATGCACAAATTGCTAAAGGAACTGTATATTTATCAGGATCTGTAGGTTATTCCCAGGAAGAAACTAATAACGGAAACTCTAAAGTTGAAGACTTTAATGTACTTCCAACTGCTGGATTTTTCGTAGCACCAAACTTCGCAGTAGGTTTAGGAGCTGGTTTTCAGACTCAAAAAAGCACTGTTATTTCTACAGTTACAAATCCTGCATTTACTACAGTAAATACTACAGAAGTTAAAAATCCTGCATTCGTAATTGCTCCTTTTGCAAGAAAATACTGGACTTTGTCTGACAAATTATATTTCTTCGGTCAATTGGCAGTACCAATGCAGTTTGGAAAAGTTGAAGGTGAAGTTTCTTCTGTATCTACAAACGGAACAACTACAGTTACTACTTCTACTTCTTCAGAAGCTAAGTACACTTCAGTTGGAGTAACAGTAAAACCAGGTTTAGATTATTTCTTAAACAAAAACTGGACTATTGAAGCTACAATCGGAGAATTCGGTTACAACAACTTCAAACCAAAAAACGGTGATGCTACAAACAACTACAGCTTCGGTTTAAACCTTGCTAATGTAGGTATCGGTGTTAAATATGTTTTTGCTAAATAATTAGTAAACATAGATTGATATAATCCTGAGAAATTTTCTCAGGATTTTTTTACAATTAAAATTAAATATTTCAATATACAATGAAAAAAATACTACTAACCTTTACCGTTTTAATGGGAGCTCTCAGTTCTGCACAAATTTCTAAAGGAACAGTTTATTTGTCTGGGCAGGCCGCTTATTCCAAATCAGGCAATGAGAATAGTGCTTCTCAATATGAAAATTTTAAAATACTTCCTACTGCGGGTTTCTTTGTTGCACAAAATTTAGCTGTAGGTCTTGGAGTAGGTTACACACATCAAAAAACGTTTCAGCAGGAAATTTTGACTATTGGAAATATCTACTGGAATCACTTGAGAGATGATAAAAATTCTGCTTTTGTAGCAAGCCCTTTTGTAAGAAAATACTGGATTCTTTCAGACAAACTATACTTTTTTGGCCAGTTGGAAGTTCCTCTTGAGTTTGGTAAAAGAGAATCCTATGAGTCTTATAATCCTTTTGGAAGCCCGATCAATGGAACTTACATTATTGGAAATATATCTACCTACAGCGCAAATTATACTTCTATTGGAATTAATGTAAAGCCGGGACTAGATTATTTTATCACCAAAAACTGGACGATTGATGCAACTTTAGGTGAATTTGGGTATAAATCTTATAAACTTGATTTGGAAGAGTCCCAAAAAGTAAACAGAGTAGATGGAGGATTAAAATTATCATCTGTGACACTCGGCGTAAAATATGTTTTCTCTAAATAGTATATAAGACTTCTATCCATATCAATCCTGAGAACATTCTTGGGATTTTTTTGAATGTTTAAAAAATCTAAACATATAAAGTCATTTTTCATTCTTCCCGTAATAAACTGAATTTTATTTCTTATGATGTCTTATGGTAAAACAAAAAACTCTCAGATTTTCTCTGAGAGTTGTGTATATTTCAAAGCCATTAGCCAAAAGCAAATAGCTATTTACAATCGCTATTTTCCGAACATTCCGCCCATTCCGGGCATATTTGGCATTTTGCTCATCATCTGCATCATTTGCTTTCCTTGAGGACCCTGCATCATCTTCATCATTTTTCCCATTTGGTCAAACTGTTTCATTAATGCGTTTACGTCTTCAATTTTTCTTCCTGCACCTTTGGCGATTCTGTTTTTTCTCTGAGTATTGATAATAGAAGGTTTTCTTCTCTCATCCGGCGTCATAGAATGAATAATTGCTTCGATATGTTTAAATGCATCATCGCTTATTTCAACGTCTTTAATGGCTTTTCCAACTCCGGGAATCATTCCCATCAAGTCTTTCATGTTACCCATTTTTTTGATCTGATTGATCTGTTTTAAGAAATCATCAAAACCAAATTCATTTTTAGCGATCTTTTTGTGAAGTTTTTTCGCTTCCTCTTCGTCAAACTGCTCCTGAGCTCTTTCTACTAAGGAAACAACGTCTCCCATTCCTAAGATTCTGTCGGCCATCCTTTCCGGGTAGAAAAGATCCAAAGCTTCCATTTTTTCCCCTGTAGAAATAAATTTAATTGGCTTTTCAACCACCGAACGAATCGTTAAAGCAGCTCCACCACGGGTATCACCGTCTAATTTCGTTAAAACAACTCCGTCGAAATTCAAAGTATCATTGAAGGCTTTTGCAGTATTCACCGCATCCTGACCTGTCATTGAATCGACTACGAAAAGCGTTTCATTAGGTTGAATAGTCGTATGAACAACTTTAATCTCGTTCATCATCTGCTCATCAATCGCCAAACGACCTGCGGTATCTACAATTACAATATCATGACCGTTAGATTTAGCAAAAGCAATCGCATTTCTAGCAATACTTGCAGGATCTACAGAACCTTCTTCCGTGAAAACCGGAACTCCGATCTGTCCGCCAAGAACTTTCAACTGATCAATTGCCGCTGGACGATAGACGTCACACGCAACCAATAAAGGTTTTTTTGTTCTTTTAGTTTTTAAATAATTAGCTAATTTCCCTGAAAAAGTTGTTTTACCGGAACCCTGAAGTCCGGCGATCAAAATCACAGAAGGTTTTCCTGAAAGATTGATTCCTTCCTGAGAACCACCCATCAAATCTACCAATTCGTCGTGAACGATTTTCGTCATCAACTGTCCCGGAGTAAGTGAAGTAAGAACGTTTTGTCCCAAAGCTTTATCCTGAACTCTTTTGGTAAGATCTTTAGCTACTTTATAGTTAACATCGGCATCTACCAATGCTCTACGAATCTCTTTTACGGTTTCCGCAACGTTGATTTCGGTAATTTTTCCACGTCCGGAAATATTATGAAGGGCTTTGTCTAATTTATCCTGTAAACTATTAAACATATGATATCTATATTATGGATTGCAAAAATAACAATTTTATATCTAATAACCTTAGCGTGATTAATATTTTAAAAAGTTTGACTCTTTTAAAAGCTTTGCCTAATTTTTAATTTTGAAAATACGGTATCATTTTTAACTAAAAAATATCATCTCTTAGTGTTGATAAATTTTTATAGTTTTGCAGCCAATGGAAAAGTTGATTGTTGTTTTAAAAGGATTAGGGTTGTTTTTGTTGATGTCTGCTGTTTTATTTTTTGTACAGTGGCAATTGGTAGAAAAAAAATTAGTCGTACTTGATTATAAAATCCATTTTCTTATATTTTTTATTACACTCATCAGTTTATTAACAATTTTAATTGTTTTCGCCCTTGAAAAAAAGAATATCATAGGATTTGTTTTTCTTGGATTTGTGGTTTTTAAAATGTTTGCAATAGGATATATTGCTCTGTTTGAGGAAGATTTTAAACTCAATGTGGTATCATACTTTATTCTGTACTGGATTTACCTTTTGATAGAAGTTGTTTTTATTTTAAAATTAGTAAAAAAACAAGACTAATATCATGTAATATAAAATTGAAGAATCGCTAAAAATCGAATAAAAATTTATATTTTTGCAAAAATTTTAGAAATAAAAGTCTAGATCATGAGTTTTAAAAAACTGTTAATTGCCCTTTCTCTTTTTGTCTTCTGCTTCTCTTTTGCAGAAACACATGAAGGTACTGCGGAAGCTGCAAAGGATGAAGTTTACAATCCGGTTCCATTTATTATGCACCATATTGCTGATGCACACAATTGGCATCTTTGGGGTGAAGGTCACAATTCTGTAGGGATTTCTTTACCTGTAATTCTTTGGGATAACGGCTTGAAAGTTTTCAGTTCTGAAAAATTCGGACATGAAGAGGAAAAAGTAGCTGAAGTAGATGGTAATTTCTACAAAGTACACCACAATAAAATTTATTCTACGAATGCTGCAGGTGATTTAGAAATGCACGACGGTCATCCGACGAATAATGAGCCTTTAGATTTTTCAATTACTAAAGTTGTTGCTCAGATGCTGTTAGCTGCAGTGATTTTATTAATTATTGGTTTTGCTTCAGCGGCAAGTTATAAAAAATCTCAGGTTCCTACAGGAATCGCAAAATTTATGGAGCCTCTGATTGTTTTTGTAAGAGATGATATTGCTTTACAAAACATCGGTTCAGTAAGATACAGAAAATATGTGCCTTATCTGGTTACTTTATTCTTATTCATCTGGCTGTTGAATATTTTAGGATTGCTTCCTGGCTCTGCAAATACAACAGGTAACATTGCTTTTACAATGGTTCTTGCAGTATTTACATTATTGATTGTTAACTTAAGCGGTAGAAAAACTTACTGGATGCACATGTTGGATCCTTTGGGAAAAAATATGCCATTCGGTGGGAAAATTTTAATCTACATTATCCTTATTCCTGTAGAATTATTAGGAATTATCACTAAACCTTTTGCATTGATGATTCGTCTTTTTGCTAACATGACGGCAGGACACATCATTATTATGAGTTTGATTTCTTTGATCTTTATCATGAAAACTTACTTCATCACTCCGGTATCATTAGGTTTAGCATTATTTATCTATGTATTGGAAGTATTGGTAGCGGCTTTACAGGCTTATATTTTTACCATGTTAACAGCATTATTTATCGGGTCGGCTGTAGAAGAGCCTCACCACGATCATTAATTTAGAATTAAATAAAAAAATAACTTTTTAAATATAATATTATGACAGGTAGTATCGCAGCAATCGGAGCTGGTTTAGCAGTAATCGGAGTTGGATTAGGTATTGGTAAAATTGGTGGAAGCGCAATGGAAGGTATTGCAAGACAACCAGAGCAATCAGGAAAAATCCAAACTGCAATGATTATCGCAGCAGCTCTTATCGAAGGTGCTGGTCTATTCGGTATCGTAGTAGCATTACTAGGTAAATAAGAATAGTAAACAAACAGAATTCTACAAACGGTTGGTTTGTAGAATTCTTTTAAAAAAGTTAAAACAAACTAAAAAAATAATTGATATAAAATGGAATTATTAACTCCTTCAATTGGTAACATATTCTGGACAGCAATAGTATTTTTATTATTGGTAGTTCTTCTTAAAGCATTTGCCTGGAAGCCTATCCTTAGTGCTGTAAAAGAAAGAGAAGACAATATTCAGGATGCTCTTAATCAGGCTAAATTGGCTAAAAAAGAAATGGAAACTCTTAAAGCGGATAACGAAAGAATTATGCGTGAGGCTAAAATCGAAAGAGATGCTATCTTAAAAGATGCAAGAGAAATAAAAGAAAGAATCGTAGCTGAAGCTAAAGAAGCTGCGAAGTCTGAAGGAGATAAATTAATCGAAGCTGCAAAACAAACGATCAACGCTGAGAAAAATGCTGCAATGGCAGATATCAAATCTCAAATTGGTACTTTGTCTGTAAATATCGCAGAATCTATCCTGAAGCAAAAGCTTGAAAATACTGAAGCTCAGAACGAATTGGTTCAGAATTATTTAAACAAATCAAATCTTAACTAAGAATGCTTACATCTAAAGTAGCTAAAAGATACGCACAAGGTTTACTGGAATTCACAACTGAATCCGGGCAGACTGAAGCGGTTTTTTCTGAAATGAAAGATGTGGTAAAGATTATGTCTGAATCTGCGGATTTGAACAAGTTTTTCCTGACACCTTATGTTGATGCTAACAAAAAGACTGAGATTGCAAATGAAATTTTTAAAAACTTTTCGCCTGTTGCTCAGAATTTAATCAGATTAATCATCAAAAACGGAAGAGAAAGCCAGCTTAAAAATGTTGCCCAGCAATTCATCAATAAAGTGGAGGACATCAACGGTGTTCAAAGAATTACTTTAACGACTGCAACACAACTTTCGAATGAAAATATCGAGCAAATTCTAAGATCTACCAATCTTGTAAATTCAAGCGCAACTTTCGACCTTGAAGTTAATGTAAAACCTGAAATTTTAGGAGGTTATATTTTAAGAGTAGGTGATCAGCAAGTTGACGCTTCTGTAAAAGCAAAATTGGATAAGATTAAAAAAGATTTTCAATTAAATTAAGAAAAAAACAACCATACAATGGCAGAAATAAATCCAGCAGAAGTATCTGCGATCTTAAAACAGCAATTGGCCAACTTTGATACTCAATCTAATGTTGAGGAAGTGGGTACAGTTCTTACCATCGGTGATGGTATTGCTCGTGTTTACGGGTTAGAAAATGTACAATACGGAGAGTTGGTAAAATTTGCTAGCGATGTAGAAGGTATTGTACTAAATTTAGAAGAAGACAACGTAGGTGTTGCGCTTTTAGGTGAAAGTAAATTGGTAAAAGAAGGTGATACTGTAAAAAGAACCAACAGAATTTCTTCTATCAAAGTAGGAGAAGGAATGCTAGGTAGAGTAGTTGATACTTTGGGTAACCCAATCGATGGTAAAGGTCCTATCACAGGAGATTTATACGAAATGCCATTGGAAAGAAAAGCTCCGGGAGTTATCTACAGACAGCCGGTAACTGAGCCTTTACAGACAGGTATCGTTGCGATTGACTCTATGATTCCTGTAGGAAGAGGTCAGAGAGAGTTGATCATTGGTGACAGACAGACAGGTAAAACTACTGTTGCGATTGATACAATTATCAACCAAAAAGAATTTTTTGATGCTGGTCAGCCAGTTTATTGTATATATGTTGCAATCGGGCAGAAAGCTTCTACAGTAGCTCAGATTGTAAAAACTTTATCAGATAAAGGTGCTTTAGCTTATACAGTAATTGTTGCAGCTAATGCTTCAGATCCGGTTCCTATGCAGGTTTATTCTGCAATGGCAGGTGCTTCTATCGGAGAATTCTTCAGAGATTCTGGTAGACCGGCTTTGATCGTTTATGATGATTTATCTAAACAAGCGGTTGCTTACCGTGAGCTTTCTCTGCTTTTGAGAAGACCACCGGGACGTGAGGCTTACCCGGGAGACGTTTTTTATCTTCACTCAAGATTATTGGAAAGAGCTGCAAAAGTTATCGCTGATGACAACATCGCAAGCCAAATGAACGATCTACCTGAGTCTTTAAGACCAATCGTAAAAGGTGGTGGTTCTTTAACTGCACTTCCGATTATCGAAACTCAGGCAGGTGACGTTTCTGCATATATTCCAACGAATGTAATCTCTATTACAGACGGACAGATTTTCTTAGAATCAGATCTATTTAACTCGGGAGTTCGTCCTGCAATCAACGTAGGTATTTCTGTATCTCGTGTTGGAGGTAATGCTCAGATCAAATCAATGAAAAAAGTTTCTGGTACATTGAAGCTTGACCAGGCTCAGTATAAAGAACTGGAAGCTTTTGCTAAATTCGGTTCTGATCTTGATGCTTCTACTTTAGCGGTTATTTCTAAAGGAGAAAGAAACGTAGAATTGTTGAAGCAGCCGGTAAATTCTCCACTTCCTGTTGATAGCCAGGTTGCTATGATTTATGCAGGTACAGAGAACTTAATGAGAAATGTTCCTATCAAAAAAGTAAAAGAATTCCAAAAAGAATATATCGACTTCCTTAGATCTAAGCATCCTGAAACTATGGCTGCTCTTAAAGCTGGAAAAATCGATAACGATATTACAGGTGTTCTTAAGCAGGTTGCTACAGATTTAGCTTCAAAATATAACTAAAAATTAGTTGATGATTGTTGGTTGATAGTTGACAGAATTTTCTAAAACTAGCAACCAACAACCGACAACCAACAACTAACCAAATATGGCAAACTTAAAAGAAATACGAGGAAGAATCAGTTCAATTTCATCTACGATGCAGATTACACGTGCTATGAAAATGGTTTCGGCAGCGAAACTGAAAAAAGCACAGGATGCCATCGTAATGTTGAGACCTTATTCTGAAAAACTTCAGGAAATCATCCAGAATGTAAATTCTAGTTCAGATCCTGATCAGGTTTCTGTTTATGCTCAGGCAAGAGAGGTGAAAAGAGTACTTTTTATTGCTGTAACTTCAAACAGAGGTTTAGCAGGTGCTTTCAATTCTTCTGTAGTAAAAGAATTAAACCACCGGTTTCAGGAAAATGCTCAGTACGACGTTGAAGTTCTTACCATTGGTAAAAAAGTTTATGATGCTGTAAGAAAAAGCCGTACAGTGTATTCAAACGAAAGCGTAGTTTTTGACAGTCTCAGGTTTGATAAAGTTTCAAACATTGCGGAAAGCGTAATGGCAAGCTTTGTAGAAGGTAAATTTGATGAAGTTTATTTAATTTATAATAAATTCATCAATGCTGCAACTCAAGAAGTAATTACTGAGCAGCTTCTTCCAATCTCAATGGTTGAAACTGATAAAGAAGAAACTCAAACAGAAACTGATTATATCTTTGAACCCAATAGAAATGAAATTTTAGGTAATTTAATTCCAAAATCTATTAAAACTCAAATGTTCAAAGCAGTTTTAGATTCTGTAGCTTCAGAACATGGTGCGAGAATGACGGCAATGCACAAAGCAACCGACAATGCTCAGGCTTTGAAAAATGACTTGGTTATTTTCTACAACAAAGCAAGACAAGCTGCCATCACAAACGAAATCTTAGAGATTGTTTCAGGAGCAGAAGCTTTGAAAAACTCGTAATAAAATATTCAAAAAATATGAAAGCACCGATAGAGTCGGTGCTTTTTTTGTTAGTTTTATTTTATATATCTTTGCATAAATAATTATAATTTCTAAATGGATTCGGACATAGTCAGGCTTTTGCTAGCCTTGTTTCTTGTATTGTTAAATGGCTTTTTCGTAGCCGCAGAATTTTCAATTGTTAAAGTTCGTTATTCACAAATTCAAATCAAAGCTGCCGAAGGCGATTCGATGGCAAAACAGGCAGAGCATATTATCAAGCATCTTGATGAATATCTTTCTGCTACTCAGCTTGGTATCACTTTAGCTTCGCTTGCATTAGGTTGGGTAGGTGAAAGTGCAATGCACCATGTGATTGATAACTTATTCCATTCTTTAAATATTAGCTTTAGCGAATCCACAATTACAACCATTTCTCTGGTTTGTAGTTTTTTGATTATTACGGTAATGCATATTGTTTTTGGGGAATTAATTCCAAAATCGATTGCGATTAGAAAATCTGAAGCGACAACGATGGCAACCGCAGTTCCCTTGAGAGTTTTTTACACGATTTTCAAACCATTTATCTGGTTGATGAATTTAATGTCTAACGGATTTTTAAGATTAATTAAAATTCATCCGGCTTCTGAACAGGAAATTCACTCTACGGAAGAACTTCAGCTTTTGGTAAAACAATCTGCAGACAGCGGAGAAATTGAAGAAGAAAATTACGAAATCATAAAAAATGCATTTGATTTTACCGATCATTCGGCGAAACAAATCATGGTTCCGAGACAAAATATTACATCGATTGATTTTGCAGATGATTTGAATGAAATTATCAACAAAATCATGGAAAGCGGATATTCTCGTATTCCGGTTTACGAAAACTCGATTGATAATGTGATTGGCGTTTTTTATACCAAAGAAATTATCAGAGAATTTGTTAAAAGAAAAGGCGTTTTAAGTCATGAAGATTTAAGAGAATTGATGCGTGATTCGTTTTTTGTGGTCGGAAGTAAGAAAATTTCAGATTTATTGAAGATTTTCCAACAGAAAAAACAGCATTTGGCTATTGTTATAGATGAATTTGGCGGAACTGAAGGAATAATTACTTTGGAAGATATTTTGGAAGAACTTGTAGGTGAAATTCAGGATGAAGAAGATGATGAAGAAAAACTCGTTGATAAAGTTGGCGAAAATACATATTGGGTAAAAGCAACACAGCCTTTAGACGAAATCAATGAATCTTTACCTAAAAAACTGACTGTTTCTGAGGAAAGTGAGTATAATACTTTAGCAGGATTTATTTTGCACGCTTTAGAGGATATTCCGGAAGAAAACCAGGAATTTGACCTTGAAAATTATCATTTCAAGATTTTAAAAATGAATAATAAAAGCGTTGAAATGGTAGAATTGGTTTATAAGGAACCAAGCAATATTGTAGACGATATTTTAGACAAATTAGGAGAAGATTAAAATTTTTAAAAATGATTTTTTATAATAACATAAAAGATTACGAAAATCCGAAACGTAAGTACGATGAAGACGTTCTCGTTTTGGATGAAACTGATGAAGTTTACAAATTAATTTTACATAACGATGATATTCACACTTTTGATGATGTAATCGAAGCATTAATTCAGATTTGCAAACATGATCCTATTCAGGCAGAACAATGTACAATGTTGGTACATTATAAAGGAAAATGTACGGTAAAAACAGGTTCTATGGACTTATTAAAACCAATGCACGAAAAATTAATTTCACGAAGCTTAACCAGCGAAATCGTATAATGCAAACTCCGGCAATCGTCGGGGTTTTTGTTTGGGAAAAAATCATTGAAATTTCATAATGAAAAAACTTCCATCTTCCCACTTCCCACTTCCGTCATAAATACTATCTTTGTAAAAACTCTAAAGAAATAAACAGAATGCTTGTAATAGGAATTGCCGGAGGAACGGGTTCGGGCAAAACTACGGTTGTTGATAAGATTATTCAGCAACTTGATATTGATGGAATGAATATGCTTTCTCAGGATAATTATTACCATGACAATCATAATCTTACACTTTCGGAACGGGAAGCTTTAAACTACGATCACCCAAAATCCATCGATTTTGATTTGTTGATTCAGCATGTAAAAGCTTTAAAGAATAACGAATCTATTGAGCAGCCTATTTACAGTTTTGTAACACATGGAAGAACCGGAGATCATGTCACAGTAGAGCCAAAAAATGTTTTGGTCGTTGAAGGAATTCTGGTTTTAACCAATAAAGAATTACTGAAAGAATTTGATCTGAAAGTATTCGTTCATGCTGATTCTGACGAAAGGTTAATCAGGAGGATTAAAAGAGATACGCAGGAAAGAGGAAGAGATCTGAACGAGGTTTTACACCGTTATCAGACTACTTTAAAGCCAATGCATCAGGAATTTATAGAACCTTCAAAAAATGAAGCCGATTTGATTATTCCAAACATGAGACAAAACTCTGTTGCGATTGATTTTTTAACGACTGTTATTAAAAATTCACTTAGAAAACATTAAAAAATGGCTGAGAAAGAACTCATTAAAGACATTAAACCAAAATCGGAAATTTTAAAATTTATTCAGGATTATGTTCTGAATAAATACGTGATTGCAATCTGTCTTTTTTTGGTCTGGATGATTTTCTTTGATAAAACTTCATTCCTGGTAATCAATGAGTTGAATGGTGAAATCAATAAGTATGAAGAACAGCTCGATTATTATAAATCGGAATATGAAAAGAATGACAAATTCTACAAAAAACTGATGAATAACAAGTCTGAGAAAGAAAAATATGCCAGAGAAAATTACTTCATGAAAAAACCGAATGAAGAAATTTTCATTCTGGTAGTCGATAGTGCAAAAATTGCTAAAAAATAATTCTAAAGTAAATTGTCAATAGTCAATTATCTTCGCTGTCTATTTTTTTTTAATTTATCTGCGAATCAAATTGCTCATTACCCATTACCAATTACTCATCATTTATGTCAAACTCTGAAACCTTCTCAAACTGGGAAAATCTTGTTAAAAAACAGCTTAAAACAGAAGATATTTACACCATTCTGAAAAAAGAAAATTTAGAAGGAATTGAGGTAAAACCTTTCTACAATTCTGTGGAAAAACCGATGCCAAATCTTCCAAAAATAGAAGAAAGTACCCATTTGGTGGCAACTTACCACGAAAGTCTTGAAGATGATGTTTTTGCATTTTTACTCAATGAAAATGTTGAAAATCTGGTAGGAAAAACTGTTTTTGTTAATAATAAAGATTTGGCAGAACACATCAGTCCGCAAGACGAAGATCAATATTTTTCTTTGATTGATGTTTTTGATGAAAAAAATGCTGAAATTAATGACCAGTTGGTAAAAGAACTTTTAACAAAGGATTTTAAAAGAAATATTTGTGTAGATATTTCGTTTCATCAAAATGCAGGAGCTGCAATTTTTCAACAATTGGGAATTGCATTGGCAAAAACTAAGGAATTAATTGAAGTTTACGGAACTGAAATCATCAATAAATTACTTTTCAGAATGGCTGTTGGAGGAAATTATTTCTTTGAAATGGCAAAAATCCGTGCTTTTAAACTGGTTTTTAATCAATTGTCAAAAGAATACAGCTTAGATGAAATCCCTTATATTTTTGCTGAAACTTCTTTGAGAAATAAGTCGGTTTCAGACAGTGAAAATAATTTAATTCGTTCCACATTAGAATTAGCTTCGGCAATGATTGGTGGAGCAGATGCAGTTTACAGCAATAATTATTTAGTTGAAAAAAGTACAGACAATTCAGAAGAAATTTCGTTCAAACAACAAATTGTTTTAGCCTATGAAAGTATCATCAATGTATTTGAAGATGCTTCAAACGGAAGTTATTACATAGAAGATATTACCAATCAGATCGCCGGAAAATCCTGGAATTTATTTACTGAAATTGAAGAAAACGGTGGTTATCTTAAACTTTTGAAACAAGGAACTATTCAAAAAAAGATTTACGATCAGGCTGTTGAAGAGCAAAAATGGGTAGAAGAGGGTAAAATAAAACTGATTGGCGTAAATTTATATCCAAAATTGGAAGTAAAAAAATCGATTGAGGAATTATATAATCAAAGCGAAATAAAAGCGGTTCGTTGGGCTGAAATGTTTGAGTGATTTTCCCACGGATTACACAGATTTTCACAGATGACTAATGTTTATTATCATTCTGTAAAATTTTATAAACATAAAACACATTTACCGATGAAAGAAAATGAGATAAGTTTCTATGTCAGAAAAGCAATATTTTCTGTGTATAACGAGCTTGGACCAGGGCTTTTTGAGAAAGTTTATGAAAAGGTTTTAATGTATGAGTTGAAAAGTTATTGTCTAAAAGTGAAAAGTCAGGTTCCTATATCTGTTCAATTTAAAGATATGTTTATTGATTCCAGTTTTTTAAAGCTTACGGGTTTAAAATTGGGAATATTAGTGAATTTTAATACTGATTATATTGATAAAAGCATATTCAGAAAATTAAATGGAAATTTAGATTAAAATTAATTATGAATGTCTTTCGTTGGTAATAATTTAGTTTTAGGAGTTTGTTTGTCATTCCGCAGGAATCTCAACAGAGCCAGAATATAGCAGCTTAGATTCCTCCGGAATGACAAAATTACTGTTGATTTAGAGTTATGATTAAAAACTAGATTCATAAAATTTTTCAAGATTATAAAAATTAATTAGTTGAGTTTAACATCAAATTGTCTACATTGATTTTTAGCGTAATATCTGTGAAAATCCGTGAAATCTGTGGGAATAAAATAATAGTGATTAATTTAAATAGAAATATTCGTGCATTCGTGGCATTCCAATAAAGAAATTCAAGAGTATATCAATAAAAATCTTCAGGCAGATTTACATTCTTTGTTATTAAAAAAATCTCCCTTCCCTGAAATTTCCATGCAGGAAATTGTTCAGCAAATCAAAGGAAAACAGGTTGCCCAAAAGAAATTCCCCTTTTTATTGCAAGACGGAATTATTTTTCCACCACAATTGAATTTGGAACAATCTTCTTCAGAAAAGACAGCAGTTTACAAATCAGAAATTTTAAAAGGAAAGAAATTCATCGATCTAACGAGCGGTTTTGGGATTGATGCTTATCATTTGTCGAAAAATTTTGAAGAAATAACTTTGGTGGAACAAAATGCTGAACTTTTAGAAATTGTAAAGCATAATTGGACTATTTTAGGCAAAAAAGCGAAGTTCATTAATCAAAAATTAGAAGATTTTCTGAACGGTAATAAAGAGGAATTTGATGTCATTTATCTTGATCCGGCGCGAAGAGATCAGAATAAAAATAAAGTTTTCCTTTTGGAAGATCTCTCTCCCAATATTTTGGAAATCCAGGATAATTTGCTTTCTATTTCAAGAGAAGTCGTTATAAAATTATCTCCTTTAATTGATCTTAAATATCTGGTTTCTGTTTTAAAAAATGTTTCAAAAATAGAAATTATTGCTGTTCGGAATGATGTGAAAGAGATGGTTGTCTTCCTTTCTGAAAATTATTCAGGAGAAATTATCTGCAATTGTATTAATCTTGAAAGTGAAGAAACAGAATTCAGTTTTAAAATTGATGCTGAAAAAACCGCTCAAACAGAGTATTCTGAACCGAAAAGATTTATTTATATTCCAAATAATACGATTTTAAAAGCCGGAATTTTTAATTTAGTTTCAGAAAAATTTGAGCTTAAAAAACTGCATCCAAATACACATTTATATACTTCTGAAAGTAGAATTGATGATTTTCCGGGAAGAATTTTAGAAATGGAAGTAATTGATTCAAAACAGATTAAAAAGAAAGATCAGTTTAATTTGATTTCGAAAAATTATCCGTTAAAACCTGAAGAAATCAAGAAAAAGTATCAATTAAAAGATGGAGGAGAGCGGTATCTTATTTTTACACAATCCAAAAAAGGTAAAATAATATTAAAATCAGTCTAAAAATGTTGCCGAAAAATGCAATATTTCTTATTTTTGGGCAATTAAAAATTCAGGAATTGAACATTTAACACAATTCCATAAGATTATATAAAAATAAAAATCTGCATATGAAAAAATTAGTTCTATGTTTAGCTCTTGCAACGATAGCGGTAAGCTGTAAAAAAATTCAGGCCGGAGGAAATAAAAATGTTATCAAATTGGAAGAAGGTGCAGAAAGATATTCTGATGATCACCAAGGTGGTACAGAATCTCACGGTACACACGAAACTGCAACTCCTGCTCATGCAGAACCAGCTCACGGTACTCACGAAACTGTAGCTCCAAAAACAGATTCTGCAGCAGCTGTAAAGCATGAAGAAACTGCAAAAGCAGAGCACTAATTTTTCTGAAAATAGAATAAAAATCCTGCAGTTTTGCAGGATTTTTTATTTATAAGATAAATGTCACTTGTATAAAAAATAAAAGCTTTTTGTTTGTGGTGACAAGACAATTTTTTTACTTTTAACAAAATTAAATTTACAATGCAAGAAACATTAAATTACATCAACGAAAACAAACAGCGTTTCGTGGATGAATTGTTTGAGTTACTTAGAATTCCTTCTATTTCTGCTGATCCGGCTTACAGCAAAGACGTATTGAAATGTGCGGAAGTTTGTGCAGAACACCTAAAAAATGCAGGTGCGGATAATGTAGAAGTTTGTTCTACCAAAGGTTATCCTATTGTTTTTGGTGAAAAATTAATCGACGAAAAACTTCCTACGGTTTTGGTTTACGGTCATTACGATGTACAACCTGCAGATCCTTTAGAATTGTGGAAAAAACCACCTTTTGAGCCTTACATTGAGAAAACTGATCTTCATCCTGAAGGTGCAATCTTTGCAAGAGGTTCTGCGGATGACAAAGGACAGTTTTTTATGCAGATTAAAGCATTTGAAGCAATGATGAAAACCAATTCTCTGCCTTGTAATGTGAAATTTATTCTGGAAGGTGAGGAAGAAGTGGGTTCTGTAAGTTTAGGAAGTTGGGTGAATGAAAACAAAGAAAAACTTTCTTGTGACTGTATTTTGATTTCCGATACACATATCTACAGCAACGAACAACCAACTGTTACGACAGGTTTGAGAGGTTTAAGTTATGTGGAAGTTGAAGTAGAAGGTCCAAACAGAGATTTGCATTCAGGTCTTTACGGTGGTGCAGTTCCGAATCCTATTCATGTTTTGTCAAGAATGATTGCCAAATTAATAGATGATGACGGACGTATCTTAATTGATGGTTTTTATGATAATGTAGAAGCTGTTTCTGACGAAGAAAGAGCAGAAATGAATAAGTTGAAAGATAATCCTGCAGAATTTAAAAAATCAATAGGCTTAAATGATGTTGAAGGCGAAAAAGGGTATACTACTTTGGAAAGAACTTCAATTCGTCCAACGTTAGACTGCAACGGAATTTGGGGCGGTTATACCGGTGAAGGTGCAAAAACAGTGATTCCTTCTAAAGCTTCAGCTAAAATTTCGATGCGTTTGGTTCCTTATCAGACTCCGGAAGAGATTACAGAAAAGTTTACAAAATATTTTGATAAAATTGCTCCGGCTAATGTAAGAGTAAAAGTCACCCCGCATCACGGTGGAATGCCTTATGTTTTACCAACAGACACAAAAGAATATTTAGCGGCTAAAAATGCAATGCAGACTGCTTTTGGAAAAGAAGTTTTACCTTATAGAGGTGGTGGAAGTATTCCGATTACATCCATGTTTGAGCAGGTTTTGGGAGCTAAATCAGTTTTAATGGGATTTGGTTTAGATTCCGACGCGATTCATTCACCAAACGAACATTATGGATTATTCAATTTCTATAAAGGAATTGAAAGTATTCCTATGTTTTTTGATAATTATTCGAAATAATTTAAATAAATTATTGAGCAATCTCAGTATGACAAAACGCTCCAAATTGGAGCGTTTTTGTTATTTTAGGGTTTTAAAATTAAAATTATGATTCAAAATAAAGTTGCGTACATTACAGGAGGAACAAAAGGTATAGGATATGGAATTGCAAAAATCTTGCTCGAAAATGGTGTTTCAGTTGCATTTTCAGGGAGGAAGAAAGATGATGTTGAAAAAGTGGAGAATGAATTAAAGCAATATTCTCAGAATATTTTAGGATTAGTTTCTGATGTAAAAAGGCTGGAAAATGAATCTGACGCTGTCAAAAATATCATTAAAAAATTCGGAAGATTAGATTTTGTTATTGCTAATGCAGGTTTAGGGATATTTAAGCCAGTTGATGAACTAAGCTCAGAAGAATGGAATGATATGATTGAAACTAATCTTACCGGGGTTTTTCATACTTTAAAAGCTTCCATTGAAGAAGTAAAGAAAACGGAAGGGTATTATATTACCATTTCAAGCTTGGCAGGAGCTAATTTCTTTGAAAACGGAACGGGCTACAATGCTTCAAAATTCGGAGTTGTAGGTTTTACCCAAGCTGCAATGATAGATTTAAGAAAATATAACATCAAGTCTACTGTAATTATGCCGGGTTCTGTAGCTACAAATTTTAATGGAAATATTCCTTCAGAAAAAGATTCATGGAAAATTCAGCCGGATGATATGGGGAATTTGGTATTGGATATTTTAAAAATGAATCCTAGAGTTTTACCAAGCAAGATTGAGTTTAGAGCAACAAAACCAAATGCTTAGAAACATATAATGCGTTGAATAATAATTAAATAAGTATTATGCATGCATAATATATTTTTTATTTATATTTACAAAACTTAACAAACAAAAATAGCTTCTCAAAATCTGATCATTTTACGAAGCAAAACAGAAAAATGTATAGTAATGAAATCGCTATTAACAGTACGTGGAGATAAGTACCTGTGAAGATTGGCGATTCCATATGATCATAAAAAAATAAAATCTACATATGAAAATATTAGTTTGTATCAGTAGTGTTCCGGATACTACTTCAAAAATCAACTTTACAGCAGACAAATCTGCATTCGACAAAAACGGAATTCAGTGGGTTATTAATCCTTTGGATGAATTTGCTTTAACAAAAGCGATTAAATTACAGGAATCTCAGGGAGCAACGGTAACTGTAATCAATGTAGGTGATGCTGTAACTGAACCTGTTATCAGAAAAGCTTTAGCAATCGGTGCAAATGATGCGGTAAGAGTAAATCTTGATCCGAAAGACAGCTATTCTACAGCGAAAGAAATTGCTTCTGTAGCTCAGAATGGTGGTTATGATTTAGTTCTTTGTGGCAAAGAATCTATCGATTACAACGGTGGTTCTGTTCCAGGAATGGTTGCTCAGTTGTTGAATCAGCCTTTCGTAAATGCGTCAGTTGGCTTAGATGTAAACGGAGGCGAAGCTACTGCTGTAAGAGAAATTGAAGGTGGTAAAGAAACTATTTCTGTAAAATTACCTGCTGTAATCGCTGGTCAGAAAGGTTTGGTGGATGAAAAAGATTTAATTATTCCAAACATGAGAGGGATTATGTCTGCAAGAACAAAACCTTTGCAGGTTGTAGAGCCTACTTCTTCTGAAGTGAAAGTTCAGGGAGTTTCTTATGATTCAGTTCCGCCAAGAGCAGCTGTAAAAATCGTTTCTCCGGATAATTTAGATGAGTTGGTAAGACTTCTTCACGAGGAAGCTAAAGTAATCTAATACTAAGATGAAGGCTGAGCTTAAGTTTAACCTTAGCCTGAACCTAAACCTTTAATTTAAAAATTTAAAAATCATGGCAGTATTCGTATACGCAGAAAATATAAACGGAATTTATAAAAAAGCGGCTTTTGAAGCAGTTTCTTATGCTAAAGCAGTGGCTGATCAAGCGGGAGAAACCGTTACGGCAATTTCTGTTAACCCAACAGATTCTTCAGATTTATTGTATAAATATGGAGCAACAAACGTAATCAACATCAAAGATGAAGGTCTTAAAAATTTCTCGGCAAAAGCTTATGCACAGGCTGTAAGCGAAGTTGCAGACGGAAATATTTTAGTTTTCCCTCATACAACGGATGCTTCTTCGGTAGCGCCAATGTTGGCAGTAATGAAGAATTTTTCTTTAATTACCAATGTTTTGGAAGCTCCGGAAAGCCAGTCTCCCTTTCAGGTGAAAAGAAAAGCTTTCTCTGGAAAAGGATTTATGCACGCAAAAGCTGAAGGAAATGGTGTAATTCTTACTGTTTCCCAAAACGCTTTCGGGGTTAAAGAAAACGCTGTTTCAGGTTCTGAAGAAGTGAAAAATCTATCTGTTTCTAATGAAGACACAAAAGTAATTTCTCATGAGCAAAGTTCCGGTAAATTAGACCTTAAGGAAGCTGAAGTTGTAGTTTCTGCAGGTAGAGGGATGAAAGGTCCTGAAAACTGGGGAATGGTAGAAGAATTAGCAAACGTTTTAGGTGCTGCTACAGCTTGTTCAAAACCGGTTTCAGATATCGGATGGAGACCTCATACGGAACACGTTGGACAAACTGGTAAAGCGATCGCTCCAAATCTTTACATTGCGATCGGTATTTCTGGTGCAATTCAACATTTGGCGGGTGTTAACTCTTCTAAAACAATCGTTGTAATCAACAGTGATGCTGAAGCTCCGTTCTTCAAATCGGCAGATTACGGTGTAGTAGGAGATGCTTTCCAGATTATTCCGGCATTAACAGAGAAAATTAAAGCTATCAAAGGATAAGAAAGTGAATGGTGAATAGTCAATTCGCTCTGCTTGTCAATTTTTAAATTTAAATAATTCACTTGCGAAGCAAAATTCACTATTGATTTTTGACAATCAACAATTAAACAATAAAAGCTCGGCTTCCGGGCTTTTATTTTTGTCTAAAAAGTAAAATAAACTTTGAAAAATTAATTTATATTTGTAGCCATGGATTATAAACAGCTAATCATACGCGGAATATCGTACAGCCAGACACAATCTGGAGCTTACGCATTGCTATTGGAACATGAAGAAACAAACGTTAAATTACCCGTTGTTATAGGGAATTTTGAAGCACAATCCATTTCTTTAGGTCTTGAAAAAGATATTCATCCGCCACGTCCCCTTACCCACGATTTATTTACAAAATTTATCGTTTCTGCCAATTATCAGTTGGTTTCTGTGATTATTTATCAGATTGTTGACGGTGTTTTCTTTTCAAATATCAATTTTAAAAATTCAGAAACTAAGGAAGAAATGATTCTCGATGCAAGAACATCTGATGCAGTTGCAATGGCAGTAAGATTTGATGCCCCCATTTATACAACGCAGCAGGTTTTAAGCGAGGCGGGAATTTTATTGGAATTAGAAGAAGTTTCAAAAGAAGAAGAGCATTTTTCTGAAACCGTACAATCGGAAGACAGTTTGAAATCTATTTCAATGGATGAATTACAAAAACTGCTTGATGAAGCTGTAAAAGAAGAGGATTTTGATACGGCTCTTGAAATTCAGGAGGAAATCAAAAGACGCAAAAAGAATATTGACTAAAGATAGTATAATTATAAGATGAATTTAAAATTACGATTGACCGTTCTGAGCTTTTTGCAGTTCTTCGTTTGGGGAGCCTGGCTTATCACCTTTGCAAATTATTGGTTCGGTACGCGGCAGTGGGGAGGCGAGCAATTTGGTATTGTCTTTACCACCCTAGGTATTTCCTCAATCATAATGCCTGCAATTACAGGGATAATCGCAGATCGTTGGATGAATGCTGAAAAATTGTACGGAATTCTGCATTTGGGATATGCAATTACCTTACTTTATTTACCGCAAGTAGACAATCCTACCACTTTTTTCTGGGTGATGTTAATTGCAATGGCTTTTTATATGCCCACAATTTCTCTTTCTAATTCCATTGCTTATTATATTTTAAAAAATAATAATTTTGATGTGGTAAAAGTTTTTCCTCCCATCAGGGTTTGGGGAACTTTAGGATTTATTGCCGCAATGTGGATTACCAATCTTACCGATAATAAAGCTTCTGCAAACCAGTTTTATATTGCAGCGGCATTTGCCGTAATTTTGGCAATTTATGCATTCACATTACCTCCTTGTAAGCCACAAAGTCTTATTCCCAAAGACGCATCAGCATCTGAAAAACTAGGATTGAATGCCTTTAAGCTCTTTGGAAATTATAAGCTGGCTTTATTCTTCACTTTTTCAATGTTCTTGGGAGCTGCATTGCAATTAACAAACATGTACGGAGATGTATTTTTATCAGATTTTGGAAAAAATCCGGCATTTGCAGACAGTTTTGTAGTGAAACGTTCTACATTAATCATGTCTATATCACAGTTCTCAGAAACCGCATTTATTTTGGCTATTCCATTTTTCTTAAAAAGATTTGGGATTAAAAATGTAATGTTAATTTCAATGTTTGCCTGGGTTTTACGTTTTGCATTCTTTGCTTATGGTGATCCTTATGGCTTGGGATTAGGTCTCATTATTCTTTCCTGTATAGTCTACGGAATGGCATTTGATTTTTTCAATGTTTCGGGTTCTCTTTTTGTGGAAACAACTACAGATTATAAAATTCGTTCTTCTGCACAAGGTCTTTTTATGATGATGACCAATGGTTTTGGTGCGATTGCGGGGAGTTTTGGAAGTGGATGGATTATTTCTAATTTCTTTACTTTAGCGAATGGCGATAAGATGTGGCACGAAATCTGGCTTCTGTTTGCTGGCTATGCATTATTGATTACTGTTCTGTTTGCTGTTTTCTTCAAACACAAACATCATCCGGAACAAATAAAAGATATTACACATTAATTTTATAATCTCATAATCATAAAAAATTGCATTCTCTTAAGGATGCAATTTTTTATTTGTACTCAATCTAAATTTAATTCACACTCAAATTCATAAAGATATAATTATTAATTTCATACCAGTTATTCAATTCTGCTATTGAATAATTTATTTTTTTTAACCAAATCTATTATTTTTTACTATGAAAAAGAGTTTTTTTATGCTATGTATAGCAAGTTTATTTTTTGCGGGCTGTGAGTCTGATGAAAAAATTGAAGCCGGAAATGAAGCTGCAGAAATTACATCTGTAGCAAACAAAAGACAATGCGCATCAGATGATGTCTTAAAAGATCAGATGGCTAAAGATCCTGGTCTTTCTGCAAGAATCTCTGAAATAGAAAATTTCACGAGACAAAAAATTCAGGAAAATTTTCAGTCGAGATTGGTAAATGGAGTTATTGAAATTCCCATCGTTGTAAATGTTTTGTACAAAACGACTGCTGAAAATATCTCTCAGGCGCAGATTCAGTCTCAAATTGATGTTCTCAATAAAGATTTTAATGCTACAAACAGTGATTTTAATAATGTTCCTGCTTTATTTTCAGGAGTGAAAGCAAACGTAGGAATTCGTTTCGTTTTGGATCAGGTAGTAAGAAAATCTACCACCAAAACTTCGTGGGGAACACAAGACGCAATGAAAAAATCTAGTCAGGGTGGTTTAGCTCCTTTATCTCCTACAACTAAGCTTAATCTTTGGGTATGTACCATTGGTGGTGGCATTTTGGGTTATGCTCAGTTTCCGGGTGGCTCTTCTGCTACAGACGGCGTTGTGATAGACTCAAAATATTTAGGAACAACTGGAACCGCCAGTTATCCCTTCAATCTTGGTAGAACAGCAACGCATGAAGTGGGGCACTGGATGAATCTTAGACATATTTGGGGAGATGCAACTTGTGGCAATGATTTTTGTAATGATACCCCTTCGCATAATACAGCCAACTATGGTGCACCTGCATATCCTCATTACAGCACTTGTTCAGGAAACCCTGTAGAAATGACCATGAATTATATGGATTATGTAGACGACAGAGCAATGTTTATGTTTTCAAATAATCAAAAAAGCAGAATGCTGGCAATATTTCAGTCGGGAGGTCCAAGATATTCTTTCGCTCAATAGTCCTGAAACATATCAAATAGAATTGCACTTTTGAAAAAAAGTGCAATTTTTTTTATTTTTAGGCAACCATTTTCAAAATTTGCCGTCTTATCAGTAGAAACTAACCAATGAAGCATTTAGAAGAGAATTTTAAACTTGCCAAAAAACAGGACCGGAGAGCTCAGAAAGCACTTTACGACTTGTTTTCAGCTAAAATGTTGGCGGTTGCAAATTCTTACACCAATAATATTCATGATGCGGAAGATATTTTACTCAATGCTTTTCTGAAATGTTTCAATAAAATCAACGACTGCAACGACTGGAAAAGTTTTCCGTTTTGGCTGAGGAAAATTGTCGTCAATGATTCGATCACTTTTGTCAGGAAAAACAAGAATATTCTCTATGCAGATATTGAGATTGCAGATGATCATTTCGAAGAAGAGTTAAATGAGAATCTCATTGAAATTAATATTGAAGAAATTTTCTCTCAAATGCCGACCGGGTATCGATTGATATTCAATCTTTATGTATTTGAAGACAAAAAGCATCAGGAAATTGCAGGAATTCTCAATATTTCGGAAGGCACAAGTAAAAGCCAGTTCAGCAAAGCCAAAAAATGGATTGCAGATTATTTAAAAGCAAAAGAAAATGGAAAAAAACATACTGAAACAATTAAAAACTGATTACGAAGACCTCGAATTAAAGCCCTCTGTCAATCTTTGGGATAAGATTGAAAATGAATTAGAAGGAGATAAAGAAACTGTTCAGAAACCCGCATTTCAATGGTGGAAATATGCCGCTGTGATTATTCTGTTGATTTCTTTAGGAGGAGGATTGTTTTATTTTAATTCAGATGAAAATTCAAGATCTAAAGAAACAATTGCTGTTAAAAAACCTTTGGAGAATAATTTTAAACAAAATGAAGTTGCTGAAAATCATATCTCTAATGAAAGTATTGTGCAAAATCCGATTTCTATTGAAACCGAAATTTATGTAGATAAGAATGAATTAACCTCAGTTTCAGAAACATTAACTAAAAAAACAGATATTCCTAAAAATTTAGCAATAACTGAAAAAGAAACTAAAAGCCCCGAAGTTTTTCAGCCTGCCATTGAGAAATTAGAAATTCCTGTTGTGAAATCTTTGGTTGCCGAAAAGAAAAAAGCATCTTACATCAGTGCAGACGATTTGCTTATTGGAAGAGAGCTTGATAAAACCAGAGAGGAAAATAATAAAGATCAAAGGAAATTCGGAGTATTTGATATGAGTAAAATTAAAGTTCCGAATTCATTGAAAATTTTTGGATTTTCGGTGATTTCAGATTCCTTGTATTCCGAATAATTACTAATAAATAATTCAAAACTTTAAATAAAAATAAACGTTCAGATCGCTGAACGGAAGAGTTATATGTCTAAAAATAAATAATATATGAAAACGAAAATTATTTTATTCTCTGCTTTGATGTCTTTTGCTTACGCTCATTCACAGGAGAAAACACACACAGATCTGCAGATTAAGGATTATTCTAAAAAAATTGACAGCATCATCGTTTCGGAGAAAGCAAAGATGAATAATGAATTGGATGCCCTTGATAAATCTTTTAAAGAAAATAAGGTTTCATCGGATGAAAAACAAAGACAAAGAACAGAAGTTGCACAAAAATATGAGCAAATTATTAATGAAAAAGTAGATGACCAAAAAAGTAATTTGGAAGAAGCAACTAAAGAACTGGTAAAAAATTCTGTCATGGGTAAGGGTAAAATGTCTGAGAGGGTAGGATTTGCTCAAAATAACGCTCTTTTAAGTATAAAAGATCCCAAACGTACCAAAAAAGACCTTTTAAGTGCAGTTGATCTTAATTTTTCTTTAGCATTACTCAATCTTACCAACTCTGCAGGTTCTTTAAATATCGCAAACGATTCAGAAGTTAAATTCGGAAACTCTACATCCTGGTTACTTGAATATCGTTATACAGGTCAGTTAGGCAGTATTACGTCGCCCATGTTTTACCGAATAGGCTTAGGATATCGTTCTGATATGTTTAGACTTGCCGATTCTAAAGTTTTTGTGAAGAATGACAATCAGATTTTTCTATCAGATTTCACAAGAGGAGATCTGCAGAAATCAAGGTTTATTAATTATTATCTTACAATACCAATTGATTTTGTGATGGTATTAAATCCCAAATACACGACAGAAAATAATGAGAAAATGTTAGATAATTCGAAAGGAAATTTTAGAGTAACGGCAGGAATCTACGGAGGTTACAGAGTCTTGAGTCAAAATCAAATTGTATACAAAAATGTGGATGGTAATAGGGTGAATGATACCGAAAATATAAAAGGGGTAGTCAATAATTTTCTGTTTGGAAGCAAAATTTCCATAGGATATAGAGCATTGAATTTATATGTAAAAAAAGATTTTACTCCTATTTTTAATGAAAATGCTAAAATAAATAACAAATATGGGATTCAGATTGGTATAGAATTACTTTATATAAATTTTTAAATTGATAACATAATTAATTAAGTATTAATTTTTAAATAAATTTTCATCAATAATTTTATCTAAACTATGGTTTAAATTTTAATTGTTTGATTTTAAAACATACTTATAAAAAGTATGTTTTTTTTTGTATTTTGGCATTGTGAGATTCAGTTAAAATTGTAAAATCAAGAATGAAAAATTTACAGCTTTTAGGATTAATTTTAGTGGTCGTTGGAAGTTTTCTTCCCTTAGTTCATGTTCCAATCATTGGAAACTGGAATTACTGGAAAGTAGATTACTATTTGGCAGAAGCCTGCTGGGTTTTCTCAGCTTGTGCCTTATTTGGAATCATCAATAACAGCCAGAAAGTCGTAAGATTTTTTGGAATTTTATTAATTCTGTTATTCGCATTTACCATTTTCGCCACGAAATATCAGGCGTTCAGTTACTTCAGCTTTTTACCTTTTAAATCATGGACAGAAGCTCTTGCAGCAACAGTAAAGTTAAAATGGGGTTGGATTGTAGAGTTTCTGGGAGCATTTATTTTGGTATTTGTGAAGAGTAAAAAAGCCGTTTAAAGAGATTAAAAAAAATTAATTATAAATTAAAAATAAATAAAAAAGATATGAAAGAAGTATTCATTGTATCCGCAGTAAGAACTCCAATGGGAAGTTTCATGGGAAGTTTATCAACAGTCCCTGCTACAAAACTGGGAGCTGCTGCGGTAAAAGGAGCTTTAGATAAAATTAATTTAGACCCTGAAAACGTTCAGGAAATCTATATGGGGAACGTTCTTCAGGCTGGTGAAGGTCAGGCTCCGGCAAGACAGGTTGCTCTTGGCGCAGGATTATCAGACGAAACTCCGTCTACAACGATCAATAAAGTTTGTGCTTCAGGAATGAAAGCTGTGACAATGGCTGCACAGGCGATTAAAGCAGGCGATGCAGACGTAATCGTTGCAGGAGGTATGGAAAACATGTCGATGGTTCCTCATTACTACAATGCTAGAAATGCGACAAAATTAGGAGATGTAAAGATGCAGGACGGAATGGTGCTTGACGGTCTTACAGATGTTTACAATAAAGTTCACATGGGAGTTTGCGCAGAAAAATGTGCAACAGATTACAGTATCACAAGAGAAGATCAGGATAATTTTGCCATTGAATCTTACAAAAGATCTGCAAAAGCATGGAACGAAGGAAGATTTGCTGAAGAAGTTGTTCCGGTATCCATTCCACAAAGAAAAGGAGATCTTGTAATTTTCACTGAAGATGAAGAATACAAAGCGGTAAATTTCGACAGACTTCCCACACTTCCCACAGTTTTCAAAAAAGATGATGGAACAGTGACTGCAGCCAATGCATCTACGTTAAATGACGGTGCTTCTGCATTAATCTTGGTTTCAAAAGAAAAAATGGAAGAATTGGGTTTGAAACCCTTAGCTAAAATCATTTCTTACGCAGATGCGGCTCAGGCACCTGAAGATTTTACAACAGCACCTTCAAAAGCTTTACCAATCGCTCTTAAAAAAGCTGGTCTAGAGCTTACTGATATTGATTTCTTTGAGTTCAACGAAGCATTTTCAGTAGTTGGTTTGGCAAATAATAAAATTTTAGGATTAGATGCTGCTAAAGTAAACGTAAACGGTGGTGCAGTAGCTTTAGGACATCCACTTGGAAGTTCTGGCTCCAGAATCATTGTTACTTTGATTAATGTTTTAAAGCAGAATAACGGCAAATATGGTGCTGCAGCGATATGTAATGGAGGTGGTGGTGCTTCTGCAATCGTTATTGAAAATATGTAAGATTTATGAAATTTAAATTTGCTGTAGTTATTTTTTTAATTGGATTTTTAATCACCTTATTAGGCGCCTGGTTGAAAATTACTCACATTACTTTTGGACCGTTTAACGGAAATATAGCATTGACGATTGGTACTTTCATTCAGGGTTTAGGTGTTTTACTGATTATAATTAAGATCCTAATCAGCAAAAAATTTAAAGATCTGTAAATAAAATTTTATAATAATTCTAAAACCAAAAGCATTCGTGTTTTTGGTTTTTTATGTTTAAATTTTATGAAGCTTTTGTCGGAGTAAATAAATCAGGATATTAAATGCTCGATGGGAGCAAAACCTTTGTAACAAATAGCACGACAGTAAACGCGAAGCTCCGTAGGAGCGACACCTTTGTGAAAAAATCCTATTCCTAATCCCACTCAACTTTAACAAATCAATAAAATTTCACCGAAAAAAAATAAAAACCACTGAATGTTCAATGGTTTTTTTATTTTTGTGCAACTAATTAGTTTGAAAATGTCTGAAACTGAAATTCAACCGACTCAAAATATAAAAAATAACCCAAAAATAATGAAGGCCTGGGCAGTTTACGACTGGGCAAACTCTGTTTATTCTTTGGTTATTACCTCTGCAATTTTTCCGATTTATTACACCATTTTAACGACTGCTTACAACAAAAAAGAATTTGTTCCTGAAGCAGGAGAAGTTCAGGAAATTCCTGTTCGTCATATGATTAAAATCTTCGGAGAAGGATATGAGCCAGAGGCGGTTTTAAGTTTTTCTTATGCAATATCATTCTTTTTGGTAGTACTTCTATCTCCATTTTTGTCCTCTTTAGCCGATACAATTGGAAATAAAAAATCATTCCTTCAGTTTTTCTGTTATCTTGGAGCAACTTCTTGTATGGGATTGGCGATGTTTACAGGAATGGAAAATGTATTTTTAGGATTACTGTTCAGCATCACGGCAAGTGTTGGTTTTTGGGGAAGTTTAGTTTTCTACAATTCATTTTTACCAGATATTGCGACTCCTGATAAGCAGGATTCTCTTTCTGCAAAAGGATATATTTATGGATATATCGGTTCTGTAGTTCTTTTAATTATCTGTTTGGTTTTAATACAAATGGTAGCAAAAGGTCCTGAACAGTCTAAAATTTACATCAGAATGAGCTTCTTATTAACAGGAGCTTGGTGGTTTGGTTTTTCACAATATACTTTTAAGCATTTGCCTCAGTTTGGTGATGTGAAAGAGAAACTTCCAAAAGATTTGGTATTATTAAACTATAAAAATATCTTCAAAAAACATGAGGAACAAGGCGGATTTTTTGAAGTGTTAAAAGATAACATCAGTTTCTATAAAGATATTGCTAAAGAAAGCTTCAGAGAGTTATTTAAGGTAGGAAACAAGCTTTTTTCAGATAAAGCTTTGAAGTTTTTCCTATCAAGTTTCTTCTTTTACAGCGTAGGGATGCAGACTATTTTCTTAATGGCAGTTCCGTTCGGAAGTACGGTAATTTTCCCTAAAGAAGCAGATAAATATAAATTAATCATCACCATTTTAGTTATACAGATCATTGCGATTTTTGGAGCATTCTTATTTTCAAGGTTATCGAAAAAAATTGGTAATAAAAATGTAATCACAATTGCCGTTATTATTTGGATCGGATGTTGTCTTTCCGCATATTCTTTAAATAAGGAAAATCCTAATGTACAGCTTCAGTTCTACGGTTTGGCTGGTTTAATTGGTTTGGTTATGGGCGGGCTACAGGCAATGTCCAGGTCAACGTATTCAAAATTGTTACCTGAAAATTCAATGGAAAATACAACTTATTTCAGTTTTTATGATGTTCTTGAAAAGCTTGCAATCATCTGTGGAATGCTTATTTTCAGTGTATTTATTCAGAAGTTTCACAATATGCAGTATGCATTCATTTCAATGTCGGCATTTTTTGCAGCAGGTGCAATTTTGATAAGATTCTTAAAAACGAAGATATAAGCTTATATTGGCTTAAAATTTGTTAATATTCAGCAGAATTATACTAACTTTGCATAAAGATTTTAACACATAATGACGAACCCTTTATTTTACGCTAAAATTATCCTTTTCGGAGAATACGGAATGATTGAAGACTCTCAAGGTCTTGTAGTTCCTTACAGCTTTTATAAGGGTACATTGAAGTTTTCAGATTCAGCGTCAGATTCAGCATTTGAAAAAAAATCAAATTATCATTTAAATAAATACGCTTCTTTTTTAGAAAATTTAATTCTTCCTGAGCAATTCAGATTAGATGTAAACCGTTTTAAAGAAGATATTTCAAACGGACTTTTCTTTGATTCTAATATTCCTCAAGGGTATGGAGTGGGAAGTTCAGGAGCTCTGGTTGCAGCTATTTTTGAAAAATATTGTTTTACCAAACATAATCCTGACAGCATTTCTAAAGACGATTTAAAAAATATCAAAGCAATTTTTGGCGAAATGGAAAGTTATTTCCACGGAAAAAGTTCAGGAATGGATCCTTTGATTTGCTATATGAACCTGCCAATTCTTATCGAAAACAAAGAAAATTTAGACAAAGTTGCCATTCCAAAAGGTGAAGAAGGAAAAGGAGCAATTTTCCTTATTGATTCAGGAATTACAGGTGAAACCGGACCAATGATTCAGATTTTTTTCGAAAAAATGAAGACAGAAGGTTTCCGTAAAACGCTTAAAGAAGAATTTATACGTTACAACAACGCTTGTATTGACTCTTTCCTTAAAAAAGATATGAATCCGTTTTTTAGAAGCCTTAAAAAGCTTTCGCATTGGGCTTATGAACATTTCCGTCCGATGATTCCTGAAAATATTTTTAATATTTGGAAGAAAGGTTTAGATTCAAATGCTTATTACCTGAAGCTTTGCGGAAGCGGAGGTGGCGGTTACATTTTAGGATTTACCAAAGATTACGAAAAAGCAGAAAAAATGCTTGACGGATTTCAAAAAGAAGTGATTTACAGATTCTAAAAAATTGTGGATGGGTTCTGAAGAAGAAAGTTTCCAACATAAAAATTATATCCAAAAATTTTTATATTATAGATTATCACAATTCGTGGGCTTTCTTATAGGCGCGCGTTTTTTTGTGGCTGTATTGCTTACTTTTGCATTATATGTATCTACTTTTTTCCTTTTTAATCAGGAAGAATCTTTCAGAAAATTTGTCTTTGATTTTAAAGTTCACGGGATTATTTTCTGTACCGTTTTAAGCATTTTGGCAGGCGGAATCATAAATCAGTTCTACGATTTTGAAAAAGACCATGTTGTAAAACCCTTTCGTACAAGAATTCAAAGCTTTATCAAACAGAAATATTTTCTGTACGCATATTTAGTTCTAACAATAATTTCTCTCGGAGTTGCAACCTTTATTTCTTATCGGGTTTTAATTTTTTTTATTGTTTATCAGTTCTTTATGTGGTTTTATAGTCACAAATTGAGCAGAATTTTAATTTTAAATAATCTCACTTTTGTCAGTTTAACATTGTATCCTTTTTTTGGAATGATGGTTTATTATGAAACGTTCTCCATGAAAGTTTTTTTAATGGCAATATTTCTGTTTTTAATTCTGTTATGCATTGATATTGTGAAAGATACATTAACGAAAAGTGTGGATAAAGCTTTCGGATATACTACAATTCCAAATTACTTTAAAAGTAAAAATACTAAGATAATTCTTGTTTCTTTATTAATAATTACAATGACAGTTTCGATGAAACTGATTACCAAAACCGGAATTACTGGTTTTATGTCTTATTATTTTACCGGAGGTTTATTTATAATGATTATTTGTATTTATTTACTTTTAAATTCTTCAAGAAGAACTAAGTTTTTTACACTCAATATTTTACGGTTTTGGGTTTTCATAGGAATTCTTGCTATGTTGCTCAACGGAATTGAAGGAAAATTGTAGAAAAAAAAGTTTTAAAAAAGCACAGGTTATTCTTACATTTGCCAAAATTAAATTAACAAAAAAGAATGCCCATTTTTAACGATACTAAAGTTGCATTTGCCGATAAAACAGATGCTCAGTTGAGAAAAGCATATTGGATGTTCAAAATGATTGAGCAACCGGCTTTAACAAGTCTTGGAACTTCTGTCCTGAATTTTACTGTTCATAATAATTTCCCATTCGTTAATACTATTGTAAAAAATACCTTGTTTGAGCAGTTTTGCGGTGGTGAAACCCGTGAAGAAAGTATGAAAGCGGTGAAACAACTCTTTAAAAGAGGTGTAGGAAGTATTTTCGATTACTCTATTGAAGGGAAAGAAGATGAAGAAACTTTTGATGCTGTTTGCCAGGAAATTAAAGATATCATTAAATTTTCGGTAGGAAATCCTGCCATTCCTTTTATCGTTTTTAAACCTACAGCTTTCGGAAGAATAGATTTGTATGAGGCAGTTGGTAATGGCTCCGAACTGACTTCAAGTCAAAAAGAAGAATGGGCAAGAGTGGTAAAAAGGTTTGATGAAGTTTGTGAATTATGTCATGAACACGACAAAAAAGTAATGATTGATGCAGAGGAAACCTGGATGCAGGACGCAGCAGATCAGCTTTGTGAAGAAATGATGGAAAAATATAATCGGGAAAAACCGATTGTCTGGAACACTATCCAAATGTACAGAACCGGTCGTCTTGAATATATGGAACAGAACCTACAAAGAGCAAAAGAAAAAAACTACTTTATTGGTTACAAAATTGTTCGTGGCGCTTACATGGAAAAAGAACGTGCAAGAGCTGCCGAAAAAGGCTATGCAGATCCGATTCAACCGACAAAAGATGCATCCGATAGAAACTACAATTCAGGAATTGATTTTGTAATGCACCATCTGGATAAAGTTTCTGCATTTTTTGGTACGCACAACGAGATTTCTTCTGAATTGGTAATGGATAAAATGAAAGCCGCAGGTTTACCAAACAACCATCCAAATCTTTATTTCGGACAACTTTACGGGATGAGTGATAATATTACATTCTATTTGTCTGATAAAGGATATAATGCTGCAAAATATCTTCCTTATGGTCCTGTAAAAGACGTTGTTCCTTATCTTACAAGAAGAGCAAGAGAAAACACTTCAGTTGCCGGGCAAACCGGAAGAGAACTAGGATTGATAAAAAAAGAACTTGATAGAAGAAAGAAATAATTTTTCGTCATATTATAAATAGTGAAAGCTCAGTTTTATTAGACTGGGCTTTTTTGTTTCTTATATTTTTGAATTAAAAATTGGTTTTATGGCTCAAAACTCTCAAATTTTCCGTTTTCGTAGAAAATAACAATGCGTTTAATTTTATTTTGTTGATTATCAGTTACTTGATTAATTATTTCCTCTTTAGGTTTTTCTAATCGCTGAGAATCGATTATTTTTTCGTTGGCTCTACTTTGATACGTTTTAAGCGATTCTGGCGGACTCGTGAAAATTGGTTTTTCCTCTTCAGTAATTTCTTCTTCGCTTCCAAAATCTTCGTCTTCATTCATCATCGTAAATAAATCGGGCAGAGAAGTTGGTTTTAATTTTTCTTCCAAAGTTTTTTCTTCGGTATCGGGAAGGTCAGACTTCAGCATTTCCCCGTCACCATTCACCAACCAATCCCACAAAATTTCTGGGAAGCGGGATTTTATTTTAATGATAAATTCTAACGACGGTTTGTTTCTTCCGGAAGTTACATGAGAAATGGAGGAACGCTGCACATCAACTTCATCTGCAAATTCAGACGGTGTAAAACCGGAATATTCTATAACCTTTGAAATTCTTTCATTTAAACTCATACAATAAGCTGTAAAATTACTTTTACAAATGTAAATATTAAATTTACAAAACACAAATACAAGTGTAAACAACTAAAACTTATTAAGTATACAAAAGTAAATAGATGTAAGTGTATTATTTTCAATAAATTACAGTATTAGTAAAATTTATTCAGATAAATTATTAAACAAAATTTCCACATTTAAAATTTAATAAATTTTGACTTAAAGTAAAAGATGAAGTAAAAAAGATAATGAAAATTACTGTTGTTACATTTCATATAAAAAACCAGTAATTCTCTTCTTTAAGCGATAAACAGGACTTTTATATACAATTAAAATACTAATGGAGTAGGAGATGGTCTAAACACACTTAAAACTGATATTTCATCTTACCCCCTCTCGAAAAATGAAAAATAATCATTGCAAAATTCCATTAGTAAACAGTTTTAACAATCTTTAAGAAATAGAAATGTTGTTAAATGCCTATGATTTAAAGAAGCGGTTAGACTATTTATTTAAACTTAAACATAACTCAATTTTTAGGTGCTAAATTCAGTTTTATCCACAATTAACATTTGTATATTATTTTTCAGTATTCGTATTTTCCACGATTAAAATGTTTAAGTTAATTACACTCATTTTCGTTAAAATGCAGTTACTAACACTTAAAGTATATTTAATTATAATCTTTAAATAAAATTTTTAAATAACTGAAAATTAATGCTATAAAATAGTATAATTAAATTATTATCAATCCACAATTTTACCAACAGACAATCTGACAATTTACATTGTTTAATTAAATTACAATTGTTAATTTTAGTTTTACAAAGAAATTAATTAAATTTGAACAATGTAAATTATTATTGAATGAATTTTGAACATTTCTACACTGTAAATTCTGATTTTCCTTATCGCTATATTTCCCCTGAAAAATTATTTTCTTACTTACAGACGAATCTCGCCGATTATATTCAGGAGATTGGAAAGTCACATTTAGATAAACCTATTTATAAACTGAGTATCGGAAAAGGAAAAATTAATATTTTGGCTTGGTCACAAATGCATGGGAATGAATCAAACGCGACACATGCAATGCTTGATTTATTGAAAAGCCTGGAGATTGCCCCAGACATAAAGGAAGATTTATTCAGTAAAATAAGTCTGGATTTTATTTTTATGTTAAATCCTGATGGATCGGAGAAATGGACAAGATTAAATGCATCAGAAATAGACCTCAACCGTGATTTCCATAATGAGGCGAGTAAAGAGATAAAATTCCTGAAGAATTTAGCTGCTTCAAAGAAGTACGATTATGCATTAAATCTTCATGAGCAACGTACCATTTTTACAACAGACAGAATTCATCCTGCAACACTCTCCTTTTTGGCTCCTTCAGAAAATGTGGAGCGAACAGTTACAGAAAACAGAAAAAAATGTATGGCAGTTATTGCTGCTGTTTACACTCATCTGAAAGAATTGATTCCGAATCAAATCGGCAGATATTCTGATGAATTTTATCCCACTTCTACAGGTGATAATTTTATAAAAGCCGGAATGCCAACCATTCTTTTTGAAGGCGGACATTTCGTAGATGATTATTTGAGAAAAGAAACAAGGAAATATTATACAATTGCTTTATACTACGCTCTAAATGCAATTAGTGAGTTAAATTCAGATACAAAAGGTTGGGAAACTTATCAGGAAATTCCGGAAAATCAGGAAACGCATTACGATATTATTTATCGAAATGTAAGATTAAATACAGATCATGAATGTATTTTAGATATTGCAGTTCAGTACAGAGAAATTTATGAAAACGGAAAAGATGATATTTCTTTTATTCCTTTTGTGATGGAAGCGGGAGAAGTGAGTAGGAAAGGTTGGATAGAGATAGACTGTACAGGAAAAAGATTTGTTTCTGATACAAAATATCCAAAACTTGAAGCCGAAGTAAGTTTCACAATAGAAGACTAAAAAGCGGAACAATTTGTTCCGCTTTTCTATTATATATGGCTGTAAAATTAATTCACAACTTTAATTCCGTTTGCTACGAATCTTATTTCTTCTTTTGGTTTTGTAATTGCATCAATTTCAGATTGTGGTTTTTTTGCATCTTCTGCATAGTGTTTTTGTTCGTCTACAGAAGTTACTTTTCTCTCTGCTGTTCCGTCTAAAACAACAGTCTTACCTTTCAAAGCAGTGGGAACAAAGAATGCATAATCTTTCATTTTTACGAAAAATTGAGAGTTGTCTTCAGTTTCGATAGTCAGCCAACAGCCTTTTTTATCACAAACGTCCGTAACTTTACCTTTTACAGCTACGTTTTCTACTTTTTTATTATCCTTTTTAAGTTTCTTGCTTAATTTATCAACAGAAATTGCCTTAGATTCTGTTTTAGCTTCAACTGTAGAACCATAAGTATCACCTACGATTGCATTTCCTTCAGGTGGTCCCATTTTTTTCTGTTCCTGAGCAAATGCTAATGTAGACATGCTGACTGCAGCTATAAGTAATATGGATTTAAATTTCATTATGATATTTTTCCCAAAATTAATAATAAAAAATGAATTTAAAATGATTTTTGTTAATCAGTAATTGTCGTTTCTATTTCTTAAATAAAACTAAAAATTATTGCATAATTAATTATATTTGATGATTATAATTAAAATATGCAGAAAAAACTGAAGCTTTGGGATGCCGTAATGCTTGTAATGGGCTCTATGATTGGCAGCGGAATCTTTATCGTAAGTGCCGATATGATGCGAAATCTCGGTTCAGGATATTGGATGATAGTGGTTTGGGTTATCACCGGAATCATGACGGTTGCAGCTGCAATTAGTTACGGTGAATTATCATCACTCTTCCCAAAAGCTGGCGGACAATATACCTACATGACAGAAATCTTCGGAAAGAAAATGGGTTTTTTGTATGGATGGGGTTTGTTTACCGTGATTCAAACCGGAACAATTGCGGCGGTTGCAATGGCATTCGGGAAATTTACCGCTTATCTTGTTCCAAGTCTTAATGATGCTGCTCCTATTTTTCAAAGCGGCGAATTTCAAATTACATGGATTCAGGTTTTGGCAATTGCAGTGATTATTTTATTGACTTACATTAATACAAGAGGTGTAGAAAGCGGGAAAATATTGCAGAATTTATTCACAGGTTCTAAAATTTTGGCTTTGCTGGGTTTAATTGCACTGGGTTTTATCCTCGTAGACTTCTCCCATTTAGCGGAAAATTTCAGCTTCGGAACAGATTCTTTCAGTAATTTAGACAAAGATGCGAAAGGCAGTTTCCTACATTCAGGTTGGAAACCCATTTCCGGAATGACTTTGATGGGCGGAATTGCAGCAGCAATGGTAGGCTCGGTTTTCAGTTCAGTTGCCTGGGAAAGTGTAACCTTCGTTTCAGGAGAAATTGAAAATCCTAAAAAGAATGTGGTAAAAGCTATGATTTTGGGGACTTCAGCAGTGATGTTGCTTTATATTGCCGTGAATTTCGTTTATATCAACGCTTTAGACAGAGATTCAATTGCTTTTGCTACTAATGATAGAGTAGCTGTTGCCGCTTCACAGAATATTTTCGGAAGCGCAGGAACGGTAATTATCGCCGTTTTGGTAATGGTTTCTACGTTCGGTTGCAATAACGGATTGATTTTAGCAGGAGCGAGAGTTTTCCAGACGATGGCAAAAGATGGACTGTTCTTCAAATCTGCCGTTGAAAACAATAAAAATCAGGTTCCATCAAACGCTTTATGGATGCAGGGAATTTGGGCATCAATTCTTTGTTTAAGCGGACAGTACGGAAATCTTTTGGATATGATTTCGTTTGTTATTGTATTATTTTACATGATCACGGTCTTCGGAGTCATTTATTTAAGAATCAAACAACCGAATCTCGAAAGACCCTACAAAACATGGTTATATCCCATCACTCCTATTATTTACCTTGTAATCGGAACTGCTTTTTGTATTTTATTATTGATTTATAAACAGCAATATACCTGGCCGGGATTTCTGATCGTACTTCTAGGACTTCCTGTTTACTATTTAATCAACAGAAACAAAAAAGGAGATTCTTAATTTTTTTTAGGAGCTTAATCCAGCTTTTCACTATATCTTTTTCTCCAACGTTTTTTTCAAGCCATTTCAGAAAAAGGATGCCGTTTCAACCAGGGCTAAAAACATAGTATTTAAAACTATTGTTAATGGAAGTTCCAAACCGTGACATGGTATTTTTATATTCTAACATTGCAGTGAAAAACTATTACAAATAAGTATTTCGTTTAGAGATCAAAAACAATAAGCCTTATTATCTTCAAATACCCACAAATAAACAAAATATTTAATTTTTTTTAAGAATAAATTTAAGTTTCTATGAGGTATTATTTCTCAAAAATGATTAATTTGGTATTTCGTTTTACACGACACCAACGAAAAATAACGAAATATCACCTATGGACACACCAAATTACAGAATGCCTTTTGTACCGTCTACCCTTATGTCTGAAGGTGGAAGTATCGATACCTGCGATATGGGAGAAAGCATTGCTCACAATATTATGCTTTTAATCACAACTAAAAAAGGAGAAAACAGATATGATGACAATTACGGAAACGATGTCTGGAATCTTGAATTCGATAACGGCGTAACAACAGCAGTCTGGGAAAATGTATTTATAAAAAGTCTTAAAAGACAGATTTTAGAATACGAAACCCGAATCATACAACCACAGATTGACGCTCACATACAGTTTGTAGAGCATAACTATGACACCAAAGAACATACGGAAATCAAGAAAAAAGTAAAAATAGGGATCAACGCAAAAATGGAAGCTACAGGTGAGCGTTTCAGTTTTTCTACCGAACTTTTCCTGAGCCCGATGTCCATCGACTAAATATTTATTTGTAAAAAGATTGTATGAATTTAGACCAGAATATTTATTCCAAAGAATCAGTAAAAGCGAGAATGCTTCAGAATGCTACAAAAGTTTGGGGATTGAAAAGTCCGCAGTCATTGGATCCTTTTGTCAAATTACTGATTGATGCATTCAGCACAGAGGTTTTTAAAGCGAATAATGAAATTCAGACCGTTAATGCAAGAATTTTAGAGAAACTTGCGAAATTATTAACTCCGTCAATTTATACCCACCCGATTCCGGCCCATGCTTTGGCATATACAATGCCATATGAATCTTCAGAAATTTTGTTGGATCACACTGAGTTCTTTTTTAAAAAACACATGAATTCCACCATAAAATCAGAATCAGACAAACAGCTGAACATTCCTTTCACACCTGTTGGAAGTATAAGAACCAACAAAGTACAGACTGCGATTATGTTTGTAGGGAATACCTGTTACAGTTTGGATGAAAGATTAAATAAAATTCCGATTTCAAGATTTCAGGGAAGACCGCAGGATTACAGAAAAGTCACCATCGGAATTGACGTATCGAAATTTACCAATGAAAAATTTCCTAAAACATTAAGTATTTATTGCTCAAATCCGGCATTCGAACATTTAGATTTTGTTTATAAATTATTGCCTTACAGTACCGTTTCCAGCAACGGAAATCCTATGTTTATTAAAGAAGGAATTTCGTATATGAAAAATCATGAAGCTGAAGGCTACGAACAAATTTTTCATGAGCAATCTATAAGGACCAAAGTTATTGATGATATTAAAAGTATTTATCATCATAAATTTATTGAAGTTACGGGGCTTTCACGAGACTTGTTTACTAAAAGTCTTCCACAGGATCTGGATTTCTTAAATGAAAGAGAAGAGCTTGAAAAATATCTGAACGGTAAAGAATATTTGTGGCTGACCTTTGAGTTTCCTCCGCAGTTTTCGGCTGAGATTTTAGATAATTTTACCTTTGTTCTCAATGCTTTTCCTGTTTACAACCGTGGCTGGAAGAAAACAGAATACAGTTTAGATATTATGGGAAATAATATTCCTTTAATTACCGAAGAAACAGAGCATTTCCTTTATGTGGATGAAGTTCAGGACGGAGACGGAAGAAAATATACCGAAATTCCTTTCACGCCTTCAGATCATCTTAAAAAAGGCTTATATACAGTAAGAAAAGGCGGAATGGAACGCTTCAACAACCGAAACGCAGTCGATATGATTTCTAATGTTCTGGAACTGACGAGAGATGAAATCGCAGCTTTCTCATTGTTAAACCGAGACAACGTAAAAGGAATCTTGGGTGAAATGTCGGATAAGATGAAATCGATGGTTCAGAAAGTGAACAATGCGAAAAGAAGCATCAGACAGGAACTCAATTATGTAATTATGGAACCTGTTGAAAAAACAGATCATACATATGCCTCATTTTGGATTACGCATTGCACTTTTGCCAATCATATGCGTCCCGGAACGGAACTTACCAATCAGCTTAAATCGCAATCGATGATTTTACTGACGGAAACTATTGGTGGTGCAGAAGAACAAAAAGGTTCAGACAGTATTCAGGCGTATAAATATGCATTAACTACGAGAGATAAGATTATTTCTCTGGAAGACGTTAAAAATTACTGCCGAATGGTTTTAAAAGACGAAATGAAAGACGTTCGTGTAAAACGTGGAACTATGATCAGCAACAAACCAAAAGAAGGCTTTATAAGAACGGTGGAAGTAGAAATTATTCCGAATAATTATTCTTTTTACGGAAGAGTTTACTGGGAAAATATGGCAAATATTCTGCGAAATCAAATTGTCTCCAAAGCCATCGACGGGATTGAATATCTCGTAAAAGTAAGCAATGAAGACACCGATTTTTTTGAAAATTAAAGAATAAAAAGTTTCGGGCAAAACAAAGGGTTTTCCGAAACTTTTTAAAATACATTATCTAGAATAGCAGGTTCATCAGAATAACCTCTCTGTTTTCCAATAACGGAACGACCTTCTCCAACACGATATTTTTGAAATGCTCAGAATTGCGGTGGGCTTCCACAGCATTTTCATCTGTATAACCTTCATATAAAATAATCATATTTTGGTCTTCCCGACTTTGGTGTAGTTTATAAAACAGATTCCCTTCCTCCTGAGTGCTTTTTTCTGTAGCTTCTTTCATCAGATATAGAACTGCATCCAGTTTCCCTTCTTTTACCTGCCATTTGGCATGAACAAATACATTATTTTGATCCATTTTTTTAATTTTAAAATTAAATTAAGCTTTTTTTGCTTCTAAAAGAGCCACTATTTTTTCTCCTACACCTTTTGCTGAGGCTGGGTTTTGTCCGGTTACCAAATTTCCGTCAGCAATACTGTTCGCAGACCAAGGTTTCGCAGCATGAAAGATTGCACCTTGCTCAGTCAATGCAGTTTGCAAATCAAAAGGAACATCAGGTCTTGCATAATTGTCTTCTTCTTCAGTAGTGAAGGAAGCAATATTTTTACCATCTACAAGATAAGTTCCATCATTCAATTTTACATTTAATAAAGAAACAGGACCGTGACAAACTGCTCCTATAACACCATTTCTTTCATAAACTTCAGCGATTACTTTTTTAAGTTCAGCATTTTCAGGCATATCGACCATTGGTGCTAAACCACCGGGAACGAAAACAGCATCGTAATTATTGACATTCACTTCTGAAAGTTTTGCAGCGTTGTGCATATCTTCCCAGCCTTTTCCCGTAAGAAATTTTAAATTATCAGGATCATCAGCTAAGTTTAAAGCATCTAAAAAAGGAGATTCACCTGTTAAACTTGCAAAATCAATTTGATAATCTGCTTTCTCAAATTCTGCGTAAGGATGGGCTACTTCAGATAAGAAAGTTCCTGTTCTTCTTTTGTTTGGTCCGATTGAGTTTGCATTGGAAACAATAATTAGAACTTTTGGTTTCATGACTTTGAATTTTTTAGTTAAATGAATATTTTGTTTGGATTTTTTAAATCGTTTAAATTTCTATAGCAAATGTAGGCCGGTTTAAAACCTCAATCGAAGGAGCAAAGTCACAAAAAAAGTGTGACCGAAATCACACTTAATAATTAGAATACTTAAATCAATTAAGATTTATAAATATTGGTTGTGCATTTTGAAGACGTAATTAAGGAATTAAAAAATTAGTATGGTATTTCTTTGCTAAATGAAATGCCATTGTTTATCTTAAAAAAAAGAATTTATTCTACAACCCTTGTCTTTCTTTGCAATTAAAAAACGCAAGGAAAGACAAAGAATTATAAAATAACACTTAGATAAAGTTAAACCAAGGCGTTTCACTTATTTTTGAAAAACAAAGATTAAAATGCAAAGAGTTGTAAAAACTATTTTGTATTTGAATAAAGTCGGCTTAGAGTCTCTCTGCTTACTCCCAAATATTCCGCAACATATTTTTTAGGAATCTGTGAAATCAAATCAGGATATAATTTTGAAAACTCTTCGTAGCGTTGCTGAGGTGTGCTTGAAAGGAGAAGAATAATCCTCTGTTGTAAGGCAATATAACCATTGGTAAGCTTTGTTCTGAAGAAATTTTCCATCTTATGAAATTCTGAAGCTAACTTTTCTCTGCCTTCTAAAGTGAGGCATGCCACAGTTCCGTCCTGCAGACATTCTACAAACATCGTGGCATTTTTTTGTTTAAAGAATCCTATGTAATCAGTCATCCACCAATTCTTTTTTGCAAACTGCAGAATATGTTCTTTTCCGTTTTCGTCAATGTAAAAGACTTTATAAATTCCATCGAGCGTAAGAAACTCAAACTTTACTTCATCACCTTCATGCACCAAAAACTGATTTTTACGAACATTTTTTATGGTGAAAAATGTTTTTATATGATCGAATTCTTCATCTGATAAAGAAATTATTTCTTCGATATGTTCACGCAGTCTGTTCATGGTTATATTTAAATCAGTGTAAATTTAAGTAAAAACGAGAATAAGTTTTTAAATCATTTATATCTGAATAGAAATAAAATTAAACTCTTTTTTGATTGTTTAAATCTAAAATTTCCAACATTTTTTAACATTAATAAGTCCATAAAATTCCGTAATTTTGCACATCGTGATTTTCATGTTAAGTCACCCCAGATTATGAGTGAATCAAAAGAATATATAGAAGTTTACGGAGCCAGAGAACACAATCTTAAAAACATTGATGTCAAGATTCCGCGTAACGAATTGGTTGTAATTACCGGACTTTCGGGAAGCGGAAAATCATCATTGGCTTTTGATACGATTTTTGCGGAAGGACAGCGTCGTTACATCGAAACATTTTCTGCTTATGCAAGACAGTTTTTAGGTGGTTTGGAACGTCCCGATGTTGATAAAATCGAAGGATTGTCTCCGGTAATTGCCATCGAACAGAAAACGACCAACAAAAACCCCCGTTCGACCGTTGGAACTGTTACTGAACTGTACGATTACCTGCGTCTTTTGTATGCAAGAGTTTCTGATGCGTATTCTCAGACAACAGGAAAGAAATTGGTAAGTTATACCGAAGAGCAGATTCTTGAAACCATCAAAGAAAATTATACAGGCGAAAAAATCATGTTGATGGCGCCGGTTGTGCGTTCCAGAAAAGGACATTACCACGAACTTTTCGTGCAGATGGCAAAAAAAGGATACGGACAAGCCAGAATTGATGGTGAATTGCAGGATATTGAATATGATTTAAAACTTGACCGTTACAAAACCCACGACATTGATATCGTTATCGACCGTTGGATTATCGGAGAATCTGCTTCCGAAGCCAGAATGGAAAAATCTTTACATACCGCAATGGAAATGGGAGAAGGGTTAATCGGAATTCAAAAATTGGGAAGTAACGAAATTGAATATTTCTCAAAGAATTTAATGGATGCCGAAACCGGTCATTCATTGGCATTACCGGAACCAAACACGTTTTCGTTCAATTCTCCGAAAGGAAGCTGCCCAAGCTGCAAAGGTTTAGGAACGATAAAAAAAATCAACACCGATTATTTTGTAGAAAACCCGAAATTATCAATTAATCAGGGAGGTCTATTGCCTTTGGAAGATTTAAAATCCAATAAATGGATTCTATCTCAGATTAAAAATATTCTTGAAATTTTCGGTTTAGGCTTGGCGACGCCGTTTCAGGATATTCCGGCAGAGGCATTGGATTATATTTACAACGGTTGTCACAAAGAATTTAATAAAGATTTAAAATACGCAGGAATTACCAAGAAAATCAAAATCAGTTTTGACGGTTTGATTCCTTTCATGGAAGAAATGATTGAGGAAAGAGAATCTTACGAAGCAATTTTGCTCGAAAGACATTTCACGACTGAAGAAACTTGTCCGGAATGTAAAGGAGCACGTCTTCAACCCTCAAGTTTGAGTTTTAAAATTGACGGAAAAAATATTGCTGAGGTTAACGGATTAAGTTTATCCGACTTGAAAGAATGGCTTCACGATGTAAAAGATACATTTTCTGAAAAAAAATCAATTATAGCTCACGAAATTTTAAAGGAAATCGAGACGAGACTTCAGTTTTTATTGGATGTTGGTTTGGATTATTTAAGTTTAAGCAGAAGCTCCAAAACACTTTCGGGAGGAGAGTCTCAAAGAATTCGTCTGGCAACGCAAATCGGTTCTCAGTTGGTGAATGTTCTGTATATTCTGGATGAACCAAGTATCGGACTGCACCAGAGAGACAACGAAAGATTAATAAATTCTTTAAAAAATCTACGTGACATCGGAAATTCAGTCTTGGTTGTGGAACACGACAAAGATATGATTATGGAAGCCGATGAGGTTTTGGATATTGGTCCGAGAGCTGGAAAATTCGGAGGTGAAATTCTTTGGCAGGGAAAACCAAAAGATTTATTAAAAGCCGATACAATTACTGCCCAATATATCAACGGGAAAAGAAAAATTGCCATTCCTGAAGTAAGAAGACCAGGAAACGGAAAAAATATTGTTCTAAAAGGAGCAACAGGAAACAACCTTAAAAATGTAACCTTAGATATTCCTTTAGGGAAACTGGTTGTGGTTACGGGAATTTCAGGAAGCGGAAAGTCTTCGTTGATCAATGGAACACTCTATCCGATTCTCAATAAGCATTTTTACAGAGCCGTTCAGGAACCTTTGCCTTTCAAAAAAATCGAAGGTCTTGAGCATATCGATAAGATTGTAGATGTAGATCAAACGCCGATCGGAAGAACGCCTCGTTCAAATCCTGCAACGTATACGGCGATGTTTACCGACATCAGAAACTTATTTTCTGAACTCCCGGAATCTAAAATCCGTGGTTACAAACCCGGAAGATTCTCTTTCAACGTAAAAGGCGGAAGATGCGAAACTTGTCAGGGAGGCGGCTTGAAAGTGATTGAAATGAATTTCTTACCCGATGTGTATGTTCATTGTGAAACGTGCAACGGAAAACGTTTCAACAGAGAAACACTGGAAGTTCGTTACAAAGGAAAATCTATTTCTGATATTCTGGATATGACGATTGATGAAGCGGTAGAATTTTTCCAGCCGATTCCTAAGATTTTTGCGAAAGTGAAAACTTTGCAGGATGTAGGTTTAGGATATATCACTTTAGGACAGCAATCAACAACTTTAAGTGGAGGTGAAGCGCAACGTATCAAGTTGGCAACCGAATTATCGAAAAGACAAACCGGAAATACATTATACATTCTTGACGAACCCACAACCGGACTTCATTTCGAAGACGTGAAAATCCTGATGGATGCCATCAATCAATTGGTGGAATTAGGAAACTCTTTCATCATCATTGAACACAATATGGATGTTATAAAATTAGCCGATCATATTATCGATGTTGGTCCCGAAGGTGGAAAACACGGTGGAGAAATTATCGCAAAGGGAACTCCGGAAGAAGTAATTAAGTCTAAAAAATCTTTGACGGGGAAGTACTTGAAGAAGGAAATGTAATTTTTTTTTTAATGAATATTTTAAAGCAAAAAAACGGGAGGAATTCTAAATATTTTGAAATTCTGGATGACGGAATTTTAGTAAAAGATAGTTTTGCTAAAGAAGTACAGGAGTATAAAGTTAATTTTACAGATATTCAGGATGATAAAACAGTGTTTTGAAAATCTAAAGATATTGTGCTTTTAGGAACAACAGTATCTGTTGTTTTTAACGGCATACTTCTAAATATTATCATTCATAATTCTTTTGTGTTTTCAGAATCAATGAGTATTTTCGTTTTTGCTTTAATAATGATTCCTGTACTAATTATTGTAGGATTATGTAATCAAGAATTTAGAAAAGAAAGCTCAAAAAGTCTGACAGCATCAAAACCCATTGTTTTTTTCTACACAAAGAAAGACATAGAAGAAGTTGATGTATTCATTTCTAAAATTAAAGAAAGTAAGAAAGATTATTACCTGAAAAATTATTATAAAGTAGATAATCTGATTCCTGTTCATGTACAAATTGGCAGAATACAATGGCTTTATGAAAATAGGTACATTAATGAAAGTGATGCTCAATTTATCATTAATGAACTAGAAAGTAAGAGAATCATTGAGGGTTTGTAATCTTCGAAAATTTGGCTAAACAAATTAAGTTTAGCTTTTTTTTTGACCAAAATTTTAATTCCAATGTTAACAATTCAATTATTTTTAATTTTATTTAACTGATAATCAGTTTTTTAAATTCCAATGTTAACTCAATGTTAACTCAATGTGAAATTTGTATGAATTATTTTTTATATCTTTGATTTAGAATTCAAAACAAGTTTAATATTTAATTTAAAATCAAATGGTTATGAAAAATAAGATCCAAATATTCGTTGCTTCTCTTTTCGCATTAGGATTAACTGCAATTGCAGGAAATGTAAAAGCTCAAACTACTTCTGATAATACAATTCAGGAAGTTCAGTTAAATAAAAATGATGCTTTTAATGAGATCAGAAATCTTTTAATGGATAATTTTGATTTTACCAAGCAGGATTACAAACAGGGAGTTGTAAACTCTGAAGTGAAATTTGATATTGCTGAAAATGGTAAGATCGTAAACGTTCGTTCAAAAGGGGATTGCAAAAATGTAAGTAAAGAAATCGAAAGTGTATTATCTCATCTTCAATATAAAATTGATGCAAACAAACTTAACGAGAATATGTTGGCTTCATCATTTGTAATGCCTGTGAGAGTAGATATTAACAACAGATAATTCAGTAGAAACAAACTATATAATTTCCTTTAAACTGCTTGAAAGAGCAGTTTTTTTATTTGTGCTAATTGGTTACATTTGATCTAAATATTACAAACCGTGAATCCTATTTTAGATGTTGTTCTCCGCTCTGTTTCCGTTTATCTTTTTATGATGATTGCCATCCGTTTGTTTGGGAAAAATCAGCTTTCCCAGCTTAATGCGGGAGATGTTGTTTTGTTGCTTTTAATTTCTAATGCGGTACAAAACGCAATGGTGGGACAAAACACTTCCTTGGAAGGTGGAATTATCGCGGCTTTGGTTCTTTTCGTAGCTAACTTTATTGTGAAAAGATTGATGTTTTCCAGCAAGAGTTTTGCAAGCTTAATGGAAGCCGATCCTGTGATTTTAGTGAAAGACGGGAAGGAAGATCCTGTCGCGTTGAGAAAAGTAAAAATTAGTTTTGATGAGTTGAATGAAGCTATCCGGGAACATGGTATAGAAACAATGGATAATGTAAAACTTGCTATTTTGGAAGTCGATGGAAATATAAGCGTGATTTCTCAGGATAAAACAGATAAGCAAACTCATTATTCAAGAATCAAAAGAAAAAATAAAAGAAAATACCATTAAAATGAATTACGAGATACGAGAAATGCTTCCGCAGGATGAAACAAGAGTTTTGGAAATTCTTAAACAGGGAATCGACAGCGGAATGGCAACCCTTGAAACAGAATTGCCAAGCGCAGAAGCTTGGGATACCAGTTATTATAATGATTGCAGATGGGTTTTGGAAAATGAAGCCAATGAAGTGGTCGGTTGGTGTGCTTTAAAAACAGTAAGTAAAAAAGATTTTTTTAAAGGTGTTGCTGAAGTAAGTATTTATTTGGATAATAATTACATTGGGAAAGGTTTGGGTACAATGCTCTTGAAAAAACTTATTGTTGACAGTGAAAACCACGGATTCTGGACTCTGCAATCCAATATTTTTTCTGAAAATGAAGCATCAATAAGATTTCATCAGAAAAATGGCTTCAAAATTATTGGAAAGAGAGAAAAGGTAGCACAACTTCACGGGCAATGGAAGGATCTGATTTTTATGGAGCGAAGAAGTAAAAATGTATTTTAAATGTAATTGGCATTTTGATTGTATCATTTATTCTATCACTTTAAAATTTAGTATTATGAAATTGATTAAAAATACAGTCGTCATCGTAATTTTAGCCGGAATGTTTTCATCATGTTTGCCGCATCCAGGTAGAAGACCAATGCCGCCCGGCCACGATAAGAAAGTTGAAAAATTAAAAGAAGCTCATCCTCGAAACAGATAGAATTGATTTTGTTATTTTTAAATTATTAATCTGGATTATTCAGAAAAGTAATTAAATTGTCTTAAATAGTATTAAAAAATCAATGATAAAGAATTATTGGCACTGGTATTGATAATTTTTATTTGATAATTTGAAATTGATTTATATGAAAGTACTCACAAAAGTAATCGGATTGTTCCTTATTGTTTTTGCAATCACATTTTTCCAGGCGGAATCATTACAGAAACGCCATCACGGTCCGCACAAAAAACATTATCGTGGTCATTATAAGCCAAAATACAGAAAAGTAGCTCACTATCATAGGGGACCGAAACATTATCACAAAAGGCACTATTACAGACCAGCAAGGCCTTACAAACACTATTCTCACAAAAGACAACCACGTGTTTATCGAAGCAGACCTGTAGTTGTCGTAAACTTATAAAAAAAATCTGTCTAAAAAATTTTAGACAGATTTTTTTATTTTATAAAGAGTTTTAATTAGAATTACATTCTTCTTTTCTTCGGATTTAAAGATGTATTGAAAATCATCACGTTTTGTCCGAATTTACTTTCAATTCTATCAGTGATATTTAATAATTCACTTTCCATAAAATCCGTACGTTTTTCTTCATCATCAAACATCAGCAGAAGATTGTAATTTTTACCTTCATCTATGAAATCGCTGTGAACTTCAGACAAGATGTATTTGTCAACATCAAGAAGGTTTTCGGTCATTAAAACCAACGTTTCATCGACATATTTTTCCCATTCTTCCAGACTGTTGTTTACACAGTGAAAAGTTATACTTAATACACTCATATTTTAATATTTTTTAAGATATTTAGCTTCAAATCTCAGGCAAAAATCGGCAAAAATTTTGTAACTTAGCCCGTTATTAATAATTGAAAATAAATAGTTTTCAGACTGATTTTTAAAGGTCTGATTATCATTACAATAAAACTTATATATGCAAAAAGAAGGAGAAAGATTAATTCCTATCAACATTGTTGATGAAATGAAATCATCTTACATCGATTATTCGATGTCGGTAATTGTTTCAAGAGCATTACCGGACGTGAGAGACGGTCTTAAACCTGTACACCGAAGAGTGCTGTATGGTATGTATGGTTTAGGAGTTTTTTCAAACAGAAAATATTTAAAGTCTGCAAGAATTGTTGGGGATGTTTTAGGTAAATATCACCCACACGGAGATTCTTCAGTGTACGATGCCATGGTAAGAATGGCGCAACCTTGGAGTCTGCGTTATCCACAGGTTGACGGACAGGGTAACTTTGGTTCTATGGATGGTGATCCGCCTGCAGCAATGCGTTATACTGAGGCAAGACTTAAAAAAGTTTCAGATGAAATTTTATCAGATCTTGATAAAGATACTGTTGATTTCCAGAATAACTTTGATGACAGTTTGACGGAACCAACCGTAATGCCTACAAAGATCCCGAATCTTTTGGTAAACGGTACTTCAGGTATCGCTGTAGGTATGGCGACAAACATGGCGCCACACAATCTTTCTGAAGCGGTTGACGCAATTACTGCATATATTGATAACAGAGAAATTACCATCGATGAATTGATGCAGCACATTGTTGCTCCCGATTTCCCTACAGGTGGTATTATATATGGTTACGACGGGGTAAGAGATGCTTTCCATACAGGGAGAGGTAGAGTAGTTCTTAGAGCTAAAGTAGGTTTTGAAGAAATCCACAACAGGAATGCTATTATTGTAACTGAAATTCCTTACCAGGTTAACAAAGCTGAGATGATTGCCAGAACGGCTGAATTGGTAAAAGATGAAAAAATCCTCGGAATCTACGAAATCAGAGATGAATCTGACAGAAACGGAATGCGTATCGTTTATGAATTGAAAAATGATGCGATTCCGAATGTTGTTCTGAATATGCTGTATAAATATACTTCACTACAAACTTCTTTCAGTGTAAACAATATCGCTTTGGTACATGGCAGACCGGAACAGCTGAACTTAAAGGATATTATTCATCATTTTGTTGAGCACAGACATGAAATTATCGTAAGAAGAACTCAGTATGAGCTTAAAAAAGCGAAAGAAAGAGCTCATATTCTTGAAGGTTTTATGAAAGTGATCGGAACTCAGGATTCTTTAGATAAAGCGATTTCTATTATTCGTCACAGTTCAAATCCACAGGCAGCGAAGGAAGGTTTAATTGAAGCGTTTGAATTATCAGAAATTCAGGCTCAGGCAATTTTAGATCTGCGTCTTGCTCGTTTGACAGGAATGGAGCTTGATAAGATCCGTGATGAATATGATGCTATCATGAAAGAAATTAAAGATTTAGAAGATATTTTGGCAAATGAACCAAGGAGATTCCAGATCATTAAGGATGAATTAATTGAAGTAAAAGAAAAATACGGCGACGAAAGAAGAACGGAAATCGATTATTCCGGAGGTGAAATGTCTATCGAAGATATTATCCCGAACGAATCTGTGGTTCTTACAATTTCTCACGCAGGTTATGTGAAGAGAACATTACTTTCAGAATACAAAATTCAAAGCAGAGGTGGTGTAGGAAATAAGGCGGCTACAACAAGAGATTCAGATTTCCTGGAGTACATTGTTTCTGCAACGAACCACCAATACATGTTGTTCTTTACCGAAAAAGGTAAATGTTACTGGTTAAGAGTATTTGAAATTCCTGAAGGTTCTAAAACGGCAAAAGGAAGAGCTGTACAAAACTTAATCAACATCGAACCGGACGATAAAATCAAAGCATACATAAGAACCAACGATTTGAAAGATGTAGATTACATTAATCAAATGAGCGTTGTGATGATTACTAAAAACGGTACCATCAAGAAAACTTCATTGGAAGCTTACTCAAGACCGAGAGTAAATGGTATTAATGCAATTGAAATCAGAGAAAATGACCAGTTGTTAAGTGCTTATCTTACAAATGGTGAATCTCAGATTATGATTGCAACGAAGAATGGAAAATGTATCCGTTTCCCTGAAGAAAAGGTAAGAGAAGTTGGTAGAGGTTCTATTGGTGTGCGTGGAATAACGATGGAAGATAATGATGAGGTTATTGGTATGATTGTTGTGAATGATGTTGAGCGAGAAACCGTTCTAGTGGTATCTGAAAAAGGTTATGGTAAGAGAACAGCAGTTGAAGATTACAGAATTACCAACAGAGGTGGAAAAGGTGTAATCACTTTAAATATCACTGAAAAAACAGGTAATCTGATTGCAATTCAAAACGTAACAGACGAAGATGGATTGATGATCATCAATAAATCTGGTGTTGCCATCAGAATGAATATGGACGAGATGCGAGTGATGGGTAGAAATACTCAGGGTGTAAGAATGATCAATCTTAAGAAGAATGATGAGATTGCGGCCATTGCAAAAGTTGAAATGGATAAAGATGTAGAAGAGGAAATTCTGGAGGGAGAAGAATCTGAAGAAAACACATCAACAGAAGGAACCACTTCACCACAAACAGAAGATAAATTAGATGAAAACCCAGTTGATGAAACTGAAAACTCTGATTCAGAAGAATAATATAAATTTAAAATAAATTTCACCTATGAAAAAGCTAATTTTAGGTACAGCAATTATAGCTTCAACTTTTGCTTTAGCACAAAAGAAGGAGAAAAAAGACCCAGCTGCTCTTAATACTGAAATCCAGGCTGTTAATAAAACTGCAATGGATGCATATAATGCAAAAAATTATACAGTGGCAGCACCAAAGTTTTTAGAACTTTATAATTTGTTGAAAGATAATGCACAAGAAGATAAAACCTACCTGTATTATTCTGGTTTGAGTTATGCTTTGGCAAATAATCTGGATGAATCTATAAAAATTTACACAGAGCTTATCAATTCTGGATATACAGGTGTTCAAACCAGTTATACCGCTAAAGATAACAAGAGCGGGCAAGTATCAAGTTATGATAAAGCGACTTGGGATCTTCTGAAAAAGACCTCTTCAAAAGATTATTCAGATTTTAAAACTGAACAGTCTAAAAGTGTAGAACCAGATTTGTATGAAACTTTATCTACTTTGCTTTTAAATGCTAAGAAAAATGATGAAGCTTTGGCAATTATTGAAAAAGGTTTAGCTAAATACCCAAACAATGCTAAACTGAAAGAATTTCAGGGTACTGCATTATACTCATCTGGAAAAACAGATCAGTTTATGACTAATCTTAAAGATCAGCTGGCTAAAAATCCTAATGATGCAACAAACTGGTATAATCTGGGTGTTTTACAATCAAAAAATCCTGCCACAGTAAATGATGCAATTGCTTCATTTAATAAAGCTTTAGAGATAAATCCTAAAATGTCTAATGCTCACCAAAATTTAGTTTATGCTGCAATTGGTGATGATGCTAAAGCAGTAGAAGAAATTAACGGGCTTAGAAAATCAAACCCTGATAAAGCTACGGAGCTAATTGAAGCTCGCAAAGAAAGATTCAACAAAGCTTTACCCTATGCAGAAAAATGGTATCAGGTTGAACCAAATAACCTTGATGCAGTGCAAATTTTAAAGGATATTTATGCAATGCTTAGAAATCAGCCTAAAGTTGCTGAAATGAAAGCCAAAGAAGCTGCTCTTCAGGCTGCTGCACCAGCAAAATAATTGAAGTAATTTTTTTTATATAAAAACCGTTTCTATATTTTAGAAGCGGTTTTTTCTTAGATATTTCGATCATTAGATTTTTCAGCAAAACAGAAAATATTTCCCAATTTTATGCTGGAATATCCATTGCTTTTAATTTTTGACGAATTGATCATAGCTTTTGCTAAAATATCTGTTGGTAAAGGTTTTTGGCTCTCAAATAGTCCTAGCTTATTTGCAAACTTTATAATTCTGCTTCCCAAAACTTCTCCTGATCTTTCAGAATCTTTTCTTTCCAGCATTCCCGGCTTAAAGATGGTAATTTTATTGAAATGGAGTTTTTTTACGGCTTCTTCCAGTTCGCCTTTCATTTTAGAATAAAATATTTTAGATTTTGGGTTTGCTCCGTAAGCAGAAACCAAAATATAATCATCTACATTATTTTCTTTGGCAGCTTTTGCAAATTCATATTGGTAATCAAAATCAACTTTTCGCTGGGCTTCTTTACTTCCGGCATCTTTTAAAGTTGTTCCGAGGCATGAAAATGCAACATCTCCACGCACCAGATTTTTCCATTTTTCCGGTTGATCAAAATCCACAATGTGTATTTTCAACTTATCGTTATATATTGTGAGAGGTTTTCTCACAAAAACATTGACTTCATTAAAGTTATTATCCAATAAAAGTTGTTGAACCAAATCTTTTCCGGTAGCACCTGTAGCACCGATTACGAGAGCTTTCATAATTACGTGTTTTGTATGATGTTTTTTTCTTTCTTAAATTTACTAAATTTGAATAATTATTTAAGATAAAAAATAAGAGATTTGTAAGGAAACTAACTCATCAATTATCATTTATAAAAATTACTCATTACCAATTACTTATTACTCATACTAAATGGATGCCAACGAAATTTTAGATTATTGCCTGTCAAAAAAAGGAGTTACAGAAACATTTCCTTTTGATCAGGAAACATTAGTAATGAAAGTAGGAACAAAAATGTTTTTATTGATGTCTCTAAAAAGGCAGCCACTAACAATTGCAGTAAAGAATGATCCAGAATGGAGCTTAGAACTTCGTGAACAATATCCTCAAATCACAGGAGCCTTTCACATGAACAAAACCCACTGGAATTCGGTTTCTTTAGACGGTTTAAGAAAAGATTTAATTTTAAAAATGATTGACCAATCGTATGATCTGGTTTTTAAATCTTTAACGAAGAAAGCGAAAGAGGAGATATTGAATGATTAAAATTCGAAAGCTTCCGTCAGTCTTTTATCTTCATCCAGTCTTTCAATTAATTTTTCAAGACCTTCAAATTTAATTTCTTCATGAAGGAAATCTCTGAATTTTACGATGATTTTTTCGTCATAAATATCTCCTTCAAAATCAAGAATATAAACTTCAACGGTTAATTTTTCACCATTTACAGTTGGGTTGGTTCCAACGCTCAACATTCCTTTATATTGATGATCTTTTATGAAAACTTCAACAATGTAAGCTCCTTTTTTAGGAAGTAATTTCAAATTTTCAGTTTCGATATTGGCAGTTGGATAGCCAATCGTTCTACCCAATTTTTTACCATGAACAATAGTTCCGGAAACAGAGTAGGAGTAACCCAACATTTCATTCGCTTGTAAAATATTTCCATTCAACAAAGCATTTCTGATCTTTGTTGAACTGATATTATTTTCGTGAATGTTAATCGCTTCCATTTGTTCGACTTCAAAATCCAATTCTTTAGAAAGTTTTTGAAGCAATTCAAAATTTCCGCTTTTATTTTTTCCGAAAGAATGATCGTAACCGATAATTAAATACTTTACGTTTAATTTTCCTACTAAAATTTGTCTCACAAATTCCTCTCCGGTAAGATTTCGAAATTCTTCATCAAATTCTTTTAGAAATAAATTGTTGATGCCATATTTTTCCATCAGTAAAGTTTTTTCATCCAGCGTATTCAGAAGCTTTAAATCTTCATTAGGATTAAAAACAAATCTTGGGTGTGGCCAGAAAGTTAGAACTGCAGTTTCCAGATTGTTACTGATGCCTACTTTTTTAAGCTCATCAATAATATATTTATGACCAAGATGAACTCCGTCAAACATTCCTAAAGATAAGGCTAAAGGCTTTTGAGAGGCATAATCGCTGAAATTTCTGAAAACTTTCAAATGAAAAAATTTTGACTGCAAATATAAACATAATGTAGCAATGTAACAATTTAGCAGTCTAACAATGTAGCAAAGTAATATTGCGGTAATTTAAGAGGTAATAATCTGGAAAGATTACAGGTATAATGTAAAGATGTATCGTTATTTAGACAGTTATTGGTAAACTGTTACACGGTTATAATATTACATTTTAACAATTTATAAATTGGTAAAAAAGCATGATAAAAATCTTTTTTTTAGCAATTGCAGGTTTGTGAAGAATCATTATATTTGCACCAAGAAAAAATTTAGCAATGGCAAACCAAATTAAAGGAAAAATTTCTCAAATTATTGGTCCTGTAATCGATGTAGTTTTCAATAATGTAGAGGCTATTCCAAGTATCTATGATGCTTTGGAGATTACAAAAGAAAACGGTGAAAAAGTAGTATTAGAAGTAGAGCAGCATATCGGTCAGGATACAGTAAGATGTATCGCAATGGATGCAACTGATGGTCTTAAAAGAGGTCAGGATGTAATCGGATACGGAAATCCTATTATTATGCCAATCGGTGATGCAGTAAACGGAAGACTTTTCAACGTTGTTGGTGATGCTATCGATGGGCTTCAAAATATTTCTAAGGAAGGTGGTCTTCCCATTCACAGACCAGCGCCAAAATTTGATCAGCTTTCAACTTCTGCAGAAGTTTTATTCACAGGTATTAAAGTAATCGACTTGGTTGAACCTTACTCAAAAGGAGGTAAAATCGGATTGTTCGGTGGTGCAGGTGTAGGTAAAACAGTATTGATTCAGGAGTTGATTAACAATATTGCAAAAGGACATGGTGGTCTTTCTGTTTTTGCCGGTGTAGGTGAAAGAACGAGAGAAGGAAATGACCTTTTGAGAGAGATGCTTGAATCAGGAATTATCAAATATGGTGATGATTTCATGCACTCTATGGAAAACGGAGGTTGGGATCTTTCTAAAGTAGATTTGGAAGCTATGAAAGATTCTAAAGCTGCATTCGTTTTCGGACAAATGAATGAGCCGCCTGGAGCAAGAGCAAGAGTAGCACTTTCTGGTCTTACTTTAGCTGAATATTACAGAGACGGTGGAGAAACAGGACAAGGTAGAGACGTACTTTTCTTTGTTGATAACATTTTCCGTTTTACACAGGCTGGTTCTGAGGTATCTGCACTTTTAGGTCGTATGCCTTCTGCGGTAGGTTACCAACCAACTTTGGCATCTGAAATGGGTGCGATGCAGGAAAGAATTACTTCAACTAAAAATGGTTCAATTACTTCAGTACAGGCGGTTTACGTACCTGCGGATGATTTAACTGACCCGGCTCCTGCTACAACGTTTGCTCACTTAGATGCAACAACAGTATTAGACAGAAAAATTGCTTCATTAGGTATTTATCCGGCTGTTGATCCATTGGCTTCTACGTCAAGAATCCTGGCTCCGGAAATTATCGGTGAAGAGCATTATAACTGTGCTCAGAGAGTAAAAGAAATTCTTCAGAGATACAAAGCATTGCAGGATATTATTGCAATCCTTGGTATGGAAGAACTTTCTGAAGAAGATAAATTAGTAGTTTACAGAGCTAGAAAAGTTCAGAGATTCTTATCTCAGCCTTTCCACGTAGCTGAACAGTTTACAGGTATTCCAGGATCTTTGGTTGATATTAAAGATACCATCAAAGGATTTACAATGATTATGGATGGTGAGTTGGATCACTTACCGGAAGCTGCTTTCAACTTGAAAGGAACTATCGAAGAAGCGATCGAAGCTGGACAAAAAATGTTAGCTGATAACGCATAATAATGCTAATTGCTGATAGCAAATAGCTATTAGCCAAAAGCCAAAAGCAATTTAAAATGAATATAAAAATTTTAACACCAGAATACGTAGTTTTTGAAGGAGAAGTAGACTCAGTATTGTTGCCTGGAAAAAATGGTGAATTCCATTTAATGAAAAACCACGCAGGAATTGTTTCTTCATTATCAGGTGGTAAAGTGAAGCTATTTGCAAAGTCTATCGACGAAGCTTATGCTAAAAATTTTACTAAAGAAAATGAAAATCAGACTGAAGTTTTTTCTTACGCAATCAAAAGCGGTGTTGTGGAATTTAATAATGATAAAGGAATTATCCTTTGCGAATAATTAAATTGAGAAGCTAAATATATTTTCAAGAAAGTGTAACTTTGTTACACTTTTTTTATGCTCGTAAAAATTTGATTTTATGAAAAGAAATTTAATCATGTTCTTTACAGTTTTGAGCTTTATTCTGAATGCTCAATTGATTAAAACTAAAAGAGGCATTGTAAGTTTAGACGGAATTCATGTTGCAAAAATATCAAGCAAATCCGGAGAATATACTTTTATGGATTTGAAAGAAACTCCGATTTTCACGATGGAATTTGTCGATAAAAGTATTGTAGACTCTGTACGTGACAGTTATGTAAAGTTAAATCGTGTCTATAATCGTGAAAAAACGTTGGATATGGATTATATTTCACCTTCAGCATTTTCGGGGGACGAAAAATCAGCAGTTTATACTTGTATTAAAGCTCTCAAAATTATTGATGAAAGAGGAATAAATATTAAAAATCTGGATGAAGTTTTCAAAAATATGCCAAAAAGAAAACTTGATGCAAAAACGAAAGAAGCTTATGCCATCCGAACAAAAATTGATAAACTCAATATTACCGTGAATAATGTTGGAGAAATTTTAAGCAATGGTGTTCCCGTAGGATATTTCACCAATTTGCCGGTAAGTTTTGGTTCTGAAGATACAATTTCTGACAAAACTTTTGTTGATATTGAAATGTATGATGCTAAAAGTAAGTTAGTCGGCAGATACAGTACGACAACGAAAAGAATTACTACAGCCGGAGGAAAAGTTTTTACTTTATACAGAGAAATGTCGGGAAGAGCTTCAATTTTAAAATTCCCGACTTACAAAGCACTTGCCGAAAGAATGGCAATTTTGGATCCTAATTTTATAAAAATTAAAGAAAAAGTAGAAGTTGGTGAAGTTGTGAAAGATGGTGTTGAAAAAGATAAAAAGTAACTTTAATATGTTTAGCAAAAATAAATTCTAAAATTATTTTAGGAGTTTTTATTTTCTCACTTTGTCATTCCGGAGGAATCTCAAAAGCAGTTTTTTAACCTCAAGTTTAGATTCCTACGGAATGACAAAGTGAATGTATATTTAAAAATAGTATCTTCTACAAACTTAAAATAATTCCGTTCTCTTTTAATTGCTGAATTGGTTTTGAAAACCAAAATAATTCAAAATCTTCAAAATTTTCTTCAAAATTATTTTTAAGTTGCTGAAGTGTAATGCGTTTCGGATTTTCAAAAGTATTTTCTGAAATTACTTTTTTCAGCCAACCTGCTTTTTCCTGCTCCAATTCGATTTTTACAATGTTAGTTCTTAAATGGAACATAATTTTCGTATACGCCCATGAACTTTGCTTTTTTGTTTTTATGTAATTCTCAGCGATTACATTTTTGGCTAAAAATATGATTTTTGAATTTCCTTTAAAATTAAATTGGTCTTCATCCAATAAACTGTCATGAATATAATCGGGATGAATGGTTGTTTTTGGAATTTTAAAATCAAACCAATCCTGAAGAGGGATTTCGAAATTGATTCCGTGCATAAAGTTGAAAAGCGATTTTTTTAAACCAAAACTAAATTTACTATGATCGATTCCGGTTTTATCTTCAAAATCAATATCGTTGTTAGCAAACTTAATTTCCTGTTTTATCGGAGTTACTCCAAACTCTTCAGGATTTTGTCCGACCGGAGAATGTGCCGTCATTGCGAACTGATGCCAAAAACCACTTTGTAAAATTCCCATTTCAAAAAGCTGACGAACCATTTCTAAAGAATCCACCGTTTCCTGGATAGTCTGAGTTGGATAACCATACATTAGATAGGCATGAACCATAATTCCGGCTTCGGTAAAATTTCTTGTCACTCTTGCAACTTGGTCTACAGAAACTCCTTTATCAATTAATTTTAACAATCGGTCACTCGCAACTTCCAATCCACCCGAAACGGCAACACAGCCCGAAAGTTTTAGTAAAAAACATAAATCCTGGGTGAAGCTTTTTTCAAAACGAATATTTGTCCACCATGTAACTACCAGATTTCTTCGCAAAATTTCAAGTGCAACTTCTCTCATCAGAGCGGGTGGTGCTGCTTCATCAACAAAATGAAATCCTGTTTCACCAGTTGTTTTGATTAATTCTTCCATTCGGTTAACCAAAATTTTGGCAGAAATGGGCTCATAAATTTTTATGTAATCTAAAGAAATATCGCAAAACGTACATTTTCCCCAATAACAACCGTGAGCCATCGTGAGTTTATTCCATCTTCCGTCGCTCCATAAACTATGCATTGGATTGGCAATTTCAATAACGGAAATATATTTATCTAATTGTAAATCTGTATAATCGGGAGTTCCTATTTCTGATTGTTTATAATCGTGTTTGGTAGAATTATTTTTATAGGTAACTATTTCGTTTTCAATTAAAAAAGTTCTTTTGAATTGAGATTCTTCATTTAATTCTGCCTTGAAAATATTTTCATAAAGCAGTTCGAGAGGAACTTCTCCGTCGTCAAGAGTAATAAAATCAAAAAATTCAAAAACTCTTTGGTCATTAATTTCTCTCAATTCAGTATTTGGAAAACCACCACCCATCGCAATTTTAAGATGCGGATAATTTTCTTTTATAAATTTTGCTGAACGAAAAGCCGAGTATAAATTTCCGGGAAAAGGAATAGAAAAACAAACCAGTTTCGGTTGAACCAATTCTAATTTTTCCTTTAATATTTTTAAAGTGAAATCATCAATAAATGTTTGTTCGCTCTGTAATTTATTATACAGTTCATCAAAAGAATTGGCAGATTTTCCTAATCTTTCAGCATACCGACTGAATCCAAAATCAGAATCTATGTTTTCAACTATATAATCAGATAAATCTTCTAAGTATAAAGTAGACAGATGTTTAGCTTTATCCTGCAAACCCATATTTCCGAAAGCAAAATCCATATCATCAAGCTGATTGAAACGGGAAGCTTCCGGTAAAAAATTCATCGAACAGATCTGTCTCGCCAAAGTGGAATTTTTATTCTGAAGAAATAAAATAACCTGATCGATTGTTTTTAAATATTCTTCTCTCAAGGCAAAAATTCGCTGTGAATTTTCTGAAATATTTTGTACATCGATCTCTGTATCAAAAATCTTCTGAATTCCTTCTCTTGAAAATAGCTCTAAAATCACTTCAATTCCCAAATCCATTTGATAGCTTGAAATATTTTTGGTGTTGAGAAAACCTTTAATATAAGCGGTCGCCGGATAAGGAGTGTTGAGTTGCGTGAAAGGAGGAGTGATGAGAAGAAGGTCTTTCAAAAGTAATTTTTTGCAAATTTATTGTAAATGTTTTATTTTTTGTCACGAATGCAGTAATATTTTTTGTGTATAAAATAAATTGGCTCTTTGCAATTCTGTGTGGAAATTTTTTTTTGCCAAATTGATATCTTATTCTATTCTGGAAAAATATTTTTGTATTTCTTCTGTAAACGAAGTGCCTTTGTTTAACTTTACATATTACGAGTGTATTTCAAAAATACCTTGTTTATGTTTGTGATATTTATTTATTTATTTATTGCAACGGTAAACAAAGGTAGTATCCATAAATTTTGAAAATAATTTTAGGATAAACAAAGGCGTAAACTTATCAAAGAAATACCAAAATAAAATAGCCGAAAAACGAAATCCATAGTTTTTGGCAAAAAACCAATAAATTTGTGCATTCGTGTCAGAAATAAAAAACCGCTAGAAATTCTAACGGTTCTAAATTTATAATGTTGTTTAGGAGATTAGCAACGAGCCGAAAACCATCAGCAATTTACATTTGTTTGTATTCGATGTTCATTTGTTTTTCCATTTCTGCATATTGTCCGGATTCCAATTTTTCTTTAATTCCTTCAAAAGCAGCTAAAGTTTCGTTGATTTCTGAGTCTGTATGTGAAGCTGTAGGAATTAATCTTAACAAAATCATTCCTTTTGGAATTACAGGATAGACTACAACTGAGGTAAATACTCCGTAATTTTCTCTTAAATCTTTCGCTAAAAGTGTCGCTTCGATTGTTGTTCCCTGAATGAAAACCGGTGTAACACAAGTATTTGTGTTTCCAAGGTTGAAACCTCTTTCTTTTAATCCGTTTTGTAACTTATAAACGTTTTCCCACAATTTATCTTTAATTTCCGGGCGCGTTCTTAATAATTCTAATCTTTTTAAACCTCCGATTACCATTGGCATTGTTAAAGATTTGGCAAAAATCTGAGAACGAAGATTATATTTTAAAAATCTGATGATATTTTCATCTCCGGAAAGAAATGCTCCAAAACCAGCCATTGATTTAGCAAAAGTTGAGAAATACACATCAATCTGATCCTGACAACCTTGCTCTTCACCTGCTCCGGCTCCGGTTTTACCCAAAGTTCCAAAACCGTGTGCATCATCAACTAAAAGTCTGAAATTGAATTTAGATTTTAAATCACAAATTTCTTTTAGTTTACCCTGCATTCCTCTCATTCCGAAAACACCTTCTGTAATCACTAAGATTCCTCCACCGTTTTCTTCAGCAACTTTTGTCGCTCTTGCTAAATTCTTTTCTAAACTCGCAATATCATTATGTTTGAAAGTGAAACTTTTTCCCATGTGAAGACGAACTCCGTCAACGATACAAGCATGAGAATCTGCATCATAAACGATTACATCATGTCTTGTTACCAAAGCATCAATTGCCGAAACCATTCCCTGGTAACCGAAATTTAAAAGATAAGCAGCTTCTTTTTGAGTAAATTCTGCCAATTCTTTTTCTAATTGTTGGTGCTGTTGTGTTTCTCCGGACATTGCTCTTGCTCCCATCGGATAAAACATTCCGAATTCTGCTGCAGCTTTCGCATCAGCTTCCAAAACTTCAGGATGGTTACAAAGACCTAAATAGTCATTTGCGCTCCAGAAAATTACGTCTTTACCTTGAAATTTCATTCTCGGACCAATAGGACCTTCCAATTTTGGGAATACAAAATATCCTTCTGCGTAATCTGCAAACTGACCCAAAGGTCCTGGATTTTGTTTAATTCTTTCAAAAATATCTACCATTGTAATTAGTAAGTTTTATGTAAAAAAGCCTTTTATGATTTACAAAAAGGCTTGATTTGTATCTTTATTAAAAATTTTATTTGATGATTTCTGTCTTAAAGACTTCTTCATAATTGTGGAAACAATTATTGACGAAACCTTGCTCAGCCATCCATTTATCGCTGTACACTTTAGTAATATATCTTGATCCGTGATCCGGGAAGATTAAAACTACCAAATCTTTTTCTGAAAACTGATGAGAATTGGCATACTGCATTAATCCCTGTGTAACAGCTCCTGTTGTGTAACCTCCCATAATGGCTTCTTTCAAAGCAATTTCACGGGTTCTGTACGCAGACATTTCATCATTTACTCTTACAAATTCATCCACTTTATCAAACAAAAGAGCAGAAGGAATTAAATTTTTCCCCATCCCTTCAATTTGGTAAGGATGTACATCTTCTTTATGAATTTTTCCTGTTTCATGAAAACTTTTCAAAATAGATCCGTCTGCATCAACACCGATAATTTTAATATCAGGATTTTTTTCTTTCAAGAATTTTGCTGAACCCGACAAAGTGCCACCCGTTCCTGTGCAGGCAAAAAGATGGGTGATCTTGCCTTGAGTCTGCTCCCAAAGTTCCGGACCGGTAGTCTGATAATGTGCATCAATATTCAACTCATTAAAGTATTGATTGATGTACACAGAATTAGGAGTTTCAGCAGCAATTCTCTTTGCTACTTCATAATATGATCTCGGGTCATTCGCAGGTACATTCGCAGGACATACATAAACGGTAGCACCAAGTGCTTTCAGATAAGCTATTTTTTCAGGTTTTGTTTTGTCGCTCACCGCCAGAATACATTTATATCCTTTAATGATACAAACCATAGCAAGTGAAAAACCTGTATTTCCGGAAGTGGTTTCTACAACTACAGAATCTTCCTTTAATAAACCTTTTTTCTCAGCGTTTTCAATAATATGAAGTGCGATTCTATCTTTGGTGGAATGTCCAGGATTATATGATTCTAACTTGGCATAAATGGTTGCAGGTATTTCTTTTGTGACGGTATTTAGTCTTACCAAAGGAGTACTCCCAATTAAGCCAAGAATATTATCGTAAACATTACTCATTATTTGTTATTTTTCAATAAAAATCTGTCCGCAAAAATACAAAAAAATAAATAATTTTTGAACTTTTCGTAAATTATAAGTTCGCTATTTATATAAATTCTTGATTTATTTTTAATTATAGACAACCGAAGCAGACAAAAACTACGCCATTTTTTTTAAATTTTGTTAAAATTAATTCAAACTAATCTAAAAACCTTATTTTCGCATAATTGATTTTATACTATGAAAAACTGGACTTTTAGGCAATGGAACACCATTCTCGGATGGGTGACTTTCGTCATTGCATTTTTCACGTACTTATCGACCATAGAACCCAATTTTAGTTTTTGGGATTGCGGTGAATACATTTCTTCAGCAGTAAAATTAGAAGTAACGCACGCTCCGGGAGCTGCATTATTTCAGATTGTGGGAGCAGTAGCTGCCATTTTTGCTTTAGGTAAGGGTGAAAATTACTCAATCGTTATCAATGCAATGTCTGCATTATTCAGTGCATTTACAATTTTGTTTTTGTTCTGGACGATTACTCACTTTGTAAGAAGACTTCTCAATAAAGATTTTGAAGAAATTACAAGACATCAGGAAATATCCATTCTTTTTGCCGGAGTAATTGGTGCTTTGTGTTTCACTTTTTCAGATACTTTTTGGTTTTCTGCAGTGGAAGGCGAAGTTTACTCAATGGCGTCGATGTTTATTGCACTCTTGGTTTGGCTGATTACCAAATGGGAAAACGAATATCTGGAGAAAGACAACGAAAGATGGATTATTTTAATATTCTTTATTTTAGGGCTTTCTGTAGGAGTTCACATGATGGGAATGCTTGCAATTCCTGCGGTATGTCTGGTATATTATGCAAGAAATTACAAATTTACCTGGTTGAATTTCCTTTGGGCAAACCTTATCACTTTAGGAATTTTAATTATTGTTTTTAAAATTATTTTCCCTGTAATCATGTCATTATTCGGAAAATTAGAAATATTCTTCGTGAATGGTTTAGGACTTCCTTTCCACTCAGGAACCATTGCAGGTTTTATTATCCTGGTTGCGCTTTGCTATTTTATGATAAAATATGCGAGACAGGCGAAAAAAAATATTTTCCAGACTATAGCTCTGTCAATGGTTTATATGATTATCGGTTTCTCTTGCTGGATGGTAATTCCGATCAGAGCCAATGCAAATCCTCCGATGAATCTTAATGATCCTGATACTGCAATCGGTATGCTTGATTATTACAACAGAGAGCAATATGGAGACTGGCCCACAATTTACGGTCAAAATTACACGGCTTTCCTTGATGCAAACGGAATTCAGAAAAACGAGGACGGAAGTTTTAAAACTACCAAAACAGGGGAAGTTTACGAAAAAGACGAAAAAACCGGAACATACAGAAAAACAAGTGATCGTTTCAACTATGTTTTCGATAAATCTCATGTAAGTTTAATGCCGAGAATGTTCAACGATGATAAAGATGTAATGGCAAATTACATCTCAATGTACGGAGCACCGGATTTTAAATTTAATTATGCTAATGAAGATGTTGCAGACAGTCCTGAAGCAGAAGAAATCTTTAAAGAGCTTAGAGCTAAATACGAAGACGGATCTATTACGGCAGCAGATTATTTAAAAGTACGACCTTACAATTTAATCACTGTTCAGAAGCCTTCTTTGGCTCAGAATATGGAATATTTTATCTCTTTTCAAAACGGATATTATTTCCTGAGATATTTAATGTGGAACTATGTTGGAAGACAAAATGATCTTGAAGGAAACAGTGAAAACACAAAAGGAAACTGGATTTCGGGGATTGCTCCAATCGACAATGCACTTTGGGGAAATCAGGATGCAATGCCTGCAAAATTCAAAAATGAAAGTACAGTTGCATTCTTCTTTTTACCTTTACTTTTAGGGATTTTAGGATGTTATTTCCAGTTTAGCAGAGACTTCGGAAGATTCTATGCTATTTTATCTTTATTTATTTTAACAAGTGTCGGAATTATTTTTTACACCGGAGTAAAACCTTTTGAACCTCGAGAAAGAGATTACGCAATGGTAGGTTCATTCTACGCATTTGCCATCTGGATTGGTTTGGGAGCAGGAGCAATTCTTTGGTACTTACAATCTAAAGTAAAATCAAACGCTGCAAATATCGGTTTCGGAGTTATTTTATTGGGAGTTCCGTTTATGATGGGTTTCCAGAATTACAATGTACACGACAGAAGCAACAGATACACAGCTTACGATTATTCTTATTCAGTTTTAAAATCATTACCAAAAGAAGATATCTTATTTGTTTACGGAGATAACGACACGTATCCGGTTTGGGCAATGCAGGAAACAGAAAGATTCCGTGATGATGTGAAAGTGGTAAACTTTACCTTGCTTTCAACTCCTTGGAATATCGATCAGGTAAAAAGAAAAACATACAACGCAAATGCAATCCCAAGTCAGTTAACCCACGAAGATTACAGAGATGGTGTAAACGATCAAATCTATCTGATGAAAAACAACGACTGGAAAAATATTATTGCTAATCTTCAACAGGCCGGAGCTCCTGAAAGTGCGATTGCGCCATTCCAGAAATATTTGGTGAAAGATTCGATGACTTTAAAAGAGGCGATGGATTTTATTAAAATTAAATCTCCGGAAAAAGATGAAGTTTTAAAAATGATTTTTGGAGAAGAGCGTTACGACAAATATAATTTCCTTCCTGTAAATAAATTTGTAATTCCTGTAAACAAAGCAAATGCTCTAAAAGCAGGGATTATCAATGCTTCAGACCTTCCAAACACAGTCGATTACATTACCGTTGATTACAAATCAGGAACTCTATATAAGAACAACTTAATGATGTTTGATATTTTGGCAAATTTTGACTGGAAAAGACCAATCAATTTTTCTTCGGGAGGTGTTTATGATAAAGAAAATATCTTTTATCTGGATGAATATCTTCAGTTTGACGGTTTCAGTTACAGATTAGTTCCGATCCGTACGCCAAGAAGCGCAGACGGAGAAATGGGAAGAGTAGATGCCAACTCATTATACAATGTTGTGAAAAACTACAGATGGGGTAATTTCAAAGATTTGAAGGTTCATTTTGACGAAACCGCAACTTCAAATATTATGAGCTACAGAAGTTCAGCAAGCAGAGCAGCTGCTGCTTTAGCATTATCCGGTCAAAAAGTAAAAGCTTTAGAAGTACTAGATATTGCTGCAAGAGAAATTCCTGCTGAGAAATACAATGATCCTCGTTCTTTAAGTTCAATGGTTTATGGATATATTGTTGCCGGACAGGAAGAAAAAGGATTGAAATTGGCTGAAGTTCTTAAAAAAGGAATTTTCGAAGAATATGATTACTATCTTTCATTGAGCAAGTCTGAGCAAAGATTTGCAGGAAGCCAAATGAGATCAAAACCAATGGAATATTCATTGGTGGTGACTTCAGTTACAGATGCTTATAAGAAATTGGGGCAAAACGAAAAAGCGTATGCATATCTTGTGAAATCTATTGAACCAATTGATAAGAAATTTAATGTTTTCATCAAAGATCTTCAGCAGCTGGGCAAAGAAAAAGCAATGAAAGAATCTGAAAAAGTGCAGCAGATTACACCTTTTTATCAATATTTATTTGATGTGATGGAACCATTTGACTCTACTTATGCTAAAGAGAAGGAAGATCAGATTACCAATGCAATTATCAAAGCAACTCAATAATACAAATATCTAAAACGGAACTTCGGTTCCGTTTTTTTATGTTGATATTCCTGAAATTTAGAATTATATTTGTGCAACTAAAAAAACGCAATGGCTGAATCTCAAAACAAGAATCTCCCAATCTACGCTGTATTTTTTGCAATCATTGCAAAACTTTATTTTTTGCTGACGCACCATATTCAGGAGGATGCTTTCATCACTTGGCGGGTTGCTCAAAATCTGATGGATTATGGGGTGATCGGTTTCAACGGAGACACAAAAATATCGGCATCAACAACGCATTTTTATGTTTTTGTTTCTTATATTTTCAATGTTATTTTCGGGAAAGAAAATTTCATAGAACCACTTCTTATTTTTAATACAACACTTTTTACAATTGGAAGTTTATTTCTTTCAAATGTTTTGTTTAAAAACAATTGGCACAAAGCTATTTTTATATTTCTATTTGGAATTTTACCGCCTTCCATAAAAGTTTCAATCCTCGGAATGGAATATGGAATCCTGTTTTTCCTTGAAATGGCTTTGTTGTATTATGGCTTTAAAAAGGAGAAAAAATGGGTATTTCTTTTTCTTCCGACTTTAATCTTATTTACAAGAATTGATACCGTAATTTTCCTTGGAATTGTATTTTTAGTTGATGTTTTCTGGAACAAAAAAATCAGATGGAGCTATGTTTTTGGCGGAATTTTAGGTATTTTGGTTTGTGTTTCGTTCAATTGGTTTTATTTTGGTGAACTGGTAAATAATACGATTGTTGCTAAAAAATTAGCTTATGACAAGGTTTATACTCTGCATCAGAATTTCGAATATTTCAGATTAAATTATGGAAATTTTTGGGGAATGCTGAAATTACCGGGAAGCTTTAATCCATTCACAATTGTTATCATCCTTTTTGAACTTCTTTGTTTTATTTATTTAATCAGACAAAGAGATAAAAGAAATTATTTTTTATGGATAATTTTTCTTTTTGCTTGGTCTAAACAGATTATTTTTCTATCCCAAAAAAGTCTTTTCGATTGGTATTATTGGATTCCGCAGATATTGCTTTTTGTTCCTGTTCTGATCTTTGTTTTAGAGCAGAAAGTGAAAAGAAATATTTGGCTTAGTTTGTTGATTTTAGTTTATATTTTGCCAATGTTGGCTTTTCAAACAATTCATTCTATCGCAACAGGAAATGGCGAATGGAATTACAGAAGATCGATAGGTCTATTTTTAAACACTTACGAAAAAGACAAAAAACAATGGATTTTACTGGAACCGGCTGGATATGTTCCCTATTTTTCAGGTTTAAAAACAATTGATGAAGTAGGTTTGGTTGACAAACAGATTCAGACAGAAATTAAAAAAGATAAGCCAAATTATTGGCTCAATACGGTTAAAAACAGAAAACCAAAATATCTGCTTTCCTACAATAATCTTTTTGAAGGAAAAGATGCAGAATATTATAAAGAAAATTACCGTCTGCTGAATGAATTCAGAATAAAAGATTATCTGAAAAGCGATTACCCGATTTTAGAAAAAATTTATAAACTGAAACCTTCAGGATCAGACTATAATTTGTACGAAAAAATAAAGAAGTAATTTGGCTGGAAGCTATAAGTTAGATGCTGGAAGTTTATCACTTGATGTATATTTTCATCAATTCTAAAAACTCCAAAAGCTCCAAAATCAATCTCACCCTTAATCTCAAACTAAATTTAATGAAATACTGTGCATTTCTCCGCGGCATTAATGTGAAAGGAACTAACATGAAAATGGCAGAAGTTTGTCAGGTTTTCAAAGATGTCGGAATGGAAAATGCGAGTTCAGTTTTGGCATCAGGAAATATTATTTTCAGTTCAGATAAAAATGCCGAAGAGTTGAAGGTAATTCTTGAAAAAGCAATGTCTGAACATTTTAATTATGAGGCTTTTCTTTTCATTAAAAATTCAGAAGAAACAGAATTATTTTGGACTAAAAATCCGTTTGAAAAAAATGAAGCTTATCACACTTATGCATTTGTAGGAAACGAAAAAGTAGGAGATATTTTAATGAAGGAATTTGAAAACGCTTCAAAAACTGAAAACGAGAAAGGAGAAATTATCAACAATATGTTTTATTGGCAAGTTCTGAAAGGAAATACTTTAGATTCAAGTTTTGGAAAAATTCTAGGCAAAAAAAGTCTGAAAGATCAGTTTACCAGTAGAAACATCAATACTTTTGAAAAGATTCTCAAGAAATTTTAGTTTAAAATTCTCTCGCAAGTTTAGCAGATTATGCAGATTTTTGTTGTTAAAAATTAATTACAAAAGTTTAAAAATCTAGATGATCTGATACATCTGCGAGAAAAAAGTATTAAATTCAAAAGCTTAAAACTATTGCCACTATAGTCTGTTAAAGATTTCGGATTTCCGAACTTTCTCAGTATTTTTACTGAACTTTTAATTTAAATAAAATAATGATTCAACATTTAGATAACATACACCATAAAGATTCAAAAAACTTTTTCTTAATCGCAGGACCTTGCATTATTGAAGGCGAAGATATGGCGTTAAGAATTGCCGAAAAAGTAATTGAACTGACCGATAAATACAATATTCCTTATATTTTTAAAGGAAGTTTTAAAAAAGCAAACCGAAGCAGAGTAGATTCTTTTACAACAATAGGGGAAGAAAAATCTCTGGAAATCCTTAAAAAAGTAGGAGAAACTTTCAATATTCCGACAACCACAGATATTCACGAAAATGAACACGCAGCTTTGGCTGCAAAATATGTTGATGTTTTGCAGATTCCTGCATTTTTGGTTCGTCAGACCGATCTTTTGGTTGCTGCTGCGGAAACAGGAAAATGTGTGACGCTGAAAAAAGGACAGTTCCTTTCTCCGGAATCAATGAAATTTGCAGTTCAGAAAATTACAGATTCAAACAACGAAAAAGTGGCGATTATAGAAAGGGGAAATTCTTTCGGATATTCAGATTTAATTGTTGATTACAGAGGAATTCCCACAATGAGAAATTATGCGCCCGTAATTTTGGATGTAACGCATTCTTTACAGCAGCCTAACCAAAGCTCAGGAGTTACAGGAGGAAGACCGGATTTAATAGAAACCATTGCAAAAGCAGGAATTGTAGTAGGTTCAGACGGACTTTTCATAGAAACGCATCCGACTCCGGAAACCGCACTTTCAGACGGTGCAAATATGTTAAGATTAGATTTACTGGAAGATTTGTTACAAAAACTGACAAGAGTAAGAGAATCTATACTATAATTGTTAAAAAATACTTAATTTTAGAAATTATAAATAATTCCTTTTGAAAAAACTAGTTTTACCACTAATTCTCACCATGCCGGTTTTGGTGTTCTCACAAAATAGAAAAAGAGATACTACGGCAAGAGTTACCAATATTGAGGAAGTTGTTTTCCAGAAAAAAGTGACCGGGAGAACCAACGATGTGACCGCAGTAAGAATTTCTGCCAAAGATGCCAAAAATGTCGCAAGTATTTCCGGCGGTGTTGAAGGAATTCTGAAAACGCTTCCGTCGGTGAATTCAAATACCGAGCTTTCTTCACAATATATGGTTCGTGGTGGAAACTATGACGAAAATCTTATCTACATTAATGATATTGAAATTTACAGACCTTTTTTAATTAGAAATTCTCAGCAGGAAGGTTTAAGTATCATCAATCCGGATATGGTTTCCACAGTAAATTTTTCAGCAGGAGGTTTTGAGCCGAGATATGGCGATAAAATGTCATCGGCTTTGAATATTTATTACCGTGAACCTAAAAAATTTGAACTTTCGGGAGAAGCAAGCTTAATTGGAGGTAGATTAACAACTGGTTTTGCTTCCGGAAAAGAAGATGAAAACGGAAATAAAAAATTTACGGCTTTATTTTCCGGAAGATACAGAAATACCAATCTGGTTCTGAATACTTTAAATGAAGATACAGATTTTAACCCGGTTTACTACGATTTTCAGTCTTATCTGAATTATCACGTCAACAGCAAACTTTCATTTTCCTTCATAGGATATTATTCTAAGAATGATTATGATATGGTTCCGAAGGAAAGAAGCGTAGATTTTGGTTCTGTTAATCAACCCATCAATCTTTCTGTTTTTTATAATGGTAAAGAAAATGACCAGTATAAAAATATGATGGGAACGGTTTCTGCGAATTATAAAGCTTCAGATAAATGGAGATTTACTCTGGATAGTTTTGCGTATCAAAACCGTGAAAGAGAATATTATTCGATTGCTTCGAGCTATATTTTGCAGACTTTTGACCCGATTACAGGAGCTCCAATTACTTCTTACGATGTTGGTGGACAAATTGAGCATGCAAGAAACGATTTATTTGTGAAAACGTACGGAACACAATTCAGAACCCGTTTTTCGCCTAATGTAAATACGGATATTGAATTAGGATTTAAATATGAAAAAGAAAATCTGCAGGATTTAACCAACGAATGGAAATTGGTAGATTCCTCAGGTTACAGTATTCCGCACGCAATTGATGATCCTAGAATTCCGGATGCTTCAGACTTAGATTTATTTTACAGTATATCGGGAGCCAATCATGTTCAGCCCACGAGATTGTCGGCTTATGCGCAATATTCTCAGAAATTTTTCTGGGGATCCAGTAAAGTTTTGGTGAATGGTGGAGCAAGAGTGGCGCACTGGAGTTTTAATGATGAAACTATTTTCTCACCAAGAGCACAGTTTGCCATAAAACCTGAATGGAATACCGATATGTGGTTTCGACTTTCGGGAGGAATTTATTATCAGGCGCCGTACTATAAGGAAATTAAAGACCTGAATGGAAATTTTAATCCAAATATTAAATCTCAAAGATCAATTCAGGCGATTTTAGCCAATGAACTGGAATTTGAATACGATAACAGACCTTTCAAATTAACAACGGAATTGTATTACAAGAAAATGGATAATGTGATTCCGTATTACATGGATAATGTGAGAATCCGTTATTCAGGTAAAAATAATGCTTCTGGTTATGCTTACGGAGTTGATACAAGATTGTTCGGTGAATTTGTTCCGGGTGTAGATTCTTGGCTTTCTGCAAGTTATGCAAGAGTTTTTGAAAATATTGATGGAAGAGGAAATATTCCGAGACCGACAGATCAACGTTTCAGATTTGCAATGTTTTATCAGGATTATATGCCGAAATTCCCGCAAATGCGTGTAAATCTTACACTGACTTATGCGATGGGATTACCAAATGGAGCACCGGTTTTCACAGATCCTTACCAATATCAAAAAACTTTACCTTCTTATAAAAGAGTAGATTTAGGGCTTTCATATGCTTTTGTAGATGCTAAAGAGAAAAAGCAAACGTATGGTTTTCTGAGTAATTTTGATGAACTGACTTTAGGAGTTCAGGTTTTTAATGCTTTTAATATCAATAATACAATTGCAAACCAATGGATTACAGATGCGAATACAAGTTTAATGTATCCGGTTCCTGTTCGTTTGACAGGAAGATTCTTTAATGTAAAACTTGAGTTTAAAATAAAATAAAATAAGATTAAATGCCACGAATGCACGAATATTAAATTATTATATAAAATCATTCTTGCATTCGTGGCATTCAAAAAATAATTTTGTGAATTTACATGAAAAAATATATCATCACCTTTTTGTTTTCAATTTTTGCCGTTTTATCAATAACAGCGCAAATAAAAACCAATCCTCAACTTTCGAAATTATACCAAAATTATATTGCGGTAAAATCTGCTTTAGCTTCTGATGATTTTAAGAAAACTTCTGTTGCAGCCGGAGAACTTCTGAAAACGGCATCTTCAATGAATTCAAAATCTTTAGAAGAGAAAAAGTTGAATGCTTTAAAATCTGAGGCAAAAATAATTTCTTTGGCGAAAAATATTGAAGGTCAAAGAAAACCGTTTTACAAATTATCGGAAGTGATGATCGGAGTTGCCAATGAAAATAAAATTTCCGATAAAACCATTTATGTGCAGTATTGTCCGATGGCAGAAGGAAGTTGGCTGAGCAATGAAAAACAGATTGTTAATCCTTATTACGGAAGCTCGATGCTGAAATGCGGTTCTGTAAAATCTGAAATAAAATAAATTAGAAAAAATTCAACTTGAATTTCTTTTTTATATCTCTAATTTCAAAATCTGTTCAATCATTTTCTGATTTGTACTTTCGGGCATCGAACGCATCAAAAAATTCCTTAGTTGATTTCCTTTTTCCCACTGCGAGATTTTTCCAATAGTCCAACTGTTTTTAACAATATAATCCACTTTTTTTCTTCTGATTTTCTGAAACTCTTCAAAAACAAAATTGAAATCTTTATTTTTTTCTAAAAGTTTTCCAATCACATAAGCATCTTCAATCGACTGACAAGCACCTTGTCCCATATTTGGAGTTGTTGCGTGAGCTGCATCACCAATAAGACAAAGATTTTCTGCAAACCATTTTGGAATAGGAGTGAGGTCGATAATATCATTCAGAATAATATTTTCTTTTTGGGTTGATTGTAAAATTTCTAAAACCAACCCATTAAAATCTCTGAAAGCATCGATTAAATCAAGGTTTTCTTTAAATTTATTTTTATTCACTAAAGCATACCAGTAAACTTTATTTTCAGATAATTTTACAAAACCAAAACGTTTTCCTCTGCCCCAGATTTCCAAAGCATGATGACTGTATTTCTCAGGAAGATTAAAATAGGTTAAACCTCGCCAACATTTTTGTCCGGCATTTCTTATTTGTCCAGCTTTTAAAATCTGATTTCTGACTTTAGAATGAATTCCATCCGCTCCAAAAACAATTTGACTTTCAGTTTTAAAACCATTTTCAAATTCTAAAAGATAATTTTCTTTTTTCTGAATTTGCTGCAAAGAATGATTTAATTTAATATTTTCAAAACCCAAATTTTCAGCTAAAACATTCTGAAGTTCAGCTCTGTGAATCGCAACATTACAGGAATTAAACTTCTGTTCCAAAGCCAAAACATTGGTCGTCGAAATGGTTTTCAGCTTTTCATCGGTAATAAATATTCCATGAATTTTATTTCCTCTGCTTTCGATTTTTTCTTTTAAACCTAAAGTATCGAAAATCTGCATCGCATTTACTGCCATCATAATTCCGGCTCCGGCAGGTTTTATTTCTGGCGCAGATTCGTAGATCTTAAAATCTAAATGATGTTGCTTTAGAACATTTCCTAACGTTAAGCCGCCAATTCCGGCTCCGATGATTGAGATTTGATTCATTTTAATTCAAAATATGATGTCACGAATTCACTAATATTTTCCAGTTGCTTGTTAAAAATATTTGTGTTTTTGTGTCAAAGATTTAATTTAAGTTCTTCAATTTATTTAGTAATTGATTTTGCTTACTGATGAAATTTTCTAAACTATCTGTTTTCAGAGGATTTATATTCTGATATTGTTCAATTTCAGGAAGTGTTTTTCTGATTTTAAGAGCTTGGTAAAAACAGTAAATTTTAATGTCCGTTTTTAATCATAATACCGAAATCTACAGTCTTTTTGTCTTTCCTAAGGAATCTAAATCATTTTATTTCAGCGTGATGAGATTCTTTCAGAATGACAAAAATGGAGCTAAAAATTAAATTATTACAAAATTACGGATATACATACTTATATTTTTAAGTACTTTATTAAATTTAAATATTTTCTCGCAGATTTCGCTGATGAAGCAGATTATAAGTTAAAAATCTGCAAAATCCCCCAAATCTGCATGAGGCTTTAATTTATTAAAAATTAGTTAAAAAACTTTCAAATTCATAAAAAAACGGAGCCTGAAAAAATCAAGCTCCGCTAATCATTATGTAAACTAAAATTATTTACCTAAATAAGACTTCAAAATCTTACTTCTTGTATTGTGTTTCAGTCTTTTAATTGCTTTTTCTTTAATCTGACGAACTCTTTCTCTTGTAAGGTCAAAAGTTTCTCCGATTTCTTCCAAAGTCATTGGATGTTTTCCGTTCAATCCGAAATACAGTCTTACCAAATCAGCCTCTCTTGGCGTCAAAGTGTTCAATGCTCTTTCAATTTCAATCTGAAGAGATTCAAGCATCAGATCTTTATCCGGACTTGGAGATTCTCCGGAACGTAATACGTCATACAAGTTAGAATCTTCACCTTCCACCAATGGCGCATCCATAGACAAATGTCTTCCGGAGTTTTTCATTGATTCTTTGATGTCTTCCTCGCTCATATCCAAAACTTCAGCCAATTCTTCCGGAGAAGGTGGTCTTTCATTTTCCTGCTCAAGGTGAGCGTAAGCTTTGTTGATTTTATTGATCGAACCGATTTTGTTCAATGGCAATCTTACAATTCTCGACTGTTCTGCCAAAGCCTGTAAAATCGACTGACGAATCCACCAAACTGCGTAAGAGATAAATTTGAAACCTCTGGTCTCGTCATATCTTTTTGCAGCTTTCATTAATCCTAAATTCCCTTCGTTGATCAAATCGGGAAGAGAAAGTCCTTGGTTTTGGTACTGTTTAGAAACGGAAACTACGAAACGAAGGTTGGCTTTAATTAATTTTTCCAAAGCGGCTCTGTCGCCTGCACGGATTCTCTGTGCCAAATCTACTTCTTCGTCTGCCGTAATCAGTTCTACTTTACCAATTTCCTGCAAATACTTGTCTAATGAAGCGGTTTCCCTGTTGGTAACCTGCTTGGTTATTTTTAATTGTCTCATTTAATTTATGCTCAAAAATTGAGTTGCTATTATATTATACGTTTGAAACATTAAAAAGGTTACACACGTTACAATCTTTTTTTACTGAATTAATTTGAAGTAAGAAATTTAGTTGTAAATTATTCCGCTCTACAAAATTGCAATTGCGAAGAACGAAAGAATTCCGAATCAGGAGCTTAATCCCGCTTTCCACTGTATCTTTTTGGTAACAGTCTCCTCTTCGTTCCGCCTGCTACCAAAAAGGATGTCGTTTCTATCGGGGCTATGGTTGGAGTCATAAATTCAACATTCGAAAAAAATATGCACAGAGTTTGCCTTGCCGAAAGGATCTGAGCTGGAATGTTTCAATTATTTTCTTAACCTATGTTGAGATGTTTTTAAAATCAAAAAAAACCTCATAGGTTTCTAAAACCTATGAGGTTTGGAAGATAATTAAAAATCGAAACCGAAGTCCCGTTCAACATTTTAAAGGTACACTTAAAATTGATTTTTAAAATTTTATATCCCGAAAATATCTACAGAGTTTGTCATCCTGAAAGGATCTGAGCTGGAATGTTTCAATTATTTTCTTAAACTATGTTGAGATGTTTTTAGAATCAAAAAAACCTCATAGGTTTCTAAAACCTATGAGGTTTGGGAGAATAATTTCCATAAAAAATCGAAACCGAAGTTCCGCTCTACATTTTAAGGGTAAAAATAAAATTGACTTTTAAAATTCACCATTGACCTTTCACATTTAAAACAAATCATTCAACAACTTCGCCAATCTCAAACCTCCGTACAAAAGCTGTCTTTCCATAATATCATTAAATTTATACTGATAATCAAAAGATAATTTAGATCCATCCGGAGTTTGTGCATAGATTTTATTGGCAATCTGATGAGAATCGTACAACCAGTTTTCCAACGTTCCGGACTGAATCTGTTTTACTTCATCCTTAGTTTTAATATCCAAAAGATGAGCATATTCCGTATAACTGTATTTTTGGGAATCAACCAGTTTTCCGTCCCAAACTGAGTGCAGATTTGTTTTTTCTCCAAAATAAGTAACGTTAATTTTGTTTCCTCCCAAATCTTCAGATCTTCCGGTGTGCATGGGTTGCGCTAAATCTCCCATCATATGAATAAGGAAAATCAAAGCAATTTTTCTGTCTTTTTCAGAAGTTTTTTCATCCTTAATCTGGCTGGATAAAATTTTAATCTGTGAATAAAGATTCGCTCCAGCCTGAGCTTTCAAATCTTTTTCGAACAATGTAAAATCTGTTTTAGGATCGATATTTACATAATGCCAAGCTGAAGCCTGTTTCCAGGTTCCTGTAGTATCAGATTTTATAAAATCCGGCCAGTTTGCCCAATACGCCATTCTTTCCTGCCCCAACATTTTTCTGATTTCTCTTTTTGCTTTCCCGGAGAGATGGTTTTCTGCAATTTCTGCAATCACTCTGTGCCCCGTTAATCCCCATGCATAAGAATAAACTGAACTTGCAACGAATGCCAAAAGCAGAATTTTAGAATAAATACTTTTCATTTCTTTAAATTAATTTTCGAGTTGCAAAGATAAGTCAGCCTTATGGAAATTCAGGTTTAAAATCATTATTTGTTGGTTGTGTCATTGTTAATTTTATGTAAAATTCGTATTAGGAGTTTAGTTTTAATTTGACTATATTCAAAGAATATCTACTTTAATAAAGATTAATATATAAGCAAATCAATAGTTTAGATTTAATTTTAAGATTATGCCTGAAAAACTGGTGCAAATACTTTTTCAATATGAAGAGATAATTTATCTTTACAATACCAATCATGACTACAGAATATAAATATGTACGACCACAGCACGATAGATATGCAATACAACAAGCTGCAAACGGACTTCAGAGCCGAAGCAGTTGCTGTAAATCTTCTCAAATATCACAGATCTGTAAGCAATATTTTTATTGAAAGAATAGGAATTAACGACAGAGCTTATCTTAAAGATATTAAAAGTATTTCAAGCCATTATTTGGGCTTTGATGAAGAAGTTTTGAATATTAAGACGTATAGAGAAGGTATTTACGATTATCTTCCGGAAGGTCTTTTTCATCCGCCGTCACTCAATACTTCTAGAAAAAATATTGAAAGTGTAGTAAAAGAAATTCGTAAACAGAAAAGAGTAGAAAACGATGCCAGGAAATTCTTCAGACCTTTTGAGCTTGAAATTTTCTTTACAGAAATCAGTGCTTTGCTTAAAGAATACGATTTTGATTTGGCAAGTGACACAGATTCTCTCCTTCATATTTTCAGCGAACTCTGGCCAATTATTAAAATGCTGGACAAACAGGATGCTTACATTTTTCTTCATATTTTACCATTTTTTCACAACATCAGGGGTGATAAAAAATGGTTTGAGCGATGTATGACCGCTTTTCTGAAAGTTCCTGTTGAAATTACTTTTACGCCCAATGAAATCGACAGGATGAAAGAAGATGATTCTTCCATTCTTTTAGGAAATTCGAGATTGGGAGTCACCTATATTGCAAGCGGAAAACACATGGATGGCGAAAGAAACTGGATTGTAAATATTGGTCCTATTCCTTATGACGAAATGAAAAATTACATTCCCGGACACCCTTTCAGAAAAGTTTTGCAAGCTTTGTACGATTATTGCCTTCCTGTTTCTGTAGATATTGAAGAAAATTTTATTACAGAAAAAAAAGACTATTCGTTTGTGCTCGAAGACGGCCAAAGAAATGCAAACAGACTCGGTTATTCTACGTTTCTGTAAAATATTTTAATTATATTTACAATTCATCAATCAATTAAATATTAAAAGAAATAAATGGAAATTTCTTCAGTAAAAGGTATATTTTTAAGGTATATTTTGGTGCCGCTTATTGCTGTTATCATGATGGTGATTTTGGGGCTAATCAGAAAAAATCAACCTGCTGTAAAAATAAGAGTCATTATTATTTATGTGCTTTTAAGCAGCTTATGTCTTGCATTGCCTGGTTTTTTTGGTTTTGCAGGAAATTCATTTAGTCCTTATTGGTATTTAATTTCACAGATTATATACTTGATTTTTGGGATTATTCATGTAAATTTAATGCACAATTTCTTTAGAAAACATTTTCAGTCTCAAACGTTAAGCATTACTTTCGAATCGGTTTTATCGGTAACCTGCGCTCTTGTAGGAGCTTATCTTTTCGTTTTGATCTTCGGATGGATCAGTAAAGGAGCGGGATATCCTGTAATGTCTGCAACCAGCGTTCTGATATTTTTTGTACCAATGGTTTTCTATTACTGTTACATTATGTTTATCAGCATTCCTGTTGATATTTATAAAACCTGGAGATATTCTCCGGATCAGAAACCTCCGGATTTCGACGGAGCAGATTTTGATCGTTTAATGGTTTTGAATGTTGAATTGAGCAAAAATCTGGAGGATGCCAACAGATTCAGAATTAAAGCTAAAACTTTACCTACCGGAGTGACTTTCGGAGACTGGTTTTTCAGAGTTGTGGACGATTATAATCACAAAAACCCGAAATCGGTTATTCATTTGACAAACGAACAAAAAGAGTCTTATTACTGGATATTTTATACAAAAAAATCTTTTTTCAGTTTCAGAAAATATATCGATTTCGATCAGGATATTACGACAAATACAATTTCTGAGAATGAAGTGGTAATTTGTAAAAGAGTAATTCAGCACGAAGAAGAAGGAAAAAAATAAATCAAATCACACCAATAAAAATATGACACTATGATACAGCCCATAAAACATTTTGCTATCAACTGGGTTGATGGAATGAAAGTTTCGCAGAGACATCTTAATGATCAGGATAATTTTTTAATAGACACGATAAGAGATGCCAATTCTCTTGCGATCACCAATTATAATTACGGTTTGCTGCCTTTATCGAATGAGTATACAGATAAAACCATTTTTGATGTTCATAATACGGCAACAAATGACGTTCAGCTATTTATTAAAAACTGCAGTGCTGTAACTTTGGCAGGTTACAGGCTGGAACTGAAAGATAGAAGAGTCAGCGTCAAAACTCTGGCTAAATCTTTAAATATCGACGAAAATCAAATGGATGGAGATTATTACATTCTGATATCCGTAAATCCTTTTGATAAAGTACCTTTCGGAGATATTGACCCCGAAGAAATTCCCCCGAGACATCCGAATGCCCATTCAAATTATCACATCGAATTGCTTCCTGTAAGTTCGCTGAACAGCAATTATTCCGGAGGAAATTACCTTGTTGTAGGGAAAGTAGATTTTAAAGGAAATATTGCACAGGTGAACACCAATTTTATTCCGCCTTGTACATCAATTCAGAGTCATCCTGTTTTAATTGATTATTACAACGGATTTGCAAAATCAATCGGTAATTTGCAGCAATATGCGTTTAAAATCATTCAGAAAGCTTCCCATAAAAATCAGAATACATCTTTGGCATTGAATGTAAAAGCTTTGTGTAATGTTTTGGTCAATACTTTCGGCGATATGTATTTCCAGTTCAGAAATATCATTCCGTATCAACCGCCGGTATTTTTAATTGAAACTTTTGCAAAATTAGCGTTGAGAATGTACAATTCAACCCAGATTTTAGTTCCCGGAGAGTTGGAAGAAATGCTGAATTACAGCTTGGAATGGAGTGAAATTGCGCCTCATACTTTATTGAATCAGCTTTCGACCGTTGCAGAAACGAATTATGATCATCACAATTCCGGCGAACCACTTTTACATATCAGCCTGATGCTTAAAAGTTTGGAAAGTATTTTCTCAAAACTGAGTGAGCTTGATTATATCGGTCAGCGAAAAGAAAATATCATTGTCAACGAGCAGGAAGTTTCTTCAAATACCAATCCGAAAAGAGGTTGGAGTGTTTTAGACTAAATAAAATAAATTTTAAAATAGATAAATCCCGATACTTCAGATTCGGGATTTTTTGTATAAAATTGTTGCATCTAATTACGGATGAAGTTTTTTTTAAGTAGAGAAGAAAGTAAACATTGGTTTGTCATTCCGCAGGAATCTAAATCTATTATTAAAATCTTTGCTGAGATTCCTACGGGATGACAAACTCTGTGAATAAAAGTGTAAATAAATTACAGAAAAATATTCAAATTAAATGTAAAATGAATACAGATAAAATAAGACAGGAAATAAGAGGTTTATCAGACGGAAAATTATTTTTCAACAATGCTGGCTCATCATTAATGCCCAATATTGTTTTAGATTCAATGATTGATTATCTTAAACAGGAAGAGCAGTTCGGAGGATATGAAGTTGCCAACAGAAATACGGATTTACTTGAAGAATTTTATTCTGAAACCGCAAAACTCGTTAACTGCAAACCTTCCAATATCGGTTTCATGACGAGTGCTACAGAAGCTTTTGCAAAAGCGCTTTCAAGTATTATTTTTAAAGATGGAGATGTTATTATTACGACAGTTGATGACTATATTTCCAATCAGATTACCTTTATTTCACTGCAAAAAAGATTAAATATAAAAATTATCAGAGTTCAAAAATTGGAAGATAATGAACTCGATTTAGAACAACTTGAAAATTTAATAAAACAACATCAGCCAAAATTGGTCGCTGTTACGCATATTCCGACTAATTCAGGATTGATTCAGGATGTTGAAAGTGTTGGAAAAATTTGTCGTCAATATAATATTCTGTATTTGGCAGATTGTTGTCAGTCGGTCGGACAAATGGTTGTTGATGTTGAAAAAATCGGTTGTGATTTTCTGACTGCAACAGGACGAAAATTTATGAGAGGACCAAGAGGAAGTGGATTTTTATATGTTTCTGACAGAGCTTTGGAACAAGATTACGCTCCGGTTTTACTGGATATGAGAGGAGCACATTGGTCTGAATACGATAATTATGAATTATTTAAAACAGCCAAAAGATTCGAGCATTGGGAAGTTTCCTATGCTGCCGTTTTAGGAATGATGGAAGCTGTGAAATATGCTAATAATATTGGTTTAGACCATATTGAAAATTACAATAGAAATTTAGCTGAAACACTTCGGACAAATTTAGCAGAAAGTGGTTTTAAAGTTTTAGATATTGGAAAAAACTTAAGCAGTATCGTTACTTTTTGCGGTCCGGATAACGATTTGGAAAATATTCAAACTGTTTTAAGAGAAAATAATGTATTCTTTTCTGCAAGTTATAAACATTCAGCACTAATTGATTTTACGGATAAAAAAGTGGACGGCGCGGTAAGACTTTCACCTCATTATTTCAACACTTTAAAGGAAATAGAACAGGTTTCTGAAATTCTAAGGAATAGTTTAAAATAAAATATATTCTGTTTTATTTAAATAGAGACAATAGAAATTTTAACTTATTGATTTTTCAAAATAAGATTATTTTATCGCAAGGAAAAACAAAGAAATATTACTTTTTGAAATGCTTTTAAGTTAAACAATGCCACTTCGTTTATCAAGATAATACAAGAATATTAAATTTTTTGAAATTATGCGATTAATACATTTGTTTTGCTTTGCGTTTTATATAGATTTATCCTGAACTGAGGCTTAAAAAATATTTTGGTCTTTGATGAGTGAAATCGAAGATTCGACGAAGTCAAACGCCTTTGCGAACAAAAAAATATGAATAACAATATTAAAAAATCTTTGCGCACTCTGCGTTAAAAACAAATATCAAGATTATAATTACTTTTCATTAAATTCGTAAAAAATCAAAAAGGAAATGAAGATCAAGCTAACCATCTGTCTTCTTGCGTTTCTCAATTTTTACGAAGCACAGGAAAATATTACGTATCAAAAACCATCTGCTGAAATTCTCAAACTGGCAGATTATGACCGACCGCCGAGTGTGATGACCAATTCAAAAAAAGACTGGGTAGTTTTCACTTATCGTCCGACATATAAAACTTTGGATGATCTTAACCAGCAGGAAATGAAACTGGGAGGTTTAAGAATCAATCCCGTGACGAATATTTCAAGTTCAATTACCTATTCCAATAATCTTAAAGTTCGTAAAATAAATGATAAGACCGAGGTTAAGGTAAAAGGTCTTCCGCAAAATCCAAAAATTACGAATACTTCTTTTTCGCCAGACGAAAAGAAATTAGCATTTACCAATACAACAGATCAGGGAGTTGAACTTTGGATTGTTGACCTGGAAACAGCAATGGCAAAAAAGATTACAAAAGATAATCTTAATTCAAACCTGGGAAATCCTTATTCTTGGATGAAAGATTCTCAGAGTTTTCTGATTAAAGTTCTTCCGGAAAACCGCCCGAAATTAATTGATGTGTCAAAAGATCTTCCGACGGGACCGATTGTTTCAACTGCAGACGGAAAAGTTTCTCAGAACAGAACCTACCAGGATTTGCTTAAAAATCCGCAGGATGAAAAGAATTTCGAAACACTTACCAACTCAGAATTGTATCATGTAGATTTTAACGGAAATCTGAAAAAATTTAAAGACAAAGATATTTTTGCAGGTCTGAGTTATTCTCCTGATGGAAATTATTTAATGGCAACAACGATCAAAAAGCCGTTTTCCTATATTGTTCCTTTAAGCAGATTTCCGTCAACAACAAAAATTTATGATGCAAAAGGAAACGAAATAAAAGTAGTGAATGAAGTTCCGCTTACCGAAATTATGCCTAAAGGTTTCTCATCGGTAAGGACGGGCAAAAGAGATATGAGCTGGAGAGCAGATCAACCTGCAACTTTGGTTTTTGCTGAAGCTTTGGATGGAGGAGATCAGTCTAAAACCGTTGATTTCAGAGACGAAATTTTCACATGGAATGCACCGTTTTCTGATCAGCCGAAATCTTTTTTTAAAACAAAACAGAGATATGAAGGAACAAGCTGGACGAATAATCATTACGCCATTGTTTCTGAAGGTTGGTATGATACGAGAAATACAAAATCTTACCTGGTTGATTTGAATAACGGCGAATCAAAAGTTATAGAGGACAGAAATTATCAGGATGTTTACAACGATCCCGGAAATTTCAACACCACAAAAAATGATTTTGGAAGATACGTAATCGATATGAAGGGCGAAAAATCTTATCTGATCGGAGACGGATTTACCAAAGACGGACAACATCCATTCATTGATGAGATGGATATGAAATCTTTAAAAAAGAAGAGACTGTACACCTCAAATCTTAAAGGGGCTAAAGAAGAAATCATTGATATTATTGATCCTAAAAAAGGAGAGGTATTGACGATTCAGCAATCGGCAAGTCAGTATCCGAATTATTTTAAGAAAAATATTAAATCTAATAAAACGGAGGCTGTAACCAATTTTGCCAATCCGTTTGAAAGCATCAAAGATGTTTACAAAGAGGTGATTACTTACAAAAGAAATGACGGAGTTACTTTAACGGGAACACTTTATTTACCTGCAAACTACGACCGAAAAGCGAAAAAAGAAAAACTTCCGTTGTTAATCTGGGCATATCCTACAGAATATAAAGATAAAAATACAGCAGGACAGAATACGCAGAATCCAAACGATTTTACGTTTCCTTATTACGGTTCGTTTGTGTATTGGACGGCAAAAGGTTATGCAGTTTTGGATGATGCTGCATTCCCGATTATCGGAGAAGGAAAAACAGAACCGAATGATACGTTTATTCCGCAACTGGTTGCCAATGGAAAAGCTGCTATTGATGCAGTTGATCAGTTAGGATATATTGACCGGACAAAAGTTGCAGTAGGTGGACATTCTTACGGTGCATTTATGACGGCGAATCTTTTAACGCATTCCAAAGATTACGCTTGTGGAATTGCAAGAAGTGGAGCGTACAACAGAACTTTGACGCCATTTGGTTTCCAGAGCGAACAGAGAAATTACTGGGACGTTCCCGAAATTTATAATACAATGTCTCCATTTATGAATGCCGATAAAATGAAAACACCATTATTGCTGGTTCATGGTGACGCAGACAACAATCCGGGAACATTTACTTTGCAGACCGAAAGATACTTTCAGGCTTTGAAAAACCTGGGTGCTCCGGTAAGGATGGTTCTTCTTCCGAAAGAGTCTCACGGCTACGCCGCAAAAGAAAATATTCTTCATTTGCTTTGGGAACAGGATCAGTTTCTGGAGAAATGTCTGAAAAAATAATGATATTTAAAACTCGTTCTTTGGAGCGAGTTTTTTTTATGGATTTAATTTTAAATAATTCATATTCTATTCATTTAAGTTTTTGTAATTTTCTGCTGATAAAACTGAGTATAAATAATAGATTCCGAAAGGGAGTCTGAATGAAATAAAAATTATGTTAAGAACGAATCAAGCTTTTTTAAATTATTTAGAAATACTTTACAGCAATCAGGAACATAAAGAAAACATCATTTTAGAATCTTTTGAAAAAGACGAAAAATTATTGACCCAAAATGAGGTTTCCGACAAAATAATGCTGATAAAAAGTGGCATTACCAAATGTTTTTTTACTGAAGAAAATAAAGAGGAATATATTGTTGAGTTTTTAGGAAAAGGAGAAATTCTTGGGGAAATAGAAATGATGAAAAATGTTCCGTGTATCTGCAGCATTGAAGCGATTACCGAGGTTACTGTATTCACCATAACAATTCCGTATTTCCAATCGTTGATTAAAAGTGATTTGAACTTAAACAATCTACTGTTGGATGTTTTTGCAGAACGTATTGTGAATACCTCAAACAGGTCATCTTATCAGCAACTTCACGCTACAGAACATACGTTGTCTCAGCTTCTAGATTTAAAAGCCAAAGAAATGAAAATTTCGAAAGAAGACATGGCTTCCTATTTAGGAACGACAGTGAAAAGTCTTACCAAAGCCATTAAAGATTATGAAAAGAAAAAGGCTGTGTAATTAAAGTCTCAATTAAATCTTCCATTATCTTTGTAGAAATTCTGTTATAAAATGAGTGAATTGAAGTTCAGAGATGCAAAATTTGAAGACTTAGAACGAATCGTTGAAATTTACAACTCAACCATCGAATCCAGGATGGTTACTGCAGATACAGAATCTATTTCTGTAGAAAGCCGGCATCAATGGTTTTACGAGCATATTCCTGAAAGAAGACCGCTTTGGGTAATCGAAGATTCTGAAAATAGTATCGTGGGATGGGTAAGTTTTTCTTCATTTTATGGAAGACCGGCTTACAACGAAACGGTTGAAGTCAGTATTTATATGGATGAAAATTTCCGTGGTAAAGGTTATGGTAAAAAAACGTTGCAGTACTGTATCGACAATGCCGGGAAATTTGGCGTAAAAACTTTGCTGGGTTTTATATTTCTTCACAACGAACCAAGTATAAAACTCTTTCAGCATTTCCGGTTTGAAGATTGGGGAATTTTGCCTAATGTTGCGGTTTTGGATGGAGTAGAGCGTAGTTTGAAAATATTGGGGAAAAGAATTGATGAATAAAAACTGCGCCTCGTTTGAAAAATGAGGCGCAGGTTTTTAATTGAATTTTATTTATCCTTTCAGTGTTTTGATAATATCCTGAAGTTGCTCAATCATTTTATCTTTGTCTTTTAGTCTTTCTTCGTAGAGTGTTTCTATTTTTTCTGTTTTGTCTTTATTTTCCTGATAAAGATTTTGAATATCCTGATAACCTACAGAAGCATCATAAAAATTCTGCTGATTATAAATATTGTTAGGATTTGCATCTAATAGCTCATAAACAGGAGCTTCTAATATATCGGCAATCTGATACAATCTGTCTACCGTCAGTTTGGTTTCATTCTTTTCGATTTTACTGTAAGCTGCCTGACTTATATGTAATTCTTCTGCCATATTCTCGTGAGAATAGCCTTTCTTTTTGCGGTATTCTTTTATTTTTTCGATAATAACTTCCATGGTGTCCATAACTAAATGTTATAATTATAAGAGCAAAAGTAATATTATTTTTGAAAAAGTTGTGTGAATTATTTAAGAAATGTTTTAATATTGTAATATTAAATAATTTAAAAACAAACAAATATGAAAAAAAACAGTTTCCTGATGCTTTTTGCATTAATGCTATTTTTTGTAAGCTGTAGAAACGAATTAGATTCGCTACAGGAAAGTACTCCAAGTTCTCTACAGGCTCAAGAGTTCAGCTCATCTCAACTTATTTCTATGAGTAGGGTGAAAAAAGAAATTAAAAGTTTCAGTAAGATACATAATAAATTTATTGGATCTAAAACAGCTAAAACTTCTGGAATTGTAAATTCAGACAATGTTTTATACCGTAAGTGGGAAAATGCGGCGACAGGAGCTAAAACATATACATTGCCAATCAATACCTATTCTGCTGAAAATCCCTATTACATGATACAGCAAATTTTAGTATCTTCTACAGGAGTTGAGACGACGAGATATTTGAAAATAATCCCAACAACACCTCCTGCTTACAAAACACAAGATGTACTAAAAACACTCACAGGAAGTATTGAAATCTATGATGAAGATCTTTCTTTTGTTTTTGCTACAGATTATATTAATGGTATTGCAACGGAAAACGGTAACAAACAATTAGCCAATAAATCTGCAGGAGAATGTACAGTTAGCTATTCTATTAGTGAAGTTACCTGTTCCAATGGTGGAGGCCACGGTGTCGGTGCATCTTGTAACCCTGGATTAACCAATGATGCACATTATGTAGTAAATATTGATATCAGTTGTCCGCATGATTTTGGACCATCCGGAATCGGAAATCCTGGAACAGGAAGCAGTGGAAGCGGTAGTTTAGGCGGAGGTTATGTATTTGATGAGCAGCTGAACTCATTGCTGACTAATCCGACTTTTTTATATGGAGATTATTTAACTTCGCCTGGTCATGAACTTCTTTTGCAAATTGTAAGACAATGGATTCCGTCTAACATTACAGATCTAAATGGAGATCTATCTGATCTGAACAACAGATTGCAACATTTCTCTAATAACGATCAAATGTTTAATGATCTTGCCGTATATAACCAAAATACACCTAATGTACCAAATGCAGAAGTAACTGATTATAGCATCAGAGTGTATGAGCTTTTTAAGTTTCTGCTCAATAATCCTTCTCCTGAAAATGGTCAGATTGCAGCTTGGGCTGTAAGTTTCTTTGATCAAAACAGGTTCGTATCTTGGGAAGAGTTCAGAAACACTCATATTCTAAATACAGGATTTGTTTCTTATATAAATACATTGCCTATGACGTTGAAACAGACAATATACAATCAATCAAATCAAGCGTTTTTATTTGGGCTTAACAGTTATTATTCTTCTCAAGGGGGAAGTCAGAAAACACAAAATTTTATCAATTGGGCGCTGCAGTTTAAAGCAAACGATTCTTCTCTAACTTGGGCGCAATTTCAAAACTGGTTTATAGAAGAACCAATATTAAACAACACTTTACAAAATGAGTTGTTTGAAGATTGGGCAGATCCTAATAGGGTAAAACCTACAACGAGATTTAAAAATCACACTAAAATTAATGGAATTTATAATCAAATAAAATCAGCTTCTAATTTTAAGCAGTATCTACAAAATTTTGAACCTACTTTTTCTGTAGCACATTTAATGTTTGATCTGGATGCTACACAAAATCCAAATGCGCTAGCAGAAACTAATCCTCCAAGTAATTATTGGATAAAGATTATATTTAATAAAAATAAAGATTGGAATAATACTCCTAAAGTAGTAATTGCTGATACTTTTATGCACGAAATGATTCATGCGGAGATTTATAGAAAATTAATGTCGCTTGCTTCAACTAATGGAAATATCGATGTAAATAAAATAACGGCTGATCTTTTGCAACATAATTATCCCGGACTTTTTGACTACTATGTTAGATTTACTAACGGCGATGCCGATGCACAACATCAATTGATGGCAGCACATTATGTAAATATTATGGTAAATTTTTTGAAGCAGGTTTATGGAACTCAATATTCCGATGTTGAGTACAAAACAATTGTCTGGATGGGTCTGCAAGGTACTAAGGCATGGAATCTTTTGCAGCAATCTGAAAAAACACTATATTTAAATACTTGGAATTCAAATTATTGGTTATGGGAATTATAAAAAAAATACTATTAGTATACGGTTTATTATTAAATCTATTATTTGTCAAACCTCAAATTGTCAAATTACAAAAAGACGACTCAATAAAATTGATTAAAAAAGATGAGCTTAAAGAAGATGGGCTTACTTTTTATAAAGATGAATATGTTCTTACTATTTATAATAAAGACAATATTAGTTTTAATAAAAAAAATGGGTACAAATATAAATTGCTAGCGGGTGGAGTAAGATATTGTGACAAATGTAAAAAAGAAAGCTATGGTTTTATTATTAAAAAGATTAAAAGCGTTCCATCACAAAAATATAGTGTTTACTCAACTAATTATCTATTTAAAAATATAAATAAATATTCATTTGGTGGAAGTTCATATTTTCTAATAAAAGGAGTGTATTATAAGAGTTTGGGAATGCCAATAGAATAAAAACTATTTAAGATGAAGAAAACATTAATTTTATTTTTTATAGTTTTCACGCCTCTATTTTTTTTCTCTCAGAAAAAAAATCCAGATACAATTTATATACAGTTTGATTATACGAAAGATAGGCATCATGAGAAAAAAAATGAAATAAATTTTTTTGAAATCTGTATTGATAATAAGAGATATGTTCATTTCCAATATGGAACATCTAAAACTAAAACAATTAAGAGTTTTGATAATAAAGTTATGAACAGAACTAACTTATCTGCATTTATTAAGAATGATAGTGGAGAAAAAAATGTCAAATACATTATAGTAAAAAAATTGAAGAATAATTATAATTTATACGACGCAGATCATATCTTCAGAACAATAAGAGACTAATTTCTAAAATAATTTTTTACCGCAGAAAACTCTGCGGTTTTGTTATTTGTAAAACATTCCCAAAATCCTCTTGGGGAAATAGAGGTGGGAAGTTACCAAAGTCCCGCCTTCATTTTATAGCTGCTTTTAAAAAAAATTAAAATGAAAAAAATATTACATTTATTTTCATCTAATTGAAATATTGATGCTTCTCTATTAGGTACAATGCTTAATCAAAATAATTATCCTGGATTATTTGATTATTATATTAAAAATGTGAAAGGAAATGAATCAGCTCAACATCAAATGATGGGTGCTCATTATATGAATATTATTGTAAACTTTTTTAAACAAGTTTATGGCAATCAATATACGGATACAGAATATCGATCTATTGCTTGGCAAGGGCTGAAAGGAACTACCGCATGGACTTTGCTGACACAAGCTGAACGAGATTTATATGATAATACATATCAAAATAACTATAATTCATGGGAAAAATAAAATACTTAATTGTTTTAATATATAGTTTACTTTATTCAAAATTACCAGCACAAACTACTGTTGTTAAGATTAACAAAAAAGACTCTATACAGTTAAATAAAATTGAATCTGAACGATTATATATTAGAATATATGATATTGAACATGTAAAATTCAATAAAACTAAGAAAAAAGTAAAGCAAATCGATGGTACCACTTATTGTGCAGAATGCAAAAAAGAATATTTTGTCTACATTGTAGAAAAAATCAATCGAAAGCATATACCTGCTAATTTGAAAGTCATTAATGTCGATCAGTTAAAGAAGCAAAAATTCTATGTTTTTTATAAAGGTTATTTTTTGATAAATAAGATTTATTATAAATCTTATGGCACTGTTGAAAGTTAAGTCTCTTCAAATTAAAAATATAAAAAATAGGTTAGCAACTATATTATATTTAATACAAATTATTGGTTATGGGAGTTATAAAAAAATGCATTATATTAATATTCCTATTAATTATTAGTATTAATGTTTCCTCACAAATTTTAGAGATTAAAAAAAACGATTCTATTTTGTTGAGAAAATCCTGATAATAAAAATGAATACTATATTACTTTATTTAATAAAGAAAATATTAAGTATAACAAAATAAATGGATTTAAGTATGATACTATTCCGCACATAGGAACAGTTATAAAATGTAATGAATGTAGAGTACAGTCATATGGGTTTTTGATTAGAAAAATAAAAGATAACAAAAAAAATAAAGGCTCTATTCGTACTGTTGAAAGTCTGTTTAAAGATAAGAAAGGTTTTAATTTTGGCGGAGGATACTTTCTGATAAATGGTATTTATTACAAAAATTTAGGTACACCAATAGAATAATTGGAATAATCCCCAAGCAACCTCCCAAGGATTATACCAAAAGCTCCCGTCGATTTACACAAATCCTCGGGAGCTTTTGGTAAAATAGAGGCGGGGACTTCGATAAGTCCCCGCCTGCATTTTTAAAATGCCCGCCAGTAATTTAAAAATGCTCAGTAAGCAGTTTAAAATTACTGGCGAGGAGTTTATTTTTCCTTACTTAGCTTTTTCAAACTTCGTAATGGCAAGCATTTCCTTGAGGTCTATTCCCGGACGAAAAGTTATTTTGGGTGCTTTAATCATCGAAGAATTAAACTTCTCAGCACTTTCTGCACCTTCACTGCTTAGTCGCATGCTGAAAGAACCAAAATCACCGAATCTTACGATTCTTCCCTCTGAAAGATGTTTTGCAAGAGCTTTGCTTAAATCGTTTAAAACTGCTAAAACATCAGTGTCGCTCACTGTAGTAGAAGCTCCTGCAATCTCCTTGCTAAGGCTTCTGAAAGTAACTTCACCTGTAGATTTTGCAGTTGCATAGAATTTTTTAGGGGCAGATTGATCTGCAGGATTTCCTTTTTCGCTTAATGTATACTGTACTGGCATATCATTGTGTTTTTAATTGTTAATAATATCAAATATACTATTTATGGCGATATTTTAAAATAATATTTCAAATATTTTTACTTTTCGTTATAAAAGTCGTTAAATTTATTTTGTTAATCGGGGTTTTCAATAATATCTTACAAGTCAATGACGATCAATTTTGTATATCAAGCCATCTTTTCCATCAAAGTCAAAATCTTTTTCATATTGAAGTCCGATTTTCTCTAAAACTTTTATGGAAGCTGTATTTTCTTTCATGGCTCTTCCTAAAATCGTTTTTAAATTTAATTCTTTAAAACCATAATCGATACAGGCTTTAGCACTTTCTGTAGCCAATCCCTGATTCCAGAAATGTTCAAAAAATCGGAAACCGATATCGGTTTCGTCTAATTTTTCATCATATTTTAATCCGCACCAACCGAGAAATTGATTTGTAAATTTATCAATAACTGCCCATCTTCCGTATCCGTTTTTATGATAATCAGAATAGTTTTCAAGAAATTCCCTGGCTTCATCAATATCTTTAAACGCAGAATTTCCGGTATATTTTATAACGTTTGGATTTAAGTTTAATTCATAGAAACTTTCTGCATCGATGATCTCAAATTCCCGAAGTAAAAGACGGTTGGTTTCAAGTATTTTTTTCATCAGGAATTATTTTTCGAGTTTTAAAGATAATAAATAAAAAAAGCGATCCAAAGACCGCTTTCAAATTATATTTTATTTCCTTTAATACGTTTTGCAGACATATTCAGAAACCTTTTTACCAACATACATGCGGAAATCGTTAATCCCAATCCGAGAGCAATCCACATTCCGAAAGCACCCATTTTCAATGTTACGCAAAGAAAATATCCCAAAGGAATTGTAATCAGCCAATACGCAATAAATGTAATGATGGACGGAATTTTCACATCCTGCAAACCTCTCAACATTCCCAGAGCCGTTACCTGAATTCCATCAGAGAGCTGGAATAATGCAGCAATAATCATCAGTTTTGAAGCTAACATAATTACTTCGATTTCGTTTGCTTTTGTAAAAAATGTAGGCAGAATATGTCTTGCTAAAATGAAAATGATTCCACAAATACACATGAAAAGAAAGGCAATCTTAAGGTTGTTAACTCCTATTTTTCTTAATTCGATAAAATTCTGTTCGCCCAGTTTTCTACCAATCATCACTGTTGAAGCCACACTGAAACCAATACACAAATTAAAGGTAAACGAAGCTACACTTAAAGCAATTTGATGAGATGCAATTTGATGGGCTGCATATTGTTGTGAAATCAGATCGTCACCAAAAGTTATACCGCAGATAAATGCTGCACCAGCAAAAGCGGTAACTTCAAAAAACATCTGTAAAGCAGTAGGAAAACCTAACCGTACCATTTTTTCAAACATTTTTTTAGAGAAAACCTGCATCTTCAATGAAAATTCTTTGATGTATTGCTTGGTTTTTGGTTCTTTGATCAATACAAAATAAAGGAAAACAACCATAGAAATTCTGGCAATTAAACTTGCTAATGCAGAACCTTTTACGCCCATTTCGGGGAAAATCCAAAGTCCTTTGATTAAAATGTAATTCAAAATTATGTTAATAACATTCGCAATAATGGTGGCTTTTGTAACTCCGATTGTATATGATAATCCTTCAGAAACTTCTCTCAAAGTCTGAAATGCCATAAACGGAATAATACTGATTGCCATGATCCAAAGAAAATCTACTGTGTCAGGAATAATTTTCGCCGGTTGTCCAGAATGATAGAGTAGCGGTAAACCTGCAAATAAAACCAGCATTAAAATAATTCCGACCGTCATATTGATTACAAATCCATGACTGAAAACTGAATTAATCGTTTTATGATCATTCTGAGAATGCGCCTCAGATACCAATGGCGGAATAGCAAATGAAAAACCCAATGCCAAAACGAACATTGAGAAAAACACAGCATTTCCCAAAGAAACCGACGCCAAAGCATCTGCACCCAACAATTTTCCAACAATGATATTGTCGAAAAGGTTTACAGAAGCCTGCCCAACCTGCGTAAGCATTACAGGAAGAGCCAATGTTAAGGCTTCTTTCGTGTAATTTTTATTTAAAAAGCTCATAATAGTTCAAAAAAAAATCTGCAGCATAAATACTGCAAATTTTTTATATATATTTTAATTTATAATTAAATTATTTTCTCACAAAACTTGCAACGTCTTCTTCAGAAACCGAGTTTCCTCCAAGAATAATTAGCCTTTCCACAACGTTTCTCAGCTCTCTGATATTTCCAGTCCACGAAAGTGCTTTTAAAGCATCAATCGCTTTATCATCAAATTTTTTCACAGCAGTTCCATGTTCATCAGCAATCATTCCGGAGAAATGACTTACCAAAAGACTGATGTCTTCTTTTCTGTCATCCAATGGCGGAACGTAGATTTCAATCACAGAAAGTCTGTGGTATAAATCTTCTCTGAATCTTCCTGCTTCAATTTCGGTCTGCATATTTTTGTTGGTTGCAGCCAAAACTCTTACGTCAACTTTAATTTCTTTGTCGCTTCCAACTGGAGAAACCTTGCTTTCCTGCAATGCTCTCAACACTTTTGCCTGAGCGATAAGACTCATATCTCCAATTTCGTCTAAGAAAATCGTTCCACCGTTTGCCTGTTCGAATTTTCCCTGTTTGTCTTTTATTGCACCTGTAAATGAACCCTTCACATGTCCGAAAAGTTCAGATTCAATCAATTCAGAAGGAATAGCCGCACAGTTTACTTCAACCATCGGTCCTCTCGATCTTTCACTTAAATTGTGAATCGAATGAGCTACCAATTCTTTTCCGGCTCCGTTGGGTCCTGTAATCAAAACTCTCGCATCAGAAGCAGCGACTTTTTCGATCATATCCTGAATTTTTTTCAAGGCAGCAGATTCACCAATCATTTGGTATTTCTTGTTGACTTTCTTTTTCAGGGTTTTATTTTCAGTCTGAAGATTTTTGTTTTCTTTCTTCAACGTTTCCTTTACCAAAGCATTTTTTACGCTTGTAATCAGTCGGTTGATATCAATTGGCTTGGAAATAAAATCGTATGCACCATCCTTTAAGCAAGAAACTGCAGAATCGATGTCGGCGTGTCCGGAAATCATGATGAATGTAGATTCCGGTTTTAGAGCTAAACTTTGCTTTAAAAGCTCAGTTCCTGAAAGTTTTGGCATTTTTATATCTGAGATAATCAATGCGAAATCTTCTTTCTCAACTTGTTTATAGCCTTCTAAGCCGTCGTCGGCAATGACAAATTCATAGTCAGTTAATTCATCCGATAAGATACTGTGAAGTACCCCGGAGATTGCTTTTTCGTCTTCTACAATAAGGATTTTTTGCATAGTCGCAAATTTAGGTATTTTTTGCTTGATTATTAGCAAATATCATTCCTAAATCTTTAGTTTGAATAATCCCTTCTCCCAAATATTGCCGAACCTACACGTACCGAATTGGCACCACTTTCAATCGCAATAGGAAAGTCGTCGCTCATTCCCATGGATAACGTTTCAAGTTTTTGAATCTGACTTAATTCATCAAATAAATTTTTTAATACTGAAAATTCTTTTCTGATTTGATTTTTATCTTCAGTAAATGTTGCCATTCCCATTAAGCCTGTAATCTCAACATTTGGAAATTCTCCACTAACGAATTTTTGAAACAAATCTTCAGCTTCAGTAATCTCAAGCCCAAATTTACTTTCTTCCTCGGCAATTTTTACCTGAAGTAAAACTTTTATTTTACGGTTGTGTTTTGCTGCTTCTTTATTGATCTCATTCAAAAGTTTTTCAGAATCTATACTTTGAATGGTGTCAATAAATTCTGCAATATATTTTACTTTATTGGTTTGAAGATGCCCAATCAAATGCCATTGAATATCTTTCGGAAGTAAAGGGTATTTTTCAGTAAGTTCCTGTACTTTATTTTCACCAAAAACTCTTTGTCCGAGATCATAAACTTCCTGAATGACAGAAACGGGATGGGTTTTTGATACCGCAACCAATTCTACATTTTCCGAAAGCTGATTTTTTATATTATTGTAATTTTCCTGAATACTCATACCTGCAAATTTCTGAATTTTAAAATAAAAAGTAATATTTATTGTTGTGAAATATAAGACCACAGATTTCACAGATTTTCACAGATGATTTTGCATACTTTAATGTATAAAATTATAACATAAACATCTGTGAAAATCTGTTTGATCTGTGGGAGATTAAAATATTAATTCAAAATTTCATTAATTTTCGGATAGGCCGATATTTTTCTGAAAACAAAACGATTTGATTTCTGTAATTTTTCAATAAACAAATCCAGCTCATTAATAGAATCAGCATCGGTAAGATATTGGTCATGCGTAAGAAAAACCAGATGTCTTGATGTTTTTTCAAGATCATTGAAGAAAATGCTGTCTACTTTTTTCAGCATTTCCTGATGATTTCCTTTAAGTTGCATTTTATTGTTGGGTTTCCATTCAAGATCCCAACCGATTACTTTGTAGCCTGCTGTTTTTAATCTGTCGGCGGCTTCAGACGAACTTTTAATATCGGTCACATTGATATTATTCAGTCTCCAGATATTTCTTCCGGGCGTTCTTGCTATTTTTCCGGGAAGTTTTAAGCTGTCTTTTGCAATATCAAAATCTCTGACAACCGCTTCTGGATTTTTATAGTAATCTGAATATTTGTTGTGAGCGTGCGCAAAACTGTGATTGGCAATTTCAAGCAAACCATCAGTTCTCATTTTTTCAAAATCTTCTTTTTGTCTTTTGCTGTCTGAAGCGTGTTTTCCGACAAGAAAAGCGGTTGCTGCAACATTTCTTTTGTGTAAAATTTTTAAAAGATTTTCGGTGCCGCGATTGGGACCGTCGTCAAAAGTAAGATAAATCACTCTTTTATCGGTAGGTACATTTTCATCATCTATTCTGGGGACTTTTGCGGTGGGAGGCAGTTTCGAAAGAATTTTTTCAGTTTCTCTTACTTCGTTTTTTGGGTTGCATCCTGTAAATAGGGCTGATGTCACAGTCACCACTGTAATCATCCTTAGAAAAGTCTTGTATACAGACTTTTCCGCAAAAGTTTTTTTCATAAAGATTAATGGAAATTAAATTGTTAAATAGTGTTAAATTTTACAAAATTTAGTTAACAAATATAAAACCATTTTTCTTATAATTTCACATTTTAATGAAATTTTAATATAATTTTTTTTATAAATATTTTTTGATTTGAATTGCATTTTTTATGGCAGCTGTTCCCCAAGTATTATTAAAGAAAATAAAACCTTTTCTTCCTGATTTTAAGATCATTTCAGCTAAATTTTTTAATTCTCCTTCAGGGTATTCAGATTTATACAGTACAGGTTTACCGTGAAGACGATAATAAAATACTTCAGAATTATTAACAATAAAATCGTCCGGAAGATTTCCCGGAAAACTTACTCCAGAGAAAATAATATTTTTAGATTTTAATACTGAATAAATGTCATCATTCCACCAAGAATTATGTCGAAATTCAATTACATTTAAATAAGAAAAGTCTAAATTTTTTAAGATCAAATCTAAATTTTCTTCCGTATTTTTAAATGAGGGAGGAAATTGATATAAAAATCCCGAAAGTTTTTCTTTTAAGTTGGTTTGAATATGTTCGCAAAACTCCTGAATCTCATCTTTACAATCTTTTAAACGTTTTTCATGAGAAATGGCTTTCGGAATTTTAATAAAGAATCGAAAATCATCTGGAGTTTCGTCAAACCATTTCAATAAAGTTTTTGGGGTGGGTTTCCTGTAAAAAGTAGAATTGATTTCAACAGCATTAAATTCTTTAGAATACAGTGTCAGAAAGTCTTTACTTTTCGCATCTTCGGGATATAATGAGCCTTTCCAGTCATTATTGTAGAAACCTGAACATCCGATGTAAATATTTTCTTTTTTCATATTTTATTTGTCTCTCCAGATTTTGCAGATAACGCAGATTTTTTATTTAATTACTGTTATGATCTGCATAATCAGCTAAATCTGCGAGAATTTATTTGATGTTTAAATCAACAGAATTTAACCTCAAAGAATTTAAAATCACTGATAAAGAACTGCAGCTCATCGCCGCTGCCGCAATCATCGGAGATAATAAAATTCCAAAAAAGGGATACAACAATCCTGCCGCAATCGGAATTCCCAAAACGTTATAAATAAAGGCAAAGAATAAATTTTCTTTGATGTTTCTCAAAAGTTTTTCGCTTAGAATTTTTGCTTTTGCAATTCCTAAAATATCGCCATTTAATAAAGTAATTTCTGCAGTTTCAATGGCAACATCAGTTCCGGTTCCCATTGCGATACCGATATTTGCCTGAGCAAGAGCAGGAGAATCGTTGATTCCGTCGCCGGTCATTGCTACAATTTTTCCTTCATGTTGAAGTTTTTTCACTTCGTTTAATTTATCTTCAGGAAGACAATTTGCTTTAAAATGTTTGATTCCCAATTCATCTGCAACAGCTTTTGCAGTATTTTCATTGTCCCCGGTCATCATAATAACATCTATCCCTTCATCCATGAGAAGTTGGACAGCTTTTTTTGAACTTTCTTTAATTTTATCCGTAAAACTAATACATCCTAAAACTTCATTTTCCTGAGCCAAATAAGAAATCGTATGCGCTTTTGACTGAATTTCTGCGGCTTTTAATTTTAAATTCTCAGGAATTTGAATATCTCTGGAAACTAAAAGATTTTCATTTCCTAAATAAACTGTCTTTTCATTGATGATTCCTTTTACACCTTTTCCGGAAATATTTTCAAATTTTTCAACCTTTTCAGCAGAAATATTTTGATCTTTTGCCTTTTTAATGACTGCATTTGAAAGAGGATGTTCTGAATTTTGATTTAATGAATAGGCTAATTTTAAAATTAAATTTTGGTCGGAATTTTTTGCAATTTCTATATGTTCCAACGACGGCTTTCCTTCGGTTAAAGTTCCTGTTTTATCAGTAATTAGAACGTTTACTTTATTCATTAATTCAAGTGCTTCGGCGTTTTTGATAAGAATTCCGTTTTTAGCACCTTTACCAATTCCGACCATTAAAGACATTGGCGTCGCCAAACCTAAAGTACACGGACAAGCCACAATTAAAACCGCAACAGCATTCACAAAAGCAAACAAAGTTTTCTGATTTTCGGGACCGAAAATTTGCCATAAAATAAAGGTAAGAACTGCAATAAAAATCACAGCCGGAACAAAAACTTTTGCGACTTTATCAGTGAGTTTCTGAATCGGAGCGCGGCTTCTGCTTGCATCATTCACCATTTTAATAATCTTGGAAAGTAAAGTTTCGTCGCCCACTTTTTCAGCTTTCATAATGAAAACCTGATCTCCGTTGATAGTTCCTGAAGTTACCTGATCATCTACATTTTTTTCTATGGGAATGGGTTCTCCGGTGATCATACTTTCATCTACAATTGAATTTCCTTCTATGATTTTTCCGTCAACAGGGATTTTTTCGCCCGGTTTTACTTTCAATAAATCACCCAATTTTACTTCGGAAAGCGGAACTTTTTTCTCTTCATTATTAATTATTAAATTGGCTTCATCTGGAGAAAGATTCATCAGTTCTTTTATGGCATTTCCTGTTTTTTTATGAGCCAAAGCTTCCATTAACTGGCCAAGAATTACCAGAGTCATAATGACGCAAACCGCTTCAAAATAAAGAAGAATTTCATGATTGTGTCCACGAATTTCATGGGGAATCAAATCGGGAAAAACTAGAGCAATCACGCTGAAAATAAATGCCGCCGCAACTCCTAAAGCGATTAAACTGAACATATTTAAGTTCCATGTTTTAAAAGAAACCCAACCTCTTTTCATTAAAAACCATCCGGAATAAAACAGAACGGGAAGCGTGAGAATCAATTCAAAAGTCCCCTGAATCTGATGTGAGAATGGAAAATCTATAAACATTCCGCCCATTGAAAGGATGAAAACAGGAATAGTAAAGACTAAAGAAATAATGAATTTGCGTTTTAAAATTGAGTAAGTATCATCAGTTTCTTCTTCGCCTTTTTCGGGATATTTTACCAGATCCATTCCGCAAACCGGACAACCGACGTTGCTGTCATACGTTTTGTCGCCTTCACAGAACATCGGGCAATAATATTTTCCCGCCATATCATCTGTGACTTTTGGCGCTTCATGTTGATGATTGTGATGATGAGAACGTGATTTGGAATTTTTAACCAAATCCTCCGTAATTTCTTCCAAATGCATGTGACAAACCGGACAATCGGTTTTTTCATCATATATTTTATCATCTTCGCAGAACATCGGACAGTAATATTTTCCAATATTATCTTTGAAGTTTTCAGGAAGATTTGTTGAAGAATAAGTTGGCTTATAATTAGGATCTTTTGCTAATTTCTCTTCAATCGGAACCAGATACATATTACAAACCGGACATCTTTTTCCTTGCTGAAAATAGACTTTATCATCTTCACATTCCATCGGACAATAATAAACCGACGACGGAGAAACCCGGTCTTGTGGTTTTATAAAAATATTATCGGTTTTTTTTGAATCATCAAGCTTATAATTCCCAATCTCAGACAGCGATTGATTAAGTTCCGTTAAATCAATTTCTTTATCTGAATGAATTTCAATGGTGCTGTTTTCAAGATTGACATCGGCAGAAATTCCCTCTAAACTGTTCAGTTTGTCTGAAATCTTTTTCTGACAACCCGAACAGGTCATTCCTAAAACTTTATATTGTTTGTGCATAATCTAAATTTATGTTACAAATTTCCGAAAAGGATTTTGGAAGCTGTTATAAATTTAGGGATAATGTTTACAATATTTTGGAGGTTATTGTGTTGGAGAGTGGGAAAATTTTAGATTAAAATGTTATTTTTTAACTTATCTGAAACTCAAAATATGCTACAACGCTAAAAATCTCAAACCTGATCCAGCGGTTTTCTGTTGTGAACTTTCAGTTTTTTAAATTCGGTAGGAGTGAAGCCTGTAATTGTTCTGAATTGCGATGATAAATGCTGCACACTTTTATAGCCTAATTTTCCTGCAATTTCTGTTAAATTAAATTCATTATAAAGTAACAGTTCTTTTACTTTTTCAATTTTTTGAAGAATGAAAAACTGTTCTACGGTAATATTTTCGTTTTGCGAAAAGGTTTTAGAAAGAGAACTGTAATCTTTGTTTAGTTCAGAGCTTAAAAATTTAGACAACAAAAAATTTTCATCAATATCCAATTTTCCGATCTTGACGATGATTAAATTTTTGATTTTATCGACGAGTTGGTGAGAAATGTCTTTGATTCTTTCAAAACCTGTTTCGATTAAACGAGTTTCTATTGAATGAAGATCTTTTTTGGAAATCTCATCACCAGTTTCTATTTCACCTAAACGGATTTTAGTGATTTTTATATCGAATTCATCAAAAATATGGGCCACTGCAGAAATACATCTTTCGCATACCATATTTTTTACGAAGATTTTCATAATTCTTCTTTAGGTTTAATTCTGTCTTTTACAAATTCAACCTGAGTTTTACCGTGTGGAGCAGGATTTCCTTCTTCATCAAGATTCACCATCACGATTCTGTCAACAGTAATAATGGTTTGATGCGTCATTTTATTTCTCACCTGACAAGCAAGAGTAAGAGAAGTTGAACCGAATTTTGTAACCTCAATTCCGATTTCGATAATGTCGCCTTGTTTTGCTGAACTTACAAAGTTGATTTCTGATATAAATTTGGTGACGATTTTTTTGTTTTCGAGCTGAATAACAGCGTATAAAGCAGCTTCTTCATCAATCCACTGCAGTAATCTTCCTCCGAAAAGTGACTGATTGGGATTCAAATCTTCGGGCTTTACCCATTTTCTAGTATGATAATTCATGTTTTATAATGTTTTCAGTACAAATTTAGCTTTAAAAAAAGAATTTTTCAAATAAATATTTAATGAAAAATCGTCTATTTCAGGAGTATTTTGAATAGTTTAGAAGAGATTTGAATTAAATGTTTAAAATGTTTTGATTTATTGTTTTTAATTGTATCTTGCACCTGTTTATATTTGGAATCAATATCATGTTCATTTATTATGTTGCTTTTCTTTTATATACCAAGACTTATATTAATTTTTAATTTTTTTTAAAATGAACATTTTTGTTTCAAACATCAATTACGCAACTAAAGAATACGAGTTGCACGACTTATTTGCAGAATTTGGCGATGTATCATCTGCTAAAATCGTAACAGACAGAGAAACTGGTCGTTCTAGAGGTTTCGGTTTCATCGAAATGGGTGACGAAGAAGGAGCTCAAGCTATTGAAGCTCTTAACCAAAAAGAACTTAACGGGAAAATTCTTAACGTGTCTGAGGCTAAGCCAAGAGAAGAAAAACCAAGAAGAAGCTTTGATAATAACAGAAGCGGTGGTGGAAGTTATGGTAACAACCGTGGAGGAGGTAACTCTGGAGGTGGTTACGGAAACAACAACCGTGGAGGTAACGGTGGCGGTGGAAACCGTTGGTAAAAAATTGAAGCGGCTTCTAAGCCGCTTTTTTTATGTCATTATTTTTTGAAATTGATTGGTGTACGAGATTTTTAGCTAATGTTTTTCTGACAACAAAAACCTAACAACCATCAACTAATCATCATTTTTTTTCTTCTTTTTTTTCTTATCTTTTCCTTTTTTATCTTTTTTAGGATTCAGAATTTCTTCTGCGTATTCTAATTTTGGTTCTTTTGTTTTCACAGGTTTCATTTCAATTTTTAAATCAAAATAAGACTGTAAGTCTTTTTGTGAAATCATATTTTCGTTAAATAAAAATTCTAAAATTTCTTTGCCTGAATTATTGAAAAATTGAGATGAAAGTTCTTTCAGTAAAAACTTTTTATAATCGTCAAAAGGTACAATTACGGAATACTTAAAAATTCTCCCTTCTTTTTCTGTTGAAAGATATCCCTTTTCAACCAATATTTTTAAATAGGTTGATACTGTATTTTGATGGGGTTTTGGTTCGTGATGTTGCTCCATCACGTCTTTTAAGTAAAAACTTTCAAGCTTCCAAAACAGCTTCATGAGATTTTCTTCGGCAGAGGTAAGGTGATTTATTTTCATATTCGAATTTAAATTTAGTAAAAATAGAGTAGCGTTTTGCAGAATTATTTATTTAATAGTTGTCTCCACAGGAATCACTTCTGTGGGTATATCGTTACGCTGATATTTATTGTTGCAATAAAGATAAATAAAAGAAACCAAAACAGCGATTCCTGCACCCATAAATACTTCTTTTACGGTGTGTCTTTTTAAAATTATTCTCGTAATTCCTACTAAAACTGCGATTGCAAGCCAACCAAAACCAATTTTCATATCAAAAGCGAAAAATAATGCTGCTACAAAAACATTAAATGCTGTATGCATGGAGCTTTTTATATATAAATTACTGAATTGTAAAGCAAACAAAAGAATTAAGATAAATAACATGACAAAATCGATGAATCCATTCTTTATATAATTAAATGCTAAATATGAAATGATACATACCGCAATAAAAATATAAAGTGTTTTCCGCTGAACTCTGTTTGAAACATCCATATTGGTGTATCGGCCTGTCTTTACGTTCCAGACAATCCAAAAAATTACAGGAAGAATGGTAATGAGTAAAATAGGTAAAAAGTGTGTAAAAGCTTCTTTAAAAGTATAATTATGAATACTGAAATACACAAAATAGATGACCAAGGAAACTAAAGGATTAAAAAAATCTGAGATAATTCTTGAGACAATATGTATAGATGAAGTCTTTTTTCCTTCCATAAAGTAGTTTAAAATGTAAATATAACATTATAAGTAAAAAAACTATTGCTGTGCATATAATAAAAACGAAGTTTTTTTTATATTTTTGCTCAACTATTTCATAATAAATAAGCAAGAAGCTCGCACATGAAAGAATTTTCTAAAGAGATATACCTTAAGTGGTATGAAGATATGACAATGTGGAGAAGGTTTGAAGACAAATGCCGTTCTCTTTATCTAAAACAAAAAATCAGAGGTTTTTTACATTTGTATAACGGTCAGGAAGCTATTCCTGCAGGTTTTACGCATGCAATGGATTTAACAAAAGACAGTATGATCACTGCATACAGATGTCACATCCATCCAATGGCAATGGGAGTAGATCCTAAAAGAATCATGGCAGAACTTTGTGGTAAAGCTACGGGTACTTCCGGAGGTATGGGTGGATCTATGCACATTTTCAGCAAAGAACACCGTTTTTATGGAGGTCATGGTATCGTTGGAGGACAAATTCCTTTGGGAGCAGGTATTGCTTTCGCAGATCAGTATTTCGACAGAAAAGCAGTAAATATCTGTTTCTTCGGAGATGGTGCTGCAAGACAGGGTTCACTTCACGAAACTTTCAATATGGCAATGAACTGGAAACTTCCTGTAGTATTTGTTGTTGAAAACAATCAATATGCGATGGGAACTTCTGTAAAAAGAACTGCCAATCACGAAGATATCTATAAATTAGGTTTAGGTTACGAAATGCCATGTCTTGCTGTAGATGCGATGGATCCTGAGAAAGTGGCTGAAGCTGCTTACGAAGCTATTGAAAGAGCAAGAAGAGGTGATGGGCCAACTTTTATCGAAGCGAGAACATACCGTTTCAGAGGTCACTCAATGTCTGATGCTGAACCTTACAGATCTAAAGAAGAAGTTGCAATTCATAAAAATGATGACCCGATTGAATTAATTAAGCAAAGAATTTTGGCTAATAATTGGGCAACTGAAGAAGAATTGGAAGCTACAGATAACAAATCTAGAGATTTTGTAGAAGAATGTATCGAATTTATGGAAAACTCTCCATATCCAGATGTAGAGAAAGTTTACGAGTATGTATATGCTCAGGAAAACTATCCGTTCTTAGATAAATTAGAAAACTAAAAAATAATAATTAATAATTAATTTGATGTTTGAATTTGAGTTTCCCTAATCTCAAATCTCGAATCTCAAATCTCAAATCAATATATATTATGGCAGAAGTGATTACAATGCCACGTCTTTCCGATACAATGACGGAAGGGAAAGTGGCTAAATGGCATAAAAAAGTAGGAAATAAGGTAAAAGAAGGAGATATTTTAGCTGAAATCGAAACTGATAAAGCAGTGCAGGATTTTGAATCTGAAGTTGAAGGAACCCTTTTATACATTGGCGTTGAAGAAGGTTCAGCAGCTGCTGTAGATTTAGTTTTGGCTATTATCGGAAACGAAGGTGAAGATATTTCTGGATTAACAGGTGGAACTACAGCCTCAGCAAGTGGTTCTGAAGAAAAAAAATCTGAAGAAGAGTCTAAAACTGAAAATGAATCTACCAGTGTTGAGCAAACTTCTGCAGAAGTCCCTGCTGGAGTAGAAGTGATTACAATGCCTCGTCTTTCTGATACAATGACAGAAGGAAAGGTTGCTAAATGGCACAAAAACGTAGGAGATACAGTAAAAGAAGGTGATCTTCTTGCTGAAATCGAAACCGATAAAGCTGTACAGGATTTTGAATCAGAATTCAACGGAATCCTTTTAAAGCAAGGTGTTGAGGAAGGTGGCGCTGCCCCCGTAGATACAGTTTTGGCAATTATCGGACCTGAAGGAACAGATGTTTCTTCGGTTGGTGCTCCAAAAACTGCTGAAAAATCATCAGATAAACCTGCTGAACAAAAAAATGAAACTAAAACAGAAGAAAAATCGGTTGCACCAACTGCAAATACTTCTTCGTCAGACAGAATAGCAATTTCTCCTTTAGCTAAAAAAATGGCACAGGATAAAGGTGTTGACATCAATTCCGTACAAGGTTCAGGTGAAAATGGAAGAATTGTGAAAAAAGATATTGAAAATTATCAACCATCTGCAAAACCTTCTTCTTCAGTTCCGACTGTAAATCCCGCGGCGCAAGTTGCATTGAGTTTTGTTCAGGGTGAAGATACTGAGACTCCAAACTCTCAGGTAAGAAATATTATTGCAAAACGTCTTTCTGAAAGTAAATTCTCTGCGCCTCACTATTATCTGATGGTAGAGATCAACATGGATAAAGCAATTGAAGCAAGAAAAGAAATCAATTCTTTACCAGATACTAAAATTTCCTTCAACGATATGGTGATTAAAGCGACTGCGATTGCTTTGAGAAAACATCCGCAAGTAAATTCCAGTTGGGCAGGAGATAAAGTAATTCACAGAGGAAATATCAACGTTGGTGTTGCGGTTGCAATTCCTGACGGATTGGTTGTTCCGGTTCTTAAGAATACAGATCAGATGAGTTACACTCAGATTTCAGCTGCTGTAAAAGATATGGCTGGAAGAGCAAAATCTAAAGGTCTTAAAGCAAACGAAATGGAAGGTTCTACATTCTCAATCTCCAACTTAGGAATGTTTGGAATTGAAACTTTCACAAGTATCATTAACCAACCCAATGCTGCAATTCTTTCGGTGGGTGCAATTATTGAGAAACCAATTGTTAAGAATGGGCAAATCGTGGTTGGAAATATTATGAAGCTTTCATTAGCTTGTGACCATAGAGTAGTAGATGGTGCAACTGGTGCTCAGTTCTTACAAACATTAAAAACATATTTAGAAAGCCCTTTAACTCTGTTACTGTAACTTTTGAAATTTAAGCATTAAAACCTCTCTTTTTGAGAGGTTTTTTATTCAATGTCAATTGCTGCTTTTGAATTTGCTAATTTTAATAATTTAAACGTAAAATTAAAGTCACTCAATATTTATAGAATGTATTGAAACTAAATTTTATGAAAATTATTATTCCTAAAAAATAGATAAAAATATTATTAAGTAGGATAAAAGGTTTACTTTAGTAAAAAATCTTTATGAAGATTCTGAGAATTCTTTCTTCTTAGTATTCTATTTTCGGCAAAAAATCAACGTTTTTCTTATGAGTATAAAGTCATAAAAGATTCTACAAAAACATGTAGTCGATTCTGGAAATAATCCTACAAAAGATATTCGACAAATGATACCGGAAACACAAAATAACAATGATTGATGAAAACGGAAAACCTTTGGATATAGATAAAATGATGAAAGACCATGTGATAAATGTAAAATCAAATAATACAAAAATAATAATCTACTAGAATTAGATTTGTTGAAATTATTGAATTAAAAAAAACACCTATTGCAATTTTGCAATAGGTGTTTTAAATTATTTTATTTTCCAGTGACTTCCATCCTTTGGAGGTTCTTTTGGTCCATTGTCAACACTAGCATCTAATTTTATAGAATCTGCTTTTAAAATAATATTCTTTGGAGGCGTTGTTACTGTGGTTGAATCTGTAGCTCTCCAATGAGAACCATCTTTGGGAGGTTCCGTTGCCAAAGAATCATTTTTGGAATTTTGAGATTCAGTCTGATTTGATTGTACGGCTGACTGTATGTCATCTTCTAAAAGGTTGTTATCTGTCTGCCTACATGCAGTGCTACAGATTGCAATAGCAATTAAGCTTATTGCGATTAATTTTGTTTTCATTTTATTCTAGGATTAATGATTGAGACTATACTTAATTTAGATGTCCGAAAGTACTTAAAAATAGATATATATTACAAACTTATGATGGTTCGATTTATAAATTTTTACCATAAAATAAAAATATGTTTGAAACACAATCAGATTCGTTGTTGATTAATTAAATTAAACTCATCTCACTAAAATAGCTTATAGTATGTAGATTTTATGTATTTTTGAATAAAATTTCTTAGGAAATATCCGATGATCAAAAGATTTTTTATAGTTTTTTACTGCCTTATATCTGCAATACTCTATTCGCAGGATTTTTATTCGAATATTAGGGAGAAATATTGGGTTTATGAGGAGAACGACCCTAGAGCTTTAGTATATATTAATCAATACATTAAAAGAGCAAAATCAGAAAAAAACTTTCCCGAACTTTTTCAGGCTTACAAAGATGCAATTACATATTCTGAAAATAAAAAAATTATTTATGCAGATAGTGCAATTGTTGCCGCCAAAAATTCAAAGAATAATGATCTGATAGGTGATGCATTTTTAACAAAAGGAGTCATATATTATTTTAATCAGAGAAAATTTCAATTTGCTTTAGATGAATATTTAAAAGCATATGAATATTTAAAAGATTCTAAAAATGAATATTTAAAATATAGAAATATATATCATATCGGTGTAGTAAAAAGTTATTTAGGCTATTATGATGAAGCACTAGAGATATTTGAACAGTGTATAGATTTTTTTGAAACTAAAATTAATGGTAATATAAAGGAAAATTTAGTTTTCAATAATACTAAAGGCTATTTAAATTCCATACATCAGGCAATTATATGCTACCAGAATCTGGGCAAGAATAAGGAAGCTACAGAACTGTTAAAGATTGTTGCTAAAAAAATACCTAAAACAAAAGATTTTTACCTGGAGAGTAGTTATTTCAAAAAGAGTTTAGGAGTATCTGAGTTTAAAAATAAAAATTACACCGCTGCTATTACCCAATTTGATTTAGCACTTCCCGAACTTATAAAAGTAAATGATTTTACCTGGGCATCATACATATATTTCTATAAAGGAAAGAGTTATGAGCTTTTAGGTAATCAAAAACTTGAAGTAGAAAATTACACTAAAGTTGATTCCATATTTAATAAAAATAAATTTATTCTTCCTGAGCTCAGAAGCAATTACGAAGAATTGATTGAATATTATAAAAAGAATAACAATCATAAGCAAGAATTATATTATACCAATCAGCTTCTTAAAGTTGACAGCGTTATTGCATCAGACTTCAAACATCTTTCAACTCGAATTTACAAAGAATATGATACTAAGATGCTTCTGGAAACAAAGGAAAATCTTGAAAAGTCCAATTCGTACAACAAATTGTTTATCATTATTTGTCTGGCAATAATTATTGCACTTGGATTTGTTATTTATTATAGAATCAGAAAACAAAAAAATATTCAAAAAATCTACGAAGATTTACTTGTTAAACTTGAAGAAACCAGTCGCCCGGAAATTGTTTCTGTTCCGATAAAACCTGAAATATCAAGTTCTTCTGATTCAAATGATAAAAGTATTAAATTTGATAGCAGTATCGTAGAAAAGCTTCTTAATGATATTCATACATTCGAGAAAAATCAAGGCTATCTTGAACAGGGTATTACTCTTAAAAAACTTGCTGAACAATTTAAAACAAATACTTCCTACTTATCTCAGGTCATAAACGAATACAAAGGAAGTAACTTCAATACTTATATTAATGTTTTAAGAATCAACTTTGCCACTCAAAAAATTTATCAGGATAAGGAATGGAGAAAATATTCAATCGAACATATTGCTTCTGCTGCCGGTTTTAGTAACAGACAAAGTTTTTCTAATATTTTCCTAGAGCAGAACGGAATAAGGCCTGCCGATTTTATTAAGAAAAGAATAAAAGAACTGGAAGATCAGAATAATTCATAATCCTATTTAATATTATAAAACAAAATAGAACCTCAATTGAGGTTCTATTTTTCTATTAATATAAATGTAAATATGGTGTCTTTTAAAATTGTAGAGAACAGGGTTCTTTTCCCTAGATTGTCAGAACCCTGATTTTCTACATGAAAACTGAATGATGAAAAGTTATTATATCTGAATGATTAAGTGTCTCATTTTATCTGTAACAAATATATTATCATATAATTTCAATTGCAATTTATTGTGGGTAGCATTTATAAATATTGACAGAGCTTAAACAAATTTTCCGATCAATTAATTTTTAATCAACTATTTTTCAGAAACTTATAATTTTTGTTTTAAAATAAATTTTAATTGATTATTTTACAGCTATTATTCATTTTTATGCATTTATTCAGATTCTCAGTAGAATTTATCCGCAATTAACTACGTAAGTTTGGAACATTTTACTAATTTTTTTCTGAAATAATTTTCTGAAATTCAATTCATAATATAATTCATAATTCAAAACTTATACATATCTTTATGATATCAAAATAATATCATTTTAAAAATTACAATCATGGAAAAAGTTTTAAAACCAATGTCAGGTTATTTGGCGTTAATACTATCTTTAATCTTATTGGGAGTTTCAGCGTATCTTTTTATTTATGGAATTAATGATGGTGAAAATGTAGATATCACTTACATTATCATCTCGATTATTGCATTTTTTGTCACCTTTTTTTTATTAAAGGGTCTAATGATTATTCAGCCCAACCATTCAAGAGTTCTCAATTTTTTCGGAAGATATGTAGGAACAGTGAAAGACAACGGAATGTTCTTCATCAACCCGTTATATTCATCGCAAAAAATGTCGTTGCGTTCTGAAAATTTACAGGGGCAAACTTTGAAAGTGAATGATAAAATGGGTAACCCTATTGAAATTGCAGTCGTAATGGTGTGGAAAGTAGGAGATACTTACAAAGCTGCATTTGACGTGGAAAGATATTCGGATTTTGTGAAAATGCAGAGTGAAGCGGCAGTTCGTCATCTGGCGATGAGCTTTCCGTATGATAATCTGGAAGACGATCATGCCCCGATTACATTAAGAGAAGGTGGAGATAAAATCAATTCAATCCTTGAACAGGAATTGACAGACAGACTTTCAAAAGCCGGAATTATCATTCAGGAAGCAAGAATTTCTCATTTAGCTTATGCATCAGAAATTGCAGGAGCAATGCTTCAAAGACAGCAGGCAACGGCAATTGTAGCAGCAAGAACAAAAATTGTGGAAGGTGCAGTGGGAATGGTAGATTTAGCCCTAAAGAAACTTTCAGAAGAGAATATTGTTGAACTAGATGACGAAAGAAAAGCAGCTATGGTAAGTAATTTAATGGTCGTTTTATGTGGTGAAAAAGCAGCACAACCCATTTTAAATGCCGGAACGTTGTATAATTAAGGTTTAGGCTTAGACTTAGATTAATAATAAAATTTATCATTAAATAAAAGTCTTTGCTGAGCGAAGCGCCTTTGCGAACGAAAAATATTCTCAATAATTTAAGAAAAAAATCTTTGCGACCTTTGCGTTAAAAGAAATTTCCGACTAGAAAACAAGAAAATGAAATCAGAAAAAGCTCAAAACTCTCCAGAAAACAAAAGCAAAAAATCTTTCGTGATAAGGATAGATGAGTCTACCTATAAACTTCTTGAAAAATGGGCAAATGACGAATTCAGAAGTGTCAACGGACAAATTGAATATCTTCTTAATCAGAGTTTAAATAATTCAGGAAGAAAGAAAAAAGAATAAAATACAATTTTAAAATAATTAAAAGCAGAGAATAGTTTCTTTGCTTTTTTTATTCAGCAGTTCCGGTAAAATAGCCACTTATAATGCTCCAGAAATTTTTACCCATGAAATAAATTAGAGTAGAAGTGATAATTCCCTTTACCGTAAAAAATACAATTCCCCAAATCCCGAATTTTTTCAGCATTTTCTTCCATCTTGTACTTTTTTCTGCATTTTGTTCGTTTAAAACTTCCTTATTTTCCATTTCAGTATAGTAAATATTGATACACAAAGATAAGCATGTTTAAAATGATTCCAAATAAGAAATAGGTTAAAAAAAATTAAAATTTTTCAGTTGAGTAATATTTTCTATCTTAGGCAAAACGAAAAGTTAAATTTTTATGTCAAAAAAAATCAAAGATTTCGGAATTGAAAATTCATTAAAAAAATTAGGAATTAAAGATGAAAATAAGGGAACTTCCGTTGGTGGAAAATTCTTTGCATCAGGAAAATCTATAGAAAGTTATTCTCCGGCAGACGGAAGATTAATCGGAAAAGTAAAATTGTCGAACGAAAAAGATTACGACAAAGTAATAGAATCTGCTCAGAAAGCATTCTTAGAATTCAGAACAATGCCTGCGCCGAAAAGGGGCGAAATCGTACGTCAACTCGGACAAAAATTAAGAGAATATAAAGACGATCTTGGAAAATTGGTTTCTTACGAAATGGGAAAATCTCTGCAGGAAGGTCTTGGTGAAGTTCAGGAAATGATCGACATCTGCGATTTTGCAGTAGGCTTATCAAGACAGCTTCACGGCTACACAATGCATTCTGAAAGACCGGGTCACAGAATGTACGAGCAATATCATCCGCTTGGAATTGTAAGCATTATTACCGCTTTCAATTTCCCGGTTGCAGTTTGGGCCTGGAATACGGCTTTAGCTTGGATCTGTGGAAATGTTACCATCTGGAAACCATCAGAAAAAACTCCGCTTTGTGCAATTGCCTGTCAAAATATTATGAATGAAGTTTTGGCAGAAAATAATATATTTGAAGGAATTTCAAGTGTTTTGGTTGCAGATCACACGATCGGACAAAAATTAGTTGATGACAAACGTGTTGCCTTAGTTTCATTCACAGGCTCTACAAGAGTCGGAAGAATGGTATCATCTAAAGTGGCGGAAAGATTTGGTAAGTCAATTTTAGAGTTGGGGGGAAATAATGCCATCATTATTTCTAAAGATGCCGATTTGGATATGTCAATTATCGGAGCTGTTTTCGGAGCCGTTGGAACTGCAGGACAAAGATGTACCTCTACGAGAAGATTGATTATTCATGAATCTGTTTATGACGAAGTGAAAAACCGTCTGGCAAAAGCTTACGGACAGTTAAAAATCGGAAATCCGTTAGACGAAAATATGCACGTTGGTCCGCTGATCGATGTTGAAGCAGTTAATCAATATGAATTAGCGATTGAAAAATGTAAGAAAGAAGGCGGGAAATTCGTGGTTGAAGGTGGGGTTTTAGAAGGAAAAAACTATGAATCTGGGTGTTATGTAAAACCATGCATCGCTGAAGTTAAAAATTCTTTTGAAATCGTGCAGCACGAAACTTTTGCACCGATTTTATATTTAATTAAATATTCCACGCTGGAAGAAGCCATTGCAATTCAGAATGATGTTCCACAAGGTTTATCATCAGCAATTATGACTCAGAATTTAAGAGAAGCAGAATTATTCCTTTCTCATGCAGGTTCAGATTGCGGAATTGCCAATGTAAATATCGGAACTTCCGGTGCTGAAATAGGTGGTGCTTTTGGTGGTGAAAAAGAAACTGGAGGCGGTAGAGAATCTGGTTCTGATGTTTGGAAATACTACATGAGAAGACAGACAAATACCATCAATTATACGGCAAGTCTTCCATTAGCTCAGGGAATTAAATTTGATTTGTAAATAAGTTCTAAATCTTTCAATCACAATTATATGGACAATATATTAGAAATTCAGTCAAATAAAATAAAAGAAACCGTTGGAAAGCACGTTTTGGCAGACGGTTTTGATTTTGTAATGGATATTGAAAACTCTCACGGATCATGGATTCACGATTCGGTTTCGGGAAAAAATTTCCTTGATATGTTTTCAATGTTCGGCTCAGCTTCAATTGGTTATAATCATCCTTATTTGGTTGAAAAATCTGAATGGCTGGGAAAAATGGCTGTCAACAAACCGACTTTAGCTGATGTTTATTCAAAAGAATATGCGCATTTTCTTGATGTTTTCGAAAGAGTGGTTTTGCCTAAAGAATTGCAATATGCTTTCTTTATTGAAGGCGGAGCTTTAGCTGTTGAAAATGCTATGAAAGCGTGTTTCGACTGGAAGACAAGAAAAAATTTCGAAAAAGGCTTAGATTTGGAAGCCGGAATCTGTATTCATTTCAGACAGGCTTTTCATGGAAGAAGCGGTTATACATTAAGTTTAACAAATACTTCAGACCCAAGAAAATATCAATATTTTCCGATGTTTGACTGGCCAAGAATTTTGAATCCCAAATTGAATTTCCCGATTACGGAAGAAAATTTAGAGGAAACCATTAAAAACGAAAATTTAGCTTTACTTCAGATTACAGAAGCCATTCTTTCGAAGCCTAATAAAGTGGCCTGTATCATTATAGAACCGATTCAGGCTGAAGGTGGCGATAATCATTTCAGAGATGAATTCTTTGTTGGTCTAAGAAAAATCTGTGATGAGCATGAAGTTCTGTTGATTTTTGATGAAGTTCAGACAGGAATCGGAATCACCGGTAAAATGTGGGCATTTGAACATCTGAGTGTAAGACCGGATATTATTTCTTTCGGTAAAAAAACCCAGGTTTGCGGAGTTTTAGCAAACAAAGAAAAGTTTGATGAGATCCCTAATAATGTTTTCCGTGAAAGCTCAAGAATCAACTCTACTTTTGGGGGTAATTTAATAGATATGCTCCGTTTCCAATTGGTAATGGAGGTGATTGAAAAAGAAAATCTTTTAGAAAATGCCAATATTGTTGGTGAATATCTTTTGGAAGGTCTGCAAAATTTAGCTCAGAAATTTCCTGAAAAACTGTCTAATGCAAGAGGAAAAGGTCTGATGTGTGCAATAGATTTGCCTTCCGGAGAGCAAAGAGATCACATCAGAAATGTACTGTATAACGACGGTTTGATTATCCTTTCCTGTGGCGATCAATCCATCCGTTTCAGGCCGCATTTGAATGTTACGAAAGAGGAAATTCAGATTGCTTTAGATAAAATTGAAAATAATATTGATAAGATTTAAAACTGTAAATTTGGAATTCTGAAAAAAAAATTCTAAATTTAGATACTCAAAATGGATTTTATATGGAAAGAAACACGAGAGTATCAGTTTTTGAAAGTGACAAGCCTGCAGAAATACAGTTGATAAAATCAAAATTAGAAGATGCACAGATCACGAATAATGTAGAAAATAATTATCTTACTTTTACAACAACACCTACGGCAACAACTTTAAAAGTAATGGTAGATTTGCAGGACGAAAAGAAAGCATTTGACGTTATAGATGCTTATCTTCAACAAAATCAGAATCAATAAAAAAACAATTTCATAATTTTAAATTTTACTACTTCGAAACCGAAAATTAATTCATGTTAATTTTCGGTTTTTTTATTAAAAGATATTTAAAACTGATGAATGTCCGCTTAAATATAAAGTTAAAATCGGCGATCATTTTGTCATTTCTTAAAAATCTAAAATACTTTATTTCCAGTATATTCAGATTTCTTCAGAATGATAAAGAAACCGTTAAAACCAAATTATTACTATTTACGGACATCTATTTTAAATTTTATTAATAAACTTTATGTAGCTAATATCTCTAATCATAAAATATTAAAATAAAAATTAGAATTTTAAACTGACCATTAATTATGATCAATAACTTTTGGCATTAATTATGTTATTCCCAATTTTAAATTCCTTACTAAAAACTTCTTATGATTGATAAAAACGAAATCCAATTTAAAAAAGCAGAATCATCGGATATTAACATCATATGGGAAATCATTCAACAGTCGGTCGAAAGAAGGAGAATAGATGGAAGCCAACAATGGCAAAATGGTTATCCAAATCTGCAAACCATAGAAAATGACGTAGCAAAGGGATTCGGATATGTTCTTACAGTTAATCATGAAGTTGCCATTTATGTAGCACTAATTTTTAATGATGAACCAGCTTATAGCACGATTGAAGGAGAATGGTTAACGAATGGGGAATTTGTGGTCGTTCACAGAGTAGCAGTTTCCGAAAAATTCGCAGGACAGGGTCTTGCAAAAAAGCTTTTTGATTATATCGAAGATTTTACAAAGTCTCAGAATGTCTTAAGTGTAAAAGTTGATACAAATTATGATAACCTTGCAATGCTTAAAATTTTAGAATCAAAAGGATATACGTATTGCGGAGAAGTTTTTCTTGCAGGTGGAGTGAGAAAAGCATTCGAAAAAGTATTGATTTAAAAAAACGTGAAAGGTTAAATGCACTTTCATTGATTCTTTAAGAAACTATTTATTTATAAACTCTATTAAGTTTGTTCGTTTAGTTCCGAACTAATTTTTACTTTTGTTGAAAATTATTTTATAATGAAAAAAAGTCTGGAAGTAGATGAGAAAATATTTCAGGATGCTGTGAAGTTTTACGGTACTATTCTCAATCTGCCACCTTTGGCTTCAAAAATTTATTCCTACCTGATTTTCGATTTTGATAAGGTGGGAATTACTTTTGATGAGTTTGTGGAAGTATTTTCAGCGAGTAAAAGCTCAGTTTCTACCAGTCTAAATGTACTTCTTAATGCAGAACTAATCATCGACGTTAATAAAATGGACGAGAGAAAAAGATATTTTTTCGCAAACGATGATTACAAGAAAATAAGATTTGAAAAAATAGTTCAGAAAATGCAGGATGAATTGAAACTTTTAGATGATCTTAAAAATTTCAGAAAAACGGAACACAAAGATACTGATGACAGAAATGAAGCTTATAAAGCTCTTTTAAACAAAAGCATATCAAATATTCAGGAATCTCTTAATAAATTATAAAAATGACAAATAAGCTTATACTATTTTCTGTAGCAGCATTTTCACTGACTGCCTGCAAAAAAGAAGCTCCGAAACAGGATGGGCCAAAAACTTTTCCTGTCGTTTCGGTAGAAAATAAAAATGTTGTAGGATACGATATTTTTCCGGCAACTATTCAAGGTAGAGTAAATAATGACGTAAGAGCAAAAATCTCAGGTTACATTACCCAGGTTTTGGTGGATGAAGGTCAGTATGTGACTAAAGGACAGCCTTTATTCCGTTTGGAAACCAACACTTTAAACGAAACAGCTGCAGCAGCAAAAGCTGGAGTTGGAGCGGCACAATCTAATATTGCAGCAGCTCAGGCAGCGGTAAGTGCAGCTCAGGTTGAAGTAAATAAACTAAAACCTTTGGTTGCAAAAAATATCATCAGTAATATTCAGCTTCAGACGGCACAGGCAAATCTTTCTCAGGCTCAAGCTCAGGTTCAGCAAGCAATTGCAGCGAGAGAGCAGGCTAATGCAAATTACAAAGGAGCAGCAGCAAACGTTGATTATTCTATCATTCGTGCGCCTATTTCCGGTGTTATAGGAAAATTACCGTTGAAAGTCGGAAGTTTGGTAGGTCCAACTGATCAAACTGCTTTAACTACGATTTCAGATACTTCAGAGATATTTGCTTATTTTTCAATGAATGAAAAAGAGTATTTCGATTTCCTTGAAAAATCAGTAGGAGCAAGCGTTCCAGAAAAAATAAAAAATCTTCCAATGGTTGAACTTCAGTTGGCAAACGGAAGTATTTATCCTGAAAAAGGCAGAATCGAAGCTATTACCGGTTCTATTGATCCGACAACAGGAACTATTCAGTTTAGAGTTTCATTTAAAAATGCTCAAAAACTTTTAAGTAACGGAAATAGCGGAAGCATAAGATTCCCTAAAAATTATGATAATGTTTTGGTTGTTCCTGAAAGTTCTACTTACGAGCAGCAAGGTATTGTTTACGTTTATAAAGTTGAAAAAGATACTGTTAGAAATGCAGTTGTTGAAGTAATCGAAAGAATAGACAATTTAGCTTTAATAAAATCTGGTGTTAAAAAAGGTGATAAAATTATCGCAGCCGGAACAGGAAATATCAAACCTGGAACAGCAGTGAAACAGAAAGAAATAAAAATGGACAGTTTAGTACAATCAGTAAAACCGAAATTCTAAAATGATAAAAAACTTTATTAACAGACCGGTTTTATCCACTGTAGTCTCTATTCTTATCGTGATACTCGGTGTTTTGGGATTGACGGCGCTTCCGGTGACTCAATATCCAGACATTGCACCTGCAACGGTGAGTGTAAGAGCCAATTATACCGGAGCAAACGCAGAAACTGTGATGAAGAGTGTTGTTGTTCCTTTGGAGGAACAGATCAATGGTGTTGAAGGGATGGATTATATTACATCAACAGCAGGAAACGATGGTTCAGCTCAGATTCAGGTATTCTTTAAACAAGGTGTAGATGCAGATATTGCTGCAGTAAACGTTCAAAACCGTGTGTCAAGAGCCAGCCCGTTACTTCCGAGTGAAGTGACAAGAGCCGGTGTTGTTACTCAGAAGCAGCAAACCAGTGCATTGATGTACCTTTCGTTTTATTCTGAAAATAAGAATATTGATGATGTTTATCTTCAGAACTTTTTGAATATTAACGTTATCCCTAATCTTCAAAGAATTAATGGAGTAGGTGAAGCCAACGTTTTTGGTGGGAAAAACTATTCCATGAGAATCTGGTTGGATCCTGCGAAATTGGCAGCTTACGGAATTACACCCACCGAAGTTACAAACGCAATCAACGATCAGAGTAGAGAAGCCGCTGCTGGATCTTTGGGTCAAAACAGCGGAAGTTCTTTCGAATATATTATCAAATATGTCGGAAAATTCAGTGAAAAAGAACAATATGATGATATTATCATTAAATCTCTTCCGGACGGACAGAATTTAATGTTAAAAGATGTTGCTAAAGTTGAATTAGGCGGACTTTCGTACTCAGGAGTTGGTGAAAACGGAGACAATCCTTCCATCAGTATGGGTGTTTTCCAGACTCCGGGATCAAATGCTCAGGAAATTATTGAAAACATTAAAAAACAGCTGAAAGAAAACGAAAGTACTTATCCTGAAGGGGTAAAATATACTTTTAACTTTGATACCAATGAGTTTTTGGATGCATCAATTGAAAAAGTAATTCATACGCTGATAGAAGCATTTATCTTAGTTTTCATCGTGGTTTATATCTTCTTACAGGATTTCAGATCAACATTGATCCCGGCAATTGCGGTTCCGGTTTCTATTGTAGGAACATTTTTCTTCTTGAATTTATTTGGATATTCTTTAAACTTACTAACGCTATTTGCTTTGGTATTGGCAATTGGTATTGTGGTCGATGATGCAATTGTCGTCGTCGAAGCTGTACACGCAAAAATGGAACAAGGAATTTCAAATGCGAAAAAAGCTACCGTTGAAGCAATGGACGAAATTACCGGAGCGATTATCTCTATTACTTTGGTGATGGCAGCAGTATTTATCCCGGTGACCTTTATTACGGGTCCAACTGGTGTATTTTATCAGCAATTTGGGATTACTTTAATTATTGCTATTATTATTTCTGCAATTAATGCTTTGACCTTGAGTCCGGTTTTATGTTCGTTATTTTTAAAACCTCACGAAGAGCATCACGAAGATTATAAAAATAAAAATTTCATTCAGAAGTTCTTTTATAAATTTAATATAGGATTTAGAACTGCTACAGAACGTTACGGTAGAGGATTTAATTTCTTAATTAAGCATAAATGGGTTACGGTAATAATTCTTATTGCGACTTGTGGGATTATTTATTGGGCAAACGGAAGCATGAAAAAAGGTTTCGTTCCGACAGAAGACCGGGGAATTATCTTTACTGATGTGCAGCTTCCTCCTGGAGCTTCAATGGAAAGAACCTACAATGTTCTGAAAACTTTGCAGAAAGATGCGCTTAAAATTCCGGGAATTCAGAATGTGACAATCTCAACAGGTAGAGGATTGCTTTCCGGAAACGGAAGTAACAACGGTCTTGCTTTCGTTAAATTAAAACCATTTGACGACAGAAAAGGAGACGGTTTATCTTCTGATGAGATTACAAAACGATTGTTTGGCTTGGCAGGAAAAGTTCCGGATGCTAAAGTAGTATTCTTCCAACCACCAAGTGTACCAGGTTTTGGTAACAGTGCAGGTTTTGAGATGGTTCTTTTAGATAAATCCGGTGGCGATTTTGCTCAGCTTGATGCTAAAACGAATGAATTTATCGGGAATTTAATGCAGAGACCTGAAATTGAATTTGCTCAGACTTCATTCAATACAAAATATCCGCAATATATGATGGAAATAAATGTTCCGTTAGCGAAGCAGAAAGGGGTTTCCGTAAATGATATTTTGTCAACAATGCAGGGCTATATTGGTGGAATTTATGGTGCTGACTTTACCAAATACGGAAAACAGTTCAGAGTAATGATTCAGGCACTTCCTGAAAACAGAGTAAGCGCGGAAGATCTTAACAAATATTATGTAAAAACAAGTTCTGGGGAAATGTCGCCAATTTCACAGTTTGTAACTTTGACTAAAACGTACGGACCTCAATCTGTTGGACGTTACAACCTCTTTACTTCGGTAAAAATTACAGGAGCCAACAAAGCAGGATTTAGTTCCGGTGATGCGATTACGGCAGTTCAGCAAGTTGCTAATGAAACACTAGATCAGAATTATGATGTTGAGTTTACAGGTCTTACAAGAGAAGAATTAAGTTCAGGTTCGCAGACTTTATTGATTTTTGCTTTGAGTTTAGTATTTGTTTATTTCATTCTTTCTGCTCAGTACGAAAGTTATATTTTACCTTTAGTTGTAGTAATCTCGCTTCCACTTGGGGTAATGGGAGCTTATTTCGGACAGAAAATAATGGGATTGGAGAACAACATTTATTTCCAGATTGCATTGATCATGTTGGTTGGATTATTAGCTAAAAATGCGATTTTGATTATTGAATTTGCAGTTCAGAGAAGACATCATGGCGAAACCATTGTAGAATCAGCCATTAATGCAGCTAAAGCAAGATTAAGACCTATTTTGATGACCTCATTAGCATTTATCTTCGGTTTATTACCATTGGTTTTAGCAAGCGGAATCGGTGCAGTCGGTAACCGATCAATTGCAACAGGTGCTTCAATTGGATTGTTAATAGGTACAATCTTAGGTGTTTTTGTAATTCCTGTTTTGTATGTGGTTTTCCAGACTTTGCAGGAGAAAATTAAACCTATCAAACCAAAAGACATCAATTTAGCTGAATAAGAAATCTCTAAGATTTAAATAATGAAAAATTTATCAATAATAAAAGGAACGGCTTTATCGGTGCTTACCGCTGTAGTTATTACTTCTTGTCATGTGAGAAAAGAGTACGAAAGACCTGCAGCAGTAGATGAAAAACTTTTCCGAACAGATATGCTTCCGAAAGACAGCACAAGTACCGCAAATGTTTCATGGAAAGAAATTTTCACCGACCCTGTTCTTCAGAAACATATTTCTAAAGCTTTAGAAAACAATTTAGATATAAGAATCGCCCTGCAGAATATTAATTCTGCAGAAGCGTATTTAAGACAAAGTAAAGCGGCATATCAACCTACATTAGCAGTTGGTCCCGGTTATACTTTTCAGACTCAGTCAATCAATACCCAGTTCGGACAAATCATTGGTGAAAGAAGATATGTGAACCAGTTTGATATTACCGGAAGCATTGCTTGGGAAGCGGATTTGTGGGGAAAATTAAAATCTCAGGAAAAAGCCCAGCTTGCAACATATTTAGGAAACGTTGCCGCACATCAGGCGGTAAAAAGTGATCTGGTTTCATCAATTGCATCGAGTTACTATCAATTATTGACTTTAGATAATCAAAAAAAGATTATTAACGAGACCATAGAAGTGCGTGAAAATAATCTTGAAACAACGAAAGCATTAAAAGAAGCAGGAACTTTAACGGAAGTTGCAGTTCAGCAAAGTCAGGCTTTGGTTTATAATGCTCAGTCTTTATTAATCGATATTGATACTCAGATTCAACAGTTGGAAAACACAATGAGTCTTTTGATGGGTGAACCTTCGCAGCCAATCGAAAGATCAACACTGGAAAATCAAAGACTTCCTGAAAACTTTGCATTGGGTTATCCAGCCAATTTGTTGGCAAACCGTCCCGATGTAATGGAAGCTGAATTTAGACTGAAAAATGCTTTTGAATTGACAAATTCAGCGAAAGCACAGTTTTATCCGACACTAAAACTGACGGGAAGTGGAGGATTACAGTCTGTTGACATCGATCATTTGTTCAGTGTTAATTCACTTTTTGCAAGTTTAATTGGAGGATTAGCTCAGCCGATTTTAAATAAAAGACAAATAAAAACCAACTACGAAGTGAGTCTGGCGAATAAAGAAACGGCGTATCTAAATTTTAGAAAAACCATTCTTACTGCCGGAAAAGAGGTTTCAGATGCCATCAGAGTTTTCTCGGTACAGGATTCTTTTATTGATTTAAAGCAGAAAGAACTAGATTCTTATAAAAAATCTGTTGATTATTCCCAGGAATTGGTTAACTACGGAATGGCAAACTATCTTGAAGTTTTAAATGCCAATGTTAATTCTTTAAATGCCGAACTAAACATTTCTAATGCGCAATACAGTAAAATGAAAGCAGCAGTAGATTTGTACAGAGCTTTAGGCGGTGGCTGGAAATAAAAAAAGTTAGTTATTATATATTCAATCTTGTTAAGACGTGTGCTGGAAACAGTGCACGTTTTTTTATAAAAATTTATCCAAAGATTTGCAAATTGTCTATAAATACTTACATTTGTACCGCTTTAATGCAGATAGGGGAATTAGCTCATCTGGCTAGAGCGTTAGACTGGCAGTCTAAAGGTGACGGGTTCGATCCCCGTATTCTCCACTTGATAATGAAAGAGTTGTAAGGTTTTAACTTGCAGCTCTTTTTTTATTTACACAAAAGCTTTTCATTTTTTATATTAAGCTTTAAAATAAGCTCAATCTCAAAACTTGGGGGCTATGCAAAGAGCTTAGATAATCTAAACTTTTGCATATTGAACCATAACAAATACAATTTGTAAAATTTTAAATTAATACTTTATTTAATTAGAACCTGTTGTGCATTTATGGGAAAATATTAAACAAACTGAAAATCAAAACTTGTATTTCTTTGATAAGCGAAGCGCCCTTGTTTTACTTTATTTCAGCATAGTTTTTGAGTTACTTTTGCTTAACCTTGCGTTTATTTTATCGCAAAGTAAAACAAAGAATTTAAATCAAAAAGTTTTTTTTAAAGGTAAACAAAGGCGTTTCACTTACTGAAGTAAAACAAATTTATAAATGCACAACAGGTTTAATTAGAGAACAATTACTGTCTGTAAATAATGACTTGGTTCTAATAGCTGTCATTTTAAAGGATAAAATGAAAAAAAATTTGCTGGCCTTTCCTTCATATCAAAGCGCACATTCAAAAAGAAAAATAATTTATGACTTCAGTCATAAATTATTTTTTTTTAACTTCTTAGTTTTGACTGATAGATAAGTATCAATCCAGATTTATATCTATGTTTTTAACTCAAGTTTTTTTTAGGCTGTCAATTCATTGACGGTCTATTTTATTTTAGATTTAAAAATATCATATATACCACAGATTCAATCGTTGGCAATAGTTTTGTTTATATAATTCAAAATATTATTTATGAAAAATTCAGTAAAAATAGCTTTAGGAATTGTTACAGGTGGAGTTTTGATTTTTTTAAATCAAAAAAGAAGACAGAGAAAAAACAACGGAGAAATTTTTACCGCTCCTGATGGAAATCAATACAAAGAAAATCAAATGTACCGGGCTGCAAACGGTGAAGTTTTTAGAAATGGTAAAAAATTGCGCTCTCAGATTCCTTTAGATTTTTCTTATAAACAGAATAAATTTGATTCAAATATGAACAATCAAAATCTTAATGAAAATTTTAATTTGCCAAAAAATAATGTTTCTTACCACCATAAAGGTGACAGACACAGGTAGAACTACCAATTTTTCATATAAGTTTGGTTTTAGTTAATCCTCATTTTTAAATTGACCTTACTTATCTCTCTATGTGAGGACAAATATAAAAACTATAGAGATTTTCTATATTTAATAACACTAGTTTTGTACTGCTCAACAAAAATATATTGTTGGGCTTTTTTATAATAAGTATATTTATTTATTTATTTATTTAATCATTCTATAAAAGTATATCAATATCATTTTTCTGATTAATATGAATTTTCATACATTTTTAAACCTTAAATAAAATTTATCATGTTTTCATATGCATTTTTAAATTTCAGCTGGAAAGAATTGTTTTTGGGAACTGAAGATTGGGCTTTTCTTCTGGAGATTATTTTAAGAACAGTCATCATGTTTCTTACCATAATTGTAAGTCTCCGTGTTTTAGGAAAAAGAGGAGTGAAGCAGCTATCTATTTTTGAGCTCGTCGTAATAATAGGTTTAGGTTCTGCTGCAGGTGATCCTATGTTTTATAAAGAAGTGGGAGTTGTTTCTTCGATGATTGTTTTTTTAGTTATAATCATACTGTATTCATCGATAACTGCCTTGATTGGAAGATTTAAAAAGATAGAAAACTTATTTGAAGGACAGGCAATGTACTTAATAAAAAACGGAGTTTTTGCAATTGAAAATTTCAAAAAAGAAAATCTGGGAAGCGATGAGTTTTTTGCTGAACTAAGAGTGAAAAACATTTCGCATCTGGGTCAGATTGAGTTTGCTATTGAAGAAGTTTCCGGAGAAATAAGTGTGTTTTTCTTTGAGGATGACAAAGTAAAATTTGGTCTTCCTATTATGCTCAATTCTTTGGATAATCCTCTTCAAGAGATTCAGAATTCCGGTTATTATTCTTGTACCTTCTGCGGTTATACTGAAGAAAAAAATGTAGGCACTGCAGGAAGATGTCATCATTGTGGTAAAAAAAACTGGGTTGCGGCGAGTAAAAGAAAAAGAATTAGTTAACATAAGAAATCCCCAACTTTCGTCAGGGAAATTCAAAAATAGATATAATTTGATTATTTCTTTCAGAGCAATATTTAAACCGCCGCTTTGTGAAACGATGATTTAAAAAAAGCTGTAGTTTCTTTTCCGAAAAGACATGAAAAAATATTCTGAAACTCGTGAATATATTTACATTTAATCGTATTTCCGTAAATTTTAAGACCTTCAACTATTTTTTTAGAATTCAGGTCGATATCATATTTAATGAATGATTCAGGGCTTTCGTAACGGATTTGATGATCTGAAGCATACGTTCTTTTAAAACCAAATTTTTCTAACCAGTCTCCGGTAATTTTAATAGGATTTATTTTTTCTGCTGATAAAGACACGCTATGCAAATCATTCTCAATCTTCACAAAATAATCGTTGTTATTTTGATAGATTTCAGTAATTGTAAAAATCTCATTTTGGTATTCAACCAAATTTTTAATTTTTAGATCAGTAACTTTCATATTATTTTGTAGTGTATTTGTTATTATTGTATGTTGTTACTATTGGCAAATACTATGCCTTGCATTGTTGATGTGGTATATAAAGTTAAATATACTTGATAAATTTTTGTGATTATTTTTTCAAATATGGCAAAATTAATCTTTTACTACTTTTTTATAAGTTTCTAAAGCTCTGTTTCTTGCGAAAGAGTGGTCAACAATCTGAGAAATTTCAGAATAATTTTGTGGCAACCATTTTCTGATATATTTTTGATCTTTATCAAATTTTTTCGTCTGTTCTGCAGGATTAAAAATTCTGAAATAAGGTGCTGCATCACAGCCGCAACCTGCTGCCCATTGCCAGTTTCCGTTGTTTGATGAAAGCTCGTAATCCAAAAGTTTTTCGGCAAAATAAACTTCGCCCCATCTCCAGTCTATCAAAAGGTGTTTGGTGAGAAAACTGGCAACAACCATTCTTACCCGATTATGCATAAATCCGGTTTCGTTAAGCTGTCGCATTCCTGCATCTACAATAGGGTAGCCGGTTTTTCCTTCGCACCAGAGTTTAAATTCTTTCTCACTATTTCTCCATTCAATTTTTTCATATTTTTCTTTAAAACAATTTTTTACCACTTTTGGAAAGTGATATAGGATCTGCATAAAAAATTCTCTCCAAATTAATTCATTCAGCCAGGTTTCATTGTGTTCAGAAGCATATTTTACACATTTTCTTACTGAAATTGTACCGAATCTTAAAGCAATACCCAATCTTGTTGTGTGATCTAATGACGGAAAATCTCTGTTTTTATCATAAGATTCTATGATTTTTTTATCTAAAATAGGTTTTTCAAAAACCAGATCTGTTTTTTCAAAGCCAATTTCTTTTAGACTGTGAATTTTTTTAGCTTTAAATGAATAAAAATCACCAAAATCTGTCAGAGGTAAAAGAATTTCTGTCTGAAAAAATTTTTCTTTCCACTTTTTAGAAAACGGTGTATAAACGGTGTATGGTAAACCGTCGTTTTTTACAATTTCATCTTTTTCAAAAATGACCTGATCTTTAAAATCTTTAAACTCTATATTATTTTTTTTGAAAAAATCAGTAATTTCTTTGTCACGCTGTATTGCTTGAGGTTCGTAATCACGGTTGCAGAAAACAGTTTTAACATCAAACTCTTTTATAATTTCTTTAAAAATTTCAAGTGGTTTTCCCAGATAAGTTTTAATTCCGGATTGATGTTTCACTAATTCTTCATTCATTCCTTCTAAAACCTGATGAATATAATCAACGCGTCGGTCAGATTTATTTTCAAGTTGATTTAAAATTTCACTATCAAAAATAAAAATCGGTAGAACTTTATGATCTGATTTTAATGCTGAATTCAAACCTGTATTATCCTGAAGTCTCAAATCTCTGCGAAACCAGAATATATTAATTTTGTTCATCTTTTTTGAATTTATAAAAGAAAAAAAGATTCCAGAGAATCATTTCGTAACCGTAAACAATATCTTCAACAGGAATCGTTAAAATTCTGAAACCTATAAAATCTTTCGGATTATAATTAACAACAGGAGAATCGAGACCAGTTCCCGTGAGAATTCCGTTGACAGCTAAAAATCCGGGCATCAAAAACAGATAAATCAAAGAAGCTTTACCAATCCATCTTACTTTTAAAACAAAATAAAGTGAAGTTAGGCTGATTGCTGTTGTCAGAAAAGTAACAAAAGAGTATATTTTATCTCTGAAAAACAGGGCTAAAATACAATACAATATTATTGAAATAACAACAAAAACCTTTTCGACAGAAGGCTTCCAATCAAGTTTGAAAAATTTATCTAAACAGAAATAAGTAAAAACACACGAAAACGGAATGCAGATAAAAAAGAGTAATTCCTCAATCGGAAGACCAAAAAGTCGTTTTCCGATAAGATATTGATCATTAAACCACCAAACTCCTTTTTCTGTAAACCAAGTATCCCAGGCAATAAAAAAGACAGCAACGGTGAGAGATGCCATTAAGAATGCTCCAAAATGCCTGTGAAATTTAATTTTTGGATGAAAAGAAAATATAAAACAGATAATTATGGTGAAAAAATTGATCGCTAAATACGTGTATTGCCACATTTATACTCTTTTTTTATTGAAAAACATTTTAAAATATTTCACAGGAACCCAAAGAAATCCGAAACATTCGCCATATTCTTTGCCTGTATGTTTGTGATGTTGCTTATGCCCTCTTCGAATTGCCAGTAAATAAGGATTTTTAGTATTTTTTAAAATCTTAAAACGTTGATGAATAAAAATATCGTGCACGAAAAAATACGCCATTCCGTACAGAGTAATTCCTATGGCAATGTAAAAATAAGTATTAAAATTATTTATGGTTCCATAATACATTAAAGCTATAGTCGGAATAGCGAAAATGGCGAAGAAGTAGTCATTTCTCTCCATTTTTCCTTCATTGCTGTGATCGTGATGATCACGGTGAAGCGTCCACAGAAAACCATGCATAATGTATTTGTGAATCAGCCAGGTCATACCTTCCATCACAAAAAAAGTGGTAAAAACAATTAAAAAATTCATGTTATTTTTTGTTAAATGCTTCTTCTAAAACTTTAAAACGATAATCAAAAATATTTTCGAGCTTTTTCTTAACCATCAGTTTGTGAGCAATTTCGCCCAAAAAACCGAAAGGAAGTTCATAATCTACGTTATCAACCATTAAAACGCCATCCTCATTTGCAACGAAAAAGTGATGATGATGCCACATTTTGAAAGGACCTTTATTTTGAATATCAGTAAACATTTTTTGTGGCTCAACCTTCGCAATGATAGTCTGCCACTTTAATTTTACTCCAAAAAGCGGAGAAACATAATAATCTATGACCATGCCTTCGTAGATTTCTTTGTCATCAAGTTTTGTTCTTACAATAAACTTCATATCTTTTGGAGTAATTTCTGCAAGATTATTGGCTGATGAAAAAAATTTCCAGGCAGTTTCTAAATCGCAATTGAGCTGTTGCTGTCGTTGAAGTCTGTGTATCATTTTACATTAAATTATTTACAGAAATGACATTTTGTATTGTACATAACTGCTCATCATTAAAGAGAATTTTCGTCCGTTTGAAATCCTGATTCTCTGATTGATGATATTATTTGCTGAAGTTCTCTTTATTTTTCTGAAAAGAGAAATGTAATACCGGTATGCTAAATACACGCCAAATCTTGAGGAATTGGGTAATTTCTTGATGCCCTCCAATGCTTCTTTAAACTCTTCATAGATTTCCTGCTCGATCTGAGCTTTTACCACATTATCGAAATAAGAAATATCAACATTCGGGAAATAGGTTCGTCCTAAAATCTGATAATCGTCTTTCATATCGCGCAAAAAATTTACCTTTTGAAAAGCAGAACCCAACTTCATCGCTGTAGGTTTTAATCTGTCATACATTTCTTTGTTTCCGTCGACGAAAATATGAAGGCACATTAAACCGATAACTTCGGCAGAACCAAGAATATACTCTCTATACAGATCTGAGTTATAGTCTATTTTATGTAAATCCATTTCCATACTTTTTAGAAACTGATTGATCAATTGCACATCAATGTTATACTGATGAATTGTCTCCTGGAAAGATTGTAGAATAGGGTTTAAAGATATTTTTTCTTCTAAAGCCTGATTGGTTTGTTCACGAAATCTTGATAAAAGAGTTGAACGGTCAAAATTATGAAAGCTGTCTACAATTTCGTCTGCCAATCTTGCATAACCATAAATGGCGTAAATAGCATTTCTAATTTTGGGAGAAAGAGCCAAAATCCCAAGGGAAAAACTTGTGCTGTATTGTTTTGTGGTCTGTTTACTGATCTTATAAGAAAGATCATCGAAAAGTTTTTTCATATGTCTGGTTATTTGGTGGCTTCGGTTGCAGCTATTTTTCCGGAAATAATTGATGGCGGAACTCCCGGTCCCGGAACGGTAAGTTGCCCTGTGTAAAAGAGATTCTTTACTTTTTTGTTTCGTAGTGATGGTTTTAAAACTGCAGTCTGATTCAGTGTATTTGCCAAACCGTACGCATTACCCTGATACGCATTATAATCTTTTTTAAAATCACTGATGCAATAACTTTTTTTATACTCTATTTTTGATAAAAGATCTGATGATTTGGTATGTTTTTCAAGTCTTTGTATCATTTCAAGAAAATATTTTTCCCTTGTATCTTCATTATCTTCAATGCCTGTCGCCACGGGCATGAGTAAGAATACATTTTCACAGTTTGCGGGTGCTACATTTTTATCAGTTTTAGATGGACAACAAGCATAAAATAAAGGTTTTGTAGGCCATTTTTTATTTTCATAAATCTCTGAGGTGTGTAGTTCCAAATCGTTTTCAAAAAACAGAGTATGATGTTTTAAATTTGGTATTTTTTCTTTAAAACCTAAATAATAAATCAGACAAGAAGGTGCAAAAGTTTTCTTTTTCCAGTATTCTTCATTGTAATTTTTATATTCTTTTTGAATTAAACTTTCCTCAGTATGATGGTAATCAGAGGATGCAATTACAGTATCAAATTCAATTTCATTCCCATTGACGATAACTGATTTTGCTTTTCCATCTTTTATTTTAATTTCATCAACATTTGAATTTAAATGAAATTTTGCGCCTTGCTCTTTAGCAATTTCCGACATCGCTTCAATTACTTTATAAAAGCCTCCCATCGGATACCATGTTCCTAATCTGTAACCGCCATAATTCATCAGACTGTACAAAGCAGGAATGTCTTTTGGTGCTGCGCCGAGAAAAATAACGGGGAATTCCATCAGCATAATCAGTTTGGGATGGGAGAAATATTTTCTTACAAAACGATGAAAATTTGATAATAAATCTAGCTTTAAAGCACTTTTGGCAATTTTAGGAGATACAAATTCAAGCCATGAATGACAAGGTTTTGTAACAAAATCTTTCATGCCGACTTCATACTTGTATTGCGCATCTTCCATAAATTCGTCAAGCTTTTTTGCAGCACCTTTTTCTATGCTTTCAAAAAGATTTCTCATTTCTGAATAATCTTGCGGAATTGCCATAGTTCCGTCAGAAAAAACCATCTCAAATTGTGGGTTTAGAGAAATAAGCTGATAATAGTCTGATGAAGTTTTCCAGAAATCATTAAAAAAATCTTCAATAATATCGGGCATCCAATACCAGCTCGGTCCCATATCAAAAACATACCCATTATCTGTTTTGAATTGTCTGGCTCTTCCTCCCAAAGTACTGTTTTTCTCAAAAATATGAACTTCATGGCCGTTTTTTGCTGCATAAGCTGCTGCGGATAATCCCGAAAATCCTGAACCGATAATTGCTATTTTCTTAATCATATTTAATTATTCTTTGAAAAATTTTCTTCGTAAACAGTTTTTATTAAATCTAAGCTGTCAATATTTCTGCCAAAAATAGGATTATGGAAGTGATCAAGTTTATTTAATAATTCAATTAAAGTATATTTTTCGTCCTCAGTAAGATTTCCGCTTACAATTTTGGACGCTGCTCTTATATTATCCATTTGTTTTTCAAGCACCTGAGTACCTTTTTCCGTCACACTGATTACTTTTGTTCTTTTATCTTTCTTAGAATCAACCTGTTTTACCCATCCGTTTTTTATAAGGCGGTTGATAATCAAATTTCCCACGGGTTTGTCCTGAATATTTTTCTTGATTAATTCGGTTTTTGTCATTTCACCGAAAGTTTTCAAATTAATAAGATAAATAAACTCTTCCTGGGTAGAAAATTCAGAATCTGCAATTGCTGATTTTGAATAGGTTTTTGCATATCGATTCAGATGAACAAGTAGGGTACTGATAACACTTTCTGCACTTCTTCCGTTTTCTTTACCATCCCAGTCAATGTTTTTTTCTGAAGGTTTTATTTTGTTTTGCTGATGATGAATCCAGCTTTTAAAACCATCTATATCAGAAGTATAATGTGCATTTATATTTTCAGAATCGAATTGTTCTAAAAGCTGAATAACATCTTTTGCCAAACTATAATTCATATCAAAATTGTTTTAATAGTAAACAAATATACTTTATTTATATTAAATAATATATTTATATACTATTTAATTTCATAAAAAAAATAAGGCTTTGAATAAACAAAGCCTCATCTTTCTAAATTTAATTTCTATGTACGATTTATTTCATTAGTTTTTGATTATTTTCTTTAGATATTTGTTTTAATGAAGTTTAAATTTTACAGATTTGTCTATAAAGTATTAATGTTTTTTTAGATAAATTGTAATCATTTTATCCGTTGACAAATATATTATGTGAAAAATTGTTTTGAAAGTATTTTTACGGAATCTTTATCAAATTACCTACTCATTAGGTACTTTTTTAAATTTATAACGGTTTTCTGACATTATTCAAGATAAATTATTTGAAATATTAAAAAGAGAAAATAAATATTGTATAACCTAAATCTGAAATATTTATATCTGATCGATCCAATAATAGATATCGATATTCTGAGGAATATCTAATTTTTTTCTGATTCTGTATTTTTTATTCTGAACCGTTCTGGTTTCTATAAAACTGATCTTTGCAATTTCTTTTGTTGTCAGCTTCATTTTCAAAAGTGCACAAAATTCTATTTCAGATTGTTGCAGATCCGAACAATTAGCTAAAAGTTTTTTAGAAAAATCTGGATAAATGTTTTCAAAAGCAAACATAAACGCAGGATCTCTTTTTTCTAAAAGCTCCATCAAGTCGTGATAAGCTTCGCCAAGATTAATCTCGGGTTTTGTTTCAGGCCCTGTTATCGTATTTTTACTTCTCTTCTTATAAGTAAAAAATAGAGTAGTACCGATTGCTGCAAAAACAGGAATAATCCAATACCAGAAAGAATTCTGAGAGCTTTCCTGCTCTTTTTTATCTTTATTAATAACTTCTTGTAAAGAATTGTACTTACTTTTCAGTGTTTTCAACTCATATTGCTCAATTTTATCAGAGTAAAAATCAAAACTGTCTTTCACATTTAAAATTTCATAAATTTCTTTTAAAGAATGATAAATTTGATTAGCATTAATCTCTGTTCCGTCTTTTTTGCTAATGAAAAGAGCCTTATGATAGTTCTTTAATGAACTTTCATAATTTTTTTTGTCCTTATAAACTTTTCCAATTACAGAATAATTATCAATCATCGACTTATCATCAGCAACATCGCCAGGTTTTATCATAATCGATTTTTTTGCGTAATGATAAGCTGAATCTACATTGTATTGACTGTAAATATTAGCCAGATTTGCGTAATTCAAATACTGAAAATTATCACGCTCATATTTATTTTTCAGCTGTTTTCCGCTTTCAATTTCTTCATAGATTTTTTTTGCGGCTTCTTTTGGCTGGTTTTTATCGAGATAGATATTGGCAAAACTATTGAGAACATTCGATTTTGCGTAAAAAATTCTATCACTGTTTGCATCTCCTTTCTGTAAAATTTTATATGCCGAATTCAGGTAAGAAATAGCTTTATCGGGAAATTTATTCATAGAATATATTTCGGCAATGTAAATATTAGACATTGCTTCAAAATAAATATCATTATAAAGATGAGATTTTTTCTGAAGATTTTCGCTGGTAATAATCAGGCTGTCCATCATATTTTTGCTGTAAAAATATCGGCATTTTCTGTCGAGAAGCTTCATTTCAGAAACAGAATCTTTCAGAATAACAGACTGTTTCAGAAGACCGTTTAATTCGCTGTAAGCTTTATCAATATTGGTTTTGTAGAGTTTAGAATTATTTGTAATCCTGATTTTTAATTCTTTGGCGGTCAGTTTTTGCTGGGCTGTAGCCAAAAAACTAAAAAATAGGATAAGTAAAAGGAATATTTTTCTAAACTTAAACATTATAGATATGTAAAATATTTACTGAATTAAAAAAGTAAATTTAATAAATAAAGATTTAAAAAACCACCAATTTATTATGATTTTTAACAAAAAAAATATAAAAATGAACTATTTTTTATAATTATTATTTTTCACAAATTGCACAGCATTAGATTTGAATTAAATAAATTTCTTATTGTATACATTAATACAAATAGCTATTTTTGTATAGAATTTAAAGCAAATTCACAGGTTTTCAGATCATTATACTTTCGTAGAAATATGAAAGCAAATTTTATGATATAAAATAATGATTAATAAACCTTTACACAGTTTTCATATTCCCGTGATGGGATTATCTTACACGATAGACACTCCGATTCGTGTCGCACAATACGGAATTTCCTCAGTAATATCAATCATTGATGACGAAATTGTAGAAAAAATGAAAAATTTCTACAGCAAAAAATTTAATCTCAACTATTTTGGAATTTCCGTTAAAACCAACGACTACAGATCCAAAAGAATTACAGATTATCTCGATATGATGGACGACATTGTTAATGAAAAATTTGAATCTTTCAAAGAAGAAATCTCTAAAAATACAGTTGCTCTAAAAAACTTCATAGCGATGCTTCCCAATACATCTGAGCTGAAGATCGGATTGCAGAATATTCTGAATCAAGGTGATTATATAGCTTCAAATATCAGAAATTTTATCGAAAAAAACCTTGTAGCAGGAAGTATAGATGTCAATATTATGACTAAAGTTGATAAAGATAATTATAAAGATAACGAGCAACTTCCGGTAATTTATAATGATGCTCATGCTTCGTTACGTGGTTTTGCCCAAAGTAAAATATCTTCTTCAGTGGTGCTTTCTGCAGGTATGAATCCCCGTTTGTATAGCTATATTGAAGAATTCGAGGACTTTTTTCCTGATTCTAATAATTTTATTAAAAAGAAAATAATTTTAAAGGTTAGTGATTTCCGTTCTGCCATGATTCAGGGAAATTTTTTAGCTAAAAAAGGAATTTGGGTTTCAGAATATCGAATTGAATCTGGCTTAAATTGCGGTGGTCACGCTTTCGCAACGGACGGTTTGTTGCTCGGTCCGATTATGGAAGAATTTAAGGCGAAGAAAAACGAATTAATTTCATCTGCACATCAATTGATGATCAATTCATTAAAACAAAAAGGAAAATATATTCCAAAAAAACCTTTAAAAATGAAAATAAGCGTTCAGGGTGGAGTAGGAACTTCTGAAGAACACAATTTTCTTTTAGAAACTTATCAGGTTGATAGTGTTGGTTGGGGTTCGCCATTTCTACTGGTTCCTGAAGCGACTTCTATGGATGCTGAAACCCGAAATCTTTTAGCAAAATCAAAACAAAATGATTTTTATCTGAGTGCAATTTCTCCGTTGGGAGTTCCTTTTAATACAGTAAAAGGAACTTCAAGTGAAATTTTAAAACATCAAAAAGAAGCCAGAAATAAATACGGAAGTTCCTGCCCGAAAAAACTATTGGCATTAAATAAAGAATATTCTCCACAGGGAATTTGCACAGCTTCCAAAAAATATCAAAAAATAAAATTGGATGAGCTTGAAAGTTTAAAAAGTGAATTTACTGAGGAACAATTTCAATCTAAAAAAAATATAATTACCGATAAAGCCTGTCTTTGTGTGGGTTTGGTAAATTCAGCTTATTTGGAAAACGGAATTGAAATCAAAGGAGAAAAACAAGGTGTTGTAATTTGTCCCGGACCAAATTTAGCGTATTTTGATAAAGAATTATCGCTTTCAGAGATGGTTAGTCATATATACGGAAATGGAAATGTACTTTCGGAAGCTGACCGACCGAATATGTTTCTTAATGAACTAAAAATGTACGTCGATTATTTACAAGAAGAGATTTCAAATTTTTCGGGAGATCGGGTTAATCCGCAAATCAAAAAATGGAATACTTTCAAAGCTAATCTTTTGGAAGGAATAAATTATTATCAGGAACTTTTCAAATCTTCGTCTTTTTTTAAAGATGATATAAAGAAAATTTATACTCAATTACAACATTATAAAATAGAATTAGAGAATATTGAAATCCCTAAATTAAATTAGTTTCTAATACCCTTCGATAATTCAAAGGGTATTTTTTTTGTATAAATTAAAGTTCGGTTAATTTCTTGCCCATATCTTTTAAAAATCTATTGTTCTTAGGCTCACCAATAATCTGACTTTTATAAATGCTGTTTGACCCGGAAAATAAATAAGAAACGACACATGCAATCGCAACATAAACACCACATTCGTTTCCAAATAATTCAATTGCCATAATACTGCACGCAATCGGAGTATTGGTAGCTCCTGCAAAAACGGCAACAAACCCTATTCCCGACAAAAGTGCGATTGGCAAAGGAATAAAATATCCCAAAGCATTACCCAATGTTGCACCAATAAAAAACAAAGGAGTGACTTCACCGCCTTTAAAACCTGCCGCTAAAGTGATAATTGTAAAAATCATTTTCACCACAAAATCGTAAGCCGGAAGTTGTTTTTCAAAAGAATCTATAATTGTTGGAATTCCCAAACCGATATATTTTGTAGTTCCTATTAAAAAAACTGCAGAGGCTACGATAATTCCGCCAGCTAAAGGACGGAGTGGAGGATAACTAATTTTAGATTTAAATAAATTTCCTGTTTTATGGATTGTTTTGCTAAATGTTGCCGCACAGATTCCAAAGAAAACTCCGGCAATTACAGCGTAGAAAATATTTAAAAACGATATTTCAGGAATGAAATTAATTTGATAATGAGTATGACGTGTATTCCATAGTTTGGTAACCAAATCTGCAATTACAGCTGCAGAAATTGCCGGAAATAAAGCATTGTATCTTAATTTTCCTACAAGAAAAACTTCCAGACCGAAAACTGCTCCGGCTAAAGGCGTCCCGAACACCGAGCCAAATCCTGCGGCAATTGCCGAAATAATTAAAATTTTTCTTTCATCAGCAGATAGTCTGAATGGTTTTGAAAATTGGTCAGCAATTGATCCTGCCATTTGCAAAGCCGTTCCTTCGCGACCTGCAGATCCGCCGAAAAAATGAGTAATCATGGTTCCTAAATACACAAAAAAAGCCATTTTAAGAGGAATCTTCTGTTTTGGTTCGTGAATAGTTTCAATTAATAAATTATTCCCGGCTTCAACATCTTCTCCGAAGTAATAGTACAGTAAACCGACTGAAAATCCACCCAGAGGTAAAAAGATAATCAGCCAAATATGATTCTCTCTGAATTGTGTTGCCCACTCTAATGTCTGAAGAAAAAATGCAGAGGCACTACCTATTAAAACTCCCATGATCAAAGTAATCAAAAGCCATTTCAATACAAATAATGCAGAAGGATATTTCCTGAGAAGTAGCTGTAAGAATATGATAAGAATTCTAAAAACTGATTTTTTGTTATTTTTAAACATAATTTCCTGATTAAATGGTAAGACATTCAATTAATCAGGCGCCATCAGCTTTTTTAAGGCGGTTGGGTAAGGAAGACACCATTTCCTTTAAAAAAACAAATTTAATACAAAATTCTGTTAAGTTCATACGATTGCACTTTCAAAGAATGATTTTTTCTTTCAAAATAATTTTAATTCAAATGATTTCCGGCAAATTTTTGACAGAATTTTTCAATCTTTTAAGATATTGGCACTAAACATGCAACAGTAGAAAGAATGCTAAATAAACGCTAAATATTTTATGAAAATTTATAATTAATATTCAAAAAAAGTGTAATTTTAATTTTAGGATAGTGAATTATTTTATTTAACGAAAAGTTTAGATACAGATCATTTATTCTGTTTTTAATGTCCTAAAATATTACCAATTTTAAAAATTTAATGTTTGTTTTGAATCATTTAATGATCATTCTAAATATAAGTTCGTTTTTATTAAGCTAATAAATAGTATTTTTGCACTCTTTGTTTTATAAGAAATACACTGACAAGGAAATAATTTCAGGTTTTTCTACACTTAGTGAAACCGAATGAGAAAAAAAATCGTAAATGAAAAATATGTACTATACAACTCTCACTAAAGAGATGTATATTTGCAACAATAAAAATTCTATAACTGTTTTGTAAACAACATCTTCCATATGAGATTAGAATTTTTAAAATATGATTGAAAAGTTGCTTTTAGCAAATTAAATAGAAAACGATGCCTAGAAAAGTTGTACAAGGTCCTATCAGGGACAAAGAAAAAACAAAACAAAAACTACTCAATGCAGTAGGAAAGATTTTGAAAACCAAAGGATATTCCGGATTAATGGTAAGTAAAATTGCTGCTGTTGCAGGATTTGACAAAAAACTAATCTACGAATATTTTGGTAGCACAGATAAATTAATTGACGAATACATCAAGTCTCAGGATTACTGGAGCAGATTTGAAACAGATGAAAATATTGATTTATCTGATGGAGGAAAAGAAATGTCTAAAATGGCAATAATCAACCAGTTTGACAGTCTTAAAAAGAATAAAGAACTTCAGAAAATTCTTGTTTGGGAAATGTCTGAAAGCAGACCTATCCTTAAAAAACTTTTGGATCAGAGAGAAGAAGTAGGAGAGGAGCTGTTCAAAAACATTACAGACCCGCATTTTGGTGAGAAATCTGAAGATTATCGAGCCATAACTGCACTTCTTGTTGCAGGATGCTATCATCTTAATCTTTACACCGGTCATAATGGAAACACATTCTGCGGATTAGATATGAAGAGTGAAGATGGAAGACAGAAAATAAAAAAAGCAATCGGAGATATCATCGACTTTGCCTACAACAAGTAAATAATCTATTGCCCAGATAAAGCAATATTTTACATGAAATTTGAAGATTTTAATTTTTAAATTAAAACTATATTTCTTACTTTTGGGCAATGGAAAATTTTATCGTATCTGCAAGAAAGTACCGTCCGCAACAGTTTGATACCGTTGTCGGACAATCTCATATTACAGATACGCTGGAACACGCTATTGACGAAAATCAATTAGCGCAGGCTCTTTTGTTTTGCGGACCTCGTGGAGTCGGTAAAACGACTTGTGCCAGAATTTTAGCCAGAAAAATCAACGAAAAAGACGGTTCTGTTTCTGAAGACGGTTTTGCTTATAATATTTATGAGCTCGATGCTGCTTCTAATAACTCTGTTGACGATATTCGTGAATTGATTGATCAGGTGCGTTTTGCGCCACAGGTTGGTCAGTATAAAGTGTATATTATTGACGAGGTTCACATGTTATCTTCTGCAGCATTTAATGCTTTTCTTAAAACTTTGGAAGAGCCACCCACTCATGCAATTTTTATCTTAGCAACAACTGAGAAACATAAAATTATTCCTACAATCTTGTCCCGTTGTCAGATTTATGATTTTAAAAGAATTACGATTCTTGATATTCAAAATCATTTAAGAGGAATTGCAGAAAAGGAAAATGTAAAATATGAAGATGATGCTTTATATTTAATTGCTCAAAAAGCAGACGGAGCGTTGAGAGATGCACTTTCTATTTTTGACAGACTTTCCACCTTTTCTCAGAAAAATATTACCCTTGCAAAAGCGGCTGAAGTTCTTAATATCTTAGATTACGATCAATACCTGAAAATTGTTGATTTAGCTAAAGAAAATAAAATTCCTGAAGTACTTTCTGCTTTTAATGAAATTGTAAAAAAAGGTTTTGATCCACACCTGTTTATTGCCGGATTGGGAAATCATTTCCGAGATTTGATGATGGCGCAGAATCCTTCAACAATGGATTTGATTGAAGTAGGAGAACAAACTAAAGTAAAATTTACAGAACAAGGACAAAAATGGAGTCCGCAGCATTTAATCGACGGAATTGAAATCTGTAATCATGCAGATATCAATTATAAAAATTCAAAGAATCCCAGACTTACTGTTGAGATTGCATTAATGCAGTTGTCTTCTCTTTCTGCCAATGGCGAATTAGCTAAAAAAAAAAGTTTATAATATTAGCTCCGTTTCTTGATGAGAAACAGGAAATAAAATTACCGACACAGATTCAGGAAAAGAAAGTTGAGGAAGTAAAAGTTCAAACTAAAGTTGTTGAACCTGAACCAACTTTACAACCTGTAACTAAAGCTTCAAAACCATTATCAAAACCCAATATTTCTTCTGGTTTCAGTATTAATTCATTCTTAAATCAAGAAGAAAAAACTGAGGAAAAAGAAAATGTTCCTGCTGCTAGTACCGAAAATCTTCCGGAACATCATTTTACAGATACTGATATTCAGACTGAATGGACGATATTTTTAAAACAGCTCCGAACCAAAGATCCTGTAATTTTTAATGCAATAAAAGCATTTAAGCTCATTAAAATTGACGAGAAAATTATTGAGATTTCCTATCCTTCAGATTCTGCTAAAATAGAGTTTGATAAGATCAGCATTGGGTTTTTTAATCATTTTAAACATAAAGTACATAATCATTCTATCGATTTTAGATTTAAAAAAGATCATGAAAATCTGAAAATTGAAGTGATGACTAAGAAGAAAATTTTCGAAAAATTTATTGAGATGAATCCTCTTTTGAAAGATTTAGATGATTTAATGAGGTTTGATTTGTCATAAATTTATATATTTGCTTACGATTTACAAAAACAAAGATAAAACACAGTATACAATTGGAACATTCCAAACTTCCATATACTCCTGATTTTACTCAAACAATCAGTTTTACACCTGCTTATTTTTTAAGCGGTTATCTTTCTTTTGTTACCTTTTATGATAGAAATTTTAGAAGTTATTATCGATTTTATTGGTATAGCTAATTCAATTTCTTTCTAAAAAACCATAGGAATTCTACATCAGATTCCTGATTTCATTACAATTTTTGAACTCCCTTTTTTTTGAAAGAATTATAAAGTAACTTTATAATACATATACTATTGCCTTTAATTTAAAATAAAATTTACAATATGAACTTAAGAGATTTAGAAAACAGCTGGATAAAAGATTTTCAGCAACCTCTCATTATCGCAGGACCATGCAGTGCGGAAAGTGAGCAACAAATGCTTGAAACAGCGAAAAGAATTAAAAATACAAATGCTCAAGTTCCGATTTTTCGTGCAGGAATCTGGAAGCCGAGAACAAAACCGAATGGTTTTGAAGGAGTTGGAGTAATCGGTTTAAACTGGTTAAAAAAAGTAAAAGAAGAGTACGGTTTTAAAACTGCTACCGAAGTCGCAAATGCCCATCACGTTGCTGCAGCGTTAGAAGCAGACGTAGATATTTTATGGATTGGTGCACGTTCTACCGTAAATCCTTTTACGGTTCAGGAAATCGCTGAAGCTTTAAAAGGTACAGAAAAAATAGTTTTAGTTAAAAATCCTGTAAATCCTGATCTGGCTTTATGGATTGGTGCTTTGGAAAGACTTTTAGGACAGGATATTAAAAACTTGGGAGCGATTCACAGAGGTTTTTCTACTTACCAAAAAACAAAATACAGAAATAATCCGAATTGGCAGATTGCTTTAGATTTCAAGAGCCAGTTTCCGAATATTCCGATTTTAATTGATCCTTCACATATTTGTGGAAATCGTACCGGTTTAGCAGATATTACACAGGAGGCTCTAAATGTTGGTTACCAAGGTGCCATTATTGAGTCTCACTGTAATCCGGATGAAGCCTGGAGTGATGCTTCACAGCAAATTACACCGGAAGTTCTGGGTGAAATGATTTCAAATTTAAAAGTCAGAAATTCAGGATTGGCTGGTTTTGATGATGAAATGGGTAGACACAGAACTTTAATTTCAGATTTAGATTTTCAGTTGATTGAATTGCTGTCTCAAAGAATGAAGATTTCAGAGAAAATAGGAAAACTGAAAAAGGAAAATGATATTGCGATTTTTCAGCCGGATCGTTGGAAGGTCATTACAGAATACGCTATTCAAAAAGCTTCTGAGACCGGAATGTCACAGGATTTTATTGAAAAGGTTTTTAAAGCAATTCATGAAGAATCTATTGAGGTTCAAAACAGCATCATGATTAACAGATAATTGGTTTTGGAAAAGTGATAGGATTTAGAATTTGTTTATAGCTAAAACTAAATCCTATACCTAAAACCTAATTCCTTATATTTGCAGTCTATATATGAAAGGAAAAATCATTAAGTCTACAGGAAGCTGGTATCAGGTTTTGGAAACAGAAACCGGAAAAATTTTTGAAGCGAGAATTCGTGGAAAATTTAAACTGATAAAAACCAGACTCACAAATCCTTTGGCTGTTGGTGATTTTGTAGAATTTCAGCTGGAGCAGGATGATGTTGCATGGATTACAAAAATTGAGCCCCGCAAAAATTATCTGATCCGAAAATCTGTAAATCTTTCAAAAGAAGCACACATTATTGCTTCAAATATCGATTTGGCATGTTTTATTTTCACTTTAAAACATCCCGAAACTTCTCTCGGTTTTCTAGACCGATTTTTAGCTTGTTGTGAAGCTTACAATATCACTCCGCTGATTTTATTCAACAAGATGGATGTACTTTCTGAAGAAGAATCTGAAATTGTAAAAGATATTGAATTTCTTTACAATGAAATCGGATATGAAACCTTGGAAATTTCTTCTTATTCAAAATTAAACCTTGATGATTTGGTAGAACTGCTTAAAGATAAAACTTCAGTGTTTTTCGGTCATTCCGGGTGTGGAAAATCTACTTTGGTCAATGCAATGCAGCCCGATCTTAATTTAAGAACTTCTGAAATTTCAGATACTCATTTGAAAGGAAAGCATACAACTACTTTTGCGCAAATGCATTTTTGGGATTTTGGCGGAAATGTAATCGATACTCCCGGAGTACGTGAATTTGCCATGATTGATATTGAAAAAGAAGAAGTACAGCATTATTTCCCTGAGATTTTCAAAAAAAGGGAAGAGTGTAAATATCACAATTGTCTTCATGTGAATGAACCAAAATGTGCCGTTTTGGAATCTTTAGAAACCGGCGAAATTCAATCTTCAAGATATTCTACCTATATCAAACTGATGGATGAGGCTGAAGAAAATTCTAACAGATAAAAAATTTTCATATATTTTAAACATAATTTACTTCATTGCTTTATATTGAAGCAAAAAGCTGTCTTGTTCTTATCCATAAGTAGTTTAAATTGCGAATTTTGCAATTTAAAATACGGATTATTAGCAATAAAAAAACCCAGCCGAAGCTGGGTAAAAACTAATAACCATGAAAACTCAAATTAAACATGAGAATCGAATTAGTAATTGCAATTACTGTGCCAATAGCAAACTTCAATTTCTTAACAAAAGTTATTTTATGTTAAAATTAATTTAAAATTATATTTTAGATATTTTTCGTAATTTTGTGCCATTAAAAAAATATTCAATTATGTCAAACATTACATTCACAATGATTAAGCCAGATGCAGTTGCTGATGGCCACATTGGTTCTATTTTAGGGAAAATTTCAGAAGGTGGTTTTAAAATCAAAGCTTTAAAATTAACTCAGCTTACTGTTGCAGATGCAAAAAAATTCTACGAAGTTCACGCTGAAAGACCTTTTTACGGAGAATTAGTTGATTTTATGAGTTCTGGTCCTATCGTTGCTGCGGTTTTAGAAAAAGACAATGCGGTTGAAGATTTCAGAACTTTAATCGGAGCTACAAATCCGGCAGAAGCAGCTGAAGGAACTATCAGAAAAATGTTTGCCAGAAGCATTGGAGAGAATGCAGTACACGGTTCTGACTCTAATGAAAATGCTTTAATTGAAGCTCAATTTCATTTTTCAGGGAGAGAGATTTTTTAATTAAAACTCCACAAAATAATTAATCCGGAAATTTTTCCGGATTTTTTTTGATCTAATAATTTGATATACATTATCAGACAATAAGTCATTTATTTTAGTGATGACAGATTTCATATTAAATAGAATATTATTTAGATTAAATTTAATTACTATTTTAAAATATATAAATATTACAATTGGTTATTTAATATGTTGAAATGAAAACTATAATAAGCATTTACTTATAAAAATTCCGTGTTTTTACGGATAGGATGGTATACCAGAATTTCTTCATCTTTACATCAAATAAAACAGAGAATCAGATTCCTAGGCATCGAATCTATAAAAACTAATAACCATATAATTTAATGATCTCTTTTACAAGAGAGGAAAGACAGTTTTGTAAGCTGTCTTTTTTAGTTTGTAACAAAAAAGCTGTTTCAGACTTAATGAAACAGCTTTTTTTAGAATTAAACTATAATTCTTAGACCTTTAAGAATTCAATTGTTCTTTCAGGATTTTCTGCTGAAAAAACTGCATTTCCGGCAACTAAAACATCTGCGCCGGCTTCAAATAATTTGGAAGCATTTTCTAAATTAACTCCGCCGTCAATTTCAATGAGAGCGGTAGAATTATTGCTTAAAATAAGATCTTTGGTCTCTGCGATCTTTTTATAGGTGTTTTCGATAAATTTCTGACCTCCAAATCCGGGATTTACGCTCATTAACAGAACCAAATCAACATCTGCAATTATATCTTCAAGCAGTAGAACAGGTGTTGAAGGGTTTAAAACAACTCCAGCTTTCACGCCTTTGCTTTGAATGTGATGAATTGTTCTGTGAAGATGTGTACAAGCTTCATAATGTACTGAAATTAAATCGGCTCCGTGATCGATAAATTCATCAACATATTTATCTGGTTCAACGATCATCAAATGTACATCGACAAACTTTTTTGCATGTTTTTGTACCGTTTTCATCACAGGAAATCCAAAAGAAATGTTCGGAACAAATCTTCCGTCCATCACATCAATATGAAACCAGTCTGCCTGAGAATTATTTACCATCTCAATATCTCTCTGCAGATTCCCAAAGTCTGCGGCTAAAAGGGAAGGAGCAATAAGCTTCGTTTTCATTTTTACTTATATTTAGATTTTAGAACTTAGGTATTAGAAATCAGATTGGAACTAACTTCTAATGTCTAATTTCTAACTTCATTTTAATGATATTTCAGTTTCATTTCAGGTGTAATCCTCAGAAGTGTTTCGTAAATTAACTGAATTACGTTTCCAACATCTTCTTTAGAAACCATTTCCACTGTTGTATGCATGTATCGCAAAGGTAGGGAAATCAATGCACTGGGAACTCCACCGTTTGAATGTGCGAAAGCATCTGTATCTGTTCCTGTTGCGCGACTGGCTGCAGCTCTTTGAAAAGGAATTTTTTTAGTTTTTGCCGTGTCAATAATTACCTCTCTGATGGTGTGATGAACACTCGGAGCAAAAAATACAACCGGACCGTCACCACATTTCTGATCGCCTTCTTTTTTCTTTTCAATCATTGGCGTTGTCGTATCATGAGTAACATCGGTAACAATGGCAATATTTGGTTTAATTGTATCTGCAATCATATCTGCTCCGTACAAGCCAACTTCTTCCTGCACCGAATTGGTAATATACAAACCAAAAGGAATTTGTTTTTTGTTTTCTTTTAAAAGTCTTGCAACTTCAGCAATCATAAATCCACCAATTCTGTTGTCTAAAGCTCTGCAAACAAAATAACGGTTATTCATTTCGAAAAATTCATCAGGATAAGTAATCATGCATCCTACAAAAATTCCCAAATCTTCTACTTCCTGTTTTGAAGTAGCACCACAATCGATGAAGATATTGTCAATTTTCGGAGTAGGTTCATTCTGATTGGCGCTTCTTGTATGAATTGCGGGCCACCCGAAAACTCCTTTTACAATTCCTTTTTCTCCATGAATCTGAACGACCTTTGAAGGAGCGATCGTTTGATCTGAACCTCCGTTTCTGATGACATAAATTAATCCATCATCGGTAATGTAGTTTACATACCAGGAAATTTCATCAGCATGAGCTTCAATTACTACTTTAAATTCTGCTTCAGGATTAATGATTCCGTAGCAGGTTCCGTAATGATCGGCTTCAACTTTATCTACATAAGGAGTGATATAATCCATCCATACTTTTTGACCTTCATGTTCGTAACCGGTTGGTGACGAAGTGTTTAAATATTTCTCTAAAAATTTCAAAGATTTCTTCTCAAATTTCATATAAAAAGGAATGATTTTTGTTATCAAATTTTGTTATAATACGTGTAAAAATAATGAAATTTCATAAAATTGCCTGCCTTTTTCTGTTCTTTTTTGGTCTTACTGTTTTTGGGCAGCAAAGAGATTCTGTCATTGCAAGACCTTTATCACAGTATCCGCAGGATCAGTTGAAAACGGATGAATTCGGAAACAAATTTTTTTACGACGAAAGACAAAAGGCTAAGATTTATGAGATAAACGGTGAAACCGTAGTCGTTATGGATGAGTTAGTTCTATTAAATAAGCCAAAATTCAATAATCAGCTTGATAAGAATTATTATTTCTTTTTAAATAAAAAATTATACAGGGTTTATCCTTTATTTCTAACAGCATTACAGCAGTATAGAGATATTCAGGGGGAAATGAACAATCTTGACAGTGCAGCAAAACGAAAGTACGTAAAAGACAGGCAAAATATGCTGGCTGATCAATACGAGAAACAGTTAAGAGATTTAACAACAACTGAAGGGCAGGTTTTTGCTAAATTACTAAACAGAGCCACCGGAAAAAATGTTTATGAAATCATTAAAGAATTACGTGGCGGATGGAGTGCTTTTTGGTGGAATGTGAAAGGAAAAATGGCAGATATTGATTTGAAAGACAGATATAATCCTCATAAAAACAGAACCGATGAGTTTTTAGAATCACTTCTTCAATCCAACTGGAATTCAGGATATTTACAACCTTATCCCGGAGCAAAAGATTTCAAAATTTCAAAATAATAAAAATTTCTGTAAAATATTTTACAGGAATTTTTCTTTCAATTTATCGAAAACAATTTTATCAATAGGCAACGAGAAGGGGTTTTCGGGAGTATCAATCGGAATCCAATTTATTTTTTCAATACAAGGATCGAGAATGATAAAATCTTCTTCGTTGATAATATTTACCATATAATATATAGTAAGCAATTGCTCATTAGATTTAAACCTTGAAACCAAAAAATCTTCCTGAGTATAAAGGTGCTCTACAATTTCAATATGAACATTTAGCTCTTCTTCAAATTCACGTTTTAAACAATCTGTCAATCCTTCACCATATTCCAAACCTCCGCCAGGAAATTTCATCAAATGTTCACCTGCGTATTCTTCAAAAAGCGTCAGAACTTTTTTATCTTTTACAACACAAGCATACACTCTTACATTAATATTGTCGATCATAATAATAATTTGCTAAGCTAAAATAAGGAAAAAAATTGAAGTTGGAGGTTGAATGCTGGAAGTTAGAAGTTTGCTATAACTGTTTATTTTCATTATTTTTAAATATAACTTCCATCACCAGTCATCAAGCTTTCCGCCTATAATTTCACAGCATTTATCATTTCCCGCTTTCCGGGAGGGCCTTGTTTTTTTTCAACTTTAAATTGAAGTTCTTCCAAAATTCTCCTTACACTTCCTTTAGATGAATAGGTTGTTAACAATCCGTTGACAGACATTTTGTCGGAAACCATCTCAAATAAAGGTTTTTCCCAAAGATCGGGCTGAACTCTCGCTCCGAAGCAATCATAATAAACCAAGTTAATCTTCGGTAAATCAATGGTTTTTAAATCAAAAAAATCACATTGAATCTTATGTAAATTGAAGCCTTTAATAATTTCTGCCGGTTTTTCCCAATCAGACTGATGAATTTTTTGATAAATATTTTTTAATTCTGGGTTATCAAACAGCTCGAAATAAGCTAAATTTTCTATTTCTGACTGTTTTATTGGATATTTTTCGAGTGTAAAATAGTTGATGACATGATTTTTATCAGTTTTTAAATATTCATTAATTGTTACCAAAACATTCAAACCTGTTCCAAAACCGAGTTCTAAAATGTTAATTTCACAATCATTTATTAAATTTAGTCCGTTTTTGATAAACACATGTTCTGCTTCCTGAAGTGCACCATGATGAGAATGATAGTTTTCATTTAATTCATTGATAAACAGTGTTTTACTACCGTCTTTTGTGGTTTTAATCTCTCTTTCCAAAGTAATTTTTTTCAAATTTAATCTAAAATTTTTATATTTGAAAAATTATGTTAAATTTGTAGAACATCATAAAAATTTTAAGAAATGATAATTCAAAAAACTGAAAACTCTAGAATTTCTACATTTGATCCCAATAATTTTTCGTTTGGAAATACTTTCAGTGATCACATGATCATCTGTGAATATGAGAACGGTAAATGGGGCGATGTGAAGTTGGTTCCTTATGGTCCTTTATTATTTACGCCTGCAATGATGGGAGTAAATTATGGGCAAGCTTGTTTTGAAGGTATGAAAGCTTACAAAGACAACGACGGACAGGTTTTCCTTTTCAGGCCTGAAAAGAATTTTGAGCGTATCAATAAATCTGCTAAACGTTTGGCAATGCCGGAAGTTACAGAAGAAATGTTTTTGGATGGTTTAAAAGCATTAGTAGATATCGATAGAGAATGGATTCCTAAAGGAGAAGGCAATTCTTTATATATAAGACCTTTAATTTTTGCTACCGAAGAAGCTTTAAAAGCAAGAGTAGCCAATAAATATATGTTTGCAATCGTTGCTACGCCTGCGAAAATGTATTACACAGAGCCGGTTTCTGTGAAAATTTCAGATCATTATTCCAGAGCAGCAAGTGGTGGAGTAGGTTCAGCTAAAGCAGCTGGTAATTATGCCGCTTCTTTCTATCCGACTCAGCTGGCTATTGAAGAAGGATATGATCAAATTATCTGGACAGATGACGCAACTCACGAATATTTCGAAGAAAGCGGAACAATGAATGTTTTTGTAAGAATCAACGATACAATATTTACGCCTCCAACTTCTGAAAAAATATTAGACGGGGTTACAAGAGATAGTTTCATTGCCTTGGCTAAAAAAAGAGGCTTTGAAGTAAAGGTGGAAGCTATTAAAGTAAAAGACGTGGTTGAAGCTCAGAAAAACGGAACTTTGAAAGAAGTTTGGGGAGTAGGAACAGCGGTAGTTACAACGGTTTTCCAGGCGTTAGGTTACAATGGTGAGAAATTGGAATTGCCAAGGCTTTCAGACGAAGAAAGTTTTGCGGTTACATTGAAAAATGACTTGGTTGATTTACAGACAAATCTTTCTGAAGATCCTTTCGGATGGAGAATTTTAGTGGATCATGCTTTAGAAACAGTTTAATTTTAACATTAAATATCAACAAAAGTCGGGAATTTCTCCTGACTTTTTTGTTTGAATTATGATAAAACTTATTTTAAAATAATTTCTCATCAGTTATTATGTAATTTGTGGATGTATTTCATCGAATGAAAGAGTAGTTATCCCTACATTGATTTTATTTTAAATGCAGAATTATTCTAAATGTTTTAAAATTACCCTTCAATATATTTCAACAACTTTTGTTATTGATTCCCGAAATGCTTATTTTCGCAAAAGTTTTATGAAAAAATTAGTCTTCATATCTGTTTTAAGCTTATTCAGCTGTAAAAGAAATAATCCGGTGCATCCTCCGGTTGGTGGTGTTTTGAGCCAAAGTGATCTTGATGTTTCCAAAAACCGTATGAAAAATCTCAATACGATTGAAAGAAATCAAATTCAGGATTGGATTAAAGGTCAAAACATAAAATTCTTCCCCACACAGTTGAATTACTGGACAAATATTGATGGTTTAGATAAAAGAGAAAGAAGACCTGATGATTCTCAGATTTCGTATTCTTACGATCTTTACGATTTTGATCAGACTAAAATTTACGATAAATCTATTAGAAGAAATGATGCCAGATTCGGGCATTTTGATGAGCTTAAAGCCGTTGAAAATGCACTTCGATATATGCAGAAGGGAGAAGAAGTAACGCTTCTTGTTCCATCTTCACTCGCTTACGGTACGTATGGTGACGAAAATAAAATTGATAACGATATTCCTTTAATTATAAAATTAAAAGCATTGTAAAATGAAATTCTTAAACAAAAATATAATCTTAGCAGCGGCGAGCGTTTCGCTTTTAAGCTGTACTCCAATTTATAAAAAGATGAACGTAGACAAAGAAACTTACGAAGGGCTTAAAGACGGACTTTATGCTAATATTCAGACTACAAAAGGTAACATGATTGTAAAGTTTGAAGACAAAAAATCACCGGTAACTGTAGCTAACTTTATTGGTCTTGCAGAAGGTAAAATCGATAATAAATCTAAAGCGAAAGGAGTTCCTTTTTACGACGGAACCATCTTCCACAGAGTAATTAAAGATTTCATGATTCAGGGAGGTGATCCAAAGGGAACCGGAGCCGGAGATCCCGGATATAAATTTGAAGACGAGAAAAACGACCTTAAACATACAGGAAAAGGTATTCTTTCTATGGCGAATTCAGGGCCAAACACAAACGGTTCTCAATTTTTCATCACGGAAGTTGCTACCCCTTGGTTAGACGGAAGACACACTATTTTCGGATCTGTAGTAAACGGAACTGAAACGATTGATGCGATCGCTGCTGTAGAAAAAGGAGCTCAGGATAAACCAAAAACGGATATTGTACTTGAGAAAGTAAGCATTTTCAGCAAAGGTGATGAGTATAAAAACTATGATGCTGCAAAAACCTTCAATGAAGGAAAAGGTAAAATAGCTGCAAACAATAAAGCAATGGCTGAAAAAGCTGAAGCTGAAGCGAAAAAAGCTCTGGAAGATCTTAAAGCAGGAATGCAGGTTACAGAATCTGGTCTTTATTACAAAATTACTAAGAAAACTGACGGAAAAGCTGCAAAAGCAGGCGATAACGTTCAGGTACATTATGCAGGTAGACTTACAAATGGTACCGAATTCGATTCTTCATTCAAAAGAAATGAGCCTCTTGAATTTCCTGTAGGAACCGGTAGAGTAATCAAAGGTTGGGACGAAGGAATCTTATTGTTAAAAGAAGGTGAAACTGCTACTTTATTGATTCCGCCGGCAATGGGTTATGGAGCAAATGGAGCAGGAGGAGTAATTCCACCAAATGCTTGGTTAATTTTTGATGTTGAATTGGTAAAAGTACCTTAATCAGCACTGATAAAAATAATTGAAACCGTCTTGTAAAAGGCGGTTTTTTTATTACTTTTAAATCTTTAAACCTCACAGGTTTTGGAAACTTATGAGGTCTTATATAATTAATTTAAATTTAAAATGAAAGCAAGATTTATCGCAGCGTTATTCATACTTATTTCTCTTTTTTCATTGGCTCAGACGAAAGCTAATGCAGATGATCAGGCAATCCGAAAATCGATGGTCTATTTTGTGAATACAATTAAATATAAAAAGCTGGATCAAACTGTCGACAGTATTTATCCTAAATTTTTCACAGTTGTAAAAAAAGATCAGTTCACTCAAATGTTGAATATGACCTACAATAATCCTTTCGTAAAAATTGATGTTTTGGATATGAAATTTATTTCAGTCGGAAAACCCGAACTGGTTGAAGGAGAAAATTTTTCAATCTCAAGTTACTATTTGAAACTCAAAGCAGATGTAAGCTCAATGAGTGAGGAAATGAAAAAGTCTATCTCTGAAATGCTGACAAAAAAATACGGTAAAGGATCGGTGGAATATTTAGACAAAAAAGGAGCTTATATAATCAACGCACCTATGAAAATGGTTGCAATTTCGGAAGATAAAAAAACATGGAAAGTCGTTTTTGCAGATAAAGAATATAAAAGCCAGTTGACGACAGTGCTTCCGAAAAAGATTTTGGATAAATTGTAAACAGATAGCCAATTCCCGAATTGACTATCTGTTGTTTACATTTTAGGATCAAACTTTAAAAAAATATATTTGAATCGGAGTGCGGCATTTATCCTAAAACCGTCACTCCCTTCTGAATCATTTCATAGATTGCATCTTTTCCATTCTCAGGTTTCACGTTGACCGCACGGGTTCCGTTGAAATGAAGGCAAGTGATGTAACCGTTTGCAACGGCATCGGTACAGGTAAATTTCACACAATAATCCATTGCTAAACCAACAATTTCCACCAATTGAATTTCGTGATATTTTAAAAAATCATCCAATCCTGTTTTCATGAAATGATTGTTGTCCTGAAAACCGCTGTAAGCGTCAATCTCGGTATTTTTTCCTTTTTGAATAATGTGGGTTACTTTATCACGATTCAAATCTTTATGAAATTCTGCCCCGAAAGTTCCTTCCACACAATGATCTGGCCACATAAACTGCGGAACGCCATTTAAAATAATGCTTTCGCCCACTTTTCTTTCGTTATTGCTTGCAAAACTTTTGTGATTCGAAGGATGCCAATCCTGTGTAAGAATAATCTGGTCATAGTCATTTTCTTCCATCAGAAGATTAATGTAAGGAATTACTTCATTCGCTCCCGGAACTGCAAGAGCTCCACCTTCACAAAAATCATTCTGTACATCGACGATTATTAATGCTTTTTTCATATATAGCTGTCTCGTTTATTTGATAAATTTATAAAAATTATTCCTCAAAAATTTATCCAAAATAGAAATATCGGACAAAACGGCATTTTTAAAATAAATTGTATTCTGAAAAGTGTTCAGATCAACAAAACCAAAACGCAATAGCTTATCTTTGCAGTAAATATTTATTTTTATGTCATTTGAATCGTTAGGATTATCACACAATATTATTCGCTCTGTTAGTAAATTGGGTTATTTAAAACCTTTTCCCATTCAGGAGCAGGCTGTTCCTGTCATTTTGCAAGGGAAAGATTTAATGGGAATTGCAGAGACAGGTTCGGGAAAAACCGCTTGTTTTGCAATGCCTATTTTAGAAAAGTTACAGAATGCAGAAGTTAAAAAAGACCGTAATATTCAGGTTTTAATATTGGTTCCTACACGAGAATTGGCAATTCAGATTGATGAAGTTTTCAAAGCTTTTACGGATAATCTGAAACGTGAAATCCGTACGATGGCAGTTTATGGCGGAGTTTCTATCAACCCGCAGATGAAAGGAATGTATGGCGTGGAAGTTCTTATTGCAACTCCCGGTCGTTTATTAGATTTAATTGATCATAATGCATTAAGTATTTCAGGAATTCAGCATTTGGTGATTGATGAAGCAGATAAAATGTTTCAGCTTGGTTTTGGTGAAGAGATGAATAAACTTTTCGCCATGATGCCTGTTGCAAAGCAAACCACTTTATTTTCAGCGACTTTAAATGATAAAGTTTCTGAAATGAAAGAACGTTTATCCATCAATCCCATAATTATTGAAATTAAAAAAGAGGAAGTTGAAATTGATAACATTGAGCAACTAGCATATCATGTTTCTCCCGAAAACAAAGGTCCGTTTTTACGATATTTAATTAAAGAAAAGAAAGTTGAAAAAGCATTGATTTTTGTTTCTTCAACGAGATCTGCAGATAATTTGGTAGAAAAACTGAAGAAAAATAAAATAAAAGCTGTTGCAATTCACAGTCAGAAATCACAGGGTGCTCGTAGAAATAACTTGGAAGAATTTAAAGTAAATGGTGCTCAGATTTTGGTTGCCACCGATTTGATCGGTCGTGGTATTCACATTGAATCTTTGCCTTGCGTAATTAATTACGAATTGCCTCGTTCACCTTTAGATTATATTCACAGAATCGGAAGAACAGGTCGTGCTGGTGAAAAAGGAACGGCGATTAATATTTTGACGGATGATGAATTGCAGCACTTCAGAGTGATTCAAAAGAAAATGGGAAAGAAAATCACTTTACAGAGAACGGAAGGAATTGAATTGCACGGGTATTAATATTTTTTATTTCGCTGATTGAGCAGATTTGTTATTTAAAATTTTTGATAAAAGTTTAAATCAATAATCTTTCATAATTGTATGGTTTTCATTTGCTGATTGAAACGCCATTGCGAACGAAAAAATATGCAGTTTGGATTTAAAAATCTTTGCGAACGTTGTGTTAAAAATAATCTTTTAAGAAAAATCAGAATACAATTCACAAAACTATTTCCGAATATTAAATCATGAAAGAATTTACCATCATAAGAGGTTTGTTTGATACAAGAAAACGTCAACTGATTATTGATGAAGACTTTTTAAAGTTTGAAAACAAAGATCATCTTGAAGATTTATTCACGACAATTTCTAAAAATGAAATTGCAGGGGTTCGCTATGGAATTCATTTCATCAGAGGTTTTGAATTTTATATTGGAAGAGAATATCAGATTTTCATTAAAAATCATTCAGGGAAAGAAATGAAAATTAGTTTTAAACTTTTCTACAGAAGAAAATTGGATGAAAAACATCAGCTCTTTTGTGATATTGTTGATGAATTGTGGAAATGTTATTTTGATGATATTTTAAATCAATACATCCGTCAATACAATAACGACGAAGAATTTAATCTTGGCGGAATTGTTTTCAAAGACACTTGCATACAATTTGATAAAAAAGAAATATCGTATTCAGATTTGGCGATAAAAAAGTACAGTCATTATTTTATGATTTATTCAAAAGAAGATCAATATAAAAACAAAATGCTTTACTTTTTAAAAGATGAAAATGCCGTTTTGGTTTCATCTTTAATTAGCTTAATAACGAACAATGTCGTGAATTAAAACTTACAAAATTGCAGTACAAAAGTCTTCATAATCAAAATGATTTTAACGAAATAAAGCAGAGAATTGCTCAGCTTTCTGAAAATTCAGAGAGAAAATGGGGGAGTATGAATGTTTGTCAAATGATGGTACACTGCGATTTGATTCTGCAGGTTGCTTTAAAGAAAATTACTCTTCCGCCAATCAATTTTGTTTTTAAATCGATCGGAATTTTCGTTAAAAAAGAAATGCAGATTTTCAATAACGGAATTCCCCGAAATATGCCTACTTTTAGAAAAGTAATCGTTAATTTTGATTGTAATTTTAATGAGGCTAAAAATAATCTTTTGAAAAGATTAGATGAATATCAATTGTCTTCAGAAAATCATTTTTTACCGGATCATCACGAGCTTTTCGGTAAAATGACACAAAAAGATTGGGGATTTATGGAATATAAACATCTCGATCATCATTTAAAACAATTTAATGTATGAGTTTTTTAGATAAAATATTTGGCGGAAAACAGGAACAGGAAGAATCAAAATCTTTTTGGAACGTAATAAGATCCGAGGAAGATTTAGAAAAAGCGATCAAACAGTCTCATGAAAGGAGAATAGCAATTTTCAAGCATTCAACAAGCTGTTTTATCAGCAAAACGGTTTTGAAAAATTTTGAAAAAGAAGTTGAAAACTCAGAAGGGCAGAATGTAAGTTTATATTTTTTAGATCTTTTGGCATTCAGGCCAATTTCTAACAAAATTGCTGAAGATTTCAGAATTCGTCATGAAAGTCCACAATTAATTGTTTTTGAAAACGGACAACCCATCAACAATGCATCCCATCAGGATATTTCTTTAAGCCAGATTTTATGAGCAATATAAACGAATATTTAGCCAAAGTTTTTGAAGTTCCTGCCGAAAAATTAAATTTATGCAGCATTCAGTATGAGTTGAAAAAGGTAGGAAAGCACGAAACAATTTTACAGGAAGGTGAGGTTTGCCGCAATACTTTTTTTGTTGAAAAAGGTTTGCTGAGAATGTACTCTATTGACAAAAATGGAAAAGAACACGTTATACAGTTTGCTCCTGAAAACTGGCTTATTGGTGACAGAAGCAGTCTTTATTTCAATGAAAAATCAAAATACTATATCGAAGCTGTAGAAGATTCTGAAGTATTGTTTTTACAGCCTGATTTTTTCAGTAAACTTTTGGGAGAATTTCCCAATACAATTGAAAAGAATGATTTAATTATTCAAAAACATGTAAAAAGTTTACAGGATAGAATTAATTCTTTGTTGGGGGAAACAGCAGAAGAGCGATATTTAAAATTTATAAAAATGTATCCGGATATTCTGCTAAGAGTTCCGCAGTGGATGATAGCTTCTTATTTGGGAATCACTCCCGAAAGTCTGAGTCGTGTGAGGAAAGAATTGGCAAAAAAGAATTTTGTTACTGATAAATAATCAGCTTTATACTGTTGTGCATTTACAAATTTGTTTTACTTCAGTAAGTGAAACGCCTTTGTTTATCTTTAAAAAGTTTTTTTGATTTAAATTCTTTGTTTTTCTTTGCGATAAAATAAACGCAAGGTTAAACAAAAGAAACTCAAAAACTATGCTGAAATAAAGTAAAACAAGGGTGCTTCGCTTATCAAAGAAATACAAGTGATTGATTTTTAGTTTATTTAACATTCCCCCTTAAATGCACAACAGGTAGCTTTATATAAATTATAATCACCGCACCAAACAACTATTCGTTGTTCAGTGTGGTGATTATTCTGTTAAGATATTCCTGTTCCCTTAAAACTTTTTCGTAAGATTGTTTCGCATAAGAAGGTGACAATTGATAACCATCGGAGTGAAATTGATAACTGTCGTTCTCAACATAGCCGTTGAAATTCACTGTATATTCTGTAATAAAGGTATCAATTAATTTCCTTTTGATTTCGCAAATCGTACTGTTTTTTATTTTCTGCAGAGAATTTAAGATAAAAGATTTATCTCCACTGAAATTAATAACCTGTGTAATTTTTGCAAAATTGCTTATCGGCTTATTATTGGTCTCATGAACAACAGAGTGTGTGTCATCTTCGAATATCATGATCTTTCAGTTTTAAGGTTTATAATAAGAATTTTAGATCTAAATGGTAGCCTTCCCTTCTACGCCATCAGAGTTATCTGTTTTGTTTCCTGTAACGGCTGCAGCCACAAAGCTTAGTAAGCTAACCAGTTTTCCGGCTTTTGTATCCCAATAATAAGTATCTTTCGGCTCTACGCGAATGATGGAAACATTGGGATCATCTTTTCCGTCGAACCAGGCATTTGCCATTACAGACCATTTATCTTCGATGGTTGAGCGGTCTTTATAGATAGATGCTTCCCCAAATATAGAAATATATTCTGAATCTGAATTGTTCATAAATAAAAGTTGCACTTTTTTGTCGTCTTTTATTTCAAAATTTTTATTACTTGTTTCGCTACTGATAAACCAAAGATTTCCGTTATCATCGGTTTCCTGCAGACTCATCGGTCTTGTGTTAAGTGGTAAAGTTTCCAGATTGGTGCAAAACATACAGATTTTTGCTTTTTCTGTAAGTTCTTTAATTTTCTTTACTGCTTCTAAATGATCTAAGTTTTCTGTTGACATAATATAATAATTTGTAATTGTGGGTTTGGTTTTACAAATAGATACTATTTGTATTATTTTGACACTTCAAAAATCTAACCAAAAATATAAATTTGCTAAAAAAAATATTATTTTTATGTGAAAAATACTTTAAATATACATTATTCAGCTGAATCTTATTGTTTTAAGAATAGATTATGATTACAATCATAATCTCTATATGCATTTAATAGTATATTTGTTAGTGAAATAGGAGTAATTGTTTGATAATCAAATTGTAATTATTCAGATTAAAACCAAACCATAAAAATAAGTAGTATGAAAAAATCAACGCTAATCTTAGCTTTGGGAATTTTTGTCCTGAGTTGTTCTAAAAAGGAAGCAGAAATTAAAACCAATACATCAGATTCTTTATCGGCTGACACAATGATTTCGCAATCTCTTCCTCCTGCATCAGATACCACACCCGTTTCTACTATTATAGACAGTTCTTCAATACCAAAAGATTCAGCATCTGTAAAGAGAAAATAATTATCTTGAAAGTAATGTATAATTTATAATTACATACTTTTTATCATTGATTGTATTAAGTTTAATTATTCATTTATAATTAAAACTTTAAAATTTACACCAATAAATGTGTAAATGATTCTGTTATTTAAAAATAAATACTGAAATTCAGTAAAATACTTGAGTTTTAACACTCTTTATTTCAACGAGTTCCCCATTATTTTAAAAATTGTTGCCACCCTATTATTTACTAATATCTTTTGTGAGGATTGCCATCACAATTCATTATAAATATTGAGAAATTATGGTAATCAATCATAAAATCCTCGAAAATGCAGGTGCAATTATAAAAAATTATATTGCATCTGAAAATATCTTCACAGAAGGAGAATCTGCCAATTATTATTTCCAGATTGTCAGCGGAAATGTAAAAATGAATAATTATGACGAATCCGGCAAAGAAAGCATTCAGCATCTTTTAGAAAAAGGTGATTGCATCGGCGAATCTTTACTTTTTGTAGATCGTTCTTACCCTATGAACGCAGTTGCATTGAATTCATGTGAAATTTTAAGCCTTACAAAAGAAAAATTTTTAGCCCTGTTAAAAGAAAATCCTAAGATCTGCTTTGAGATGAATAAATCTATTTCTGAAAAGCTTTATTATAAACAAATTATGGCACAAAATATGTGTACACAAAGTCCTACGGTGAAATTGAAAACTCTTATGGATTACATGAAGAGTTTTGGGTGTGTAGAAAAGAGATTCACCTTTCAGATTCCATTGACGAGACAGCAAATGGCAAATCTTACCGGGCTTTGTGTAGAAACTGTAATCAGAGCATTAAAAAAAATGGAAAGAGACGGCAAATTGCTGACCGAAAATGGTAAAATTTTGTATTAAATTTAAAATACTATACCATGAAAACGATTAGTTGCATGAAGATTGACGAGCAATTGCTGAAATCTTACAGTGCCGAAATTAAAATCTACAAAGAAAAAGAATCTATTTTCCGTGAAGGTGACTCACCTTCCTATTATTTCCAAATTATGGAAGGCTCTGTAAAAGTGAATAATTATAATGAAGAGGGGAAGGAGTTTATTCACAATATTTTAGGAAACGGGCAAAGTTTTGGTGATCCTCTGCTATTTATTGATAAAAGATATCCCGTAAATGCTATTGCCCTAAAACCGACAACGGTTATTCGTCTGCCCAGAAAAAATTTTATCAACTTAATTAAAGAACATCCCCATGTTTCAATGGAAATGAATGCGTGTCTGTCGCACAGACTTTATTTTAAGATGATTATGATCCAAAATATGGCGTCGCATAATCCAACAGCGAGAATTACCGGGCTTTTTGATTACCTCAAAAGTTATTCAGATTGTAATGACAGTCATTCTTTTTATGTAAAACTTACAAGACAACAAATTGCAGATCTTACCGGACTGCGTGTGGAAACCATTATCCGAACCATAAAAAAAATGGAAAAAGAAGAGATTCTCAAAATTCACGAACGTAAGATTTGTTATTAAAGTTATGATTTAAGTCATAAGTTAGCCAGTGTTTTGAGTGTTATATTTGAATATTATATTGAATAATAATTCACAAATTTAATGGGAGAATTATTTTGAAATAGTATACCAGAAATCACCTAAATACACCATCTACATGAAACTAAAGCAACCCAAGTCTGACGCTGAAATTTTTAAAAGGCACTTTCTCTTTTTTAATTTATCCTGATCCAACTTCATTCATAATTTACTTTCTTTTGATTACCTCTTTCGTAGAGGGAGAGGTAATCTTTTTTAAATCGACTTATTGCAAGCCAATAATCAACGCTACCCAACACCACACAAAAATATGAACATCAATAAAATTTTAAAACTTTTAAAGCAAGACGATTTTGCCGAAATACCCAATCATGGAAAATGGATTGAAAACAATTCTGTAATCTATGCAAAGGAAATTAAAGATGATGTTTTCCTGCTTTTTGTTATCAACAGCGAACAGCAAAATGATGCTGTAAGAGCTATGATTGCCAAATTTGATTCTATAGAAAATATAAGCAGAAAAGAACCCAATCAGCTGATGTTTTATCTGACACTTCAAAAAAATGAAGACCTGCATTATTTTGAAAAATACATGAATATCTCACAACTTCATTAAAAACATTATGGTATTTCAACAAAATTTACTCAACTATATCAGTGAAGCATTAATCACCACCAATGAAACGATTTCTATCGCTGAAAGTGTTACTTCCGGGCTTTTCCAGTTGGCTTTTTCCCAAATGCCCAATGCGGGAATGTTTTACAAAGGCGGCATCACGGCTTATGCTTTAGAACAGAAAGTAAAACTTTTAAACGTAGATGAATATGAAGCTGATCTTTGCGACTGCGTCTCCGAAAAAATTTCAGAAACGATGGCCTTGAATGTTGCCAAATTATTTGAAACCGACTGGTCTATCGCTGTTACCGGTTATGCAAACCCAATCAGAAATTCAACGTATAAAATTTATTCTTATTACTCTTTTGCTTACAAAGGTGAAATTATTTTGTCTAAAAAATTAGAGCTTCATCCTAAAACACAGGCTTTGGGAGCTCAAGAATATTATACCGAGTTTATTTTAGGCTGTTTTAAAAGCGAAATCAAGAAACTACTAATTTTGAAATAAAATATAAGCAGAAAGATTATTATTAAATACCTAAACCAAATCAGTATTTCCACAAAATTTAATAAAAAATCTTTCTGTTTTGTATTTTTAAAACACCTTCTTTTTCCATGTTTTTTATTACACGGATTACAGTTTCTACACTTAAACCTGTGAGAGAAGCCAATTGCTGTCTTGTAAGCTGTATTTGAAGTGAAAATTGTTTTTGATCGTGATGAGAATATTTGATATAATTCATCAATGTCATAAGTTTCTCAGAAGGGCTATGAAAAGCCATACTCTGCGTCATCAAAAACTTATAATGCATGTGTTCTGAAAGACAGTGAACAATATCTGTATAATATTCCGGCTGCTTTTTTAAAATTTCAAAATAACTGGCTTTCGGAAGTCTTATGACCTCGCTTTCTTCAATAGCAACAGCATTGACAGGATAAGGTTTACCTGCAAAAAGAGTAGAAAGAGCAATACTATGGCCTTGTAAAAGTATTCCCTGGATAAATTCTTTTCCACCTTCATTGTAGTTGTTCAATTTTACTTTCCCGCTGGAGATCATATAAAAATAATTCGGGGTTTCGCCTTCAGAAAAAATAATATCTTCGGAGTCATACGTTTTTAAATCTGCACCAAAAGAAAATAGTATATCTTCATTTATCATATTTTAGGGATTAATTCTATAAAAAAATTCTATAAAAATTGTGAAAACATATTGCTGACCTAATTTTTAGAATTGTAAAGAAAATGTAAATTTCTACAAAAGTGAATTATTCGTATACCACACAGATACCACATTCAATAGTAACGCTTTATTTTTCCACTTCAAAATAAAAATTTTAATCAAAATTTGATGTATGAATTAATTTTAAGAATGAAAAATCAGGAAATCTTGAGTAGTTGATTAGAATCATAAAAACAAAACTAAAAATTCTGATACATTTGAATCGAGCAACAAGACAAGAATAATTCTGGTTGCGGAAATCTGATTAAAGTGAATTAAATATAAAAATACTTACATTTTAAAAAGAAAAAATAAACGTTTTATAAGAAAGTTAATCGACATTTTAGTTTAAAAATAAAAAACATAATGTTGATACAGAAAAATTCTGCTACATGATGAATAAATACAACGAAAACGGACCAACTTTAAACGCAGAAAATTACAACACAAAAACTGCAGTAGACGAAGAAATTATCAGACTTGCGAAAGAAAATTCGCCACGTTTATTGAGCAAATTCAAATCTGCATATCCTAAGTTTTTTGAGAAATTAGCTGCTATCAATGCAAACCTGCAAAACTCTGAAATTATTTTCTGTATCTATCTCAAGTTGAGATTAAGTACAAAAGAAGTTGCAACTTACACCTTTGTGACTCCCAAAGCGATCCAGAACAGAAAAAACAGACTTAGAAAAAAGCTCAATATCTCATCAGATACTGATATTTATAAATGGTTTGATCAAATATAAAAATCAAATCTCATAAATCTCAGCATCTGTAAAAACAAAAAATCTTCCTTTTTTAGGGAGATTTTTTGTATCTAAACCTGTAAACTCACTGAAAGCAGGAAGCAACAATTGATAGTCTGACAAAGCGAAACAAGGCAGTTTTATTTTCTTAACGAAAGAATTCAGCATGATTCCGGGATGAATATGACCCGTAATCTGAAATTTAGGATTGGTTTTTTCAAAATCGTGAACAAATGTAATTTCGTCTATTTCCAGCTCACTTGATTTAAAATTTAGACACAATTTAGCTTCGAGTTTTTTAGAAATCCTGTCGTGATTACCTTCTATAAGATGAAATTCTATCTCCGGGAACTGATTTTTCCATTCACAGAATCTATCAACATCAGAATTATCTCCGGCGTGAAGCAAATCTCCGACTACGATAAATTTTTCCGGCTGAAAATATTCAATCAAAACGGATAATCTCTGCAAATCATTTTCAAAAATCTGATTAGAAAGCGCAATTCCGTTTTTGCGGAAATGTGCAGTTTTTCCGATATGTAAATCTGATAGAATTAATGCTTTTTCCTTTTTCCAAAACAATGCACGCTGATTAGTTAATGTAAAAACGTGTTCTTGAATATTGATATTTTTTGTTACTATTTTCATTCTATAATTAATAAAACATACTGTTTGTCATCCCGGAGGAATCTAGACTTTGAGATACCTCCGGAACGACAAAGACTACTAAACTACAAACAAATTACTTATTTTCTCTTCGATTGTTGAATCAATTTTTGAATTCTTGCATCCAAACCTTCACTGGAAAGCGTTTGTCGTAAACTATCAACTTTTATAGGGAAACTCAAAGGCGTAAAAGTATTCGCAAATTTTAGAATTATTTTTGATTTTTCGATTCTTTTAAAAGCTTCCACCAAACGTTGCTCCTGCAATTGTGCATTAAAAACTTCGGTGTAAGCTTGTCGTACTAAAAAATGATTCGGGTCATAATCCTCCAATACTTTAAAAATCAGACCTGCAGAACTTTGCAAAGATTTATTGGAACGTTGTTTTCCTGCATAATTCTGAATCACCATTCCGGAAATCACCGCAATATCACGGAATTTTCTCCTCGCCATTTCAGCAGAATTGATACTCGAAATCACATCATTCATCAGATTTTCCCGGGATAGTATTTTGTGTAAATTTTCTTCATTTAAAGGAATTTCTTTGTCACTAAACAATTCAAAACCATAGTCATTCATCGCCATTGAAAACGAAATCGGAGCTAGTTTTGAAATTCGGAAGGCAATCAAAGCCGACATTACTTCGTGTACTAAACGGCCTTCAAAAGGATACATAAACAAATGATAACCTTCCCGGTTTTTGATTAATTCCACCAAAAATTCATCTTCCCTCGGAATATGCGACCGCTCTTCCTGATTGGCTAAAAGTGGGTGCAAAAACCTCAATTCTTTTTCTGAAGCTTTCGGATTTAAAGCTCCCGATAATTTTTCTCTTAAAAAATGACCAAGATTGGAGCTCAATGGCAATCTTCCACCCAAATAACTTGGCGCAAATGCTTTACCTTTTGAAGCTCGAACAAAAACCGTCATATCCTTTATCATGGCAACTTCCAAAACTCTTCCTGCCAAAATAAATTTGTCTTCTTTTTTGAGTTTTGAAATAAAATATTCTTCCACCATCCCGATATATCCACCGGAAATAAATTTCACTTTCAGCATTGCATCGCTTACGATCACCCCCATATTCATCCGGTGAAGCATGGCTATTTTTCGGGAGATGACCTTATGCAAACCGTCTTCCATTACCACGATTTTATGAAATTCTTCATAGCTTTTCAGAACGCTTCCTCCAATTGTCAAAAAGTCGATCATGCTTTTCCATTCTTCTTCAGTCATCTCCTGAAAAGCGAAAATCTGTTTGATTCTGGGATATAATTTTTCAGGAAAAAATCCGTCGCCAACTGCCAAAGTCATCAGAAATTGCACCAAAACATCAAAGCATAAAACTTGCGGCTCACGAGGTTCAATCACTTTTTGTTTTACCGCTTCTTTCAGCGCAGAAACCTCAATTAATTCTAAAGAATGTGTGGGAACACAGAAGATTTTCGATGTCTCAAAAGGGGAGTGTCCACTTCGTCCTGCTCGTTGTAAAAATCTCGCAACACCTTTTGCAGAACCAATCTGAATAACGGTATCAACAGGTTTAAAATCTATTCCTAAATCTAAAGATGATGTTGAAACCACCGCTTTTAGTTTCCCATTACTTAAATTTTCTTCAATCCAAATTCTCAAATGCGCATCAATTGAACTGTGATGAATGGCGATTTGCCCGGCAAAATCGGGATATGCATTCAGCAAAAGCTGATACCACATTTCGCTCTGACTTCTCGTATTTGTAAAAACAATTGTGGATTTAGATTCTAAAATTATCGGAACGACTTTATCAGCCAATTTTTGTCCAAGATGTCCCGCCCAAGGTAACAGTTCAACTTCGTCGGGAAAGACTGAAAGAATATCAATTTTTTTCTGTTCTTTGGCTGTTATTTTTGTTTTTTTGACGTCATAAGGAATCAAAACATCCATCGCTTCCTCAAGATTTCCAATGGTTGCAGTAATTCCCCAAATTTTAATTTTAGGAACATAATAAACGAGTTGAGAAATTCCCAATTCTACCATCACACCACGTTTTGAACCTAACAATTCGTGCCATTCATCCACCGCAACGCAATGCATATTATTAAAAAACCTCAGGTTATTTTTTTGACCTAAAAGAAGATGTAAACTTTCCGGCGTTACAACCAGAATTTCCGGCATATTTTTTACCTGTTGCTGACGGACTTTCGGGTCGGTATCACCATTTCTGACACCAACTTCCCAATCTAAACCAATTTCATCAATTGCTTCCTGCATCGCTTTGGCAATATCTTTGGAAAGCGAACGAAGAGGCGTTATCCAAATCATTTTTAAGCCTTTTTTGAACTTGTCAGGATTCGTCAGAAAATCTGAAATCAAAGCTAAAAATACAGAGAAAGTTTTCCCAAAACCAGTTGGTGCTACAACCATTCCACTATATCCATTCCCAAATTTCTGCCAAGTATCGACCTGAAATTTGAATGGAGAATTGCCTTTTTCAGTCATCCAGTTCTGAATGATTTTGTAGCCTTCTGTATTTTCGTAATTGCTCATTTATTTACTAAAAATTTTTTACCACAAAAGTCATAGAAGTGAAGTTTTGATAATTTCTGATTAAAGCACAAAAAAATGCCGGTAAACATTCCTTAATATTTGCAAAACCTTTTTTGAACTTCTCATATTCATTAATAACAACACTAAAAGCTTTTGTGCCTTTTGTGGCTAAATATTTACTGTATCAATTTCTTTATCTCTTCAATATCATCAATCTCATTCACAGTTTTATCTTTTCGCCATCTTAAAATCCTTGGGAAACGCAATGCAACACCGCTTTTGTGACGGTTACTAAAACCAATTCCTTCGAACGCAATTTCAAAAACAAGTTCAGGTTTTACCGTTCGAACCGGACCGAATTTCTCAATAGCATTTTTGTTCACGAATTTGCTGACTTCCATAATTTCTTTATCGGTTAAACCGGAGTAGGCTTTGGCAATGGTGACCAATTTATCACCGCTTTTAACGGCAAAACTATAATCGGTGTAATAAGCGCTTCGTCTTCCGCTTCCTTTTTGGGCGTAAATAAGAACGGCATCAATTGTTAACGGATTGATTTTCCATTTCCACCAATCACCTTTTTTTCGTCCGGAATGATAATGTGAACTCTTCTGTTTCAACATTAAACCTTCACTGTTGATGTCTCTCGAATTTTCTCTGATTGGATCTAAATCTTCCCACTTTTCAAACTGGATGACCTGAGAAAGCTTTATTTTTTCCGGATTTTCATTTAATAATAATTCCTCCAACATTGCCCGTCTTGCGAAGATTGGTTTTTCACGCAAATCATTCCCTTCCAATTCTAATAAATCATAGGCAAAAACCTCAATCGGAATTTCGGAAAGCATTTTTTTAGTTAAAGTTTTTCTATTCAGGCGTTTTTGTAATTCATTAAAATTTAAAACCTGATCCTCTTTTACCGCAAGTATTTCTCCATCCAAAACAAAATTTCCTTTCATCGATTCAATAACTTCCACAATTTCCGGAAATTGGTCAGAAACCAGTTCTTCACCTCGTGACCAGATAAAAACTTCATCGTTTCGTCTGATAATTTGTCCACGAATGCCATCCCATTTATACTCAACCTGCCATTCGTCCGGTGTTCCCAGTTCTTCTAAATCTTTTTCCAGCGGATAAGCCAGGCAGAAAGGATATGGTTTTGAATTATCAGGATTAATATTTTCAGCTGAAATTAATTCTTTAAAACTCACTTCGTCAGGTTGCCATTTTCCCATTAAACTGTGCATTAATGTACTCGCTTCCTGACCGGAAAACTTGGTCAGAGAATTAATCAAAGTCTTGGAAGAAACCCCAATTCTGAAACTTCCACCTAATAATTTATTGAAAATCAATCGTTCAGTATAATCCAGACCGTTCCAGGAATTCAAAACAAATTCTTTCTTTTCTGCATCAGTTTTTGATTTTAAACTGATAATTTCGTTCATCCATTCCGACAAAGTTTTCTCAATCTTCTCAGTTGGTGGCGGAAGAATCAGCGAAATCGTTTCACCCAAATCGCCAACAGAAGAATAACTTTCCTGAAACAGCCAAAAAGGAAGTTTTGTAATCTCCAACGCCCATTCTTTCATATAATTGGTATTCACATTCCGCTTCGGTCTTTTCCCTGTAAACAGGGCGATAAACCACAACTTATCATCATCCGGGGCACGCTCAAGATAATCGATAATGGCATCGATTTTAGCATTCGTTTTGTTGGTGCTTTCTAAAGCGTTGATGAGTTCTGCGAAATTTTTCATTTCTAATTTATTTTAATTTGACTGCGTCGAACCACTTTGTTAGGTTTGGGCAGCTTTGAACTTCGTTCGTGGATTTTGATAAAAACCTTTGCTTTTCCTCATCTATTTCTTCCGCTCCCGCTTTTTGTTCAGTGTAACTCCTCACAAAAGAGCTCCGTTCAAGTCGGGCTGCATGCAATTCGATGTATAAATTTTACAAAGGTATCGCTCCTACGGAGCTTCTTACAAGATTATTAACTTGTGCTACAAAGTTGTAGTTCCTGCAGAACTTTAAAAATTATTGATATTATAAACGTTGTTTTCTTACTACACTTTTACTAAACTCTTACTAAATCATGTCAACTTGACACGGTTGATTTTTCAACACTGATTTTCAAGGTCAATCCTTATCTTTCACGATTTCTTTTTCAACTACTTCGTCATCATCGTCACCGTAAAGCGTTTCCACAACATCAGATTCAATCCCGATTTCGTTTAAATATTTCGAAAATACTTCAGTTTGTCCGTGTGTAACGTGAACGATTTCGGCTTCTGTAGCTTTTACAGCCTGTAAAAGACCTTTCCAATCGGCGTGATCGCTCATCGGGAAACCGGCATCCATACTTCGCCATCGTCTTGCACCGCGAACCTGCATCCAGCCTGAGCAAATTGCTGTTGCTGCATCCGGAATCTTTTTAATCACATTAGAATCCAATAAAGCTGGCGGAACAATTACAATGTCGCCCGCAACGTGTTTGATATTTTCCCTAAAATCTGGAGTTTCGTAATCGGGAAGCACAATTCCGACTTCTTCAAAAGCCTGATTGAGCTTGCCGATAGAGTAGTGCACGTGGATTTTCCCCATTCCTTCCACAGCTTTCATTACTCTTTGAGCTTTCCCCAAAGAATAACCGATAAACACAGACGTTTTTTGATTTTCCTGATTTCTTAAAACCCAGCTCTGCATTTTTTTATTTAAATCATCTACTTCCAGCCAATTGTAGATGGGAAGTCCAAACGTACTTTCTGTGACAAATTCATTGCATCTCACCAATTCAAAAGGGGTACTCAAGCCATCATCCTGAACTTTATAATCTCCTGAAATCACGCTCACGTATCCTTTATATTCCAAACGTATTTGCGCTGAACCGATAATATGACCGGCAGGATGCATAGAAAGTTTAACACCATTAATATCTAAAACTTCGCCATACTGCAAAGTCTGACATTCGATATCTTCTGCAATTCTTTTCTTTAAAATTGGTTTGGTAAAATGATGACAAAGGTATTTTTTCATTCCCCAACGAGCATGGTCGGCGTGTCCGTGAGTAATGACCGCTAAATCAACCGGTCGCCAAGGATCAATATAAAATTTCCCTTGCGGACAATAAATGCCTTTATTTGTAAATGTGATGAGTTTCAAAAGATTTTAGGTTTCTTTTGAATATTCAAAAAGCTGACCAATTTATTTTAAGTTTAAGCTTTTCTGCAAATCGCTCCAGACTTCGACATTGTCGATATTTTTAAACCCTTTTTCTTTTAAAATATTCTCTATTTTCACAGTGACAATCATTGTTCTAATTTTTGGCTTAATGATCTGAACCTTTGTCTGTAGTTTCATATTCATAATCCTATAATTGGATGTGCATAATGAGAATAATTCCCAAAAATCAAAATATTTTCAAAGTTTTGTTTTTTCATTTTTAAAATCAATAAATCTTACGGAAGTTTGCAAAAATTAAATTAATGAGGATAATAGATATTGAAAGCTGGAACAGAAAGGAGCATTTTGAATTTTTCTCTAAAATGAAAAGCCCTTATTTCGGATTCACAACTGAGGTAGATTGTACGGAAGCTTATGAAAATGCAAAAGAAAACGGACATTCTTTCTTTGCTCATTATCTTTACAAATCGATGGTTGCAATAAATACTGTTGATGAACTGAAACTGAGAATAGTTGATGATAAGATTATTTTATTTGATGAAGTACATGTAGGAAGTACGATCGGAAGAGAAGACGGGACGTTTGGATTTTCTTTTTTTCAGTATTCGGAAAATTTTGAAAATTTTAATAAAGAATTGCAAAATCAGGTCAGGATTGTTCAGAATTCGACGGGTTTGGGAATAAGCAATGATGCTCTGCCGATTAATCATATAAGGCACACCACAATTCCCTGGAATTCATTTACAACAATTCTGCATCCCACAAACTTTGATCCCAAAGAATGTATTCCAAAAATAGCATTCGGGAAATTTAATATTCGTGAAGGACGAAAATATCTTCCTGTTTCCATTGAAGCGCATCACGGTTTGGCAGACGGAATTCATCTGGCAAAATATATTTCAGAATTTCAAAAACAACTGAATTTACCCTAAAAAAAACATCCTGAATTCAGGATGTTTTCGTCTACCAACTTGTTAAGCCATTTTCCAAAGCTTTGGCGTAGTTTTCTTCATCAAAAGTATAAAGATCGGGTGATTTGTGAGCACCACCACGTCTTTGTTCGTCTAATTTTTTAAGAATTCCCAGATTTTTTATTTTCCTGTAAAAATTTCCTCGGTTAAGCTCTTTTCCTAAAATTGCTTCATATAATTTCTGCAGTTCCGAGAGTGTAAACTTTTCTGGAAGAAGATTATAACCGATGGGTTTATGTGAAATTTTTTCTCGTAAGGTAAGCAAAGCTTTTTCAATAATTTCTCGGTGATCCATCGCCAATTCAATTTCCGATAGCTGGCTTAGATAAATCCATTCGCATTTTTCACTAAATTCATCGATAATAAGATTAGCATTATCAGGATTGTACAGAGCATAATATCCGATAGAAATAAATCTCTGTTTATGCCATAAAGAGTCATCAAAATCTTCAAAGTAAAATTCACTTCTGTTTTTCTTACCAAAAACCGCAAATTCCTCCAAATAGACATCCGAAATTCCGGCTCTTTCTCTCAACACTCTTTCAGCAGCAGCATCCAAATCTTCATCTTTCTTTACATATCCACCTGGTAAAAGCCATTGTTTACGATAAGTCATTTGAAGGAGTAATACTTTAAGCTCACTCTGATCAAACCCAAAAACAACGGGATCGGTTGATAAATGCGGAATAAATAAATCTTTAGCCTCTTCGGACTTTTTTAGAAATTGCTTTTGTGGATTCATACTGATAATAAGAAATTCTTAATAAGACAAATTTAACATTAAAATTTAAGTGTTTTGCTAAATTTCATGATTTGACACCGATTTTGGGAGATTTGTGTAATGATTTTTATCATTGTTTCTATTGGAATCAATGGTTTTTAGCTTTTTTAGTAACATATAAATAATTAAATATCAATTATTTATATCTAAAATTAAATTTTATTAACATTTTTTTGTTCATTTTATATTTTTAATGTAGACTTGTAATGATTCATAATGAAGCATTGAAGAACAAAATAGTCATGGATGTATTAATTCATTTTTAACATCTGATTAATATTTAAGAAAAATTTTTAAAAGCTGATTGTTTACTTAAAAATTAAAGTTTTTAAAATTTATCTCTTTCAAATTTAATTTAAAAAAAACCTAAAAGTAACAGCTAAAAAAGTTCAGCTGCAGGATAAATTATGTCTTATAACAACAGAAAAACTATATAAAAAAACATGAGAAAATCGACTTTGAAATTATCAGCCCTTGGTTTGATGCTTTCCTTCACCACAGTATTTGGACAGGAAAAGACGGATACCCTTGCTGTAAAAAATGCATTAAATGCAGTTAAAACTCAGGAAGGCGTAAAAACGGTTACATCCAAAGAAGATAACAACAGAAACGTAATGCTGAATGCAGCCAACAACACCAGTCCGAGAGATGTGAATATCGGTTTGCCGTCGACAGTTGGAGGAATCACGATTCTCGAAAATGATCTTCCAGCCGTTTACTTTTTCTGGCCGGAGCTTCCAAACAAAACCTGGAGACAAAGTGTAGGTTTGGAAAAAACCGGACTTTTGAAAATGGACCAATTGGCAAACACAATGGGTGACCTTGGTTTTGCGGTCAATTCTTATTCTCAAACAGGAACGAAAGATTTGAAAGTTAAAGGTAAATTCACCACAAGTACTTTCGGTTGGCTACAAGGTGACGCAAATGTTTCGGGACCGATTTCTAAAAATGGCTGGACGTACACTGTTGGTGCTTTCGCAAACTACGACCCAAGTACTTTCAAGTTAGGTTTTGCCAGAAATGCCGATGAAACCAAGATTTTCAGAGCGGGTGTTAGCAAATATTTTAGTGATGATAAAGGTAAAATATCCATTTTATACAAATATTCAGATTCTTACAACGTTGGAAACTATGCCGTTTTCCAATATGGCGAAAATGGAAAAGTAACGGAGCTTGATAACTTCAAAATCGGTAGAGATTCTTACGTAGTAAATGACGGAAATATGAAGTTTAAAGACATTCTTTCCGGACAGACCTATTTCGCAAACCTTGCAGGAAACGACAACAGGTCAAGTGCTCACAACATCGATATTTTGGGGAATTATTTATTGAATAATGGCTGGAATTTCAAATTCTCCACAAGAGCGCATTTCTCAAAAGTAAAAATGGCAAACAGTATTCCTTTAAGTATTTTCAATGCAGATTCTTCGGCTGGCTATACTTTGGCTTCAAACGGTCAGGCTTATTCAGGTCCCGTTGGAACACAATTGGCAATGCACACGCCGGAAACGCCAATTACCAATATTGCAGGACGTTTTTCTTTAAACAAACAAATTGGAAATCACAATGCGACGGTCGGCGTTTTAGAACAATTTTATAATATTGATAAATTCACTTCAAACCGTTCTTTCTTCTTCCAGACTGTAGGAGCGCAACCTCAGAGGTTGATTGGTCCCAACACAGATTCTGATGGTTTTTACAATTATAATGCCGGTGGAGAATACCACAGCGGGACAGAAAATAAACTATCCGTTTACGCAACAGATGAATGGAGAGTTTCTGAAGATTTGAATTTGAGCTACGGTTTACATTTAAAAAATCACATTCTTGACGGTGAATTTTCTATGACGCCGAGAACGGTCGGTTTTAATTTTACAGACCCAGGTCAATTCAATCAAATTAATAAAAGTTTCTATCAGATTGGAGGAAGTTTGAATGCGACCTATAACATCAATAAAAACTTCGGTGTCATCGCCAATTTGCTTTACACAGAGGAAAACAGAAGGTTAGAAAGTTATTCTCAGGCTTTCGACCCAAATACTAAGAAAATCAAAAGTCCGTTAGGTGCTTTCGGAATTTTCTGGAATACCGATTATATCCAATTGATTTCTCAGGCAACATATCTTAAAAAGAATAACAATCTTAACAGATATAACCTTGTAAACCCGGCAAATACTACGCAATCACAAAACGTGACGGTGTATTATGACATCGAAACGATTGGTTGGACAACCGATTTTGTTGTAAAACCTTTCAAAGGATTTAACCTTCACTATTTGATTACTTTACAGAATCCGGTTTATAAGAAATTTAATTTTGATGCCTTTGGAACCGCTTACAATTACAGTGATAATAATGTATTGGGCGTTGCAAAAACTTTGATGGAAATCGACCCGAGTTATACAACGGGAAAATTGAGATTCTGGGCAAGTTTCAGATATTTCTCAAAACAATATGCGAATTTGACCAACGCATTATATTTCGCTCCAAGATGGGAAACTTTCGGAGGTGTGAATTATACGGTTAACAAAAATATCAATGTTGGCGCAACGGTTATCAATTTCTTAAATCAAAGAGGAGCGAGCGGAACGATCAACGGTGCCGAACTGATTACCGACGCAAGTCCATACTACGGAAAACTGTTGACCGGAACGTACATTATGCCGTTAACAGGTCAGTTTTCTGTAAGCTTTAACTTCTAAAATTTAAAATAATGAAAAAATCAGTTTTAAATATTGCCGCATTATTTTTAGGAATAACAGCGTTTGCACAAAACATTCAGACCGTAACCAATTCCAAAGGTCCGGTTTTAGGATATTCTGCAGATTCAGGTGTGAAAATCCTGACGATTGGCGGGAATAAATTCAAAGATTTAAACCGAAACGGTACGCTCGATAAATACGAAGACTGGAGACTTCCGGTGGATGAAAGAGCAAAAGATTTAGCTTCAAAAATGTCAGTTGAGCAGATTGCAGGATTGATGTTATACAGCGGTCACCAATCGGTTCCCGCTCCCGCAGATGGCTTCAGAGCAGGAAAATACAACGGATTATTCTACAAAGAAAGTGGCGCAAAAGCTTCTGATTTAACAGACCAGCAAAAGAAATTTCTTAAGGAAGACAATCTTCGTCACGTTCTCGTAACTACAGTTGAATCACCTGTAATTGCAGCGCAATGGAGCAACAATATTCAGGCTTATATTGAAGGATTAGGATTGGGAATTCCAGCCAACAACAGCACAGACCCGAGACATTCCGCAACCGTAACGGCAGAATTTAATGAAGGAGCAGGCGGACAGATTTCTCTTTGGCCGGATGGTTTGGCAATGGGCGCAACTTTCGACCCTGAATTGGTGAAAAAATTCGGAAATATTGCCGCTCAAGAATACAGAGCATTAGGAATTTCTACGGCCTTATCGCCTCAAATCGACTTAGGAACAGAACCTCGTTGGTACAGAATCGCTTATGTTTTTTCTGAAAGTCCGGAATTGACGGCAGATATGGCAAGAGGTTATATCGACGGTTTCCAGACCACAATTGAAAATAAAAACGGGTGGGGAAACAAAAGTGTGAACGCAATGGTAAAACACTGGCCGGGAGGCGGACCTGAAGAAGGCGGTCGCGACGGTCACTGGGCGATGGGAAAATATGCGGTTTATCCGGGAAATAATTTTCATAACCACGTAAAACCTTTTACGGAAGGAGCATTTAAGTTGAAAGGCGGGACAAAAGAAGCTGCTGCAGTAATGCCATATTACACGATTAGTTTTAATCAGGATACCAAAAACGGAGAAAATGTTGGAAACGGTTACAGCAAATATCTTATCACCGATTTACTTCGCGGAAAATATAAATACGACGGCGTAGTTTGTACCGACTGGTTAATCACGGCAGACGAACCAAAATCTCCGGGAGGATTTGCCGGAAAACCTTGGGGTGCAGAAAAATTATCAATCGCAGAACGTCATTACAAAGTTTTGGAAGCTGGTGTTGACCAGTTCGGTGGAAACAACGACAAAGGTCCGGTTTTAGAAGCGTATAAAATGGGCGTGAAAGAATACGGTGAAAAAGCATATCGAGCAAAATTCGAGCAGTCAGCCGTTCGATTGCTGAGAAATTTCTTCAGAACAGGATTGTTTGAAAATCCTTACGTCAACATAGAAGAAACCAAGAAAATCGTTGGTAATCCTGAATTTATGAAAGCAGGCTATGAAGCTCAGGTAAAATCTATTGTGATGCTGAAAAACAAAGCGAATATTCTTCCAATCAAAGAAAGGAAAACGGTTTACATTCCGAAGAGATATTCTCCGGCGACTTTCAACTGGTGGGGAATTTACACGGCTCCGTCTTTAGAATATCCTGTGGATATCGAAAAAGTGAAGAAGCATTTTGACGTAACCGAAGACCCTTCAAAAGCCGATTTTGCTTTGGTTTTCGTGAAAAGTCCGCATAGTGAAGAAGGGGGTTACAGCGACATCGATGCAAAAGAAGGCGGAAACGGTTATGTTCCGATTTCTCTTCAGTATAAAACCTACACGGCGACTGAAGCCCGTGAAAAAAGTATTGCAGCAGGCGACCCGGTTGTGGCACCCAATGTTCATGACAGAACCTTCAAGAACAAAACTTCTACGGCCACCAACTTCACAGATTTGCTGGCGATAGAAAATGCGTACAAAGCAATGAACGGAAAACCAGTGATTGTTTCGATTACGGCTTCAAAGCCAATGGTTTTCAACGAATTTGAAAAACATGCAGACGCAATTCTGATGAATTTCAATGTTTCAAATCAGGCAGTTGTGGATATTATCACAGGAAAATACGAACCTTCAGGATTACTTCCGCTTCAGATGCCTGCAAATATGAATACTGTTGAAAAACAAAAAGAAGACATACCATACGATATGGAAACGCACAAAGATTCCGAAGGTCACAACTACGATTTCGGATATGGAATGAACTGGTCGGGTGTGATTAAAGATGCTCGAACTCAGAAATATCATCAATAAGATTCATCATAAAGAATAAAAATAATTGATGTCTTGAGACCGGGTATTTTTGTTCGGTCTCATTTTTTAATCTCAGTTATTTTGGGCAGCTATTTCCGCCTTCCGCTCCCAATCTTTTTTGCAGGACGGTTTCAGATTAAATAGAAATTTAGTACAAGCAAAAAAGGATTTCCGCTCAAGTCGGGCTGCGTGAGATTCGCTGTCAATATTGAGAATAAAATCAGCGAAATTTTTGTCATTCAGAGCGAAACGAAGTGTAGCGTGGAATCTAACTCGAGATTCCTACGGAATGACAAACTAAACTTTAAAAAATTAGAAAAAAATGAAAAAATTAATCATAGCAAGCATATTTCTTTTTGGTTTAAACGAAATCAATGCACAAAAATCAATTCCTTTATACCAAGGAAAAGCACCGGGAACAGAAAACTGGATGCAAAAAGAAGCACAGCAATTCAACGAATTATTTAAAACCGAAGTTGTATTTAATGTATCACAACCGTCAATTTTGGTTTTTGAGGCCGATAAGTCAAAAGCCAACGGAACAGTTGTGGTTATCGCTCCCGGAGGTGGTTTTCAAAGTTTATCCATCAACCGGGAAGGAATTGATTTTGCTAAAAAATTAGCAGAAAACGGAATTGCAGCAGTGGTTTTAAAATACAGATTGTTAGAAACAAAATCCAACGATCCTGCAAAAGAAATGATGGAAAACATCAAAGACAGAAAAGCTTTCGATGCGAAGACTGCGCCGATTAAAGTAATGGCAGGTGATGACATTAAAACGGCGATCAACTACATCAGAACCCATTCAAAAGAATTAAAAATCAATCCTGAAAAACTCGGTGTTATAGGATTTTCAGCAGGAGCAAGTGTCATTCTGGAAAGCGTTCTCCACAGCAAAGATGCTTCAACGATTCCGAATTTCGCCGCTTCGATTTATGGCGGACCAAGTCAGGAAATTTTAGATACAGAAATCCCAAAATATTCGCTTCCATTATTCATCTGTGCAGCAAGTGACGACCAATTGAAACTCGCTCCAAAATCAGTTTTATTGTACAGTAAATGGCTTGAAGCAGGACAGCCAACCGAACTGCACCTTTACGAAAAAGGAGGTCACGGTTTCGGAATGGGAAAACAAAATTTGCCCGTTGACAAATGGTCTGATGTTTATTTGGATTGGCTGAGATTCCATAAGTTTTTATAAACATTTAAACTCAAAATATTAACCACAAAAGTCACAAAAGTATTTGCATTATAAAGATGAAAATCAAACTTTTTAAAGTTCATTAAAGAAGCCCGAAAAACTTTGATTTTCAAAACTAATGTGCTCTGTTATTTTCAAAGTTTTTAAAACTTAAAACTAATGTGACTATTATGTAAAAAAACTTTTGTGCCTTTTGTGGTTAAAAAGAACATTATAATATCAAAAATTAATTATGAAGAAGAATATATCTACATTACTTGGATTTTCTCAGAAAGCAAAATATGCAGGGATGTTCGTAGCTTTATTGGCGACAACGACTTTTGCCAAAGCTCAAACTCAACTAACTGTAACCGTTGGCGGAAAAACTTTTAAAGACCTCAACAAAAATGGGAAACTGGATGTTTGGGAAGATACGAGATTGTCGGTTGACAAAAGAATAGAAGCGATTATCAAGCAAATGACGAACACCGAAAAAGTGGATTTGCTCATCGGAACAGGAATGCCCGGAATTGAAGTTCTGACAGGGCCTGTCGGAGATTCAAAGCAAGGTTTGGTTCCCGGCGCGGCTGGAGGAACAGCCAGTTTTGACAGATTCGGGATTCCTGCGACTGTTGTTGCGGATGGTCCTGCAGGTTTGAGAATCGCACCAATAAGAGAAAACGATTCTAAAACCTATTATGCGACGGCTTTTCCGGTGGGAACTGCTTTAGCTTCGACCTGGAACAAAACGCTTTTGGAACAGGTTGGAAAAGCAATGGGAAATGAAGTGAAAGAATATGGCGTAGATGTCCTTTTAGCGCCAGCTTTAAACATTCAAAGAAATCCACTGAATGGAAGAAACTTTGAATATTATTCTGAAGACCCTTTAATTTCAGGAAAAACAGCCGCTGCGATTGTTAATGGAATTCAGTCTCAAGGTGTAGGAACTTCTATCAAACATTTTGCTGCGAATAATGAAGAATCCAACCGTTTGACGATTAATGCGCACGTTTCCGAAAGAGCAATGAGAGAATTGTATCTGAGAAATTTTGAAATTACGGTTAAAGAATCTCAGCCTTGGACGGTAATGTCTTCTTACAACAAAGTAAACGGCGTTTATACTTCAGATTCTAAAGATTTATTAACTCAGGTTTTGAGAAACGAATGGGGTTTCAAAGGAATTGTAATGACCGACTGGTTCGGAGGTTTTCCAGGATTTGAATCCATCAGAGACGGCGGAATTTCTGATGTCGTAAAACAGATGAATGCAGGAAACGACCTTTTGATGCCGGGAATTCCGGCGCAGAAAAAAGTATTGTTAGCCGCATTGGATTCAGGGAAATTATCTCAGAAAGTGGCGAATCTTAATGTAAAAAGAATTTTAGAATACATTTTCAAAACACCCACTTTTGCACAATACAAATACAGCGACAAACCAAACTTAACGGAACATGCAGCAGTTACAAGAAGCGCGGCAACAGAAGGAATGGTTTTGCTTAAAAATGAAAATAATGCTTTACCTTTTGCCAACAAACAGAAAGAAGTTTCCTTATTCGGAGTGACATCTTACGCGTGGATTACGGGCGGAACAGGAAGTGGAAGTGTGAACAATAAACACACGGTTTCTTTGTTGGAAGGTTTAACTGCAGCAGGTTATAAATTAGACAAGGAATTGGTTGATTTGTACAAACCTCACGCAGAAAAAGAAGCCGCTGCCGAAAAAGAAAACAGAAAGAAAAGAGGAATTTTAGCTTTACCGGAAAGATTGGCTGAAATGAAATTAGACGATGCTTTCTATGCTAAAAAAGCAGAAACTTCTGAAATTGCTTTCGTGACTTTGGGAAGGAATTCCGGTGAAGGCGGCGATAGAGTAGTTGATAATGATTTCAATCTCGCAACAGAAGAAATCGAAATGTTGGATAAAATATCAAAAAATTTCCACGCAAAAGGGAAAAAAGTAGTTGTTATTTTAAATATCGGTGGCGTAATTGAAACCGCTTCCTGGAAAGATAAAGTGGATGCGATTTTATTAGCGTGGCAACCTGGTCAGGAAGGCGGACATTCCGTTGCAGATGTGGTTTCCGGAAAGGTAAACCCTTCCGGAAAACTGACGATGACATTCCCTGTGAATTACGTAGACCACGCTTCGGCGAAGAATTTCCCGGGAGTTCCTGCGGATAATCCGAAAGATGTTACTTATCAGGAAGGTGTGTATGTCGGATACCGTTATTTCAGTACTTTTGGGATGAAACCTTCGTATGAATTCGGGTATGGAAAATCTTATACGGATTTTGCGTATTTAAATATCAAAACCAATTCTAAAACTTTTAATAATCAATTAGAAGTTACCGTTGAAGTTAAAAATACAGGAAAAGTAGCCGGAAAAGAAGTGGTAGAATTGTATCTTTCTGCTCCGAATCAATCCATCGACAAACCAAAATCTGAGTTGAAAGCCTACGCCAAAACCAAAGATTTAAAACCTGGAGAATCTCAAACAATTATTTTAACTTTAAATCCAAAAGATTTAGCATCATTCGAAACGGCAAAATCTGCTTGGGTTGCAGAAGCCGGAACTTATAAAATTTCTGTTGGAGCATCTTCTCTTGACATTAAACAAACAACTGAATTTTCTTTAGCTAAAGAATTGGTGGTTGAAAAAGTACCGCACATTCTTCCTGCAGATGAGAAGTTTACAGATTTAAAACCTTAAAATAATAATCTCTCGCAGATTCTGCAGATAGAGCAGATTTATAAAATAAAAATCTGCAAAATTTGCTATATCTGCGAGAAACAAAATTCATTGTCTCAAATTAAGATAATATCAACAAAAGAGGCTATCTTTAGCCTCTTTTAAAATTTAATGTATATGATCAAAAATGAAGTACAATCTAAAAGGAATTATACAATTCCTTTGATTACTATTACACTTTTATTTTTTATGTGGGGATTTATTACCTGTATGAATGACATCCTTATTCCATATCTGAAACAGCTTTTCCAACTTACTTTTTTCGAATCGATGCTGGTGCAGTTCTGTTTCTTTGGAGCTTATTTTATTGGTTCGCTTATTTATTTTTTAGTTTCTACGTCGAGCGGAGATCCCATTAACAAAGTAGGGTACAAGAAAGGAATTCTCTTTGGGATTTTCCTGGCTGCTTTTGGATGTATTTTGTTCTATCCGGCGGCAACTTTTTCTTCTTACGGATTATTTTTAGGCGCTTTATTCGTTCTCGGATTAGGATTTACAGTTCTTCAAATCACTGCAAATGCTTACGTATCGCTTTTAGGTTCAGAAGATTCTGCATCGAGCCGACTGAATATGACGCAGGCTTTCAACGCTTTCGGAACAACGATTGCACCGGTTTTGGGCGGACATTTAATTTTCGAATTTTTCTCAGCCGATGATGGTTCATTCTCTGCAGTGGCAACAAGAATTCCTTATTTAATATTTGCAGGTATTTTATTATTGGTTGCTTTATTAATTTCACGAGTGAAACTTCCGTCATTTCAAACGGCGGAGGAAGAAATCGAAAAAGGTTTCGGTGCTTTCAGGTTTACTCATCTGAAGTTCGGGGTTTTTGCGATGTTCTGTTATGTAGGTGGGGAAGTGGCTGTAGGAAGTTTTATCATCAGCTTTCTGGAGCAGCCTCAGATTATGAATCTTAGTGAAGTTGTGAGTAAAAATTATCTATCTCTTTATTGGGGCGGTGCAATGATTGGGCGTTTCTTAGGAGCAATTTCTCTGAATCATTCGATCAGTCAGACCAAAAAAGCTTTGTATATGTTGGGAGCGGCAATCGCTGTGTTCTTGGTAATTTTCAGTATTGTTGATCTTTCGTTCTCACAAATCTCTTTCTTTTTGGTTTTTATTGCTTTAAATTTCGTTGCCTTCTTCATCGGTAAATCTGCTCCGGCAAGAACCTTATCTATTTTTGCAGGAATCAACGTTCTGTTATTGATTTCAGCGATGCTGAATCAAGGTGAAATGGCAATGTACAGCATTTTAGGAATTGGAATTTTCAACTCGATTATGTTCTCTAATATTTATACACTGGCAATTTCAGGATTAGGAAAATATACGAGCCAGGGTTCTTCATTGGTAGTAATGGCAATTTTGGGTGGTGCGATTGTACCTATTTTCCAGGGTTATTTGGCAGATAATTTTGGAGTACAGAATTCGTTTATCATCCCTGTGTTCTGTTATGTTGTTATTTTAGTTTTTGGTGCGTATTGTACTAAATATCTGAGTCATGTAAAACAGGATGCTGATGCAAAATCGGGACATTAAGATTTTTAATTTTATATATGTGAAAAACCTGCTGTTGAGCAGGTTTTTTGTTTGAAAATTGCATCATTAAAGTTGAATACCAAAGAATCATCAACTCGTCAGAATCAAGAAATTTTCCTTTTATTAATGATCATTTTAAAGCAAACCTGTCAATAAATAAGTATTAACCTGTTGTTGGGAAAATATTAAACAAACTGAAAATCAAAAACTTGTATTTCTTTGATAAGCGAAGCGCCCTTGTTTTACTTTATTTCAGCATAGTTTTTGAGTTTCTTTTGTTTAACCTTGCGTTTATTTTTATCGCAAAGGGAAAACAAAGAATTTAAATCAAAAAGTTTTTTTTAAAGGTAAACAAAGGCGTTGTTCTTAATCTTCCGAATAAATTTCTTTTTCAGATTTTCTGGATTTTAAGATCATTAAAGCTAACCCTAATCCAAGTCCGGTAATCAAAGCTACTTTAGTTTTCTTTCCGGGAACAGGAAGAATGGTTTCACCATAAATCTGATGTGGCTCTGAAGAGGGTTCAAGAACGTTACCTGAAGTTGGCTCACCATTCTTTAATTTCATCATCAATCGCATTCCGGCAGAAGCAGTATTAATGATTACTTTTGGAAACATTTCGTAAAGATTTACTAAAACTCTTGATCTCACATCCGGGAAAAGATCTTTTTGCGGTTCTTTTGCCAACTGTACTATTTTCTGAGCAGTATCTCTCGGATCTGATGCAAATGGCGGAATTTTAAAATCTAATCCTGAAAATTTTGCAGAATGAGAATTCCCTGTTGAACGCTGAATTTGTGGATATAAATTGGCTATGTAAATGTCTGCATAATCTGAAATTTCACCATGTAGACATTCCATCATTCCACGAATTCCGAATTTTGTGGAAGAATAAACCGCACTGTACGGAGCGGGCATAAATCCGCCGATAGAAATATTATTAATCAAAATCCCTTCATTTTGTTCTTTAAATAAAGGTAAAACAGAATATGCACCATGCATATATCCGAAAAGATTGGTTTTGATAACCTGCTCATGAAGATCCATTGGGATTTCTTCAAATTTTCCGCTTGCCATTACTCCTGCATTATTTACCCATATATCGATTCTGCCAAATTCATTTACCGCAGCTTTAAGCAAATTATCTACATCTTCAGCTTTGGAAACATCGGTAGAAACAGCAATGGCATTTACACCGAGATCATTGCAGATTTTTAAAGTTTCATCTAAAGCTTCCTGACCTCTTGCTGCAATAACGATATTGCAGCCTTCAAAAGCAAAAGCTTCAACCGCAGCTCTTCCTACACCGCTGCTTCCACCTGTAATTACGACGGTTTTACCTCGAAGGCTTCTTTTTTCTAAACTGTTTCGTGATTTCATATGATGATATTTTATATATTTAAGACTCAATGTTATTAATTAGCTATCTATTTTTACACCAAATAAGAATTTTGAAGGATTAATTTTAAGTGAAATTGTCATAAATAAAAAAACACGGACAAAAATTGTTCGTGTTCGATTTGAAATAATATTTAAATTGAAGGTTCTATTTATATAAGTCGAGTTCCAGAAAGTTGTTTTTTTTCTGCAGTTCTTCTCTTCTTTCTTTTTCAACAAGTTTTAACATATCATCCTGAGAATACTTTTTTCCGTCAATAGTCATTGATACGGATACCGGAGCTGAAATATCGGATGAGGCTGAAATCTGACGCATATCTTTTGCCGGATCTTTCTTGTAATCTGCCCAAAGCTTTTTAAACTTATCTTCAGTTACAGCAATTTCTCTGTTTTTCTTGTTCAGAATTTCATCAGAATCAACTACTACTTTTTTTGTTCCGATGAGCATGAATTGATGATCACCTTTAGAATCTTCAGCCTTAACAATTAAGCCGGGAAGACCGCATAATTCGTGTGGACCATCCTGAATGGGAATTTCAGGAGCAAACCATACATTCCAAGTTCTTCCGTGAAAAGTGGTGGTTGCTTTTTGAACATCATAACCCAAAACTTTAGATTTTTCTTTACTGATTTTCCAGTTTAGTTTTTGATCATTGATAATCAAAAGTCGATTTGAACTGATACTCCTTTTTAATGTTCTTTTATAATCCGGATATGTTTTTATAACTTCTGTACTTACTTTCGACTGCTTAAGATTTGTAAAATCAAAATGAGTCTGCTGTGTTGCTTTTGCATTTTTAAATGTTGCGGTCATCATAGAATCATATTCCTGTTTTACCTGACTGTAAAATTTAGAACCTTTCGGTGTAGTCTGCAAAACCATGTTTTCAGAATCAGATTGATCGCGGTTTAAAGAATCAATTTTAAATTTGTATTCATAGATAAACTGATTAGACTGAGCTAGGCAGAATCCTGTAATCAGAAATAATAAAATGGACAAATTAATTTTCATATAAATTGATTTGTATTTTAATTATTGAAAAGTAATACTTTCTTCTTTAGAATCATAGACCAAAATATTTTTACTATTTCCGTTGGCTTTAGACAATGTTTTTGCTGATATTAGCTTGAAATCTTTCGGATTATAAATAGTGATCGTATGATTTTTTTCATCAACTAATGCTTTGTCTGCGTTGTTTACAATGAAATTTTTTGTTTTAATCATTACATTTCCATTCAGAGTAACTGTGTCTTCTTTTAAATTTCTTTTTATTTGATCACCCTTATAGCCTATTTTTTCTTCAGTTTGTTTTTCCTGAGCTGCTGCATTTTGAGAAAATAAGAAGAGCATAAAAATGCCTGAGACTGTAAATAATTTTTTCATCTATTTAATTTTAATGAAACGAAAATACAGATAAATCTCAACGCTGTGTAAAGTTTAATATTTCTTTAAGAATTATAAAGATACTTTAACTATAATTGTCGTGATAATTTTAAAATTGGTATATGAAACAACAAAATATCAGAAATACTTTATCTTATTTTTGGCTACAACAATCTTTGATCTGGTCACATTCTTCTTATCACGATTTTCCAACTTTGTACTGTAAAAATTAATCAATTAAAATTATTTAAAAATGGACACAAAAAAAGTATGGTTCGTGACCGGAGCGTCAAAAGGTTTAGGTTTAACTTTAGTAAGAAGATTATTGAATGAAGGATACTCTGTAGCCGCAACGTCAAGAAATTTGTCTGAACTAAAAACTGCTGTAAATTCTGAAAGCGAATCTTTTCTTCCTTTGGAAATGGATTTAATTAATGAAAAAAATGTTGGTGAAGCGATCCAAAAAACGGTAGACTATTTCGGTAAAATCGATGTGATTGTGAACAACGCAGGTTACGGACAATTAGGAACTTTAGAAGAATTAACCGACGAAGAAAGCCGTAAAAATTTCGATACCAATGTTTTCGGTTCTTTGAATGTTATCAGAAAAGTAATGCCCCATTTGAGAGCTCAGAAAAGGGGATCGATCATTAATATTGCCTCAATTGGCGGTCTTACGGGTGAATTCGCAGGTTGGGGAGTGTATTGCTCAACTAAATTTGCTGTTGTAGGATTCACAGAAGCTTTAGCTGCGGAAGTAAAAGAATTTGGTATCAATACGACGGTTGTTTTTCCTGGATATTTTAGAACAGATTTCCTTACCGGAGGCTCTCTTCGAACTCCTGAAAACGAAATTTCTGATTACACAACAGCAAGAAAGCTTCAAATTGCCCACGAACAGGAAATCAATGGAAATCAGCCGGGAGATCCTGAAAAAGCTGCTTTAGCAATGATAGAATTAGCAGAAATGGAAAATCCACCGGTTCATTTAGTTTTAGGTTCTGATGCATTTCAAATTGCAGGAAATAAATTAAATGCACTTCAAAATGAGATTTCAGATTTTAAAACTTTGAGTGTTTCAACAGATTATTAAATTTGTATAGGCAACAGTTTCTTGCTGTTGCCTTATTTCCAAAATTATGGCGAACAGAAAATTATACAGCATCGATACGGTATCTGAACTTCACAAAATTTCGGGATTGCCGCAACCGCAACATCCGTTAATCAGCCTTGTCGATTACAGTTTGGTAGAATATCAGATTGAAGAATCGGAAATTAGTTGGATTCAGGATTTGTACTTCATCGGTTTCAAAAGAGATTTGCAGGGGAAATTGCACTACGGTCAAAGTCAGTATGATTTCGATGGTGGTCTGCTTTGTTTTATTGCACCGAGACAGCTTGTAAAAATGATTATCGAGAAATATGATAAGAAACCTTCCGGATTTCTTTTGGCATTTCACCCCGATTTTATTTGGAACACGCCTTTAGCAAAGACTATTCACAATTATAAATTTTTCGGTTATGATGTAAACGAAGCATTGTTTCTTTCTGAAAAAGAAGAAGAAACTTTAATCGGACTATTTAAAGGAATTGAAAAAGAATATCAATCCGGAATCGATCAGTTTACCCAAAATATAATCATTTCACAAATTGAAGTTATTCTCAATTACTGTGAACGGTTTTATCAACGGCAGTTTATTACGAGAAAGAAAACCAATCATCAGATTTTAGATAAGCTTGAAGTTTTTCTGGAAGAATATTTCACCAATGAAAATATAATTAACAACGGACTTCCGACTGCTCAATTAATTGCTGAACAATTGAATGTTTCCACCAATTATCTAAGCAGTTTATTAAAATCTCTCACCGGACAAACTACACAGCAACATATTCACGGAAAATTGATTGAAAAAGCCAAAGAAAAACTGTCTACAACTGAACTTTCTGTAAGTGAAATAGCTTATGAATTAGGGTTTGAGCATTCACAATCTTTCAGCAAGTTATTTAAAGCTAAAACAGATATTTCGCCTTTGGAATTCAGAAAATCTTTTAATTAAATATTTATAAGCTCGCTTTCAAAAACGATATTTTAATCAGACTTTTAAAATTATTTTCTTGCGAATTTTCACGATTCCAAAATATATTTTTGAGAGATTATCTAAATCCTGATATTAATTTTATTTATTTTTATTATCTGAAAAATACTGTGTTAATGACTATCTTTACCTAAGTTTTTTCATCAGAGAAATTGTTCAAACTTACATTTTCATGCTCAATTCTACTCAATCAACTATTTCCAGAACGGTAATTTGGTCAATGTCAATCATTTCAGGTCTCGTTGTTGCCAACAATTATTATAATCAGCCTTTATTAGGTTTAATTTCAAAAGATTTGAATGTTACCGAAAGTGCAGCAGGAAAAATCTCAGTTTTAACACAGATTGGTTATGCTTTTGGACTATTGTTGATTGTTCCTTTGGGTGATAAATTTTTTAGAAAAAGACTGATTTTAATTGATTTAATTTTAGTTTTTTTAGCCCTTTTATGGATGACTTTCGCTACAGAACTTTGGATGTTGTATGCAGCAAGTTTACTCATCGGAACAACATCTGTAATTCCTCAGTTATTTGTACCGATTGCTGCAGAATTATCTTCCGAAAAGGAGAAGGCAGCCAATATCGGATTAGTAGTTTCAGGATTATTACTGGGAATTTTACTGTCCCGTTTTATCGGTGGAATCGTCGGTGAAATGTGGGGTTGGAGATCAATGTTCGGAATTGCAGCAGGATTAATGCTTTTAGTATGGGTTTTCGTCTACAAAATGCTTCCCGAAATGAAACACAACTTCAAAGGAACTTATTTTGAACTAATGAATTCCGTCTGGAGTCTCGCAAAAACACAGCCTGTTTTACAATTGGCATCCTTTCGCGGAGCAATGGCATTCGGATCGATGTGTGCATTATTTACAACATTAGTTTTTCACATGGAAAGACCCCCTTTTGAAGTCGGAGCTTCCGTAGTAGGAAGTTTTGGTTTGGCAGGTGCAGTGGGAGCTTTAGCGGCAGCAAAAGTTGGAAGTTTGCAGAATAGAATGAGCATCAACCGAATTATTTTATATGCTCTTTTAATTCTCATTGGAAGTTGGGGATTTACCTATTTTGCAGGAAATACTTATTGGGGGCTGATTACAGGTGTCATTCTCGTTGATTTAGGAGTGCAATCGAGTCACATAATGAATCAAACCAATTATTTTCTATTAAAAACTACTGCAGTAAACCGATTAAATACAGTTTATATGGTGTCCTATTTTATCGGAGGTTCATTGGGAACTTATACTGCTTCTGTTGCATGGCAATATGCACAGTGGGAAGGCGTCTGCTTTGTGGGAATTACGATGGGATTGCTGGCTTTGGTTACGCATGTTTTATTTGCGAGAAAAGTGAATGCCTAAAATAAAAATACCTTTAAATAAAAGTAAAAAATAAAATGAAAATAGAAATCTGGTCAGATGTAATGTGTCCGTTTTGTTACATCGGGAAAAAAAATTTTGAAGAGGCATTGGGAAATTTGCCGTTCAAACATGAAATAAAAGTAGAGTGGAAGAGCTTTCAGCTTGATCCGACTTTAGATTCGTCTGAAACAAAAACTACGGCTGAATATTTCAGAGAGAAGAAAGGTTTTCCAGAAGAGCAGGCGAAACAAATGACCAATCAGGTGATTCAGATGGGAAAAGCTTCAGGAATTGATTTTAATTTTGAAAAAGCTTTGATTACCAATACTTTTACCGCTCATAAACTTCTTCATTTGGCAAAAAAGTACAATAAATCTTCAGAAATGGAAGAGGTGCTATTCAAAGCTCATTTTTTAGACGGAAAAAATGTTGGCAATATCGAAACTCTGATTTCTTTAGCAGTTTCTTTGGGGATTGATGCTGAAGAAGTGAAGAATTCTTTAGAATCAGAGAAATTTGATTACGAAATTAATCAGGATATTTTAGAAGCAAGAAACAATGGAATTACTGGTGTTCCATTTTTTATTCTGAATGGAAAATACGGCATTTCAGGAGCTCAACCCGCCGAAGTTTTACGAAATGCTTTGATTCAAACTTATGAGGAAACAGTTGTTCCTTTTAAAGATAATTCTGCTCAGGAGAATCTTTCGTGTGATGCAGATGGTTGTCCAATTTAACATAATATATTCATGATAACTTTAAATAAAGAATTAACATATCCGATTTCAGAAACACTTTTTGTTTTTGCTTTAGATGATGAGGCCGGAAAAGTTTTTGATCACACCAGAAAACTGATAACAGGAATAGGCAAAGTAAACGCAGCAATTGCGCTTACAAAATCAATTCAGGAAAAGAAACCAAAACTGATTGTCAATCTCGGTTCAGCAGGAGGTTTTGGTTTTTCAAAAGGAGGAGTAATTTGTTGTACGAAATTTATTCAGCGGGATATGGATGCACAAGGTTTGGGTTTTAAAAAATTTGAAACGCCGCTTTCAGGAATTCCAATTATTTTGGAAAACGGACTGAAAATGGATAATTTACCAGAGGGAATTTGCGGAACAGGAGATAGTTTTGAGATGAATCACATCAATACAGAATATAATGTTATCGACATGGAAGCTTATTCTTTAGCATTGATTGCAATGCAGGAAAATATTCCTTTTTTGTGTTTAAAATATATTTCTGATGATGCAGGAAGTGACGCAACCAACGATTGGTCGGTTCAGGTTCATTTGGCATCTGAAGCTTTTAAACAAATATTATTTACAGAAGTTTAAAAAATTCAACCAAAAATCAAAATATGAAAGCAATTATCTTAGAAAACTCTGGCGGAACAGAAAATTTAAAGCTTAAAGAAATCGAAAAATCATCGATTAAAAATGGTGAAGTTTTAGTTCAGGTAAAATCTGTAAGTATCAATCCCATAGATGTAAAAACACGTTCAGGTAAAGGAGCTTTTCAAAAATTAAAAGATGAAAATCCTCTGATCTTGGGTTGGGATATTTCCGGAATTGTTATTGAAACAAATTCTTCAAAATTTAAAATTAATGACGAAGTTTTCGGAATGATCAACTTTCCCGGACATGGAAAAACTTATTCAGAATTTGTAGCTGCTTCCGAAAATCATTTGGCTTTAAAACCAAAAAATATCAACTTTGAAGAAGCTGCTGCGACAACTTTAGCAGCTTTAACGGCTTTACAGGCGATTCAAAAAGGTGAAGTAAAAGAAGGGCAGAATGTTTTAATTCATGCGGCTTCGGGCGGAGTTGGGCATTTCGCTGTTCAGATTTCAAAATATTTAGGTGCCTCCGTGACAGGAACTTCATCTGAAAAGAACAGAGATTTTGTTCTGAGCTTAGGAGCTGATCAACACATCGATTACAAAAAATATAATTGGGAAAAATCTGATGAAAAATTTGATTTTATTTTGGACACAATTGGCGGTGAAAATATAGATAATTCCATAAAAGTCTTAAAAAAAGGCGGAACAATTATTAGTATTCCAAGTGGTTTGAATGATGATATAGAAGAAAAAGCAGCTTCGGTGAATGCAAAAGGGTTTAAAATGCTTGTTCAATCTGATGGAACAGATATGGAAAAACTGGCCGGGCTTTTAGAAAAAGGAGATTTGAAACCTTATATTTATAAAACTTTTAAGTTTGAAGACATGGCAAATGCACATCAGGAATTGGAAAAAGGAAGAAGCGTTGGTAAAATTGTAATTAATTTTTAAATTTATTTGTTTTTTATGAATGTCTGTCTATAATAATGCTAAAATCAACAGTTTTCAGTTCCATTTTTATCATTCTGAAAGAATCTCAACACACTGAAATAAAGTGATTTAGATTCCTTCAGAAAGATAATAAGACTGTCGATTTTGATATAATGATTAAAAACAGACGGGCATTAATTTTAAATCTGAGAAAATATCCAATTTAACATAATATAAATTATAGGACTTTTTATTTATTGAAAATGGATTATCATTAGATAATGTTTTAGCATAATAATTGTTACTAACTTACTCAAGTTACAATAGCTAACAGATAACGATTTTAGCTCTAAGTTGTGGTTTCTGATTTCCTTTTAAATTGGAAAACTATTCAACGAAAAATTTTTAACCGATTCTCAGCGATTAGAAATTTATTGTAAAATTGAAATTTAGAAAACTTTTATTCATGAAATTATCATCTGTACATTAATAATTAAATTTAACAAACTATTGAAATTATGAAAAAATATATTTTTCTCAGTGTATTTTCTGTGTTGCTGATGAACTGTAATAAAAAAACAGAAACCGTAAACCCTGTAACAGCCACAGATTCTGTAGAAACTCCTAAAGAGCCTGAAATAGATTCTTTAGGCTCAAAAACTTTGTGTTATTTAGGTGTTACCGGAAAAGACAGTGTTTTTGTAAGTCTGGATGATAATCTTGGAACTTTTTCCGGAAAAATGGCTTATAAAAATCATGAAAAAGACAGTTCGAAAGGTGAATTATCCGGCTTCAAATCTGGTGATACTTTAAAATTAACTTACGAATTTGCTTCTGAAGGAACTACAAGCAAAAGAGATATTTTCTTTATTCAGAAAGGAAATACTTTAACGGAAGGAATTGGAAATCAAAAAGATGAAAACGGCGCAATGCGTTATTCAGATGAAAAGAAAATTTCTTATAAAGACGGTCAAAAATTGCAGACGGTGGATTGTAAAGTTGTTTCAAATGCTGTAAAATAAATTCAATTAAATATTCTTATTGAATGACTAAAAAAAATCGATACCAATCTTAATAAATTTTAATGAAAAAGCAACTAACTTGAGTTGCTTTTTCAATTATAATTCACTTTTAAAAGTGTTAATAAAATCTTCAACAGATTTATTGTCAGTATTCCAGGAAGTTATTAATCGAACAGCAGAAAAATTTTCATCAATATTTTTCCATACGTAAAATTCAAACTTTTCAGATAAAGCTTCAATCGTTTTATTGCTTAAAATCGGAAAAATCTGATTGGTAAAAGTTTCAGACAAAAACCGCACTCCCCTTTCAGACAAAGCATTTTTGATCTTCATCGCTTGTTGATTGGCATTTTTGGCTAATTCAAAATACAGATCATTCTGCATCAACTCCAAAAACTGTATTCCCAAAAGCCTTCCTTTTGCCAGTAAAGCTCCTTTTTGTTTAATGTTAAATGCAAAATCAGGCTGTAAATCTTTATTATTGATGACGATTGCTTCACCCAGTAAGGCTCCGTTTTTAGTTCCTCCCAAATAAAAAACATCGGTTAATTCCGCAATATCTTTTAAAGTTAAATCACTTATTTCAGAAGTTAAAGCGTGTCCCAGTCTTGCTCCGTCCATAAAAAGAAAAAGATCGTTTTCTCTGCAGAATTCTGAAAGATTTTGTAATTCATTTTTAGAATAAACTGTTCCCAATTCTGTCGAATTTGAAATATAAACCAGCTTCGGCATTACCTGATGCGGAACGTTTCTATGACTCTCCAAAACAGGAATAATATCGTAAGGATTTAATTTGCCATCTTCTTTTTCTATGCTTAAAACTTTATGTCCGGTTGCTTCAATTGCCCCGGTTTCATTATTTAAAATATGTCCGGTTGCAGCAGAAATTACACACTGATAAGGTCTTAAAATTGAAGAAATAACAATCAGATTTGCCTGAGTTCCGCCAGAAACAAAATAAATTTCAGAATCCTGGTTTTCAATTTTATTTTTAATTAAGATTTTTGCTTTTTGAGAATATTTGTCTTCACCATATCCAGCTTGCTGATCGAGATTATTTTGAAGAAGCGATTCTAGAATTTTAGGATGACAACCTTCTGAATAATCATTTTTAAAGGAAAATTTCATACTGTAAAATTAAAAAATCTTAAAATAACAAGACCAAAATTTAAAAAATATTTTGTTAGATTTGTAATGAAAATCATCTAACATTTTGAAAACAACATTAACAGAAGAAAATTATCTGAAAGCTTTGTTTCATGTAGTTGACCATGAAGGAAAGGTAACGATTAACGAACTGAGCAAATTTCTAAATGTAAAAATGCCGAGCGTTAATAACATGATGAAAAAATTTGCAGAGAAAAATTGGGTAATTTATGAGACCTACAAACCCCTCAAAGTTACCGAAAAAGGCAGACGTGAAGCTGCTTTAGTTGTCAGAAAGCATCGTTTAACAGAAATGTTTCTGGTAAAAAAAATGAATTTCGGCTGGGAAAATGTACACGAAATTGCAGAACAATTGGAGCATGTACATTCACAGGTTTTCTTTGACAAAATGGATGAAATTTTAAACTATCCTAAATTTGATCCGCATGGTGAACCTATTCCTGATAAAGATGGAAATATCATTTCACAGGATTTACAAAAGTTGAGCAATTGTAAAGTTGGAGAAACCGTTGTTTTTGCATCTGTCACATTATCAGATGATGCTTTTCTGAATTATCTTACCGAAAGAAATCTTCTCTTAAATACTAAAATCAAGATTCTTAAAATTGAAGATTTCGACAGATCTGTTACTATAGAAATTGCAGGAAAAACTGAGATTTTGAGTAAAAAAGCAACTGAAAAGATTTTGGTAAAATATTAAATAAAAAAAAGCGGATTTTTAATCCGCTTTAAAATTATGATCTAATAACTATTTCAAATACTTGGTTATTGCTTCATCAGTAGGTTTTACTTTGCTTTCAAAGCTGTCGACTAACTTACCGTTTTCGTCTACTAAGAACTTTGTAAAATTCCATTTAATCTCAGAATTTTTCACTCCGTTTAAGTCTTTTTCAGTTAAATACTTGAAAATTGGAGCTGTATCTTCGCCTTTTACAGAAACTTTAGCTGCTAAAGGAAAAGTTACCCCATAGTTTTTCTGACAAAAAGCACCGATTTCTACATTTGTTCCAGGTTCTTGCCCGCCAAAATTATTTGCAGGAAATCCTACAACAACGAGTTTGTCTTTGTATTCATTCGACAATTTTTCCAAATCTGCATATTGTGGTGTAAATCCGCATTCTGAAGCTGTATTTACAATAAGGATTTTCTTTCCTTTATAATCTGCAAAATTAATTGTTTTGCCTTCTTCAAGTGCATCAACTTTGTAATCGTAGATTGATTTTGACATAACTTTATTTGTTTTTACTTTAGAAACTTCACTTTTTTTCTGAGCGCAGCTGTTTGAAAATGCGACAAAAGAAATCAGGACTATAAAAAATTTCTTCATTTCGGATATTTATTTTAAAATTTAAAATTGTTTGCAGGAAATACTTTATTAATTTCCACTTTATTGATTAGCATTACATAATCACCGTCTTTTTTTGTGCTTGATGATTCTAACCGGAATGGCATCATCAAATTTCCTACCTTTTTGTAATCTGAATATGTTAAAGTTTCTTCTTTTTTAATTTCTTTTAAAAGCATGAACGATTTTGTATCAAAATAATAGTAGTTTTTGTTAACATTTTTTGTCAGTTCCACCTTATGACAGTAGATCTCTCCTACTTTTTCTTTGCCTAAATATTTAGCTTCAAAACCTTTATTTTCCCAATCAATAAAGTCATTATCAAAACTTTCCGGGATATATTCTTTGTATTCCTGTAACTTATTGGTTGCATAATTCATTGCATAACCTTTTGTTCCGTCATATCCTTCAATAGCCGTTTCTTTGTTCCCGATTGTAATCACAGTTTTGGTTAAATTCGGTCTTTGCTGATATATTTTGATAGGATATTCATCTTTAATCCCTAAAATTACTTTCCCCTGAAGTAACACTGAATTTAAAAGCTTCCAATTGGTTAATCCACCCGATAATTCTATGTTTTTGTCGATAATTTCTTTAGCAGTCTGAGCGAAAGATGATTGCGAAATAATCAGAACGAAAACGATAAGTAATTTCTTCATTAAATCAATTTATAAATTCAAATATAAGCCTTTCTTGTCTAATGTAGCAATGTAGCAGTTTAACAGTATAAAAAATATCATAATTATGCAATGTAATACTTTTCACCAGCAAACTTATATCTTTCTACTTTCAACCTACTATTTAAATTAGCTTTCTTGCTTTTTCCAAATCTTCCGGAGTATCAATTCCCACTCCGATAAAATTGGTTTCAATTAATTTAATTTTCATTCCGTATTCCAGATAACGGATGCATTCTATTTTTTCTGAAATTTCCAGAGGTTTCATTTCGAGTTTTGAAAATTGTAATAAAGCGTGTTTTCTGAAAGCATAAACACCGATATGCTTGAAATAATCAATATCATAAGAAATTTCACGGTGAAATGGAATTACAGAACGGCTGAAATACAAAGCAAAACCACTGTTATCTGTGATCACTTTTACATTATTCGGATTTTCAATTTCTTCTTTTTCTTGAAGCTTTATTTTTAGTGAAGCTAAAGAAATTTCCTGATTTTCATCTGCTTTGAAAACTTCAATCAGCTGTTGTAAAGGTTCTAATTTTAAAAAAGGTTCGTCTCCCTGAACGTTGATAACAATATCACAATCGATATTTTGTACCGCTTCTGCAATTCTGTCGCTTCCTGTTTCGTGTTGACCGGTCATTACAGCATTTCCACCGTGATTTTGAATTTCATTGAAGATGAGCTCAGAATCTGTGGCTACAAAAACTTCATCAAAAAGTCCTGTTTCCACAACATTTTGATACGTCGTTGTAATGACTGTTTTTTCACCCAAAATCTGCATTAGTTTTGCAGGAAAACGACTGGCTTCGTAACGTGCGGGTATAACAGCGATAATTTTCATTTTATTTAATATTTAATAAAAATGCTTCGTGAGCGAACTTACGAAGCATTAATTTTCTCAAATTATTTCAATTGATTCAGAGCGCTTTCTAATTTTGGCATCATTACCTGAATTTCTGTAACATCTAAACCTCCGACAGAAGCTCTGAACCAAGGCTCCGATTTTGCTTCCCCGAAAGCAGAGAATGGTACTAAAGCCACTCCCGCATCATTAATCAGATAGAAAACCAAGTCTGAAGAATTTTCAATAATTGTTCCGTCTGGTTTTGTTTTTCCGATGTAATCTAATTTAATGGTAAGATATAATGCACCCATCGGTTCGATACTTTCTACTGCTAAACCTTTGGCTTTTAAATCCTGAATTCCATTGTGAAGAACTTTTAAACTGGCTTCTAATTTACCTTTAAAATCATTGATAAATGAATTAACATGATCTGTATTTTGGAAATATTTTGCAGTTGCTTCCTGCTCAGGTTTTGGTGCCCAAGCTCCGACGTGAGTAAGCAAAGCTTTCATTTTATCAATAACATTGGAAGGACCAAATCCCCAACCTACACGTACTCCTGTTGCTGCAAGACATTTAGAAATACCTTCAATATAGATTGTAAATTCTCTCATTTCCGGGAAAAGAGAAACCGGGTCAACATGTTTTGCGCCGAAAGTAAGATTAGAATATATCTGATCGTACATTAAATACAGTGGCTTTCCGTCTGCTCCTCTTTTGCTGTTTTCTTCCAAAATCATTTCACAGATTTCGCTCAACTGAGCTTCTGTAAACATAGTTCCTGTAGGGTTTAAAGGCGAACAAAGCGCCAAAAGAACAGCGCCATCTAAGTGAGGCTTCAATTCTGCTGCAGTTGGTAAGAAATTGTTTTCCGGAGTTGTTTTTACTTCAATTGCATCTGCAGAAGTAAGATATGCGTAATGATTGTTGTTCCAAGATGGCGTCGGGTAAATTACTTTATCACCTTCATCAACAATAGTTTTGTATACTGCATAAATCAACGGTCTAGAACCTGCTGTAATCAGAATATCATTGGCCGAATACTCTAAGTTCCATCTTGTTTTTAAGTCTTTTGAAACTTCAGTTCTTAATGACAATAATCCGTTTGCTGGCGGATAATTGGTTAAATTATTCTGATAGGCTTTTTGAATTTCTTCCTTCAATTCGGCAGGAATAGGGTAAAGATTTGAATTTAAATCACCAATCGTAAGATTAGCAATCTCAGCTCCTTTCGCCTTTAAATCGTTTACTTCATTACCAATTTTTACAATTTCTGAACCAATGAGGTTCGCTGCTAGTTTTGAAACTTTCACTTTTTATATTAATTTAGATATTTAGGTTTAGGCCGCAGCAATTAGTTTGATAATGCTCAGTTTTAATGCAAAACTTTTTTAACAAGTAACTGTTCGAAGTTCGCAAAGGCTTTTAACTTCGTCGAATCTGCGATTTTACACAGCAAAAAACATAAGGTTTCAATTATAACAAATTAAAACTATTATATAAAGCCTAATTTCTGCGACCTTATTTTAATTCAACTGAAGATCTCTTCTTACTTTTTCTATTTTTTGTTCTAAAGATTTCAACGTTTCTTCAAAATCGTCTTTTGAAGTGATTGATTCTTTTACTGAAACATAAAACTTAATTTTTGGTTCCGTTCCTGAAGGTCTTACGCAGACTTTTGTTCCGTCCTGAGTATAATATATTAAAACATTTGATTTTGGAATGTCATCCATCACATGCTTTTCGTTTTCAGAAACTACGAAATTGGTTTGTTCTTTAAAATCTTTTACTTCTTCCACTGGAGAACCAGCCAATGATTTTGGTGGATTTTCACGGAAATTCTTCATCATATTCTGAATTTCTTCAGCTCCTTCTCTACCCTTTTTAACAATATTAATCAAACCTTCATAATACATTCCGGTTTCCTGATAAATTTCAATCAGGTATTCGTACATTGTTTTTCCGTTGGCTTTGCACCAGGCTGCAATTTCGCAAGCAAGGATGATACTTCCGCAAGAATCTTTATCACGAACGAAATCTCCTGTCATAAATCCGAAACTTTCTTCGCCACCACAAATGAATTTTTCCTGACCTTCAAAATCACGGATCATTTTTCCGATCCATTTGAAACCTGTTAATCCAACTTTGCAGTCAACGCCGAATTTTTCAGCAATATCAAAGAAAATATCAGACGTTACAATCGTAGAACCGATAAATTCTTTTCCGGTAATTTTCCCTTGTTTTTTCCACTGATCTAAAATATAATACGTTAAAATCGTATTACACTGATTTCCATTTAACAATTGAATTTCACCTTCCAGATTTCTAACGGCAATTCCTAATCTGTCTCCATCCGGATCAGTTCCGATGACGATATCTGCGTTGGTAATTTTAGCTAAATCCATTGCCATTTCCAAAGCTGCAGGTTCTTCCGGATTCGGAGAATCTACCGTCGGGAAATTTCCGCTTGGAATCATCTGTTCTTTTACCAAATCGATTTTCTTAAAACCTGCTTTTTCCAAAGCTTTAGGAACCGTTGTATATGTTGTTCCGTGAATTGAAGTGAAAACGATATTCAAATTGCCTTTTTCAACATCCTGATATGTTGAGTTTTCGATACAGGCATCGATGTAAACATCATCCTGCTCCTCTCCGATCCATTCGATTAAATCGTCATTTCCGTTAAATTTAATTTCTTCAAATTTTACGGAATATACTTCATTGATAATCGCTTCATCATGTGGCGGAACGATTTGTGCACCGTCATTCCAATACACTTTGTAACCGTTGTATTCCGGCGGATTGTGAGAAGCCGTCAAAACAATTCCTCCGTTACATTTTCTGTCACGAACGGTGAAAGACAATTCAGGAGTTGGTCTGTGGTTTTTAAACAAAAGAACTTTAATTCCATTTGCCGTTAAAACATCCGCCACTAATTTTCCGAATTCTTTTGAGTTATTTCTTACATCGTAAGCAATTGCAACACTTATTTCCTCACCTTGAAATTGCTGCAACATGTAATTTGCAAGTCCCTGTGTGGCTTGACCCAATGTATATTTATTTAAACGATTGGTTCCAATACCCATAATTCCTCTCATCCCTCCTGTTCCGAACTCTAATTCTCTGTAAAAAGAGTCTTCCAAATCCGGAGAATTGCTGTCGATTAATAATTGAACAGCCTCTTTTGTTTCCTGATCAAATGAGTCGCCTAACCAAAGTTTTGCTTTTTCTAATGTTGTCATATTTGTATTTTGAAAATTCTTGGCTGGAAGTTGGGAGATGGAGGATGGAAGTTTTCCAGCTTCCAGCTTCCTGCCTTATTGTTTAATATTATTTTATTTGATTTCTGAAAGCTATAATTTGATTCATTAAGCTATAACTTTCATTATATAATTTATTAAATTCTTCTACCGCAATATAGTTTCTATTTTTTACTTTATAAAGACAAGTTACTACTTCCGCTAATGATCTGATAGAGTATCCTAAAAATTTTCTGAACTCTAGTTTTGATTGTAAAATACTTCCTTCAGAAATATTTAATGCAATAGAATCGGAAGCTCTTCTAATTTGAGCGGTTAAATTAAAAGCTTCATCTTTTGGAAATTTTAAAGTAAGTTTATAAATATTTTCTCCATAATCCATAGACTTTTGCCAAATTATTAACTTTTCAAATTTAAAACTCATTTTGTTTGCGTTGATTACCAATTTTGAAATTCCAAACCTATATGCCTTCCATCATCCAGCCTCAAACTTCCAGCCTAATTCAATTTCTTATTCTCAACTTTTGTGGTCTTATCAATTTTAAAAGCTCTGATCGGATCATTATAATATACAAACTTTGCCGTATTTTTCACATTTCCTTTCAGTGAATCTTTTACATTCAGTTCTGCATAATTTCCGTTTTGAGAATCTAAATTAAGATTCTCAATCTTCCAATAAGGAGCAATCAGACTTGCTGTGTCTGAGATTTTTATCACTGCATCTTTAGTTTGACCTAAAAAATTAGCGCGGCTTCTGTTTTTCATGTCAATTTCCGCTCTTCTTGTGTTGATCGAACCCATAAAAGTAGCGTAATTTTTTAAATTTAATCTAAAATTATCGGTTTTAATTTCACTCGAGATATTCATTTCAACAGAATCTGAAAGTGACACTTTTTCTAAATTGTATTTTGAATAAATGGTCACATTATAAAAATCAATTCCTTTTACGCCTCTACTTTCTTTAATGGAAAGGGTTTTGTCATCCACATCAATATTAAGATTGTCTGCAATGTTAGGATATGTTTCTACCTCCACAAAGTTTTTCGGTCCTTTTGCATAAAAAATACGAAACTTTCCGTCCAAATCAAGATTGACAAATTCTTCTACGTCAATTTCCTTTTTTTCTAAATTTCCTTTTGGAGAAATTTTACCGCAGGAAACAACCGCCAATAATAATAAAGTATAGACTGTATTTTTCATTTTCAAACTAATAAAGTTGATATAAAACTGCAAAAATGACGAAACTTTCTATTCCCATTAACACATACACAGCCGATACTCTCCAGAGCAAACCTGGCTTTGAGTATGATTTTTTGAAAGCATTCCAAAAAGTAATTGCAGGAAACAGAATAGAAAGACCGAAAATAATTTTGTCGATAAAATTGAAAATCTTTGAAACCGGTTTCCACAAACCAATCAGACTTACAATATCACTCCACAAAAATAAGATTAATATTCCTAAAAGACTAACAGTTGCAATGATAAAATGCTCTGCAATATTGAACTTCAACCGTTTAAAAATTAAATATCCGTTGATTGCCAACATAGGAATAATCACAAATAAAATGACTTTCGAATATTTTGAGAAAAAATCTTTTACATCCGAAACATTTTTCGTTAAAACTTGTTCTGGAGCAAACTGTTCATAATAATGGTAACTCAACACATTAAAGCCAAAAAGAATCAGCAACAACGAAATAAAATTGCTGTATCTGATTCTTTTCCCTGAAATATAATCCATCGCCGTTTTACCTGGATGGAATAAAATATCTTTTAAAGTTGAGAAAAATTTAGCTTCAACATGCCAAATCGAGCCTAGAATATCATTTTTAATGAGCGAACTAACAGTAATTCTTGCCGTATCTGAATTCTGTCCGCAATGAGAACAAAACTCACCGGAGAGAAAATGACCGCAGTTCAGACAAGTTTTATTTCTCATTTACATCATGATAATTTCTTAATTCACTCTATATCACTTCGTCGATATTATAATTCTTATGTTCTCTGTTGGTTCTGATAATCATTTCGCCTAAAAATCCTGCGATGAAAAGCAAAGTTCCCATCAACATCATGGTTAAAGCAATGAAAAACCAAGGATTATTGGTGATTAAATGTCCGTAAATTCCTCTTGCAACATCAATTAATTTTGAAACTCCCAACCAGAATGCAGATAGGAAACCGACAATAAACATAATCGTTCCAACCGCTCCGAAAAAGTGCATTGGTCTCCCTCCGAATCGACTTACAAACCAAAGCGTTACCAAATCTAAAAATCCGCGGACGAATCTTTCAGTGCCAAATTTTGAAGTTCCGTAAGGCCTTGCCTGATGCGGAACTTCTTTCTCTGTAATCCTTCTGAAACCAGCATTTGCCGCTAAAACCGGAATATAACGGTGCATATCTCCGTAAACATCGATTGATTTAACGACTTGTTTTTTATAAGCCTTCAAACCACAGTTGAAATCATGAAGATAAACTCCAGAAACCTTTCTTGCTGCTGCATTAAACAGTTTTGAAGGCACATTTTTGGTCATTACATTGTCAAAACGTTTCTTTTTCCAGCCTGAAACGATGTCATAATTATCTTCAATCACCATTCTGTACAGTTCAGGGATTTCTTCCGGGAAATCCTGCAGATCGGCGTCCATTGTAATAATTACATCACCATTTGTTCGTGCAAAAGCAGCGTGTAAAGCTTGTGATTTTCCGTAATTTTTGGAAAATTTTATTCCGTGGATTTGAGGATGCTGCACTTTCAGATTCTCAATAATGCTCCACGATAAGTCTGTACTTCCGTCATCGATAAACCAGACTTCATAAGATAAATTGCTGGTTTTACAAACGTTATCAATTCTCGAAAAAAGCTCTTCCAAAGATTCTTCTTCGTTCAGTAACGGAATAACTATAGATAAATTCATTTAATTTTAATAAAAATTAGGCTTTATTAATGACTTCCTGATGGTTTGTTTTCTTTCTGAAAAACGCTCCGAAAAAGACAGACAAAACTACGTAAAATATAAGTATCGCTGCAAAATATCCGGAGAAATGACTCAGTGTCAACATATCTTTATTTTTTATTGTCACAGGATCAAATCTTTGAAGACTTTCCTGGTACTTCTGCTCCAGTTCATCAATATCTTTCTGATGCTTTAAAATTTGCTTTGCAGACTGATATTCTTTATCCAACTCAGATTTTTGTCTTGTCACATATTGATAATTTAACAGCTTTTTTGCATCCGGATCGATGAAATTTAAGAATGTAAAAATACTTACAATTGATAAAATTCCGCCAACAAACATCGGAACAAATGCTCTCTTGAAAGCTTCTTTAAAATTCATTTGATGCTTATTCCAGTGAGATTTTACAGACCAAAAGGCAAATAAAACGTAAAGAACAGGCAAAACAAATGCATTGACTTTCAGTGTAATATCAAAATATTCAATTCCTGAAAAAAAGGAGTAAACTACAAAAAAGATAGCCATTGTAATGGCATAAAGTAAAATTCCTAAGGTGAGTGGACTTTTCGTCATAATTCTGATTTTTAGAAAAATTCTCAAAAAATATTGGTCTAAATTTCAGCGTTTTAGCTTTAATAAAGGGTTTTCTTAAGATTTTTTCTGTAATAATATTTTTAAGTTTAAAATAAGTTCCTATCTTTGCAACGGCAAGTCCTAAACAACCAGCTCCTGAGAATCCTCCAGGGTGGGAACGCAGCAAAGGTAATTGGTCGTAGCGGTGTGATTTAGGTAGCTTGCCATTTTTTATTTTTTTTAGAAAAGAGATTAAGATGATTTTATTAAAATTACTTAATCTCTTTTTTTTTGTTTATATATCAAAGCTTTCTCCTAATTTAGGTAAAACCAATTCTACATTTTTATCGGCAAAATGTTTTGCTGCACTCTCATGATTGATTTCTATTGCCGGGAATGTATCAAAATGACACCCGATCACTTTCGGAGTTTTTAATAATTCTGCAGCTGCAAAAGCTGCTTTTCTTGCACACATCGTGTAATGACCGCCAATCGGAAGAATTGAAAGATCTAAATTTCCATACAACGCCGGAAAAAGCTGCATATCTGCCATTACTCCTGTATCTCCTGCCAAATACACATTTTTACCTTCTGGAAGTCTGAAAATATATCCTACAGGAACTCCGCCGTAACTTCCGTCTGGAAATGAACTTGTATGATGTGCAGGAACCATGCTGATTTTTAAATCATCAATTTTTGCAGATCCTCCTAAATTTACATCGTCAGTGTTTTTGGCATTTTTAAAATAAGCACAGATTTCTGGCTGACCGATAATTGTCGCTTCCGGATAATGTTGTAAAACCTCTCCTACATCTGCAATATGATCTCCGTGAGCGTGAGTCAAAAGAACATAATCGATTTTTTGAGCCGTGATATCAAAACCTGATTCAGCTTTTTTGTAATTGTAAAAGGGATCACATAAGATCGTTTTGTTTTTGTACGTGAACAAAAAACAGTTTTGTCCTAAATATTGTATTTTCATTTTTATTTAATTTAAATTTTATTTTTAATACAAATTACACTAATATTTTTCCACAAATCTCACTATAATTTAATTGTGTTATTAGTGGAAAAATTAGTGTTATTTGTGTTTATATTTTAACTAAAATAATTGATACCTACAGCCGTTAAAACCGCCATCATTAAAGTCATTATTCCTACTTGTTTCAAAAATGGATCAAGTTGTTTTGGTTCTTTTACAGACATGATACTTCTTCTTATTTTCGCTACAGGAAATATAAGAATCATCACCATAAAAACGTAATATTTCTGCATCTGAATGAAACCATTAATCCCTAAAAAGATCAGAATTAGAATCAATGGAAGTTGCAATAAAACCATTTCGTAGATCATCGCATTTTTGAATCCTATTCTCAATGCAAGACTGTTTTTACCGGATAATCTGTCGCTTTCGATGTCTCTCATATTGTTCAGATTCAGAACTGCCATACTCATCATTCCAATCGCCGTTCCCGGCAAAAGAATATCCCAGGAAAACGTTTTTGTAAACAGAAAATAACTTCCGCAAACTGAAACCAAACCAAAGAATATGAATACGAAAATATCTCCCAATCCCATATATCCGTAAGGTTTTTTACCAACTGTATATCCGATTGCTGCCAAAATACTGGCTATTCCCAATCCGATGAAAATATAAAATTCATTCATAAATTCCGGGATGAAAGCGATGTATAAAAGTGCGATAGTTGCTACAAAAGATAAAATTGAGAATAAGATGACCGCATTTCTCATTTGTTTAGCAGTAATTCTTCCCGATGCAACTGCTCTCGCTTCGGCTTCTCCGATTCTTTTGGCATCGGTTCCCTTTACGCCGTCTCCGTAATCATTTGCATAGTTTGATAGAACCTGATAAAGCAAAGTCACCAAAAGTGCTAAAGCAAAAATTTTCCAGTCCCAAATTCCTCCCTCTTCTCTGAGCCTCCATTTTGCGATGAAAGACCCCATAATAATTCCGCTTAATGATAGCGGTAACGTTCTAAGCCTTGCAGCTTTTATCCAATCAGTCATAATTTATGAGTAATGAATAATGGGCAATAGGTAATATAAAATCTGAAGATTACTTATTGCTCATTACTTATATTAATTTGTTTCTATTTTATAAATGCAGTAATTCAGCAGTTTTTTAAGCTTTTTGAAGTTTAAAGCAACTATTTTGAACCGTCCTGCAGAGGTATAAAAAGTGATACTTCCCAAGTTTGTTTTTCTTTGCCAAAAATACTGAGAAATTTTCACAGTTTGAAGCTTTTCAATCTCGAAAGTTCGGTTATCGATGTCCCAGATTCCTGATTGTAATCTTATAAATCTTTCGTTGTAAAATAATTTTAAGTTTTTGAAATAAATCAGAATAAATATTTCAACTAAAATGATATAAGTAAGTGCTAAAAACCAATGCTTTAACAATAAATTTTTATTAATAATGAAAAACAAAAACAACGGCAAAACGATAAACTGAAAAGTATTGACAATAATTAATCTGAAATTTGGTTTTAGAAAATCTTCAAAAGCCGGATTTTCTTTCCAAATGGTAGAAATTAATTTTGCTTTTTCATCATTGGAGATTCCTGGAACGGCAGAAATATTTTTCTCTTCTTCGTTTTTCCCAATCTGAAGAAATTTCACAAAAGAAATCTTCATTTTTTTCTGAATCCAGTTCTGAGTCTCAGTAATTACCTGAACCTTCGACTTATTAACGATTGAATTTCGAGTGGTAAACAAACCATATTCAAAAGAAAAGCTCTGATTGTTTTCGCTGATTTTAAAATTGAAATACTTGATTAGTGTCTTGACTGAATTAAATGCGATTCCCAAAATACCGACAGCCAGAACAATTGCTAAAAGCATTGAAACAGAAGATGCTAAAAACTGTGATTCAATCGTATCATAATCTAATCTGGTGTCAATTTCTGCTTTCTGCAATAAATTATTGATTTCTGAAAACCCATAGATAACCAGACTTACCAGGCCTAAAAAACTTTGAATATAATTGGCGGTAATCCCATATTTTAAAATACTCAGCGTAGAAATTTTAAGAGAATGAACATTCTTAACATCCTCACCTTCGGCAATTTCTATATTTTCATCTAAAGTATTTTCGACTTTTGATTCTGCTAAAAGATATTTTTTTAAATCTACTGCATTATGTTTCGTTAAAGCCGAAATTTTTACTTCTTTTTCAGAGCTTCCCGGAGTATCAATCTCAAGTTTATAAATATTAAAAAACCGGTGAACAAAAGGCTGAGAAATATTAACTTCCTGAATGTTTTCCTTTTTAATTTTGGTGACGGATTTATTGATAATTCCTTCGTGAATCACAAATTCGTCGTTTTCTTCGTCGATATAATATTTAAAATGAAAGTATTGTAAAACTGCAGAAACAATTAAAATTCCGAGTCCTGCAAGAATCGCAAGAACAATCATCCATGATTCAACCCTGTCTTTTTTCACCAAAAAAAGAATAATGAAAACCCACAAACTTTTGATTACCATTCCAACATTATAAAGGAAAAGGAGAACAATGCCTGTTTTAGATTGTCTTTGAGGTCGAAAAAAGGAATTATGCGTTTTCTCCTCCATTTTCTTTATTTTCCTTTGAAATATTTCTGCGGATATGATTGTTAATTCCTTCTGCAATATCTTCCGGCAAACCATTGATCGTGACATCTCCACCATTGACACCTGCTGTAAAAACGGAGATCGATTTTAACTGTAAAATCTTAGAAAACCAACCCTGCTCTACTTTAATGTGCTGAATTCTATTGAAAGGAATAATCATTAAAGTTCGTTTCAGCCAACCGTGTTGATATACCAAATCGTGTTCACGAATTGCATATTTTCTGAATTTAAATCCGATCAAAGTATTTAGAATAAGAAAAATAATTAACAAGAGAACTCCAATAATAATTGACAACATTTGAATTTTACTTAAATCAAAATAAAAGAAATAAAAAGCTGTACTCATTACTCCTACTAAGAAAATAAAGAATAAAGTAAGATTTAATAAGATAATTTTAAGATATTTCGATGAGACTGCCGTCAGTTTCAATTCGCTGAAATCAGGAATTTCAAGGTCGAAAATCTGGGAATTTTGAAAGTTTTGATTCATATTGTAAAGAGCTCTCGCAGATTTTGGAGATGACGCAGATTATTATCATTTATCATTAAATACCTACAAATGATGAGAATAAATTAAATATTAAAACTCAGTTTTGGTTTTAGCATTGCACAATAAATCAGTATTAAAAATGCAAAAATTAGGTAATAAGATTCTTTTGGAGAATAGTGAATAAGTTTGTTCCAGAAGTTTGATGTTTTATAGCTATGATCATTCATATCTAAATATTTGGTTTCGCAATACCCTATCCCGTCTATTCCTTGAAAACTATCAGATTGTTTTTTCATGTATGGCAAATAAAGGCTGTTAGTTTTTTCCGTATCTAACCCCCATTGTTGACAATTTGTTTTTTCAAGAATATTTAAGATACTAACTAAATCAGCATAAACATTTTTATCAGAAAGCTGAAATCGTATTCCGGTTTTATCTATATTATTTTCTTTTAATTGATTGATTGCTTTAATGAAATTTTCTTCAGTCTTTGTATCAAAACTTGGCTTTACATTGATTGTTTTATAATTCCAGCCATCAGTCGGGATTTTTGCAAAGTCAGAAACTTTTTCTTCTATTTTAGCTTTAAAAGGAAGTCCAATATCCAATACTCTCATGTTCATCTGATGGTAAACCGGAGTTGCATAATAAAGAAATAAAAGAGGAACTAAAGCGCACTGATAATTCCTGCAACATAACATATTTTTTTATGTTTTCTCATTTCTATTGATTTTAAAACTTGTATAAAATTACAAAATAATAGGCAATGAAATCACTCATTACCTATTACTCATTATTTATATTTAAGAAATCCAGTTATCTTTTCCGAAGTCCGGTTTTCTTTTTTCAAGGAAAGCATTTCTACCTTCTTTTGCTTCTTCTGTCATGTACGCCAAACGGGTTGCTTCACCTGCAAAAACCTGTTGACCGACCATTCCGTCATCTGTAAGATTCATGGCAAACTTCAGCATTCTGATCGAAGTCGGAGATTTTGCCAAAATTTCCTGAGCCCATTCATAAGCCGTATCTTCCAATTCGTCGTGAGGAATTACGGCATTCACCATTCCCATATCAAAAGCTTCCTGAGCAGAATAATTTCTTCCTAAAAAGAAAATCTCACGCGCTTTTTTCTGTCCTACCATTTTCGCCAGATAAGCAGAACCGTAACCACCATCAAAGCTCGTTACATCAGCATCAGTCTGTTTAAAAATGGCGTGTTCTTTACTTGCTAAAGTTAGATCACAAACCACGTGAAGCGAGTGACCGCCACCAACTGCCCAACCCGGAACAACGGCAATTACTGCTTTCGGCATAAAACGAATTAAACGCTGAACTTCCAAAATATTCAAACGGTGTCTTCCGTCTTCCCCTACATAACCTTGATGACCTCTTGCTTTTTGGTCTCCTCCGCTGCAGAACGCCCAACCTCCGTCTTTCGGGCTTGGTCCTTCTCCTGAAAGCAGAACTACACCAATTGATGAATCTTCAGAAGCATCATAAAAAGCATCGTACAATTCTGAAGTTGTTTTGGGTCTGAATGCATTACGGATTTCAGGTCTGTTGAAAGCAATTCTTGCTACTCCGTTGCATTTTTTATACGTAATATCTTCGTATTCCTTTACGGTTTTCCACTCGATCATTTTGTAAAATTTTTCCCAAATATACGGAATTAGGGACAGATTTTGAAGTGGGATTTGATGATTATGCTTATGAAATGTATTTCTTTATGCTTTATATAAAAGTACAAAAACTACAAAATTTAATATCATTTCAACATAATGAAAATAAAGGTAGTTTTAAATTTCAACGAAATGACAAAATGACTGCCAATTTTAGCTTTTATAAATTAAAAAGAACATTCATAAACTTTATGGTAAGAATTTAATTTTTTGAAATACATACATTAAAAAAAGCGCTGAAAAATTATTTCAACGCTTTGTATTTTTGCTTAGAATTAAAATGTAATTAAAGCATTTTCAAATTGTTCACTTCTTGTTCAGATAAAATTCTCCAGTGACCTCTTTTGATATTTTTCTTGGTTAACCCAGCAAACATTACTCTGTCAAGTGCTTCAACTTCGTAACCTAATCTTTGGAAAATTCTTCTGATAACACGGTTCCAACCGATGTGAATTTCAATTCCCACTTCATTTCTAGGTTTTCCTTCAATGAATGAAATCGCATCCACTTCTGCAACACCTTCATCCAGACGAATTCCTTCTGCAATCAGTTTTAAATCTTCATTTGTAAGTTTTTTATCTAAAGTAACATGATAAATTTTCTTAGCATCAAAAGAAGGATGCGTTAATTTTTTTGTCATGTGACCGTCGTTGGTTAATAAAATAACTCCTGTTGTAGAACGGTCTAACCTTCCGACAGGGAAAACTCTGTATGGAGAAGCATTGGCAACCAAATCCATCACCGTTTTTCTTGCCTTGTCGTCTTTTGTAGTAGAAATATATCCTTTAGGCTTATTTAAAAGTACATAGACTGGTTTTTCCGGAGTAATATTCTGTCCGTCAAAAATTACTTTATCAGATTTCTGAACCTGATAACCCATTTCCGTTACCACTTTTCCGTTTACTTCCACTAAACCTTGAGTAATCAGTTCGTCTGCTTCCCTTCTGCTGCAAATTCCTGAGTTAGCGATGTATTTATTGAGACGAATTGTGTCCTTATGAACATCTTTTTCAATCTTTGTTAATCTTCTTTTTTGTACAAAAGATTTGTTTTTATCTTCTCTTTTATCATCTGTTCCGGGTCTTCTTCCGTATTTTAGACTCCCTCTTTCATATTTATCTCTGGTGTCAAAAGCACCTGGTCTGCTACCACCTCTGCTTGGAGCTGATTTTCTGAAAGGTTTTTTCTCTTCACTCGAATTGGTAATAAAATCTGTTTGTTCAGTTTTTCCAAATTTCTTATCCATTCTGTCTTGGTAACTCGTACCGCTACTTCCTCTGGATTCTGAATTTCTTTCTCCTGCTTTAGGAAAGGGTTTTTTAAAAGGTTTTGATCCTGAATTTCCAGATCTTGAAGCACGAGATTCATCAGAACTATTTCTTGTTGAACTTCTTGGTTTCTTTGGTCTTCCTGAATTATTGTCTCTGCTCATGCTAAATATTTGTGCAAAGATAGTAATTTAATAACGAGTTAAAAATTAAGAATCATAACTTTGTAGCGCAGTATATCTATAAATACAAAAAAAATCGTACGATGATTACCATACTAGACGAAAATTTTTCACAGCTTAATCAATTCATGAGTGAAAAGTCATTCAGCAAAGTTTTTATTTTGGTGGATGAAAATACGCATGAATATTGTCTCCCTTTACTTTTAGGAAATTTAGAAACTGATCTTGCATTTGAAATTCTTGAAATTGAAGCGGGTGAAGAAATGAAAAATATTCAGACAGCCAACCAGCTTTGGGAGATTCTGACCGAAATGCAGGCTGACAGAAAAGCTTTAATCATCAACCTTGGAGGCGGAGTGATTACCGATATGGGCGGTTTTGTGGCGTCAACTTATAAAAGAGGTATTCAGTTTATCAATATTCCGACTACTCTGCTGTCTATGTGTGATGCTTCTATTGGCGGAAAAACAGGAATTGATTTGATGCACTATAAAAACATGGTGGGAACTTTTTCTTTTCCCGAACAAATCTATGTTTATCCCAGATTTTTAGATACACTTCCTGCGAAAGAGCTGAAAAGTGGTTTTGCTGAAATGTTGAAGCACGGTTTGATTGCCGATAAAAAGCATTGGGAAGATTTAATTCAGCTACAGCATTTAGATCCTGTAGGAATTGAACCTTTCATTCAAAAATCGATGGAAATTAAACAGGAAGTTGTGAATGCAGATTTTTATGAAAAAAATGTAAGAAAAACGTTGAACTTTGGTCACACGATCGGTCATGCTATTGAAAGCTTGTGTCTGCAAAGTGAAAATCCTATTCTTCACGGAGAAGCGGTTGCGTTGGGAATGATTTGCGAAAGCCATCTTTCTTATCTTGAAGGCTTAATTTCTAAAGAAGATTCAGATTTAATTATCGAAAATATTCAGAGATATTTCTGTTTTATTGATTTAAGTGATTTTAAAGATGAAGATATTTTCAGTTTATTATTAAATGATAAAAAGAATTCAAACGCAAAAATCAATTTTTCATTGCTTTCAGGAATCGGTTCTTGTGTATTTGACCATCAATGTTCTGTAGAAAACATTCATAAATCGATTGATTTTTACAAAAAACTCAGCGGATTTTAGTTTTATACTGATGTTTTTAACAGCAAAATTATGAAATTGCTATTCGTGGCATATAAATTATTCGAATTATAAATCATTTGTTTTCAATTATTTGTAATTATAACCATTTACTATTGTGAATGGTTTTCTTTATTTCCTACCACAAATATTTTTTTGGCAAGCAATTTGAAAGATTCGACTCGTCAAACCCAAAAAAGTTTGGTAGTAAAGTTTAAAATTAGAATTAGTAAAATATTAAAAAATTTAAGTTATGAAAAAGTTAATCTTAGGAATTGCAGTATTGTCAACTTCATTGGCATTTGCTCAGACAAAACCAACTCCAATGTCATCTTCGTCTCCTGTAAGATTCGGTCTTAAAGCAGGTATGAACGTTTCTTCTTTATCTAAAGATGCAGGTTTGGAAGATCAAAAATCTAAAATTGGTTTTAACGCAGGTGTATTTGCAAACATTCCTATTGCGGAATCTTTCAGCATTCAGCCAGAGGTTTTATATAACCAGTTAGGTGCAAAAGTAGAAAGCAGAGACGAATTTACAGTGCTTGGTACAACGACCAGAAATGTACAGTCTTACTCTACAAATTTAGATTATATCTCAGTGCCGGTAATGTTCCAATATAACTTTGTACCTAATTTTTATGTAGAAGCAGGTCCTGAATTCGGATTTATGGTTTCAGCAAAAAATAAAGGTGACAGAACTACAACTGTAACAAATTCTTCAGGAACGAGTACTTCTTCAGCAAGTTATACAGATGATATCAATAAAGATAATCTAAACACTTTCAACTTCGGTATTGGTATTGGTGCAGGTTACTATTTTACAGATAATATTGGTATTACTGCAAGATATGTAGCTGGTGTAACTGATGTTGCGAAAGACAGACCAAGTGGATCTGATGCTATCAGAAACAACAACTTCCAGGTTGGTTTAGCATTCAAATTCTAAACAGAAACAAATCTTATTCAATAAAAAAATGTCAGGCTTAGAAATAAGTCTGACATTTTACTTTTGTTATGTTATTACAGAAATTTTATTAAATTGCGCCCAATTTTAAAATAAATTAAAAAACTATGAAAAAAAAATTATTGGGAATTGCAATTGTTATGAGTTCTTTGGTTTTCGCACAAGATAAGCCTGAATCTCAATCTCCTCGTTTTGGAATAAAAGCAGGTTTTAATTTGAGTTCAATAAACGTCGATGGTTTCGAAGCAAAACCAGGAATTTATGGAGGTGTTTTTGCCAATATTCCTGTTTCAACTTATGTAAATGTTCAGCCGGAAGTTTTATATAATGCTGCAGGTGCAAAACTTAAGGATGTAAATAAGGCAGATTTGAATCTTGAATATATTTCGGTTCCTGTAATGATTCAGTATAATATTTTGCCGGAACTATATGTAGAAGCCGGACCACAACTTGGAGTTGCCATTAATAAAAAAATAAGGACAGATGGCGGTTCTGCAGAAGTAAAAGAGTATTTTAAAGATTTTGATTTTGGTGTAGGTTTTGGCGCGGGATATTATTTTGGTCGAAACTTTGGAATTACAACGCGTTACATAGCCGGCGTAATGGATGTTTCTCAAAATAACCCGAGAGAATTTATTAGAAACAATGTTTTCCAAGCGGGAATTGTATATAAATTTTAAATGATTCAATAAAAAATGTCAGGCTTAGAAATAAGTCTGACATTTTACTTTATACAATTTAGAACTAATTAAATAATTCTATTTCTTCTCCTTTTGCAACCGGATATTCTTCGGTGAAGCATCCGAAACAGTGATTAGATGAACCTAAAATTTCTTTTAAATTATCTGTACTTAAGAATTCCAACGAATCTACTCCTAAATAATCCCTCAACTGTTCAGTTGACATATTTGCAGAAATTAAATCATCTTTTGAAGGGGTATCAATTCCCAAATAACAAGGGGCAATAATTGGCGGAGAAACACTTCTGAAGTGAATTTCTTTTACACCGGCTTCTTTTAAAATCTTTACCAATCTTTTTGAAGTCGTTCCACGAACAATAGAATCGTCAATAATTACGACTCTTTTTCCTTTAATTTCAGAAATAATCGGATTTAACTTCAGATTCACCACTCTTTCTCTCATTTCCTGAGTCGGAACGATAAAACTTCTTCCGATATATCTGTTTTTAATTAAAACCGGGCGGAAAGGAATTCCCGAAGCTTTGGAAAAGCCAATTGCAGCCGGAACTCCGGAATCCGGAACTCCAATAACTAAATCAGCATCCACAGGAGCTTGTTCCCAGATTTTCTCACCAGATTTTTCTCTGATTTCGTAAACATTAATGTTTTCTAAAGTTGAATCTGGTCTTGCAAAATAAATATATTCAAAAGAACAGATTCTTTGTTTTGCTTTTGCCTCATTCATCATATAAGAATGAAGTTTTCCAGGTTCATTTTCGTTGGTATAAATAATTTCTCCAGGCAAAACATCTCTTACATATTGAGCTCCTACAGCATCTAAAGCTACAGATTCTGAAGCGACAACGTAAGAATTTTCATTAATTGCTCCTAAAACCAAAGGTCTGATTCCGTTGAAATCTCTGAATGCAAAAAATTTATTTCTTGTCATTCCGACAACTGAATACGCCCCTTCAATTTTTTCCATCGTCGCTTTGATAGCTCCACGAAGTCCAAGGTCAAGATTTTTTTGAATTAATCTTAAAATAACCTCAGAATCGGAAGTTGCTCTGAAAACTACACCTTCAGCTTCCAGTTCAGCTTTTAATTCTTTTGCATTGGTTAAATTACCATTATGTGCAATGGAAAGAATAATCTGGTCATATTCGTTTTTGGCGAAAAATGGCTGAAAATTATACTTCTTTTTGTCTCCTGCAGTCGTGTAACGGGTGTGTCCGATTGCAGAGTTTCCCATAAAAGTCTCAGGATCCTGAATTTCTTTATAAACATCCAAAACCAATCCTTCATCTTTCATATTGGTAATTTTTCCGTCTTTAAGAACAGAAATACCACAAGCTTCCTGACCTCTGTGCTGAAGCGCAAAAAGCCCGAACTGGGAAAGAGAAAACGTATCCAAATCATTATCAGAATACATTCCGAAGATTCCGCACTCCTCATTGGGAGCGTCTAATCTTTCTTCTTCCTGTGTTCTGAAAAGATTTCTTCCGTAAGTTTGGGTTTCAAACTGTTTTAAATATTCACTTTTATGAATGTCTAAACTTTTCATTACTATTTTTTCTAATCTAGATTTATTTGATAGATACTTCTTTTAGATGTAAGTTTAAATATTATGTTAAATTCAAATTTTTTACAACTAATTTTTGATCTAAATCTTATTTGCCAAGTGCAACTTTCAATCTGTTGTAGATTTCTACATAAGCTTCAGTCACCTCACCAAGGTCTCTTCTGAATCTGTCTTTGTCAAGTTTCTTCATGGTATCTTTGTCCCAAAGTCTGCACGTATCAGGAGAAATTTCGTCAGCAAGAATAATTTCACCTGCAGAAGTTTTTCCTAATTCAATTTTGAAGTCAACTAAAATAATGTTCATTTTATCGAAAAGATCAATCAGAATTTCGTTGATTTTTCCTGTCAAAGCATACATCTCCTTAAGCTCCTCATACGTTGCAGCTCCTAAGAAAACAGCGTGGTGATCGTTGATCAAAGGATCTCCCAACTCATCTTTTTTGTAGCAGATATCGAAAATGGTTACCGGAGATTTAATTCCTTCTTCAACCCCTAATCTCTGAGCCATACTTCCTGCAGAATAGTTTCTTACCACCATTTCCAAAGGAATAATTGATACTTTAGTTACCAACTGCTCTCTTTCGTCTATTTGTTTGATGAAATGAGTTCTGATTCCTTTTTCATTTAAATATTCAAAAATTAGGGTAGTGATGGCGTTGTTCATTTCACCTTTTAGATCTACAGAACCTCTTTTCTGAGCGTTAAATGCGGTTGCGTCATCTTTAAAACGTACTACAACTTCTTCAGGATTATCGGTAGCAAATACTTGTTTTGCTTTTCCTTCGTACATCATTTCTAGCTTTTGACTCATAATTTTTACTTTTTTTACTTTTGAAAACCTCAAAACCAAAGTTTTCAGTTATAGTTAGATTTATTACTTTTTATTTAATTAAAATTCCTGTTAAAACAGCGACTCCGAAACTTAATAATGTTCCTATTAAAACATATTCCGTTAACTTTCGCTGTTTTGCCTGTGCCAAATCACTGAATCTGAAAACAGATTTTGCCGCTACCATAAAACCTACACCTTCCCAATGATTGACAACGATAAAAGTGAAGACTAATAATCGTTCTAAAATTCCGATATATTTTCCGGCACTTGATAAAGATTCGGTTTGTACACTGCTTTCATCTTCCGATACCGGAGTCCATGATGACAATACTATTTTAATAAAAATTGAAGCAGGTGAAGTTAAAAATAATGCTCCCATTACAATTTTTAAGAAATTATGATTTTTTAAAAATTCAAAATTGAATTCATCAAAACAAAAAGAAATGGCACCAATTACCGCTACATGAAGAATCTGATCGACGAAAAACCATTTTTTTTTGTTTTGATGAGTCTGAAAAGTCAATTTACAGGCATCAATTATAAAATGCGAAACACCTACCAGAACAGCAACCCACCAAAGTTTTAAATCCCAAAGGAAAATGAAACTTAAAACGGTGTGAATCAGAATATGATAATATAAGTACGGACTTTTCAGTTTGTGGTTTTCTTTATCTGCAACCCAAGAGTTTGGCTGAAGAATAAAATCTCCAAGTAAATGTGCCAATATGAGTTGAATAAAAATCATCTTACAATTCTGAAATTTTCTTTCTAAAATATTGATTGGTTTCTACGATAAGCTCGTAGTTTGCACGTTTCAAACGTTGGCTGATTGAAGACTGTGAAATGGCGAATTTCTTTGCCAAATCATCTTGGGTAAAATCCTGATTCATAATCATTTCGTGAATGATCTCAGAAGTCGCCATCGTCCAGTTATCAAAATCTTTTGATGCCCATTTTAAGAGAATATTCAAATCTCGGTCAACAGCATCGCTGGAAGTTTTAATGGAAACAGTGTGACCATCACTTTTTAAATCATTCAGTAATCTCCCGGAATTTACATACGCTGAACCATTGGATTCTGTGATTTTTTCAGACGAAAAATTTTCCTGGCCAATGCCAATTGCTATTCTTACATCTAAATTTTCCTGACTTTTAATTAAAGATTTGATAGCTAAGAAACGCCAGAAAACGTCATCGATATTGCATTTAAGCTGAAACTCGTCTCCTCGGTATATTTCCCAGGTTTGTGGGGCAGTCCCCCAATTTTCTAGGAGATTTTTAAGTTTGGTAATCCAAACTTGTGTGTCTGTATGTTGCGAATTAATAATATCACCAGTGATAACCGCTATCATTTTGCAAATATAATCATTATTACTTATAAATAAAATATATAAGCAAATTTACTTATACAGGAAGAATATTAGGTTTTAAGCTAATAATTTACTGCCATAAAAAAAGACTTTGCTTAATTTAAACAAAGTCTTATATCATTAATGTTTGCAGTTTATTTTTTGATAAACTGATAAATCTTGTCGTCAAGTTTCAAAAGATAAGAGCCAGTTTTCAGATTCTGTACAGAAATATTCTTCTTATTTTTAAATGGAACTTTCTCCGTGTAAATTAATTGTCCTGAGAAATTTAAAATTTGTGCGGTCTGAATATTTTCAGTTTTACCGCTCACGAAAATGTTTTCATTTACAGGATTCGGATAAATTTTAAATTCTTTTCCTGCCAATAATTCAGCTTCAGAAGTTGCAAGTGTTCCTAAATTCTGGCAGTAATTGCTTGCGTAAGAATCCCATTCTGCAATATCAAAAGTTATTGCAGGTTGATTAATTGCTGGTTTTCTATATAAAGAAACATTCCCTAAAACCGAAGAATTGTTTTGTGAAGAGACCCCGATTGCATCTACTGTGGAAGATTTATATCTTAATTCTACATACTGACTTCCTGTAAATGTCATCTGTGGAGCTGCGGTTACAAATTTCGCCTGATTGATTGTGAAGCAAGAAAAATTAGAGTCAGGATTTAGAATCACAAAAGTTTCATTATTCTGAACAGTTCCTTCTAATTCAAAAGGTGCAGGAAAATAATAATTTGTTCCACTCGGAAACTGAATTGATAACCTGTAATCATCTAAATTAACAGAATGACCGGTTTTATTGGTAATTTCAATCGCTTTATTATTAGATGTTCCTTCCAGATATTTTGTCACCATTAAATCTTTAACGTAAATATCCGTCGCTAAAGTTGTTGCTGAAGCGGTATTGCTGTCTCCGGAAAGCAAATATCCGTTATCATAAGCTTTTACAGTGTAAGTATAAGCTGTAGAAGGTGTTAAATGATCTGCACTGAAAGAATTTCCTTTTGACGTACCGATTAAAGTTCCGTTTTGATAAATTTTGTACCCAATTACATCTGTACTTGTACTTGGAGTCCAGGTTAATGTTGTAAAATACGCACTGTTTTGACTTACTGTTAAATTACCTGGGTTTGAAGGTGCTACAGAATCCGGAGCTTGTCCCCAAATTGCATTCACCCAAGCAGGGTTATCAATAAACGGATTTCTGTTTTTCTGTAAATTATAGACAGAATTATTCCTGTCAATTTCCCTTTGAGAAACAGGATCTTGCTGATGCCACTGAAGAAGCATTGCGATATATGCAGGTTCAAAAGATCTTTCCTCAGTTCCATCTAAAGGATTGGTGTCTGAAGCAGGATTTGTACTGTTATTGTAATTAAAAGTACCTAATTTTCCTTCATATCTTACTGCAAAATAGAGCAAACTTCTCGCTACATCTCCTTTAAATTCATTAATGGGTTCATAAACGCGACCGGTATAAACATAATTTGGAATTGCACTATTCGATATTTTTGAAGTATTCGTAAAAGTGTAATAATTTGTTGTACCCGCAATTCCGTAAGGATAATTGCTTCTCAACTGATTGATTCTTGCATCAGTCGGAACTACATAAAACAAATCCGAATACATCGGGTAATTGCTGTAGAATGTACTTTGAGGCATCATGTGTTCTCTGTTCCAGCCTAATCCTTCTGCATTCGCACTTCCGATAATATTTGCGGTTGTGTATTCGTAGGCATCGGGTCCGGAAGGAATTTCAGAATACATATCCAGTAAAATCGTTGTATTTGAAGGTCCGTGATCGTAATATATATCTAAATCTGTCTGATTATAAAAATTCGTCAAATCACCATAATGCCAATTGATGTTTTTAGCAGAGATAATATCATGCAGTTTAGATTTCAATGCATAACCTGTTAATCCTGTTGTTCCATCATAATATCCTGCCGGAATCTGAGCCGAAACGCAAACAGATATTAAAAATATAGGAAGTAGAAGTTTTTTCATTTAGTAAAAATTGGACGGCTAAAGTATGAAATTTATATAATGAAAACCAAAGATTTTGATTAATATTATGTTAATTGTTTAAATATAATTTATTGTAAATTAATAACTTAATTATGTTATTTCATCTTGCTTATAAATAATTTCCTTATTTCGCCAATTTAAGTATCTTTGGCGCATAAGTATAATGTAATTATGAATACAGAAACGATTAACAACATCAAAATGATCGCGGAAACAGCAAAGGAATTTGCTGAAAAGAACATCAGACCAAATATTATGGAATGGGACGAAAGTCAGACTTTTCCTAAAGAACTCTTTCATCAGTTAGGAGACATGGGTTTCATGGGGATTGTAATTCCTGAGCAATATGGTGGTTCTGGTCTTGGTTATCACGAATATGTTGCTATTCTGGATGAAATTTCTCAGGTTGATCCGTCAATCGGTCTTTCAGTTGCGGCGCACAACTCACTTTGTACCAATCATATTTATGAATTCGGAAACGAAGAGCAAAGAAACAAATGGCTTCCGCAATTAGCTACCGGAAAAGTAATCGGAGCTTGGGGATTGACGGAGCACAACACAGGTTCAGATTCAGGTGGAATGTCTACAACTGCTGTAAAAGACGGTGACGAATGGGTGATTAACGGTGCTAAAAACTTTATCACTCACGCAATTTCCGGTGATATTGCTGTTGTAATGACAAGAACTGGTGAAATTGGTGCTAAAAACAATTCAACGGCTTTTGTTTTAGAAAAAGGAATGGCTGGTTTCACTTCTGGTAAAAAAGAAAACAAGCTTGGAATGAGAGCTTCAGAAACTGCTGAACTTATTTTTGATAATGTTCGTGTTTCAGACGCAAATCGTTTAGGTGAAGTGGGTGAAGGTTTCAAACAGGCAATGAAAATTCTTGACGGTGGTAGAATTTCTATTGCTGCATTAAGCTTGGGAACTGCAAAAGGAGCTTACAAAGCCGCTTTAAAATATGCGAAGGAAAGAAAACAATTCGGAAAATCAATTTCAGATTTTCAGGCAATTAATTTTATGTTGGCAGATATGGCAACAGAAATTGATGCTGCAGAATTGTTGATTCAGAGAGCTTCTACTTTGAAAAATGCAAAGCAGAAAATGACAAGAGAAGGTGCGATGGCAAAATTGTATGCATCTGAAGCTTGTGTAAGAATTTCTAATAATGCAGTTCAGATTTTCGGAGGTTACGGTTATACTAAAGATTTCCCCGCTGAAAAATACTACAGAGATTCTAAATTGTGTACAATCGGTGAAGGTACTTCTGAAATTCAGAGATTAGTTATCGGTAGAGATATCACAAAATAATTTATAGGTTTATTCACCCAAAATTATTATAAAAACAATAGCATACGTACTTTACGTGTGCTATTTTCATTTTATAGTGAAGTAGTTTTTTGCTGGTTCAATGTATTGCATATTAATTTAAAGTAAAACTCTAAAATTTTCTTAATAATTTTTGTTTTTCGTAATATTATTTTTATTAGCTTTGATATTCCACAATCAAAATAGATATTTTATGAAAAAACAACTATTGGTGATTGGAGTGCTTATGTCAGGCATTTCTTTCGCACAGACAGATCGTCTTTGGTCTGAAACTTCCAAAAAAACAAATTCAGAAATTTTTGAAAACAAATCCTCTATTAACAATCCGAAAATCTATAGTTTAGATATTATTGGATTAAAAAATGCTTTAGCAAAAGCTCCCAAAAGATTGGCTGTAGGAGAAAAATCTGAAATCATTATCTCTTTTCCAAATTCTGGCGGGAAAATGGAGAATTTTAAAGTAAGAGAAAATTCTAATTTTGATCCCCAGCTTGCCGCAAAATATCCGGACATCAAATCTTATATAGGAGAAGGTTTTGGTGATTCAAATTCAACTGTTTATTTCAGTATATCTCCGTTAGGATTATCTTCAATGGAAATTTATGGTGATAAATCGGCGGTTTTCATCGAGCCTTATTCTAAAGATCTTTCAACCTATGTAGTTTATAAAAAATCAGATAAAAAAGATGATTTAAACAAATTTGAATGTACGGTAATCGACGTTGCTCAAAAAGGAGTTTCCGGTATTGATAATCTTGCAGCGAGACCCAATGCGGATGATGCGAAATTAAGAACTTTCCGACTAGCTTTATCATCAACAGGAGAATATACCACTTATTTTGGAGGAACAAAAGCACTTGCTCTTGCTGCCATGAATAATACAATGACTCGTGTAAACGGAGTTTTTGAAAAAGATTTTTCTGCAAGAATGGTCTTGATTGCCAATAATGATGCTGTAATTTATACCAATGCCTCTACAGATCCTTATTCTCCAGCAGCACAAATGAGTAACTGGAATTCTCAACTTCAATCAACTTTAACTTCCGTAATCGGCGAGGCAAATTATGATGTCGGACATTTATTCGGAGCTTCCGGAGGCGGAGGAAACGCAGGTTGTATCGGCTGTGTTTGTGTAAATGGTTCAAAAGGAAGCGGTTATACTTCTCCGTCAGACGGAGTTCCTTCAGGCGATAATTTTGATATTGATTATGTAGCACACGAATTAGGTCATCAGTTTGGTGGAAATCATACTTTCTCTCACGCTAACGAAGGAACTGGTGCTAATATGGAGCCTGGTTCAGGATCTACAATCATGGGGTATGCAGGAATTACAAGTCAGGATATTCAGGCACATTCAGATTCTTTCTTTCATGCAATAAGTATTCAGCAGATTACAGATAATATTAAAGCTAAAACCTGCCCGACAAGTACAAATACGGGCAATTCAATTCCTACAGCAAATGCCGGTTTAGATTATACCATTCCAAAAGGAACACCATTTATGTTAACAGGTTCCGGAATCGATGCGAATGGAGATTCTTTAACTTATATTTGGGAACAGATGAACAATGCTTCATCTTCTCAAACAGGAGCAAGTTCGGCGGCAAGTGCTACAAAAGCAACAGGTCCAACTTTCAGATCATGGACTCCGCAAACAACTCCTACGAGATATTTCCCGAGAATGGCATCTGTTTTAACGGGAGCAACAACAACGGCGGGTTCTGAAATTACGGTTGAAGCGTTATCAAATGTGGCGAGAACATATAATTTCAGATTTACGGTTCGTGATAACAGATCAGGAGGCTCAGGAAATAATTCTGATGATGCTGTAATTACAGTAAATGGAACTGCGGGACCTTTCTCCGTAAGTTCTCAAAATACGGCGACAACTTATTCCGGAGGAACTTCTCAAACTATCACGTGGAATGTTGCAGGAACTACAGCAAATGGAGTAAATGCAGCCAATGTAGATATTCTTTGGTCTACAGACAGCGGAAATACATGGTCTACCCTACTTTCCGGAACTCCAAATGACGGTTCTCAGGCGGTAACAATTCCAAATGTTTCTACAAGTACAGGAAGAATTATGGTAAAAGGTTCAGATCATATTTTCTTTGATGTAAATAATGCAAATATTACGGTAAATGCAGGTTCTGGAGCAACAGATACTACTCCGCCATCGGCTCCAACTTTGACAGCATCCGGAACAACTTCAACAACCACAAATCTTTCTTGGTCGGGTGCTACAGATAACGTTGCGGTGACAGGTTATGATGTTTACCAAGGTACTTCGTTGATTGGTTCTTCAACATCAACTTCTTATTCTGTAACAAGTTTAACGCCTTCTACAACATACAGTTTTACTGTTAAGGCAAAAGATGCAGCAGGAAATAATTCAGTTTCAAGCAATACCGTTTCTGTAACGACTCTTGCAGGAAGTGCAGTTACTTATTGTTCGGCAACTGCTACAAATACGGCAGATGAAAGAATTGGAAATGTAAAATTCGGAACCATCAACAATACTTCAACTGGAACTGCAGGTTATGAAAACTTTACTTCAGTTTCCACCAATGTTACAAGAGGTACAGCTTACACAATTTCTGTAACTCCGGTTTGGACTTCAACTAAGTACAATGAAGCGTATGCAGTTTACATTGATTATAACGGCGACGGAGATTTTACAGACAGCGGAGAATTGGCATGGACAAAAACGGGTTCACAAACAACTCCTGTAACGGGTTCAATTACAATTCCATCAACTGCAACTGTCGGTACAACTAGAATGCGTGTAATGATGCAGTATAACTCTGTTCCTTCGTCATCTTGTGGTTCTTATACTTACGGACAGGTAGAAGATTATACTTTAAATATTGTTTCATCAGGAAGAGGTAATGATTTTGATACTAAAGATTTGTTGACTGATCTTAAATTATATCCAAATCCGGCAAAAGATATTTTAAATGTATCAAATGCAAAAAGTGATGAGTATAAAATCTTCGATATGGCAGGAAAACTTATCAGTTCAGGGAAATTAGAAAGAGGATCTGTAAATGTGAGCAGTCTTGTGAAAGGTGCTTACATGATTCAGGTTGGAGAAATCTCAAAAAGATTTATAAAAAATTAGATCAATTTGATTAACCTTAAATTGGAAAGTTGTTCGGAAACGGGCAACTTTTTTTGTGTAATTAATAGTATATGATTTGCGGGAATTGTAAAAGGCATTAAAAACCTAAGCTCTAATATCTGATATCTAATATCTAATTTTTATATTTGCCTTAAATAAAAAATTTCATGGATAAAATTGACAGCCTGAACCAAGTAGCAGAATTCCACACAACCTTTAAAGCACCTGTTTTAGATACTCCACAGATTCCTTCACAAGAAAGATGCAACCTAAGAGTTGAACTTTTACAGGAAGAACTAAACGAATTAAAACAGGCAATTGCAGATAATAATATCGTAGAAATTGCAGATGCTTTATGCGATTTACAATATGTTTTGAGTGGTGCTGTTTTAGAATTCGGTTTGGGTAATAAATTTGTTGAATTATTTAATGAAGTTCAGCGCTCAAATATGTCTAAAGCTTGTGATAATGAAGAACAGGCAAATGAAACTGTTGAATTTTATGCAGCAAAAGAAGTGGATTCTTTCTATGAGAAATCAGGAGAAAAATTTAATGTGTACAGAAAATCAGATCACAAAGTTTTAAAAAACAAATACTACTCTCCCGCAGATTTAAAAACAATAATTGAAAAATAGATGAAATCAAAGATTTACAAATACAATGAAAAATAATAGAGATATGATTTGTAAAAAAATAATTGCTAATATTTTTACCGTTTTAGTTTTGGCCTTAACAACACAACAGTTTTCTGCACAAAAAGCTGTGGTAAACCGGGAAGTAGAAACAACAAACGATGGGAAAATGCTTTTGGGAGCACAGTTAAAAGATCAGTTCGTTAAAGAACCCTATTCTGAGTGGTATACAAAAGAATTTAATGAATATCAAACAGATCAGAAAGCCGTAAGTGAGCTGAAAAAAAATAAAATCACAACTTACGATCTTGTCGTTTTTATAGGAACATGGTGTGAAGACAGTCACCGTGATTTCCCAAGATTGATGAAGATTTTAGATGAGGTAAAATATCCGGATTCAAGAATGACGATTATTGCGGTAAACCGTAAAAAAGAATCTCCAAACGGTGAGGAATCAAAATATAATGTTTCTAAAGTTCCTACCATCATTGTTCAGAAATATGGCAAGGAAATTGGAAGAATTATCGAAATGCCGACCAGTGGTTACATCGAAAGAGATCTCGTAGAGATCCTGAAAAAAGATGACCCATCGGTAATCAGAGAAATATTTAAAAAAGAAAATTGAAAAATTTAAGATTAATTATTCCATTTGTCGGAGGGATTCTCCTCATGTTGATTCTGTTCTTCAGTTTCAGATCCTGCTTTAAACCGACCGAAAAAACAGAAAAGTCAAATTATTATATTCTGACCAATCAGATTTCCAAAATGAATAAAATGGTTGTTTTGGAACAGGATTTTTCTGCAATGCAAAAAACAAAATTCGGTTATGAATTTCTTGGAAAAGAAATGACGAGCAACAGTATTATCACCTATACTAAAACAAATGCGCAGGTTTCTTACGATTTGAATAAGATGAAAATGGAAGTCGATTCCATCAATAAAAAACTGATTATTACAGATCTTCCCAATGCAGAAATCAGAATTGTACCAAGTGTGGAAATTCAGTCATTAGACGATTCTTTCATCAACAGGATTTCTGAGCAGGATATTAAAAATGTTCAGAATAAAGCTAAACAAACGGCGATAAAATCTGTTGACCAGAATAAACTGAGAAGTGAAGGTCATCAACAATTGATGGAAAATCTTAATAATATTTTCGTTTTGGCAAAGGCTTTGAATTATAAGATAGAAGATCAGACCGGTAAAATCGGTGTTCTTGGACTCTAAAATTCAAAACTTATGAATTCAAAAGACGATAACAAAAAGAAAGATTCTGCCAATTCCGCAGAAACAAAAAAGCAGAATGAAGACTTTCGTGATATTCCTTCTTCATCAGAAAAACAAAATCCGCCGGATGTTGATAAAGAAGATGTACAGAAATCTTCAAGTAACAAATCGGGAAAAACAGATAATACTAAGTGAGAGCTTAGTATTTTTTTGTTTAAAAGTGAATATGATTTTGAAAATTCAATTTTGACTAACGTGAAATTTTAAAATAAATTGCATTTTTGGTGAAATATACCGTCAGTATTTCTTAAAGACATAAAAAATGCGTATTTTTGCATCTTAAAATTTCTTAGTAAACAATGATAAAAATTACACTTCCAGACAATAGTGTCAGAGAATTTGAAAGAGCTACTACTCCTTTGGATGTGGCAAAATCTATAAGCGAGGGATTGGCTAGAAATACCATTTCCGCAGTTGTAAACGGCACACAAGTCGAAATTACCACGCCTATAACCACAGATTCTACCGTACAGCTATTAACCTGGAATGATGATCTTGGAAAGAAAGCTTTCTGGCATTCTTCTGCCCATCTTTTGGCGCAGGCTATCCTTGAATTTTTTCCTGATGCTAAGTTAACCATTGGTCCGGCAATTGAAAACGGATTTTATTATGATGTAGATTTCGGAAGCGAAAGTTTATCTGATAAAGATTTTGAGAAAATCGAGAAGAAAGTTTTAGAAAATGCTAAAAAAGGATCAACATTCTCATTATATCCGGTTTCTAAAGAAGAAGCTTTAAAAACGTATGCAGATAATCCTTACAAAGTTGAGTTGATCTCTAATCTTAATGATGGAGAAATCACTTTTGTAACGCATGATGACTTTACAGATCTTTGTCGTGGAGGTCACATTCCAAATACTTCAATTGTAAAAGCTTTTAAAGTTCTAAATGCTGCAGGAGCTTATTGGAGAGGAAATGAGAAAAACCCTCAATTAACAAGAGTTTACGGTATATCTTTCCCAAAACAGAAAGAACTGACAGAATATCTTGAGTTATTAGAAGAGGCAAAAAGAAGAGATCATAGAAAATTAGGTAAAGAATTAGGGATTTTTGCTTTCTCAGAAAAAGTAGGTGCAGGTTTACCACTTTGGTTGCCAAAAGGTACGGCTTTGAGAAAAAAATTAGAAAATTTCCTTTCTGATGCTCAGAAAAAAGGGGGGTACGAATTTGTAATGTCTCCTCACATCGGAGCAAAAGAATTGTATGTAACTTCAGGACACTGGGATAAGTATGGTGCAGATAGTTTTCAGCCCATTAAAACTCCGAATGAGGGAGAAGAATTTATGCTGAAACCAATGAACTGTCCGCATCACTGTGAGATTTACAAAACTTCGCAGTGGAGCTACAGAGATTTGCCAAAAAGATATGCAGAGTTTGGTACTGTTTACAGATATGAGCAAAGTGGTGAGCTTCACGGCTTAACAAGAGTTCGTGGATTTACGCAGGATGACGCGCATTTATTCTGTACTCCGGATCAGCTGATGGATGAATTTAAGAAAACGATTGATTTGGTACTTTATGTTTTCGGATCGTTAGGTTTTGCAGATTTTACGGCTCAAATTTCACTAAGAGATCCTGAAAATACTGAAAAGTATATCGGAAGTGATGAAAACTGGGAAAAAGCAGAAAATGCGATTGTAACTGCTGCAAAAGAAAAAGGATTGAATACTGTTACTGAATATGGAGAAGCTGCATTCTACGGTCCTAAACTGGATTTCATGGTGAAAGATGCTTTAGGAAGAAAATGGCAGTTGGGAACCATTCAGGTAGATTATAATTTACCGGAAAGATTTGATCTTACTTACGTTGGGAGCGATAATGAAAAGCACAGACCGGTAATGATTCACAGAGCACCATTTGGTTCGATGGAGCGTTTCATAGCCATCTTATTAGAAAATACTGCCGGAGATTTCCCATTGTGGCTGGCTCCGGATCAGTTTACGATATTACCAATCAGTGAAAAATATGTAGATTATGCTAAAAAAGTTTCACAACTTTTAGAAAATCACGATATTAGCGGTCTGATTGACGACAGAAACGAAAAAACGGGTAAGAAAATCCGTGATGCAGAGTTGAAGAAAATTCCATTTATGCTTGTAGTAGGTGAAAATGAAGAGAATGATGGCACAATTTCTGTACGTAGACGTGGCGAAGGAGATCTTGGAGTTATGAAAATTGATGATTTTGTAACTTACTTTAAAGAAGCATCAAAAACTGCAGTTGAGTATCAGGCTTAAACCACAAAATTATTTTGAATGAAACAATGATCATTCAAAAAAATATTTAAATAGAAAGTTAACCAATAAAATTTAATACAATAGCACAACGATTTAACAACAGAGGCCCACAAAGACGTCCTGTACAAGAGGACCTACACATGATAAACGATAAGATTCGCGTAAGAGAACTTCGTTTGGTGGGCGATAACGTAGAGCCGGGAATTTTCCCTATCGATAAAGCAAGACAGATTGCTAAAGAACAGGAACTTGACTTGGTTGTAATTTCAGATAAAGCTGAACCGTTCATTGCAAGAATATTAGACTATAAAAAGTTTTTATACGAGCAAAAAAAGAAAACCAAAGAACTTAAAGCGAAACAAATCAAGGTTGTCGTTAAAGAGATTCGTTTCGGACCTCAGACTGACGAGCATGATTATGATTTTAAAAAGAAACATGCTGAAAAGTTTTTGGAAGAAGGTTCGAAATTGAAAACCTACGTATTTTTCAAAGGCCGTTCTATTATCTTTAAAGATCAGGGAGAAATTTTACTTTTAAAGCTGGCTCAGGAATTAGAGCACGTGGGAAAAGTAGATCAATTGCCTAAGCTTGAAGGTAAGAGAATGATTATGATGATGAGTCCTAAGAAACCGGCTAAATAATCTATAATTACACCAAAAGATCAAAGTTTTAAACTTTGATATTCTTGGTTTGCGATATATAAAAGAGATTTTCTTTTGAAAGTCTCTTTTCGTATTATTATTTTTCGTAATTTTGCACACCAATTATCTGCGTGAGGGATATTAATGAAAAGCCCGCAACAAGCGAAGGAATATGCAGAGGAGCGAGGACTTGTAATGAATAGCCCGACCCGAATGAGTGAATGCAGCGAAGCGGAATGAACGATTGAGGGGCACGCCCGAAAAGCTAATAGCCAAATGCTTTTAGCCGATAGCTAAAATATTGATAACAAAAACATAAAAAAGCAAACAATGCCAAAATTAAAAACGAAATCAGGTGCTAAGAAACGTTTTGCTCTTACCGGTTCTGGAAAGATCAAAAGAAAAAACGCTTACAAAAGCCACATCTTAACTAAAAAAGAAACTAAGCAGAAGAGAAATCTTACTACTACTTCTTACGTAGCTAAAGTGGATGAGAAAAGCGTTCAACGTCAATTAGCAATTAAGTAGTTTTTATAAATCATTATCCGGTTTATAAGAATTCAAACAAATTCAACATTTAACCCTGAAACGGTGCACCCAAGAGTAACAATTGTTACCGCCCTTTTCAAAAAAACAATTTAAATTATGCCAAGATCAGTAAATGCCGTAGCTTCTAGAGCACGCAGAAAAAAATTAATGAAACAAGCTAAAGGTTTTTTCGGTAGAAGAAAGAACGTTTGGACTGTTGCTAAAAACGCGGTACAAAAAGCAATGCAATATGCTTACCGTGGAAGAAAAGAGAAAAAGAGAAACTTCAGATCACTTTGGATCATGCGTATCAACGCAGGAGCTAGAGAGCACGGAATGTCTTACTCTCAGTTTATGGGAGCTCTTAAAAAGAACAACATTGAATTAAACAGAAAAGTTCTTGCTGATTTAGCAATGAACTATCCTGAAGCTTTCAAAGCAGTTGTAGATCAAGTAAAATAATGTAAAATTTTTTGTTATCAATATTAGATCCCGAGTTTTTTGCTCGGGATTTTTTTATTATCTACATTTGCTTAATATTAAAAAGTAGTACAATTTAAAGTGAAAAAATTAACAGGTCTTCTTCTCCTTTCTTTGGCTTCATACGGTTTGCAGGCACAGAGTTTTATTCAGGCTTATCAGACAAGAGCCAATCAGGTTACTCAAACGAATATTACCACTTTGCTTCAGGAATTTTCGAATCTCGGTGTGAAAACTACAGGATCTGCAGCCAATACAAATACACTGAACTGGCTTAGAGCTAAATATCAGTCTTTCGGGTATGATGCAAGTCAGATCACAGAAGATACTTTTACTTATGGAAGTGCAACTTCTAAGAATTTAATTATTACCAAAACTGGAACTGTTTATCCTAATATTTACGTTATTATTTGTGGACATTACGATACCATTACAGGTCCCGGAGTAAGCGATAACGGAAGCGGAACTTCTATTTTATTGGAAGCTGCAAGAATTTTGAAAGATGTTCCTACAGAATATTCGGTCAAGTTTATCCATTTTTCGGGTGAAGAACAGGGTTTGATCGGTAGTAATCATTACGTGAATAACGTTGTTTTTAGTAATAATGTTCGTCAGCTTAATTTAAAAGTTGTTTTTAATATTGATCAGGTCGGAGGAAAAATCACCAATCCGAGCAATACAATTGTTTGTGAAAGCGATCAAAGTTCAGCGGGAGGAACAGCCAATAATGCACCGTCTCTTGCAATGACTCAGCAATTGGCAAACTGTACAACGTTATATTCTCCTCTACAGACCACTCTATCAAATGCGTATGCATCAGATTATGTGCCTTTTGAAGCTAAAGGAGATATTATTACAGGTTTTTATGAAACCCCTGTGAGCGGAAATCAGCATACGGTAAATGATACTTTTGCGAATGTTGATCCTTTATATGTTTTTAATGTCGGAAAAGCGGCAGTCGGAGCTCTTCAGCATTTTGCGGTGGCAACTTCTGTTTTGAGTACTCATGAAACTGTTGTCAATAAACTGGAATCAATAAAGATTTATCCTAATCCGGCAAAAGATATTCTGAATGTTGAACTTCCTAATAATATTAAAAAATTCTCTCTTGAAATCAGTGATATGAGTGGTAAATTAATTTCAACGTATGTAAACGAAAATAAGATCAATGTTTCTAAATTACCAACCGGAGTTTATCTTTGTACCATAAAATCTGATGGTGAAACAATAACTAAAAAAATGATTATCGATAAATAAAAATAAATTGAATTTTTAAAAAATCATTTATCAATTTAAAGTTTTTATTAAATAAAAAATAATGATTCCTTACTTTCGTTTGGAATCATTTTATTTATACATTTGCAAAAATTATAACGTGAAGAAAATACTTGGTATTATTGTTTTGTCTTTCGGACTTCAAATTGTAAAAGCACAAAACTTTATTCAGGCTTATCAGACGAGAGCAGATCAGGTTACCCAAACCAATATTACTACGAATTTGCAGGAATTTTCAAATTTCGGAATTAAAACCACCGGTTCTGCAAATAATACTAATGCATTAAACTGGCTTAAAAATAAATACACCTCTTACGGATATTCTGCGAGCCAGATTGTAGAAGATCCTTTTTCTTACGTTTCAGGAGGAAATACGGTAAATTCAAAAAATCTTGTCGTTACAAAAACAGGAACACTTTATCCGAACAAATTTGTGATTATCTGTGGTCATTTCGACAGTATCAATGGTCCGGGAGTAAATGATAACGGAAGCGGAACATCAATTATTCTGGAAGCTGCAAGAATTTTGAAAGATGTTCCGACAGAATATTCTATAAAATTTATTCATTTTTCAGGAGAAGAACAGGGTTTAAAAGGCAGTTCTCATTACGCAAATACGGTTGCTTATCAAGGCTCAACCCGTGTTTTAGATATTAAACTGGTTTTTAACCTGGATCAGGTTGGAGGTAAAATGGGGAACAATAATAATACGATTTACTGTGACGAAGATATGGGCGGAAACCCCAATAATACAGCTGCTTCTGTGGCTGCAACTCAGGAATTGGTAACGCTTACAGGTCTTTATTCACCATTATTAACGGATATTGACGAAGCTGAAGATACCGATTATATTCCTTTTGAATTGAAAGGTGAAGTTATTACAGGATATTTTGAGAGAATCAGAAGTAATTATCCTCACACTGCGAACGATACTTTTGCCAATACAGATCCCGTTTATATTTACAAAGTTGGAAAAGCTTCAGTTGGCGCACTTCAGCATTTTGCTGTGGCATCAACTACAATTTTATCAACTGATGAAACCTCCATCAATCAGCTAGAAAAAATATCAGTTTATCCTAATCCTGCAAAAGATTTTTTAAATCTCTCATTACCAAAAAATGTAAAGAATTTCAGTTTTGAATTAACCAATTTGCCAGGTCAAACGATTTTGAAAGAAAAGAATAATACTAAAATAAATATTTCCGGCATCGTAAAAGGTGTTCATTTAGCAAAAATAACAGCAAATAATCACACGGTCGTTAGAAAAGTAATTATTGAATAATACAACTTTAAGCCTGCAATTTGCAGGCTTAGTTATTTCTTGCCAAAAGAATTTTTTCAATATTTTCCAAGTTCATATTTTTAGCTTTCAGCAAAATCAAAAAATGATACAACAGATCTGCAGCTTCATTTTTAAAAAGATCATCATTATGGTCTTTGGCTTCAATAACCAATTCCACAGCCTCCTCTCCTACTTTCTGAGCCATTTTATTAATCCCTTTCTGAAATAAAGAATAGGTATAAGAATCTTCTGCTTTTTCATTAATTCTGTGGCTGATTTTTTCTTCCAGCTCATATAAAAAACCTTTGGAATCTTTCTTACCAAAACAACTGAAGCTTCCGGTATGACAAACTATGTTTTCAGGAACAGCTTTAATTAAAATCGTATCCTGATCACAATCAACATTAATACTTTTTACAGTTAAAAAATTTCCGGATTCTTCGCCTTTCGTCCAAAGTCTGTTTTTTGAGCGGCTAAAAAATGTTACAATTTCATCTTTTTTCGTTTTTTCAAAGGCTTCTTCGTTCATGTAACCCAACATGAGAACCTGTAATGTTCTGTCATCCTGAATAATCACAGGAACTAAACCATCTTTATTTGTATTAAAATTAATTTTCATCGTACTGCAATATTTTTAAGTTTTAATTCATTTTTTAAATCCAGGATTTTCACTTCTCCAAAATGAAAAATACTCGCCGCCAAAGCTCCCGTTGCTTTTGTTTCATTAAAAACTTTTTCAAAATCTTCAATATTTCCGGCACCTCCCGAAGCGATAACGGGAATATTTAAGTTTTCAGAGATTAGTTTTGTGATTCTTAAATCGAAACCGTTTTTAGTTCCGTCACCATCCATTGATGTTAAAAGAATTTCGCCGGCTCCCAATTTTTCCGTTCTTTTTGCCCAATCAATTGTTTTTAGATCTGTAATTTCACGACCTCCTTTGGTGTGAACCCAATCCGAATGATCTACAAGCTTCGTATCAATTGCAACGACAATGCATTGACTTCCAAATTCTTGAGCCAAATCAGAAATCAATTGAGGATTTTTTACCGCGGAAGAATTGATGCTGATTTTATCTGCTCCTGCTTCCAATAACTTCCTTACATCATCTACTGTAGAAATTCCGCCTCCGACTGTGAAAGGAATACTCAATTCTTTAGCAATATCTCTTACCAATTCAACAAAAGTTTTCCGTTCTTCAATGGTTGCTGTAATATCCAGAAAAACCAGTTCGTCGGCTCCTTCCTCTTCATATCTCTTTGCCAATTCTATAGGATTTCCTGCATTTCGCAATTCTTCAAAATTGATTCCCTTTACAGTCGTTCCATCTTTGATATCAAGACAGGGAATTATTCTTTTTTTTAACATGCTTGTTATATTTTTTGATAGGATTTTATCCTATCCTTTAGAAAGTCGTCCTTTTCGGGACTCCATATAAATCTTTGATTTTCTAAACTTCTGTGCTCTTTTATAAAGAGAATTATTAAAACTCTTCTGTGACTTATGTGTTAAAAACTTTTGTGGTTAGACAAAAGTCTGCAATTGTTTCAAGGAAATCCGTCCCTCATAAATTGCTTTTCCGATAATTGTTCCGGAACATCCGATTTCTTTCATTTTATAAATATCTTCAATCCCCGAAATTCCGCCACTCGCAATCAACTGTACAGAAGTTTGATGCAGAATCTCCTGATATAAGTCTGTTGACGGACCTTCCAACATTCCGTCTTTTGAAATATCTGTACAAATGACATTTTTTACACCTTTTTGTTGATATTGGAGAATAAAATCAATCACATCTTTATTACTTGCTTCCAGCCAGCCGGAAGTTTTTATTTTTCTGTTTTCACAGTCAGCTCCGAGAATAATTTTATCCGAACCGTATTTTTCAATCAATTCAAAACAGAATTCAGGATTTTGAACTGCAATACTTCCGATTGTAATCTGTTTTGCACCAAAATTAAAAGCCATTTGAATATCTTCAAAACTTTTTAAGCCACCTCCAAAGTCGATTTGTAAAGACGTTTCATTTGCAATAATTTCCAACACCTTTTGATTGACAATATGTTTGGATTTTGCCCCATCAAGATCTACCAAATGAAGATATTTGATACCGAAACTTTCGAATTCTTTAGCAACTTCTACCGGATTTTCATTATAGATTTTCTTTGTATTATAATCACCTTTTGACAAACGGACACATTTTCCGTCAATGATATCGATAGCTGGAATAATTTTCATACTTAAAGTTTTAAAAAGTTTTCTAATAATCTACTTCCGATTTCTCCGGATTTTTCAGGGTGAAACTGCATGGCATAAAAATTATCTTTCTGCAAAGACGCACTGAATGGCAAAATATAATTACAGACAGAACTCGTATTTTCTGATAATTCACAATAAAAGCTATGAACAAAATATACGTCTTCATTCTCTTCAATTCCGTAAAAAATATTTGATTTAAAATCCGAAATCGTATTCCAGCCCATGTGCGGAACAATATTTTCTGAAGGAAATTTTTTTACGTTAATATCAAAAATTCCCATTCCCAAAGTATTTCCTTCTTCACTGTTTTTACACATCAGCTGCATTCCCAGACAAATTCCTAAAACTGGTTGCTTCAAAGTCGGAATTAGCTGATCTAATTCTTTCTCCTTTAAGATTTTCATTGTTGAAGAAGCTTCTCCAACTCCTGGAAAAATCACTTTATCAGCGTTTTTTATTAACTCTAAATCATCAGTAATAATTGACTCTGCTCCTAATCTGTTCAATGCATTTTGCACGGAATTTACATTTCCGCCGTTGTATTTTATAATCGCAATCATTTTATAAACTTCCTTTAGTCGATGGGATATTAAAGTTCTGGTCTGTCTGATTAACAGCCATTTTTACAGCTTTAGCAAAGGCTTTAAAAACAGATTCAATCTTATGGTGTTCATTTTCTCCTTCTACTTTTATATTCAGATTACATTTAGCCGAATCGGTGAAAGATTTAAAAAAGTGCTGAAACATTTCCGTAGGAACATCACCAATTTTTTCACGTTTAAAATCAGCTTCCCAAACTAACCAGGAACGTCCTCCGAAATCAAGAGCAACCTGCGCGAGACAATCATCCATCGGAAGAAGAAAACCATATCGTTCTATTCCTTTTTTCTTTCCTAAAGCTTTTAAAAACGCTTCTCCCAAAACAATTCCGGTATCTTCAATCGTATGATGCTCATCAACCTGTAAATCTCCTTTTACTTTAATTTTTAAATCTAGATTTCCGTGTTTCGAAATCTGTTCAAGCATATGGTCAAAAAAATATAAGCCCGTTGAAATTTCAGATTTTCCGATTCCATCAAGATTAACTTCAATTTCAATATCTGTTTCATTCGTTTTTCTTGAAACTTTAGCCTTTCTCGGGATTTTTTTCAAATAAGAATAAATTTCACTCCAGTTTTCGGTTGTTAAATCAGCATCTTCATTTTGAACTTTATGAATGAAAATAGCTTTAGAAGTTAAATTTTTTGCCAACTGAATATCTGTAAGTCTGTCTCCAATCACAAAAGAATTCTCAAGATCATAATCTCCATAAATATATTTTCCGAACATTCCTATTCCGGGTTTTCTGGTAGAAAGATTTTCATGTTCAAAACTCTTATCAATCAGAATATCATTGAAAATAACCCCTTCATTCCCAAATAATTTTAACATTTTCTCATGAGGTTTTATGAAATCTTCATAAGGAAAACTTTCTGTTTCCAATCCATCCTGATTGCTTACCAAGACAAGTTCAAAATCAAGTTCTTTGGCAATTTTTGAGAGATTCTGAAAAACTCCGGGATAGAATTCGAGCTTTTCTAAAGAATCTACCTGAAAATCAATAGGAGGTTCTATAATTAAAGTTCCGTCGCGATCTATAAATAATGCTTTTTTCATTTCTACATAAATTTTATTAAATTCTATTTTCTCATCAAACCTTATAGGTTTTAAAAACCTATAAGGTTTCGCATTGTTTCAAAACATTAATTAATCGAATATTCTCCTTTCTATTTCCAATATTAATTCGGATACAATCTGCAATTTGAGGGCTTCTTTTGCTGGTCAGAATTTCATTTTCGAGCAATTTTTGATATACTTTTTCCACATTTCCAAATTCAATCAAAAAGAAATTAGCATCACTTGGATATATTTTTTTAATACAGTCTATATTTTGAAACTCATTTTGCAACCAGAATTTTTCAATTAAAGTATTTTTTATATTATCATTCAATTGTTCGTGATTATCAATAGATTTTATAACTGAATTTAAGCTTAAAGAATTAACATTATAAGGTGCTTTAATCGTATTAATTAATTTAATAATCTCTTTTGAAGCATATGCAACTCCCACTCTCGCTCCCGCCATTCCCCATGCTTTTGAAAAAGTCTGAAGAACAATAAGATTTGGATATTTTTCAAGTAACTCAATACATGATTCTTTTCCTGAAAACTCAATATAAGCTTCATCAACAACTACAATTCCGTTAAAAATTTTCACATAAAATTCGATGTCTTCAATGCTATTTCCTGTGGGATTATTGGGCGAACACAAAAAGAAAACTTTTAACTGATCATCTTTTATCACATTTAAAAAATCATCTTTTACAATTTCAAAATTTTCATTTAAATTTAATTTGACAACTTTATTTTCATTAATAGAGGCATAAAAACCGTACATCGCAAATGAAGGATTCATCATTAAAATTGAATTTTTTTTGGGTTCACAAAAAACTTTAATAACCAGGTCAATCAGCTCATCACTTCCATTTCCGATGGCGATCTGATCAGGTGAAATATTTTTTATTCTTGATATTTTTTGCTTTAAATTTTTCTGTGTAGAATCCGGATAACGATTGAAATCTCCATACGGGCTTTCATTGGCATCCAACAAAACAGGATTTTCAAATTCATTATGATCTCTGAAACTGATGTAAGGTTGAAGTTCCAGAATATTTTTTCGTACTAAATTATTGATATTAAATTCTTTCATTTTACTGATTTAATCTGATGGATACGGCATTTTTGTGGGCAAATAAACCTTCTGCTTCTGCCATAATTTCTATTGTTTTTCCCAAATTTTGAAGTCCTTCTTTTGATAGATTCTGAAACGTAATTTTCTTCACAAAACTGTCTAAAGAAACTCCGCTGTAATTCTTTGCAAAGCCATTGGTAGGAAGCGTGTGATTGGTTCCGCTCGCATAATCTCCTGCACTTTCACACGAATAATTTCCAAGAAAAACAGAACCTGCGTTTTGAATTTTCGAAATATATTTTTCAAAATCTTCCAAAGCTAGAATCAAATGTTCCGGAGCATATAAATTACTGAACTCCAATGCTTCATCAATTGAATTCAATAAAATAAAATGACTGTTTTTCAATGCTTCTTTCGCGAACTCATTTCTTGGAAGTTCCTTAAGCTGATTTTCCGTTTCTTTAATGGTTTGGTTAAAAATTTTCTCATCCGTTGATATAAAAATTACCTGACTGTCGCTTCCATGTTCTGCCTGAGAAAGCAGATCAGCCGCACAGAATTCCGGGATCGCCTGTTTATCCGCAATTATAAGCACTTCACTTGGTCCTGCAGGCATATCGACAGCAACTCCGAATTTTTGACAGTATTCTTTTGCCGCCACGACATATTGATTTCCTGGTCCGAAAATTTTGTAAACATTCGGAATCGTTTCAGTTCCGAAAGTCATAGCTGCAATGGCTTGAGCACCACCAGTTTTGAAAATTTTCTTAATTCCACAAAGTTTTGAGGCATAAAGTATTGCGGAATTAATATTTCCGTTTTTATCTGGCGGAGTACACAGAATAATTTCTTTACAACCCGCTAATTGAGCTGGAATCGCAAGCATTAAAACAGTTGAAAATAAAGGTGCCGTTCCTCCCGGAATATAGATTCCGACTTTTTCTATTGCCCGGTTTTCGCGCCAGCAAGTGACTCCTTTTGTAGTTTCTATTTTCTCAATTTCAACATTTTGAGATGAATGGAATTTGGTAATATTTTCTTTTGCCTGAGAAATGGCAATTTGAAGTTCTGCACTTATAAATGCCTCTGCATTTTCTATTTCTTCATCTGAAACTTTGATATTTTCAACATCAGCTTTATCGAATTTCTTATTAAAATCAATTAAAGCCTGATCACCATTTTCTTTCACTTTTTCGAAAATATCAACTATAATTTCTGACAGTTCATTCTGTTTTAAAACAGGTCTTTTAATCAATTCTGACCATGTCTTTTTTTGAGGATATTTATTAATTTTCATATTAAATCACCATTTTATCGATTGGAATTATTAAAATATCCTGAGCTCCGCTGTCTTTCAGTTCATCAATAACTTCCCAAAATCTTTCTTCATTAATTACCGAGTGAATACTGCTCCAGCCTTCTTCTGCCAAAGGAATTACGGTAGGACTTTTTAGAACCGGAAGTATTTTAGAAATGATCTGAATTTTGTCATTCGGAACATTCATCAGGATATATTTAGAATTTTTTGCCTTCAAAACTGCTTTAATTCTGAAAAGAAATTTTTCAAGAATAATAGTTTTTTCTTCATCTAATTCTGACGTTTTTGCCAGAACAGCTTCTGATTTTAAAAGTGTTACGGTTTCTCTTAGTCCATTTTTAAACAAAGTACTTCCGGAACTTACAATATCACAGATTCCATCTGCCAATCCGATGTTCGGAGCAATTTCTACAGAACCTGAAATCACATGAATATCGGCCGAAATATTATTTTTATTGAGAAAATTTTTGAGCGTATTCGGATATGAGGTGGCAATTTTTTTACCCTGAAAGTAGGCAATATCATCCGTTTCAATTTCTTTTGGGATGGCTAAAGAAACCCTGCATTTCGAAAACCCAAGCGTCTGAATAATTTCAATATTCTTTTGTTTTTCCACCAAAAGATTTTCACCGACGATTGCAATGTCAACTACTCCATCTTCCAGATATTGTGGGATATCTGAATTTCGCAGATACATGATTTCTATTGGAAAATTTTCTACAGAGACTTTTAGCTGGTCTTTTCCATTGTTGACAAAAATGCCACAGTCTTTCAAAAGCTGAAGAGATTCATCATAAAGCCGGCCGCTTTTTTGTATGGCAATTTTTAATTTACTCATTTTGATTGTTTTGAATCTGAGTAAACGAAAATGATTAATTGAAAATAAATTGCCCGGGAAGAATTTAGAAACAAAAAAACCGTCTGTTTACTCAGACGGTTTAATTATTTTGATTTTTAACTGTGTTGCATATCAATCAATTCCGTCTTAGCAGAGATGATGATAATGATGTACTGTTAAAAAATTCGGTTTCATTGTTGAAATTTTATGGTACAAATGTAGAACTTATTTTTAAACTGCAAAGATTTTATTGCAATATTTTTTTGTAAAGATTCATTATCTGATTGGCAATCGGTTCATCATTAAACTTCTGTACGAACTCGAAACCCTTATCAGCACGGCGTTTTCTTTCCGATTCATTATCCCAAAGAAACTTTATTTTTGATTGAATATCTAAATAATTATTGGGATCGATATAAACAGAATCTGGTCCGCCTGCTTCGGGAAGACAACTTGTATTGCTTGTGACTGCTACAGTTTTTGAAAAAAGTGCTTCTATTACAGGAATTCCGAAGCCTTCGAAGAAACTTGGATAGATGAAAATATCTGCCAATTTGTAAATAACAGCCAATTCATCCATGGAAACTCCTTCTAAAAAATAAACCTGTTTTTCAAGCTTATTTTTTTGGATAAAATCTTCAATTTTCCTGAAATATTTCGTTTTTTTCCCAATAACCACTAATGGAATATTAGTTCCTTTAATTGCTTTAACAATATTCAACAAGTTCTTTCGATCTTCAATTGTTCCGACATTTAAAATGAATCTTTCAGGAAGTCTGAATTTCTTCTTTGTCTGCTGAGTAAGTTCATCGGATTGATGTTCTTTAAAAGCTTTGTGACAGCCTTGGTAAATTACTTCAATCTTACTTTCAGGAATTTTTAAAAACTGAATAATATCGCGTTTTGTCTGTTCTGAAATGGCAATGATTTTATCTGCAGAATTTGCCGCTTTTTTAAATTTCCAAAAATGAATTTTTCGATCAAAAAAAGAATAATATTGAGGGTATCGCACGAAAATCAAATCATGGATCGTGACGATTTTTTTAATGGGTTTTTTGTCCCATTTCAAAGGTAATTCACCGGATAATCCATGGAAAATATCTGCATTCTGTCTCTGTGCATCTTTTCCCATTTTGAATTGTCGAGACATTGTTCCTTTGGAGGTTTCAACAAATTGGACATTAGGATTTTCTAAAATATCAGAACCTCTTTCGGATTTGTTTTTATTTAAAAGGAAATATTCATTTTCCGGAAAATATTGAGACAAAATTCTGACTAAGTCTCTCGAATAGTTTCCTAAACCCGAAGCATTATGAAAAAAACGTTTGGCATCAAATGCTATCTTCATTCTCAGGTTTTATAATATTTTGGGTAAGCTGTTTTCTTTTCCAATGTTCAGATTTATCACTGTACAGAAAGAATTTTCCAAGCTTGTATTTAAACTGCATATTATTGTCATAATGCGGTCCCATAAAACGATGCGGAATATTGGGATTCTCATTTAAACAGGCTTTTATAGCGTCTGTATACACCGTTGGTCCGGTTGTTTTATGTACATTATGAGGATGTGGATTATTTTTGATATTATCCAAAATCATCTCCAGAGTTCTCTGTAAAAATGGGTGTCCCGCTTCATAAGCAAGACCCCATTGTACATAATATGTTTGTGGAATTTCATCCGTTACCAAAGCGACATCGTCTTCACGAATAAACTTTTTAATCGGCTTATTAATTCCGCTGTCTACATCTAGATATACGCCCCCTTTTTTATAAAGAATGGCATATCTGAAAAAATCTGCTTTGGCAGCTCCTATCGTTAATCTGTTGTAAGCTTTCAAATATTCCGGTGGAAATTCATCCTGAAAGAATGTCTGAATTTTGTTATCATCATAAAAATGATATTCGTACTCAGGATTTTTCTTAAGCATTCTTTTAATATGAAATTTCGTAAGCCAAGGAAGCTTATCGGTTTTGAAAGTCTGAAAAATTTGTTTAGGAATTGCCATTTGCAAATGATTTAAACAGCTACGTTATTATCTCTTAAAGCATCATTAAGAGACGTTTTTTTATCTGTAGATTCTTTTCTCTGACCGATGATCAAAGCGCAAGGAACCTGATATTCTCCCGCAGGGTATTGTTTTGTATAACTTCCGGGAATTACAACAGAACGGGCAGGAACTCTACCTTTAATTTCGATAGGAGTTTCTCCTGTAACGTCAATAATTTTAGTCGAAGCTGTCAGAACAACATTTGCTCCCAAAACTGCTTCTTTTTCTACGTGAACTCCTTCTACAACTATACATCTTGAACCAATGAAACAATCATCTTCAATAATTACCGGAGCAGCCTGAAGCGGTTCTAAAACCCCACCAATTCCTACACCACCACTCAAATGAACGTTTTTACCGATTTGTGCACAGCTTCCGACAGTTGCCCAGGTATCAACCATGGTTCCTGAATCCACATAAGCTCCGATATTTACATAAGAAGGCATCAAAATAACTCCCGGAGCAATATAAGCTCCTTCTCTTGCAATCGCATGTGGTACAACTCTCACGCCTTTTTCAGCATAATTTCTTTTCAAAGGCATTTTGTCATGAAATTCAAACGGACCTACTTCAATAGTTTCCATTTTCTGGATCGGGAAATACATTACCACAGCTTTTTTTACCCATTCATTTACCTGCCATCCGTTTTCTGTAGGTTCTGCGGTACGAAGTTCACCTTTATCAACCAAAGAAATCACTTCTCTAATCGCCTTTTGGCTGTCTTCATTCTGCAATAATTCTCTGTTGTCCCAGATATTTTCAATAGTTTGTTGTAACGACATAATACTGTTTAAAATTTATTTAAAAAATTCACTGCCAAATATACAAAAAAGTTGAGCAAAAGTGATGATTTAGAATAGATCTGAGAGATTAAAATTTCATTAAATTCTTATAAAATTCTTCTTACTTGAGCTTTATATCGGCGATAATCTTTGCCATGTTGATTTAGTAAAAATTCTTCCTCCATTCTGATTTGGATTTGAATTAAAATAGTAGAAATAATAAAAAAGATGAGCGAAATTAAAGTTGGTAGCGTGAAGAAAAACCCGATTTGACTGATTAACATGCCCAGAAAGATAGGATTTCTTGAGTAGTTGAAAAGCCCTTTTGTAATTAATTCTGTTTTGAGTTCTTCATTAATTCCGATTCTCCATGAATTTTTCATTTGAAACTGAGCAATCAAAACCCAAATTAAACTTAAAATCATTAGAGTGATTCCAATATATCTAAAAATAATTCTTTGAAAAAAATTGATCATGTAAGTTTCGAAAATATCATTCGGGAAAACGAAAAGTAAAAGGGTGTAAATAAAAAGTGAAACTAAAGTAAGTTTAAAATATTTTCCGATTAATCCATAAGCAGAATCATTTTTTTGAAAACTTTAGGATTTTTGCCGATACTTTTTGAAACGATAAAACTTGTCCCAAAAAATGCCGTCAGAAAGAATACAATAAAAATAGAGGAACGAAAACTCTGATAAAATCTGTCATCATTAATAATTTCTGACAAATGTAGAGTTCAATATAACGCAATTCTATTGCAAAGTTTACAGAACTCTTTGCGCATGTAGATAGGCTTTGTTCCAATATTTTTCGTTGAGAGAAGAGATAATAACACCTTTGGTTGTAGAAGCGTGAATAAATTTCACTTCGCCGTCATTTTCAATCGTATGAACAATTCCCACGTGAGAGACCTTACTTCCGCCTGAAGTAGCAAAAAATAAAAGATCACCCGGTTTTACAGTTCCAATATCAATCGATTTCCCTGAATCTGCCTGATCTGAAGATCTTCTTGGTAGATTAAAGTTATTTTCCTGAAAAACTTTTACGGTAAAGCCGGAACAATCGAAGCCGGAAGAAGTATTTCCTCCAAATTTGTAAGGAGCTCCCAAATATTTTTCGGCATCTTTTAATAAGCTTTTTACAGAGCCTGCAACTTTTCCGTCAAAATGAGAATCTAATTTTCTTAGGTTTTCAGATTTCGAAATTGTTTTTGAAGGTGTTTTTTTTGCTTTAACTACACTTTTTGAACTTCCACAAGATATTATTATTGCAGAGGTTATCGCTAAAACAACCAATCTCTTATATAGTTTTATTTCCGAAAAATCTAGCTCCTTATTCATTTGAAAATCAATTAGATCCTAATCTAATACAAATGTAACCTAAAAATTTCAATTATACAATAACTATACTACAACTATACTTTAATTATATAATAAATATTGTTTTGCTTCATTTTAATATTTATATTTGGACCTGTTTTAGAAAATATGGCGACTTACGAAAGTTTTATTAAGCTCAACGGAGCAATTGGAGATTTAGTTTTTTATAATTTAAACGGTAAAAATATCGTTCGGAAAAAAAGCGGATTTAATAAAACTGCCTACAAGAAAAGTCCGACTTACGAAAAAGTCCGACAAAACAGTTCAGAATTTGGTCACTGTTCAAAAGTTGGGAAATTAATCCGATCAAGTATTTCGAAATACATTGAATTGGCAGAGGATGCCCTACTCTACCAACGATTTGCAAAGACGATGACTGAAATTAAAGATTTAGACTCACAACATGAGAAAGGGAATCGAACGGTAAAGTTTGGCTTAAAAACTAAAGAAGGAAAAACTGCACTTCAAAATTTTGAATTGGGTAAATTTCAAAATTTTAAGCAGGAAGCACATATTTTATTAGGCTTATGGGATAAAAGTCTGCACTTAGAAAAAACAATTATTGCAGATGAAATAACCATTGTAAGTATAAAAATAGATTTTGAAAATTTTCTTACCGAATCTTTTGAAGAAAAAATTTCTTTACAGGAAAATCAAAATGAAATGGTTTTTGAAAATCATTTTTCTGAGGAAGATGATGTGCTTCATTTTATTGCAGCAAAAAAAGATTCTCAGATTATAAAAATGGGATTTGTTTAAAATAAAAGATCGGCTGTAAATAATTTTACAGCCGATCTTATTTATAATAGTTTTATCTATTTTGTTTTGTCTTTTTCTCCAGTCCAAGAACCACTAATAGAAGGGGTTGGCGAATCATTTCTCCAGTTTCCGCTGCCTTTTTTCTCAAGATTCAGAGTTCCTGAAAACTCTCCGTCTGCAGGTATAACCAATTCTGCGGTAAGCTGACCAGATCGGTCTAAGTTTCCTGAAATATTGTAATTTACATTGCTGATTTGATTATACATGGTTCCGGTAACTTTTCCGTCACTTGCAACTACAAATTTCCATAGACCTTTTTCTGTACCTTCGTAAGTACCCGACCAGGTTCCGATATAGTCTGTAAGCGTTTCATCGTCTGAAGTACAACTGATAAGGCAGAATGTTGTCAATAAAAGTAAAAAAAGTTTCTTCATATTTTACAATAGTTTATGAAATAAGTTTATTTAATCAATATATCTTTAAGAAAATTCTCAAAATTTCAAGATAGTTTTCATAATTTTAGCTATCTCTATATTTTTAGAATTGGGCAAATATATCAATTTAATTTTATAGTTTAATCTTTTACAACTGATATTTTATGCAATTCAGAAGAAATTTATTTTAAAATAATGTTTTCCATAATTTATTTTTTTCTTATTTTAAAACATCTGTGTTAAAGGGAATACCAATAAATGTAAGTAAGATTATTTACTTCTATAAATCAAATAACATATAAATAACGAACAATTTACCAAAACAGCAAATGCATTGGATAAGATTATCGGTAACTCTCCCTGTTCTATTCCGTAACAAACCCAAAGTGAGAGACCTAAGATTAAAATTACAAGCATTAACCACGAGATATCTTCTACATTTTTTGTTTTTATGACTTTAATTAATTGTGGCATTGATGCAATTGAAGTCAAACCACCCGCAATCAAACCTAAAATTTCAACATTCATACATTTTGATTTATAATTAAACAAAAAACAACATAAAAAGAGTTATGTTGTTTTCTTTACTATGAATAAGCAAAATGTATGCTTTTGTCGATTAATAATAATGTATGTGGTATTTATTTAATATCAACAATTCCATCTGCGATACATTTCCATTGAATTTTAGAAGAACCCGTCATTCCGGTTAATGTGAAAAATTTATTTTTTATATTGCTTATAAATCCAGCGTCTTTATTAATCTTTTCATTTCTGCCATAAATTGACATTTTGATATAGTCTTTACCTTTTGAAATTATAAATGTAGAAGAAGATCCTGAAGAATAAAAATGAACTGTTTTCCCCGCAAACTCATTTCCTGGCAATTTTGAAGGTCTGCATTGAATCATCAAACGATCGGGGTTAGTGTTATCGATCATATCAATCTGTACCCATTGATAATCTTCCACTTTAGGATTATTAATTTTTGTGAGCAGAATATTTATATAATCTCCGATCTGAGGTGATCTCTGAACAAGTTTTCCCGACGGATCACAATGGTTAAATTCTACTGTATGTTTTACGCAGTAACTTCCCCACTCGTTTATATTGAAAAATCTATCTTTAAGGATATTAAATTTTGAGTCAATCTCGTGAATATTCTGAATTTTCTGTATACTTTCTGTATCATGATAACCTCCACTCACCTGTGAAGGAATTCCCGGAACTTTTTTAGGTTTCATTAATTTTAACCTTTATTTAAAAATAATATTGTGATTTTTTTACTGGAATTGATTGAATAACTCAATATTTGTTGATTAATATTCAATCTGTGGATTTTTTTTTCTTTGTTTATCATTTGTTTATTTTTAATCTCATCAATTGTATGTTTAAAAAATTTAGGTAAAGATTAATGTAAATGTAATATGCATCACATGAAAATTAAATTTCATATTTACATCTCAATTACATATTTCAATTTGTATTTGAAAATCAATATTTTAAATAAAATTTGATTATACAAAGTAATCTAAACATAACCTAGAGAAATGCTATCATAAATCTTGCCATTTTTTATATATTAAAAGAATTTAACAGCTGATATTTTGAAATAAATCACAATTATTTGAAAATAAGTTATTTAAATTTATAAAAATTAAAATTAAGCAATAGTTACACACTTAAATTTTCCTGTTGTAACTGAACTTTATATTAATTGAATTAAGGAATAAATAATGATTTTTTTTGTCAATAATTTTTGTATTATTTAAATTTTCCTTATATTTGAAGTGAAAATTTTTTTTTCATCATTTGTGTTTTTATTAAACCCTCCCGACTCGGGAGGGTTTAATTTTTGTAATAGGTCTTAACTGCCATAAACACTACATTTATTTTTTAAAAATTGACTTCAAATTTTTATTTATCTTATTCATATTATACAACAGTTTCGGATAGTAATTTTCAATACAGCACAGGAAATTTTAGATTATAAGAAATAGATGTCTTAATATAAATTCTATACTGCCTTTCTTAAAAAATAGAATTGACAAAATTCTTGTAGCTCGCTAAATTATTTGTACCAAGTTCATCATATTGAAACCCTAAAGTTTTATTATAGAATGGGGATTTTCTCATTTAAAGTCTAGAAAAGAGAAAATTCTACTTCACAAGTGAGAATTTTTTTGAAATTTTCAAAAAAGGCATACAATATGCTAATATCAAAATATAAACCTAAAAAAAAATATTATTATGAAAAGTGTATTATGGCTAGTTGCAGTAATTTGTATCGTTGTATGGTTATTAGGAATTTTAAATATAATTCCAGGAATTAGTACAAGTTATTTAATTCATATATTATTAGTAATTGCAATTGTTGTGGTTCTATACAACATTATATCGGGGCGAAAACCTTTAGATTAAATCATTCTCAATAAAATTAAAATTTTGAAGGCAAAGTAAATATTACTTTGCTTTTTTTATTTTTTCAAATTAGGTTTTTAAAAATTTTCTTGTCAGGGTTTAAATTTTTCAGATTACACTCATAGAACGTTAATTCATTTAACAAAAAAATCCCGAAATTAAATTCGGGATTCTATAATATATAAACAAGTTTTATTTTTTCTTTAAAGAAACAAACTTAACATAAGATACTATTGATAATGTAAGCATTGTCGCTAATCCAATATAAACCCAAGCCGGAACCGGAACCGGATCTCCTGCTGCGTAAGAGTGAAGTCCGCTTAAGTAATAGTTTACTCCGAAATACGTCATTACCATCGAACAAAATGCAAACATTGTCGCCACGTGAAATGCCCATCTGCTTCTTAAACCGGGAACCAATCTCATGTGTAAAACAAAAGCATACACCATAATTGAGATAAATGCCCAAGTTTCTTTCGGATCCCAGCTCCAGTATCTTCCCCAAGATTCATTTGCCCAGATTCCTCCTAAAAAGTTTCCGACAGTAAGAGCAAAAAGACCTATTGTTAAAGACATTTCAGATACGATTGCCAGTTCTTTCAGAGTAGAATCATTATGTAATTTGAATTGATTTTTATTTGTAATAATATAAAATATCAATGAGATCACTGCAATAATCATCGATAATGCAAAGAAACCATAACTTGATACAATAATCGCAACGTGTACAATCAGCCAATAAGATTTAAGAACTGGAACCAATGGCGTGATCTGTGGATCAAGCGCTGAACCTCCATGTGCAAATCCCATCATAATAACTGCAACCATAAATCCTGCAGCAGGAATTAATGCGTTTGAAGTATTTCCCTTTTTAATAATTTTTGTTGAAGAATCTGGTGTTTTTTTGTTGAAATTTGGTTTTCCAAAACCGAAATAAAACATTAAACCGGCAGATATTCCAACCCATGAAATAAAGATAATTGCTTCATAACCATTACTCCAAGGAGCATGTCCCGAAATATACCATCTTGCAATCAGTCCTATGAAATGACAGATGTAACCTACCATTCCGATATAAATAATTGCTTTAATGATTTTATTAAGAACTTTATTAGGTTTAAATAATTCCACAAAACCTAAAATGAGCAATAATCCACCAACCAAAGTATAGAAAATCAATAATTTAAAATTGATGTCTGCTTTATTCATGAATACTTCCAAATCAACTTTTGATTTTGCAGGAACAACTGCTTTACCCCATTTTTGCTGATAATCTGAAAGTTTTTTTAATTCAGCATCTGCTTTGCTCCAATCTCCGGTTTTTTGAGCCTGGAGTGCTTCTGCGAAATACGGTCCCATTACTTTCTGAGATTCCATATCCGGCTCCATTTTTTGGTCAAGCCAAGAATGCCAAGTATGATTCGGATCATTTTTTACAGGGACTATTCTCATAAACTGCCCGCTGAAAAATTCATTGAAAATCTGAACTTTTTCGTTCAGCTTAATAATTTGCTTATCATATTCAGATTGTTCTGAAGGCTTTTTACGGAAAGCGGTGTTATAATCTGCATCTAAAATATAGGTTAGATTACCGTTTGCATCTGCCGGGAAAAGATTCATCAATGAAGTGTAACCATCTTCATCTGCTTTGGTTTTTTTCAAAAGTTCTTTACCTCCTTTTGCATCAACTTTAATCAACGGAACCATCGTCCAGCTTGGCGTATCGGTATTAATGGATAAAAACCATTGCTCGGCTGTTAAATATTTACCATCAGTTCCTTTAAATTTATCTTTTTTATAAAGCTTTCTTAAAACATCTAAAGCCTGTGTATTAATTGGAACAATTCTGCCCTCATAATTCTGTACCAAAAGATATCCAAATTTATCAGCGTGTTCTTCAGTGATTTTATTTCTTGAAATAATTTCGTCGGGAGAAATCATTCTCATTTTTGTCAGCGGTGCGGCTAAAGAATTTTGTTGATTTCCTTGTGTCTGAACAGATTGAGGAGAAACTTCATGAGTATGACCGTCTCCTTCTACGTGAACGTGTTCTCTGCTTCCGTCTGTGATTCCGTGAGTTTCAATTTTTTGAGCACTTAAATTTAAGCTTATCAATAATAAAACAATCATTGCTGCTCTTTTCTGGTTGATGTCTTTCAGCATTTTATTCAATTTCCAGAAGTGAGTTCCTCTCCAGAAAAACATCACAAACATACCTCCGAATAAAAATGCATAACCGATATATGAAATCAAAGTTCCCCAAAAATCATGGTTGACAGACAATAATGTTCCCATTCTGTCTGGTGTATAGCTTGCCTGGAAAAAACGGTAACCTTTATAATTAAGAACGTTATTCATATAAATTTTATAAGGAGTCTGTTTTCCTTCGTCAATAATTTTCACGTGACTTTCATACGCACTCGGAGATGAACTTCCGGGATAGGTTTCCATTACGAAATCATCAAGTTTAATGGCGAAAGGTGTATTATAAATTTTAGGACCAAAACCCACCATAATATTCAAACCATCCATTGTTACTTGTTTGTAAGCATTTGGATTTCCTTTTTCGACAGAAAGCTCTACGATTTGTTTCGTTTTCGGACCTTGAAGCTCAATAGTCATTGCATCAGGAACATTTTGATCTTTTTTTCTATCCCCTTCAACAGCAATAAGTTTTCCTTTCCTAAGAGGTTCAGGAACAACTAGTTTTAACTCATTAATGCTGTATAAACTTCTAAAAGCTAAAGGTTGAAACTGATCTTTCGTAGTAGTTCCTGTTGCTTGAGTTGCCATCGTCATGTAAGTTGCATCAACAGGAGTTTTAATGAAAATTTTTCCGTTTTCCTGCTTAAATTCAACTGCTCCGTCGATGGCTCTGTTGAAAGTTACCAAAGTTCCGTTGATCGATTTTGTTTCTCCGGATTTAATATAAATATTCTGTCTTCCTGTTTCGGCTGTAGAAACTAAGTGAAGATATTCCGCACCATTTTGATCCGCAACCAAACTATCTTTTTTTCTCTGAACATAATTCAAAGTTTTCACTTTAATTTCCTGTCCGTGAAAGTCATACGTTGCATTAAAATCTTTGTGCAAAGGCGACATTAAGTAAGGTACATCCTGATAATTCAAAACATCACCTTTATTTTCGATCTGAATTTTAAAGAATTGTTTGTCAGTTACAATTTCATTGGATGTTTCCCCTTCTCTGATGCTCATTTGCCCTTCAAAACTGATGTATCTCGTAATTGCTCCACCAATGAAAATTAAAATAAAAGCAAGGTGAAATACCAAGACCGGCCATTTTTCTCTTTTCCAAAGACGATACCTTGCGATATTTCCACAAAAGTTTATAATGAGAAGAAGCATAATGAGCTCAAACCATTTAGCTTCATAAATTAAAGCTTTTGCAGCCGGTGTTCCGTAATCATTTTCCAGGAACGTTGCATAGGCCATTGAAAATGCATAAACCAGCAATAGAACTGCCATTGTTCTGGTTGAAATAAGAATATCTTGGATCTTCTTCATATTTTTTTTACTTGACATGCAAAAATAAGGATGATAAACCGAAAGGAGGTTAAAAAAAGATGTTTTTTGTCATTTTAAAGGGGATTTACCTTATTTTGAAACATTCTTAATAAGTGAATTTTAATTAACGAAAAGATAAAAATGTAGTATTGATTCAGTAATAAAATATCACATTAAAAAACAAACGTGTTTTCTCCTAAAAAATATTTAAAATCTAAAAAAAACATTAAATTTGCGCAGACTGACATTATGGAAAAGAAATCACAAAAAAAACAACCAGAACAGCCTGAAACAGGCAAAATTTTATCAAAACCACGTATCTTTTTCGGATTAACATTCATTGTTTTTGCCGGAGTGCTTACCTTGTCTTTCATCTCTTATCTGATGAATTGGAAAGCAGATCAGAGCCAGGCCGGAACAATATTAGACAAGACCATAAAATCATCCAACATATTCGGAAAACTGGGCGATTGGCTGGGTAATATTTTCATTTTTGAAAGTATTGGGATTGCTTCATTTATTGTTGCATTTCTTTTCGTGGTTTTCGGAACAATGATTCTGAAGAAGAAAATTTTCAAACCATGGATGACTTTCGGGCATTCATTATTCTTTATTTGCTGGTTGCCGATTTTATTGGGAGCAATTACTAGAGGTAACGGAAATGGCGGGGTTTTAAGCGGGGTTTATGGTTATCAGATTATGGATTCTCTTTCCGCAATTATCGGTGATGTAGGACTTTGGGTTGTTTTAATTGTGAGTATTGCGTTGTATTTTATCCTGGAATTTAATCTTCGTCCAAGTTCTATTAAAGCCAAATTAGATACCATCAACGAAAATACAATCGGAAAAGTAAAATCGATGATGCCAAATTCAGACCAAAGTTTTGATGCAGATCAGGAGCTGGAAGATGAAATTAAAGAAGAAGAAGAAAAAGATTTAAATATTACCATAACAGACTTCTCGGAAAATAAAAAAAATAAAGAAGTTGTTGTAAAACCGGAACCCATTATTCAGGAGAATTTGAATGTTGAAACTATTGTTACACCCAATCAAACTTCTTTCGAACAGGAAAAAGAATTGACGCCAACTTTAAATTTAGATTTAAATGCAAAACCAATTATTCCTGTTGTAAAACCTGAAGATGCTTTCGAAGTTCATTCTAATTTTTCTGATTCCAGTATTGAGGACATAAAATTTAAAGTAGAAGTTGCTCCTGTAATTGATATTATTGACGATGCTGATAAGCAATCTCAGGATTTGGTTGACAGGCATGGTTTGTACGATCACAGATTAGATTTGGCTAAATTTCAAATGCCGCCAATCGATTTGCTGAAAGAATATGGTAACGAAGAAATTTCTATAAATAAAGAAGAATTAGAAGAAAATAAAAATAAAATTGTTGGTCTTCTGAAGAATTTCAACGTTGGAATTGCAGAAATTAAAGCGACGATCGGACCCACTGTTACTTTGTACGAAATTGTTCCCGAAGCAGGAATCAGAGTAGCATCTATTAAAAAACTGCAGGATGATATTGCTTTAAATCTTTCCGCTTTAGGAATCAGAATTATTGCACCAATGCCCGGAAAAGGAACAATTGGTATTGAAGTACCCAGAAAAAATCCTACAATGGTTTCTATGAGATCGGTAATTGCTTCTCAGAAATTCCAAAATACAGATATGGATTTGCCTGTGGTTTTTGGAAAAACGATTTCCAACGAAGTTTTCATGGCAGATTTGTCTAAAATGCCTCACCTTTTGATGGCGGGAGCAACCGGACAGGGAAAATCTGTCGGAATTAATGCGATTCTGACCTCTCTACTTTATAAAAAACATCCAAGTGAACTGAAATTTGTAATGGTAGATCCTAAAAAAGTTGAACTTTCATTATATTCAAAAATCGAAAGACATTATTTAGCAAAACTTCCCGATTCTGATGATGCCATTATTACCGACACCAATAAAGTAATCAATACATTAAATTCTCTTTGTGTGGAGATGGATCAGCGTTATGATTTGCTTAAAAATGCTTTCTGTAAAAACCTAAAGGAATACAATAAAAAATTCGCTGAAAGAAAATTAAATCCTGAAAACGGACACCGTTATTTACCATATATCGTTTTGGTTGTCGATGAGTTTGCCGATTTGATTATGACTGCCGGAAAAGAAGTTGAACTTCCGATTGCGAGATTGGCGCAGTTAGCAAGAGCCGTAGGAATTCATTTAATTGTTGCAACTCAACGACCTTCTGTGAATGTAATTACCGGTATGATTAAAGCCAACTTCCCTGCAAGAGCCGCATTTAGAGTAATTTCAAGTGTAGATTCAAGAACGATTTTAGATTCTACAGGTGCAGATCAGCTTATTGGAAAAGGTGATATGCTTTATTTTAACGGAAATGAAATTTTAAGACTTCAATGCGCATTCGTTGATACTCCGGAAGTTGAAAGACTGGCTGAGTTTATTGGTGAACAAAAAGGGTACGCTTCAGCATTCATGCTTCCTGAGTTTGTTTCTGAAGAAGCAACAAGTACAGTCGGTGCATTTGATCCTAACGAAAAAGATGCTTTGTTTGAAGAAGCTGCAAGAATTATTGTTTCGACACAACAGGGTTCTACTTCTATGTTACAAAGACAGTTAAAATTAGGATACAACAGAGCAGGAAGAATTATGGATCAATTGGAAGCAAGCGGTATTGTTGGCGGATTTAATGGGGCGAAAGCGAGAGAAGTTCTCATTAGTGATCTGTATTCTTTGGAACAGTTTTTGGAAGATCTGCGAAATTAAATCAAAAAAGATTTATCAGGGAACACAAAGTGCACTGAGATTTTTTAAATATTGAAAATTGTTTCACAGAGCCGCTTCGCTTATAAGAGCGCAAAGTACTGTGAGAAGAGAAAAGATGATTTAACCTTGTATAAGCGAAGCGTCTTTGTGGAACTTAAAAAAGAAAAACTCTGTGAACTTCGTGTTCAAGACAGTTTTAACTTTCAGCTTCAATGAAAGTCTAAAGGATAGAAAAAATCAGAATAATAAAAATGAAAAAATTAGTTTCAAAAATAGTTTTAGGTACATTTGTCGTGGGAAGTATGAGTTTAATTCAGGCTCAGAAAATTGATGCTAAAGCAAAGAAAATATTAGACGATATTACCGCAAATTACAATTCTAAGAAAAACTCATATTTTAAATTTGCCTTCGGAAGCGGAATGAATGGAGCTGTTTCTAAGACAGAACCTGGAATTTATTATTCGGCAGGTGATAAGTATAAGTTGAAGATCATGGAAACCGAACAGATTTTCGACGGAAATAAAATCTACAATATCAACACCGAAGATATGGAAGTTACGGTGGCAAAACCAAACGGAAGCAGCACCATGTTCTCCCCTATCAATTATTTAACGTCTTACAGAAAAGATTACAACGTTGCTTACAGCGGTAAAAAAACCGTTGATGGAGTAAATGCAGATTTAATTAAACTGACTCCGGTAAAAGCAAACGGTTTAAAATACATTTATTTGTATGTAGACTCAGCTAAAAAACAGATGCTGAAGCTTGAACAACATGGGAATAACAAAGATATTTCTGTAATTTCTATTAAAGAATACAAAGAAAATCAGCAATTAGATCCGAATATGTTTGTTTTTGATAAAGCAAAATTCAAAAATTATCTGGTTACAGAATTATAATTCTAAATAAATATTAAAATTTCAAGTCACAAAGAAAACTTTGTGGCTTTTTCATTAATTTTGGCGAATGTTTAAAATATTAGACCGATATATCATCAAGACCTTTTTTGGTCCGTTTTTATTTATATTCAGTGTTCTGTTTTTTATTTTTATTGTAAACATTATCTGGATTCAGCTTGGTCAGTTTATGGGTAAAGGTTTAACGACTTTACAGATCATGAAACTCCTTTTTTATCTCGGAGTGAGTGTTGTAAGTATGGTTTTGCCTTTAACGGTTCTTTTGGCAAGTATCATGTCTTTCGGTGAATTGGGAGAACGGTACGAACTTGCCGCCATGAAAGCCGCCGGAATTTCTTTAACGCGGGTGATGATGCCGCTTCTGGGTGTAACTGCAGTTTTGGCAGTCATGCTTTTTTTCTTTTCAAATAATATCATTCCCGATTTTCAGAGAAAAGCAAAGAATATGCTTTTTAATATTGCTCAAACCAAGCCAGCCTTAAACTTTACACCGGGACAGTTTATTGATCAGATTCCTGGTTATATGGTGAAGTTTGATAAAATTCAGGGAGAAGAAGGTCGAGATTTAGATGGAATTTTCATTCATAAAAAAGCAAGTAATTTTGAAAATCAACAAACGATTGTTGCAAAAAAAGGAAAATTTGCGAATGCAAAAAACAGAAATTTTATGCAGCTTCAATTATTTGACGGATACATTATTGAAGATTCCCACGCCGGAAAATCTGATAATGTAAGAGCCAAACAGCCCGATCAAGCCATAAAGTTTGATACTCTGGTAACTCACTTCGACATCAGTGAACTGATTAATAAAGCTATCGAAAAAGAACAAATTACAGACGATTATCGTTTTCAGACGTATACAGAACTTTTAGCTACAATAGATAAAACTAAAAAAGAGAATACCAAGATTGCAGATAATATGAGTAATGACATCATCAGTCAGACCAATGCTGTTGTTACTTATATGGACAAAAACAAGACGAAAGCTCCTGTAAAATCTCAGTATAAATTAGACTCGATCAAAGGTGAGAAAAAGCTGCAAATTCTTACCAATGCTTACTCAAGATTAGATAATCTAAAAACCAGTTTAGATACAAAAAGCAAAGAGCTCGATCCGAGCGTAAAATATTTCAGTAAGGTGGTTATTTATCAGCAGAGAATTCTCACCTACTCTTTTACGTGTATTATTTTCTTTATGATTGGTGCGAGTTTAGGATCGATTATCCGAAAAGGAGGAATGGGAGTTCCGGTAATTATCGCCATTGTGATATTCATTATTTTCTACGTCATTAATGTTGGTTTTGAAAATGTTGCCTGGTCAGGAAAGATGAGTCCGTATCTTGCAGCCTGGCTTCCGAATATCATATTATTTCCTTTTGGAATTTTAATGACTTATAAGGCTTTGACAGATTCGCAATTATTCGATTCTGAAAAGTATAAAACTTTCTTTAAACCACTTACGAAAGTCTTCGTAAAACAAAAAGAACATAAACGTTATCAATAGAATTAAATTACAGACACTCAATTTTTTTTGAGTGTTTTTTTATCTGAGTGGAAATTATTTAAGAATGATAATTGTCATTTTTTATAAAGTCATTTTAAGCTCCTTGCATTATTACCTGTTATTAGATATATTTGCAAAGAATTTTTATTCAATAATTAGTGACTTTAATAATAAAATGACATGATAAAAAATATTCTTAAAATATCGTTAATCGGATTTCTAATTGTTTCATGTTCTGATGCGGATGATCAGGTTGTAAATTTAACTTCTACTGAAACACCAATTGTAAATGATCCGGAACTAGTTAAAATGGGGCTGAAAATTACTGCAAACCAGAATGAGGGTAATATTTTTGAAAGTTTTATTTTTAAACTCGAGCAGAAAAACCAGTCTTTCTACTATGGCGAACTTGCAAACCATCTGGATTCTCTGGTCTTTAAAATTTCTGATTATAAAAGAACAAGAAAGCTTTTTATTAACTATGCAAATGGTAACTCCGGAACCACACAATTTAATCATAATTTTTACTATCCTGGTAATTACAATGCAAGTATATTAGGCTATAAAAACGGAAAGATCATTTATAAAGATGCGATCGATTTAAAAGTTACTGATAATAAAGATTTTTTTGTAATTGACTGGAATAATTTTACTGCAAATCTCCCTCAATCATACTTTAATGCTCTTTCAAACAATAGCTTGGTATTTTATAACAGGTATGAAAACAATAATCCCTATGTGTGTGTGATGGGCTCGTGGGATAATTACATTACTTACACTTCTGACCAGATACAGGAGATGGATAAAGAAGTTCTCTATAATTTTATTGTAAAATATTATCAGCAACCGATATATACAGAAAACTCCCCTATTATCAAGGATGTGTATAACCAAAATTTTAAAAAAACCATCCAGAATAATATTCCAGTGTGCATATGGATGACAGCCAAAAATAAGATTGCTTTAATAAAAGAATATTCTTTAACCTATCCAAATCAACCATTTACATATAAAATCATCGCAGAACCGAGGAACTAAATGCCAAAATTAGTCTACTATTGCAGCTTTAAACGAAGCTGCATTTTTTTTCACGATTTTGAAATGTGCATCTTTTTTGCTTTAAAAAAAATAAAATAAGCAACATGAAAAAACTTTTTCTTCTGTCGGCTATTACTCTTTTGTCTTCATGTGAAAACAAAAAGCATAATTCAAATGATACAAAATCATCAGATAGTTTAAAAACAATTGTTAAGAAAGATTTTTTGATCAATACCAGTTCTCCGCAAACAGTTGGTGAAATTAAGGCAGAATATTCATCATTAAATAATCAACTTCTCGCTAAGAAACTAGATTCCACAAGTTTTGATTATGAATGTAATGAAATTTCGGGAAATGTGGTTTATTATAGCTCGAATGGAGAATTAAAAAGCATCAGACATTTTTATGCAGACAGTCATTTTTCTTCTGTTGAAAATTATTATCTGAAAAACGGAAAACCTTATTTCATGTTTACAGATAATACCGTTTGGAATTTTGACGGCGGAACTTCCGAAAAACCAGAAACGAAAGACGAAATTGAGCAACAGCGAATTTACATTGTGAATGATAAACCAATTGAATGTTTAGAAAAAAAATTTACGATTAAATCCAGTTCGAAAAACAATCCGAAGCCTGAAAATGTTCAGAATGTTCAAAGTAAAAACTGTTCGTATTCAGAATTACAGAAAACTTTTGAAATTTTGCTAAACAACATAGGCAAAAAAGGAAAAACAACCTGCATTCAGTAAAACAAAAAGAGGCCTCATCATTGAAACCTCTTTTCTATATTTAAAAACTGAAAGTTATACTTTCATAATTTCAGCTTCCTTAGTCTTTAAATGATCGTCACAAGCTTTCACATATTTATCGGTAAGCTCCTGAATAGTTGCTTCCACATTTTTTACTAAATCTTCAGAAACACCATCCAATTTTTTAAGTTCTTTCAAACCATTTTGTCTTGCATTTCTTACAACAATTTTAGTATCTTCAGTTTCTCCTTTTGCCTGTTTTGCCAGATCTTTTCTTCTTTCCTCTGTTAAAGGTGGTACATTCAGAATGATATTTTCACCATTATTAGAAGGTGCAAATCCTAAATTAGAATTAATGATTGCTTTTTCGATAGGGCCAATTGCTGTTCTGTCCCAAGGTTGAATAGAAATGGTCATCGCATCTGGTACAGAAACGTTTGCAACCTGATTAAGAGGAGTCGGAGCACCATAATATTCTACCATCACATCCTGAACCATGCTCGTAGATGCACGTCCCGCTCTTATTCTTTGAAATGCATGATCTAGGTGCTTTATAGCTCCTTCCATATCATGTTGTACAGATTCTACGATAAGATCTAATTCTTCCATTATATAATAAAAATTTGATAAGTTACACATTGATTAAAGATGAGTAATAAGTAATGGGTAATAAGTAATCATAATGCTAAAAACCTAATCCCAAAATCTATTACCTTCTACCTTACTATAAATTAACTAAAGTTCCTACATTTTCTCCGTCAACAATTTTCAGCAAATTACCACCTTTGTTCATATCAAATACGATGATTGGTAATTTATTTTCGTGGCTTAAAGTAAAGGCTGTCATATCCATCACTTTAAGATCTTTTTCAAAAACTTCTTCGAAAGTTAAAGAATTATATTTTACTGCATTTTCGTTTTTCTCAGGATCGCTGTCATAGATTCCGTCTACTCTTGTTCCTTTCAGAATAACATCAGCTCCGATTTCGATGGCTCGTAATGTTGCTGCAGTATCTGTCGTGAAATATGGGTTTCCTGTTCCTGCTCCGAAGATCACTACTCTGCCTTTTTCAAGATGTCTTACCGCTCTTCTTTTGATGAAAGGTTCTGCAACTTTATCCATTTCGATAGCAGATTGAAGTCTCGTTTTGATTCCTGCATCTTCCAAAGCGCCCTGCAATGCCATTCCGTTGATTACGGTTGCAAGCATTCCCATGTAGTCACCTTGTACTCTGTCCATCCCTTTTGCAGCTCCCGCTACACCACGGAAAATATTTCCTCCTCCGATTACGATTGCTATCTCACAACCTCTGTCAACCACTTTTTTGATTTCCTGAGCATATTCCATCAGTCTGTCGGTATCGATACCGTATTGTCTGTTTCCCATTAATGCCTCACCGCTCAGTTTCAGAAGGATTCTTTTATATTTCATCTTTAATTTTAATAATAGTTTTTGAGAATTAATTTCCTCGAAAATTAACTTTGCAAATATAATCATTATAAATATTGAAAAAAGAAAAATATTATACATAAATAATAGCAGAAATATTTTGATAAGTAGCAAAAAGGATTATTTTTGCATTAATTAAATATCGATTTGAAGAAAGTTCTAATTTTTTCACTATTTCTTTCGGGAATTGTTTCATATGCACAATCTGGAACAAACGTTTACTCTTTCTTGAATATTCCCGTTTCTGCGAGACAGGCTGCTTTAGGTGGCGATGCAATTACCATGAGAGATTACGATGTATCTTTTGCCATTGCCAATCCGGCTTTGCTGAATAAAGATTCAGATAAACAGCTTTCTGTAAATGCTTCGACTTATTTGGCAGATTCTAAATTTGGGACGATTGCTTTTGCTAAAGATCTTGACAACGGTCATATGGTCACTTTAAACGCAAGATATTTAAGTTATGGAAATATCCCAAGAACCGACGAAAGTGGTTTTGAAATGGGAGAATTTTCAGCTTCAGACGTTGCTGTGGGAGCAGGTTACGCTTATCAGTTTGAAGAAGACTGGACGATTGGTGGTGGATTAAATTTTGTCACTTCAAAAATCGATACGTATACTTCTTCTGCCATTGCAGGAACTGCAGGTATTACTTACCATAATAAGCTGAATAAAGAAGTCGCTTCAGTGGTTTTCAGGAATTTCGGTTATCAGTTTAAATCATTTAACGGAGAAAGAGAAAATCTTCCCTTCAGAATAGATTTAGGTTATACAAGAATTTTAAAGGCAATTCCTTTAGCGATTACCATTACAGCGCACGATTTGCAGAAATTTGACATTTCTACTGATTATAATATCAACGGACAGGAAGTTGGTTTCGGAAGAAAATTAGCCGATCACTTTTCTTTAGGTGCCGAACTTTTCCCTGAAAAAGGTTTCAACATCAGATTAGGATATAATGTAAGAAGAGGAAATGAACTGGCTGTAGCAGATCAAAGAAACTTTACAGGGATTTCCGGAGGTTTTGGTTTGAAAATTTCTAAATTCCGTTTAGATTATGCTCATGTAAGGTATCACAATTCTTCCAATGTTAACCAAATTGGTATTTCTGTTGATCTGAGCGGTCATAGAGGACAATAGATTTCAATTAATTTTAAAATTATTCTGGTGCATACTTGAAACCTGCTTGATTTTTTCAGAAAATTTCTTGAAATTTGTCATATGAAAAAACCAGTAATTGCTATTGACGGCTATTCTTCTACAGGAAAAAGCTCAATCTCAAAAATTATTGCCGAAAAATTGGGAATCGTTCACTTAGATACAGGTGCACTTTATCGCGGTATCACTTGGTTTGCCTTACAAAACTGTGCTGATGATGATGGCAGTATCAATTTGCAGGAACTCTTCAAATCATTTCAAATCATCAAGCTTGAATTTAAAAAAGTGGAAGACGAATTGGTTTTATACCTAAATCATAAGAATATTTCCAAAGAAATTCGCAGTGCTGAAGTATCTGAAAATGTAAGCCTGATAGCCAAGCAAAAAGAAGTAAGAGATTTTTTGCTGGAAACCCAAAGATCAATTGCAAGAAACGGAGGAGTTATAATGGATGGAAGAGACATCGGAACAGTGGTTTTACCCGATGCCGATTTTAAATTTTTCTTAACTGCAAGTATCGATGAACGTACAAAACGCAGGTATAATGAGCTTCTTGCTATGGGACTGGAATCTAACGAGGCTCAAGTGAAAGAAAATCTTATTGCACGAGACAAAATTGACAGTGAAAGAGAAATTGCCCCTTTAAAACAAGCTGAAGATGCAATTTTGATCGATAATACAAAGATGACAAAAAGTCAAACAATTGATGCTATTCTGTTGCAGATAACAAAAATTAATACTTTTTACTAGATAAATCTTTTTTGGTATATTAATTGTAACCTTTTAAAACGTAAAACTAGTATTTATTAACTATTAAAAAAACAAAAAATGTCTAGAAAAGAAAACAATACAGCGGGTATTTTGGCAGGTCTTTTAGCAGGTGCTGCAGCAGGTGTAATTTTGGGAATGCTTTACGCTCCGGAAGAAGGTAAAGAAACAAGAAAAAAAATTAAAACTAAAGCAAACGATCTTAAAGATCAGGCAAAAGATAAGTATGGTGAAGTTTCTGAAAGAGTAAAAGACCAATATGGTAATATCTCATCTACTTTCAAAGAAACTGCAAATAATGTTGCTCACACAGTGAAAGACGGATACGACAAGTATAAAGATCAAATTGTTTCAAAAACAACTGATATGGTAAAAGATGTAGAATCTAGCTTAAATGATCTTAAATAATAATATTTAATTTTAATTAAATAAAAAGGAACTTTAGTCTAAAGAGTTCCTTTTTTTGTAACTTTTAAAAAAATAAAAGGATGATAGAAACTATAAAAGAATACGCATCAAAAAGAATAGATTTGCTAAAAATTGAAGCTACAGAAAAATCTTCAATTTCTGCAGGTGTTATCGCTTATCTTGTGATATTACTGGTAGCTTTTGCCTTTTTTATTATACTTTTTAACTTTGGTTTGGCATTTCTTTTAGGCAAAGCTCTTAACAATACTTCTTACGGTTTTTTAATTGTTGCGGCATTTTATTTTGTAATTATGATTTTAGTTGCTACCTTTAAGAAAAGAATTGTTCATATGATTGCAAATAAAGTAATCGAATTTTTAAATCACTAAAATATGGGAAGAAATTACGAAAGTCTGGAAGAATTAAAAAGGAAAAAAAGACTTTTAAAGACTGAAATAAGTGATTTGGAAGCTCTTTTAACTTTTAAAAATACAAAGGAAAGCCTGAGTGCTTTTACAAATGGTCTTACCGATCAATATCTGAAAGAAAAGATTGACGAAGATGGTGAAGAAAAAACCGTTATCAGAAAAGATGTCATTGCAAAACAGATCACATCTGAAGTAAAAGATCTTTTTCTAAGCAGAAATACGGCAATGGGAATTGCTGGCGGAGCTTTTAAAGGTGACGCAATGGATACTGTTATAAAACTTGCTGTAACTGCTTTTGTAGCAAATTATGCAAAGAAAAATATGAAAAGTTCAAACTGGAAAAAGAAAATTTTGGGAGCTGCGCTAATTTATGTTGCGCCAATGGCTTTAAAATTTGTCCGTACCAGGTTGGAAGCTTATCAAAAAACAAAAAGTGTTTCCAGTATGGAGCAACTTATATGATTTTAAAAGTTAGAATCCGGAGGTTAATATTTAGTTTAAAATATATTTACTAACTTCTAGATTCTAATTTCTTTTTTATTTAGAAAACATTTGTCCCAGAATAATTCCTGCAGCCATTGAAACATTAAGGCTTTCTGTAGCCTGCGATTTCCCAAATCTTGGGATGCTTATTTTCTTGTTAAGAAGTTTTTCTGTTTCGTTACGCATCCCGTTTCCTTCGTTTCCTAAAATTAAATTGATTTTTTTTGGCTTCTCAAAATTATAAATATTTTCACCATCCATATCGGTTCCTACGTTGATATTTTCTGTATTTGAAAGATATTCAACTAAATTACAATAAACTATATTTACCCTTGTAAAAGAACCCATAGTCGCCTGAATTACTTTTGGATTGTAAAAATCTACTGTATCTTCACTGCAAATGATCTGCTCTATTCCAAACCAGTCTGCCAAACGAATGATCGTTCCCAAATTTCCGGGATCCTGAATTCCATCTAAAACCAATTGGAAATCTTTATCATCAAAATCAGATTTTTCTAACAACTCACAGACAGCTACAGAATCTTTAGGATTTTGCAGAAAACTGATCTTTTTGAGTTCATTCTCAGAGATGTGTGTAAATTGTACTTTTTTGGACAGAAAATTGTTAGGTTCTGTAGAAAATATTTCTTTAATTTTAAAGTTAGAATTAGGAAGTTCAAGAATAGTTTTATTCCCTTCAACCAAAAACAAATTGTATTTTTGCCTGAACTTCTTTTTATCTAAAGACTGTAAAATTTTAATTGTATGAGCTGTAAGCATTTTAAGAATTCTCCTCAAAAATATTATAAAATAATATCATTTGCAACATTTGTAGGTTTACTTTATGCGTGTAGTACCACAAAAAAAGTTCCGGATGGAGAATATCTGCTTACCCAAAATAATTTTGAGTTTGAAGATAAAAAACAGTTTTTCGATGAAGAGCTGAAAGATTATGTACAACAAAAGCCTAATAAGAAGCAGCTGCTTTTCATGCCTCTGAGCCTTCTTTTATACAACGCTGCAAACCCAAAATACGATACTATTCTTAATGAATACATGACGTATCCGAGTGAAATGAGAAATCAGAAACTTCGAGATTCTCTTTTTATTAAATACAATATGCAAAGCAGTGTCGGAAAAAGTCTTTTTATGGATAGATTATACCATAATTGGGGAACTCCGCCAGTAATTCTAGATCAGACAAGAACTGAAAAAAGCGCTCAGTCTATCGAAAAAAGAATGACTTACAGAGGTTTTTGGGATTCTGAAGTTAAATTTGCTCATAAATTAGATTCAGCCAATAAAAAAGCATCTGTACAATATTCAATTAAACACAACAGTCCTACCAATATTAAAGAATATTATTACAACATTCCGGATCCCGGTATCAGAGGGCTCTTTCAGCAAAGAATCAATGAAAGTTTGGTAAGAAGCGGGCAATTACTCGATCAGACGGTTTTAGAAAAAGAAATTACAAGAATTAATGATTGGATGCGTGAGAACGGATATTACCGTTTTAATGCGGGAAATGATGAAGTAGGTTTTATTGCAGATTCTTTGAGAAGCAGAAAAGAAGTTCCTTTGGTTTTGGAAATTCATAAAGATTCTATAGATCGTCCTTATAAGAGAGCCACTTTCGGAAATATCGACGTTGCCATTGTCGATCGGAACAGAGATTTTCCTAGACGAACAGTTAAAGACAGTTTAAGAAGAGTAAGATTTCATAAAGTAAATGATAACTATAAATCTGCAGCTTTGTGGAGAGCTGTAATTGTTGATAATAAAGCGGTTTATGATCAGAAAAAATTAGATCTCACTAAAAGAAACTTTTTGGCAATGAATAATTTCAGTATTCTGAAAGCCAGAGATTCTTTGAGACAAGGTGGGATGACAGCTCCAAATGACAGCATTGTAGATGTTTTGTATATATTAAAACCACTTGATAAATATGATCTGAAAGTTGGTACAGATTTAAATTATTCTCAGTTTTTAAATTGGGGGATCTCTCCTTCTGTAGATTTAACGACAAGAAATGTTTTCAGAGGAGCAGAAAACTTAACGACAAGTCTTGCGGGAACTTTCGGATCTATCAGAAATCCGAAAAATTTGGATAAAAGAATTTTGGCGTATGAATATTCTGCGCAGGCTTCATTAAGCTTTCCAAGATTGCTATTGCCATTTAATTATTATAAGTTAATCCCTAAAAGATATACTCCTACATCATCCATTGTTTTGGGAGCTTCAGTACAGAATAATATTGGTTTGGGAAGAACCAACTTCAATACAGGGTTAAACTATTTTGCCAACGTTAACGATCAGGTTTCCCATAGATTAACGCTCTTCAATACACTTTTCAGTTTAACTAAAAATAAAGACAGTTATTACGATTTTTTCGTGAGTGATAATGCAATCAGGGAGACGGTTTTTAATGATTACTTTAATTATAATCCGCAGGCTCAACAGCAGCTTCAAGCAGGAATATTAACGAGAGATCAGGTTTCTGAACAGATTATTAGAGATCTTGGTTATGTTGCCACGCTTGATGCTAAAAAAGCCGATGATTTATTATCATTCCTGGGAACTCTTACCAATAAAGACAGACAAACACAGGACGTTTTGATTTCATCAATGGTTTATAATTTTGTTTATAATGAAATTGGTAAAAAAGATTATCCAAATGCGTTTTATTTTAACGGAAAAGTTGAGTTAGCCGGAAATATTCCAAGTCTTTTTAATCAGAAAAGAAATGATGGCGGCGGAATTTTAAGAAGTCCTGAAAGAACAATTTTTGGAATTCCTTATGCTCAGTTTGTAAAATTTGATTTTGATATAAGAAAATATTTTAAGTTTAATGGGGATCAAACTTTGGTTCTTCGTCAGTTTATAGGTTTGGGAATTCCTTACGGAAATTCTTCCACAATGCCTTTTGTAAGATCTTATTTTAATGGTGGAGCCAATGATATTCGAGCTTGGGTGGCATTTGGAGGTTTAGGTCCGGGTGGATCTCAGATTGACGAAAGAGTGCGTACTTATTTGATGGGAAATATAAAATTGACCACAAATATTGAATATAGAATTCCATTTACAAATATGTATCAAGGTGCAATTTTTACCGATATTGGTAATGTCTGGAATACAGAAAATAATGGTTTTGACGACCAGTTTAAATTTAATAAATTTATCAGAGAAATGGGAGTTGGCAGCGGATTCGGACTAAGAGTAAATGTAGCATACATTACGCTAAGAGTTGACTTAGCTTATAAAATCTATGATCCAAACAGACCCGAAGCAGAAAGATGGAGATTCAGCAAAATTCAACCTCTAAAACCTACTTTGAATATTGCCTTCGGCTACCCTTTCTAATCAGGAGAAATACCCAAAATAAAATAAACTACAGCAGCCAATCTTGCGAGAATTTCGCGGGATTGGTTTCTGTAATAACTTTCAGCTTTTGTGACATCTTGAGCATCAAAACCTAAAGCATTCATATTATTATTTCTAGCGAAAAATAATGCCCTTAAATTGTGAAAGCCCTGAGAAACTATTATCACATTTTTTTTCTTGTAAACGTCTTTGCAACGTAATATGCTTTTATACGTGTTAAAGCCTTCAGGATCTTCAATGATAATATCCTCCGGAACACCTTCCTGGTAAATCAGATAATTTTTCATGGCAGCAGGCTCATTGTAACCTTTGCTTTTTTCACCACTTACAATAATTTTTTTTATTTTTCCGTGATGATAGAGCAATGCCGTTGCATCCATTCTTTTTGTAAAATACGGATTGGAGAGTCCGGAACGCATTCTTGGTGATGTTCCCAAAACTAAAGCAATTTCCCGAGGCGGAATTTTTGAAATTTTATTATACGTTCTGCCGTTTGTTAAGCCGATTACCCATGCATTAGAAAGACATACCAGAAGAAAAACAATTTCTACTGAAACAAAAAATAATTTGAATATGTACCGGATGAATCTCAATTAAAATCAAAGTTAAGTTTTATTTTCTTTGTTTTAGCAATCGACATACAAGCTAAAATTTTCCCTTGGCCTTCTTCTTTTTCAGTTAAATATTCATTTTCGAGCAATTCAACTTCACCTTCTTCCAAAGTGCATTCACAACTGCCACAAATTCCTGATTTACAAGAATAGGGTACAGGGAATCCTTGCGTTAATAACTGTTGCAAAATCTTCTCACGATTATCTCGAAAGTGAGCTTGATACATTTTTCCAAGCATCTTAAAATCTACCTGAACATCAGTAATCAAAGGAAACTCTTTTTCTATCGGATAAATATCATCATTAAACTCTTCGAACAATTCAAAATGAATGTTTTTCTTCGGAATCCCGTGATGATAACAAGCATTTGCTAATGTTTTAATCATCTCACCTTTTCCACAAATCAAAACTTCATCTACGGCATCCCAAATCGTAGACTCTTCATCGGTATCATCTAAGTGAAGAATTTGATTGATAATTAAATTTAATTTCTTTGCATCCAATCTTCCATAAAAAAGCTGATCTGCTGTTTTTTCTTGTGAATAAAAATAAAAAATCTGAAGTCTGTCATTATATCTTTTAGCTAAATCATCCAGTAAATCTCTATAAAGTAAATCTTCGGTATTCTTATTTCCATAAAAAAGAAAAAGTCTCGTTCGTGATTCGTTATGAAGAATATTTTTAAAATGACTTAAAATAGGCGTAATTCCTATTCCGGCAGCAAATCCTACAATCGTTCTGAATTCATGAGGTTTTGAGACCAAAGTAAATCTTCCGTTAGGCTCACTTACCAAAATTTCATCACCAGTTTCGTAGTTATAAAACAATTGAGAAGTAGCACTTTCTTCAGAATTTATTTTTATGGCTAAATTTATTTTTTGCTCATAAGGAGCAGATGTCATCGAATAATCATTGATAATACTTTCCCCGTGTGATTGAAATTTCACACTGATGTACTGACCTGCTTCAAATTGAAAATTTTCTTTCAGATTCTCAGGAATTTCGAGCTCCAGAGAAAAAGTATTTTTGGTCAGTTTTTCTTTTTTAGCTATTTTTAACCAATGAAACGGTGTAAGTTTCCCTTTATAGATTTGTTGTTCCATACTGCATTTCAAAAATAAATAAAAAATAATTATGAAATCATCATTATATCAATTTTTCTTAAACAGAATTAATAAGAGTGGTAATAATTCCAACCTGAAAACCAATAAATAATTTCCGTATGAAAAAGATAATTTTATCAACTCTATTGATCACAGCTTTGGTAAGCTGTAAAAAAGAAGCTGAAAAAACGGAAGAAAATACACTTAGTATAGATTCAACACAGATTGAAGCTCCAAAAACTGAAACTTCGAAAATTTCTCTAAAGGAAGTCAGCCAAAAAGAATTGGTAGAAATTTTAGATCAAAAAAACGACACATTATACGTTACCAATTTCTTTGCAACGTGGTGTGGACCATGCATGATGGAAATACCTCATTTCAAGAAAAAAATAGAAGAATTAAAGGGTAAGCCTGTGAAATTTACTTTTGTAGATATTCTGGATAAAATGGCATGGAAAGATAAAGTTCCGGCTTTTGCCCGAGAAAACGGATTGGAAAATCATATTGTCTTGGTAGACGAATCTAAATTTGATAATACATTTTTTTCTAATTTTGAAAGATGGAAAGGTAACGGAATTCCTTTTACTCACTTTAGAAAAGGCAGTAAAACAGATGAAATTGAAGGGTCAATGTCTGAAGAGATGCTGAATGAAAAAATAAACTCCTTTTTAAAATAATATTTACGAATCATTTCCAGAGAAATGTCCAAGAAATTTAAAATCCTTTGTTTATTATTAATATTTGCGATCGTATTAACTGCGATTATTAATCTAAACACAGGATTTTTAAGTTTAAATTTTCAGGATTTTTTTACAGAATCATCCAACAGCCAGATTGCTGAAATTCGTATAAACAGAGTTTTGGTAATGCTTTTGGCAGGAATTTCCATTCCGACTTCCGGTTTTCTGATGCAGGAATATTTTCAGAATCCTTTAGCCGGTCCTGATATTTTAGGGATTACATCAGTATCAAGTTTATCAGTCGCTTTTTTTATATTTTTTTCAAGCAGTATTATTCTTCCGGAATTTCTTCAAAACAGTTTTCTCAGTTTGTCTGCAATTGGAGGAAGTTTTTTATTGATGTTGGTTTTGTTATCTATGTCGAATAAATTTCAGGATAAATCTTACTTAATTATTTTCGGTTTTTTGGTTTCAGCTTTTGCCGGAGCAATTGTTTCTCTGCTTCAGTTTTACGCTGAAAATCAAAGTTTAAAAAACTATATTTTATGGTCTTTCGGAGCAAATAATATGGTTTCCAGAAATCAGATTTATGTATTATCAATTTTAGTTTCAGTTGGATTATTTATTTGTTTTAAAACCATAAAGCCTTTAATTGGAAATTCATTAGGAATATCTTATGCCCAAAGTTTAGGAGTCAATTTAAATCAATTGAAAATCTTGATTATTATTGCATCTTCTCTCCTTTCGGCAGCAGTCACAGCATTTTTAGGTCCTATTTTATTTATCGGAATTATTGTTCCGCATTTTTGCAGACTGATTTATAATCCCGCAAAACTTTGGCAACAATGGATTTTAAATATGTTTTTAGGAATATTGATGATGCTGTTTTTCTCAATTATTGCAGAAAAAACACAGATTCCTCTGAATGTAATCAGTTCAATATTCGGAATTCCTGTAATTTTAATGATGCTTTTGAAACAGAATAAAGTGTAAAATATGAATGATGAATTTGTCAATTATGAATTTAGAAAACTTCTCGCAGATTTGGGAAATAATGCAGATGTTTGAGAATATTTTTTAATTTAATTCTATAATAATACGTCCAATTTGTCATTCCGCAGGAATCTAAACTAATATTGTAAAGATGCTTCCAGCATGACAAATCCATAAAATATATGAATATCAGAATAACACAAGAACAATTAGTTATTGCAAATATTATTTTGTTTGTAATAAGTGTTGCTATTCTAGAATATTCAAAACTTTTTAGAATGAGCCAAGAAAAATATTGGATTTACTCATGGGGACATAATTGGTGGTTTATGGTTGGAATTCCTTTGGCATTTTGGGGATCATTAATCCTAGGAATTTATAGTTTATGGAAAGTCAAACAAAATAAGATTTTATATTTTATTTTTAGTCTTATTCCTCTTATTTTGTTTATTATTTTTATTTCAGTTTAAAACTATGCACCTACAAATCAACCAGACAAATATCGGCTACAACAAAACCTTAATCTCAAATGCAACTGCAAATTTGAATTTAGGTGAAGTTTGCTTGTTGATTGGTAATAATGGTGTCGGAAAAACAACTTTAATCAAATCTATTTTACATCAAATCCCGATTTTGGGTGGAGAAATTTTTATCAATAATAAAAATGTTAAAAACCTTTCCGTTAAAGAAATTGCAGAACATATTGCAGTTGTCTTTTCAAAATCAATTATTCCTCAAAATTACACCGTTGAAGATCTGATTTCGTTGGGAAAATATATCTATTATCCTTTTTATTTTGAGCTTAAAAAAGAAGATCGAGAAGAAGTTTCACATATTATAGAAGAACTGGATTTGGTTCAATATAAAAATACGTTACTTAAAAATCTTTCAGATGGAAATCTTCAAAAAGCCTTTATTGGAAGAGCTTTAACGCAAAACTCTCCTATCATTATTCTTGATGAACCAACAACTCATTTAGATGAAAAAAATAAAATTATCATTCTAAAAACTCTTCGAAAATTAGCTCAGGAACAAAATAAATTAATTCTATTTTCTTCCCACGACTGGCGTTTAGCAAAGGAATTTGCAGACAAGATTTGGTATGTAAAAGACAATCATTTGTATTCCGGAATTGTGGAGGATATTTTGCTTCAACATGATGAGCTGATAAATGCATCTTTATTTCAAATTAATGATCAATTTGTAGCTCCGAAAATTATTGCACCGGATTTTTACAAAGAAATGTTGTATTCTTTACTTCAAAAAAACTTCCAAAAAGACCTTTCTTCTTTGAATTTTGAATTTCAAAACAACTTTTGGTTAATTTCTAATGATTCTTCAAAACAACGATGCGAATCTTTTGAAGAAATCGTTAATTTCGTAAAAATCATTTATTAATACATAGTTTTCTTTATTTAATTCACATACTATGCATGCATAGTATTATGCTAATCATATAATTTAATCCATTAATTATCAGTTTATTAACAAATTTTAACGTTAATAAATGCTATGCATGCATAATATTTACTAAATTTGAATTAAACCTTTAGCAAAATATATGATGGATAACAATAAAGATAAAATAGAAAATGTAGATTTAATTTTGAAGCAGACCTGGCTGGCTGTTTCTAAAATGTACACAGATCTTGCTCAGGAACACGATTCTACGGCTGTTCAGGCTCTTACACTTCTTAAAATCGATCCTAAAGAAGGAACAAGAAGTACAAATCTAGGTCCCAAAATGGCTATCGAGCCAACTTCTCTTACAAGAATCATAAAACTTCTAGAAGACAACGGATATATCTATAAGGAGAAAACAACCACCGATAAACGTGAAGTGATTATTAAGCTTACAGATAAAGGGTTGAATTCCAGAAATATGTCTAAAGAAGTTGTCGTGAATTTCAACAAAAGAGTGATGGAAAAAATCTCTCCAGAAAAATTAGATACCTTCAAGGAAGTGATGTGCGAAATCATGAAAATCGCTACGGATCTGAATAATAAAAAATAATATACAAATCAATAAATCAAATGAAAAGAAGAATCAAACACGTTACAGTTCTTGGTTCAGGAATTATGGGAAGCGGTATTGCAGCGCACTTTGCCAATATTGGCGTAGAAGTTTCGTTGTTGGATATCGTTCCTTTTGAACTCTCTGAAGCAGAACAGAAAAAAGGTTTGACCAAAGATGACAAAGCGGTAAGAAACAGGATCGCTTCTGAAAACTTTGAAAAACTGAAAAAAGCAAGTCCTGCTCTACTTTATTCTCCGAAATTCGCAGATAGAATCAAGGTTGGAAATTTTGATGATGATTTACCAAAAATAAAAAATACAGACTGGATTATTGAAGTTGTAGTTGAAAGACTTGACATTAAGAAATCAGTTTATGAGAAAATCGAACAATTCAGAAAGCCCGGAACTTTGGTTTCTTCAAATACTTCAGGAATTCCGATCAATATGTTGGTGGAAGGAAGAAGCGACGATTTCAAACATTATTTTGCAGGAACTCATTTTTTTAATCCGGTAAGATATCTTCCGCTTTTGGAGATTATTCCTACAAACGATACCAATCCGGAAATCATTGATTTCTATATGAATTATGGTGCAAAATTCTTAGGAAAAACAACTGTTTTAGCGAAAGATACGCCTGCATTTATTGCGAACAGAATCGGAGTTTTCTCAATGATGGATTTGCTTCACAATGTTCAGAAGTTAGGCTTAACTGTTTCTGAAGTTGATAAATTGACAGGTCCGGTTATCGGTCGTCCAAAATCTGCGACGTTCAGAACGGCTGATGTTGTTGGTTTGGATACTTTGGTAATGGTTGCAAATGGTGTTCGTAACAGCGGTGTTGAAGCGAACGATTTCAACAATGTTTTTGCGCTTCCTGATTACATCCAAAAAATGGTTGATAATAAATGGTTAGGTTCAAAAACGGAACAAGGTTTCTACAAAAAAGTGAAAAATGCAGAAGAAAAATCTGAAATTCACGGATTAAATCTTGACACTTTAGAATACGAACTTCAAGGAAAATCTTCTTTCCCAACGTTAGAATTAACTAAAAATATTGATAAGCCGATTGACAGATTTAAAGTTTTAATTGGTGGAAAAGATAAAGCTGGAGAGCTTTACAGAAAATCTTTAGGAGCATTATTCGCTTATGTTTCACACAAAGTTCCTGAAATTTCTGACGAAGTTTACAAAATCGATGATGCCATGAGAGCAGGTTTCGGTTGGGAAAACGGGCCGTTTGAAATCTGGGATGCAGTTGGCGTTCAAAAAGGTATTGAACTGGCTAAAGATGCCGGTTATGAAGTTTCCGACTGGGTGAAAAACATTGAGACTTTTTATAAAGTAAATGATGAAGGTCAAAGCATTTATGTTGACAAAAATTCAGGGGAATACAATAAAATTCCTGGGCAGGAATCATTTATTATTTTAGATAATATCAGAAAAAATAAAACGCTTTGGAGTAATTCGGGAGCTGCAATTGAAGATTTAGGCGACGGAATTATCAACTTCGAGATTCGTTCTAAAATGAATTCTTTGGGAGGCGAAGTTTTAGATGGATTAAACAGAGCGATCGATTTAGCTGAAAAAGAATATGACGGTTTAGTTATTGGAAATCAAGGCACTAATTTCTCCGTTGGAGCGAATTTGGCAATGATTTTAATGATGGCTATCGAACAGGATTGGGATGATTTGAATATGGCGATTGCGTATTTCCAGAAATCAATGATGAGAGTTCGTTATTCTTCTATTCCTGTAGTCGTTGCTCCTCACGGAATGACGCTTGGTGGTGGTTGCGAAATGACCATGCACGCCGATAGAGTTGTTGCAGCAGCAGAAACTTACATTGGATTAGTAGAAACCGGAGTTGGTGTAATTCCCGGCGGTGGCGGAACAAAAGAGTTGACTTTAAGGACGTCAAGAGAATTCCACAGTGATGATGTTAAAAACAACAGACTTCGTGAAGCTTTCATGAATATAGCGATGGGTAAAGTGGCAACTTCCGCTTATGAAGCTTATGATATGGGAATTCTTGAAAAAGGAAAAGATATTATTGCAGTTGATAAAAGAACACAGATTAAAACAGCAAAAATGTTGGCTTTAAGTTTAGCAGAACATGGTTATACTCAACCTATCGAGCAGAAAGTAAAAGTTTTAGGTAAAGATGCTTTGGGAATGTTCTATGTTGGAACCGACCAGATGTTAACTGGAAATTTCATCTCTGCACACGACAAAAAAATTGCCGATAAATTAGCCAACGTCATGGTCGGAGGAAATCTTTCTGAACCAACTGTGGTAACTGAACAATATCTATTGAATCTTGAAAGAGAAACATTCTTACAGCTTTGTGGGGAGAGAAAGACATTGGAGAGAATTCAGTATATGTTACAAAACGGAAAACCGCTTAGAAATTAAGATTAAAAATTTTCACACAATTTGTCATTCCGTAGGAATCCAAACCTAGTAAAGATGCTTCCTGCATGACAAAGTGTATGTTTAAATCAAATAATTAAAACAAATGTCAAAACAAGCATATATAGTAAAAGGGTTCAGAACTGCCGTTGGAAAAGCTCCAAAAGGAAGTTTAAGATTCACAAGACCCGATGTAATGGCGGCAACCGTAATTGAAAAATTAATGGCTGAACTTCCGCAATTAGATAAAAACAGAATCGATGACCTTATCGTAGGAAACGCAATGCCGGAAGCTGAACAAGGCTTGAACGTTGCCCGTTTAATATCTTTAATGGGTTTAAATACCGACAAAGTTCCGGGAGTTACCGTAAACAGATATTGTGCATCCGGAAGTGAGGCGATTGCGATTGCTTCCGCAAAAATTCAGGCTGGAATGGCTGATTGTATTATTGCCGGAGGTACAGAGTCAATGTCTTATATTCCGATGGGTGGTTATAAACCGGTTCCTGAAACAGATATCGCCAAAACAAACCCTGATTATTATTGGGGAATGGGTTACACTGCAGAAGAAGTTGCAAAACAATACAACATCACTAGAGAAGAACAGGATCAGTTTGCTTTTGAATCTCATATGAAAGCTTTAAAAGCAAATTCAGAAGGTAAATTTGCAAACCAGATTGTTCCGATTCCTGTTGAATATAATTTCCTGGATGAAAACCAGAAAATGCAGACTAAAAAGTTTGATTTCTCAGTGGATGAAGGTCCGAGAGCAGATACATCTTTAGCTGGTTTGTCTAAATTAAGACCAGTTTTCGCCAACGGAGGAAGCGTAACTGCCGGAAATTCATCACAAATGAGTGACGGAGCTGCTTTCGTCATGGTAATGAGCGAAGAAATGGTAAAAGAATTAGGATTGGAACCGGAAGCAAGATTGGTAGCCTATGCAGCTGCAGGACTTGAACCAAGAATCATGGGAATGGGACCGATTTATGCCATTCCGAAAGCTTTGAAACAAGCAGGTTTAGAATTAAAAAATATTGAATTAATTGAATTAAACGAAGCCTTCGCCTCTCAATCTGTTGCCATTAAAAAAGAATTAGGTTTAAATCCGGATATTTTAAATGTAAACGGTGGAGCAATCGCTCTGGGCCATCCACTTGGATGTACCGGAACAAAATTAACTGTCCAGCTTCTTGATGAAATGAGAAAGCGTGGAAACAAATATGGAATGGTTTCTATGTGTGTGGGAACAGGGCAAGGTGCTGCAAGTATTTTTGAATTGCTTTAAAAGCAATGAAAACAATAATCCTTATATGCGGTATTTACAGTTTAGCTTTTGCTATTTTTCATATAAGTTTTTGGAAATTATTCAAATGGAACAGTGATTTGACAAAAATCAGTTTTGCTAACAAAGGAATAATGCAGATTCTGAATGTTCAGATTGTTTATTATTTTCTTTTCACGGCTTTCATATGTTTCGTTTTTCCCTATGAACTTATCTCAACAAAATTAGGAAATATGTTTTTGCTCGGTTGTTCTTTATTTTGGTTGATAAGAACGATACAACAATTTATTTTCCTAAGAGCAAATCATTATGCGATTCATATTCTGACCGTTATATTTATTATTGGAGCAATTATTTTCGGTTTAGCTGTTTTCATAAAATAAAAATAATTTGAAAAATTAAAAAAATAAAATAATATATGACTACATTAAAAGGTGGTGAATTCCTAATTAAAGAAATTCCTGCAAACGAAATTTTCAGTTTGGAAGAGCTGAGTGAAGAACAAAAAATGCTTCGTGATTCTGCGAAAGAATTTATCGATAGAGAAGTTGTTCCGCATCACGATCGTTTTGAGAAAAAAGATTATGCTTTGACGGAAGAAACAATGCGTAAACTAGGCGAAATGGGACTTTTAGGAATCACAGTTCCTGAAGAATACGGCGGTCTTGGAATGGGATTCGTGAGTACAATGTTGGCTTGCGATTATGTTTCAGGAGGAAACGGTTCATTAGCAACAGCTTACGGAGCTCATACTGGAATCGGAACGCTTCCTACTCTACTTTATGGAAGCGAAGAATTAAAAAAGAAGTACCTTCCGGATTTAGCGGCAGGAACAAAATTCGGAGCATATTGCTTGACTGAACCGGATGCAGGTTCTGATGCAAATTCAGGAAAGACAAGAGCAAAATTATCTGAAGATGGAAAACATTATATCATCAACGGACAGAAAATGTGGATTTCCAATGCAGGATTCGCAGATACTTTCACTTTGTTTGCCAAAATTGATGACGATAAGAATATCACAGGTTTTGTAATCAACCGTTCTGAATTGGAAGATCCAAACAGCTTGACTTTCGGTGAGGAAGAGCATAAACTGGGTATTCGTTCGTCTTCAACACGTCAGGTTTTCTTTAATGATATGAAAGTTCCTGTAGAGAATATGTTGGGTGAAAGAAACAATGGTTTCAAAATCGCTTTAAATGCATTAAATGTTGGTAGAATTAAATTAGCGGCTGCCAATCTTGACGGACAAAGGAGAATTTTAAACCATTCTATTCAATATTCAAACGAGAGAAAGCAGTTTGGCGTTTCAATTTCAACTTTCGGAGCAATCAGAAAGAAAATTGCTGAAATGTCAACCGGAGTTTTCGTAAGTGAATCCGGTTCTTACCGTTTGGCAAAAAATGTTGAAGATAAAATTTCAGAATTGGTTGCAGGAGGGATGGATCATCAGCAAGCTGAATTAAAAGGTGTTGAAGAATTCGCAGTAGAAGCTTCTATCCTTAAAGTTTTTGTATCAGATCTTACTCAGGTTACTGCCGATGAAGGAATTCAAATTTACGGTGGAATGGGCTTCTCAGAAGATACTCCGATGGAATCTGCATGGAGAGATGCAAGAATCGGAAGAATTTACGAAGGAACCAACGAAATCAACAGGCTTCTTGCAGTCGGAATGTTGATTAAGAGAGCAATGAAAGGAGAATTAGATTTACTTTCTCCGGCAATGGCAATCAGCAAAGAATTGATGGGAATTCCATCATTTGAAGTTCCGGATTATTCTGAATTTATGAGTGAAGAAAAAGCAATCATTGCAAATCTTAAGAAAGTTTTCTTAATGGTTTCCGGAGCTGCCCTTCAAAAATACATGATGGATATTGAGAAACAGCAACATTTATTGTTAAATGCTTCTGAGATTCTTAACCAGATCTACATGGCAGAATCTACAGTTTTACGAGCTGAAAAACACTTCTCTGCTGATTCTGTAGAAGCAGCAATGGCTCAGTTAAACCTTTATAAAGCGATTGACAAAATTATTTCTGCTGCAAAAGAAGGAATTGTTTCTTTCGCGGAAGGCGATGAACAAAGAATGATGCTTTCAGGTTTAAGAAGATTTACAAAATATACCAATAGCCCGAATGTAGTAGCACTGACTGAAAAAGTGGCCGCTCATTACATCGAAAAAGGAGCTTATTAAGCTGTCTTACATAAATTTGATTTTAAAACGTTCCAATTTTTGGGACGTTTTTTTTATAGATTAAAATCAAAATTGATAATCAGGATTAAAAAAAACCTGAAAATGTAATAATAAGAAGTTATCATTTGTCTTATAATAACACTTTGAGTTTAAGCAAATAAAATTTAATATTTAACGTAATAAAATTTAAAACAATGAAACTATTATTAATTACAACATTATCTTCAATAACAATCTCAGCACAAATTTCTGCGATAAAACCGCTTAAAACTGATTCTACAAAATTTGACAATTCTATTACCAAATTATACAGGATGCCCGTAGTTAAGCCGAAAAATCCCGCACTTTATTCCAGCTTAAAAGCTCCGAAAAAAGATTCAGAATTATATAAAATACCCAATCTTATGGATTTGAAAACACCTCCGAAACTTGCCGTAAAATAGCAGTTACTGAAGTAAAATTGTGGATAAATTTTCTTCAAAATCGTTGAGTTTATCTAAGACGTTTTATATTTTTGTATTCTATTTTTCTAATAAGAATGACAAAGGAAGAACTTTTAAATAAGGCAATAAGAATTGCTGATAAAGCACATAAAGGTCAAAAAGATAAATATCATGCTCCATATATTGCTCATGTAATGCGTGTCATGGAGTACGGCAAAACGATGGACGAGAAAATCGTTGGTGTTTTACATGATGTGGTAGAAGACCACGCCGAAGAATTCAGTTTTGAATTTTTAAGATCTGAAGGTTTTCCTGAATATATTCTTTTTGCGATCAGTTGTCTTACCAAATTTGATCCTGAAGAAGTTTACGACGATTTTGTGAAAAGAACGGAAAGATCTCCTCTTGCTGTTGCCGTAAAGCTCAATGATCTTCGTGACAATATGGATTTGAGAAGAGTTAACCGTGAATTAACTTCAAAAGATATTCATCGTTTTAACAAATATCTGAAAGCGTACCGATATTTAACAGAGAAATATTAAATTAATCGGCTCCCGGAAAATGATAGGTCTTATTTTTCTTATCATTATTGGTATCGTCGATGTTGATATTTAAAGCAAGATATACGAAATGCACATTTTTATTTCCTTTAGCCTCAAATTCTCTTTGCCAAAGATACCCGCCTAAAACTCCAAAGTGTTCATCAATCTGGTAACCGAAACCTCCGTAAACTCTGTTTCTTGCAAAAGCAGGTTTCATAGGTGTTACAACAAAAACTTCGTCATAAACATTGGCGAAAACAGTTCCGGGTGCAATTTTTTTTGCGTTTAAAGGCACTGAAATATTTAATCGGTAACGGTAACGCATTCTTTCTGAGCTTTTATCAGATTGAGGCTCATAAAACCATGATTTTTCAGCTCTGAATCTGTTTTCAAACTTTACACGTCCCTGTTTAAAATCAATAACATCCTGCAACCAAACTCGAAATTCTTCTTTATTAATTGCATGATCTTTATAGGTTGCGTATCGACCTAAACCGACAAATGGTTTATGATTTTTGGTAAGATTATATCCTAATCCACCTTTTATTTCGTAGTAATCAGGGTAAGTATACTCCTCAATTCCTCTGGATTGTCCTTCAGCATAAAGGAAAAATTTTGGATGAAACTTATAAGTGATGGTGAGTGCATTAAACGAGGAAATATGTTCCTGCGCTTTGTAAATACTTAAACTTAAAAGTAAACTCAGACTTAAAATAAGTTTCATCCAAAAAAAATTTTTGCAAATGTAATTGATTTAACTTTTCTGTAATATTAAGTTTACTTAATATTAATATTGTATGAAAAACCAATGTGAAACCATCTTTGCGGCATTGGTACTCCGAAAGTTTCTGTATAATCAGAATCTGTCACATTGTTAATTAAAGCATATACTGAAAAGTCTTTTCTGTTGAAACTCAATTTTTCATCAAGCAAATGATAGCTTCCCAAATTCACTCTGTCATTATATCTGTAAACCAATTCGTTGGTAAAATATTTCAGAAACCTTGTCTGAAGTTTTGCTACAAACTGATGCTTCAGATTATCAAGCGCATAACGGGAGTTCAGATCATTTAAGTCTTTCAGTTTATTGTCAATATAGGTATAACCCAAAGTATATTTCATCCAATCGAAAACCTGATGCCCGATTTCAGCTTCCATCCCTTTAATTTCGGTATCTCCAATATTTCTTGAATACCAAACCAGATCTTCCAGAGATTTTTTTGTCCAGTCGATCGAATTATTAGAATTTCTGTAAAAACCGCTCAGTTTTGCTAAAATATTTTTGTTTTGATATTGATATCCAAGTTCTGCATAAACTGCGTTTTCAGGCAAAAGATTGGGATTTCCCTGTTCTGTTTTGCTGGTGTAATACAAATCTGTGAAAGTAGGAACTCTGTGAACTCTTGAGATATTTCCATACACTTTATTATTCTGGTAAAACGTGTAACCAATATCTAAACCAGGATAAAAGAAGTTTCCGTTGGTGGAATAATTTGCCCATGAAGCTCCCGGACTGATGTTTAATTTTTTATCGAAAAATGAAAAGTGATGCTCGAAGAAAACCTGTGTCACAAAACGTTCTCTGTTCCCAAGATTATTACTTGCCAGAAATTCTTTCCTCAATTCAACGCCCAACCCAGTAGTTCCTAAACTTGAAGTATAGCTTGAATTTACTTCTCCGCCAACATTATTCCCGATGTGCATATTTCTGTAGATCTCAGGTTTTTCTCTGTTAAACAGATACATATCCTGCCCTCTTCTCCAGTAAACATTAGAATTAAGCTTTAATTTTCCGAAAATTTGTTGATGCGCGAGACTCACAATAGATGCCTGTAATTCTTCATATTGCTCAGTTGCTTTTGGTGAAGAATAAAATCCGTTGGCTCCGAATTTCTTCTCAGAAAAACCGGCTTGCAATCTGATGTCACCATTTTTTATTTTTAACTGATTCTGATAAAAAACATTTCTGATTTCAAAATCGGTATTATATCGGTAACCTTGCGATGAATTTGAATTGGCCTGTAAAGTATTTGAAAATTTTTCGTTTCCGAGATTGGCATTTAATCCGAAACCGTATGTCTCATAATCTCCTGCATTAGCAGAGACTTTTACATTTTTCCCAATATGAGTTTTAGTAATAATATTAATTGCCCCTGCATAAGCATTCTGTCCAAATCGTCTCGCAGCAGGGCCTTTGATGATTTCAATCCTTTCAACATTATCCAAATCAACAGGAATATTCAGAGAATTGTGACCGGTTTGCGAGTCATTCATTCTGATTCCGTTGATTAAAATTAAAACCTGCTCAAAAGAACTTCCTCTGAAACCGACATCACTCTGGACTCCGTTTGCACCTCTCCTTCTGATGTCCATTCCCGGAATTTGCTGTAGAATTTCATCAATACTTGCAGCCGGAGAATGTATAATATCATCTCTAGTAATCACAGAGATATTCTGATTGGCATTTTTGTAAGGGGTTGCGATAAATTTTCCCTGAATCTCAACAGAATCTATATCCGAAGTTTTTACCTGTGCATTTACCGAGCAAAGCGCAGCAAGAAAAATCACAGTTCCGAGTTTCTTATTCATATTACTTTAGTTTATTTTTGAAGCTTCCAAAATTAGGAGACTTTCTCAAAACCAAAAAATGATACATATCATAAAAAAGATGCATAAAATATGCATCTCCAAAGTGTTTGTAAACTCTTTTTTACCTTTTTCTCATTAAATGTGTAATAAAATGGTAGAAAAATTTTCTCATGTTTATTACTAATTTAGCATTGCAATTTTACAAGAAAAATATTTACAAAGCAAGAGCAGAAGATTCAGGTTCAAATAATTTTTCATGAAGAAGCATTAATATGTTTTTTATAAATTGATTGACAATAATTTATAAGAATTTAAAATTTGTTTAAGCTAAGAATTCAATTTATGGGATTTAATTCTTTTAAATAAAATCCATCAAAAATTCGTATTTTTGCTAGTCTTAATTTTACTATGGCTTCAATTACAGAAATAGATATAAAGAAACAGGTGTTCGTTAAAAATGCACACCTGAACAACCTGAAACACATAGATGTTTTAATTCCGAAAAATAAGTTAATTGTCATTACAGGAGTTTCCGGAAGCGGAAAATCTTCTTTGGCTTTTGATACTATTTATGCGGAAGGACAGAGAAGATATGTGGAAAGTTTAAGTTCTTATGCACGTCAGTTTTTGGGTAAATTAGAAAAACCAAAAGTTGATGATATAAAAGGTTTAGCACCTTCCATTGCAATTCAGCAGAAAGTAATTTCATCCAATCCACGTTCTACAGTCGGAACTTCTACGGAAATCTACGATTATATGAAGCTTTTGTATGCAAGAATCGGGAAAACATTTTCTCCGGTTTCTGGGAATGAAGTAAAAAAAGATTCGGTAACGGATGTCGTAGATTTTATTAGAAATTCTGAAAATAATGTTCCGTTTTTATTAACGGCTCCTTTGAATTTTGATATTGAGAATTTTACAGATACTTTAAATGTTTTAAAACTTGCAGGTTTTACAAGATTAGAAGTCAACGGAAATTTGGCCGGAATCGAAGATTTAGAAAGCTTTGGTTTTACGCCTGAAAAAGGCATGGAAATCAATTTGGTGATCGACCGTTTTTCGTATGAAGAAGATGAAAGTTTCCTTCAGCGTTTGGCAGATTCCATTCAGATGGCTTTTTACGAAGGTCGTGGATATTGCTCACTGAAAAATACTGAAACCGGAAATGTAAAAGAATTTTCAAATAAGTTTGAGCTCGACGGAATAGAATTTCTGGAACCGAATGTTCATTTTTTTAGTTTTAATAATCCTTTTGGTGCTTGTCCGACTTGTGAAGGCTACGGAAAAGTGATCGGAATTGATGAAGATTTGGTTATTCCAAACAAAGCTTTGTCGGTTTTTGAAGATGCAGTCGCTTCCTGGAAAGGTGAAACCATGAGTGAATGGAAAAAAGATTTCATTAAAAAAGCAAAAGACTTCCCTATTCATAAACCTTATCATCAATTGACCAAAGAACAGAAAAATTATCTTTGGAAAGGCGACGGAAAAGCAAGTTTCCCATCTTTGAATAATTTCTTCAAAATGTTGGAAGAAAATTTATATAAAATTCAATATCGTGTGATGCTTTCCCGTTACAGAGGTAAAACGCTTTGTCCGACTTGTGAAGGTTTGCGTTTGCGTGAAGAAACAAGCTGGGTAAAAATCGACGGAAACAATATTCAGTCGATGATTGAGCTTCCTTTGGATGAGCTTTTACCATTAATACAAAACCTACAACTTTCAGAACACGATAAAGAAATTGCGAAAAGATTACTTTACGAAATTACAACGAGAGTTGAATTTTTGCTAAAAGTTGGCTTGGGATATTTAACAATTAATCGAACTTCCAATACACTTTCGGGAGGCGAAAGCCAGAGAATTAATTTGGCAACAAGTTTGGGAAGTTCTTTGGTAGGTTCTATTTATATTTTAGATGAACCTTCGATTGGATTGCACTCAAGAGATACCGAAAATCTAATTGGAGTTTTAAAAAATCTTCGTGATTTAGGAAATACTGTAATCGTTGTAGAACATGATGAAGATGTGATGAAAGCTGCAGATTATATCATTGATATTGGTCCTGAAGCCGGATATTTAGGCGGAGAATTGGTTTTTGCAGGTGATTATAAAGAGTTGAAAGATGCCAATACGCTTACTTCAAAATATCTTACAGGAAGATTAGAAATAAAAGTTCCTGAAAAGCGCAGAAAAGCAAAAGAATTTATTCATATTAAAGGTGCAAGATCAAACAATTTAAAAAATATTGATGTTGACGTTCCGTTAGAAAGTTTAGTTGTCATTTCAGGAGTTTCAGGAAGTGGAAAATCTACTTTGATGAAAGAAATTTTGACGAATGATATTCAGATTCAGCTTGGAATGGGCGGAAAAAAGGGAGATTATGATTCTGTGGAATTCCCGAAAAAATTAATCAAGCATATTGAATTGATTGACCAGAATCCTATCGGAAAATCTTCCCGTTCAAATCCTGTAACGTATTTAAAAGCGTATGATGACATTCGTGATTTGTTTTCTAAGCAGAAAAGTGCAAAAATGATGGGCTACAAACCAAAACATTTCTCTTTCAACGTTGATGGCGGAAGATGTGATGAATGTAAAGGTGAAGGCGTAATCAATGTTTCGATGCAGTTTATGGCAGACATCGAGCTCGAATGTGAAACCTGTAAAGGAACCCGTTTTAAAAATGAAGTTCTTGAGGTAAGATTTGACGAAAAAAACATTTCAGATATTCTTCACATGACGGTTGATGAAGCTTTGGCGTTTTTTAAAGAAAATAAAGAAGACAAAATCGTGACAAAACTGACACCGCTTCAGGATGTTGGTCTGGGATATTTACAGCTTGGACAGAGCTCTTCTACTCTTTCCGGAGGTGAAGCACAACGTGTAAAGCTTGCTTCTTTCTTAGTAAAAGGTGTTACCACAGACAAAACTTTGTTTGTTTTTGATGAACCTTCGACAGGATTGCATTTCCATGATATTCAAAAATTACTAAAATCTTTACAGGCTTTAATTGATCTTGGGCATTCTGTTATTGTTATCGAGCATCAACCGGATATTATGAAATCTGCCGATCATATTATTGACATCGGTCCCGAAGCAGGAAAATATGGGGGAGAAATTGTTTTTGCGGGAACTCCCGAAGATTTAGCAAAGAATAAAAAATCACATACGGCAAAGTATATTGCGGAGAAGTTGTAACATATTATGAGATTTCTCTTTTCAATATTAATAATTTTCGTCGTATTTTCTTGTCAAAAGAAAGAAGGAAAAAGTATTGAAAAGAGAGATTTTATTGTCTCTAAATTTAATGATGACGCTGAAAAACGTTTTCAGGAAGCAAAACTGAAAGACCCGGAATTAGTTCAAATTAAGGATACTAAGTTGTATGACTATCCGAAAGGAGCAGTTAATTTTGTTTTTTTGAAAGATAATTCTATTTATTATTACAATGAAGAACTGACTTGGAATTGGTGCGGAACTGGATTAGAAAATCTGAAACCACAAGAAAGAACTTTATCTTCAAATAGCTTAAATTCAATAAAATACAGCGAAATCTATAATTTACTAAAAACAAAATCTACAAAAGAAGAAATGAGAAATCATCGCAATGAGTTGCAACATTTATCTTTCTCTTTTGAAAATGATACCATCAAAGACTTCAACATTTATAAACTTCTACATGACATTGATAGTTTTGGTTATCATTCATATACAGTAAGAAGAATTGCTCATTTTGAAGCAAATGCTTTAAGCAACAAAAATAACTTTCGAAGTTATCCACAAAAAAATGTGGATAAGTAGTGAATTTTAACATTAAATTTACATTTCGTATTAAAAATATTCCTACATTTACTATGTAATAAAAATGAAATGAATCTTTTTCTTGCCTTTTTCGAGTTCGAAATCGCAATTAAATTTGAAATAAAAATTTAAGCACAGCATCGTCGGCTGTGCTTTTTTGTTGTTGTCTAATTAAAAAAATGAGATGTATTTATCTACTGAATCCGCTTCTAAAGAGCGGGTTCTTTTATTTAGGTTTTAAGGTTTTTCTTTAGAAATCCAAATTCCACTGATGACGCTCTGATCTCTGTAAATCCAGACGCATACAAATTTCATGTCTTTAGACTTTTCAAAATCAGCATCAAAAACAATATATTCTATAGGATCTTGATCTTTTGTGTAATCTTGAAGGTAAGCCGAGTTAAACTTTTTAACCGTTATTTTTCCATTATTCTGTGAGGATTCTTCACAATTTTTTTCATACGTTTCATTCAATTTTCTCTCAAATCTTTTGTCTAAAATGAAATTATTAAATTTTGAAAAGTCTTTATTTTCACATTTATTAAAATATTCTTTAATAAATTGCTCACTAATCTGAACTCTTTCATTATTAATTTTTGAGTTACAGATTTTCGTATAAGATTTTTGTGAAAATAAAATAGTAGAAATGCTTACTGCAAAAAGATAAAAAAAATTTTTCATTGTTTTTGTGTTTACTTATTTTCAAAAGTAAGAATTTATTTGACTGAATTTTCACGTTTCAAAAAATAAAAACCGACAAGCAAAACTTATCGGTTCTTGAAAAATGAAAAATTAATATGGATGAACTATTTGATGTTTTTAGAATCGTTTTAATTCTAAAACAAATTTATATTTATTTAGAATAAATATAAATAATATTTGCCTGACTTTTATCAGTTTCTCACATTTAGTTCATCTTTCTCTCTTGTAAGTTGATCCAGCTTTTTCAATAAGGCTGGAATTCTATAATTTCCGTGCATATTTATGATATTGGAATGAGTTTCATCAACATCAATTCCAATCGCAGTAAGGAATAACGGAGTTTTGCTTTCGCCACGAAAGACAGTTCTTCTTTGACAATCTTCACTGTTAAAACTATTTTTTGCAATACCTATAATTGGATATTTTTTATCTAAAGATTGATAAAGATAACCTCCCAAACCAATTTTTCCGTTATTATCTAAAGTCACATAACCGTCTACAATAATTAAATCTCCGTTTTGTAAATCAATTTTCTTTAACAAACTCAGAATACAAGGCAGTTCTCTCTTATAAAAAGCGCCACTTTCATAATCGGAAGTGACCTTAGTATTCTCAGAATAGATAAAACTTTCAGTTTCAGAATTCCAGTTTTCGAAAGCAATGCAGACTGTTTTGGCGGAGCTTTCGTAATAATACGTGTCGAATGCGTAAATCATATTCTAAGAAGTAAAAAACTCTCCAAAATGCCACAAAACTCCAGCCGGATCAAGCAGGAAACATTCTTTTCCCCAATCCATCGTTTTTATTGGAACCAGTTTTATTGAATTGTATTTTTCTTTTAAATTTAAAGCTGAAAGTTCTTCCCAATAGAGCTCTACATTCTCTATTTCAAGAAAAATCATTGTGTTTTCAATCCATTCTTTAGAATAATAATCCTGAAGATAAAATGCAAATTCACCTTTTTTAAAAACTGAAAATTTAGGATCAATTTCAACCTCTTCAAAACCTAAATCCCGATAAAATGCTCTGCTTTCAGCAAAATCTTTTGATCCGATAAATGGTCTTATTGATTTTATTTTTTGATTCATATTACTTTTTATTTGTCCAGTTATCAAAAGTCATCTCAAACTTAATTTAGTTTTTTCCGTGTATCCCAACTTCAATCCAGCCAGATTTTCTGTAAAACATTTCTGCTCTCGTATTGGGTGAAGTTCCAAGCCACACATTTTCTTTGGTTTGATTAAAATACCAGTCCAACATCATGTCATGTAGCTTTTTGCCAATTCCTTTCTTTTCAAAATCAGGATCTACAAACAACGCCCAAATATTATTTTCTTTTAAATCTACAATAGAAAAACCTGTAATTTTCTTATCAATTTCGCAAACCCAACCCTTTCCTCTTTCGGTCACAAATTCTTCACAATCTCGATCAGTAACAAGATCAGGATTTGATAATGTGTTTTCTTTAACTGAATTTCTCACGACCTGAATTTGCGGAATATCTTCTACTCTCGCTTCACGAATAATCATATTTGAAAATTTATTTCTTGTCAACTACAATCCTTGCTTCTCGATTTGCAAGTTCCCAAGCTGTAGTAAAAACCAATTGCGTTCTTTTTTGCAGTAAATTAAAATCGATTTTCTCAACGTCATCGGTCGGCTGGTGATAATCTTCATGAATACCGTCAAAGAAAAATGCTACGGGAATTCCATGTTTCGCAAAATTATAATGATCGGAACGGTAATATAACCTGTCGGGATCTTTGGGATCGTCGTATCTATAGTTTAATTCAAGATTGTTTGTCTTTTTATTTGCAGCTTCATTGATCGTTTTTAACTCTGAACTCAACATTTCAGAACCAATTACATACACATAATTCTTTCCACGATTGGCAAAATCATCTCTTCCAATCATGTCAATATTCAAGTCAGCAACTGTATTTACCAAAGGAAAAACCGGATTGTCGGAGTAATACTCAGAACCGAAAAGTCCGTGTTCTTCTCCCGTCACATGTAGAAATAGAATCGATCTTTTGGGTCCGTTTCCTTTCTTTTTCGCCTTCTGAAAAGCTTTTGCAATCTGCATTACAGCGACAGTTCCGCTTCCGTCATCATCGGCACCGTTGTAAACTACTCCATTTTTAGTTCCGACATGGTCATAATGTGCAGAAACAACGATAATTTCTTCTGGTTTTTCACTGCCTTCAATAAAAGCTAAAATATTTTCAGAATCTGGTAAATTTCCACCCCCTCTTTTTTTCATGTAAGAAGATGGAACTTTCTGATAATAAGAACCTAATTTTTCAGGAAACGAAATCCCCAAATCTTTATAAAATTTCACAATGTATTCTCCAGCTTTTTTCTGACCTGGACTTCCTGTGTCTCTTCCTTCCATTTCATCAGAAGCAATTATATATAGATTTTTCTTTAAATCATTAAACTTAATTTGCTGATATGCTTTACTAAAGGATTTCTCACTTTTAGAATTGCTTAAACTTGAATTTTGCTCATTATTTGAACGTATAGAATTTCCACAACTCGTAAGAACAATTACTGAAAGAATTGGAATGAGTATTTTTTTCATGTAAAAAATTGTTTGTTTAAAAATAACAAAAAAAATCCAACTGTAAATTGGATGCTATTTTTTTATATATTTGATAAAAGCCTATGGAAAAAAACTACGGATTTAATGATTACAAATTTTTCACAGAAATGTCGGAGCTTGCTTCGAGACATCAGAGTTATGATTTGTCATTAGGTCTCCCCGATTTTGAAATCGATCCGCGTTTAAGATATTATCTGAAAGAATCTGCGGATATGATTAGCCATAGTTATGAATCGCTTTCGGGAAATCCTTTGTTGATTGAAAGTATTATTCGGTTTAATTTAAATCGAAAAAACAGTGTAAAGCTTAAAAAAGAGGAAATTAATATTGTTCCTTGTTCTACTTTTGGTTTGTACACGTCTTTAAAATCTATTTTAAATATTGGTGATGAAGTGATTGTTATTCAGCCTTCTTACTACACTTATGCACCTTCGATTGTTATAAATGGCGGAGTTCCTGTTTATTACGATTTGGAAGTTGATTTTAAAATTGATTGGGAGAAACTTCAAAATTGTATTAGTTCAAAAACTAAAGCAATCATCGTTAATTCACCTCAAAATCCCACTGGAAAAACTTGGACTAAAGAAGATTGGAATCAGCTTTATGAGTTGATAAAACATCAGGAAATTTACCTTATTTCGGAGGAAATTTATGATATTTATTATTACGACAATGCTGAACATTACAGTTCGTTTTTGCATCCTGAATTGAAAAAAAGAACATTTTGCATCTTTTCTTTCGGGAAAATGTTTCATTCTACAGGCTGGAAAGTAAGTTATCTTTTAGCTCCTGAAAATTTATTAAATTATTTCAGGATTCATCAGCAATATATTTCTTACAGCTCAAATTCGCCTTGTCAGTACGCTATTGCAAAGTATCTCGAAGTTTTTGATCCTGCTGAAAATCAAAAAATCATGCAGCAGAAACGTGATATTTTTAATCATTTAATAGAATTTACGCCTCTTAATGTTGAACAAAAATCGCAAGGAGGTTTTTTTCAGATTGTAAATTTCAGAGATGTAAATTCCACGATGACCGATGTGGAATTTTCAAAATGGCTGACTGTTGAGAAAAAAGTTTCCTGTTTGCCGCTTTCGGCTTTTTATCAATCTAAACAAAATTCAGATTATATAAGATTTAGTTTTGCTAAAAAAGATGAAGTCATTATAAACGCGATGGAATATTTGAAAAGAAATTTGTAGCCATATTTTTATTCCCACAGATTTCACGGATTTTCACAGATGTTTTTTTATAGCTTAGCTCTAAATAAAACAAAAAGCACCGCGAAATGCAGTGCTTAAGTTTATTTTTAATTTGAATCTAAAGAGCCAAAACTCTTATATCTAATCTTCGGTTTTTTGCCTGACATTCTTCAGTATTATTTGCCGGGCAAACCGGATGCTGAGAACCGTATCCTTCTGTTTCTATACGATCTCCGGCAATTCCCAGTTCAAGTAATTTCAATTTTGCGGTTTGAGCTCTTAAATTGGAAAGGGAAAGATTACTTTCTTCACCTCCAACATTATCGGTGTAACCTCCTAATTTTATTTTCAAAGTAGGATATGCATTCATAATTTCAGCAAGATTAGAAAGTTCATTTTCCGAACCGGCTTTTAAATCGCTCGATCCGGTTTCGAAGTACAAATTTTCAATGGTATACCATTTATTTGGATCTAAAACAGACTGATTTTTCTTATTAACATCGTCCTGCAAAAAGTACAATTGACTTTGATTTCCCAAAGAAATTGTTTTGCCACTTTTCAGTTTAACTTCCTGAATATTTCCTGTATTGTAAACAAAATCACCATCTTCATTCAGCTGACCATTAATTCCTGATGGTGCAATTGCTACATTATTTCCTGAAATCGCTTGATTTTCTATATGCGTTGCGGATTTACCAAGAAGACTTTCAATTTTTGCTTTTCTGTTGGCATCAATTTTATCTTTATGTAAAACAGCCAAAGTTGGTGCAATTACCAAAGAAACAATCGACATTAATTTAATTAAAATATTCATCGACGGTCCGGAAGTATCTTTAAAAGGATCTCCTACTGTATCTCCTGTGATGGAAGCTTTGTGTGGTTCTGAACCTTTATAATAAGTCTGTCCGTTAATATTTACTCCTTTTTCGAAAGATTTTTTAGCATTATCCCAAGCTCCGCCTGCATTATTCTGGAAAATACCCATTAAAACTCCGCAAACTGTTGCGCCGGCTAAAAATCCACCCAAAACTTCCGGACCAAAAATAAATCCGATTAACAAAGGTGAAACGATTGCAATAGCACCTGGAAGCATCATTTTTCTGATAGATGCATCAGTGGAAATCGCCACACACTTTTGATATTCCGGTTCGGCTTTTCCCTCCAGAATTCCGGGGATTTCTCTGAACTGTCTTCTCACTTCTTCTACCATTGCCATTGCCGCCTGTCCAACTGCCGTAATCGCTAAAGACGAAAATATAAACGGAATCATTCCACCCACAAATAATCCTGCTAAAACATCAGCTCTGTAAATGTCAATTCCGTCAATTCCTGCAATTCCTACAAAAGCAGCAAATAAGGCCAAAGCTGTTAAAGCTGCAGAAGCGATTGCAAAACCCTTTCCTGATGCTGCAGTTGTATTTCCAACCGCATCTAAAATATCTGTATTTTCACGAACTTCTTTTGGCAGTTCACTCATTTCGGCAATTCCTCCTGCATTGTCAGCGATCGGTCCGAAAGCATCAATTGCCAACTGCATTGCGGTTGTAGCCATCATTCCGGCTGCTGCAATGGCGACACCATATAATCCGGCACATAAATATGAGCCATAAATTCCTCCCGCTAAAACCAGAATTGGTAAAAGTGTGGATTCCATTCCAACGGAAAGTCCGCCAATAATATTCGTAGCGTGACCTGTGGAAGACTGTCTTACAATACTAGATACAGGTCTTTTACCCATTGCTGTGTAAAATTCAGTAATGATACTCATTAAAGTTCCTACGACCAACCCTACGATTATCGCTCCGAAAACTCCCATTTTAGTAAATTCAATACCTCTTAAAACCATTTTTTCCGGTAGAAGATAAGTAACCAAAAAGTAAGAAGCAATTGCGGTAATAACGATACTTCCCCAGTTTCCTAAGTTTAATGCATTCTGAACGTTAGAAGTTGATGCACCCTCATTGTCATTAATTTTAACGAATAAAGTTCCGATCATTGAAAAGATGATTCCAGTTCCGGCAATTAACATCGGTAAAAGAATCGGAGCAAATCCTCCAAAAGAATCTATAGAAACTGTTTCCCGGCCTAAAACCATTGTCGCTAAAACGGTCGCCACGTAAGACCCAAATAAATCAGCTCCCATTCCTGCAACGTCTCCTACGTTATCTCCTACATTATCAGCAATTGTGGCTGGATTTCGAGGGTCATCTTCGGGAATTCCTGCTTCTACTTTTCCTACTAAATCAGCTCCAACATCGGCCGCTTTAGTGTAAATTCCACCACCAACTCTTGCAAATAAAGCGATAGATTCTGCGCCTAAAGAAAATCCTGTAAGAATTTCTATTGTTCTTTCCATCTCATGGGAATCTACAGTAGAACCGGGAGCAAAAATCTGTTTAATAATTAAATAAACCGAACCCAATCCTAAAACGGCTAAACCCGCAACTCCCATTCCCATTACCGAACCTCCTGTGAATGATACTTTCAAAGCTTTGGATAAAGATGTTTTTGCAGCTTCAGCAGTTCTAACATTGGCTTTGGTTGCGATTTTCATTCCGATAAAACCCGCCAAAGCAGATAGTATGGCTCCAATCACGAAAGCAATACCGATACTCCAGTGAGAATTGGAGTTGGTCATTCCCATTACACCTAATAAAATTGCTACGATGATGACGAAATACATCAGAATTTTGTACTCGGCCTTGAGAAAAGCCATCGCACCGTCAGCGATATGTCCGCTGATAACTTTCATTTTTTCATTGCCTGCGTTTTGTTTGCTTACCCAATTACTTTGCAGAAAAGTATAGATCAGGGCAATAACGCCAAAAATTGGCACTAATACAAATAAGTCCATAGTTTAATATTTTTTTGGTAATAGATTATTAAATATACTCAATAATTTCTTTTGTTCCATTTAAAATATTATACCAATTTTGTATTTGACAAAGTAAATTGTTGAAAAAAACGAAAAAAGCAGATGAATATTCACCTGCTTTTTATATCAATATCTAATTTTTTAAAAATTATCCTCCGTATTTATCCGAGTAATCTTTTTGAGAAGCCACAATCACCTGTTTTGCATGCTCAGCTCCGTAAACTTCCTGGATTCTGCATTTTGCAGGCTCATCCGGTAAGTTTTTATACGTAAGGAAATAGTGCATTAATCTTTTTACTTCGGCTTCAGGTAATTCTGAAATATCTCTGAAATGTCCGAAAGCATGATCGCTTACCATTACCGCCACAATTTTATCATCTGCTTCACCACCATCAATCATTTTGAAACCTCCGATAGGAATAGCTTCCATTAAAAGTCCTCCTGAGTGAATGTTGTGCGAACTTAAAACACAAATATCCAAAGGATCATGATCTCCCATTGTAACGTCGCTTGCACCACTTTCTATAGCCAATTTCATTACTTCTGCGTCACAGTAAGTTCTTGGAACAAAACCGTATAATGCAGGAATAATATTTGAAAACTTCTGAGGTCTGTCTACTTTAAGGTAACCCGTTTCTTTATCTATTTCATATTTAATGGTGTCTGAAGGAACTATTTCCACGAATACGTTAACAACGTTTGGCGCATCTTCTCCTGCAGAAATCCCATGCCACGGATGTGCTTTAAAATTTGGAATCATTATTTATATTTATTATTTAATTAAGCTATTATTAAAATTTCTCTCCTCAAATCTTCAATGGTTGCACTAATGTAGTCGTTATCATTCATGTAATTCATAATGAAAACGGTTTTATACTCGTTAAGATTAGGGTTGTTATTTAAACTTTCGTAAGTTTTGTGAAGCAAATCTATGATTGCATTTTTAGAATCAAGGATATTCTGCCATGAATTTTTTGTTAAATAAAGCTGTTGAGAAGCATTATATTCAAACTCTTCATTGATGGTTTTTTCTGTAAGAAATAAAAACTCGTGAGCGGCAAGATCTTTATCAAATTTCTGAATAAGGTTTGAAGGCTTTATTCTTTCTAAAAAAAGCGTCATTCTTTCATAGGAATGCGTTTTATTTTCAGAATTAGACTTTACAGAAAGTAACCTGATCTCTTGATTTTTTAAGTTGATGTAAGTATATACAAATTGTCTCAGCAAAACCAAAAACGGAATTGCAATAACTAATGCGACTGCATAAGGTAAATAGTCTAAAAAATCTGTCATAATTTGAGGAAGCAAAATTAATGATATTTTCTGAATTACAGCTCAAATAATGCAGGTCTTTGTGTTACCTCATGATAACACACACTTTTCTCATCAAAATAGTGATACACAAGACTTTTTCGGGTTTTGGTTTTGTCTAAATGTGGTTCACCGCCGTGAAGAATATTAGCATGCCAAATTAAAAGATCACCCTTTTTAGCTTGAAAGACTTCTTTTTTTAAGCCTAATTCTTTCACTTTATTTTCAAGGAATTCTTCGTAAGCCAAATAACTTTTTTTACCGATTTTAAAAGTTGTACCTTCATTATCATAATCAGAATTAAGGAAATATGGAAGTTTGTGACTTCCAGGAATATAATGTAATGCACCATTTGTTTCATCTACGTCTTCCAAAGCAATCCAGACTCCGAGAAGTCCGCCTAAAGGATACGTTGTCATGTGAATACTGTCGGAATGCGTTTTTTGCTGACTACCGTTGATAAAATTGATGCTTTGAAATAATTTAGCATCGCCATCAATTAAAACGGATAAAAATTCAAGTAAATTCTTATCGTTACCAATTTTTTTAATGATTTCTGAATGATGAATAACAAACATTAACTTTCCGCCATAACGGAATTTTATCGTTCCGTCTTTCATTAATTTTTCAATTTCAGCATTGATTTGATCGGCAGTTTCGGACTTTAAATAATTTCTTAAAACTAAAAACCCATTGTCGTCAAACCCTTCTGCACTGATTTTATTTTCTTCTGAAAGATTTTTATAAAATTGGGTGTTAAGAAGTTTCTCTCGATCAAATTTTCTTTCATTTTTTGGCAAATGAGCAAAATCTTTGCTTGAAATAGATGAAAAATAGCTTTTATCGAGTCCGTATTTTTTATAGAGCGGAATGTTATGCTGTAATTTTTTTTTGTTGAAAAAATTATAAATCATGTAAGGCAATTTATAATTTCGAATTTTCTTAAACATTGTTATTAGATTGAAAAATACTTTATAAATTTATGAAATATATTTAGAACTAATCTAAAGAGCGTGATTAAATTATTGATTAAAGATAATTTTCAAACTAAGTAATTTTTTAATTATCTCTTTCTTGGAATAATCGATAATGTGATAAGGCCGAAGTTCTGGTCTGAAACCTCTGAAAAATTCTTCAACGTTGGGCAATTCGCTGCCTTCAAAATCAAAAATTTTGGAGTGAATATTTTCTTTTATACAATTGTTTATCAATACAGAAGCTCCAGAAATCTTAACCGATTCTTTATCATTGAAAGTTCCTAAAAGTGCCACCGTAAAATCATCAAAATACGTCACAATAATGTTGATAATTCTTTTATTGAGATAAAAAGCAGAAAAGCTTAGACAGTCTGCCTCAAACATATTTTTAAAAATTAAAATAAACAGTTCTATGTCTTCTTCTTTATCTGCTCCGAGAAAATTATCTCTGATAAAGCTTTCAGCCTGATCAAAACTGATTTCTTTGATTTCAGAAGTTTTTAAAACATCTTCATCAAGCCTCAATTTTCTTTTTCTTTTCGGGGAATATTTTGAATAAACTGTTTCGTAATTTTCAGGAAGAATCAGAAAATTCTTTTTAGGTTTTAAAGATGTTTTGAACTTGTTAAATTCATTAAAGGCATACACCCTGATAAGATATTTGTTCTGTAAAAAGCTAAGAAAAGCCTCATTAATTTCTATATTGTCTTCCCGGGAAAAAATTCCTAATTGCTGGCAAAGCATAGGATTATGAACAATTTTTATCCCCGATTTAAAAACGTAAGGAACCGGCATTACTGCTTCATAATCTTTATAAACAAGCAATTCCCATTTTTTATCTGAAGTAAGATCTAAAAATTGTTTTGTAGCAGAATATTTTCGTTGTGCTGAATTTTCAAGACAATGAGAATATTTTTCAAAATCAATTTCATGGTATTTTAATCTTCTAATCATAATATTCCTTCGTCTGCAAAACTCAGATATGAATTTTGAGTAATAATTATATGATCCAAAAGCTGAATATTCATGAGGTTTCCCGCTTCTTTCACTTTTTTGGTTATGCTAATATCTTCTGCGCTTGGTTTTGAATTTCCTGACGGATGATTGTGTGAAATGATGATTCCCGTCGAAAAATGGTCTAAAGCCGTTTTAAAAATAACTCTGATGTCTACAATCGACTGATTAATTCCACCCTGAGTAAGCTGGGCAACATGAATCACTTTATTACTCTGATTGAGAAAAAGTGCCCAAAATTCTTCAGTTCTTAGATCTGACAAATGCAGTTTTAAAAGATGATAAGCATCTTTACTGCTCGAAATTTGTGGTTTTTCAGGGATTTCCTGAGCGGCTCTCCTTCTTCCGATTTCTAGAGCTGTTGCTATGGAGATTGCTTTTACTTCACCAACGCCTTTAAATTTAGTTAAATCTTTAATCGTCAATAAACTCAACTGATGCCAATTGTTATCAACGGAAGCTAAAATTTTTCTTGCCAATTCTACAGCTGTTTCATCTCTGCTTCCGCTGCCCATAATGATTGCCAAAAGTTCAGAATCAGAAAGTGAGTTTTTACCTTTCAGTAAAAACTTTTCTCTCGGTCTGTCGTCTTCTGCCAAAAATTTTATAGACATATAGATTAATGATAATAGATTTTAGTTAATAAAAAGCATATAAAATAATGCTCTTTTTTGATGGGTCTAAAAACTTTGCCGTTTCATTAAATGCTTTTGTGGAAAGCATAGGACAACCCAGACTTAAACACGTTAAATTTTGAGATTCCTGATCAGAAATACAGCCAAATGAGTGTAAAACAATTGCTCGCTCCATTGCATTACTGTTTGTTGAGTCTAAACCTTTTAAACGATAAGCTTTTCCAAACTTTCCGTTGTAGCTTTCTCTAATCTCGTATTTTCCTAAAGAAGATTGATAAGAACCTTCAACATTGGAAAACTTAAGCTGATTTGATTTTGGTATTACAGATCCTGAACCATGAGAAACAATTGCTTTTTGAACGATTTTGTTATTTTTTAAATCATAAACAAAATAACGGTATTTCCCTGAATGAACTTTAAAATTGATGAAGACTGCAAAATCCTGATTGTAGTCTTTGTTTCTAATATAATCTTTTAATTCTGAAATTTTCTCTTTTGGCAAAACATCAATATTTTCCTGAGCTTTTGACTGACTGCAGGAAATTAATAATAAAATTGTAAAGAGTAAAGATTTCATTTAAAATAATTATTCGATGATTAACCCGTCTTTCATCACCAATTTACGATCGGTAATTTCTGCCAATTGCGGATTATGCGTTACAATCACAAAAGTCTGATTGTATTTATCTCTCAGATCAAAAAATAAGCGGTGAAGATCATCTGCGTTTTTTGAATCTAAATTCCCGGTCGGTTCATCAGCGTAAATAATCTTGGGAGAATTGATAAGAGCTCTTGCAACCGCAACTCTTTGCGCTTCACCGCCCGATAATTGATTCGGTTTGTGATGAATTCTTTCTGCAATCTTTAAATCTTCAAATAACTGATACGCTTTTTCTATTGCTTCTTTTTCATTGGCTTCTGCAATTTTTGTAGGCAATAAAACATTTTCTAAAGCAGTAAATTCCGGTAACAACTGATGAAACTGAAATACAAAACCTATGTTCTGATTTCTGAATTTCGAAATCTGCTTATCGGTCATGTAAATAAATGGCTTATCGTTCAGATAAATTTCAGTATCATATTTTTGAGGATTTGAAGGCGTATCAAGAGTTCCCAAAATCTGTAGCAAAGTAGATTTTCCGGCTCCGGATTCTCCGACAATAGAAACTACTTCACCCGTTTTGATGTGAATATCAACTCCTTTCAATACTTCCAGATCTCCATAAGATTTACGGATATTACTTGCTCTAATCATGTTTCAAAAATAGTGATTTTTTCTTTTGTTTTTAGGTTTAAAAAGAGGTTTTAGAATGATTAATTTTAGCTTCAATTATTAATTTTACAATGATAAATACTTATGCTTTTCTAATCAGAATTCTGAAAGTTGTGCCTTTTCCAACTTCGGTTTGAGAAATTTTAATATCTCCGTTATGATATTCCTGTACAACTCTTTTCGCAAGACTTAAACCCAGTCCCCATCCTCTTTTTTTCGTTGAATATCCTGGTTTAAAAGCATTTTGAGCCTGATATTTTGTCATTCCGGTTCCGTTGTCTTTTACTTCAACTAAAATATTTTTATTCCGTTCAAAAACAGACATTTTTAAGGTTCCTTCGCCTTTCATGGCATCAACTGCATTTTTTACAAGATTTTCAATCACCCAACTCATCAGAATTTTATTGTGTGGAACTAAAATATTGTATGTTGGTAATAAAAGTGTAAAATCTATTTTTCTGGAAATTCTTGTTTTCAGATAATCATAATTTTCTTTAATGGTTTCATTAAAATTCGTATCGTTTAATTCAGGAACTGAACCAATTTTTGAGAATCTTTCTGAGATTGTTCTGAGTCTTTCAATATCTTTTTCGATTTCAATTACACCATCAGAATCAGGGTTTTCCAGCTTCATAATTTCCATCCATCCCATCATAGATGATAATGGAGTTCCGATTTGATGCGCCGTTTCTTTTGCCAAACCGGCCCAAAGATAACCTTCATCTGTTTTTTTAACAGTTCTTAAAAACCAAAAGGAAAATAAAAAATAACACAACACAAAAAAGCCGAGAAGAAAAGGAAAATACTGGAGATTATTCAGCATTTCTGAGTTGTCATAATACACAAACTGGTCATTTCCGCCCTGAACTTTTATTTCAATTGCCGGGTATTTTTTCTCCATTCTTTTTGCTTCGGCAATTATATTTTGAGAGTCATCTCCAACTTCTTTTGACAGATGTTTATACTCTATAATCTGATCATTTTTATCTAAAATAATCATCGGAATTGTTGTATTTGAGCTGTAAATGGCGAGAAGCAATTCCTGTACTTCCAAACTTGGTGTAACATCCTGCTGAAACTTTAAAGCTTTAACCAAAATATCAACACGTTTTACTTCATCTTTCTTTAAATAATTGACAACCAAAGTAGAGGTAATAACGATGGATACAACAACCAGTGTCATCAAAGAAAAAATAAACCAGTTATTGAATCTGGCAAAAATGGATCTTTTTTTCAATATAAATTATTTTAAAACATTTAAAATTTTCTGTAGTTCTGCACTTTCGCTTCCCTGATAATTGTTAATGATAATGGCATAAATATATTTCTTTCCGTCTTTAGAAGTATGATAACCTGCATAAGATTTTGTATCGCGCATTGTTCCGCTTTTCATCTTCATACCGTTATCCTGAGTTGGAAAACCATCGTAATAAGAATCAAACCAAGGTTGTTTTTTAGCATAAATTAAAGCCTGGACTTCAGCTTTTGCCGAGACATAATTTTGCGGTGAAAGTCCGCTTCCGTCAGCAAAATTAATCATATTAGGATTGATTCCTTTTGATTTCCAAAATTCAGCTAAATATGCAACTCCACTTTTAAAACTGGGATTTCCTTTCTTTTCTTTACCGAGAGTCTTGATTAAATTTTCTCCGTACAAATTCACTGATTTTCTTAAGAACCAGTAAACAATTTTATCTAAAGTTGGCGATTCATACGTTAGAATAATATTATTTTTAGGAGTTTCCAAAGCTTTTTTGCCATCGATTTCTAATTGAGAATTCGTCAAAACTTTCCCGGAAATCTCAATTCCTGATTCTTTCAGCCATTTTTGAACTTCAACGCCCAATTGCAAAGGTGGATTTGGTACAGAACCGGAAACCGTAACTGCTTTCGAAGGTAAACTTCCGTTAATTAAAGCAACATCAGAATGTGGTGCCGTAAAAATCAAACTCTGGTCTGAACTTCCTGCAATTTTTACATCATTTAACCATTTTACGCCTTCTAAAGGATATGAAAAACTTTTGATGTCATTTCCGCTCATGTTCATATCGAACTGATTTTCTCTCCAGTTGACTCCCCAAACTCCGGCTCCGTAATAATTTCCTAAATCATCCCATGGCCAACCTCCGGGAATGGTCTGATGGTCGAAATAAGAATCATCAATAATCAAATCTCCTAAAATTTTTGTGATTCCTGATTTTTTCACAGCTTCGATTAGTTTTTGTTTAAAATTTTCAGGTTTGTAACCTTCATAACGCCAACTTCCCAAAGTCGGGTCGCCATTTGAAGTGATGAATAGATTTCCATTTAAATTTCCTCCAGAAATAGTTCCTGAATAGGATGAAGTTGTTTTGTAAGTATAACTTTTGCCTAAAGTTTCCAAAGCAGCCGCCGCAGTGAAAATCTTTTGTGTTGAAGCTGTTGAAAGTCCTTTATTCCCTTGAAATTCATAAATCAGATTTCCGCTTTCGTCTGAAACATAGAAAGATAAATTTGAAGAAACTGCCAATGAAGAATTTATCAGATTTTTTGTAGCATCATCTAATTTTTGAGTGACGTTTTGTGCAAAAATCAGATGTGTAGACAGAACATAAAGTACAATATATTTTTTCATAAATAAATTTCAGGAAATAAAAATTTAAAAATTAATGAGATTATTCTTTGTTACATTAATGCAAAATCTAATGTCAAATAAACTGTAAAAATTAAGTTATCATAAATTGCAGACATCCATAAAAATTAATTACAAATCTGTTCCTGATTCTATTTCATAAGGCTCTTTTCCTTTTTCGAAAATTCTTGTCAGTTCGTTTCCTTCAACGGTAATTTTATCACCAATTCTTCGAATCCAGTTTCCTTCACGAAGTCCGACAACTTTAATATCGTTCTGCGTTAAAAACTCTTTAATTCTGGTTTCTCTGGTTTCTCCGTTATGTTTTAAATCCGGATTTGGATCTAAATAATGCGGATTAATATTAAACGGAACCAATCCCATACAATCGAAACTTGGTGGATACACAATCGGCATATCATTCGTTGTTTTCATATTTTGTCCGCCGATGTTACTTCCTGCACTGCAACCTAAATAGGCTTTCCCGTTTTCTACGTTTTGTTTTAAAACAGACATCAGATTTTCTTCATGCAACGTTTTAACCAATAAAAAAGTGTTTCCACCACCAGTAAAGTATCCTTTAGCTGAATTAAGAGCTTCTGTTTTGTTATTAAATTCATGCAAACCTTTTACTTTTATATTGATGGTTTCAAAAAATAATTTTGCTTTTGCCGTATAATCATCATGTGAAATTCCACCCGGTCTTGCAAAAGGAATGAATATAATTTCATCGATTCCTTTATATAATTCAATTAATTCGTCTTTTAAATATTCAAGATATTTTCCGCCAAAAAGTGTGGAAGTTGATGCTAATATAATGTTCATAAAATGAAAGTCTGTAATTATTAAAACAAAGATAAACTCAAAGCCTGTATAAATCAAAAAATACGCTAAAAATCACATTAAAACCGTTAAAAAACTCCAAAAAAGCTTAAAGGCTCTAAAAGAATCACAGAAAAATAAATTTGTAACTCCTACATTAGCAATAGTAATTTTAAAATAAAGAATATGAAAACGGTTAAAATTAATATCAAACAACTATTTGTAGGTTTAATAATGTTAGGAAGTACGAGCGCTGTTTTTGCACAAACTGCAGAAACTACTCCGACGATTCAAGCACAAACAAATCCTACGATTGAAGGACTTAAAAAACAAGTTGAAACCAATCCTAAAGATGTAGAATCGCTTGCTAAATTGGCAACAGCTTATCAAGATGCTGCAGATTGGCAAAACGCAATTGCTACCTGGAAAAAATTATCTGTGCAGTTGCCAGATTGGGCTCCTTCCTATTACAGTCAGGCTTACTCTTATCAATCTGCGAAAGATGATGTAAATGCAAAATTGTCTTATGAAAAATATATTTCAACAGTAAAACCTGAAGAAATTGAAGCAAGTAAAAAGAATTTAGCATATGCTTATTTCTTTATTGCTTTTAACGAACAAAAAGAAAGTCCGGATAAAGCAAAAGAGCATATCGCAAAATCTTTACAGTACGATCCAACTAATCAGGATGCAGTAAAGCTGAGCCAGGCTCTGAATTCTTAAACATAAATAAAACCGAAGAAATAATCTCTTCGGTTTTTTATTTAATTACTTTTCCGAAAAAATCTGTTTCTCCATTCAGATGTCGGATAATCTTTTTGATATTTCTTTCAATGCCTGTTTCAGTTTTCAAATTGTTGATGTAGCGAATTAACTCTAACTTTCTTGATGGAATTAAATTTTCAAAATTTTTAAATGCTACAGGGTTTTCTCTAATTGCCTTATCTAAATCCGGGTGAATTATAATTGTTCGGTCTGAATCATCAAACTCAATAGAAATTTCCAAGAGCTCGCCAATTCTTTTTGGAGAGTCTTTCAGCATTGTTAAATTAATATACAGCCGCCATTCTCCAAGATATTTCATTAAGTTTTGCTTAAATTCTTCTCCGTTTACAGTTCCTTTCACAGAAATCGGACTTTTATTCTTTCCTGAAGCTTCAAATATTTCTTCTAAAATTTCTTGAGGAATAAAAACATAAGGATTAATTCCTACGATGTTGAGTTTTGCCTTGAATTGGTTTTTCATACTTTCAAAGTTAAAAATTTGATTTGAAAAGTGATGTTAATATGAATAATACAAATACTTTGAAATTCAAATCTTGTAAGTCAACAAATTAATTTCGCACTCAAAATGGAATGTTTATCTTTGTTAAAATAAATCAATTTAAACAAAATGAAATTTTTTATTGACACTGCTAATTTAGAGCAAATTAAAGAAGCTAAAGACCTTGGAATTTTGGATGGTGTAACAACCAATCCATCATTAATGGCAAAAGAAGGAATTCAGGGTTCTGAGGCGATTAAAAACCACTACAAAGCAATCTGTGAAATCGTTGACGGAGATATTTCTGCGGAAGTACTTTCTACAACGTACGAAGAAATGATCAAAGAAGGTGATGAACTGGCTGCAATTCATCCGAACATTGTGGTAAAAATCCCAATGATTAAAGACGGTATTAAAGCGTTGAAATATTTTTCGGATAAAGGAATTAAAACAAACTGTACGTTGATTTTCTCTCCCGGACAAGCGCTTTTAGCTGCAAAAGCGGGTGCAACTTATGTTTCTCCGTTCTTGGGAAGATTGGATGATATTACAACAGATGGTTTAAACTTAATTCAGGAAATCAGATTGATTTTTGATAATTATATGTATGATACTGAAATCTTAGCGGCATCGATCCGTCATTCAATGCATATCATCGATTGTGCTAAAATTGGTGCAGATGTAATTACTTCACCACTTCCTCCGATCTTGAGTTTGTTGAAACACCCTTTAACAGATAGCGGATTAGCGCAGTTTGTAGCGGATTCTCAGAAATTAGCGTAAGAATTTGAAATTTGATGTTTGAGATTTGAAATTCTCCAAAAAAAATATTCAAAAATTTCAACACATTTAAACATAAAAAATCCCGAAACGAATTTGTTTCGGGATTTTATTTATACCAAGGTGTTTTACCAATCTGAAGCTCTTCTTCTTTTTTCGATCATGTGATCCACAGAAATTTTTCCTGCACCAACGGAAATAATTATTAAATAAATTGAGAGATATAATAAACTCAGTTCTCTTTTTTCAAACGCATCTGCTCCGTGAACTACAAATCCGGCAATTGCCATTGTGAAGAGCAAAAATCCTGCTGCAACTCTTGTAAATAATCCTAAAATAATAAAAATAGAACATACAAATTCAGCGAAAACCGTTAATACCAGCGAAACTGTAGCACCAAGTCCAAGAAAATCATAAAACTGTATTTCACCACCATTGATCAAAGTCTGAAGCTTTGGAAACCCGTGAGAAATCATCGCAAATCCTACAAACAATCTTACAAGAAATATAACGACATCTAAAATGATGGGATTGGTTTTTGTGTTTAAGTAACTCATTGTATGAAAATTTAAACTAAAGATAATAAAAATCTTTTATTACAACGATGGATATTGACTTTTTAGTCTATCTGTACCCAAAATTCTTCAAATCTCTGTCGTTTTTTCTCCAGTCTTTTTTCACCTTTACAAAAAGATTCAAATGGATTTTTTTTGCAAAAAATTTCTCTAAATCAATTCTTGCTTCAGTTCCTACTTTCTTAATGGCTTCACCTTTATGACCGATGATAATCCCTTTTTGAGTATCTCTCTCTACATAAATAATAGAATCAATAAAGATAATTCCTTCTTTTTCTTTGAACATTTCTGTTACAACTTCTACAGAATAAGGAATCTCTTTTTCATAATTTAAAAGAATTTTCTCTCTGATTGCCTCGTTCACAAAGAAACGTTCCGGCTTATCGGTATACATATCTTTATCATAATACGCCGGACTTTCAGGAAGCATTGATTTTAATTTCGGTAAAATAATATCAAGATTGAAAGCATTTAACGCAGAAATAGGAAGAATTTCAGCTTTAGGAATTCTTTCGTGCCATTCTGTTGCAATTTTCTCAAGACCTTCCTGATTGGTTTGGTCAATTTTATTTAATAATAATAAAACCGGAACCGGAATTTTGTTCAATTTATCGATTAAAAATTCTGAAGGTTCAGCTTTATCGGTGACATCTACAATGAAAAGAAATACGTCTGCATCCTGTAAAGAATCTTTTACAAAATCCATCATTTTTTCCTGTAAACCGTATTTTGGATCTAAAACTCCGGGAGTGTCAGAAAATACGATCTGTAAATCTTCTTCATTATAAATTCCAAAAATTCTATGTCTGGTTGTCTGAGCTTTCTGCGTTACGATAGCCAACTTCTCTCCCATCAATTGATTTAAGAGTGTTGATTTTCCGGCATTAGGCTTTCCAACGATATTTACAAATCCTGCTTTATGCATATAAAAAAATTAAATCGTTTTTATTACGATTTGCAAAGTTAGTAAAACAAAATTTGGATTTTGGACTATATCTGAAATAGATGCTCAAAAAAGTATACTTTTGAAAAATAATTAATCCTGACCTTCTTATGGAAATCGATCAGATCATCAATACCATCTTCCCACTTCCGGAATTATCAAAATTAAATTTAATTCAACATATTTCTGAAATCAGTCATCCAAAAGGGTTTTGTCTGATGGAAGCCAATAAGGTGGTTTCCTATATTTATTTTCTGAAAAAAGGAATTGTTCGTGCATATGCGTCAACCGAAAACAATGATATTACGTTTTGGTTCGGAACTGAAGGCGAACCGGTAGTTTCGATGAAAAGTTATGTGGATGACAAACCGGGTTATGAAAGTATCGAACTTCTGGAAGATTGTGATTTCTATGTTCTCGAAACTTCAAAGCTGAAAAAATTATTTAATGAAGATATTTATATTGCCAATTGGGGACGAAAATTTGCAGAGCGTGAATTGGTAAAAACGGAAGAATTAATTATTTCAAGACAATACAAAACAGCTTTGGAGCGGTATAAAGATTTGCTCAGAGAAAAACCGTATCTTTTGCAAAGAGTTCAGCTTGGTCATATTGCTTCTTATTTGGGAATTACTCAGGTGAGTTTGAGTAGAATTCGGGCAGAAATTAAATAATTGGCATAAAAATATTTCCTCGCAGATTTAGAGGATGGCGCTGATTTAAAATCTGCTTATCAGCTATATTTCTTTAAAATATAAAAGAATTGAATCTTGTTTTTTAACATTTGTAAAATTTTAATTCAGTTCAAAGCCTCAATTTTGCAGTATAAATTTATTTAAAATGAACTGGATTATTTTAATCATCGCAGGATTATTTGAGGTTGCCTTCGCATCATGCCTCGGAAAAGTAAAAGAAACAACTGGAAACGAAATGTATTGGTGGTTTGGCGGATTTTTAACTTGTCTCACAATTTCTATGCTTTTACTCATCAAAGCCACAGAAACTTTACCTATCGGAACAGCTTACGCAGTCTGGACGGGAATTGGAGCTGTAGGAACCGCTTTGGTAGGAATTTTTATCTTTAAAGATCCGGCAAGTTTCTGGAGAATATTTTTCATCTGTACTTTAATTGGTTCTGTGATTGGGTTAAAAGCAGTTTCGCATTAATTCTTTTATTTGATTTTTATTTTTAAACAAATATTAAATTTTATCACCGTTAGTGGAATAGTTTTTTGTATCTTTAACAAAAAATCATGAAAAAAACTCTATTCTTTTTAACATTTGTAAATAATTTCATTTTTGCACAGAATGCAGATCTTTTCAACAACAACTGGTATATTTCGCAAATCATCTTAAATGGACAGACAACAGCTTCTCCTGTAATGTCTCAAGGTTTACCCAACTCTACATTTATTCAGAGTACTTCAGGATATGTTTTTAATTCTCAGTATTTTAATATTGCAGGAGTAAATATTAATTTTTCACAAGCTCAAAATTCTTTTACAAAAACCGGTGGCGGATGTACTTTTGCTGATTATAATGGACCCAATATGCAGGCAGCACAGGAATATGACCAAAAAAACTGCGATTTCTATGTAGGAAGCATACCGCCTTCAGGAACTGTTCCAAACGGGACTGTTTTTAATTATCAAATTATTAATAACGGAACTTCCAAGACATTGATTATTACAAATGTCACGACAGGCAATAAAGTATACTACAACAATTCATTTCTTGGTACAAAAGAAAATGCACTGAAGAAGACATTTAAAGTTTACCCAAATCCTTCAATTGACTTTTTGATTGTTGAAGATTTGGAGAAAAATTTAAAAGTAAAAATTTACGATTTGTCTGGAAAATTATTATTTGAAACATTATCTTCCGGTAAAATAGTAAAAATTGATGTAAGCGTTTTTCAAAAAGGTCAATATCTTTTAAGTATTGAAAATTTCAGATCTGAATTTTTTATGAAGAATTAAAATAACACTTAAAGAAATAGAAAACGGCTTCAAATTTCGAAGCCGTTTTCTATTTCTTTAAAACGATTGGTAAAATTTCGTTTTGTCTTAATCCATATTTTCTTATTTCTTCATCAGAAAATTCCTGGGAATAAAAGTTGGCTTCAACCTCAAAACCAGCGGTTTTTAAACGGTCAAAATAATCCATTCCGTACCAACGAACGTGATCGTACTGTCCGAAATGTTTTTGTCTTTCTTTTGGATCTGTTATGGTGAAATCTTCATAGGTTTTCTCCATAGAGTTTTTCATCGGAACCTGCAAAATTCCCCAACCTCCCGGTTTCATCACCCGATAGAGTTCACTCATCGCTTTTGCATCATCCTGAATATGCTCTAAAACATGATTACAGAAAATGATATCAAAACTTTCATTTTCAAAAGGCAGATCTAAGATATCAGCTTTTACATCTACAATCGGTGAATATAAATCTGCCGAAATATAGTTGAGATTGCTCATTCTTTTAAATTTTCTCAAAAATTCCTGTTCGGGAGCAATATGCAGAACTTTATAATTTTTAATGAAAAAATCGGTTTCATTCTGAAGATAAAGATACATTTGACGGTGTCTCTCAAGACTTAAAGTTCCGGGTGACAAAGCATTTTCTCTTTGTTTTCCATATCCGTATGGAAGAAATTTGCGGTAAGATCTGCCATCGATGGGATCGAAAAACTGATCGCCTTTGAAAAATTGGTAAATCAACGGTCGCGCCCAAATGCTCATTTTAATAAGCATCGGACGTGGAATTTTATTTAATAAAAACTTAGTCAGCTTTTTCATTAAAAATCCAGTTGAAATGGCTTTTCTTCATCACTTACAATTCCTAAAGCCTCGTAGATATAATCAAAAGTAGAAAGTAAAACCGGCTTACCGTTAATCACACAAACATCATGCTCGAAATGTGCAGAAGGTTGATTGTCAAGTGTTGTCACTGTCCAACCGTCGTTATGGAATTTCACTTTTTCAGTTCCTAAATTAATCATCGGTTCGATAGCGATTGCCAAACCGTCTTTGATTACTTTTCCGCTTCCCTGTTTTCCGTAATTCGGAACTTGAGGATCTTCGTGCATTTTCTTTCCTAAACCGTGACCAACAAGTTCTTTCACAACTCCGTAACCTTCTTTTTCACAATGTTTTTGAATGGCATGAGAAATATCTCCGATTCTTTTTCCTCTAATACATTGCTCAATCCCTTTGTAAAGAGATTCTTTGGCAACTTTTAGTAATTTTTTGGTTTCATGTTTCACCTCACCAATTTCGAAAGTATACGCATGATCTCCTACGTAACCATTCAGAATCGCACCACAATCTACAGAAAGTATATCCCCTTCTTTAATATCTTCTTTATTTGGAAAACCATGAACAACCTGCTCGTTCGGTGAGATACAAAGAGAATTCGGGAAACCTCCGTATCCTAAAAATGCCGGTTCAGCACCGTGATCTTTAATAAAGTCATGTGCTAATTTATCTAAATATAAAGTAGTAATTCCCGGTTTGATTTCTTTTGCCAACATTCCTAATGTTCTGGAAACCAATCGGGCACTTTCTTTCATCAGACGAAGCTCGTCTATTGTTTTTAATTGAATCATTTATCAAATTTGAGATTTGAGATTTGAGGTTCAAAATTTTGTATTAAAGACATAAAATGTCAAATTTCAAACATTAAATTTCAAATTATATTATTACCAAAACAAACCTTTTTTCTTTTCTTTTTTCAGTTTTGAATAAGCTAAAACTTCTTTACCTTCTACCCGGAATTCTATTCTTTCGTTGATGATATTAAAGATCTCCCCCCATCCCGGAAAGCCACCTAAATTTCTGTCATCAATAAACCAATCTGCATCTAATTTTCTTGACTGTGTTTCAGAATCAAAAACTTCCCCTTCAAAGCTCGAGTTAATTGCGTAAAACTCAATACCATTCTGTCTGCAGAATTCTACAGCTTCATCTAAAGTTTTCCCGTGTCTGTACGTCCAAAGTATAAGTCTAAAACCTTGAGACTGAAGTTTTTTAAGAGTTTCGAAAGCGAAAATTTTTGCTTTTCCAATCGACGGATATGCATCATCTACGATAGTTCCGTCAAAATCAACAGCAATTTTCTTATTATTTAACATTTTGTTGCGTTTTTAGCTGGGCAAAGATACTAAATAAATAAAAGAGTGCCGAAAAACATTCGACACTCTAATTTATAATTTATTGTTAAAGTCTTATTATTTTTTTACCCAGGAAAATTCAAACTGTAAATCCGGGGTAGCAATTCTGTCTGTAATTTTCTGTAATCTTGAAGGAAGTTTCATTAAATATTCCTGAGCTTTTTCCGCTTTTTCGGTAAGACCTGTGATATGCTCAATCTTCCATTCGTCTAAAAGATCTTTCATAATATTGATATAATCCTGACCTGTGTAAACCAGACATCTTTGTGCAGCATCTGAGAAATGTCCCCAAAGCTCACCAGCTTTTTGACCAGACTGTCTCATCATATGAGCCGGCATAACGATTTTTTTACGCATCATATCTTCAAATGCCAAAATCATTTCTGAAGGATCCAATTCTAATATTTTTGCTACGAAATGTTTGTAAGCTTTTGCGTGTCTTGCTTCATCTGCGGCAATTACACCACACATTTTTGCTAGTTTTCCGTTTCCTGTTTGTTTGGCTAAAGTACCAACTCGTCTGTGAGAAACATTGGTTGCAGTTTCCTGAAAACTGGTGTAAACAAAATTTCTGTAAGGATCCATACTTGTTCCAATATCAAAACCATCACTGATTAGATATTGAGTTGTAATTTCCATCTGTCTCATGTTTACTCTCCCGCATAAATACAGATATTTCCCCAGTAAATCACCGTGTCTGTTTTCTTCTGCCGTCCAAGATCTTATCCAGCTTGCCCAGCTTGGCCCGCTTTTTTCCTGATCAATTCCGTCAACGCTCATCAGCCAGGATTCGTAAGAAGGTAATGCTTCCTCAGTAATACAGTCGCCAATTAATGTTACAAAAAGATCATAAGGCATTTCCTGAGCGAAAGTTTGAATTTCTTCTAAGTCATATTTAAAATCAGAACTAGAAGGATCTGGTAAATAATCTGAAGGTTGCCAAATTTTCTCAATTGGAGTTAAAAACTTATCGAGAAAAGAACCGACTTCCTTTTCCAAAATACCCATTACTTCTTTTCTTACGAGAGCATTATACATCAAAAAATAAATTTATAATTTACAAAGATAAGATTTATTTGTTATTTGTGACATAAGATAATATGTAAGTCATACTATTTCTGACATAAATCATAAAAAATACCGCTATCTCTTTGATAACGGCATTTTCACAATATTATTACTCAATTTTAGCTTACTAAAATATCTCCTGTCATAATTGCCGGAATTTCAATTCCCATTACTGATAAAATTGTAGGTGCCATATCTCCTAGTTTCCCAGGTTTTAAATCCCAGTTTTTATCTTTATCCATCACAATTAACGGAACAAGATTCGTTGAATGCTGCGTGTTTGGTGATCCATCTGCATTAATCATTACATCCGAATTTCCATGATCTGCCAAAATGAAAACAGCGTAACCGTGTTCATAAGCCATTGTTGCCACTCTTTCTATGCATTTATCTACGGTTTCAGCAGCTTTTACGGCAGCTTCAAAAACTCCGGTGTGACCAACCATATCAGTATTTGCGAAATTTAAACAGATAAAATCTGCAGTTTTGTTTTCCAGTTCTGGTAAAATTGAATTTGTGATTTCGTAAGCTGACATTTCAGGCTTCAAATCATAAGTCGGAACATCTTTCGGACTCGGACAAAGCAATCTTTTTTCGCCGTGAAACTCCTCTTCACGACCTCCGGAAAAGAAAAATGTAACGTGTGGATATTTCTCCGTTTCAGCAATTCGGATCTGTGTTTTACCGTTTCTTTCTAAAACTTCACCCATTGTATCTTTCAAAACCTCTTCATCAAAAACTACATTTACATTCTGATAGGTTTTATCATAATTCGTCAACGTTACATAATGAAGGTTCAGCTTTCGCATAAAATATTCAGGCATATCGTGCTGACAAAGAACTTCTGTAATCTCACGACCTCTGTCTGTACGGAAATTGAAACAAATCACAACATCATTATCAACGATCTTTGCAACCGGAACTACATTTCCAATCTGACTTTCTTTTACTAAAACAATAGGTTTGATAAATTCATCAGTTACATTTTCATCATAAGAAGCTTTAATTGCAGCTAATGCATTTGTCGTCTGCAAACCAACTCCTTCTACCATGGCATCGTAAGCTAATTTTACACGCTCCCATCTTCTGTCACGATCCATTGCGTAATATCTTCCAATGACAGAAGCTAATTTTCCGGTTGTTGCGCTCATGTGATTCTGAAGTTCTTCAATAAATCCTAAACCAGAATGCGGATCGCAATCTCTACCGTCTGTAAAAGCATGAACATAAACGTTTTCGTTTAAACCAAAATCTTTTGCAGCAGACAATAATCCTTTCAAATGATTGATATGTGAGTGTACTCCGCCGTTGGAAACCAAACCGATAAAGTGAACATTTTTATTTTCGAGTTTCGCATAAGCAAAAGCTTCCTGAATTACTTTTTCCTGTCCTAAAGTTCCGTTTTCGACAGCCATATTAAGCTTTACCAGATTTTGATACACTACTCTACCTGCTCCCAGATTCATGTGCCCAACCTCAGAGTTTCCCATTTGTCCTGCAGGAAGACCAACAGCCAAACCGCTTGCTTCTAAAGTCGTATGAGGAAATTTCTGATAACAGCTATCTATAAATGGTGTATTTGCCTGGTCGAGTGCAGAAACGTTAGGATTTGTTCCCAAACCCCATCCGTCAAGTATTGCCAATATTGCTTTTTTAGACATTTTATTTTGATTTTTTAAACAAACAAAGTTACCTATTTTTGAATGATATAAAGAATTTTCAATGTTTAAATTTTACTTAAAGGTTGACATGAAACTGAAATAGAAAGTATGAATTTTTAGAAATGTATTTTTATTAAATGTTAAATTAATTAACGCAGAGGAAAACAAAGTTTCTGCTGTAAATTCCTTTTTAATTAGTAAAACGAGGGCATTTCATTTAAGAAAGTAAAGCAATGTATTTTTATAATTTTTCTACTTTTTAGCACGTTAACTCATTAATCCTCTTGAATTATAAATATTATTTTTAATTTTGTTTTATGGATTTACGAGATCAACTAAAAAACCTTTTTCCTACCCACGAAGAGCAGGATTTTCAGATGCCTGAAGAAGAATTTAAACAGAAAGAGCCTTTGATCTGCAAGTTTGAAAAAAAAGGCCGAAACGGAAAACCTGTAACGATTGTTGAAGGTTGGGAAGGCAGTGAGGAAGATTTAAAAAAGATTTCAAAAAAGATAAAAACCACTTTGGGAATCGGTGGCTCTGAAAAAGATAATACCATTATCATTCAGGGAGATAACCGTGATAAAATTATGGCGATTCTGAAAGATATGGGTTACAAAACGAAAAGAGTTGGCGGATAATTTTTAACCGCAAAAGTAACAAAAGATATATGCTTCAAGATAAGTTTAAATAAAGCTGTTGAAAGAACATATAAGTTTTTTAAATCTTCGACTTTTTAATTTTTTTTACGCTTAAAAATAAATCTGTGTTTGTGGCATTAAAGCTTTAAGCTTTTCTATTGTTGATTTATCCATCGGATTTCCTGCTAAAATAAGCGTTTTAAGATTTTTTAACTGAGCAAATTCTTTAGGAAGATCTTTCAGTTGGTTATGTGCAAGATTGATACTTACTGTATTTTTTAAGCCTTTTACTTTTGGTGAAATTTCCTTCAAACTGTTTTGACTTATATTTAAAAACTCCAGATTTTTAGATTTAAACATTGTTTCAGGCAGTTTTATGATTGAATTTTGCTGTAACTCAAGATATTTTAGATTTTCCGGGAATTTTACATCGGTTAAATCATTAATTTGGTTGGCTGCGAGATTGAGATATTTTAAATTTTTAATCTTATCTAAATCTTTTGCGACAAAACTAATCTGGTTACTGGAAAGATTGATTTCTTCTAAAGTTCCAATTTTAATTAAAGCTTCGGGAAAAACATTCAGATTATTGGCATCAAAATGAGCAACCTTAAGGTTTTGAAGTTTTGAGAAATTCTGATTTACTTTCGTTAAACTGTTCAGATTCATAGAGAAACTGGTCAAATTGATTAATTCTCCAATTTCATCAGGAATAAATTTTATGCTGTTTGCGTTTAAATTTAATATTTCCAATTTTTTAAGCTTGAAAATTTCATCATCTATCTTCTCTAATTTATTTTCCATTAAATTCAGAAAAAAAAGAGAATCCATTTTCGAAAGTTCAGGAGAAACATTGAATATTCCTTTATTTCTAAAACTCATGCTGTAAATGGTTTTTCCGCTTTTTAAAGCATCATCTACATCTGTATATGTAGGATATTTTAAAGGATCAATCTGTGCATAAACATTCGAAAGAGAAAATATTGTGATGAAATAAAGTAGCTTTTTCATAATAAAAAAAGCCACCGACAAAGAAAATGTCGGCAGCTGAGAAAGAAAATTAGTAATTATTTTTTAAGAATTTTTACAGTTTTCTGGAAACCGTCTGCTTCGATGTTCAACATCAAAACTCTTGAAACCTGAAGCTGAGAAGTAAAATCTAATTCCAAAGAAGAATCTGATCCTGTAAACTTCTTGCTGTAAACTATTTTACCATCCATGCTGTAAGCGGTTACAGAAAGGTTTTTAAGCGCTTTTGGAGAATTTATTTTCACTAAACCTGAAGTAGGGTTCGGAGAAACCGTAACTTCTGTCTGAGAAACAGATTCTGTAGTCCCTAAAGTTCCGTTTGTTCCTAAAAATTGCTGAAGCGCAATAACCATTGTTGCAGATTTACCTTTATAATCGATTGTATTTCCAGTTGCGTCAACATCTGTTGAAATCGTTGAATCAGGATGCTGAACAGAGAAAAACCCGAATTTGTGATCTGGAGTAAACGTCAATCCTGTTGGCTCTGAACCTGCAGGCATCGAAGCGAAAAGTCTTACATTAGGATTTGCCTGAGTGTGAGTCGGCGCAACTACCCAAATATAATTTTTTCCGCCATCCTGAAGAACCCAAAGATTTCCCAGTTCATCAAATGTTAGGTTGTCATTACCGTCACCCCAAGTTTCAGTTTTAACTCCTTGAGCGGTGTTGAATGAATATTGTGTATTTAATCCACCAACGAAAACTTCAACTTGTGAAACAGTAGTTCCGTTGTCCTGCATACGGTAAACTTTATTTAAACCTTTTGCTGTGAAGTAAACTTTTCCGTCAAGCGGGCTTATTTCAACATCTTCAATACCGTTAAATGATGTTCCGCCTAAAGATTGTGCTAAAGCTGTGGTATTGTTTTGGTCTGCCTGCGTCTTATTGGGAATCTGAACCCATGATGCAGTCGTTGAAACCGGATCTCCGTTTGATAATCCCTGATCTAATTTCAGTACATATAAATTTCCTGATGCAAGATTGTTTGGCGTATCCATTACATATTTGTAAACCATATTTGTTCCGCCGTCTTCACCGTAATAAGCAGTTGTTCCTGCATTATTAATCACTACATTTTCGTGATTCATAATTCCCATCTGCCAAAGCTTATCTTTAGTTCCACTGGTATTATGAGACATAACCTGAGCTGTTGCCGGATTAATTTCTACCAACCAGCCGTAATCTTTATATCCGTCTGCGTTGGTATCGTTTCCTGTAACAGATTCTTCAGCGGTAACAATTGTTCCCCACGGTGTAACTCCGCCAGAACAGTTTCTGATAGTTTGTACTAAACTTGTAGCTGAAAAGCTTACTCCTCTCGATTTTGTTAACTGCCAAAGTTTTGTTGTAGCATTATAATTGATTTCTGCCATTGTCACTCCACCAGGATTGGTTTCATGATTTACCGATAAATAACCATTTACACTGCTTGTATTTATGGGAACATACCCTGTGAAATCATTTTGTCCGCCCACTAATCCTCCACCTTCAGTATAAGCATCACCTTCTTTAAGAATCAATTGGAATCTGTGTTCCGCAGGAATAATTAATTTTGAAGTTTGACCTGTCGGAACAATCGATGTGAAACAGCTAATGTGTGTTCCTGTACAAGTATTTGCCGGAGGTGTAGGTGTTGTAACAACCGTTTTAAGATAAGCATCAATCGTTAAATCTGAACTGGATGCACTTCTGTTATGCAGTTCAATTGAAATTCTGTTAATTCCCTGTACAAATTTATTTTTAGCAATAGAAAAAACATTAATTGCTGTTTCTGCTGCTCCATCAATGGTTGTGCTTGAAAAAGTACTGTGAGAAACTGTTCCCGAAGGCATATTGTCTCTGATTACTTCTTCACCATTCAGATAAACAATAATACCGTCATCTCTTCTTACTCCAAATTCCATGGTATTGGTTAAATCTGCCAAATTTACTGTGAAATCTTTTGTGAGATAAGCTGTGTCAACACCCGATACAAAAGCCGTAGTTACAGGATCTCCGTATCCTAAAGGTCCGTTTCCGACAGACCATGTAGAAACATCATAATTGGTATTTTTCCATGTTGCAGGAAGTGCAATATCTGCATCATTAAAACGCCATGAACTTTGCAGTCCAAAAATTGTAGTCTGGGCTTGTAGTGCAGAGCTTGTCATAAAAGCCAGCATTGCAACTGTAAGTAGTTTTTTCTTCATTTTAATACTTTTTATTTCTGTTGCAAAACTATTTTATTATTACGAAGCCTTTATTAATAAGGTTTTAAATAAATAATACTGAAAATTAACAAATCAAAAACCTAATGTTACGTGGATTAATTTTATGTTAAATTGTCTTTACAAATTAGAGATATTCATTCTGCGGTTTATTTGGATTTTGTCTTGCTGATGTCTGTTAAAGAATGTAGAAAAGCGATAATCTGTTTTATCTCTAAAGGAGAAAGGTTCAATTTATCTGCCGGTAAAGTCTGATTTTTTATTTCTAAGCCAAGACCTTCTGCTCCACCTTCATTGTAAAACTCTAAGACTTCTTCCAAACTACTGAAAGCTCCATTATGGAAATAGGGTTTCGTAAGCGCAATATTTCTCACTGTAACTGTTTTAAAAGAATTCTCATAAATCCAGGAATCTTCTTTTTTTACATTACTCTTTATTCTTCCCCTATCTGAATCTATTTCCAAAGGCAGATTTTGAATTGGCTTTTTGGTAATTCCTAAAACTTCAGATTCATTTTCATTAAAAAATGGAGGAACTAGCCCAGAAAACAAAGGCGCAAAATGACAGGTTGCGCAATTGGCTTTCCCCATAAAAAGATTGAAACCTTTTTTAGCATCATCAGAAATTACTTTTTCATTCCGCATAAATCGGTCAAAATCGCTGTCGAAAGAATTTAATGATGCAACATATGAGCTTAAGGCTTTAGAAAATGTCTGATTATCAATATTCCCGTTTTTATAAGCTTTTTTAAATCCTTTTTTGTATTCAGAATTTGCTTTTAATTTCTTAATGATGCTTTCATAGCTTGTATTAAATTCATCAGAATTATAAATAACGTGTTCTGCTTGCTGCTCTAAATAAAAAGCTCGCATATCATAGAAAAATCTTTTGGCAAAAACTGCATTATATAAGGAAGGCGAATTTCTTAAAACCGTTTTTCCTTCCACATTGCTCAACGATTTTGATTTCAAATCGGTAAATGCATTTTCAGGAAGATGGCAGGTTGCACAACTCATTTTTCCGTTGTCGCTTAAAGTTTCATCATAAAATATTTTCTTTCCGAGCCTTCTCAAGTCTTCATTATCTTCAGAATCTTTTAATAAGGTAAAAAAATAAGGGTTTAGAAAATCACTGCTGAAAAAGTTCTTGCTTGAAGGATTCCAACCTGAAAATTCCTGCAAATCATCTTTATTACCGTCCCATTTTCCGAGCTCTTCGTAGATTGGCTGCAAGTGTTTTTTGTAAAATTCTATTCTGTCGAAAGTTTCAAAATCTTTGTTTTTTGAAAGATAAATAATCGCATCAGAAAACATTTTATCGGCATTTCCTGTATTATAATTGTTAAAATAAGGATCGTTTTGGATGTAATTTTTCATTCCCTGAAAAGCATGATTTGCTTCTTCTGAAATATTTAAAGATCCCGGAGTATCAAACCCGGTAAGTCCTAAAGTATAAATTCTGATCAACTCTATTCTTAACGGTAGCGTTTTATTTTTTCCCTGACTTTTTCCGTTTTTAATTGAATTTAGATAAAAGTTGTTATAATTATTATAGAGGAAATTGGTAATGTCAATTATTCTATCTTTTTGCTTATTTGCTTCATCAGAAAAAATGAGCTCATCTAAAACCTGCAAACCTTCCGGAGGCAAAGTATAAGCCGTTGTTCCGGCTGCTTCAATTCTAAATAAAGGAGCAGCATTAAGATGTGTTTTCGAAAATTCCGGATAATGGTAAGCAATGTAAAATTCTATTTCTTTGTAAGAATTTCTCGTCTCACTCAATGATTTTTGAAGTTGTTCCAGATTTATTTTATCTTCTTTAAAAAGATCAGCATCAGATTGTAGGTTTTCGAGTTTTAATTTAAAATCATATAATCCTTCTTTTACAAAATTGTTTTCGTTCGTATAACCTTTGTCGACAGTTTTGAATGACATCACAAAAACTACGATTAACAAAGCTGAAATAAGCGGTAGATAAGATTTCATGAAAAAAATTTAACCGCAAAACTATCATCTTTACATTACCACAATTTTAACAAGGAATTAAATAATGTTTATATTTCAATTCATTTAAAAATCATTACTTTTAAATCCCCAAAAATCAAAATAAACATTCATTCAAAATAATTTAAAAATAATATATGCTTAATAAACTTGCAGCTTCAGAATTGGTTCTGAATGATGACGGAAGTGTTTATCACCTAAATCTTTTACCCGAAGATATTGCTGACAAAATTATCTTGGTTGGTGACCCCGACAGAGTTCCGAAAGTTTCTAAATATTTCGATAAAGTAGAAATTAAAAAGAATAAAAGAGAATTTTATACGCATACCGGGATTTTGCGTGGCGAAAGAATTTCTGTCATGTCAACAGGAATCGGAACTGAAAACATCGATATCGTAATGAACGAACTTGATGCTTTAGTCAACATCGATTTGAAGCAAAAGGAATTTAAAAACGAACACAAATCTCTTGAATTATTCAGAATGGGAACTTGCGGAAGCGTAAATCCCGAGGTTCAGGTAGATAATATGCTGGTTACTCAGAACGTGGTCGGACTCGACGGTTTAATGCATTTTTATCAGGATTATCATTTTGAAAATGAGTTTTCGAAAAATTTCTATGAGAAATTTCCATACGAAAAAATTAAGCCGATGCTTTATTTTTCTGAATGGTCTGCAGAATTGGGTGAATTGTATAAAGATGCAAAATACCACGGAAATACTGCTACTTTCCCAGGATTTTATGCTCCACAGGGAAGACAGCTTCGCTTAAAAGCTTTGGATGAAAAGTTTCTTGAAAATTTAAACGATTTGGGAATTACCAATTTTGAAATGGAAACATCTGCGATTTATGCTTTCTCAAAATTATTGGGCCATAAAGCAATTACCGTAAATAATGTAATTGCCAACAGAAGACGTGGCGAGTTTTCATCAGATCATCATGCTTCTGAAAAGAATTTGATAGAGTGGGTTCTCGAGAGAATCATCTAATAATAAAAAACTGCTGAAAATTTTCAGCAGTTTTTTTGTTTTTAGTGAGAACAGTTTTTTTCGTATTCTTTTACAATACCACCATAAAAATTTAAATAATATCGCAGCATATTTTCACCTAAAATATTCTGAAAATTTCCTTTTTTACCCGTACTTTTAGCTTCTTCAAAAGAATCTGTGCGAACTTTTTTATATTCTTCTTTGAATTTTTTTCTAAATTCTTTGTCTTCTAATTTTTTCTCCAAAAGAGAAAGATATTGATTGAAATTTTCACAATTTTTGCCTACAATCCGAAAAGCTCCTATCATTTTTTCTTCAGCAGAGCCAAAATTGAAAAGATTGATACGATCATAATCAACAGGCATTATTGCAAAATCATCTTTGCTATTTCTTATATAAAACATTGAATAAACATATGTACAAGCTGACTTTAGATTTCCTTGACACATAAACATATTAGAGCCGAAGATCTGTATTTTTCCATCATATAATAAAGGCTGAAAAGAACGTTTTCTTTTATCTACCAATTCTCCCTTGCTATTAATAGCTTTCATATCAAGACGTTCAATACCATTAACGAAATCGCCATTCTCATCATAAATCTTCATGGCTTTAACATCTTTCGCACCTATCTTTTCGGTTTTGGATTCAGGAGAAGTTTTATATTCAAAACTATAAATGTCATCTTTATCAAAAAAACTTGGATAAGAACCATTGGGATAGGTATAAGCCACAAAAAGTGCAGACATTTTGCTTCCATCCTCTAATGTAAATTCAGCTTTGGGATAGCTATTTTCTTTTTTCTGTGAAAAAGTAATGATTGATGCTATTACAGAAATAGCAAGAAGTAATTTTTTGGCCATCTATTTATTCTAGTTTAGTTTAGTTTTCACTCTATTTCTTAATAACAAGAGTGAAAATTTAAAGATAATATCTTTTTTCAGATATCAAATTAAATATTATGAAAATTTTAACAATAGTAAATATTTTTAGGAATAGTTCTTGCCTATTATAAAGTATAACACTTAAATATTAGCATAATGGAAAATCAAGATTACAACAAAGCTGAAAAAGCAGTTGACAACACAGAAAACACACTAAGAAATGCAGCAACTGATGCAAAATGGAAAGTGAGCGACTTGGCGGATAAAGCAAGAGACTATATCAACGAAAAAAGAAATAATGATGAAGAGGCAAGCCAGGAAGGTTGGCTAGACAGGGTAAAAGCTAATGCATCAGAAACCTGGGAAGACATCAAAGAGGGTGCAAACGATGCCTGGGAAAAAACAAAAGATGCAGCAGAAGACGTAAAAGCAGAATGGAATAAAAAAACAAACTAAGTTTATTAGTCTTTTATATATTATCAAAGAAAAACGGAGTCTTTTTAGGAAGGTTCCGTTTTTTTATTATGCTCTAAACACAAATTATTGCTACATTTGTAGCTTAATAAACATTAGAAAATTATGTCATACGGTTTACTTAAAGGCAAGAAGGGAATTATTTTTGGAGCCCTTAATGAGCAATCTATTGCATGGAAAGTTGCAGAAAGATGTCACGAAGAAGGTGCTGAGTTTATCCTTTCAAACGCTCCTATTGCTTTGAGAATGGGAGAACTAAACGGTTTAGCAGAAAAAACAGGTTCTGAAGTTATTGGTGCAGATGCTACTTCTATCGAAGATCTTGAAAAGCTTTTTGATGCCGCTGTTGCAAAATTTGGTAAAATCGATTTCATTCTTCATTCGATCGGTATGTCTATCAACGTAAGAAAAGGAAAACATTATACAGAAATGAATTACGACTGGTTGGAAAAAGGTTGGGATATCTCGGCAGTTTCTTTCCATAAAGTAATGAGAGTGGCTTACGAAAAAAACTGTATGAACGAATGGGGAAGCATTTTAGCACTTACTTACATTGCAGCTCAGAGAACATTCCCGGATTATAATGATATGTCTGATAACAAAGCGTATCTTGAAAGCATTGCAAGAACTTTCGGAAATTATTGGGGTGAAAGAAAAGTACGTGTAAATACTGTTTCTCAGTCTCCTACTCCAACTACTGCAGGAAGCGGTGTGAAAGGTTTTGGAGGTTTCTTAGGCTATGCCGAAGATATGTCTCCACTAGGAAATGCTACAGCTTTGGAATGTGCAGATTACTGTGTAACATTATTCTCAGATCTTACGAAAAAAGTAACGATGCAAAATCTTTTCCATGATGGTGGATTCAGCAGTTCTGGAGTTACTCAGAAAGTGATTAGTAAATATGATGCTGAGTAATCATTAATACTTTATTATACCTAAATCCGAGACGTTTTGTTTCGGATTTTTTTGTTAAAAATTTAAAATATTTTATATCAATAGGAACGGGCTTCAGCCCGTTTACGAAAATAAGATTCAGCTTGGCTTTAGCCAAAACTTATATAAAGTTTGGTTAAAATAAAATCGGCGACACCAAAAGTACCGCCGATTCTTAATAAAAACATTAATATGAAGTCTATAAAATTACAGTCTGTATAGAATGTGCAGGTGCAGATAATTTTGCTGACATGCCTTCAATCCAAAGATTGGTATCCATATCGTTGTCTGTATCATTCATGATTACGGTTACTAATTGCCCGCTTTCATTCATAAAAGTAGTTGAGGTTAAAGCGATTCTGTTAGAAGAACTTCCGATTCTCTGTGCATTTGGCTTAATGAATTTTGAAACGTGACCAACATAATAATATTCATAAGTATAATGAACTTCTCCTGTTTTGGTATCTGCAATAATGGGTGCAAAACAGAAATTTCCAACATGATTTGGTCCACCGGTTTCATCCAAAAGAACGTTCCAATCTGTCCATAAAGCTGTTCCTTTGTTGAAATCATTGATCATATTTTTCCCATACAATTCGCCTAAGCTTACATCATAAATTTTTGACAGATCAAATTGCTCCTTACAACCTTCTGTAAAAGCTAAAAACTTATCAGGAAAAGCCCTTTGAGTTTCAGATAAATTATCGAAAAGCTGGGTTTTATTGTTCCATGTTTCATACCAATGATAGCCAATTCCCGATGCATATTTTGAAGTTTCGGGATCGCTTAAAGTAGTTGTTGCTCTTTGGTAAATCAAATCACGGTTATGATCCCAGATCATTACTTTTTTATCTTTGAATCCATTTTTCCAAAGCGTTGGTCCTAAATTATTTTTCAAAAATTCTCCTTCTTCTTCGGCAGAATAAATACAGGATTCCCAAGTCTGTGTTGCCATCGGTTCGTTCTGAACCGTCAATCCCCAAACATTGATTCCTCTTTTTTCGTACTCTTTAATGAATTTCACATAATAATCTGCCCAGGTCTGATAAAAAGCTTTTTCCAGTCTTCCTCCTTTCAACATACTTTTATTAGATTTCATCCAGGAAGGCGGACTCCAAGGTGAGAAATAAAAGGTGAAATTATTTCCGATTGTCTTCTGAGCCTCTTTGATCATCGGAATTTTATACTTTTCATCATGCGCAACGCTGAATGATTTTAATGATTGATCATTTTCCTGAACATATGTATAAGAATCGCTTGAAAAATCACATGAGTTCATATTGGTACGAACAACAGTGTAACCCAAACCGCTTTTTCCGTAATAAGCCTCAAGAATTTCTTTCTGCTTAGCTTTCGGCATTTTGTAAAAAGTTTCAGCAGAAGCATCTGTAATAGCACCACCGATTCCTATCAGTTTCTGATATTTAAAATCAGGATCTACAAAAATACAGGCATCCGTTTCTTTCGGCTGACCAAATTTTTCGAATTTTACCGTTCCTTTGTCCACCATTTTTTCGTTGGTCTTAGAATTGGTAAGAAAAACTTTTGCTGTTGTTTTCCCTGAATTCTTTTTCCAGTAATTTTGTGCATTTGCATTGAAAACCATTCCAATGACAAAGCAACTTACGACTAATCTCTTCATTATTATCTTTTCTTATTTTTTATATTAAACCACCCCTCCTAAATTTTCTTTGAAAATTATCCATCCCTCCAAAGGAGGGAATTTGGAGTCCTATATTTTATTTATTCTGATAAACTCTTACGTAATCGATCTCATATTTCTGTGGGAAAATCGTGTCATCAATACCTTCTTTTCCACCCCAAAAACCTCCGACAGCTAGATTCAGAATAATGAAATAAGGCTGATCAAAAGGCCATGAATCATACGTTTTTTCTTTATTTTCGTAGCTGAAGAATTTCTGATTATCAATATAAACATCAATTTTCTCTGGCGTCCAGTCCGCTTTATATATATGGAATTTTTCACTTGCATCCTTCACAAAAAGAGTATCCGTTTTTTGAGTATTAATGATGTGATTGTACTTTTTCGTGTGAACCGAAGCATGAACAAACCCATGATTAAAACCAACGTGTTCCATAATATCCAGTTCTCCATCATCGGGCCATTCTTTCATATTTTCACTCATCATCCAGATTGCAGGCCAAGTTCCGCGACCTTTCGGAAGTTTTGCTCTCACTTCAACTGTTCCATATTGAAAAGAAAATTTCCCTTTTGTTAAAAGTCTGGCAGAAGTATATTTATTCTTTTCCCAGTTTTCTTTTCTGGCTTCAATCACAAGATTTCCATTTTCCACTCTTGCGTTTTCCAAACGGTTTTTGGTATAGAACTGAGCTTCATTATTTCCGTAACCGTCACCACCGACATCATAATTCCATTTTGTGGAATCTGGTAATCCTTTGTAATTAAATTCATCACTCCAGATTAATTTTCTGTTTGGATCGGGCTGGTTTGAAGCACAATTTAATGATGAAAAAACCAAAGTTCCTCCAATGATCAAATTAAAAATAGGTTGAAATTGTATTTTCAAAGTTTTTAAAGTTAATAATGATTATTTTCAACGTTTGTCATGCTGGAAGCATCTCTACAAAGATTATTCAGATTCTTTGACTACGTCGAACCTAAAGGTTTCAGTATAACAAACTCAATACTTATAAAGTTTTTACAAAAAAACGTTTAGTCTTTTACCACCAAAAGCGGGTTTTATCCCGCTCTCAGTTTTTGTAAACTAATATTTATTTTGACCAATTAATTCTTTTAGACTGAACATTTTGAGAATCGGTTCCGATCATAATGTCGAATTCTCCTGTTTCCCAGTCGTAATTCAATTCATCATCATAAAATTTTAAATTTTCCGGAGTCAAAGTGAAATTAACGGTCTTACTTTCTCCTTTTTTAATGAAAACTTTTTGAAAGCCCTTCAATTCTTTTACAGGTCTCACCACTTTTCCAACCAAATCTCTAATGTACAGCTGCACCACTTCTTCCCCATCGTAATTTCCGGTATTGACAACATTTACACTGATATTTAACGTCTGATTTCCTTTAAGATTTGTCGAACTTAAATTCATATCAGAATATGTAAACTGAGTATAGCTTAAACCGTAACCAAAAGGAAATTTCGGATCATTATCCAAATCGATATAAGCTGAAACATAATTTCTGTCGGTATTATTTTTTGCGGGTCTTCCTGTATTATAATGATTGTAATAAACCGGGATCTGCCCTTCAGTTCTTGGGAAAGTCATGGGAAGTTTTCCTCCCGGATTTACCGTTCCGAAAAGAACGTCCGCGATCGAATTTCCTGCTTCAGTTCCCAGCCACCAAGTATATAAAATCGTCGGAATATTGTCTGCTGCCCAGTCAAAAACCAGCGGTCTTCCTGCATTGATAATTAAAACGATCGGTTTTCCTGTTTTTGCGATTTCTTTTAATAAATCTTCCTGAACTCCTGTGAAATGTAAATTGCTTCTGCTTTTCGCCTCACCACTCATCGCTGAACCTTCGCCTAAAGTCATGATCACGACATCTGCTTTTTTTGCGGTTTCCACAGCTTCAGCAAACATAGATCTGTCTTGGTCATCAACGTTAGCTCCTTTTGCATACAATAATGTTGAGTTTTTATCTAATTGATTTTTAATTCCGTCAAATTGGGTGACAATTCTTTGATTATCATCTTTAAAAGAAACTGACCAAAATCCATGATTGGCAGAAGTCTCCTTTCCAAAAGGTCCGATTAAAGCAATTGTTTTCGTTGATCTTGAAAGAGGTAAAATATTTTTCTGATTTTTAAGTAAAACAATACTTTTCGAGCCAAATTCTCTTCCGAATTTTCTGTTTTCTATATTGTTTAACTGTTCTTTCTGTCTTTTTTCATTGCTGAATCTGTAAGCATCATCGAATAATCCCATTTCAAATTTCTTAACTAAAATTCTTCTTGCTGCATCGTCAATCAATTTCGGGTCAAGTTTTCCTTCCTGAACCAATTTTGGAAGTTCAGCCATATAAGCACGGCTTTCCATATCCATATCACTTCCTGCATTGATGGCTTTTTCGGCAGCTTCTTTATTATCTTTTACAAAACCGTGAGAAACCATTTCGCCGATACTTCCCCAATCTGAAACCACAAAACCCTGGTAATTCCATTTTCCTTTTAATAAATCTCTCAGGATATATTTGTTTGCTGTTGCAGGAATTCCATTAATATCATTAAAAGAATTCATAAAAGTGGCAACTCCTGCTTCTGCGGCGGCTTTGAAAGGAGGTAAATATGTTTCGTTCAATTGTCTTAGACTCATGTCAACAGAATTATAATCTCTTCCGCCCACTGCCGCTCCGTACGCTGCAAAATGTTTTGCACACGCCATGATTGCATCCAGATTTCCAAGACCTTTTCCCTGAAAACCTTTGATTCTTGCCAAACCAATTTGCGTTCCCAGGTAAGTATCTTCACCAGAACCTTCCATCACTCTTCCCCATCTCGGATCTCTTGCAATATCGACCATCGGCGCAAAAGTCCAGTGAATTCCATAAGCTGAAGCTTCTGTTGCGGCAATTCTTTCAGATTTTTCAATTAATTTTAAATCCCAACTTGCGGCTTGTCCTAAATTTACGGGAAATGTTGTTCTGTAACCATGAATCACATCCTGACCAAACAATAATGGAATTCTCAATCTTGATTTTAATGCTAATTCCTGAAATTTTCTGGTTTCTGCAGCTCCCGAAACATTGAGCATAGAACCAACTTTCCCTTGTTTTATTTCATTTAAAACATTGGCAGAATTAGAATTTTGTGGACCGGTTGCATATTCAAAACCGCTGTATTGAACGAGCTGCCCTACTTTTTCTTCCAAGGTCATTTTAGATAAAAGTTCCGTGACTTTTTGGTCAATCGTTTTTTGCCCGAATCCATTGAATCCGAATGCCGTAAATATTAATATGAAATAAAGTTTTTTCATTTTTGGTCTAATTTTATATTTTGAAAATAATCTTTCACGCAAAGTTCGCAAAGATTATTTAAGCTTGATGTTTATTTTTAAGTTACACAAAGCCGTTTCATTTATAAAAGCTCGCAAATATTTGAAATATTTAAGTTTAAATCTAAAAAATAAAAGTTGCTACAGAACTTGATGGAATGTTTACCGGAGCAGTTTTATTTTTATATTTAATATTAAAATTTTCTGTTTTTTGACTATAATTTTGAACAATCAACACAGTTTTTCCCTCAGGAGTTTTGAAAGCAACTGTAGAAAGTTGTTTGGTTTGTGTAGAAGATATTCTTTGGGAATTGGCAGGAACAAATTTCGATGCATGAGCAATGATGTAATATGCTATATTTCTGGTGAAATTCTCACTGTCTGAAACTGTAATTGCGCCTTTGCATTCGGTACAACCTCCCGGAGTGTGCGGTGCAAATTTTGGATCATTGGCAAGATTCCATTCTAAGGCAATTTTGCTCCAGTTTCTCATAGAACCGATCACAACGTTTTTGGTATGCCAGTTTAGATCTTCATTGAATGTTCCTTTTGCTCCAGTCCATTGCTCTGTAAAATAAAGATTTTTATTTGGATGAGCATCGTGAACAGTAGACAGAGCGGAAATATCTCCCTCGTATAAATGAAAAGCTGAGCCGTCGATGTATTGATTGGCTTCAGGATCATTTAAAATATTGATGGCATATTCAGGTTTGTTGCAATTGTGATCATAAACAACGATTTTAGTTTTAATCTTATTTGATTTAAAAATCGGACCTAAACTTTGTTTGATAAAATCTCGCTGCTGATCTGAAACCATTAATAAGCTTGGGTTATTTCCCGGATGTAAAGGCTCGTTTTGAGGAGTTATCGCATCAATTGTAATTCCTTCTTTCTGCATTCCCTGAATATATTTCACGAAATATTTGGCATATGTGTCGTAAAATTCAGTTTTTAAACTTCCTCCGATTGATTTACCATTATCTTTCATCCAAACCGGAGGCGACCAAGGCGCAGCAATGATTTTGATTTTTGGATTGATGGTTAAAATTTCCTTTAGCATTGCAATCAAATCTTTATCTCCTGCCAAACTGAATTTTGATAAAGTAGGATCGGTCTGTCCTTGAGGTAAATCATCATAAGAGAAAACCTCGCCATCTAAATCTGAGGCTCCGATGCTTAATCTCAGGTAACTTATTGAAATTGAATTTTTGTCTTTCCCGAAAAGTTCCTGCAATAAAGCTTTTCTTTTTGAAAGTGAAAGACGGTTGATTACTTCAACACTCCCACCGGTTAATGTATATCCAAAACCATCAATATATTGAAACTTCTGAGAATCGTCAATTTCAATATTCTGAAAATTATTGGTTGTATTGACAAAAATTAACGGTAATTGCTGCTGTAATTTCACACTTTCATCTCCTTTTGTCAACCAAGATTGTACCTGATTTTGTTCGGTAGTAATTGATCTGCATGAATTTAAAGGCAAAAATACCACACCGCTAAATAGCAGTGCAGTACTTTTTAAAAAGAAACTATATGATTTTTTATTTAACATATTTAATAACTAGCATTTTGGGTTAGATTGGGATTATTATCCATTTGGGTTTGCGGAATTGGCCAGTATAATCTATTTTGATTTAAGTTACCCACATAAGGTAACAAATTACCCGCTGCATTTCTCTGTTGAGAAAGTATTTCAATCGCCTTACCTGTTCTTTTTAAATCAAACCAACGATGACCTTCAAATGCCAATTCTAATTTTCTTTCTTTAAGGATTTTATTAATTCCATCATCAATGCTTGTAATGCTAACTGGCGTTAAACTTGAACTTGCTCTCCCCCTCACTTGATTAACCAAAAGTGCTGCATCTGCAAAATTCCCTTGACGAACCAATGCTTCTGCTCTGATTAATAATAAATCAGCATATCTCATTACATAAAAATTTTGATGTCCTGTTGTAATTCTCATTTTATACATGAAAGGAAAATTATTGCTTGCCCAAAAATTATCAGACCAGCTTACCGTTGTTGGCGAAAACCAAATACTCGAGTTTTTTCTTACATTATCTCCTTCTGTGTTGAAAGTATTTACGATATCATACGAAGGAGTATTAAACTTCTTCCAATCTGTTCCGTAAAACATTGAAGATCCCCATGCCCAAAGATTTCCTGCGTTTCCATTAGACTCGAAAATAGATTCTGCATTGGCTTCGTGGTTTCCATCAAAAAGTTGGTCATAAACAGGAAGTAATGAATATCCCTGTCCCATTAATTGAGTTGTATAATCAATTACTTTTGCATAATCAGGATTTGGCTTGGTCGCATAGACTTTTGCCAATAATGCTAAAGCTAAACCTCTTGTTGCTCTGTATTTATTTGAACTTGCAGGTGCATTTGCTAAAGCTCCTTCCAAATCTGCAATAATTTGAGTATATACTGCATTTACTGGCTTCCTTGTTGGATAAACCTGATCATAAACTTCATCAAAGTTTTCATCATTTACTCCAATCACAGCTTTTGTAACCAAAGGAAAATCTCCCCAAAGTTGTACCCCATGGAAATTATACATTGCTCTCATAATTGCAGCTTCAGCTTTCATTTCAGATTTTCTAGCGCTTGTAAGAGCAGGGTCTGGAATGTTATCTACATAGTTTAAAACTTTGTTACAATTATTAATCAAAGAGAATATGTAGTTCCAATCTCTGTTTACATTTGAATTAGTAGCAATAATTCGATATTCATCCATTTGGAAATTCTGAATATTATCACTTCCAGCGTGAGCAATTTCTGTTTGTGCATCACCATTGAAGAAATAATCAAGTTGCCAATACTCATTACCTAAGTCATTATAAATTGTAGCCATTAATCCTTCTGCTTCTGCTGCAGTAGTGTAAGGAGTATCAGTAAGTGGAACAGCTCTATCTGTAAGAGGTTCTGTATCAAGATAATCACTACATGAAGTTGTTCCAATAGCTAAACTAGTTCCCAACAGAAAATAATATATTGTTTTATTGAATTTCATAATAATTAATTAAAAATTAGCTTTAAGACCGAAAATAAATGTTCTAACCTGAGGATAAGTTCCGTAATCCACACCTGAAACTCCATTTGTATTGCTGAAAGCATTTACCTCTGGGTCAAATCCTGTATAATCAGTCCATGTTAAAAGGTTCTGTCCTGTAACATAAAGATTAATTTTACTAACACCTTTGAAAGGAGTTGTGAAATTATATCCTAAAGTGGCACTCTTTATTCTAATAAAAGATCCATCCTCGACAAATCTGTCTGAAACATATTGTGCGGTTGCGGAGTTTGCTTTCGGAGTGTTGGTAATTTCTCCCGGAGTCGTCCAGCGGTTTAAAACAGCGGTTGACTGGTTTTTGAAATCATTCATCATTTCAAGATCAAATCTTGAAGCATTGTATATCTCTCCACCATATGATCCCGTTACTAAAACATCCAGATACCAGTTTTTGTAAGAAAAGTTATTCGTTAATCCAAAAGTGAAATCAGGATTTGGATTTCCAATAAATGTTCTGTCATTAGGATCAAAAATACCATTTCCATTAAGATCTTTATAAACAAGATCTCCTGTTTGAGAATCAACGTGACTTACCTGATACCCGTAGAAAGAACTGATTGGCTGGCCTGGAGTGAATCTCACTAAGTTTGCTCCTACAGTTTCAATATAAGCCTTGTCTATATTTGGCTGATATTTCAGACTTGTTACTTGATTTTTTGTAAATGAAATATTAAAATTAGTATTCCAGCTAAATTTTTCACCTTTAAAATTCTGAGTATTTAAACCAAGTTCTAGACCTTGATTTTCCATATCTCCTACATTCTTGAGTATATTCCCTAAACTTCCCATTGCGATCGGAACAATAAGATTTTTAGTTTTCCTTTTGTAAGCGTCTGCGGTTAATTTAATTCTATTATTTAGAAAACCAAAATCTATCCCAATATTCGCATCTGAGGTGACTTCCCAACCTAAATCACTGCTGTCCCACTGATTTGTGTACCAAATTCCGTCAGGTCCAACTCTGGTAAGTCTTTCTAAGTTAAAATGTGAATATGGTGGAATTCCTGAAGCATTACCACTCTGTCCCCATCCTCCTCGTATTTTTAATTCTGACAGAATCTTGTTATCAGCTAAGAAATCTTCATTAGAAACTGTCCATGCACCAGAAACACCTGGGAAGAATCCCCATTTATTTCCAGGTGCTAAAGCTGAACTACCATTATATCTGAAAACTCCCATAATAGTATATTTATTATCATAGGTATAAAGAGCTCTTCCGAAAAATGAAAGTTCACGCAAATTCTCTTTTACTAAAGTTTCACGCTTGTTATCAATTACTGTATTATAGTCAAAGAAAGTTGTTTCTTCAGGAAAGTTATTTCCTTCAAAATTATTCCATGAATTTCTTTTTTCATGAATCTGATTTCCTCCTAACAAAGCTAAATCATGAACTCCAGATTTTATTGTATATGTTAAAGTATTTTCAACATTCAAATCCTGATAAGTTGATAAATATTTACCACCAATACCTTTTTGTTGTCTTCCGTAACTTGTCTGATAACCATCTGTAAACTGATCATTTGTAACATCAATTAGATCAAATGAAACGGTTGGCTTCCAAACTAAGTTTTTTAGCAAATTAACTTCCAATCCTAAGTTACTCATAAAACGCTGCGTTTGCGTTTCGTTCTTTCTCGATTGATATGCAACTGGATTTTCCCAAGAAGATTGAAATGGGTTTAAAGCAAACTGACCATCTTTGTATCCGTCTAAGAAATTTCCATCTGCATCCTTATCTCTTACTGCAAGCTGACTGCCGTATACTGGTAAAAATGAAGGTGTATTTAATGCACTCAAGATAACTCCACCTCTGGAAGTTCCTAAATTATCGCTTGTGTTTTTAAGAGTTGTATTTATATAATTAAAATTACCAGTAAGTTTCAGCCAATTGGTAATTTTCGCATCCAAATTCATCTTTGCAGAAACTCTGTCAAATCTTGCAGGATCTATAATACCGTCAATTCCTTGGTAACCTAAAGCAGTATAAGCCCGTACTTTTTCGTTTCCAAAAGAATAATTTACATTATAGTTTTGATCAAAACCTGTCCTGAAAACTTCATCTCTCCAATTCGTGTTAATACCTTCATATCTTGGATTGTTAATCGTAGTTAAGTACGACGGATTAATTTCAGCCATCAAAGTTTTATACTGATCAAGATTTAAAACATCGATATTGTTAACAGTTTTAGACATTCCCCAATATGCATTGAATGCTAATTGTGGTTTGTTAGCTTTCCCTCTTTTTGTGGTTACAATTATAACTCCCGAAGAACCATTTATACCATAAATCGCAGCAGAAGTAGCATCTTTTAGAATTGTCATGTCAGTAATATCATCGGGATTTATTCCACTGATATCAAAAGTTTGAATCCCATCAACAACATATAACGGATTTACGCTTGAAGAAATAGAGTTATTTCCTCTAATCTTTACGTCAATTGCTGCACCTGGTTTTCCTGAAGATTGAATCACATTTACACCTGCTGCATTTCCTTGCAATGCCTGCGCAACATTATAGATTGGACGATCATCGAATGTTTCCGATTTTACGGTAGAAACAGCACTCGTTAAGTTTGACTTTTTCACAGAACCATACCCAATTACCACCACTTCCTCAATTTTCTGTTCCTTCTGAACAGTATCTTTCAGGGTGTTTTGAGCATGGAAGTTTGCCGTGAAATAAAGCACTGCAACCATTCCAAGTCCTTTTGTTATTTTTACATTCATATACAGTTAGTTTTTTAATTCTCAAATTGAGACAATAAAAATATATATTTTTTTCATTAATTAACATTTATTTAATAATTATTTTAATATTTCCAGTATTTTTGGGGGATCAAAGACTTAAATTTTGGACAGAAAGTATTAAAATTTTCTAAAACCATCTTAAAATTATTCCCCAAATGACGCCTAAGCAAACTAATATTACGCTTCCATTGAAACTTACATTCCTAGTTTTTTCAATGGTTTTGAATTGTATGGGTATTGTGATAATACAGCTTTCTGCGCAGAAAATCGGGTATGATAAACTTGGTTTTTTAGAATCTTTTAAAGATTTACCTATCGCAGTATTCTCACTTTTTGCGGTTAATTTTATTAGCCGTTTAGGAACAAAAAAATCACTTATTTTTGCACTTCTTTTGGTTGGAATTTGTTCTTTGTTTTTACCTTTTGTGGAGGTTTTTTGGTTTTTTAAACTTTGGTTTGCAATTATAGGAACTTGTTTTGCCATTGGTAAAATTTGTGTTTACGGAATTATCAGAAACAATATGACCGAAGAACGCTCTCTAGCAAAAACGATGAACAGCGTCGAAGCTTCTTTTATGATTGGGATTTTTGTAGTCAATACAGGTTTTGGATGGCTTATCTCGAGTCAGTTTGGAGAGTATTGGAAATTTGGATTTTTATCTATTTCTCTCATTTCTTTTTTTACGGTTTATTTATTTCTTACATCAAAAATTATAGAACCAGAGGTGAAAAGTAAAAATATAATTCCTGATTTATCCGGATTTGGAAAATTACCGTTCATTTTATTTTTTGCAGTAAGTTTCTTTATTATTTTTATTGAACAAAGCTTTAATTCCTGGCTTCCTGCATTTTACAAAGATCATCTTAAAGTAGATTCTTTTTTTGCACTTCAGGCATCTTCTTTTTTAGCTGTATTTTCTTATTCTGGAAGAGCAATTACTTCACGAATAATTCAGCGATTTGCTTTGTCAAAATATTTTATGTTTTGTCTATTGATGATTATTTTGGTTTTAGTTATTATTTCGGCAATTCAGTTCTTATTTACTGAAAATGCCCGAATATTATTATTCTTATTTCCTATTATCGGATTGTTTTTATCACCGCTCTATCCGGTTATCAACTCAAAAATGATTGCCAAAATTGATAAAAATAAAATCAATACTTTCACATCATTAATCGTTATTGTCTCTTCAGTAAGCAGTTCGCTAAACTCTATTTCAATCTCAGTATTATTTAAAAATCAGGCACTTGATTATTATTCCCTGTATATTTTAGGAGCTGTAATTATGGTTACTGTAATTTCTTACTCATATTTTAAATTAAGCATAAATAAAATTTAAAAAATAATTTTATTTTTACCGCATGAAAACGGATCACAATAAAAACATTGAATCTTTAAAGGAACTCATAGACAGCAAAAACCTTATCCCGAATGTATCGGTTGATTGCACGATTTTTGGCTTTCATGATGACATCTTAAAAGTGCTTCTGTTGAAGTACCACGATCTCGATTTGTATTCACTTCCCGGTGGTTTTGTTTTTATTGATGAAGACTTAAGAGAAGCCGCAGATCGTGTTTTGTATGAAAGAACACACCTGAAAGGTTTATTTCTGGAGCAGTTTCACACTTTTGGACGATTAAACCGAACTGAAAATAACGTTCACAAAACATTGATTAACAATAAGGGGCTTGACGTTCCCAAAGATCACTGGATTTTACAGAGATTTATTACGGTTGGATATTGTAGTTTGATTGATTTTTCGATGGCAAATACTTTTCCTGATGCTTTTAACGAATCTTGTGCATGGTTTGAAGTCAATAAGCTTCCGCAAATGGCGTTTGATCATGACAGAGTAATTGCAGAAGGGTTGGAATATTTACGTAAAAATATTGATACTCAAGTTGCTGCGAGCAATCTTTTACCGGAAAAATTTACCATGAAAGATCTTCAGTCTTTATATGAAACTATTTTGGGCGAGAAATTCAGAAGAAATAATTTTCAACGTAAAATATTGAGTACTAATTCTTTAGAAAGAATGGAAAAACTATATGATGGTTCAGCAAATAAAGCTCCATATCTTTATAAATTTATAAAAAAATGATTTTTTCTTCCTTCTTAAAAGTTTTTTTTTGAGCGTTCATAAAAAATCTTATTTTTAGGAAAATTAATTTAAATGTCATATTATCCTCTTACAAGCATTCCCGATTACTACGGAATTGACGCTTTACTTACCGAAGAACACAAGCTTATCCGCCAATCTGTAAGAGATTGGGTAGAAAGTTTTGTAATGCCGAATATTGATGAGGCAGCACAAAATCATACCGATCTTCCAAATCTGATGAAAGAATTAGGGAAAATCGGTGCTTTGGGACCATACATTCCTGAAGAATACGGTGGTTCCGGGCTTGATCAGATTTCTTACGGTTTGATTATGCAGGAATTGGAAAGAGGAGATTCAGCCGTGCGTTCTGCGGCTTCTGTACAGAGTTCTTTGGTGATGTTCCCGATTAATGAATTCGGTTCTGAAGAGCAAAAAAGAAAATATTTACCAAAGTTAGCTTCAGGTGAAATGATCGGATCTTTCGGTCTTACTGAGCCAAACCATGGTTCTGATCCTGGTTCTATGGAAACTTATTTTAAAGATATGGGAGATCATTATCTTTTAAATGGTGCAAAAATGTGGATTACCAACTCTCCTTTATGCGACATTGCAGTGATTTGGGCTAAAAATGAGGAAGGAAAAGTACAGGGATTAATCGTTGAAAGAGGAATGGAGGGTTTTACAACTCCTGAAACTCATAATAAATGGAGCTTAAGAGCTTCTAAAACCGGTGAATTGGTGTTTAATGATGTGAAAGTTCCTAAAGAAAACTTACTACCCAATGTTACGGGATTAAAAGGACCTCTATCTTGCTTAAATTCTGCACGATACGGAATTTCCTGGGGTGTAATTGGTGCCGCAATCGACTGTTATTGCACTGCTGTTCAATATTCTAAAGAAAGAAAACAGTTCGGAAAACCAATTGGTGGATTTCAATTGCAGCAGAAAAAATTAGCAGAATTCTTAACTGAAATTACTAAAGCTCAGTTGCTTTGCTTACAATTAGGAAACCTGAAAAACGACCACAAAGCAAGTCCGGCTCAGATTTCTATGGCAAAGAGAAATAATGTGAAAATGGCAATTGATATTGCAAGAGAATCACGGCAGATTCTTGGCGGAATGGGGATCATGGGAGAATTTCCCATGATGCGCCACGCTGCAAACTTAGAATCTGTGATTACTTACGAAGGAACACACGATGTTCATTTGCTGATTACAGGTCTTGACATTACAGGTATTAATGCTTTTTAAAAGATAAATTAAACCTTCAGGGTTTTCAAAACCTTGAAGGTTTCTTTAAAAGTTATAGTTCTTTATATTTTCTAAAAAGCTTATTTCAGGATTTAAAATCTCAAGAATTAAATTTTGAATAGAAATCATTGCATCATCAAGATTTCCCTGTGCAAATTCCAGAGAAACCACCCCTTTTTTAGCATCCGCAAAACTCCAGATGCCGGTTTCTACAGGATAACCCCAAAATTCAGGTAAACTTTGAATGACATATTGATACAGACAAAGCTGCATTGCTTGTTTTCTGTCGCTGTTTTGAAAATAATCTGTCCTATTAAGTTCGTCAATCTTGACGGTTAAGTTTTTCGTTTTAGCCGTTTTATAATCAATAATTCTGATAGTTCCGTTTAATTTATCAACTCGGTCGATAAAACCAAAGAAAGAAACTTTATCCGATTTTTCTTCATTCAGATAAAAATCGACACCTTCAAAACGTCTCTCGATATCAATAATTTCTAAAGAATTACCATCTTTTATCAACTGTAAATCATAATTAAGAATATTTTCAATCACTTTTTTGGCAATCGCTTTGTGAATGAAATTCATTCCTTTATTGTAAAATTCAGGCTGATGTTTTAGCTTTTCAATGGCAATTTCAATGAACTGATCTATTTGTTTAATTGAATCCTGTAAATCATTTAATTTTAAAACTTTACCTTTTAATACTTCATAAACTTCTTGAAGGGTATAATGAACTAAATTTCCATAATTTCTGATGGATAATTCTTCTTCAATTTCATCAGCTTCAGAAGTATTCAGAATTTTAGAAAGGTAAAAATCAATTGGATTGTAGAGATAGCTCGTCAAGTGTGAAGCGGAAACTTTTTCTTTCCATTTTAAAAGCTGTTGCTGAACAATTTCAGTCTTAAATATTTCGATGGGCTGACTTACAATCGGTTCGGAAGAATTTTCAACAATAATATGCTCAATTTTGTGAGAACTTTCCATTTCAATCTGAGTAATAAACCTACTCTTTTCTCCCGTATTTACACCCGAACTCAAAGCATTAAAAAGCAAGTGAACATTCTGCGCATCCTGAATTAACCGGTAAAAATGATAGGCATAAATACTGTCATTTTCAAGGAAAGTGTGTAAATCAAAATGTCTTCGGATATCAAAAGGAATATAAGTATTCTGTGAATTTCCGAGAGGCAATTTTCCTTCATTGACTGAAAGAAGAATCACATTTTCAAAATTCAAAAGACGGGTTTCCAAAAGTCCCATCACTTGTAGTCCTTTCAAAGGTTCTCCCTGAAAATCTATACTTTCTGAATTGATGTGCTGATTGATCAGAATTTCAAGTGTTTCCATCTTGATTTCAAAACCGTAAGGTGTGATCTGGTTTTTAATAATTCGGAAAGCATTTTCAAAATGAGAAACGTTTTCATACTGAATATCATCAAGTTTGAGCCATTTTATTTTACGGCAAAACTCAATCAAATCATCTAAAAACCGATATCCAGACTCTGCTTTTTGAAGCAAATTGAAATAAGAAAGATTTTCTAAAAGTTCTTTGATTAGTTTTTGTGAAATGTAAACAATGTTCCTGGCTTCTATCTCAGATTTAAAATTGGTAATGATTTTCTCGTCTTCATCAGATTTTGGCAATTCTTCAAGAATCGGAAAAACATCACGGTAATAATATGAACTTTTGCTCTTTTCAAGCTGTTTCTGAAGATAAAAAAGTTGTTTTACCGCATTCGAAAATGAAAGATTTTTCAGCGGAAAACCCATCGTGATATTGAGATTTTCAACATCATGCATTACATCAAGACTTGCCGGAAGAAGATTTTCATCAAGCAAAACGACGGCAGTGTTTGTAAAGGTTTTATTATCAATATTCTTAAATAACTCGGGAAGAATTTTTGTTTGGGTAACATTTCCAGAAACTTCATAGACTTTAATATTTTTAGGCTGATTAAAATCGTCTTCAATCCAATTAAAAGCTCTGCTATCATTAAATTCTTTCCATGTTTTATGGTTTCTCAGGAATTTTCCGGCTTCCTGTCTTTCATCATCAAAATAATATTGATCTGCCTGAAAAAAGCACTGTGCTTTATCCCATTGCAAAAGATTTCTAACCAGTTTTTCTTCAACCGGGGTAAAGGCATTAAACCCACAAAAAACGAAATTTTCAGTATTGTTTTTGGCAAAATTTTCGATTTTAGCTTTCGCAGATTCATGAATCATTCCCGGAGTTGCCCAGTTTTTTTCTTTCAGCTTCTTTTTTAAAACAGGAAGAAAAATATTCATGTTCCGCCAAAAATTCAAGAATTTTTTTCTTGGAACTTCATCATCATCACCTAAATCCTGTGCCCATTCTTTAATACGTTCTTCATCAAACATATATTGCAGAACAACTTCATCAGAATCTGAAAATTTCAGAATATCATCCCAGTCTTTCTGGAGTGTAGGAAACCATTTTAAAAATTCGGAAAAATCGTCATTTGGAATTAGATTTAAACTTTTATATACATCAAATGCAAAAAGCCACAATGCAATTCCTTGAATTGTCTGTTGATTGACAATACTGACAATCAATTCTTCAATTGTATAAAAATTAGGAAGAAATCCGGAATAATTATTTTCCTCTAAAATCTGACGTATAAAAACGATGGGTCTTTTACCCGGAAGAACAATATTAAATTGTGATAAATCAGAATTTTGAATGAGTAATTCATCGATAATTTTAGTTAAAAATTTCAAAGTTTCTGATAGTTTTTTAGTTTTTCAAGCTCTTCGCTGATCATAATATTGTATTCCGTCTGCTTTTCTTTATTCATTCCGTGTTCCGTCATCCGGTCATATTTCGCCTGAAAGTTTTTATATTCTGAAGAAATTTTAGCGTAAATTGTTTTAAAGAATTTGTTATAATATGAAGTGTTTTTTATTTTTTCTGAAACCTCTTTTCTCAATTTTCTGGCGTGAATTTCAGCAATATCGAAGTGTTTTTGTTCGTGAACAAGTACATAATCATTAATCCTTTTATCGTCTTTCCAGGATTTATCTTCATTAAAAATCGTTTGAATCTCAATTTTAACGGGAACTTTAGGATCAGTTGACGTAATGGCAGAAAATTCCCAACCGCAATGGGTATATGCTACAACCGTAGAACCTCCTAAATTGTTGGTTTTGCTTTTAAAATTATCCCAAACCAATTTCTGATCTTCGCTCCAGTTGATTTTTTGAGCTGATAAAATATTGAAAACCAATAAAAAAACGATTAAAAAAAACTTCATTTATTCTACTACAATTGTTTTTGTGATCCAATCATTATTTCCTTTCCAAAATCTAAAGGTATATTTTCCTTTTTTTTGCGGACTGAAATTGATTTGATTGGCAGATTTATGACTTGCCTGTGAACAAGGTCCATTAGTATTAAATTGATAAGCGGTAATATCTCTTTCTAAATCTGAGAGGTGTACATAATCGTAACCATAAAATCCCTGACAACCTGAAGCGTAATTTGAATATGTTCTGATACTCTGAACCGAAAAAACATCCATAGTATCATTTACGATTTTCACACTGTCAATTTTCACTTTATCTACAGATTCTATTGTCTGATAATCATCATCATCTTTACAGGAAGTAAAAAAAGAACCTAAAACTAAAATTACAAAACTTGTTTTTAAGAAGGATTTCATGATAACTGATTTGATTGAATAAAATTAACAAAAATTATTCCTTATTAACGTTAAATTATGAATTAAAATTGCCTTTTGAAAGATAAACCACTTTTTTGGTGTCAAAAAACTCTTCTTCAAAATATTTTTTAAGGCTAAACAATTCACATCTTAATCCAGCTAATTCTTCAGCGAGATCTCCACCTTTTAAATATAAAACTCCATTATGCTTTGGATTAAATTGTTCTTTTTCAAATTTCCCTTTCAGCCATCTTAAAAATTCCGGCATTTGAGTAACGGCACGACTCACCACAAAATGAAACTTCTCTTTCACTTTTTCTGCTCTCCCGTGAATTGCAGTTACATTCGTTAAACCAACTCCTTCCGCAACTGCATTTACCACGGTAATTTTTTTACCAATAGAATCAATTAAAGTAAAATTTGTTTCAGGGAATAAAATCGCCAAAGGAATTCCCGGGAAACCACCGCCTGTTCCGACGTCTAAAACTTTCGTTCCGGGAGCAAATTCCATAATTTTTGCAATACCCAAAGAATGAAGAATGTGCTTCTCATAAAGAGACTCCATATCTTTTCGGGAAATGACATTTATTTTTTCGTTCCATTCTCCATACAGTTCTTCAAGCTTTGTAAACTGCTCAATTTGTTTTTCTGTAAGATCCGGAAAATATTTTTGGATGGTTGATATCGACATAAAAGTAATTGTAAAAGGCAAAAATAAGTTTTATTCACATTTTATTCAAATTAAGTTTTTATATATATTTGTTAAAAAGACAAAAACAGTATATGGATAAACTTTCAGACAGAGTAAAAAGACTAGGTTACTCGCAAACATTCGTGATGTCTAACAAAGCAAGAGAGATGAAAGCCAGCGGAATAGACGTTATCAGTTTAACACTTGGTGAACCGGATTTTGATGTTCCCGACAATATAAAACAGGCTGCTTTTGATGCAATCAATGAAAATTACAGCCACTACTCTCCTGTTCCGGGGTTTTTAGAGCTTAGACAGGCAATTTCTGAAAAATTAAAAAGAGACAATCAATTAGATTATAAACCGACACAAATTTGTGTTTCAAATGGTGCAAAGCAGGCAATCATCAATGTCTTAGCTGCTATTGTAAATGATGGAGACGAAGTTATCCTCCCTACTCCATACTGGGTAAGCTATGATGAAATGGTAAAAATGATGGGCGGAAATTCTATAATGCTTCCAACATCGTATGTTACCGATTTTAAAATCACTGCAGAACAGCTTGAAGAAGCCATTAATGATAAAACGAAAGCAATTCTTTTCAGCTCACCCTGTAATCCTTCTGGAGGATATTACACCTATGATGAATTGAAATCTTTGGCGAAAGTTATTGCAAAATATCCTCATGTAACGGTAATTTCTGATGAAATCTACGAATACATTAATTATGAAACCAAAACTACATCCATTGCACAGTTTTCCGAAATTTATGAGCAGACTGCCGTAATTAACGGGATGTCTAAAGCTTTCGCAATGACAGGCTGGAGAATCGGTTATTCTGCCTGTCCGGAATGGTTGGCAAAAGCTTGTGAAAAAGTTCAGGGACAAATGACAAGCGGCGCCAATACAGTTGCTCAGAGAGCTTCAATTGTTGCCTTAAAAACTGATCCTTCAGAATATAAATACATGATAGATGCTTTTGAATCCAGAAGAAATCTGGTATTTGATTTAATGAAAGAAATCCCGGGATTTAAAGTGCTTTTACCAAAAGCGGCTTTCTATTTCTTTCCGGATATTTCTTATTACATCGGGAAAACTTTGAATGGAACTGAAATAAAAGATGCCGATGATTTCGCCATGTTTCTTTTAGAAAATGCTCATGTAGGCTGTGTTGGTGGAGTTTCATTCGGCAGTCCGGAATGTATCAGATTTTCTTATGCAGCATCAGAAGAAGATCTGAAGGAAGCTATGAGACGAATAAAGGAAATTTTATTGAAATTTAGTTGAGAAACTGGGATGGAAATTAAGTAAATTGAAAAAAATGAGACTAGGGATAATTTATTACTTCAGACAATTCAATTGGATTATTATAACGTTTTAATTCTAGTCTCTTTTTTTTGGTTATTTCATTGAAATTCGGATCAGAAACTCCACCAAAAGAATTTTCAATTTTCACTTTTGTATCATTAAGTTTCAATTCTTTAAAAGGATCATTATAATAGTCGAGATATAATTTTTTTAATTGTACTCGACTAATTAAAACCGCATTTTCTTCATAGAAGATTAAGGGTGTTTTTTGCTTTTCAATACTATTTAATTCAAATATGAAATTGCTTTTGTTATCAGCAATTAGAATAATTAATCCAGGTAATCCTTCAAAAAGATAAGGCCCTTTGGGAATAGGAATTTCAGAGGTAAACCATGCTTCCCATTTTCTACCTTTATAAACTGTTACAGCTTTTTGACAATTAAAATTTCCAATTTTTTTTGTGATTCCTAAAATTTCCCATTTAAATTCTGGAAGTTCTTCTCTAATTTTAAATATATTTCCAAAGGATAATCTGTAATATTTATATAATTCTTTTTTTTTGATATTTTTTTTCACAGCAAAATCATAATCTAGAAATCTACCAAAGTTTTCTTTTCTATTTTTAATATTTTCCTCATATAAAGAATCACTTTGATACATTTTGTAAGAATAGAAAGTTTCAATATTTTCATCTAAATCCAAGATCATACTTTTTTTATATAATTTATCAGAGATAGAATCAATTTTATATGATACCTCATAAAAAACTCTATAATTCTGAGCATTCATAATACACATAAAAAATAATAGTAAAATAGAATTAAAAAATTTCAACTTCATAATTAAATATTTAAAAAGAAGAAAAGACATTAGCCTTTTCTTCTCATTGATTTTAAAATTCCTTATTCATAACAAGAACCACCCATTGCAACGTATGAATAACATTTTGTTCCTTTAGGTGAATTTGCATGCCCGCAACCTCCAGATCCAAGATGAGTTACTGTTTGTGATCCGTTTGAGCTTTCAGTGTAATGATAATGGCAAGTTACAGGATCTAAATTTGTTTCAGGGTCAAATGGTCCACCACCGCCTCTAAGATTTTTCAATTCATTTCTAGAAAGTTTTTTTAAATTTTTCATAATTTGAAAGTTTTAAAGTTAAAATTATTTTTTCAATGAGCAATTTTTTCGTCTTAATTGCTTTTACGAATATCAAAATTTCTTTATACCTTTACCAACCAGAAAATTAATTATTTCAATCAGAAAACTAATTAAATTGAACATGAATATTGGAACAAAAATTAAAAATCTAAGAGATGATAGAAATTTATCTCAAACCGAATTGGCATTTGAATTAGGCATTTCTCAAGCGACTTTACATAATATAGAAAGTGGAAATTCTAAAAAGGTAGATTTTTTATTAATGGATAAAGTTTGTCAATTTTTTGATAAAGATTTTGATTATTTTTTAGAAGAAAAAATTATTAATAATGTAAAGAAAAATACAGGTTTAGTAGGTTTAAATAATGTTGATACAATAAATAACAATTTGCCTGACAATTTCATATCAGAATTTAAGAAATTAATTGAAGAAAATATAATTAAGGAAAATATAATCACTGAATTAAAACATAAATTTGATTCAGAAGATTAAGAATATCTTAATTCAAAATATATTAAAGTCCTGAATTCAGGGCTTTTTTTTTGCATTTCAAAACAAAAATAATTATAGATTTTATTTATCGATATTAAGTTTTCCAATAGATAGAAATGTTATATATTTGCACCACTAAATTATAAATCAAAAATTAAAAAATTATGTCTTTAGTAGGAAAAAAATTCCCAAATGTAGCAATTGATGCAATGTCGGAAATGGGTGATGATTTAAGAATCAACATCTTTGAAGAAGCTACAAACAACCAACAAAAAGTTATTTTATTCTGGTACCCGAAAGATTTCACTTTCGTTTGTCCAACTGAACTTCACGCTTTTCAGGAAGCTTTGCCTGAATTTGAAAAAAGAAATACTAAAGTAATCGGTGCTTCTTGCGATACTAACGAAGTGCATTTTGCTTGGTTAAACGTTGCAAAAGATAATGGAGGTATTGAAGGGGTAACTTACCCACTTTTAGCTGATACACACAGACAACTGGCAAATGCTTTAGGAATTGTAGATCAGGATTTCGAATACAATGAAGAAGGTGAAGAAGTTTTCACTGGTTCAAATGTAACGTACAGAGCAACTTATTTAATTGACGAAACTGGAAAAATTTTCCACGAGTCTGTAAATGATATGCCTCTTGGAAGAAACGTAAAAGAATATTTAAGATTAATCGATGCTTATACTCACGTTCAAAAGCATGGTGAAGTTTGCCCTGCAAACTGGGAAGAAGGAAAAGATGCAATGAAAGCTGACAGAACTTCTACTGCTGAATATTTAGCGAAAAATTAATCAAATTAATTTAATCTAACAATGTAGCAACATATAATGTAATAATATAACAATGTAGCAGTTTACAAGTATTTTTGAGCTGTTAAATTTAATTGTTACATTGATAAATTATTAGATTGCTACATTGTTAAATTTTAGAATAAAATTTAACTTATGTATACAGAACTAACAGAAGATACGCTTCAAACTATTGTAAATGACAACGAAAAAGTGGTCGTACAATATGGAGCAACATGGTGTGGAAACTGCAGAATTATGAAGCCAAAGTTCAAAAAATTAGCTTCTGACAATGATTCAATTCCTTTTTTTTATGTAGATGCAGAAAAACTCCCTGAAAGCAGAAAATTAGCGAAGGTTGATAATTTACCAACATTTGCGATTTTCAAAAATGGGGAATTGGTGAATCAGGTTCAGTCTAATCAGGCAGAAAGTTTAATTAATTTATTTAACGAATTGTAATTATGAAACTTCCAGTTATCAGACAGTTTTACCAAAACCAGACTCCTGAAAACTTAGAAAAAACTTTAGAAGTTTTAGAAAGTTTCACCGAGTTCAGAGGAACTTCAGAAGAAGATATGAATGTTGCCGGAGAATTAATTACCAACATTTGCGGAGCTTTGGAAGTTCACGCCAACGTACAAAACGGAATGAGTGAAAAAGATGCTTTAAATTCTTTTGCTCAGAAGGTTTTAGGTTCGATTGACAAATAATTTTTTAAACACTAATATCACGAATATTTCACAAATAAAACACAAATTCTTCAATTTTAAATTGTGTCATTAGTGAAAAAGTTAGTGCCATTTGTGTTTAGATCAAAAATAAAATCCCGATGAATTAAACATCAGGATTTTTTTTAGTTTATAAAAGTGAATTATAAAACTTCACTTAATGCCATAATCTATAACTCATCACTAAAAGTTAGCTTCTTCTGCTCATTAAAATTCTTAAAATATACCAGAATAGCAACATTATTGAAGAGAACAACTGTAAAGAAGCTCCAACGTACTGGTTTGTGGCATAAGAATCTTTCAGCTTACTTGTTTGGTATAAAATAGTTGCAGAAGCCAAAATGACCATCCCTACAGAAAACCATAATCCAAGGTTGAACCCGAAAATCATTCCCGCAACGATTAATCCAAGAGCAATGAAACCTCCAATGGTAATAATATTCCGCAAGAATGAAAAATCTCTTTTGGAAGTAAAAGCTACTGCAGAAATCCCTGCAAACATTGCAATGGTAAGTGTTGCTGCCTGAAAAATAACATTATAATCAGAATTGGCTACTGCAATGTATAGTAAAGGAAGAAAAATTACAGCATACAACAACACAGACAATCCCAATCCTACATATTGAGTAGATTTACTTTGAGATAAAGACCATTTTGTCGCCATAAAAGAGCCTAACCAAAACACTCCCAAAACCAAAAGCCAGCTATACTTCTGACCAACCATCATAAAAATTAATTCTGCAGGAACAGTTTTTAATAAAACAGTTTCCACTCCTACAAAAGCTAAAATTGCAAAAGCAACGTGTAAATATGTTTTTTTGTAAAAACCAGCCTTTTCCACATCAGAAGAATGTGCGACTAAAACATCTGTCATCATAAGTTTTTTATTTATTTTAAAATTTAATTTTCTATTTACTGTAATCCGGTTTTACACCAAGAATTTTTCCGTCATTTTCAAAAATAACCGTTATTAAATCTCTTGGCGGATTATTCTTATCATCTGCATATTTGTACTGAATCGCAGGATAAGTCTGATTATCCAAAAGTTTCTGATAGCCCGACTGAAAAACATCAGTCTTTCTGTCAAAACTAATTCCTCCCGAAAGTTTCTGAATCATATTTTCATCAACCATACTCTTTACTTTTTCTGAAATGAGTTGAGAAACAGCAGATTTATCTGAGCTTTTCAAAGCTGAAACAAACTTTGAAAAAGACTTATTGTACAATTCAATTTTATCCTGAGGAATTGAAGCTGAAATATCCATCGCCGGATTTTGAACTTCTACTTTGCTCACATTTTGCGCCGATGCAAATGAAATTGCAAATAGACTAAAAACTGCAATAATTTTTTTCATAATAAGATGATTTTAATTTGGCAGACCTAATTTAAGATAAATAAATTAAATAATCTCCAAAAACTTCATGGTATCAACATTATCCGCATATGTATTTAATCCCGGATTCTGTGCTTCCCCGAAATAAATTGACTCTATTTCTAACTCATCTTTTGCCACAATGCACTGAATGTTTTCTTCATTTTCGGTGATAAATTCTTTCACTTCGTCCAAACCTGAGTATCTGCTGAAATTAATAACAGAAAGCGGACTGAATAATTTCTCATCTTCTTTCAGCATGACGAAGTTATTATCCCAGAATTTATCCTGATTTAAAAGATAAACTGCCCTGTTGTAATCATAATTATTAGCATATTTATTATGATTGATAATTTCTTTAAAATCTAAAAAACTTTCAAACAATCTGTCAATTACAAAATCATGCGGAATAAAAACCCGCGTAACGTTTCTGCATCCCAAACCAAAATACTGGAAAATATCTTTTGCTAATAATTTGAGCTCTTCCTCTGTTTCATCACCTTTCAGAACAGCAATTGAAGTTCTGTTTTTGCGGATAATGCTTAAATGATTTTTGAAATAATACTCTAAATATCTTGCGGTATTATTACTTCCTGTTGCAATCACAGCATCGAAATTTTCTAATCTTTCAACGAATTCAAATTCAATTTCTCCGTCTGCAAATTCCTGCCATTTTTTTAATAGGAAAGGAAGCATTAATCTGTCTTTTGATGATAATTTAATCAAAGGAATATGATTGCTCAAAATCACAGAAATCACATCATGCAATCCTACCAAAGGTATATTTCCGGCAAGAATCAGCCCTACTTTTTTCTGCGTTTTTGATGGCGAATAGTTTCCTATCCATTTTTTTATATTGTTTTCAGTCAATAATTCAGACCATTGTTGTAAAGCATATTTCTGATTATCAAAAGTAAACCAAGGGTTTTCAATTTCTGATTTCTTTATGATTTGTTGAAATTCAACATCATTTTCATTATAATCTTCAATATTTTTTGTTAAAAACTCTTTTATATAAAGACTTAATTTATTTAGTCCTAAAACTCTTTTTTCTGTATTCATAATTACTTTAGAATTGGGGAATATTTCGTAATTTTGTGCAAATTTAAAAAAAATTAGCGATGGCTATTAAAATAACTGATGAATGCATTAATTGCGGGGCTTGCGAACCAGAATGTCCGAACAATGCAATTTATGAAGGAGCAGTAGACTGGAAAGCATCTGAAGGTACTGAACTTTCGGGGACAGTAACTTTACCATCCGGTCTTACGGTTGACGCAGATTCTCCACAAGAGCCGGTGAGTGATGATGTTTATTTTATTGTAACAGACAAATGTACAGAGTGTAAAGGTTTCCATGAAGAACCGCAGTGTGCAGCAGTTTGCCCGGTAGACTGTTGCGTTCCGGATGAAGATCATGTAGAATCTGAAGAAGCTTTACTAAACAAAAAAGCTTTCTTACACGGAGAATGAAAACTACCGTCTCATACATTATGAGACGTTTTTTATTTTATAATTTCAATTAAATCTCTCAGAATAGTAATAATGAAACCGCAGATTTTCTCTATCTTGAGTAAAATTTGCAAAAACAAAAAGTAAAATTATGAGCAAAAAGCACAATTTCAGCGCAGGACCATGTATCTTACCTCAGGAAGTATTTGAAAAATCAGCAGAAGCAATTTTAGATTTCAACGGAATCGGGTTATCACTTCTTGAAATTTCGCACAGAAGTAAAGATTTTGTTGCGGTGATGGATGAAGCTCGTGCCATTGTAAAAAGACTGATGAATCTGGGTGATGAGTATGAAGTTTTATATTTGGGAGGTGGTGCAAGTCTGCAATTTGCGATGGTTCCTTACAATTTGATGAAAGTAGGCGGAAAAGCAGCCTATCTTGATACCGGAACCTGGGCTGCAGGAGCGATTAAAGAAGCTAAAAAAGTAGGAAATGTAGATATTGTAGGTTCTTCAAAAGAAGAAAACTATTCTTTCATTCCTAAAGATTATAAAATTGGTGCAGAATACGATTATTTCCACTGTACATCAAACAATACAATTTACGGAACCCAGATGAAAACTTTCCCTGAAATTGATACTTTAATGGTTTGTGATATGAGTTCTGATATTTTCTCAAGACAACTGGATTTCTCAAAATTTGATTTGATTTATGCCGGAGCTCAGAAAAATATGGGACCTGCAGGAGTAACTTTGGTCGTTGTAAAAAAAGAAATTTTAGGGAAGACAGAAAGAGAAAATATGTTCTCTATTTTAGATTATAATCAGCATATTTCTAAAGAATCGATGTACAATACTCCGCCAGTTTTTCCGGTTTACGCATCTCTTTTAACATTACAGCATTTAGAAAATAATGGCGGAATTGCAGCAGCAGAAACAAGAAATGAAGCGAAAGCTAAATTATTATATAACGAGATTGATTCAAATCCATTATTTGAAACGTTTTGCGTGGAAGAAGACCGTTCATTGATGAATGTTTCTTTCAAATTGATTGATGAAACTAAAAAAGAAGAATTCGATGCTGCATGGAAAGCTGCAGGAATCAGCGGATTAAACGGGCACAGAAGTTTAGGCGGTTACAGAGCAAGTATGTACAATGCTTTGCCGATTGAAAGCGTACAGGTTTTGGTAGATGTAATGAAATCACTAAAATAGCGTAAACGTCTATAATCAAAATAGTTGAATATTATTTTCCATTATCTTAAATTTTCTTAATTTGCGCAACTATTTATTATTTTAAAAAATTTAACCTTTAAAATCTTAAATTAAATAAAAACAATGAGAGTTTTAGCTAACGACGGAATCTCCAAAGCTGGAGAAATCGCTTTAAAAGAAGCCGGAATTGAGTTACTCGATAACAGAGTCGCTCAGGATCACGTTATTAATTTTATCAATGAAAACAACGTGGATGTTCTTTTGGTGCGAAGTGCAACCAAAGTTAGACAAGATTTGATTGACGCTTGTCCGAATCTTAAAATTATCGGAAGAGGTGGAATCGGTATGGATAATATCGATGTAGAATATGCAATCGATAAAGGAATTTATGTAATCAACACTCCAAATGCGTCATCAAAATCGGTGGCTGAATTGGTTTTTGCCCATTTCTTTTCTTTAGCAAGATTTTTGCATGAATCCAACAGATTAATGCCATTGGAAGGAGATACTCATTTCAATGCAATGAAAAAATCGTTCAGCAAAGCTTATGAACTTTCAGGAAAAACTTTGGGAGTAATTGGTTTTGGAAGCATCGGTCAGGAAGTCGTAAAAATGGGCATATCTTTAGGAATGAAAGTAAAAGTTCTTACAAGAAAACCAAGAACAGAAGTTTTAACCTTAGATTTTTTCGACGGACAGTCTTTAAATTTTGAAATCACCTCTACTAACAATACCGGAGAGTTTTTAAAAGACACAGAATTCATCAGTATTAATACCCCGCAAACAGAAGAATATATTATTGATACTCCGCAGTTTGAAAAAATGAAAGATGGTGTTTTCATTGTTAATACAGCAAGAGGAGGCGTTATCAATGAAGTAACTTTGCTTGATTTTATAGAATCCGGAAAAGTAGCGGGAGCCGCCCTTGATGTTTTTGAAAAAGAGCCGTCTCCGGAATTGATTTTACTCATGAATCCTAACCTGTCTCTTTCACCGCATTTAGGGGGAAATACCGTTGATGCACAGGAAAAAATTGGTGTAGAGCTTGCCAAACAGATTATTGAAATTAAAAAGAAATTGTAAACTATATATGCCAGTTTTTAAACCTTTCCGCGGAATTAGACCTCATAAAGATCATGAGGCGACATTTCCCACTCATCCTTTAGATAATTTTACGCAGGCTGAAATTGCTGAAAAAGCGCAAAAAGAGAAAACTTACATCAATATGATTAAACCTTATGTTGTAAGCAAATCTAAAGATGTTGACCGGAACTTAAGGAAAATCCGTACTACTTTTGAAGAATTACTTGAAGATAAAATTTTGGTTCAGGACAGCTCTGCTTACTATCTTTATGAGCAGATTTATCCTAACAAACAAGTTTTCCGTGGACTTTTGGGGCTTACATCTATTGAAGATTTCTGGGCGGGAAAAATCAAAAGACATGAAAGTACCATTCCTCAGAGAAAAGAAAAACTGGCGCATTATCTTGACAAAGTAAATCTTCAGGCAGAACCTGTTTTGCTGACCTATCAATCAAATTCTAAGATTGAATTATTAATGAATCATGAAGAGAAAAATGTGCCTATTTTCAATCACGTTGATACGATTGGAATAAGACATAAAATCTGGAGAATTGATAATCGTCTGAAATTACAGCAGTTTAAAGAAGTAATCGATCAGATAGACTCTTTTTATATCGCAGATGGCCATCACAGAATTGGCTCTACAGCACTTCATGCAAAACGTTTAAAAGATAAAAACAAACGTCACAACGGAACTGAGGCATACAATTTTGTGTATAGTTTCATCGTTTCCAACCAATCAATAAAAATTCATGATTACAACAGAATTTTAAAGAATATTGGAGATTTATCCAGCGAAGAATTTCTTAAAAAATTAGAGACCTACTTCCTTATTCATGAGAAAGATGAAACACCGTACTACCCTTCCCAAAAATTCCATATCTCAATGTATCTGGATGGGAAATTTTATTCTCTACATGTAAGACACGATCTCCGTTCTCAGGAAATGTCTCTTGATAATCTGGATCATCATCTTTTAGATAAGTATATTATTAAAGATATTCTTAATATCGAAGATTCAGACAGTTCCGATCAGATCACCTATGTAAAAGGAAGCTCAAATATTGAAGGAATTAAAATTTTAAAGGAAAAAATAGACAGAGGTGAAGGAAAAGTAGGCTTTGGAATTTATCCTGTAAGCTTCAATGATATGATTAAAATATCAGATTTAAAGCTGAGTATGCCCCCAAAATGTACATTTATTGAGCCTAAATTGGTTACAGCATTATTAATGTATGATATGAAGCCTTAAAATATCTATTTTTTCTTTATTTTTATGCTCCGAAAAGAAAACGGTCAGTAAAAATGAAAAAAATCTTACTTATCATATTTCCACTCTTTTTGAGTGGATTTTTATTTTCTCAGAAAAAAACTCCGGTAAAAAAACCGAGAGTGATCCCTAAGTTTAATTATCACGAAGAATTTAAGAAAATATCTGACGAAATTTTTCTTCACGGAACTGCCTATGATAATTTAGGCGAATTAACAAAAGGAATAGGATCAAGATTTAGTGCAACAGCAGGTTACACGAAAGCAACGGAATGGGCAGAGAAAGAGTTGAAACAAGCCGGTGCAGAAAATATCTGGAAACAGGAAGTGAAAGTTCCGATCTGGATCAGAGGGAAAGAATCTTTGCAGATTAAAACATCAAGCGGCGATTGGAAATCCATCAAAATGTTGTCTTTCGGAAATTCTGAAGGTACAAAAGGTAAAGATTTAGTTGGAGATATTCTTTTAATAAAAGACGTTCAGGAACTGGTAAATCTGAGACTCTCAGATGCAAAAGACAAAATAATTTTCGTTAATTACCCGATAGATCCTACTGTAATCAGCACGGTAGATTCTTATATGATTGCTGCAAAATCAAAACTTATTTCAGCATCTGTAATCGGACAAAAAGGTGCAAAAGCTTTAATTATAAGATCTTTAACAACCGCTACAGACGATATTCCGCATGCAAAACAGGTATATTATGAGCCGGAAGACAAAGCAAGAATTCCTGCAATGACAATCGGTGTTCGTTCTGCGGATGAACTGGAAAGTTTGCTTAAAAAAACATCGGTTAAAGCTAAAATAAATATGTCTGCCGAATCAAAAGGCGAAACAGTTAATCACAATATTATCGGAGAAATTCCGGGTAAAAAAGATTCAAAAATTATCGTTCTCGGTGCACAGTTAGATTCATGGGATTTTGCTGAAGGAGCGCATGACGACGGAACGGGCGTTGTACAATGTCTTGAAGTTTTGAGAACATTTAAAGCTTTAGGTTACGATAATAATCACACGATAAGAGTTGTTCTCTACGCCAACAGTGAAAATGGAGGAATGGGACGGGAAACTTATGCAATGAGCGTAAAAAAGAAAGAAGAAAAACATATTTTGGCTTTGGGAACAGATTCCGGAGGATATTCTCCACGCGGATTTTCACTAGATATGTCTCCACAGAGAAGAAAACAGATTTTTGAATGGAAAAATTATTTCTTACCATACGGAATTTATGATTTCGACCAGACTTATGCGATTCAGGATATTGCACCTTTGAAAAAACTGGATATTCCTTTGGCGGAAATGGTTGTCGATACGCAAAGATATTTCGATTATCATCATTCTGAAAAAGATACTTTCGATAAAGTAAACAAAAGAGAATTGTTGCTTGGTGCGGTTGCAATGACACAGTTTGTTTTTATGATTGATAAAAATTGGTAGGAAATAAAATATGGCTGTAAACAAGAAACTTTTAGCAGAAAAGTCTAATGAAGAATTAGAAGATAAAAAAAATACCGAATCAGCAAACACTCATCCCAATTATAAAAAAGCAGCCGAACTTATCTACATTTCAGCATTTTTAGGGATCGGTAATCTGATCTGGAAATATGATACCTTAGATAGCGGATTGAAGATTTTCATTGCAATTATTGTAGTAGCTTTTAGTTTTGCAATAGCATACATTACAAGCAAAGGTTTAGATTGGTTTAAATATATATTGCTTGTTCTTTTCGGAATTGGTCTTATTGGTATTCCATTTATAATCGGTGACATCGTAAATAATCCTGTTATAGGAATAATCAATATTGTACAAACAATACTACAAGTTTGGGTTCTCGTTTTATTGTTTAAAATTTCAAAACCGTAAACTCAAATAATCGTAGTTTACAAAATAAAAAAACAGATGGAAATCAATCAGTTAAATTTAAAATTTGATCAGGTTAACAATCCGAAATTGAGTGATCTTTATTTTCAATTGCAGGATATTCTGAAAAAATTAAATCAAAAAAAATTACCTTCTGAAACGGTAGATTACATTAATATACAGGTTGAAAAAATTAATTCATCAAATTTAAATGATAAGCCTTTGCTTAATTTACTGAAAGAAAGACAACATTACATCGTAAAATATGTAGAAAATAATCATAAGATTTTCCCGAAAAACTATCACCGTAATATGTGGGTTGGTCTTGGAGCATTAGTTTTTGGTTTGCCTATTGGCCTTTTATTAGCTTATATATTTAATAATGCCAGATTTTTCGCATTGGGACTCATCACAGGAGCAGGAATAGGTACTTTGGCTGGTATTTCGATGGACAAAAAAGTTTTGAGAGAAGGAAGACAGCTTACTATAGAACTGAAATTTTAGTTAAAAAAAGAATATTGAACATGAAATATATTTTATCAGCTGCTATTTTATTTTTGAGTTTAAATGCTTTCGGACAAACCAAAGAAGATTCTATTCAATTCAGCAGAATTTCAACAGAAATTTTAAATAAAGGAAAATCATACAACGAATTAAGAGATTTAACGAAAAATATCGGTCATCGATTAAGCGGTTCAGCAGCTTACGAAAAATCTGTAAAATGGGCAGAGCAAAAACTGAAAGAAGCCGGAGCCGATAAGGTGTGGCTTCAGGAAGTGATGATTCCTGTTTGGGAAAGAGGAAAAGAATCTCTAAAAATAAAATCTCAAAACGGAAATTGGAAATCTTTGAAAATGCTTTCTTTAGGCAATTCTGAAGGAACAAAGGGAAAAGATATTTCAGGAGAAATCATCATGGTAAAATCTTTGGGCGAATACGAAAAACTTAATCCGGAAGAGGTAAAAGATAAAATCGTTTTCTTTAATTATCCGTTAAGTCAGTCTTACGTTCAGACTTTCAAAGCGTACAGTGATGCGGCAGTTTACCGTTCCACTGCAGCTTCATTAACAGCAAAAAAAGGAGGAAAGTTTGCCATTGTGAGGTCACTTTCTTCGGCTTTTGATGATGTTCCTCACACCGGAGCGATGCGTTATAAAGAAAATTCAGAGAAAATTCCTGCCGTTGCGATTGGAAATACAACTGCGGATGAACTTGAAGCTCTTTTAAAATCACAAAAAATTACTGCAAAACTCAATTCAAACTGCGGGATGAGAGGTGAGAAACTCTCCCACTCTGTTATCGGAGAAATTACAGGTCATAAAGATAAAAGTGTTATCATTGTTGGCGGACATTTAGATTCCTGGGATGTTGGCGAAGGTGCGCATGATGATGGTAGCGGAATTGTACAAAGTATCGAAGTTTTAAGAACGTTTAAAAATTTAGCTATAAAAAATAATCACACCATCAGAGTTGTTTGTTTTGCAAATGAAGAAAATGGTGTAAAAGGTGGTCAGCAATACGGGAAAATGGTAAAAGAAACCGGCGAAAAGCATCTTTTTGCCTTAGAATCTGATGCAGGCGGATTTACTCCGAGAGGAATTGCTCTGGAAATGGATGAAGCTAAAATCAATCAGATTAAAAGTTGGTCACCATTATTTTTACCTTACGGAGCTTATGATTTTGAAGGAAGATATTCCGGAACAGACATTTACCCGTTGAAAGAGATGGGAATTCCAACAGCAGAATTGGCACCCGATTCTCAAAGATATTTTGATATTCATCATACCGAAGAAGATACTTTTGAGAAAGTTAACCGCAGAGAATTGCTTTTGGGAGCAACGATTATGACGCAGATGATTTATATGATTGATAAGAATTGGTAAAAGATAAAGTCCTCGATTTTAATACTTATTTATTGAAAATTAACAAAATTATTTTTAATATTTTTTTCTAAAACTTCGCAATCCAATTTAAGAATAATGCATAAATAATTATTACAGATACTCTTTTTTCTCAATCGTAAAATTTAAAATCTGATTACCTCTTTTCACCTTAATTTTTATTGATTTTAAACCTTTTTCTACTCTGTTTAATAAATACTCACAAGAAGAAACATCGTTTAAGTTTTCAAAGCTTGTATCGTTGATGCCTAAAATTTCATCATCGATTTGAATAGGAAAATCTTTTTGCCGAAAAACTAAAACCACCTTTGCTTTAAGATTAATAAAACGATATGCAAAACCAAAAGACTGCATTTTTGAGGAAGTATCTATAATGCGGTGCAGATAAATTTTATTATTTTCCCAATCAATAATAAATCTAAATTTCTTTAAAAATTCATTTCCCAGAAGGCTGGAATTTCCTGTCATTACTATTTCGTTTTCAAATTTATTTTGAGCTATTTCTATTTGTTTTGGCCTGAAATGATACGAAGAAACCGCTTTTCCGGCACCAAAAGCTCCTACAGAATTTACTCCAAAAGTTTCTACAGACTTTACAGTTGTATTTTTAGGATTATACTCTCCATCCGAAATTTTTATACTGCCTGTAAATCCCGTATCAAAAGTAAGATTGATTTTTTTGTCTAAGATTCTGGATTCTATAATAGGTGTTTTCTGAGACAGGGAGAAAAATTTAAAAACCGTTTCATAATTTTCTAACTGAAAATTTTTCAAATCTGCCGTTGCTTCCAGGGTATTTTCAGAATAATTAATTTTCCAAAACAATTTTGCCATTTGATTGGCACCAATAATACCATCAATTTTAAGACATCCAAATTCATGGCCCTGCAAATCCATCACCATCACTCCGATATTTTTGAAAATTATTTGATCAATTTTCATTTCGGGCAGTTCAGTAAAAATCTGTTCCTGTTTGTTTTTCTGCGAATCCTTTACTTTACTTTTACGTTTTTCTTCAAGATTCATTTCATTATATACAGAATGAGAAATCACCGTTGGAGCACCTGTATCAAACAAAAATTGATAGGATTTTCCATTGATGACAACCTTTACCAGTGGAATTTCATTTTCAAAAGTAAGATTAATTTTCTCTACCGGATTTTTCAATACAGCTTCTCCCTTTTCAAAAAATTTTCTTCCCTGAGCAGAAACAGTAATTGTGAGAAATATGAGAACAAATAATAGAACTTTCTTCATCGATTATTTTTGTTAAAAATAGTGTTTTTTAATTAAATTTTTAAAATTATAAGATGCAAAATAGCCATTTATGAAAGAAATTTAAACATGAAATACGGTTTCCCGTAAAAAGGTAAAAAGCTATTTTCATATCATTGCACATCCAACAAAACGAATAACCATGGAAATTATTTTAATTGTGATTCTTGGTATTTTAGCGGTTTATTTTTATACCAAGCTAATAAAACTCCGGAATGAAATCAAAACCAAAAATCTGAAAATCAACGAACTATTGAAAGATATTACTCAGTTGAAGTCTTTAATTTCAAAGTATCAATTTGAAAACAATTCACTCAAAAATAAATTCCAATCGGCGCGAACTGAGTTTTCAAATCTTCAAATCAACAATCGTGAGCTGAAAGATAAAATTGAGGAACTAAGCAAATATCAAAATATTATCGATGTGAAAATTGAATGTGAATATTTACTAAAAAAGGCTCAAAAAGATTATCAGAGATTACGAGAAAAAGGAAATCTAGAATTATCTGAAGCACAGGAGAGTGCGAAAGAGTCACGTAAAAATAGCAAAGAATTTACCGAAAAGAAACAGCGTGAAATTGAACTTTTGTATGAAAATGCAGTAAGAGAATCAAAAAGAATCATCGAAAATGCTGAAAACAGAGCTGAAACAATTGGTGGCGATGCTTATCGAAGCCTGAGAGAAGCCAGCGAAATTGCAGACAGAATTCAGGCAATGAAAAATGTAATCAAAGGGTACGGAAATGAATATTTAGTCCCAAATTATACACTTTTAGATCAACTTGCTGAAGATTTCAGTCATAAAGAAGCTGGAGAAAATCTGAAAAAACTTCGCCAGAACAATAAGATGATGATTGTCAACAGACAAGCCGGAATCTGTGAATATATGGATGAAGAACGACAAAAAACTGCTGTAGATTTTGTAATTGATGCATATAACGGGAAAGTCGATTCGATTTTGGCGACTGTAAAAAAAGATAACTACGGAATTTTAAAACAAAAAGTTGAAGATGCTTTCCAGTTGGTAAATTTTAATGGAAAAGCTTTCAGAAATGCAAGAATCTCTGAAATTTATCATCACGCAAGATTAGAAGAGCTAAAATGGGCAGTTGTAGCGCAGGAATTAAGGGCAATGGAACTTGAAGAGCAAAGAGAAATCCGTGAACAGATTCGTGAAGAAGAAAAAGCCCGCAAGGAATTTGAAAAAGCAATAAATGATGCTGAAAAAGAAGAACAGACTTTAAAAAGGCTGATTGAAAAAGCTGAAGCACAGGTTTCGAGAGCGAATGAAGAGCAGAAAGTACTTTTCCAGCAAAAACTGGAAGAGCTTCAGGAAAAACTTGAGGCAGCAGAAGAGAAAAACCAAAGAGCAATTTCGATGGCACAACAAACTAAAACAGGAAATGTTTACATCATTTCAAATATTGGCTCATTTGGTGAAGATGTTTATAAAATCGGGATGACGAGGCGTTTAGAACCTTTAGACCGGGTTCGTGAACTGGGCGATGCAAGTGTCCCGTTTGAATTTGATGTTCATGCCATGATCTATTCGGAAGATGCACCCGCCTTGGAACGACAGCTTCATAAGAAATTTCTTAAAAATCAGCTTAATAAAATCAATCCCAGAAAAGAATTTTTCAGAGTTGAATTGAGTGATTTGAAAAATCATATTGAGAGAATCGGTATCAATTGCAAATGGACACTCCTTGCCGAAGCAAAACAATATCGTGAGACATTGAAACTGGAAGAAGAAATGAAAACCAATACATCCGCTGAAGCTGAGTGGAAACGTTTTCAGGAGGTTACAGATCCTGTAAGCTATGAGGAAGTTATTGAAGAAATTTAATAATATTTTCTTTACTTTAATCGGGATATTTTTTTAATATTTTTCGGAGAAATTATTTGTCAGAATTAAAAAACATTATATATTTGCACCACTGAAAACAACGATACAATCGAAGTTTTTGGAGAGATGGCAGAGTGGTCGATTGCGATAGTCTTGAAAACTATTGACTGTAACAGGTCCGGGGGTTCGAATCCCTCTCTCTCCGCTGGTTGAGAAACTAAAATAAGCTAAAACGCTGTAAACATCAATGTTTACAGCGTTTTTTGTTTTACGCTAGAGTCAAAAAAACAAAATAGTTCAGGCTCAATCTGGATCAGTAACAAAATCTGGGGACTAAGCAAAAAGTTTTGACAATCTGAATAAGAAAAATGATTTGTCCCTTACTCCTCGAAGTTGCATTCTGAAGTTTTTGATTTTAGCGTTAAAGCTTTCTGCAGAGGCATTGGTACTTCTTTGTTCAAAATAGTTAAGGATATCATTATAATGATTCATAATAGTATTTTTGAGTATAGAAAATGATTTAAAACCGGATTCTTCTACGTCTTTAAACCAACGAGCCAATTTGAGCATGGCTACAGACTTTGTCATGTTTTGGTTGTAAATTTTCCTGAGATTATCCGATAAGTTGTAAGCTTTTTCCAAGTCCGGATATTGAGAAAATAAAATTTTGGCTCTGGCAGATTGGTTTTCAGTCCATTTTTCTCTGCTTTTGTAGAGCAAATATCGGCTTCTGGCTAAAAGTTGTTTTTGGGTATCGCCATTTTCAAAGATTTCGATTTTCGCTCTTGCTTTGGTTTCTTTTGCGGTTTTTAATGCTTCATTTTCCTTGTCTATGGCTGCCCAACGATGTTTGATTCTTAATTCCTGAACAGCTTCGATGGCTAGTTTTTGTACATGGAAACGGTCGACAACCTGCACGGCATTGGGAAAACACCGCTTGGCAATAAGCTTCATAGAGCCCGCCATATCCAAGGTAACCTCCTTTACCTTTTGCCTTAATTTTCTGCTTATTTTTAAGAGTTTATCAATAACATCTTCGCTTCTTGTTCCTTTAATGACGGCAACAATACTGCCTTTCCTGCCCTTGGCATGCTTGGATGTAAGCACGGTGTAAAGTTCGCCCTGAGACAAGGCTACTTCGTCTAAAGAGAGTTGTGAGAGGCAGTTTGCGGGGTATAAAATGTAATCTTCGGCATGGGATTTCTGGTTCCAGTCTTTAAATTCACTGAGGGATTTTTTGTACTGTCTGCGAAATTTCTTTCCGTTGACACCATACATCTCGCCAATGATTTCCAAAGGAAGCGCTTTAGTATCGGCTGATTTTTTTTAAGAACTCTGCAAAATCCTGTGTCATGCGAGTGCCTTTAGCGATGAGATTCCAATCTCGTTGAACAATATTTCCAGACTTCATATCCGTCCATCTTCTACGCTTAATGTTGAGTTTTACGGCTTTGCCACGAAGCGGAAAATCATCAACGGCAATTTCTTCGTGAAATCCTTTCGATTGAAGATTTAATGAGGAAAACTCTTTAGGAACACTGTTTTTTTCTTCAAAGTAAAGATGAAGAAGTCCTTCTTTTTCTTCAGATTTTACGAAATCGAAATACGCCACTAAATATTCGGGAAGTAACAGTTTTAATAATTCTTGATCTTGAGACATGAAGCAAAGTTAAAAACTTTCAACAATTCTCCCCAGGTTTTGTGATTGATCCATAGTTCACGATTTATATGACCTATTTTGTTGAGATTCAAAAATGGGGTCACGGAAAATTCAAAATAAACCAACAGGGATTCTAACAATTGTACATTTTCAGGGAATATTAACAAAAAGTAAATAATTAACGTTAAAATTTACCACACTGTAAACGAAATATTAAATTTTTTAGTCAATCATGATATTAATCATTAAAGCAATATTTTTATTAAAACTAGAAATTATATTTGTTTAATTTTACAAACCCTAGAGCCATTATAAATATGGCAAAAACTGAAAAGAATGAAAAAGTTAATTATAACTGTCCTCGGCATTTTGACCGGGAGTTCCTGCTTTGCGCAACAGGGCAACGTCGGGATAAATACTGTGAACCCCCGTGTCAAACTCGATGTAAATGGTTCTTATAAATCTTCACAGCTCATAACAGGAACCATACCCCAAATATCAGCAACAGAAAAAGATCGTTATCAGATGCTTAACCAAAGTACTGTTGACAACGCTGTAAGAAAAATTGATCCTACACAAGCCAACTCTCCAGGTCTTGCGAGTATTATCACTTATAAACTCACCAATGCCAATTTGGACTGGGTTGAAAGTTTTAATACTAAAATAAATTCTGATGACTATTCTGTAATGGTACTATCGGCATTTTTTGATAGAGATGTTAAAGGAACTACGACCGCAATACCATCATATGGAGTTAAGAGTGTAAACAGCGAGTGGATCTTATACGCTGATTATTCTGAAGTTGCAGCAGACACAAATGGCACATGGACATTAGTTTGCGCAATTTATCCAAAAACTTATGTGAAGATTTTTCCAGAGAGAGGTCCTTTCAATATCAACGGTACTTCATCAGGAAGTGAAAACAATCTTATTCTACAGTAGATTATCCATGAAAAAATTATTATTAATCAGTGTTTTATCTTTGTTTTTAAAGATGAATGCGCAAATCGGGATTGGTACTACCAATCCAACAGAGAAATTAGAAATTGTAGGATCTGCAGCAATAGGAACTACCATCACATTAGATCCAACGGATTATGTGAATAATTCATCAGGGTTTACCATTGTAGGTATAGATCCCCAATCCACAATTGTAAACGGTAAGATTATAGCACTCGAAACGCTTTATACACCTATTACTGTACAACCCTATACTATTTCAAATATTTACAGGGATGACCTCAATGATCTTAATCTCAATATCCCTACAGACAAATATTTTATAACAATAGCTAACTTTGAAGCGATACCTAATGCAGGCAACAATGGGATATTTACGGATATTTCTGCATCTACTATCAATAAAGGGCACTTCGTCCTTAGAGTTTTTGAATCAGGAACTTCATGGCATGTTAATATTGGATATCCAACCTTAAATACAGAAAATACAACAGATCGTTATACATACAGGTTTGATATCATTTTGTATTCTAAGAGATTTTTTAAGAGTTTAGGAGAAGTGTCTTATGATTTAAACGGTAGTAATTCCGGCACTGCGGTAACTGCTCCAACAGGTATATAATAATTATGAAAAAGATTATATTTTTATCAATGCTTTCATTAGGGAGCACAGCTACATTTAAGGCACAAGGAGTGGGAATTGGAAATACAAACCCTACGCGAACATTAGACGTCACCGGAAATACTAAATTGAGCGGAAATTTGTATTTTGAAAATCCAGGAACATTTTCGGGACCATCTACACAGTCTTATCTACTCGTAAGAGACAACAGTGACAAGGTACTGAAAAGATACATACCTGCAACTTCGGAATACAGCGCTATTAACAGTACAGTCTATTACATTACGAACATTACTCCCGGAGGATTAACAGATTTTGATACTAAAATCCCATCAAGCAAGTATTACTTAATTATTGGCGGATTTATTGTGAGAGGCGTCAACGATAATTCTAATATAAGAATTAATCAAGATGCGAGCAATGCGCAGTATATACCTCAATATTCGGCACGTTCTTTTGAATTGAACGGAACATGGCATGTTAAGTTTACACCAAACAATAACCGTGTTTTTAATCAAAATCCAGAGATTAGACTCAGCGTAAGTGTTTACCGTAAAGATATGCTTACAACTGTAAATAACATGATTAATTTTGATATGCAAGCTGCACAAACAGGAATTGGTAGTGTTCCTGCACCTAGTCTTCCGTAAACATTAAAATTCGATTGTTAATTATTAAAGTATTTTAGGATAAAAATTGTAAAGGATTAGTATTTATTGCAAAATAAACTACTCCGACGGAAGTCTAGAGGTAATTCTCTCTGAATAAAAAAACTAAAATTCAGCAGTATAATTGTAAGAAGTAGTTTTTTCTCTGATTATGATTAGGCACTGTACTTTTCAAGAAAAATCCCGCTAATACAAGCGGGATTTTATTATTTTAAATCTAAATTTATTTTATTTCTACGGGAACTGAGATTTTATCCCAATCCATTGTAAATCCATTTTTGTTTATTTTATAAACTAAAGTTTCCTGTGTTGTTGGTAAAGCCTTTGTTTTTACATCAACACGTAAAGCATCTTGTGCTTCCTGGTATTTATAAGCGCCCCACTGTTTTGACTCTTTGTTAAAAATTGCAGTCCATGTTCCGGATTCTTTAGGAATCAAGAAGAAGCTGTATTTACCTGCAGGAAGTTTTTTACCTTGCACGGTAATATCTTTATCTGTTTCGAAAGTAGTTGCTTCGTTTGCACCTGCACGCCAAACTTTATTGTAAGCTTCCAAACCACCCCAGATTGTACGCCCTTTAACAGATGGACTGCTGTAAGCAATCGTAATATTTGCATCTTTAATTTTTCCTGTGGCAGTCATTGGAGGACTCGCGGGTTTTTTAGTTTCCTGTGCAAAAGAGTTTATTGAAATCGTCATTGCAGCAATTACCATTGTAGCAGATTTAATCATTGTTTTCATAATATTTTGTATAAATTTTTGTTTGTTTTTCTTTTACGAATGTACTGCTTTTCGCTTATAAAACAATAACCCGATAGCCGAAAATATAATGACTGCCGCTGCACCAATTACATTAAGCCAAAGAAAGGAAACAATATCAAATTGATAGACGGCAATTACTGTAATTTCTGACAAAATCGCAGAGATAAATACATTGGTTCCTGTAATTTTTTTATAGTAAAATGCGACAAGAAAAATCCCCAAAATCGGGCCGTAAAATAGCGAACCCAATACATTCACCGCTTCGATCAATGAACCCATTTGCGTAGCAAACATCGCTACACCAATCGAGAAAATTCCCCACGCTAAAGTATGGAGGCGACTGTACTTTAGTTCAGTTTCATCATCAGGAATTTCTTTTTTAAATATTAAATGAACATCCTTTAATGAACAGGCGGCAAGTGAATTCAGTGCGGCAGAAATTGAACCCCAGCTTGCAAGAAAAATGACGGCAAACAGCAAACCAATCATCCCGACAGGCAAAGTGTTTTTTACGAAATAGAGGAAAATGTAATTCGTATCTGTTTTCTCGGCATTATAGCTTGATTGATTGATAGCCTCTTCTACCCTGCTGTGAAGTGCTTTTACCCCAGTTTGTGTATTTTTAAAATCCTGAACTTTTTTGTTCAGTTGAGGAGATTTTGTTTCCTTTAATTTTAAAATTTCTTTCGACTCTGCATTAAATTTTATTTGTAAATCCTGATGTTCTTTTTCAAAAACCGCAGCCTGTTCAGGTTTTGTTTCCTTTAAATGTTGATAAGATCGTTCATTAAAATAAATCGGAGCCGGTTTCAGAGAAAAGAAGGCAAAAAGCAAAGCACCAATCAGCAAAATAGCAAACTGCATCGGAATTTTAACCAAACCATTCAGCAGCAAGCCCATTTTTGCATTGGTATTATCTTTCGCCGTAATGTATCTTCCAACCTGACTTTGGTCTGTTCCGAAATAAGAAAGTGCGAGAAAAAATCCACCAATTAAACCGCTCCAGATGTTATACTTATCTTTCCAGTCGAAGTCTGTAGTGATGACATTTAGTTTTCCTGACTTTCCTGCCAAATAAAGCGCATCTTTAAAACCAATTCCATTCGGCATATTTTCAATAAGAAGATAACCTGCAAAAGCCATCGTTCCCAGAATAATGAGAAACTGTAATTTTTGAGTGTGGGCAATTGCTTTAGCACCACCAACGTAGGTATAAATCAGTAAAATCCCACCCGTTAAAACATTCGTCAGATAAATATTCCAGTTTAAAACGCTTGATAAAATGATAGCCGGAGCGTAAATGCTGATTCCGGTTGATAATCCTCTGGAAAAAAGGAAAAGCAGTGAAGTCAGCACCCTTGTTTTTTTATCAAAACGGTTTTCCAAATATTCGTAGGCTGTGTAAACATTTAACCGCTGAAAAATCGGGATAAAAGTAATACAGATCACAATCATTGCCCACGGCAGACCAAAATAATACTGAACGAAACGCATCCCGTCTGTATACGCCTGTCCGGGTGCCGAAAGAAACGTAATCGCACTTGCCTGAGTCGCCATAATGCCAACCAGCACGATGTACCAAGGCATTTTGTTGTCTGCTTTCAGGTAAGATTCATTGCTTTTTTGTCCACGACCGATGAATACGCCATAAATCACCACTGCAACCAATGTAAAAATAAGAACTGTCCAATCTATCGTACTCATGCCCAGAATTTAGTAAACAAATAATAAAATACGATTTGAACAACTAATGCAAATGCCAATAGTATATACCAAGTATTCCAGTTTTTAAGTTGATTATTCATTAGTTTTTCTGTGCAGATAAAAAGTTTAAAAATAAACGGGCCGCACCCACATTTCCTGCAGGCAACTGTCTGAAAAACGCCAACGGTGTATAAATAAAATTACCTTTTCCGTATTTTGCATATAAAGTTGATCCCTGAAGAGTTTCTTCACCCATATCGTGCATTTCGAATAGTGGTTCGTAAGCTGCATCCCATTTGTCAGGGAAATAGGCGCCACGTTCCTGCACCCATCCGTTAAAATCATTTGCAGTAATTTTGTTCGGATAGTTCAGCAATTTATGATTGGGATTTAAAAATTTAACCTCAGCATTTTCTTCGGTCACTCTTTTATTGGTAATGTTGAATTTGTAAATTCCCAACTGATCAACCGTAGTATCCTGACTGGTGTTATACTGCATTACCAAGTTACCTCCGTTTTTTACATAAGACCATAAAAAAGGCATCCATCGACCGAGCTTTTTCTCTGTATTATTGGCACGAATTCCAAGAACGATGGCGTCGTATTGTGATAATTTGTTTTGACTTCCGTTTCCGGATTCATCATTATTGCCATAAAAATCTTCGTCTTTCAAGACATCAACCTGAATACCTGCAATTCTTAGAAACTCAGGAATAAAATCTCCAGCGCCTTGTACATAACCAACCTTTTTAACTTTAGACTGAATATCACCTTTCATCACAACCACGCTTGCAGGCGCAAAATACTGTAAAGATGGTAAATGCGGATACTGAATTAATACCTGTTTTTTATTATAAGCTATTCCATCAGCAACAAAATCAGCTTCCAATTGTAATTGATTTGATTTTACTGAGGCTAATTTAGCTTTTGGAATGACATACCCGACCGTAAAATCTTTTCCACTGATCGATTTTAAATCACCGCCACCTAATCGTTCTCCATTATACATCAGGTTTACTTTTCCACTGCTGAACTGTTTGTTGGAATTCGCCTTAAAATTTAGGTTTACATTCAAATCTTCATTTTCTTTAACTAAATAAAGCGGTTGTGTAAATTTCAGTTCCAAAGCAGGAACAATTCTTAAGGCTTCAACCACATCACCACGAACAGGATCTAATTTTTTAAAAGATAAAGGAAGCTTCACCTGAAATTTTTCTGAATCGATTTTTAAATCAAGCAAAATACTTAATGGTGATTCAGTTTCAGGCAAACCGACTAAAGTATCATTTGGGACAGAAAAAGTAGCCGCATCTTTGGCTGATTTTGCTAACCAATACGGTTCTGTAAGTGCTGCATCTGCAGGAATCTGAATTTGATGCTGAATCGTAATTAAAGAATCTTTTGATAGTTTTCTGTTGAAGTTTTCTGACTGATTCAACCATTTTACATTTTCTAAAACGACAGGATTTTCTGCTCTTGAAATTACATTTAATCTAAAATTATGACTTTCTCCTGCAACAGCTTCTGGTTGATTGGTAACCACTTCGCCCATAAATCCTGCACAGCTTAAAATAATTTGATCGAGAGATTTAATTTTATCCTTTTTTATATCTGAATCTTTTAACGTTATAACCTTTTTTCGTAAAGCAAGCAAAGCAGGTAAACTAAGATCAGGACGATTAAAATTAAAATTAGAGATGATTTTATCTAATGACTGATCAATGTCAGGATTTCCTTCTTTTGTCCACGTTTTATTGATTCCGTCAAAAAGGATAGATTTTGCAGGTTCACCATCAACATTGGAAAAATATTCAGTTTTAATTCCGGCAACAGATTGTGTTCCTGCTCCCTGACTTTTATGTAAACTTCTGCTTAATCCTGCCAGTTCACCATAACCTAATCCGAGTTGTGCATCATATTGTCCTACAGTCACTTTCAACTGATTTTCAGCGGTTGTGTTTACTCCACCGAATCGGAAAGTATTCCACAAAATGCGTTTTGGTTGCCAAATATTGACAAATTTCAATTGATTCGGAAAAGCTTTTTTATCACCTGCCAATTTAAAAGCCTTTTCCGCAACGACAGCCGAAGCCGCATGTTGTCCGTGTCCTGCCGCAGCAGTTGGTGGAAAACGACAGATAATTACATCAGGACGGAACTTTCGGATCACCCAGACTACATCTGCTGTAATACTGTTTTCATCCCATTGTTTAAAAGTGTCGGTCGTATTTTTAGAAAACCCGAAATCTATTGCCCGGGTGAAAAACTGTTGCGCGCCGTCTAACTTTCTCGCCTCTAAAAGCTCATGCGTTCTGATTAAACCCAAAGCAGCACCTTGCTCCGTACCCAATAAATTCTGACCACCATCACCTCTTGTTAAAGACAGATAGCCCGTTTCTACATTTTGGTCGTTGATTAACCAGGAAAGCAATCCTGTATTTTCATCATCGGGATGAGCCGCAAGATATAAAACTTTAGGTAAATGTTTCAGGGTTTTGAGATCGCGGTAAATTTCGGATGATTTTGAAGGACGAACCTGTTGAGCCGAAGTTAAAACCGTTGAAAGGCTAAGAATAACTGCAATAGATACTTTTTTGAACATTTGAATTTGCTTTGCAGGGCAAATATAAGTAAAACGTTTTTCTTTCAACCTTAAAAGAAAAGCAACGAGTAACTCCAAACATTCTATCATGTTCTTCCTAAAATCGTTTTGTAAATATTGCAAACAAAGGATCAACAATGCCAACTCCGATTGTTTTTAATGCTTAAAATAATATTTCAATGCCTTATTATAACCTCAGAATATCATTTTCATATATAGATGTGTCCCACTTATTTGAAAATATTTTAAGTTACGAGATTTCCCCGATTTTCTAAAAATCAGTTTTTTCCCTGAAATCAAGCTTGTTTAAATAATTGAAATTTGTATCAGACAAAAGGGGTAAGACTTTGAATTAAAAGTAAGTGAAACTATAAAGTATCAGCTTGTTAACTTTTTAGCCTGCTCCGTTAAAGTTAAAACAAAATAATAACCTATCATAGAAAAAATATGGCAGATACAGTAAATAATCAGACGACAGATGCAGTTACACAGACGAATGTTACTGTGCTTGGAGAATCTCCGGCTCAGGCAATGAGTATGCTTTATCAGATGGCAACCCACGCAAGCGGAATTTCAATACAAAATTCAGCGACAAACCAGCACAATTTAAATCAGCTCAATCCCGCAATTGTTGCAGATGCCATAAAGATTTTAAAAGGATAAATAATATTACAAAGCAATGGACGAGATCAATAGTGAAACAGCTCTGTCTCAGCAAGCCGAAGCACAAACTGCTACAGAAAAATCTGTACAGTTTATAAACGCTGAGGTATTAGCACCACCGGAAGCCTCTCCGATGGGAGGTATTACAAAAGTGATGATCGAACAGTCTACGGGAATGATGGTTCAAGATTTACAATCATTTTTAAAAGGTTTTGAGCAGCTTGGCCTGATTGCTATTAGCCGGCTAGCAAATAATTTACTCACCTATGGAACATGGAGCGAAAATAAACCTCCGCCCGGTATTTCAACATCTTCCGAGATTCATGATAATGGTCAGGGAAATGAAATGATAAGGGATTTATTTAAAATGGTTAGCGAGTATGCTGAAGCAAAGACAAAAATCTCCAATGCTATGTTCCAACCTAATTTTATCAATCCTATGAATGGATCAGGCGCAGATAATCCTGAAATTCCTTCAAAACCTGTCTTTAGCTCCGGGGAAAGTGAAAAAAAAAACCTGTAAAAGAACCTGAAACCGATTCTTTTTCTGAGAATAATAACATTACAACTAAAAAAACTGTTGTAAGCCCTGAAAACAGTGATAAAAATAAGATCGATGTATCAGATCTGCCATCGCAACCGAATAATGTAAACAGAACAAAGCTTTTAGAAATTCACACAAGTGAAGCTTCAAAACCGTCCATATTTTCAAAACTCATAGAAAAACTTAAAAATAATAAAAAATGAATTATTCAACCGAAACAAAACCAGCAAAAATTTTAAATTTCCGATCGTTAAAGGAAATAAATGAAAGTCTCCTAATAACCAGAAGCAGTGATGCTGAATATTTCAGTATTAAAAAACCGGAAAATAATAATGACCGTGTCTCTTTCTCGCTGACTACTTCAGACATTAATATTCAGCCCGTTATAAGACAAGTAGTATGCACCAATAAAGGGAAAAGATATAACAATTATAAGTCATTCGTTATTGAACCTAAAAGTAAATCAACTGGCATTGTAGTAATCATGATCAAGTTAGAAGAACAAGAGACTTTTTTTTGTAACCTTCGAATTCTTCCTCTTAATAAACTGAGTGATATTGCCGATACGGAGGTTGATTCTAAACTTCTTACACTTAATCTTGAAAAGTCAAAATATATCCTTAAAACAGATATTACTGTCACATCATCAAATACAGGAGAGCCTCTGTACTCCGTTCATGACGTTGATGTTAATGCCACTTCAGATCTGGTAACCCAAAATGAAATCATCGAGTTAAAAAGAGAATTAGAATTTCAGGGCGCTAAATTAATAGCTCACTATTTCCAGGAAATAGTAGATATTATTCTAAAAGAAAATTCGAACACTACGGGAAAGACTCCACTAATTCCAGACGAGTATTATTTAAGTCTTCCTAACAATCAGCTTAAGGAAATAATTTCTGCCAATGCAATTGCAGGTTGCATCGCACTGGAAATTGTTGGAGCAAATGTAATTAAGGATCTCAACAGAGATTGGACTTCCGCAGCAGCATATATTGAATATTTATTTTAAATATTATCATTTACTGGCAACTTACTTATAAATCTAATCATAAAATAAAGGTTGATGAGCAGAATCATATATCAAAGAATAAAACCTTATGGAAGTGGGAAAAAAAACTTTCCTATAACGATTGATGTAGAGCCGGTAGAGCAACAGCAGGTTCTACTAGACAAAGAAGCCGTAATGTCTTTTGTGATCAATCATGAAGATGAAATTATTACATATATTAAGGATCGGGCAGTAAAAGAAACCCTTACGCACTTATCTCCTCTTCTTCAAAAGCTGGAAGAAGCTGTACAGCAGCAGCAAGCACACAAACAAGAGTTACAGGAAGCTACAAATAAAGGAGGCCTTGCTCCTATTGACCACGCTGAGCGATTAAAAAATCTGCAGGAATCTTTCAAAAATAAAGAAATAAAAGTTGCGAAAAGATTAAGCCAGATACAGGCAAGATTTGGCGCTTTACATCAATAATATCAACACCAAAATAACAGGAATTATGTCACATAAAGAAACAGGAATAAATACTGAAGTCTTAGGAATGTCTTCTGCAGTACCTGCTGCTATATTAATGCAGGTTAATGCCCATTCGACAGGATTAATGTATGAGCAATCTGTTATGAATCAGCAAAAAGATTCGCTTATCGGATTAAGCAGTTCTGTAATAGGAATTAAAAAGATGAGCTCATTAAAATTAAAAAAGAATCTAAAAGTTTTTAGAAAAAGCCGCTTTGACTTTTAATTTGTTTGCCTTTAATATTAAGGCTACATCTTCAAATGATGTGATAAAGGCTAACATTTTCGTATCCTATATCAGATTTAAAAAATTATAAAACTAGTTTAAAATCAAATAATTATTAACCGAGATTTATCTCAAAAAATTTACAATTATGGCAGTGAATACACAAATCACAGACGCAGTAACACAATCAAATGTAAAAGTTGTAGGTGAAGCGCCTGCAATGGCACTAGGTAATGTTTACCAGACAGCAGCACACTCAACAGGTCTTATGTTTGAAAATGCAGTAAACAATCAAAACCAGCAGAATATCTTGGGGCAAGCAGCCACCAATCAGGGAGTTATGCAAATCTATAGTGTGGATACAGTAGCAGACGCTATTTCCATCGCTAGAATGTTGAATCCAAATCCTTAGTAAGGATCTTAAAAACAGGAAACTTTCAGCAACCATGAGCAATTTTTTTTGCTCCTGAACAAATCAACTTTTAATGAATATGTCCGGAGAATCCGGTTCTTTCTAAATTTAAAAAAATTTTAATTATGTCATTCGTAAACCAACAAATCACAGATGCGGTAACGCAAACCAATGTAAAAGTAGTAGGTGAAGCACCTGCAGTAGCACTAGGTAATGTTTACCAAACGGCTGCTCATTCAACGGGACTTATGTTCGAAAATTCTGTAAATAACCAGAATCAACAGAATATTTTAGGACAGGCAGCAACCACACAAGGCGTAATGCAGATCTACAGTGTCGATACAGTAGCAGACGCTATTTCTATTGCCAGAATGCTTAATCCTAACCCGTAAATCAATAGCATAAAGCAAATATTTAGCAGCCGGACCTCGTCCGGTTGTTTTAAAAAACAAACAACCCTTTTAATCTAAATCACCGGAAAATCCGGAAGTTAAACTTTTAAAATATAAAATATGGCATTCGTAAATGAACAAATCACAGACGCTGTAACGCAAACTAATGTAAAAGTAGTTGCAGAATCACCCGCTATGGCTTTAGCAAACGTATATCAGACAGCTGCACATTCTACAGGACTTATGTTTGAAAATGCAGTGAACAGTCAGAACCAACAAAATATATTGGGACAGGCAGCAACTACTCAGGGAGTCATGCAGATTTACAGTATGGATACTGTGGCAGATGCAGTATCAATTGCAAGAATGATGAATCCTTCTTAAGATGTTACAATTATATCAGGGAGAGTTTATCTGTTCTCCCTGATTTAATAATTAAAAAAATTAAGATAACTAAAAAAATTAGAAATGAGAAAAATAATATCTTTTCTTTCACAACCAAGAGCATTACCCTTACAAAGAATTTGGGATCGTTCACAGCCTTTTTACAGCCAAATTTTACAATCTGAAGAATATGCTCCCATGGCTCGGAGGATCAACCGGGCAATTTATCCTGAAGGATGGCGGGGATTTCCTCTTTTAAGCCCTTTACGAAGTATGGGAAGATGGCTGGGATGGAAAATTAATTATGGCGAACATAAATTTGCATTTAGAGTTATGGGAGGAGAAGTTTCCCCTGAATTCAATGCCCGTACCCTATATACATACTCAAAAGCTTCTATAACAAGGTCTGTTCCCTTTGCTCTTATCGGAGAGGATCATACTGTTTTTGGTGCAAGATCTCAAGGAGGTTTAGCAACGGCCGGTATGGGAGGTCCTGTACGTACAACCCACGATGACGAGGCTTTAACGATGAAAAATGTAGCCGAGGCGGGGCATTTATTTAGCGGAGGATATTTAGAATTTAGATTTGTAGAAATAGATGGGTTTGTGTACACAGAAATACGAGGCGGAGGATACAATAATTTCAGATGGATTAATCAGAAAGTAGGAACCAGACTATTTCCTTCTATGGCGAAAGCTGGCGTTGCAGGTTTAAGGAGATCTAGAAACCTTCCGAGAATAGATCATTCTGTTGAAGATATTACCGATTTTAACCGTAAATGGTAAATCATTTATCCAGTAAAACAATATCATGAGCATTTATAATATTGTTTTGAACAGCATAAATAACCAGACCTGCACTATTTTTAACACCAGTTTTAACCATCAAGTTAGATTTATGTGTCTCTACTGTTTTAGGAGAAATGAATAAAGTATCTGCTATTTCTTTCGTATTTAATTGTTGACAAACGAGCTTAAGAACATCAATTTCCCGCTCTGTCAGATCATCTTTCGAAAACGAATTGAATTCAGGAAGTCTATTCGACAGCTGGCTTCTCATCAGCTCAACCTGCTCTTTAGAGAAATAATGACCATGATGATGAACAGTGTGCATTACCTTAATCAGATCTTCCAAATCAATTTCTTTAGATAAAAATGCATGTGCTCCCATTTTCAGCATTTGTCCCATGAATGATCTTCTGTAAAAACTTGAAAGGACAATGATTTTAATTTCGGTTTTCCGGATGGTCATTTCAGACAGTACTGCGAGACCGTCACCATCAGACATTCTAAGATCTAACAGAAGAATTTGTGGTATCGCAATATCCGTGTCATTTAGAAATTGATTACCGCTTACATAGGTTTGAACCACGAAATAATCTTTGGTAGTATTAATATATTGTTTTAGTAATTGTACAAATAATTTGTCATCATCCACGATGCCAACTTTTATTTTTGATTGTTCCATATTAGATCTATGTTATATTGATGACGATAATAAAACCCGTGCCTTTTTGGGGCATGGATTTATATTTAAAATGAGCATCCATATTTTTGGTTCGTAACTTAATATTTTGTAGTCCGATTCCTGATGTTTTTTCTTTATAGTTAAAGCCTTTACCATTATCTTTCACCTGTAAAATAATATTTTTTTGTGAAATTCTAAGCGAAACTGTTATGACTGAGGCATCAGCATGCTTTAAAATATTGCTGATCAATTCCTGAAATATCCTGAACGTGTTTAGTTTTATTGTATTATTGATGCTATTTTCATGTAAAATCAATTGATGATAATCAACAAAAATACTTCTTCTTACCTCTTCAAGATAATCTGAAATTAGATCAGTCAGATCCACTTCATTAAGATCGGGAGGGGTTAATTGATGGGTAAAATTTCTGATAAGCTGCATTGATTTTTTCAAATCTAAATGGAGTTCATTCAAATCTTTGTAATAAAGACTATGACGCAGGAGGTTTAATCTAGATATAATATTGTCATGCAGTTCTGCAGCTAGCCTCTCCCGATCTTTTTCCTGAAAATAAAGAGTATTATCGTCATATTCTGTCTGTAATTTATCAATTAGACTGAAGGTTTGTCGTTTGTTATTTTCAGTGTTTTTTATATAACGAAGTATAACGGCAGTGATAAAAATCGTTGTTAAAGATAACAAACCAATCCCAATCCATATCCATGCGACGATCAGGCCGCCATCCTGTCTGATTTCCATCCCAAGTTGATAAAAGTTATATATAAAAACCACAGGAGTACCCCTCTGAAAAGCCAGATAGGAGCTACCCACTTCAAGTGATGACTTATTAGAAAATTAAAAGTCGTTGATATAATACTCTCGATTGAGAAAAATAAAAAAACAATCACATTTGTTCCTAACAAAATCTTATCACTTTCAGGATTCTTAAAAATATACATAAAGTACATAGCCGCAAACGTGCAGATAATAATATCTGTAACGATATTGAAATAAAAATGATGCAAACCTGTTCCTAGCTTTATAAAACTGTTAAGTAAAAATAACAGTGCTGAGAAAAGATAGACAACAATTTTCACAGTATCAGGAATTTTTAAAAAATACTTATGGTAAATCTCCGTTATTATCAAAAGAGTAAAACTTTGACTGATCGGATAAATAAATATATTCGCTGTGTTAACTTTTGTTATACGAAAAATTAAATCAGGCAATTCTGTTGCAATCTCACCTAAAAGAAAAATAAATAATAATTTCTTTGATTTTCTCCCACGATGAAGAAGTATGATTAATCCAAAAAGCAACGTGAAATTAATGATCAACTGCAGATAAACCGACAATTGATTATAGATATTCATCACTTTTCAGTAATAATTGATAATTCGTATTTGGGTCTGTTGCTGTAAAAGGTGGTCGTGGAGTGGAATAATTCTCCGCTGTTTTACTTATGCTGTCAATTTTCAAATCTTTTATGGTAATTAACTCTATATGAAAATCTTTTATATCATTAGATTCTTTTCCCTCATTCGTAATCCCGAAAAAACAAATGCATGACTGACCGGTTTCAAGCTCCATTCTTTTGTAATCATCAAAAGGAACCGTGATGATGCGAAAAAAATCATTTTTTTGTGTAGCCATCCATGCACTACAAAACATATTGAAAATAAAATTGCGGTAAATTGCCGATTCTGATGAGATAGGAGGACCGGAGCACAACTGCATTTCAGGAAGATTCAGTGGAGGTTTTCGGTTGAATTCCCTCTTTACGATATAACTAAAATCTCCTTTTGCATCACTATCAGAATCTATTAAATACAACTTAAATAGATTATTTTCAATGCCTGCATAAACATGAATAAATTGATTTTCAACTCCTGCAAGGCGTATACTCCATTCTTTTATTACAGAGGCATCAATTGAAAAATGTGATCCTTGATTTAAAAATTCCAGAAGCTCTTTTGCGCTGTCTATATTTCCCTGCTGATAAGAATAAATGAGTGCTTTCCAATTTTTAATAGCTTTGTAAACAAGTTCTAATTCCATGTTAATTTGATTTGGTGGTTAAATTTTTTTTAAATTTACAAAAAAAGCCTTTACACCAATCATATAAGTACTTTTTGGTGAATTATTTTGTAATCTTACCTTGTAAATCAATACTATAAAATACTTTTAATTAAATCAGATATTTAATTATTGTTTGATGAAACTGAATTTTTAATATTCTATCTCAACTAAAATATCAGAGCTTCTTCCTCAAACGGAATCATACAATCAAAACTCAGTTTTTGGTAATATTGATAAAGAACAAACAGTATCTGGTATTTCATTTCAGTATAGCTAAGATTAAATATAAAAGCAGTCTTTTTGAGACTGCTTTTATATTTAACGAAACCCATTATGCATTTTGTATCCTTGTGTTTATTTAAACACCATGAAAACAAAGTTTCGCAGTAAAATACTTTTATCGTTGACTATAAATCTTTATCCGCAACAAATAAATCATCTGCATTTTCTGAAATCGGAATATACAATCTTTCCCACGATTTACTTTTTACCATATCCCAACTGTGACCTTTTCCTTTAAGATCTTCTGCCAATAGCACGGTTCCCGGTTTAATAATGAATGTAGAACCGTCTGTAACTTTAAATCTGATATTTCCTTTTAAAGTAATCACATATTGCCTTCTTGGAGCAGGATGAGCGTTTTTCTCCCAGTCTTCTGTTTTGTTGCTGATCCAGAATGTTGTAGTATTCAGATGTTTCAGCGTAGGAATTCTTCCTTTTTCAAAAGTACACGATCCATCAGGATTATTCACCATTCTTACCGCCGGTATATAATCTTTAGATTCTTCTTTGTTGACCTTAATACTAAGATTTTTGTTTTCTTTATTCTGTGCATTCATCACTCCAACAGTACTTAATGCTAAAACTAGGCTTAAGCCTCTCATGAAATTTTTCATTATAAATTTAATTAATTATTAATTGTAAACCGTATCATAAACCAACATTTTAATAAAAAATGGTTTGTATTTTTGAACTAACGCTAAATGCTCAGGAAGTTTTCCGTAGGCTTCCAATTCTTCCAGACTCTCAAATTCCATTGAGGCATTGTAAGTATATGTGCTGTCTAAAACACTTCTCGGGCTTGAGCCTGCAGGTTTTCCGTAGTGAAGATTTTTTTGATAAGGTAATTTTTTCAAACCTTCAAAGAATTTTTTAAAATCTTCTACTTCTGTCTTCGAAAGATCATTTCTAAGCCAGAAAAACAAATTATGAGCGTACACTTTTTTCTTTTTTTGAGGATTAAACATAGGTAAAGCTGAGGCAAATATATTTCCCGAAATCAGCAACAGAGCGGAAGCCTGAACCGATCGGAATAAAAATTTTCTTCTTTCCATTGTAATTATTTTTAATTAAAATCTATTCTGTACTTTAAAACAAACTGCCATTGTCGGTCAGAAACCACTGCATTATTACTGGGGTCTCCGGTAAAAACGGATCTGTTTTGCGCATCAAAAGTCAATCTTGAAGACATCCCATTCATTAATAATGAAATCCCTGCATCGTAAATTACAGCATTGTCATGAAGACCTTTTAAATCAGATAACTGTATTCCGACAGCGGGTTGTAACTGAAGATTCTTCTTTTCTTTGTTTAAATAAGGAAGTGTTCCGCCTAACTGAACATAATAAGTATTTCCGGTTCCGATTACGGGCATTGCGTTTCCTGCTCCATTTAAGCTTGCTAAAGATGCATCTACAGAAGTTGCAGGATTATTCGTCCCAACATATCGTACATAATTGGGTCCGTAATCATTGTGCATTGCCATTCCGTAAGCACTTACAGAAGTTCCTTTTTCTTTATTCAAAGGAGCATTATAAAATAAATCTACCGCAAAATTTTTCATATCGTCGTTGATGGTATTTTTATTAATATCCTGATGCCACATTGCATCATGAATATAATCGAAACCGGCTCCCACGCTTAAAACATTTTTTTTCCCTACGTACGTTCCGGAATTAAATGGAGTAGAAATATTTTCTGTATCTAAAAAAGCATATCTGAAATATCCTGAAAAATCTTTATTGGGCGAATTTTTGCTGAATGTTGCTACATTGTATTTAGGATCAGCAGTCGACATGGTATAAGGATCTGCAACAACCAAACGATAATCGAATTTGCCAATCTGGCCTTTAATATAAGCACTTAATTCTCTTACCGTATAATCTACAGCTCCCGCATTGGAAGTTGCATAAGCAGGCAAATCATACAATAAAGTGTTTAAAGGTCCTGTGGTAAATCTTGATAAACCTCTCCATGTTGAACGACCTGCACCAAAAGCAATTTTATCGTTGAATGAATATTCTCCATATGCATCCAGCAAATCAAAATAATTGCTGCCTTTTGCGTTAACATTTACATTTGTTGTACCACCCTGTAATACAAACATCATTTTTTCAGTGGGCTTGTAAGTCATTTTTACTCTTATCCTACGAAGAGATAAATCTGAAACGTCAGATTTTGCTTCATTGTTAATTAAGCTTCCTGGATTAAGTTGTGTATATCTTGCCCATAGCTCAGCATAACCACTTAAAGAGATAAATCTCGTATGTTTATCATTAAGGTAATGGGTTAGAGAAGGATTATTAAAATCATTTTTTTTCTGTGCCTCAACTTTTGAGCTTAAACCTATCATTGAAACTATAATAAGCCCAACTTTAAAAGATTTTCTATTCATAACATTTTCTTTTTCTGAATCTTTGTTGATGATTTCAACGGGACAAAATTAGGCTCGAAAATCAAGGAAGTTCATTAGAAAACTATTAGAAAATCTTTAGAAATTCATTAAAACCGTGTGAGCAAAGCTTTAAAATAAAAATATAGAATACCTTTGTACAAGAATTTTAAGGACTTTTGATAATCTATAAATTATCAATAACTGTCCAGAAAATTATTTTACATGAAAGTTTTAATTATAGAAGATAATGCACGGGTTTCCGCTTTGCTAAAAAGAGGTTTGGAAAGTCAGGGCTATCAGATTTATATTTCGGAAGATGCAGAAGATGCATTAATAATGATCGAGAATATCGTTTTTGGTTTGGTGATTACCGATATTATGCTTCCGAAAATGAATGGCATCGAATTGAGTAAACTCATTAAACAGAAAAATTCTGAACTCCCTATTATTATGTTAACCGCTTTAGAAACCATCGATGAAAAAATTGAAGGTTTCGATGCCGGTGCAGATGATTATATGGTAAAACCTTTCGAAATAAGAGAATTGTATGCAAGAATAAAAGCGGTTCTCCTGAGAAAATCATCTTTGCCCGAGCAAAATGAAAATTCCAGTAAAATTGAATATAAAAATTTGATGGTCAACACCAAAACAAACCGTGTTTACAGAAACCAAAAAGAAATAAATCTTACACCGAAAGAGTTTAAATTGCTGGTTTTCTTGATGAGGAATGCAGAACGAATTTTGAGTCGTGACGAAATTGCTGAAAATGTCTGGGGAAATCATTTTGACACCGGCACAAATTATATTGACGTTTACATTGCTTATCTACGCAAGAAAATTGATAAAGACTTTGGCGAAAAACTGATTCACACAAAACCCGGGATGGGATTTATTTTCACCAGTCAATTATAATTTCATTATGAAAATTGCGACCCGAACCGCACTCACCTACTCCATTTTAACGGCAGGAATTCTTTTTATTTTTGCGTATGTACTTTATTTTGTATCAGAAAAAAACCGGGAAGATGAATTTAATGACCGTCTCGCCTACAAAATTACCTGGCGTTCAGAATTTATTTTTGATGCGAATATCAGTGCTTCCAAAATTCGTGAAATTCACGAGCGCAACAAAAAGCTACTGAATGAAGCCGACATCAGTGTATATAACGCAAAGAAGGAATTGATATTTACAGACCTTCCGCCTTCATCAAAAAATCAATATTACTTAAATCAACTTATCAAAACCCATAAAGATAAAATTACATGGCTAAGAAGAGAACGTCAGTACATGGCATTCCGATATGAATTTGACCATGAAAATTTTTACATTATCGGAAGTGCAGTAGATATTACAGGAAAAGCACACATTGAAGAATTTAAGAATGATATTATTGTTATTTATATCATTTCCATACTTATTATATTTATTATCGGTTTTCTGTTTTCTTATTATACATTGAAGCCTTTAAAGGATATTATTCTACAGATACGGGATATTTCTGAGCATAATCTCAACAAAAGATTGGTTATACCGAAAGCGAAAGATGAAATTTATGAGTTGACTGAAACCTTCAATTCTACCTTTAACCGTTTAGAAAAATCTTTTAGTAATCACAGGCAATTTGTTACGACAATTTCACACGAATTCAGAACTCCACTTTCAACTTTGATTGCTGAGTTAGAACTTGCAAAGGAGCTGAATGTTACTCTGGATGATTACAAAATTTCCATCGATAATGCATTGCAGGATGCAAACCACGCTTCGCAGCTTTCATCTGCTTTGCTGGATTTTGCAAGAGCGAGTTATGATGTATCACAAATTAGTTTTACAGATATTCGTTTAGACGAAATTTTAGCGGATGCAAAAGTCGCATTGGTTCAGAAAAATCCTGATTACAAAATAGGGATTCATTATATGGATAATTTGGGAGATGAAGATGAAAGTAATTATGATTTCCACGGAAATCCTTATCTGCTACAAATTGCTTTTTTAAATTTAATGGAAAATGCCTGTAAATATTCGGCAGGTAAAAGCTGTACTATTGAAATTGAGGTTCAGAACAAAACCTTGGAAATCCGTTTTATCGATCAAGGAACAGGTATTTCAGAAGAAGATCAATTAAAAATATTTGACCTTTTTTATCGTGGTAATAACAAGAACTTTGAATCTGGAAACGGCATCGGATTATCAATTGTAAAAAGAATTATTGAAATGCATCAGGGAAAGATAAAACTTCATTCCCAATCCGGAATAGGCACTCAAATTACGGTAACGTTTTAAGAAAGCTATTTCTGAATTAGCAGAAATATTATATTAATCCGAAATTCAGAAATAACTTTTCTAAAATATTAAGTTTAAAATATTAATAATACAATTTTCTATTTTTCAAATAAATAATCAACTCTCTAGGTCGGTCTGTCTGAATAATATTTATACCTTTTTCAATGTACCAATCATAGACATTGGGATTTACCAAAACCATATCGTCGTTATTCCCTGCATTATGATGAGGCCATAGCGAATTCACCCATATTTTAACGTTTTTCTTTCTAAGTGTCTTAAAATCAATCAGGTATTTTTCTGTGTTTCCGACTGTAAATTCAAAACCATACACCTTATAATTCTGAATGTAATTTTCAATTTTTTCAAGATCTTCTTTCTTGTTTAATCCGATGATAGGCATGTAATGAATTTCATTTTTAATATCGCCGTATTTTTGATTAAACTCTGAGTAAGATTCATGACCTTTAAATAAAATCTGATCAAGCATCTTTCTTTTTTTAACTAAAGGATAAACTTGTTTGATATAATCAAAACCTTTATCTAAGTTGAGTAAAATTTTCCCGTCGCTAATCTCAAGAATCTCTTCCAAAGTGGGAACTTTCATCTGGGTTTCTACTCCTAAGCCGTCTCTGAGACTAAGTTTTTTAATTTCAGCCAATGTAAAATCTGATGGCTTACCTTTTCCCGTCGTTGTTCTGTCAATCGTATTATCGTGCATCAGAACCAAAATGCTGTCTTTGGTCATTGCAAGATCAATTTCTGCCATATCCACGCCTTTTTCGATGGCTTTCTTAATTGCCCAGACTGAGTTTTCAGGAGCTTCTCTCCAATCGCCACGGTGAGCGACCACCATTACTTTGTCATCAGGAAATTTTGATAATGAAATTTCCTTTTTTTGTGCTGAAAAAAACGATACAACGGCTAAGAAAAGCAGTGTATTTATTTTGCTATTAAATATCATAGTTTTTAAGATTATTAAAATTTGAAGTCTCATCCCAATGAAGAAAGTGTAAAAAAAAATAATTCTAAAAGGTTTCGGGATGAGATGATTTCAAATATTTTGTTAGATTAATATCCTGGATTTTGTTTCAACGCAGGGTCTGTGTTAATCTGACCTTGCGGAACTGGCATTAACAAATTATATTGCTTAATTTGCGCCGTACTGTAACCCTGATTATTGTTAAAATGAGCAGTCATTACCGAAATTGCTTTTCCGGTTCTTAAAAGATCAAACCAACGGTGACCTTCTCCCACAAATTCCAATCTTCTTTCACGGTCGATTTCATTCAAAAGTAAATCTTTTGATGTAAAATTTGTTGTAGGGATTGCTGCTCTCGTTTTAATTTTATTTAAATATAAGTTGGCATTGGTAAAGTCATTTTGTTCAGCAAAACATTCTGCTTTCATCAGAAAAATATCTGCCAATCGTAATACCACAAAATTACTTCCGCCATCCGCAATGGTATTTGAGGTCTTTACGAGTTTTTTACTGAAAGGAATTCCGCTTGAAGTAAGACCAATATAAGCTGAACGTCTTGAATCTCCCGCAGAATAAAGATTATAAACTTCTTTTGTAGGAAGATTGTGACCTTTAGCTCCGGAAACTGAACCTGACGGACTGAACATTTGATATGCTGTGCTACCTTCTGAATTTCCGTTTAATCCTGATGCAAACTGTACATCAAAAATAATTTCAGCATTGTTTTTATTGGCAATATCGAATATTTTTGTTACATCCGTTAAAAGTTGATACCCTAAAGGTTCTACCTGATTTAAATAGGTTAAAGATTCCGTAAACTTCTTCTGAGTCAGGAGTACTTTTCCTAAAATCCCTAAAGCTGCACCTTTTGTCACCCGTCCTTTCTGCGTTGTAGTTGCTGGTAAAAGATTAATGGATTCTTTTAAATCTTTTTCTATCGCCAAATATACTTCTGCAACAGGTGTTCGTGGCTGACCAAAATATTCATTGACATTCGTAGTTTCTTTTAAAACCAAGGGAACATCGCCGAAGGTTCTTACCAGATTAAAATACATTAAGGCTCTTAAAAACTTCATTTCCCCAATTCTTGTATTCTTTACTGCATCTGTCATATCTGGAATATTTCCGATTCTGTTCAGGATAATATTAGCCTGCTGAATTCCGATATAATTATCTTTCCAGGTACTTGCGATCAGCGTATTATTGGGTTGAATGGTAAAAAAATCCAATTCTCCATATGTGAAAGCATCGTTTGCAGGAACTTCATCATAGGTATTATCTGAAGGTAATTCCCCTAAAGCAGGCATTCCCAGTTGATACTGACCTGTATATTGAAGCGCTCCATACACAGAAATAATACCCTGCTCAATTTCAGCAGAATTATTGTAGAATTGAGAAGAAACTTTTTGGGCTTCAGGATTCAGTTCCAACAAATCAGAAGAACACGAGTAAATGATGGATAAACTGAATATTGTAATGATTATTTTTTTCATGATTTTAAAATTTAAGATTAAAGCCCATTGAATAAATTTTAGCTACCGGATAATATGCCTGGTCAAAACCTTGAGTCAAAACATTATCTGAAGTAGCATCGATATTTAAGCCTTTATACTTTGAAAAAGTGAAAATATTGTTTCCTACGAGATAGACCTGTACGTTTTCCAAACCTAAATTTCCGAGCATAGAATGTGGTAAATTGTACGCTAAACGCAGAGATCTCAACCTTACATAATCTGCATTTTTGAAATAGAGATTAGAAGTTCTGGCTTCTTTTCTGTTATTGGAGAAATTCATATTCGGCATTCCGAAAAAACCGTTGGGATTAGTTTGTGGATTATAACGGTTATCAAAATAATACTGGGAAGCCATCCCGAAACCTTCCCCGGATTCTAGTGTGGTAACAGCATCGGCGTTGTATATCTTTTTGCCTATCTCGCTGTATAATGAGAAACTCAGTTCAAAATTCTTATACCTGAAATTGTTGTTAAATCCTAAAATATATTTAGGAACTCCGCTTCCAAAACTTCTTTTATCATTAACATCAATTTTACCGTCACCATTCAGATCCTCCATGATGTAATCTCCGATCATCGTACCGGTAATGTGAGCAGAATTATTGATTTCCTGCTGAGTTTTATAGATTCCGATAATATTGTAACCATACATTTCACCAATCGAACCACCTACTTTGGTAATTGAGAAGTTATTCTCTCCGGTGATGATCTGATTCTGACCATTCGCTAAGGCTAAAACTTGATTTTTATTGGTTGAGAAATTGAAGCTTCCAGAATAGGTAAAATCTTTGGCAATGTTAAAAGTTTTGGAAGCGATCTGAAGTTCAAACCCTGAGTTTTTAATTTTCCCGATATTCTGAAGAGAGGTGCTGAAGCCTGACTGTTGTGGTACAGGAACATCCAGTAATAAACCGTCTCTGTTTAAAATATAATAATCAGCAGATACATTCAGCGTATTTCTAAACAGAGAAAAATCGATTCCGAAGTTATTGGATCTTGATTTTTCCCATGATATATTGGGATTGGGAGCGGTTGCTGTAGCATATCCCGGAGCTAAAATTCCGCCAAATGTATAATTCTCCTGATTCATTAGAGAAAGAGCCCCAAAATTTGGAATCTGGTTGTTTCCGTTGCTTCCTAAACTGTATCTTAATTTTAAATCGGTTAGAATATGGTTTTCAGGAAAGAAATTTTCATTACTGACTGTCCAGCTTCCCGAAAATGCATAGAAATCTCCCCATTTAGAATTTATTCCAAAACGTGAAGATCCGTCTCTACGGTAGGAAGCCATCAGATTATACTTGTTATTATATGTATAATTTATTCTCGTGAAATAAGAGATTAACCTCCATTTATATTGAGTCAATGTATTTTTAAAAGCTGTTCCGCCTGCAATATTTCTGATGCTGTTATCAGGAAATGCTGTTGCTTCGGTAAAAAGTTGTGTATTATCTTCCTGCTGAAAAGACTGTCCGCCAATCGCATCCATTTTATGAGAACCCCATTTTCTGTCAAATGAGAGTACATTTTCAATTAAATAATTTTTACGGATGTATTCTGTTCTGTTAGCAAAAGTTACATCCGGAGCAGCAGCGCGGTATGCTCCGACAGTAGAAGGATCGAAGAAATTATATTCATAGTTGGAGTAATCTCCACCTGCAGAAAATCTGTATTTCAAACCTTTCAATACTTCAAGTTCGGTGAAAATATTTCCGAAAGTTTTAAACAAATTATATTTTCGGTTCGTCATTACCTGAACGGCAACCGGATTTTCAACCAATGCTCCGTCGGTTGCAGTATTTCCCAAAATTTGTTGTGAAATAGCCAAACTGCCGTCATCATTATAAACCTTGAAAAAAGGATACATCGTCGTAGCCATCTGCACGGGATTATAACTTCTTGAATTTCCTGCATTAATAGTTCCTGTAGCATACGATGGAGTCATTGCAACACCAACTTTCCATTTATCGGTTAGATCTGTTGAAAGGTTGATGCTCGTAGAAAATTTCTCATAATCAGTACCAATTACCAAACCTTTTTGATTAAAATAACTTGTAGTAAAAGCATACTTACTCTTATCACTTCCTCCGGTAATATTTAATGAGGTCTGACTGATAGGTGCAGGTTTCATCACCGTATTCAGCCAGTCTGTATCAGTTAAACCCGGTTGTTTTTCCAGATAAGGCTTGAGATAATCAGGAATTAGCTCTCTTAAAGAAGCTCCTTTACTCACTCTTGTAGCGGTATCATCAAAAATACTTCTGTTAGTTCCTTTAGAAAGATAATTATTGTCACGGGCTTCTTTCAAAAAAGTTGCCATATCGTAAGCGTTAACTAACTTTACATTATCGCTTCGCATCTGCATTCCGTAATAAGAATCGAATGACACACTCATTCTTCCCTTTTTACCCTGCTTGGTTTCTATAATCACTACACCGTTTGCTCCTCTCGAACCGTAAATGGCTGCAGAAGCGGCATCTTTTAGAATATCAATTTTTGCAATAGAATTGGGATCGATTGCGTTTAAGTTTGAACCTTCCGTCAAGGGAAGTCCATCCACAACAATCAAAGGATTGGAACCTGCCGTTAAAGTACCTATTCCTCTTATTCGAATGGATGTAGCTCCTCCGGGATTCGCATTTGCCTGGGTAATCTGCACTCCGGTTACTTTTCCAGCGATAATATCTCCAAAATTACTTGAGGCAACACCTTTCATCTGTTTTTCGTCAATGGAAGAAATTGAGCCCGAATTGTTTTTCTTATTTTGTTTTCCGTAGCCTACCAAAACTACTTCATCAATAGCCTTTTCTCTTGATTTTGCAGTGTCTCTTACAAAATTTGAATAACCTAAGGACTGAACGGCATTCATTTTCTGTATTTTAGCAATTGCTTTCGGATTAAGACGAACGGTGACTGTTTTCTGATCTACATTGAAATCAAGACCTGCATTTTTCTTCAGATATTCCAAAGATGATGACAGTGACTGATAATTAATTGCAGAATCATCTACCTGAATGTCTTTCAGGTCTGAAACTGAATAAAAGAATTTGACATTGTGGGTTTTTGAAAGTTTTTCAAAAATCTTGATTAACGATGTTTTCCGTTGATTGACGGACTGTTGAAAACATTTGTTAGCCTCTGCGAAGGAAAATTGTGACGCACACAAAAAACCTAACAACATCATGCTAATTGTTGTTTTTTTCATAGCTTTGCTTAAAATTAGTTGTTATTTGACTGATTGATATTCAATGCATCGGTAGGCCTAATTACTGATGCATTATTTTTTTAGTATAATCTTATTTTCTGTATTTTTTACCGTTTTCAAATTAAATGGGAAACTTATAGTCTGAAGAACCTTGTCTAGATTTCCCCTGATATCACCATCAATGATATTATTTTTAAATTCTTCAGGATAATCTATGGTAATGTTGTAAGTCGCTTCCAATTTAGATATCGCTTCATTGAATTTCATATCATTAAAATCAAAATTTCTTTCTACATCCTGATCGTAGAAATGTTTTTCAATTCCATATTGATTGGCGAGCCATGTTTCTTTTGGCAGGAGGTAAGTTGTATGGCCTTTGTAATCCACCTTCACTTTTCCTTCTTTCAGATAAACTTTGTTGTTTTTTCTTTGATCTAATGTAAACTGCGTTCCCAAAACCTGAACTTTAAAACCTTTTGCATCGACTATAAACGGAAGATCTTTATTTTTAGCAACACTGAAAAAAGCTTTTCCGGTAAATGAAACATTTCTGGTTTTTGATCCAAAATCTTTTGCTAATTTCAATTTGCTCTGAGGTTCTAAGATGATGGTTGTTCCATCCGATAAAACAATTTTTTTCTTTTCAGTAGTGGTTTGGAAGGCAAGTTCTTTTTGTACTGAAAAAGAATTTGCACTTCCTGAAAAATATAAACCTGTGATGATAAATAATGGTAAAAGAACGGCTGCAGCAGCTAAGTATTTTCTGCTTTTTTTTCTGAACTGTATTTTTCGTTCAAGACCGTTCCAGATTCTTTCGTCTGATGCGTGTTTAATTTTACGGTTTTCTTCTGTTACCGATTTCCACTGATTTTCGAAATCCATAGTATTCTTTGGTCTTTATTAGAGAATACGGTGTAGTATTGAAATCGTCAACCCATATTTTTTAGAATTAATGATTTGTTCACAGACCTTAATATTAAATTAAAATTAGCAAAAACCTGATTTGTATTTACAAATTTGTTTTACTTCAGTAAATAAAATGCCTTTGCAATCTTTAAAAAGCTTTTTTGATTTAAATTTTTAGTTTTCCTATGCGATAAAATAAACGCAAGGTTAAAAAAGAAACTCTAAAACTATGCTGAAATAAAGTAAAATAAGAGCGCTTCGCTTATCAAAGAAATAGAAGTGATTGATTTTCAGTTTATTTAATATTTTTCCATAAACAACTGGTTAGCAAAATAAAGAAGTAACAACCATTAAGATGGAATTTTTAGAAAGACTTTAGATAATTACTTTAGAAAAAATTCAGATTTGTCTTCAAAAACTTTAAAACCTTATTGACGTGCTTTTCAACGGCAGTTTTAGAAATATCATTTTCCTGTGCAATGGTAAATAAGCTCAGGTTCTGGATTTTGTTTTTAATGAAGAATTCACGGCTTCTTTCCGGAACCTGCTCCAGAAGAACTTCTATTTTTTTAAGCTGATCTTCCTGCAGAAGTTTCTTTTCAATGTCGGAATTTTCTTCAGCATCAATTTCCTGAGAATCTTCTAAGGGAACAAAAATCATTTTTCTTTTGCGATAGAAATGTGAGATTTCCTGTTTGGCTGCTTTAAAGATTAGTGCCTCATTTTGAGAACCAGAATTATTTTGAGAAGCATATTTCCATACATGCATAAAAATATCCTGAACAATCTCTTCGATATCTTCTTCGTCCGGAACATATTTAGCCACAAAAAAATACACTCGGTGTTTGTATGCAGAATATATTTCTTTAAAGCTATCCATTTTATATTGCATGTGAGATGTAAGCTCAGTTGCGCAAAAATATTAAATTGAAATCTTAAAAGGATTAAGCATATATTAATATTTATTTACATCAAAATTATAAAACCAATCAGAATTTGTACTTTATCCAAACCCGGTAAGTCATTCGATTAAGATTTGATTTTAAAGCGTTTTTGAATATCATATTCTAATCCTATTCAAAGTTGGTTGAGAAACTAAAATAAGCTAAACTGTAAAAATCAATTTTTACAGCGCTTTTTTATGTTTGTATCAAAATCTATCGAATCAATATCAAAACTTGGGAATTAGGCAAAAAATTATACAATATTTCATATTAAAAAAAATTAATCTCACGCTCATTTCATCTTAATAAGGTCATTATACATTTGTTACAGAAAAATAATCAAAATGTATAATTTAAATTTTAAAAAGATGAACAACAACGTTTTAAACCAAGGAAAAAAATTAGTGACAATGGTATTTTTAATAACTGCTGCGGTGGCGAATGCTCAAACTCAGCCCCCCGTTCCGCCTGCTAATCCTCATCCCGGAATGGAGAGACCAAGACCTGATGCACTGCGAGAGATTACAACAATAACAGGAACAATATCTAAAATGACGGTAAACGATGATTTTATTTATGACGGATTTGATATTGCCTCCAACGGAGAATCTGTATCAGTGAAGTTTCCTCCTCATTTGGGCAGCCAGATCTCCGCATTAGCGAAACAAGGCAGCCAGATCAGCGTGAAAGGTTTTGCCGATGTTACACCCACTGGTGAAAAAGCGTTTCGAATGAGCAGTGTAACAGCCAACGGAAAAACAATTGAAGATACACCTCCGGCCGTTCTTCAGACACCGCCACAAGAAGTTTCTGTAACCAAAAGCGGAACCATTACAGATCTTCAGAAAAATAAGCAGGGCGACACCGTAGTTGGTCTTTTTGTTGATAATACTATTGTAAAAATGCCGCCACACATCTATCAGCAACTGGGACAAACGCTTACCAAAGGTACGAAGATCTCTTTTACAGGGTTTCAGAAACCGGCAAATTCAGGTGAAGTAGCAGAGAAAAAGTTCAACATTATACACGCCAGAACAATCAGCGTAAACGGTAAAGAGTATTCATTGTAAAATATAATTAATCCAGCATCAAAACATGAGCAGATTTTAGTAATTTGCTCATGTTTTGAATTTACAAAAATGATTTTTAAACAGACAACCTATCATCTGCTGAAAATAAATTTTATTTTTTTCGCTGTTTTCTGCTTTATTTCATGTGGAAAGAAACCTGTATTATCACCTCCCGCTCCACCACAAATTGAAAAACCTGTACAGCTGGAAGGAAAGGTTATCGGCTATGAAAACAATCCGAAAGGCGATATAGACAAGCTTATCCTTGCACAAGGAAATCAAAGATTCGAAATTCATTTTCCTCCGCATCTTGCAAGGCATATAATTGATATTGCAAAGGTCAATGCCTGGATTTATATTAAAGCATCACCGAAAAAGCGGGATTATGAACTGGTCACCATTTCTTCAATAGATGGCAAATATTTTTTTGACACAAAGAAAATCTTACCACCAATACCCAGTCCTGGAAAAGAAATCAGGATTAGAGGTGTTGTTTCAGATTTTGTCCGAAACCATGAAAGTGAAATTATTGGATTTGTGCTTGATAAAAAAACTGTAATGCTTAATCCTGATGAAAGTCGGACGTTAGTACCATTACTAAAAAAAGCTAAATATCTGGAAGTAAATGCTTTGGAAAGAGATGTAAAGGACGGAATCGTAAATACATTTCAGTTTCCGCCGGTGGTAATGACGGAAATAAAAATCGACAGTATTGTTTATAAAATACGCTGATCATGAGAATATTAATTGTCGAAGATGAAAAAAAATTAGCCGGTTTTATAAAGCAGGGACTTTCTCAGGCAGGCTATCTTCCGGAAGTATGCAGCGATGGCTCGGAAGCATTGGAAATTGCGATAAAGAATGATTTTGATCTGATTCTTCTGGATCTGATGCTGCCGGGAATCAATGGTTTTGATTTTCTTAAAAATCTACGGACTTTCGGGTCAGAAATACCAGTTATCATTATCAGTGCCATTGCCGATTCGAAGCAGGTGGTTCAGGGTCTTGATCTCGGCGCAGTAGATTATATCAGAAAACCTTTTGAATGGGACGAGCTACTTGCCAGAATTCGGACAGTCAGTCGTTTTTCCAATTCAAATGCTCAGCAGAAGATCAAAATTGACGATCTGGAAATTGACATTCCTTCCCGAAAAGTTAAAAGGGGAACTACTGAAATCGAGCTGACCTCTAAAGAATTTGTATTACTGGAATATCTGGTTAGAAACGCCAATATCGTCCTGACAAAAAATCAGCTTTTGGAAAATGCGTGGCAAATGAACTTCGATCCGGAAAGTAATATCGTAGAGGTCTACATGCATCAGTTAAGAAAAAAAATCGACAAAGGATTTGACAAGCAGCTGATAAAGACTGTTATTGGAGCCGGTTATATGCTGAAAGGCGAAAAATAATAAAAATGAAAAGCAAACCGACTTCTTTTTTTTACCAAAGTCTCCGTTTTCGTTTTGGATTGCTGTTCAATTCATTGCTTTTCCTTTGCGTAAGCATCATCGTTTATTCTCTTTACAAAAACGCAAAAACAGAGCTTGACAGGAGTTTTTCGCTACAATTATCATCTGCAGCAAATAACATACTTCAGAAAACAGATATCGATCCTATCTCTGTTCCACTGCCTAAAAATGGAGAATTTTTCAGGATCATTTATGACAATAAGGTTCACAAAACCCAGCTTATCGATAATCTCCCAAATGATGTCAGCGAAAAAGAAAAATGGCGAATGATTACTGTTAAAAAATATCCTGAAAACGGCGGAAGTATCTCTGTTGATTTTGCACTCTCTGCTGAAAATTACCATTCCGGTATTCAAAAACTTAGACGCCTTCTTTATATCTATCTTCCATTGGCTTTTTTGATCTCTTTTTTAGGAGGTTATCTTATTTCCGGTTTTTTAATGAAACCACTAAGAAGAATTATTACCAATGCCAATACAGTAGACCTTGAACACATTATCCTGCTTTCTAAACCGGCAACGAAAGACGAATTTTACCATCTTACTGATGCACTTAACCGAATGCTGATGCGAATTGATGAGCAAGTGAAACAGCAGACTTCATTTTTTACAATGGCATCTCACGAACTTCGTACGCCAATCAGCAATATGCTCACAGAACTTCAAACGTTTAATCAGGATTTACCTAGTTCTGACAATAAAACTTTGCTGGATAATCAGGAGCAGGAAGTTAGACGGATGAAAGGATTGGTAGATAATTTCCTGTGGATGAGCAAGATAGAATCGGGAAATACGCAGATCAGCAAATTTGAATTTAGTATTGCTGATTTGTTGCTGGAACTTTCAGAGAGTTTCATTAAGCAGATAACTAATAATCATCAGAAACTAAAAATTGATCTTTCACCATTAGATGGTGATTTTACTATATACGCAGATAAAAATCAAATAGAGGTTATTTTTAATAATTTGCTTTCTAATGCTATTAAATATGGAAAAACAGATTCTACGATTAACATTAGCATCTTTCAAAATGAAAAAAAAGGAATCAGCATTTCCAATTCTACCGATCAGGTTATAAAAAATTCTGAAAAACTGAAAGGTCAGTTCCTCAGAGATTCATTTCATAAAGAAGGTTTTGGACTTGGGCTGTGGATTTGTGATGTTTTGAGCAAAAAGAATAACGCAAAACTTTCGCTCGATTATCTTAATGAAAAATTTTCTGCAAAGATTGAATTTAGTGAACATTCTGATAATTAAAATTGCTATTTCAAAAAATCCTTAAAAGTTTAAATGAATATCCGTTTTTAATTATAATACTAAAAATCGACAGTCTTTTTGTCTTTCCGAAGGAATCTAAATCATTTTATTTCAACGTGTTGAGATTCTTTCAAAATGACAAAAATGGAGCTAAAATTAAATTACAAATTACGGGCATGTATAAAAGTTTATATCCTTATTATTAGAATTTATTTTTCAGATAAAAAAAAATCATGCCCTAATAACTTACAAATATATTATCATTAAGTAGTAAATTACATCTAATCCAACATACCAAAATGAATTAAAGCCGACTCTACTCCATTATCATCCACACCGTCTGTTACAAAATCTGCTGCTTCTTTCACGTTATCTCCTGCGTTTCCCATCGCAACTCCAATTTTCACAAACTTCAGCATTGAAATATCGTTCCCTCCGTCTCCGAAAGCCATCGTTTCAGAAATATCAATATCAAAATAATTACAAAACTGCTGTACTCCATTTTGCTTACTGATTCCTCCCGGATTTACATCCGCAAATAAGGGTGTCCATCTCGATGATAAAGAGTTCGGCATCACTTCCTGCATAAAAGAATCTTCAGATTCTGGACCGATGAAAACATTGACCTGCAAAACATTTTCGAAATCAGGAATTTCTTTATTATACAACGGAGGCACAGGAAGATTTACATGCTCATATAGCTCAAGTACTTGTGGTGATCTGTGACTTATTCTTACTTTATCCTCATACATCAGTGAAAAACCAATAGCAGATTTTTCCGAATAAATAATCAAATTTTTAATATCTTCTGAATGAATTGCCTGACGAAACAGAACTTTACCGTCAACTGTCATGCAGTAACCACCATTAAAGGTAAGAAAGCCATCAAATTCTAAATGATTGATATGATGAAGATCATTAATGGAACGACCTGTTGCAATAATAACTTTTATTCCTTTTTTGCGTAGAATTTTTAAAGCATTTTGAGTCGACTCAGGAACGGATTTGGTTTTTAAACTAAAAAGAGTACCGTCAATATCGAAAAAGACAGCTTTGATATTTGGATTTTTTGCAGAGTTCATAGTGATAATTACAGCAGCATTTATTTCATAAAAATACGAACAAATAACTTCTAACCCTCACAAAATCTAAGTTTTTTCAGCTTTAATTTTACAAACAAAAGACATCAAAAATAATATACTGAAAAAACTATTTTACTATTATTTGAGTTAAACTACTTTTTAACTCATATCATAAGCTGCTTATAATAAGAAATGAAAATATTTTATATAATTTTTCTGATATTTCATGTACCATTGATTGAATACATTCAGAAGACTTTTGCATATCTTTGTTAAATTTATGATCACTAAAGATACTTTGTTTGAAGAAAGCTTCAGTCTGGATTTAATTATTCAGGCATTAGCATCGTCTCCGGCACCAACATCTATTTATTCAGGTGAAGATATGATCATTCGTTTTGCAAATGCAGGTATGTTGGCTTTATGGGGCAAAGATTCATCTGTAATTGGCAAACCTTTGATGGAAGCAATTCCGGAACTTGAAGGGCAGCCTTTTTTAGAACTATTGCAAGAGGTTTGGCGTTCAGGTAAAACTTATTCTGTATCTGAAGCTCCTGCAAAACTTGTAAAAAATGGAATAGAAGTGCTGGATTATTTTGATTATGAATATAAAGCACTTACAGATCACAATAATCAAACATGGTGTATTCTGAATACAGCGCTTGAAGTGACCTCCCGCCGTGAATTTTTACAACAAATACAACAGAAAGAAGAAAGAGAACATGCACTGAATGAGGAAATGGCTGCAACACTTGAAGAGCTTACCTCTACCAACGAAGAACTCAGCATTTCTATAAAGCAGCTTGCCGAAAGTAAAGAGTATATAAAAACTATTATTGAGCAGGCTCCTGTAGGAATTGCCATGCTTAAAGGGTTTGATCATGTTATTGAAATCGCCAATCCGGCTATTCTTAAAATATGGGGGCGCAACGAATCAGAGTTAATTGGTTATCCGCATGAGATTGCCCGTCCGGAATTGCGTGGTCAGTCTGTTAATGAATGGCTCAGAGAAGTTTACCAAAGCGGAAAGCCCAAAATAAATACTGAATTTACAGTAAGATTATACCAAAAAGACGGCTTGAGAGAAGCCATAGTAAACTCTGTCTATCAACCTATTTTTTCCGGTAATGGAGAGATTTCAGGGGTACTTGTCATTCTTGAAGAAATTACACAGCAGGTTTTGGCACGCCGACAAAATGAAAATAACCAGCAAATGTTGGCTCTTGCCATCGATGCAGGAGAGCTTGCGACATTTTATTACCAACCTGCAACCAATTTGTTTTCCGGGAATAACTTGTTGAAGTCCTGGTTTGGCCTGTCTTCCGAAGAAAATTTAGATCTGTCTCTTGCAATCGATGTAATCTTGCCGGAGGATCGGGATCGTGTTATTACAGCTATTACCCAATCGCTTGATAAAGATTCTGACGGTAATTATTTTATAGAATATAGAATTCAAAATAAAATAGATCAGAAAATAAGACTTTTACAGGCAAATGGCAGGGTTTTTTATGACCAAGACGGTAATCCTCTAAGCCTTAACGGTACTCTTAGAGATATTACAGAACAGAGAAAAGAGGAAGAACGAAAAGATGACTTTATGGGAATGGTAAGTCATGAACTTAAAACACCCCTTACATCATTAAAGGCCTATCTTCAGATTTTGCAGCGCATGGAAGTGATTCCGGAAAATCCTATGCAGAAAAATATGTTTGAAAAATCTTTGAAGCAGGTAGATTATATGAACAATATGATCAATGGTTTTCTTAATGTATCAAGACTTGATTCGGGGCAAATGCATATTGAAAAAAGATCTTTTGATTTCCAGCTTTTATTCTCAGAAATTGAAGACGAAATACTTTCTACCAATCACAACCGTAATTTTCTTTTTAAAAATTCTGGACCAATAGTTATATCGGCAGATCGGGAAAAGATATCACAGGTACTTCATAATCTTATTGGAAATGCAATTAAATATTCTCCTGTAAAATCTTTGATCACCGTAGAATATCTCAATGTAGGTAATAATGGTTTAAAAATAAATGTTCACGATCATGGAATAGGAATACCTGAAGAAGATCAGCATCGCATATTTGAGCGCTATTACCGTGTGAAAGATAATCATAGTAAATCTATCGCAGGGTTTGGTATCGGGCTTTTTCTTTGTAAGGAAATTATTGAGCTCCACAGCGGAACTATACAGGTACAAAGCTCTACAAACGGAGGTACTACATTCTCATTTGTCTTACCTGTTGATGGGCAAATGTTAATCAACTGACAGCAAAATTGATATTGTGAATGCAATACAAAAAATCTGACAATACAAAAAATCCTTTAAAAACTATTATTTAAAGGATTTTTATTTCTCAAATTACTCTGTTATGATTTTTATTATTTAGAGAAAAGCATTATTTTTTTATTTTCTTAAAAAGGTCAGATTTATAGGTTTCCCCGATTGGGATTTCTCTTCCAGAGCTTAAACAGACATTCTTTACATCGATTTTTTCAATTTTTTCGAGGTTTAAAATAAAAGATTTATGAACTCTGGCAAAATTTTCCGGCAATTGATTTTCCAAAGATTTCAAGGTATCCAAAACGATATATTCCTGATTTTTGGTTTGGATATTTACATAATCTTTGATGCTTTCTATGAAAAAAATTTCTTCAAAATTGATTTTATGCTGCTGTCCGGAAGATTTGACGAAGAAATAAGTATTTTCTTTGGTTTCGTTGACTGTAAATCTTTCCAGTACTTTTTGCGTGCTTTTTTCAAATCGGCTGAAAGATATTGGTTTCAAAAGATAATCAATAACATTGTGTTCATACCCTTCCAGCGCATATTCTGAGTAAGCTGTTGTAAGGATATATCTGAGTTTGTTGTCGACAATTTTCATAAAATTAATTCCTGAAAGTTCGGGCATCTGGATATCAAGGAAAATCAAATCGGCTTCATTATTTTGAATAAATTCCATCGCTTCAATAGGATTTTCGGTTGAAAAAACCAATTCCAGAAACGGAATTTTCTCCACATAACTTCCCAGTAAAGAAACTGCGAGCGGTTCATCATCTACAACGATACATTTAATTTTATTCATTTCTTAAATTAATTTTCAAATCTACGGTAAAATCGGTCTCGGTTTCAGTAATATTCAGTTCGTGTTGGTTTGGATAAAGGATTTCCAGGCGCTTTTTCACATTTCCGATTCCTATTCCTGAAACAGAATCTTTAGATTTTGATTTTTTAAAATTATGAATATGGAAACTAAGTCTTTGGTTCTCATCAGAAATTGTCAGAGCAAACCCTTTTTTGCTAAAATCACCGTGTTTAAAAGCATTTTCCACAAACGGCACCAGGAGCATCGGAGAAATATTCAGATTGGGGAAGCTGATTTTTTTATTGATAATTAATAATTCCGGATTTTTGATTCTCAGTTTTTCCAGCTCTATCAAACTTTCCAGATAACCGATTTCCTTTTCCAGCGGAATAAAATCTTTTTCTAAATCTTTCGTGCTGTATCTTAATAATTGACTTAGTTCTTCAATGGCAGGCAAAGCTTTTTCAGAATTTTGATAGACTAAAGAATAGATATTATTCAAAGTATTGAAAATAAAATGTGGATTAATCTGAGTCTTTAAAGCCTGAATTTTGGCATGGTTTCTTTCCTGTTCCAGTTTTTGTCTTTCGGTTTCTATTACTCCAAACTTTTTCAGTAACCACAGTATTCCAGAAATGAAAACAGTAATGCTTCCATTGTAAATATTGTCAAAAAAGTAATAAATGTATCCTGTTTTCTCATCATAATTTCTGAAACCAAGCGTATTTGGTAAAATAACTTCCTCTAAGACATAACGCAAAGTGGCAAAAAACACAACCGATAAAAAGAATACCAAAACTGTTGTAAATAATTTTTTGGGATTGAAAATTTTCGGAATAATAATGAGGTAACAAATGTAAAATGTAATAATCCCTGCAATAAAGTAGGTGAAATTCAGAACTCTTATTTCAAACCCATTTTTTTCCGGAAAGAATATAAGCGGCGTTAAAACTGTTCCGAAAAAATTAAAACTCCAATAAATGATTTGAAGCCAGATTATTTGCTCTTTTTTCATCGTAATTCTTTGTTATTAATCAAAATGGGCTTAGAAGAAACATAATGCAAATGTATGGAAACTGCTTCTGCATTTGGGTTTACGACAATCAAATTGCTCTTTTTTGGCAATCTATAATTAAATTCAGACTGTGTTTCTATATTTTTCTGCATTTTCAGTTCAGAAACAAGCTCAACTTTTTCATCCGACAGATTTTTGATTGATAAACTTGCTGGTGATTTTACTGTACTTATAGTAAGACTATCTCCGGAAGCAATTGTGAGTTTTTTCCAGACATCTACTCTGTGATTGTTGTCTGTGAAGGATTGCATGAATCCTAATATTATAATGAGAGCTGTATTTTTCATAGCCCAAAAGTAGCAACATCAGAAGTATCAATTCTGCCAAATTCTACAAACACCAGTTTTTCATCGACGAAAATATTTGGTCGGGGTTAAAATGGGGTCAAATCTAAACGCCGTTTCACAAAATTTAGTTTAAAAATACATTTGTACTAAGAAATTAAATGATGCATCATCGTTCACAAAGATTGGATGCTGAAATCTTGGAGCATTTTCTATTACCAGAAAAAGCTCCGTAATGTTATGGTTAATGGAGGGATACGGAATCTATATTGAACTCGACTTCTAAATTATCTGAAATCGATAAAGGTTTTAAAATATGATGTATTAAAAAGGAACAGTTTTATTGTAAAGTTATTTTCAAAACGCACATGATTAATCAATAAAATAGATGTTAAAATATTTCACCAATTTGGTCAATCCCGGCTTTAACGGAATTTTTAACTTCATCAAATTTTCCCATTCCTATTTTTTTAGCTAATGAAGTGGCAAAACCTTTCATCTGCTCCATGGTAATATGAGGTGGCATTGCCAAAGTATCAGGATTGGTGTAGATGTTGACTAAAACCGGACCATCATGTTCTAAGGCTCTGCGAATTACATCTTCAGCTTGTTCAGGATCTTTAAGTTCAATCCCTTTAATATTCATCAATTCTGCAATCTTATCAAATGGAGGGTTAATCATATCTGTTTGCCAGTCTACATATCCGGCAACTTCCATTTCAAGCTTTACCATTCCTAAAGAATGGTTATTAAAAACAAATATTTTTACAGGATATTGATACTGCATAACAACCGCAAGATCACCAAGAAGCATAGACAAACCTCCATCACCGCACATAGCAATAATTTGTCTTCCTGATGTGGAAGCAGCTGCTCCTATTGCCATTGGTAGCGCATTTGCCATTGAACCATGATTAAATGAACCCGTTAAATATCTAGTTCCTTTAGCACGGATAAATCGTGCTGCCCAAACAGCAGTCATACCGGTATCAACAGTATAAACAGCATTTTCTGAAGAGTAATGATTGAGTAATGTGGCGATGTATTCAGGGTTAATTTTTGCTTCAGATCCTTTTTTATCACTGTAATCAGAAAATCTCTTTTCATCCTCGTGATAAACTTTTTTCATTGATTTGAGGAAAGAATCTTCTTTTTTTATTTGAATGTAAGGTAATAAAGCACTTACTGTATCTTTTATATCACCTGCAAAACCATAATCAACATGAGCTCTTCTGCCAATTCTTTCAGGTTTTTCATCGATTTGAATAATAATATTTTTTTGTGGCAAAAATTCTGAATAAGGAAAATCTGTTCCCAACAATACCAGAATTTCGGCTTCCTTACAGGTTTCATAACCAGATTTATTACCCAAAAGACCATTCATACCTACAGCAAATGGACTGTCTATTCTATCAAAAAATATTTTCCCCCTAAATGAATATACAATAGGAGCATTTAATTTTCCGGCTAGTTCTTCAACTTCTTCAACAGCATCTTTACAGCCGTGTCCGCAGAAAAAAGCGATTTTCTTGTCAGAGTTTAGCAGTTCAGTCAATTGTGATATTTCTGTCTCAGAAGGTCTGAAAACAGGCTTCACATCAAAGTTTTTATATCCTGTCGTTACTTCCTCATATTCAGCTGAAGCGACATCTCCCGGTAAGCCCAAAACAGCAACTCCCTTCTCGTTAAACGCCGTTTGTATGGTACGCTGAATCATTGTAGAAAACTGCTGTGGAGTATTTGCCATAAAAACCTTTTTGCTGCAATCTTTAAACAACAATTCAGGATTGGTTTCCTGGAAATATTCGGTTCCGAATTTATCTGTTGCGCAGGTACTTGCGATCGCAATCACAGGATTTCCTGATCTGTTTGCATCATACAAACCATTTACCAGATGTACATGTCCCGGTCCGGAACTTCCCATACAACAGCCAATCCCATTAAGTTCAGCATCCATCGATGCAGCATATGCTGCGGTTTCTTCGTGCCTTACATGAATCCATTCAATGCTTCCATCTCTTCGGATGGCATCATTTACCGGGTTTAAACTATCTCCTGTAATGGCATAAACTCTTTTTATACCAGCATTTTTTAACATTTCGACCAAGTGATCGGATACATTTTTAGCCATTGCCTGATTTTTGGTAAATATTGGATTGAAATTTAATTATAATAATTTACCATACCATTCAAAACAAATACCAAATATTTATGAAATAATAGAGCACAAATTATTTCATAATAGAATATCGCAAAAATCTAAGTGTTATATATGAATGTTTGTTTTTAATCATAAGGCTGAATCAGGAGTGATTCTGTCATTACGGAGAAACCTAAACTGCTTTATTTTAAGATATTTACATTCTTCCTAAATGATAAGCAAGCCTTTAAAAACTAAATCATTACCAATTACCCACATTCATAAAGTTTTTCTTATAATAATGTGCTGTTAGTTGTTAGTGTCAGATATTTCTCAATAACCTCCAAAACACCAAAGCTATCATTATTTCCAGCTTCAAAATTGGCTACTTCTTTCACCGATGAATGTGCATTTTCCATCGCATAAGAATATTTTGAATTTTTCAGCATCTGGATATCATTCATATAATCGCCAAAAGCCATTGTTTGTGACGGAAGAATGTTTAATTTTTTCTGGATTATTTCCAAAGCTTTTCCTTTATTGATATTTCGGTTCATAATATCAACCCAATATTTTCCTGAGACAACGACTTCCAGATTTTCGTCTTCAAAATGTTTTAAAAAAGGATAAATATTTTTCTCAGAACCTCCAGGATGATAAATGGCAATCTTAAAAGCATCATCATCAACTTCCAATGTCAAATCATCGACTTTTTGATTTTCTGTATAATATCTGGTGAAATAATTGACAAACGTATCGTCATCACTTTCATAATACGCTTTCTTTTTGGCAGAAAGTACCGCTCCTGCACCCGGAATTTCACGGATTTTTTTAATGATTTCTACAACAAATGAATGCTCCAACTTGTCCGCAAACAATTCTTCATTCTTATAAATTACATAACCGCCGTTTTCTGCAATAAAGCCCATTTCATCTTCAATTTCTTTAAAATATTGTGTAATTCCGGGCATTTGTCTACCGCTTGCAGGCACAAAAAGGATATTTCTCTTTTTCAATTCCTGGTAAATCTGAGGAAAATCCGGACTTACTTCGTATTGAGAATTAAGAAAAGTACCGTCCATATCGGTGACAATCAGTTTAATGTCGTTCATAAATTTAATTTTACAGAAAAATCGGCTGATTTTCTATGATTAATAAAAGCTCTGCAAAGATAAAACTATCTTTTTACTTGCTTTTATAATGAATGGTGGAAAGATTTTTCAATATTTCAGCACTCTGTTCCGGCGTAATATCCCGCTGCGGTTCTGCCAACATCTCGTAACCGACCATAAATTTTTTCACTTCTGCATTTCTCAATAAAGGCGGATAAAAATGCATATGAAAATGCCATTCCGGATGAGAATTCCCATCTGTTGGTGATTGATGAATTCCTGCTGAATATGGAAATGAGATTTCAAAAAGATTGTCGTATTTCGTCGTTAAATCTTTTAGAATTGAGGCTAAAGAAAGTTTTTCCTCATCAGAAAAATCAAGCAAATTTTCAATTTTTCTTTTGCTGACAATCATTGTTTCATAAGGCCAGACTGCCCAGAACGGAACCAATGCAACGAAATCTTCATTCTCTAATAGGATTCTTTCGTCTGCTTCAAGCTCTTTTTTGACGTAATCTTCTAAAAGTGAAGTTCCGTTTTTCTCATAATATTTTTTAAGATTTTCCTGAGTTTTCAAAACTATTGATGGAATTGATGACTGCGCCCAGATTTGTCCGTGCGGATGCGGATTGCTGCAACCCATCATCTGACCTTTGTTTTCAAAAATCTGAACGTGATTGATGTAATCGAGATTTCCCAATTCTTCGTACTGATTTTGCCAAACGTCAACCACTTTTTTGATGTCGTCAACTTCCATTTCAGGCAATGTCAGACTGTGATTTTCAGAAAAACAAATGACCCTGTTGATACCTCTTTCGGGTTGTAACGAAAAAAATTCCGAAGTTTTCTCAGCAAATTCCACTTCATCTTTCATCAGCGAACCGAAATCGTTTTCAAAAACAAAAACACCTTTGTAATCAGGATTTTTATCACCGTTAACACGCATATTTCCTGAACACAGATAGCAGTTTTCATCGTGAGCAGGAAGTTCTTCCTTAATTCTTTTCTCGGTTTGCCCTTGCCAAGGTCGGTTGGCACGTTGCGGAGATACCAAAATCCACTCGTCCAAAAGCGGATTATATCTTCTGTGCGGATGTTTTTTTTGATTAAATGACGAATTCATTTTCTTTGTATTCATTAATTCCATCCGATATTTTTACTCGGTAGATTTTCATTTCGATATTGAAAGCCGTTTTATATTTTGTAGTGATATTTTCGATGACAGCATCTACATTTTCATCTTTTATCAGATTGATACTGCATCCGCCAAAGCCTCCTCCCATAATTCTTGCCCCTAGAACGCCGTTTTCCTTTAAAGTTTCTTCGACCATAAAATCAAGTTCATCACAGCTTACTTCAAATTCAGTTGAAAGTCCTGAATGCGTTTCATTCAAAAGTTTACCTAAATATTCCGAATCGCCTTCTGACAAAGCTTTTGCCGCTTTTTCCACTCTGTTGATTTCTTTGAGAAGATAAAAGCATCTTTTATAAGAAACTTCTCCCATTTCCCTTCTTACTTCATCCAACATTTCAAAAGTGAAATCTCGATATTTTTCTATTTCAGGAAATTTTTTCCATAATATTTCTTTACCGTTGTCTACATCATTTCGTCGGTCGTTGTAACCGGAAGTAAGGTGCGTATGTTTCACACAGCTATCGAACAAAACCAAACTATACCCTTCAATATTGGCTTCAAAATATTGATGCTCCAGAGAATTGCAATCCAGCATAATCACCTGATGTTCTTTCCCGAAGACAGAAGAAAACTGGTCCATAATTCCGCACTTGACGCCGACAAACGTATGCTCTGATTTTTGTCCAATCAAAGCCAGTTCTTTTTTGGTTAAATTTAAATCGAAAAGTTCATTGAGGATATAAGCAAAGCCACACTCTAAAGCAGCCGATGATGACAAACCTGAACCCATTGGAATCGTACTGCTGAAAGCAATTTCTAAGCCTCCAATTTCTTTCCCGGCTTCCTGAATCGCATTGAAAACGCCAAGCAAATAGTTCACCCAAGTCTGCGAAACCGGCGTTTGTTTTTCGGTCACATTAAAACTGAAAAAATCATTGAAATCTTTAGCGAAAAAAGTACAGATTTCAGAATCATTCAACTTTTTTACCGCAAAACAAATATGTTTATCGATAGCGGCAGGAAGCACGAAACCATCGCTGTAATCGACGTGTTCACCAATGATATTGATTCTTCCCGGTGCCAGAAAAATTCTCTCGGATTCTGATTGAAAAAATGACCGAAACACCCCTTTAGTGTAATTGATTAAATTCTCCTGCATAAATATTGGGATGGAAATTTTAAGTTTTAAATAATGATTAAAGTTACGGTTTTCTGTTCAGTTGACTGTCCTGCTCAATCGGAAAAACAATTCCTGTAAGACTTCTGATTTGATCTAAAGTCTGCATCAGCAAAATACTGTCTGAGTGCGGAACAATCGAGCTTTCTGTCATTCCATTCAGAAGAAAGTTCGTGGCGTGGCGGACTTCATAATGATAACCCAGACCATCCTCTTTTTCTGTTTCGATAATCGTTTTTTCTCCATCAACATAATGTTCTAAAACCGAAGTCGAATCGTAAAAAGGCGTGGTCAATTTTAATCTTCCAAGCGTTCCGCAAATTTCGAATTCAGTACCTAAATTGGCTGAAATTGAAGAAAATAGACTTGCCATTGCACCGTTATTATATTTAAAAATAACCGCACATTGCTCATCAATACATTCTTCTGTAGAATTAACACTGACATTGATTTCATCTGGTTTTCCCAAAATATCCAAGGTTGTAAATATGTTATAAATCCCAATATCCATCAGTGAACCGCCACCTAATTCAGGATTTAACAAACGTGAATCCGGTTCTGCATTCGCACGAAAACCAAAATTTGCCAAAACCACTTTGATATCGCCCAAAATTCCAGTTTTCACGATTTCCATCATTTTCTGATAATGCGGAAGAAATTTCGTCCACAATGCATCCATCAAAAATAAATTTTTGCCACGGGCCAGATTTATCATTTCTAAAGCCTGCTTTTCGTTTAGTGCAAATGGTTTTTCGCAGAGAACGGCTTTTCCATGATTCAGACAAAGTAAAGTGTTTGGATGATGAAGATTGTTGGGTGTGGCGATATAAACAATATCAATCTTGTCAGAATTTACAAGTTCCTCATAGCTTCCAAAACTTAAGGGAATATTAAATTTATCGGCAAAAGCTTTGGCATTTTCAAAAGAACGCGAACCGACTGCGACCAGTTCAGCATTTTCCACAAACTTTAAGTCGGATGCAAACTTATGCGCAATTGTTCCCGTTCCCAGAATTCCCCAGCGTATTTTTTTCATATTTTTTCTGATGAAAATTTGATTTTTAAATCTATTGAATTTAATAAAAATTAATTTTCTGATAATATTTAACAGTCTGTTTGTCATTCTGAAAGAATCTTAACACATTAAAATAAAGCAGTTTATATTCCTACGGAATGACAAAAACACTGATTATTTTATGTTAAAATGCCTTTTTAACAAATTTTGTAGCATTTATTTAAAATAATGATTTCTACTTTCTGCTCATCACTTTTTTTACCGCTACAACGATGTCATTCGCAGTCAAACCATATTTTTCCATCAATTGGTCCGGCGTTCCGCTTTCTCCGAAACTGTCATTTACCGCAACATATTCCTGAGGTGCCAAATGTTCTGTAATCAAAAGCTGGGCAACGCTATCGCCTAAACCACCGAGTCTGTTGTGTTCTTCTGCGGTAACGACGCAACCTGTTTTCTTTACAGATTTTAAAATTGCTTCAGAATCCAATGGTTTGATGGTGTGAATGTTGATAATTTCCGCATCAATTCCCTGTTCTTCAAGAATTTCTCCGGCTTTGATGGCTTCCCAAACCAAATGTCCGGTCGCCACAATTGTCACATCTTTCCCTTCATTCACCATCCATGCTTTTCCAATTTCGAAAGTTTGATTTTCATCGGTAAAAACCGGAATTACCGGACGTCCGAAACGCAAATAAACCGGACCTTCATAATCTGCAATGGCGATGGTTGCCGCTTTGGTTTGATTGTAATCGCAAGTGTTGATAACCGTCATTCCCGGAAGCATTTTCATCAATCCGATGTCTTCCAAAATCTGGTGTGTTGCGCCGTCTTCACCTAAAGTTAAACCTGCGTGAGACGCACAGATTTTCACATTTTTCCCTGAATACGCCACCGACTGACGAATCTGGTCGTACACTCTTCCCGTGGAAAAGTTCGCAAATGTTCCTGTAAACGGAATTTTCCCTTCCGTTGCCAAACCGGCAGCAATTCCAATCATATTGGCTTCAGCAATTCCGATTTGGAAGAATCTTTCCGGTGCTTTTTCGATGAATTTTTCGAATTTCAGGGAACCGATAAGGTCAGCACAAAGTGCGACAACGTCTGAATTTTTATCGGCTAATTCTGCCATTCCGGCTCCGAAACCGCTTCGGGTGTCTTTTTTTTCTGTGTAGGTATATTTTTTCATTTGATTTAATTTGTTGATGATTTTAAACGCGAAGAGCGCAAAGATTTTTTAATCTTTTTGAGAATATTTTTCGTTCGCAAAGGCGCTTCGCTCAGCTAAGAAATGCAATCTTCTTATTTTATTATACTTGAGAAGTTTGGAACGGCGAATCTATCTCCACTTTATTATTTTTATTTTGAATCGATGAATCTCGTTCCTCGATTTCTCGCAGCCCGGCTTGAACGGAGCTCTTTTTGTGAGGAGGAACGACGAACAAAAAAGCGGGAGTGGAAGACATAGATGAGAGAAAAGCGAAGGCTTTTATCGAAATCTACGAACGAAGTTCTAAGCTGCCCAAATTATTCTCAAATTAATAATCGCCCAAAGTTTCTTCGAGTTGGTTTAATGCGGTTTGCAGTTGCTCGTCATTTGGTGCTTTGCCGTGCCACGCGTGGCTTCCCATCATATAATCTACGCCGTAACCCATCCCGGTTTTCAGGAGAATACAAATCGGCTGACCTTGTCCGGTCAATGATTTTGCTTCGTCCAGAACGTTCAGAATTTCCTGCATATCGTTTCCGTTTTCCACTTCCAGAACTTTCCAGTCAAAGGCTTCGAATTTCGTTTTCAGGTTGCCTAAAGAAAGGACTTTTGAAGTCGGTCCGTCAATCTGCTGACCGTTGTAATCGATCGTTGCGATGAGATTATCGACCTTGTTGTGAGAGGCGTACATGATGGCTTCCCAGTTTTGACCTTCCTGCAACTCGCCGTCGCCGTGAAGGGTGAAAACCAGATTTTCGTCTTTGTCTAATTTTTTTCCGACGGCGTGACCAATGGCAACAGACATTCCCTGACCTAAAGAACCCGACGCAATGCGGATTCCCGGCAAACCTTCGTGCGTGGTTGGGTGACCCTGAAGTCTGGAATTCAGTTTTCTGAAAGTGGACAATTCGCTTTTATCGAAGTAGCCTGCGTGCGCCAAAACGCTGTAAAAAACCGGCGAAATATGACCGTTGGAAAGATAGAAAACATCTTCGCCTTTTCCTTTCATATCGAAGCCATCATTTCTCTTCATCTCGTCAAAATACAGAGCGACAAGAAAGTCTGTGCAACCCAGCGAACCGCCCGGATGACCTGACTGACAGGCGTGAACCATTCTTACAATATCGCGGCGAACCTGAGACGCAATGTCATTTAATTTTTTAATATCGTGCATCATTATTGCATTTTTTGTGAATCTTTGATGAACTGCTCTAAACCTGAATCTGTCAACGGATGTTTCAGTAGTGAAAGTATTGGCTGAATCGGGCAAGTCACGACATCAGCACCGATTTTTGCGCAGTTGATGATGTGCATTGAATGACGAACTGATGCTGCTAAAATTTCAGTTTCGTAGCCATAATTATCGAAAATAGTTCTGATTTCCTGGATTAAATTTAAGCTGTCTGTAGAAATATCATCGAGTCTTCCTAAAAACGGCGAAACGTAAGTTGCTCCGGCTTTTGCGGCTAGAAGTGCCTGTCCTGCAGAGAAAATTAAGGTACAGTTGGTTTTGATTCCTCTGTCTGAAAAATATTTTAAAGCTTTAATCCCATCTTTTATCATTGGGATTTTAACTACAATGTTTGGATGAATTTTTGCCAAAATATCGCCTTCTGCAATCATTTCTTCGTAGGTTGTAGAAAGTACTTCTGCCGAAATATCGCCGTCAACAATGTCAAAGATGTCTTTATAATGTTTTAGAATCGCTTCTTTTCCGCTGATTCCTTCTTTTGCCATTAGTGACGGATTGGTGGTTACGCCATCCAAAATTCCCAAATCGTTGGCTTCTCTAATCTGCTCTAAATTGGCAGTGTCGATAAAAAATTTCATATGTTGATTTTATTTGTTATTAATTATTTTAATTGTTAATAGTTTAATAATTAGCTTTTTTAATATTTCAATACTGTAGCGCTCTGTTTGTCATTCCGTAGGAATCTAAACTGTTTTATTCTAACACTGTTGAGATTCCTACGGAATGAAAACAAACGGTTAAAAACTAGATTGTCATTTGTAAAGAACAATAATCAAGTTTTAAATATTTTATTTAAGTGTTAAATTTACACTTAATTTATCAAGCAAACAACTTCCCGTCTTAAAAAAGATTCAGAAAGTTGTTGCTTAAGTTTTATTTAATTGTGATGACCCATTGGAAGTTTGATTTTCTTCAAATCTTCCAGCTCGTTAACAGGTCTTTCGATGTCATCAGGAATCGGTCTTTTGGAAAATGTCTGGAAATATAAGAGACAGGCGTCTTTCCACCAAACTGCGTCTTTAGACTGAATTTTTAGTTTAGACTGAACATCTGTGAATCTTTCATTATCAACATAAGGTTGCATTTTTCCCCAAACTTTCTGATAATCTCTCACTTCGTGAACGCCCAAATCGTATTTGTAACACAATGCTTCCCACATCGTTTTTCCATCCTTCATTTTGTAATCCCACGGCACATGATGAAACCATAAAATCAGGTTTTCCGGAGTTGTTTTGATGTTTCCATACATTTCATTCAATGGCGGAAAATATTCTGAAACGGCGTCGCTACCGGTTTTTGTTCTGTCGAATCCAAGCCCTTCCGCGTCTGCCCTGTGATAATAAACCGGCGACCAGTCTGCTCGTGTTCCTTTGTAATCACCCCAAGGTTCAGGCCCGTAATGGTGCATTCCTGCAAAAATATGGTGCAAACCAAGAGGCATCATATAATCTACAGCGGTTTCACGGGAAGTGAGCATCATATCTTTGACAGGATTAACAAATTTTTTATCATCTGTAAAAGTCATTTTAATCCACTCATCGGCAATCTGTTCGGAGGATAAATTGTGATTCCAGGCCAATCTTCCGAAGGCGTACCAGTTGGATTGTGCAAAATGATGTCCGGTCCAGTTCGTATCTTCGCCAATGTTGGCAACCGCGGAAATGGCTGTAAATTTTGCCGGTCTTAATGTTCCATCTGTAATTTTAGCAATTGTAGAACCTTTTCCATCCGAATAGGTATCACTATCAAGATTTTCTTTAAAAAGCGGTGCTAAATAAACCAAATGATTAGAATGTCCCAAATATTCCTGAGTAAGCTGAAATTCTACCATCTGCGATGTATTTTTCATGGCCCCAAAAAGTGGATGAAATGGTTCGCGTGGCTGGAAATCCACAGGACCATTTTTAATCTGAATGATTATGTTATCTCTGAATTTCCCATCCAGAGGCGTAAACTCAAGATAGGCCTGCTTTGCACGGTCATCTGAACTCGGACTGTATACGAATGCTCTCCACATCACGATTCCACCGTACGGTTTCAAGACATCTGCCATCATATTCGCACCGTCGGCGTGCGTTCTTCCGTAATCCTGCGGTCCCGGTTCTCCTTCCGAATTGGCTTTCACCAAAAATCCTCCAAAATCAGGAATTAATTTATAAATTTCTGACGCTTTGTCTTTCCACCATTTCTGAACGTCTTTGTTGAAAGGGTCAGAGTCTTTTAAATTACCTAAAACTTTCGGAGACGAAAAGTTAACCGATAGATAAACTTTGATTCCGTAAGGTCGGAAAACATCAGCCAAGATTTTGACTTTTTTCAAGTAATCTCCACGAAGCATATTGGGAGAAGCATTCACATTGTTGAGAACCGTAGCGTTGATTCCAATTGAGGCGTTTGCTCTTGCATATTCTTCATATTTTGGCGAAATGATATTTGGCAAATCTTCCCATTTCCAAAGTGAATGTCCTGCGTAACCACGTTCAATACTTCCATCCAGATTGTCCCAGTGATTCAGAATTCTTACATCAAAAGATGGTTTTTCTACTAAATTAAAATTAGTAAGGTTTGCTTTCTGCTGTTGCAAATTCAACAAATTATAGCTTCCGTAAAGAAGTCCTAAATCTGTTTTTGCCAAAACTGTAATCTTTTTCGGGGTAGAAATTATTTTGTAACCATCTTTGAAACTATCCGGAAACTTATCAATTTTCAAATCGATCGGTTGGCCACTCCAATGTTTGTTCAGTTCTTTTTTTGCAATTTCCAGCGTTGGACTTTTGCTGTTTGAATTTACAATGCTTCTCAATTTTTGGTTTACAGGATATCGCAGCCACAATTGGCTTCCATCTTCTGCGAAAGTAAATAATGGAATAATTATAAATAAGAAAATGTAATGTCTGAAATTTTGCATTCTTAAATTTTTAAATTACTTAAGTTTTGGTTAGAGCCAAATTGTATGTCATCTTTTAAAAACGGGCTGAAGCTCGTTCCTATTGATTTTCTTCTAAACCTTCAATGGTTTTAATTTTTCCATTTTCATCGTATTCAATCTCCACCACTTTCATACTTCTAAGCCAGGTTTTTCCTTCGCTTGGAACAGAATCATGGAAGAACAGATACCATTTATTTTTAAACTCAACAATGCTGTGATGCGTTGTCCATCCCACAACTGGCGTTAAAATTTCACCCTGAAACGTGAACGGTCCGTAAGGATTATCTCCAGTTGCGTAACAGATTAAATGAGTGTCTCCCGTCGAATATGAAAAATAATATTTCCCGTTATATTTATGCATCCAGGAAGCTTCGAAAAAACGGTGTTTGTCGCCGTGAAGAAGAGGATTTCCGTTTTCGTCAAGGATTAAAAGATCTTTCGGTTCTTCGCCAAATTCAAGCATATCATCGCTTAACATAGCCACTTTTGAAGGAATTGCCGGCTCATGATCATTGGGAAGAATAGCCGATTCCAAAGCTTTGTTGTTTCTGTAACGTTGCAATTGTCCGCCCCAGATTCCGCCAAAATACATATAATGTTTTCCGCCGTCCTCAAAAAGACAAGGGTCGATACTGTAACTTCCCAACATCGGATGTTTTTCCGGAACAAATGGCCCGTAAGGTTTATCACTTACTGCAACGCCGATTCTGAAAATATCATTTTTATCTTTCAGAGGGAAATACATATAATATTTGCCATTTTTAAAGGCCACATCGCAATCCCAAAGCTGTCTTCCCGACCAGGGAATATCTTTTACAGAAAGTACGACGCCGTGGTCTGTCACTTCGCCATTTTCCACATCGTCCAAAGAAAATACGTGGTAATCGTTCATATCAAAATGGTCGCCGTTGTCGTTTTCTTCGATTCCGCTTTCACGGTCGTGTGAAGGATAAATATATAATTTGCCTTCGAAAACATGTACTGAAGGGTCTGCCATATAATCGCTTGGGAAGAGGTATTTTGCTTTGTTCATTTTATAGTTTAGATATTTAAATATAGATTTTTTTTAATATTCTAAACCTTCAAGGTTTCAAAAACCTTGAAGGTTTATTTGCGAAGATTATTTTTCTTTGTTTAATTGAATGATTTTCTCAACGATAGGTTTTGTCTTATAATTTCTGTCGAAAAGGAGCGGATAATCGGTTCTGCCTTTTACAGGGAAATCGTTTTTCCACGATTGATTGTCGGTAACGCCCCAAAGTGTTACTCTTCGGATTTTATCCTGATGTTTTAAATATAATCTGAAGAAATCCAGATAACGGTTTTCCCATTCTTTTTCAACATCTGTGGGAAGTCCTTTGGTGTATGGATTCATTTTGGCATCGTATTCCACTTTGTCTGCGACGTTTGCGGAAGTTCCCCAAGCTGAAGGAAGTGCGCTGATTTCCATCTCGGTGATATTCACTTTTACACCAGCGGAAGCGTAATCGGTGATGGCTTTTTCGTATTCATCAAGTTTTGGAGTGTCCAATCCAACGTGGGTTTGCATTCCAACGCCATCTATACGGATTCCTCTGGATTTCATATTTTTAACGATTTTGATGACCGTTTTCACTTTTTCCGGATACCATTCGTTGTAATCGTTGTAATAGAGTTCTACATTTGGGTCGGCTTCCTGTGCGTATTGGAATGCCAACGGAATAAATTCTTCGCCCAGAATTTCGTAAAATTTGCTTTTTCTGTACGTTCCGTCTTCCATTATCGCCTCGTTTACCACATCATATCCTTTGATTCTGCCTTTGTATCGGCTTACCACGGCTGTGATGTGGCTTTTCATTCGTTGTTTCAGAACTTCCGGCGAAACATCTTTTCCGTCTTTGTCTACGAAAAACCATTTTGGCAACTGAGAATGCCAAATCAAAGTATGACCGATGATGAACATTTTATTCTTCTCTCCAAATGCTACAAATTTATCGGCATCTTCCCAGAAAAATTTTCCTTCCTGAGGCTGGATGAACATTGATTTCATACAGTTTTCCGCAACGATGGAATTGAACTGTTTTCTGATGATGTCATCAGATTTCACATCTGTGCCGTCAATCTGCGGAAGGCTCATTGCCGTTCCGATGTAGAATTTATTTTTGAATGCGTTTTTCAGGGAATTGTCTGACGATGCTGAACCTACGGTTTTGCACGAGACAGTTAAGGCTAAAATTCCAACTATTGCGGCTATTTTTTTCATAACAATTATTTTAATTTCTGTTAGTTTAAGAGGTCGCCTCTACGAGGCTTTTTTTTGTGGCCATTATTTGCTATTAACAGTTCGCTCCTACGGAGCTTTTGATATCTGATAATCAATATTTTTTTTCAATTGCGTCGGGCTTTAGCCCGATGAAAGGTTTCATATCCAATTGGCTTTAGCCGAAACTTATACTATATTTTGGCTAAAGCCTTTTACCTATCATTCTATCAAACGGGCTAAAGCCCGTTCCTATTGATTTTTACAGCTTTTCAAAAATTCTAATTCTATAGAAGAAAAAATATTATTTTTACTGCGAAAATTTGTTTTATGCCGAATCCCGCAGCCCGACCTGAGTGGAGCTCTTTTTCTGGCATTGCGATGTCAAATCTTAATTGATGACTAAAAGTCCTCCGCAATGCCAGAAAAAAGCGGGAACGGAGGGCGGAAATAGCTGCCCAAATCATTCTAATCCTGTCCTTTTCTTCTGTCTTTCAAATCCTGCTCGATTTGATTTTCCATTTTTTTGTTAATTTCATAGAACATCAACAGTCCACAAGCGATGAAAAACGGAATGGCGGGATAAATACTGACCAGCATTTTGGCGCCTGCTGCAACGGTTTCCGGCTGGATTACACTTGTTGCGCCTTCCGAAGAAATATAGCCGTAATGCCCGATAATAGAAGAAACCAATGAACTTCCAATGCTCAAACCCACTTTCAAACCGACCATCATAGCGGAGAAAATAATCGCTGTTGCGCGTCTGTTGTTTTTCCACTCGGAATAATCGGCAACATCGGCAATCATTGCCCAAAGCAGCGGTGTGCTGATTCCGTAGAAAAAGCCGTGAAGAATTTGCGAAAGAAACATTAATCCTACCGATTTTGGCGGATAGAAAATGAATGCAACGATGAACAATGTAGAAATAAACAGCGATGCGATGAATGCGTCTCTTTTTCCATATTTATCTGCAAATCTTTTTGAAAAGGTAATCCCGACAATCATCATAATGATTCCGCCTGCATTGAAAAGTCCGAAACCTGCTGAACGAGGGTCTTCACCGAAGAAATTCATTCCGATAGAATTGAAAAAACTGGTGATTGGAGCGATGAAATTCTGAAGTGATGTTTCATCCACATAATTGTTGAAATAGTAGACATACGAACCACCTTTCATTGCCAACGTAATGAAAATCAATGCCGTAACCACCAACATAATAATCCACGGTTTGTTCTTCTTTAAATCTTTCAAATCAGCTCCCAAAGTGGATTCCTGCTCCGGTTTTGGAATGACTCTTTCTTTGGTCGTGAAAAATGTGATGAGCAACATTATGGTTCCGATAATCGCCAACCACGTCATTACGATTTCGATTCCGACTGCTTTATCGCCGTTTCCAGCGGACAAAATAATCGGCAACATAAATACCTGAACGAAAAACTGTGCAAACATCACCGCCACAAAACGGTAAGATGAAATGCTGTTTCTCTCTTTCATATCACCTGTAATCACCCCACTTAAAGCCGCATAAGGCAAATTATTGGCAGCATACAACAAAAGCAAAATACTATACGTTACGGCTGCATAAATTATTTTCCCTTGGTAAGAAAAATTAGGTGTGCTGAATGCGAAAAGTGCCGCAGCGCCCAACGGAACGGCAGAAAATAAAATCCACGGACGGAATTTTCCCCACTTCGTTCTGGTTCTGTCTGCCAAAGCACCGACCATCGGATTGAATCCAAAACCGGCAATCAGTCCGACCACTAAGGTGATGACCGAAGCATTTTCAGGTTTTAATCCGTAGATATCGGTGTAAAAGTAAGCCAGATAGGTCACCAAAGTCTGAAAAACAAGATTGGCTGCTAAATCTCCCAAACTGTAGCCGATTTTTTCAACGACAGATATTTTTTGAGATGAATTGTTCATATTTATTATTTATAATTTTTATTCTTAAACCTTCAAGGTTTTTGAAACCTTGAAGGTTTGGACTCATTATTCCGTTGTGAAAGGCGATGCGGGAAGTCCGGTTTTGTTTTTCAGATTTCCATCAGGATTGTCTGCCCAATCGTAGCGAACTGCCACCGGATTTTTTACCGAATCATTCCAGACCACTACTTTTTTGCCTTCGATTTTTGTGGTTGCCCACACCCATTTTCCATCGGAATTTTTGATGGCGAAACCTTTTAAATCTGAAACTAGCGTGAAATCATCTGTTCCGTTTGTGAAAGAAAGAGTAATTTTATTGCCGGCGATTTTCATTGATTGATAAACCGGTCCGTCTGCAACAATGTTTTTTCCATAAGCGATTTTCATTGCCTGCAAAGCCAATCGGTCGCCGACTGTTTTTTTATTTAAAGGATGAATGTCATTCCACTCTCCGATATCGATGATTACAGCTAAACCTGCATTTGGAACTTTCAGTGAAACCTGACGTTGTTGGTCTCTTAATTCTGCCCAATTGCTTTCAATCGGTTGAGATTTTGCTTCCATAAAGTTAGCTAATTGCACAATGAAAAACGGCATCTCTTTTTGGTTCCATTTGCTTCTCCAGTCTGCAATCATCGTGGTCAGCAAATCGCCATATTCTTTAGGTTTTCCGGTGTTGCTTTCTCCCTGATACCAAAGTGCGCCTTTGATGTTGTAATTAATTAACGGATTAATCATCGCATTGTACAAACCAGTCGGTTTCCAACGGATGAAGGTTTGTCCGGGAGCCATTCTGTCGACTTTTGCCCCGATTTTATATCTCCACTCAGATTTTAAATCAATTTTTTGTCCGTCGATTTCAAGGTAGTAAGGTTTGTCTGCGATGAACTGCCCTTTCCCATTTCCATTGGAAATTCTCACAGCAATCATATTTTTGCCTTCTTTCAAAACTCCGGCAGGAACATCATACCATCTTGGCGGATATTCGTAAGTCACGTTTCCTACTTTCGTTCCGTTAATGTAAGTTACATCGGCATCTTTGATTCTTCCAAGATTTAGAAATGCGGGTTTTCCAGCCTGATTTTTAGTTAAAATAATTTCTTTTCTGAACCAAACCGAACCATCAAATGAACCTTCTTTGTCTTCCCAAGAACCGGGAATTTGCATCGTTTTCCAGTCGGAATCATTTAAATCAAATTTTTCCCAGTGTTGATTGAGTCCAATATCGCTTTGGTCCAATTCTGCGTACCAGGCTTTGCTGAGCGCCTGTTCGTTGGATTCTGTTGATTTGATTAACTCATCATTTTGCCATTTCTTTGCTTCATCCAAATATTCAGGATATTTTTTCAGCGAATTTTCATCCATCCAAGACTGAATCGGAGAACCTCCTAGACTTGAGTGAATAATTCCAACCGCCACTTTTTCTTTTTCACTGACATCTTTAGCGAAAAAATAAGCTACACCAGAGAAATTAAGAATCGTTTGAGGATTTGTAGCTTCCCATTTTCCGCCATCCAGTTCGGTTTGAGGCGATTTGAAATTATATTTTTGAGGAACTGTGAAAAAGCGAATATTCTGGTTGTTCGCATTTTTGATTTCGTTAGCGTACAGCGGAGTCAGTCTTCGCATTGGCAATTCCATATTCGATTGTCCGGAAGCCAGCCAAACTTCGCCAATCATAATGTCTTTCAGCGTGATTTCGTTGATGGTCATTGCGTACGGACCGCCCGCTTTTTGTTCCGGAAGAACGATTTTCCAATTTCCATTTTGGTCTGCCGTGGTTTTATAATTTTTGTTGAAAAATTTCACTTCCACTTTTTCGTTGGCGTCGGCTTTTCCCCAGATATTCAGTTTTTGATTTCTCTGCAAAACCATTCCGTCTGAAACCAATGTTGGAAGCGTAACCTTTGCCTGAAAAAGTATATTGCACAATATGCAGAGAAGGAAGGTGAGAGTTCTAATAATATTTTTATGGTTCATTTTTTATATATTTTATTTGCTAAGTTCTTTTTGAGATTGAACTCCTAAGGAGTTTTCTGATAACTTCAATTTTCTCTTTCTACACAGATATCGCTCCAATGGAGCGGACTTTTTACCCTCTGAATCGCTCGCAGCCCGACCTGAGTGGAGCTCTTTTTGTGAGGAGGAACTACGAACGAAAAAGCGGGAACAGAAGGCGGATTAAGCTGCCCAAAAAATTGTCATTCCTTTTCATTTTTTAAAGGTTTATCATTTAATAATCTCACTTCGATGATTTTTGGCGTTAATGATTTTCCACCTGAATTAAACTTGATGTTCAGAATTTCTTTACGGGTTTCAGATTCAGGAATCGGAATGAGTAAAGTTTGTGGAGAACCGCCCATTTTTCCTTCGAAATTCTTAGAATATGTTTTGATTCCGTTGATTTCTGCATTCAGAGTACGGTTATTATTGGCATCAAAGTATGTGATGTAAAGATATTTTGCATTTTTATCCTTATTTTTCATCTGATAACTAAACCAACTTTTGGCCTCACGGAAATGGCGGTCTTCCATATATCCTGTGTTTGAATCTTTACTATCAAAAAAGTGGTCGGATTCCGGCTGTTGCTCACCGAGTTGGATTTTATCAGTCGTAATAATATCCAGTTTTCGGATTTCCTCTTCTTCTTTGGCTTTCTTTTTCTGAATCATTTCGATTTTATCCTGAGTCGCCTGCGGAAAATAAATGATGTAACGTTGCTCGTGAATTTTGTAGAACGGGATCAGTTTCAGTCCTTCAGCAAATTTATTTTGAGGATATAAATCTTTTAATTTAAATGTCAAATCTTCGCCATTCACAGCTTCCAAATGATTAATCACCGCATCTGAACTTCCCAGAATCGTCGGAATATCATTCAGTGGAATCTGCGGTCCGTGCGCAATATGTCCGCCACGGCTGTCATCGGCAAAAAGTCCGTCCTGATTTTCTGTTCCGTAAGTTGCAGCCAAAACAATCGGACCATATTTGAAAGCGTAATAATTTGATTTGTCCGGAAGTTGCTCGGCGGAAAGGTGCATCGGCATTATCATTTCGACTACATCGCCTTTTTTCCATTTTCTTTTGATATTGATATAACCTTCAGAATCGACAGGAATATTGATATTTTTTGAATTAACTGAAACTGTTATTTGATTAGTATTTGTCCATTCCGGGGCTCTCAATTTTAGATTGATTTCAGCATTTGGAACGAGGTCAAAAACTAATTTTGTGGAAGGTGTTTGTGGAAAATTATTTTCCTGTCTCAACACCAATTTCTTTTCAGACCATTTTAGAATAGAAGGAATAAAGAGATTGACATACAAAACGTTATCCGACTTTGCATAAATCATTTCACCATATTTGGCGTGATTTTCCATTCCGGAACCTACGCAACACCAAAAACTGGTTTCAGGCTGAGAATACACTCTGTAATGGCCGGGACGCATCGGCGTAAAATATACGAAACCGCCTTTATCAGGATTTTGGGTGGACAAAATATGGTTGTACAAAGCTCTTTCGTAATAATCCAGGTAAGATGATTTTGGATTGGTCGCGAAAAGTTGTTTGGTCAACTTCAGCATATTGTACGTATTGCAGGTTTCAGGACCTTCGATACTTTTAGTCATTCCGCTGAAATCATTAATGGAATTAAAATGTTCACTCACACTGTTTCCGCCAATAATTGCAGAACGTTTTTGGGTAACATTGCTCCAGAAAAAATCCGCGGCACTGCTCCACTCTTGATTTCGTTCCAAATCTGCAATTCTTTTAAAGCCAATCACTTTCGGAATCTGTGTATTGGCGTGAATTCCCGTCAGTTTATCTTCGTGGATCAGCAAAGGATTTAGAATCGCCTGATGCGAAAAACGGTGCGCTAATTTCAGATATTTTTCATTTTTGGTAATGTCATAAACATCGGCAAAAACTTCGTTCAGTCCTCCGTGTTCGCTTTTCAACATTTCTTGAATCTGCTCATCAGAAAGTTGGGAAACTTCCTGTGACATCCAATCGGTCAGTTTGATAAGCATTTTTTTTGCTTTTTCACTTCCTGCGTACCAATAAGCATCTCGTAAACCTGAATATGTTTTGTGAATATTGTATAAAGGAACCCAACGGTCATTCAACCCAAATGTCGTCGCGCGGATATTTCCATCGGCAATTTCTTTCCAGATTTTTTTACCGTTTGGAACGCCTGAAATGTAGCCGTTTCCGGAAAGATCTTGGCAACGTTCCAGCTCGTCAATCATATAATCAAGTCGCTGTTTTACTTTTTTATCGCCTGTGGAAGCATACATCAGCGCTAAAGCAGAAATATAATGACCGCCAATGTGACCGTCCAATCCTGTGTTTTCCCAGTTTGGATAATTTTCTTTTTTAGGATTGAGACCGGCTTCTTTCAAATACGGAGCAAGCAAACGGTCTGCATCCATCGACATGATGTAATTCTCGTCGGTCTGCATCGCTTTGCTGAAAACACTTTCGGACAAATGAACTTCGTTGAGTGGAAAATAGCTGATATTTTTTTTCACCTGCCCGAAAGCAAATGTTCCAAAACTTAAAAATAATATCAGCGGATTTTTAGTCATTAATAAATGTTATTTCTACATTTCTAAAATAGATTAAAGAATCTGAATGGCAAAGATTTTTACTAAATATGATAAAGAATACGAAAATATTCCTAATTTAAGTCCTCAGAAAAATACTAATAAATACATCACCTTATCATAAAAATTAAGATTATTAAAAATCACGATAATCAGACTGATACGATGAAAGTACTTGTATGAAAAATGGATATAGAACTTTTTAGGAATAGTCTTGAAAATTACCTTAAGAGCTTATCGTATTTTTTAGACTAAGTCCAGATGAGTGTTTTTATATTGTCTAAAATGATAACAAATTTAATTTTAACATATTTTTAACATTAAATTCATCTCTTTTTAATATGATTTATGAATAAAATATAAGAATCAACAGATTTTATTGCTCCCAAAATACTGTGTAAAAGTAGAAATTTGAATAAATTCAGAAATAAAGTAAAAATAAAGTGTATAAAACACATTTAAACTATTTCAACCACAAAATTAAAGGATAAAAGCTTTAACTTTACAAAAAATTATAATTGATGACTCAAGATTATTCTCATTTTCCACGACATTTAGTTGCTGCCGACTGCATCATTTTTGGTTTTGACGGCGAAAATCTTAAAATTCTTCTAGTAAAGAGAGATTTTGAGCCAAGAATGGGAGAATGGTCATTGATGGGCGGTTCTATCGGTAGCGATGAAAATGCTGACGAAGCCGCACAACGTGTTCTGAACAACCTTACCGGACTGAAAAATATCTATCTAGAACAACTCAATTTCTACACCCAAATTGACCGTGAACCGACCGCCAGAATTATGTCGATTTCTTATTACGCATTGATTAATGTTGAAAAAAACATTCAGATCAATGAAAAATACAGTGCGAAATGGTTTGATTTACAGGATTTTCCGACCTTAATTTTTGATCATAACGAAATGGTGAAAGATGCTGTTCTGAGACTGAGAAGAAGAGCTTCCACAAGACCTATCGGGTTTGAACTTCTGCCGGAAAAATTCACAATGAAAGATTTGCAGAGTTTGTATGAAGCGATTTTTAATGAACAATATGACAAACGAAATTTTATCAGCAAAATCAATGCGCTGGATATTCTTGTAAAAACCGAGGAAAAAGATATGACTTCGTCTAAAAAAGGGTCTTTTCTGTACCGTTTTGATGAAGCAAAATATCAGAAAAAACTGGCGGAAGGTTTTATGTTTAAAATTTAAAAAAGCTTACTTATTTCCCATCGAGCCTAGATGTGTCTGTTTGAAATTATCCTCAAATTTCAATCCGTATCCGAAAATTCTGTCCATTGAAGAATGTGCCCATAAAATAATTCCGGCAAATTCTACAATCGGAATTTTCAACCAGAAGCCGAGAATCAAAACAAGAATTGCGAGGAATTTGTGATGGAAAAAATTGTACATCCAGGCTCCGATTTTTGGATTAACTAAATAACCAACCATCGAAACATCCGGAAGCAAAAGACAAAGTGGGAAAAGCCACCATTGGAATTCTAATTGAGAAAAAAAGAAAATCGCAAAACCAAACTGTCCGACTTCTTCGAGCTTTAAAAGATTTTTCATTGTCTAAGATTTTATGTAACAAATGTCTGACAATTGAAAATATGTTCTCTTGACAAAAATCAAGAATTTTCTGCCTGTCTTTTTCTAATTCTGCTGAAAGTTTCGGGCGACATTCCCAAAACTGATGCAATATACTGCAACGGAACCTGGTGAAATAATTCTCTGTTCTGCTCAAAATATTGATTGTAGCGTTCTTCCGCCGTCATCGAAAGATGCGAAAAAACTCGGTTTTCCATCATCACAAAGCATTTGATGATGAATTGTTTTTCAATTTCAATCCATTTCGGAAATTCCTGACAGAGCTTCTGATAATCGGCTTTGGAAATGGACAATAATTCGACTTCAATGAAAGCCTGAATCGTCCATCGGTTGGGTTGATTGAAGAAAAATCCCATCAACTCAGTTACGAAAAAATCTTTTGTAGAAAGCCATTGCGTAATTTCTTTTCCATCTTCAGTTAATGCAAAAACACGGAGAATTCCTGATTTCACAACACTTAATCTGTCACAAATCTCACCGGAATTTGTGAATATTTCATTCTTATTTAATCTCTCATCTTTAAAATAAGACTGAATAACCGACAGTTCTTCAGCAGTCAGAGAGCCAAAATATTGTTGAACCAGTTCATCGAAATTTTTCATTTAATAATTTTAATACGAACTTAATCATTTTTTGATTGTATTTGATTTGGAAATCATTTAGAAATAAATTGAAAAAGCTAAATTTGTAAAAAAACAAAATGCCGAAAATTTCATTTGAAGATTGGAAAAACAGTATGTCGTTTATGATTGATGATGATTTTGATAATAATTTTTTATTGTCAATAGAACCATTAACCAATTATATCAATACAAATTGCCATCGTTTCTCAAATCCAGAAGAATTATCAATCTTTTTGACGGAAGTAGATAATTTTACCGCAGTAGAAAAACTGAAAGCTTTTGTTTCCTTAATTGGACTTTCCGAAGAAAGGCTCAAAAGAGTAGTTTCTCTTTTACGATATCGTTTTAATGGAGAAGAATTTAGAACAGAATGGGATGTCAAAAGAATTAGCAGAACTATTCAAATTGACGTAGAATTTCGAATTCTTCTGGTAGACTTTTTTATAAACGGCAGAAATTCTAGAATCGGTGCTGAAATACCTCTTTATTATATGCGAAATTTCAAGCTCAACGAAACTGACTTCATCGATGATTTAAGAGACTATAAATATGTTGAAAGAATCCTAAATGATAATGAGATTCAAGATAAGTATTCAAATAAAGTTGGAGCACACGTTGAAAAGATTATACAATCAAGACTTGATAGTTACAAAATAAATACAAATGATTCCTTAACATATGAACTTCAAAAAGAGTTTCCACTTTTAAACAAAAACATAGATTTTTTAATACCAAGTGTTGAAACTCCAATTATTTTAATAGAATCATCGTATAATATAACAACAGGAAGTGGTCAATCAAAAAGAGCAGACCAACTTGTAGAATTTTATGGTGCTTTAATGAGACATAATGCCAATCATAGAGCAAATAAAATTATTATGTTAAATTATTGTGATGGTTTTGGCTGGGTTGGAAGGCAAAATGACTTACACAGAATATATGATGCAAGTGATTTTGTATTTAACCAAAGAAATCTCAATGTACTTGATGAAGTTTTGAATGAATATTATCCAAACTCATAAAATCAAAATCCATAGTCTCTATAATCTTCGAAACAACAAACTCCACAACAGGAACAGCAACAGTATTTCCCAACAAATCGAAAGCATCGTATTCTTTGGTAGGAATTTCATACCATTCAGGATAACCAAATAATCGTAAACCTTCACGAATCGTCAATCTTCGTAAACCATTTCCATCCGGAACTGCTAAACGAGAAACATCTGTTGCTACCAAAGTTGGAGCTATATCTTTTGGGTCAAGAATTTTGTTTATTTCGAAGCTTAACTTTCCAGTTACAATATTATAACCTTTGGATTTTGTTTCGTCTTGCACACGAGAAGTTGAAATACCATTTTCTGACTGAAATTTCACTAGTTTTTTAGGATGTTCAAATTTCAAATAACCTTTTTGGGTTAAATCTTCTAGTAAATTTTTCAATTCGTTCGATGGCAAATCAACGAAGGTATTTATTTGTTCCAAAGTCAATGCCATTCCGTCCATCCAATCAATTCCAATTTCTTCTGCCCAGTGTTTTTTTCGTCTTTGTTTGAACAATTTATTCAGAATTTCGGCTTGCTCTTTAGAGACACTTCCTTTGATTTCAATATCCCAACTATGTATATTATTATCACCTCCGCGTTTATCTTTTACAGATTTTCCGTATAAATCTTCTAAAGAAAAATTTTTCATCAATTTAGCTATAAAATCAGATTTTAAAGTTGGCAAACCTTTTTCTAAAACACTTTCCAAAGATTTAAATCTTGGTTGATTCCCATTTAAATCAATATTTTTATTTTTTGTACCAACAATGAAAATACGTTTTCTAGATTGAGGCAATCCAAACTCTAAACTATCAAAAACTTTCCAGCTTGTTTTGTAACCAAGCTCATTTTCGAGTTTATATAAAATGGTTTTCAGTGTTCTCCCTATTTTATCATTTTTATTTTCCAAATCGTGCTTTACTAAGCCTTCTACATTTTCGAGAATAAAACCATAGGGTTTTTTTTCTCGCAAAATACGTTCGATTTCAAAAAATAAAGTTCCTCTTGTATCTAAAAATCCTTGACGTTTACCTCCAGCACTAAATGGTTGACAAGGAAAACCTCCTAACAAAAAATCGAAATCGGGAATAAATTCATTTCTGATTTCAAAAATATCTCCAGCCAAAAATTCGTGACTAAAATTCTGTTTTAGTGTTTTGACTGCATAAGGTTTTATTTCCGAAGTCATCACACATTCGGTTTCCATTCCAGCGTCTTTGAAAGCTTTTTCAAAACCCAACCTTATGCCACCAAGACCTGCAAAAAGGTCAATGAATTTTACACTATTGCTTTTCATCTTTTGGAAGTTTTATATGGTTCGGTTGGTTCAGCAACCATAAATAATTGACTTTCATAATCTTCAATTTCTAATTTATGGCAACCTACAACGGTAAGACATTGTAATAAAAAAGTAGCACTAAAACTACCGCGACTAATTTTGCTGTCAATACTTGCTTTCGTTTCCTCAACACCAATTTCACTCAGCAGTGTAACCAAATCAGCGTTAGTAATACCACGCTTTACCAATTCAGACTTTAAAAGCCGTTTTGCTTTATCATCCCAATTTGACATAAGTTGAAATTAATTTGCAATAATAAATAATAATTATCATATATGCAATTAAAACATCAATAATAAAAACGAAGAAACAAAAAACAGGACACCAAATTGGCATCCTGCATTTCATTTTATTATAGTTTAAATTTTACCAGAACCTCACGTAAATGGCGGTCAGTAAAAGCAAAGTCACAACAATCAGAACCATTGTTCTGTTATCTACTTTGAACATTGTTGAATCAATAGCAAACGCCTTCGGATTCACTTTCGGACCTGCAAGGCTTATCCCAACCATCGTCAGAACGGTGAAGAAGAATGACCAGCCCATGTTAATTAAAAATGGAATCTCGGTAATCGTGTGGACTACTCCATTTTCTAATTTTTCATAGGTAAATGCAGTATATAACCAAGTTTCTTTCCCGAAAATATCGACTGCAAAACTGTTGAAGAAAATTGCTAAAACGAAACCTAAAATCACGCCAACCAAAGCCGCAACTCCAGTCGTTCTTTTCCAGAACATTCCTAAAATGAACATTGCAAAAACGCCCGGACTGATAAATCCTGTATATTTTTGGATAAACGTAAATCCGCCTTCTCCGCCAATTCCTAATACGTCTGTCCACGTAAATGCTAATGCAACAGCCATCGCAATGATAATTGCCCAACGTCCGGTTCTCACCATCTGGATTTCAGTGGCATCTGCTTTCAAATATTTTTTATAAATATCTAAAGTGAAAATCGTGGAAATACTGTTCACTTTTCCGGCTAATGATGCAACAATCGCCGCCGTTAAAGCTGCTACTGCAAGACCTTTCAGACCAGTTGGTAAAAATCCTAAAATAGCGGAATATGCGCCGTCTTTCACTCCATTGAATCCGGGCAAATGTCCTTTTGTATATAAAACATACGCCGCAATTCCCGGAAGCATCACGATGATTGGCATAAATAATTTTAAGAAACCTGCGAACAAAATTCCGGTTCTTGCCGTCTTCAAATCAGCTCCCAAAGCACGTTGCGTGATGTATTGGTTACAGCCCCAATAATTCAGGTTTACAATCCATTGTCCGGCAAAATACATCGCCAAACCTGGAAGAACCACATATTTCTGAACGTCAAGATTTTCAGGCATTGCTAAAGTTGTGGTTGTTTTCACTGGCTTATCCAACATCAGCTTGAAATGTTGCGGAGCTTCGTTCATCAAGGTTTGGAAACCTGCAAAAGCATTTCCAACAGCCGCTCCGTTGATTCTCTGGTCAACAATTTGAAGCGCCATATAAACAGTGGCAAATCCTCCGATAATCAAAACGGCTACCTGAATAACATCGGTGTAACCGATTACTTTCATTCCGCCAAGACCGATTAACAAAGCCATCAGCAGCAATCCAATCATAATGATGTGAAGATTGTCTCCTCCTAATAAAGTGTCGATTGCCAAAGCTCCTAAATAAAGAATTGAAGTTAAATTAACAATCACATATAAAAACAGCCAGAACACCGCCATAATCAATGAAACCGACTTGTTGTAACGGGTTTCCAGGAATTGTGGCATCGTATAAATCTTGTTTTTAAGATAAATCGGGATAAACCAAACTGCGATGATAATCAATGCAATTGCGGCAAGCCATTCGTAAGCTGCAACTGCAACTCCCACAAAAAATCCTTCACCGGACATTCCGATGAACTGTTCCGCTGAAATGTTGGAAGCAATCAAACTTGCTCCAATCGCCCACCAAGTTAGTGAACCTTCCGCCAAGAAATAATCTTTACTGCCTGTAGATTCAGACTTTTTTCTGTTGTAAATCCACAATCCATAACCGGCAACCACCACAAAATAAATTAAAAATATGATGATATCAATAGTTGCTAAATTTCCCATACCTATTTTTTAACTGAGAATTTATAAATTGTTTTTGACTGATATTTTTGTCCTGGCTTCAGTTCTGTTGAAGGAAATGAAGGTTGATTTGGAGAATCCGGGAAGTGTTGAGTTTCTAAACAGAAACCTGTTCTAAATTCATTTTTCCCACCTGTTTTAGTATCAAATTTTCCATCCAAAAAGTTTCCGGAGTAGAACTGAACACCAGGTTCATCGGTTAAAACTTCCATCATTCTTCCAGATTCAGGATGATACACTTTTGCGATGCTTCTCATTCCGCTTCCGTTCAGAATCCAGTTGTGGTCGTAGCCTTTTCCTTTTTTCAGTTGGTCGTCGTCGGCATTGATATCTTTTCCAATTGCTTTTGAAGTTGTGAAATCGAATGCGCTTCCTTTTACCGCTTTCTGTTCTCCAGTCGGAATCAAAGTTTCATTCACTGGTGTAAATTTGTCTCCATTAATCTGCAATTCGTGGTCAAGAATTGTTTTAGAGAAATTCCCTGAAAGGTTGAAGTATGAATGCTGAGTCAAATTCACCACAGTCGGTTTATCGGTTTCCGCTTCGTAAGAAATTTCAAGCGCGTTGTCGTCCGTCAAAGTATACAAAACCGTTGTCGTTAATTTTCCAGGATAGCCTTCTTCACCTTCTGCGCTTGTGTAAGTCAGTTTCAAAGTTGGGAATTTTGCATCTTTCACCTGTTCGATATTCCAGAATTTGGTATGAAAACCTTCTTTTCCACCGTGAAGACTGTTTGGCCCGTCATTTTTGTCGATGTCATAGGTTTTACCTTCCAAAGTGAATTTGGCGTTGGCAATCCTGTTTCCGTAACGGCCAATCAATGCTCCGAAATAATATGGATTTCCGTTAAAATAATCTTCAGGCTTCGTAAATCCTAAAACGACATCTTCGTATTTTCCGTTTTTATCAGGAGCGGTAAGTGAAGTGATAATTCCGCCAAAATTAATGACTTCTAACTTCATCCCGTTCTTGTTGGTAAGCGTAAATTTCCTGATAGAATCGCTCTTTGCCGTCACGCCGTAGTCTGAAATCTGTATATTTTCCATTTGTTCTTTTTGAGTCTGATTACTGTTTTCTTTTTTATTGCATCCGAAAATACTCAAAAACGCAACAATAATCAGGTTATAACTTAATTTTTTCATAGTCTGAATGATTTTGCAAGTTTAATGATAATAAATCTCATTCCAACGAAGCGTATTCTTAAAATCACGGATTTTTGTGTCTTCATCAATAACAAGCGATTCGATACCTGCAATTTCTGCAAAATCTTCAAGCTGTTCTGCGCTAATGTTTTCACTGTAACACGTGTGATGCGCTCCACCTGCCAAAATCCAGGCTTCAGCTGCCGTGTAAAGGTCAGGAAGCGGTTTCCAAAGTACTCTCGCTACAGGAAGTTTTGGAAGTTCTTCAGTTATTTCCAAGGCTTTTGTTTTGTTGATTAACAGTCTGAAATGATTTCCGAAATCCATCAAAGCGGCATTTAAAGAATCGATATTTCCTCTTGAATTGAAAACCAGACGAACCGGGTCAGCTTTTCCGCCAATTCCTAACGGATGAATTTCACAAGAAGGTTTGTCAACCGCCAAAACTGGGTCAACTTCCAACATATGCGAACCTAAAACGGACGGATTTGACGGATTTAAATGGTAGGTATAATCTTCCATGAAAGCGTTTCCGCCTTCCAAACCTTGTCCCATCGTTTTCATTGCACGAACTAAAGCAGCCGTTTTCCAGTCGCCTTCTCCGGCAAATCCATACCCTTTTTCCATTAATCTCTGAACAGCAATTCCGGGAAGCTGTTCCAAACCGTGAAGGTCCTCGAAAGTATCAGAAAAGCCTTTGAAATTTCCGTCTTTCAGGAATTTTTCCAAGCCTAATTCAATTCTTGCGGCCGCTTCAAGCGATTTTCTGTTCGCACCGCCGGAAAGAAGAGATTCTGCCATTTTGTACGACGACTCATATTCTTCTATTAACGTTTTGATTTCACCATTGCCAATTGAATTGACAACGCCTACCAAATCTCCGATTCCCCAAGTGTTTACCGAAAAACCAAATTTAGTTTCCGCTTCTACTTTATCTCCGTCGGTAACGGCTACAAATCTCATATTGTCACCAAAACGGGCAAATTTTGCACCTTGCCAATCGTCCCAACCTGCAGCAACTCTACTCCATTCTCCGATTTGTTTCTGAACTCTTTTTTCAGCCCAATGACCTACGACCACTTTTCTGTTTTTTCGGAGACGGCTCACCATAAAACCAAATTCACGATCACCGTGAGCAGCCTGATTGAGGTTCATAAAATCCATATCCATCGTAGACCACGGAATATCCTGATTGAACTGTGTATGCAGATGTAATATTGGTTTTTGCAAAGCGGTCAGTCCACGAATCCACATTTTTGCGGGTGAAAACGTGTGCATCCAGGTTACAATTCCGATGCAGTCTTTGGCGAAATTGGCAGCAGTTAAGGTTTCGAAAATTTCTTCCGTTGTTTTTACCGTTGGTTTTAAAACTACTTTTACAGGAATTTGTGAAGAAGCGTTTAAAGCTTCTACGATTTTCGCTGAATGTTCTGCAACCTGAGCCAATGTTTCAGGACCATATAAATGTTGACTTCCAGTGATGAACCAGATTTCTTTGGTATTGAGAGGTGTTAACATATTTTTAGTTGATTGTTGTTGGTTGATAGTTGATGGTTTATTATAATTATTTTTTTTACCTACAGCTATTTACATTGAATCCTTCGGATTCTGTAGGATTTTGTACTTTTTTGCTATAGGTTTCACCTACGGCTACTGATATTGAACCCTTCGGGTTCGTTTTTCTCTGTTTAAAGATGACAATTGCCAAAGGCTAGAAGCTATTCGCCAGAAGCCAACTACTGTCCATAATAAGCGTTTTTGCCGTGTTTACGTTCGTAATGTTTTTTGATTAATGAATCTTTTAACCTTGCAGCATCTGGATTGATTTGTCTTGTTCGATACGCCATTTCTGCGATGGTTTCCAAAACCTTGCTGTTGTAAACGGCTTTGTCTGCGTTTTCTCCCCAGGTGAACGGACCGTGATTGCCGATCAGAACCATTTCCACTTCTTCGTAGGATAGATTTTTATCTTCGAAACATTCCAAAATCTGGATACCGGTGTTGTACTCGTAGTTTCCTTCGATTAAATCATCCCTCATTGGCGGTGCACAAGGAATATCAGATGTTAAATGGTCGGCGTGTGTTGTTCCGAAAATCGGGATATCCATCTGTGCCTGTGCCCAGGCAACGGAATAAATAGCGTGTGTATGTGAGATTCCGCCGATGTTTTCCCAGTTTTTGTAAAGATAAGCGTGGGTTTTGGTGTCGGAGGACGGTCTTAGATTTCCTTCAACAACGTTGGCGTTGTAATCTAAAATTACAATGTCTTCCGGTTTCAATAATTCGTAAGGAACGCCGCTTGGTTTGATGGCAAAAATACCTTTGTCACGGTCAACTGCGCTTACGTTTCCGAAAGTGTAAACGACCAGCTTCAATGCATCGAGTTGCATATTGGCTTCGAAACATTCTCTTTTCAGTTCTTTATAGATGCTCATTTTTGTTGTTTTTTAACGCTATTGCGTATTGGTCTTTTTAAGATTGAACTCCAACGGAGTTCATCAATAACTTGATATTACTCTTCTACAGATATTGCTCCTACGGAGCAGATTTTTATTTTACTTTTAATTTGTAATCAATCTTTGAGCTTCAATTGCATCGGGCTAAAGCCCGATGTTATAATTCTGTTTTTTATTCGGCTTTAGCCAAAATTTATAATACGTTTTGGCTAAAGCCAATTTGTTTCCACTTGCTGTAGACGGGCTAAAGCCCGCCTCTATTGAATAATCTTTCAAATTTTAAACGTCGAATTGCACGCAGCCCGGCTTGAGCGGAAATCCTTTTTTTTGCGTTGGGAAAAGCCTTGGCAAAAAAGATTGGGAGCGGAAGACGGATTAAGCTGCCATAATTATTTTAGTTGATCGTTTTTGGTTGATGGTTGCTGGTTTTTGTATTTGAAATTTCTATCAACTATAAACTGTCAACTATCAACTGCTTTTTAGATTTGATATTATTTTCGGTGAAATCTGCGAGAGTCTGATATTGGTTCATCAGTTCTGCATATTTTTCTACGTGTTCGGTTTGTGGGAAATATTCTGCCTCGAAATCGGAACCCATTTTCTGGCTCGCTTCCTGAACAGTCGGATAAATTCCTGCGGCAACGGCGGCATAAATGGCTGCACCCAAAGCCGGAGCCTGGTCTGATTCTGCCACGATAATCGGCATATTGAGAACGTTGGCCAAAGTCTGCATTATGAACGGCGATTTTCTGGCAACACCACCAATTCCGATTACTTTTTCGATTTTTACGCCTTCTTCTTCGAAACGTTCAACGATTTTTTTGGAACCGAAACAAATCGCATTCACCAAAGCTTTGAAAATATGCGGCGCTTTTGTGCCTAAAGAAAGATTGTTGATGGCCATTTTCAGTTCCTGATTGGCATCTGGTGTTCTTCTTCCATTAATCCAGTCTAATGCAATTGGAACTGATTCCGAAAGTGGAATTTTTTCTGCTTCCAGCGTAAGATTTCTAATTAAATTGTTCTCTAATTCTTCTTTTAACAGCTGTTTTTGATTGTTATCAATAATGTGAGAATTCATCAGAATATTCTGAGTTGGCCACATTAAAATGTCTTTGAACCAAGCCAAAACATCACCGAAAGCAGATTGTCCGGCTTCCAATCCCATCAATCCCGGAATCACGGAGCCATCGACCTGCCCGCAAATTCCTTTAACGGTTTTATCACCGATAATTTCGTTGGGAGCTACCATAATATCGCAGGTTGACGTTCCCATAATTCTAATCAGCGTATTTTCTTCCACTTTTGCGCCCACCGCTCCGGAATGTGCGTCGAAAGTTCCGACTGCAATTACTGTGTTGGTTGTCAAGCCTAATTTTTCAGCCCATTCTTCATTCAGATTTCCTGCAACTTCGTCGGAAGTATAGGTTTTATTGTACAGTCTGTCTCGCAGTTCTGCCAGAGACAAATCTAACTGAGAAAGAAAATCTTTGGAAGGCAGTCCGTCCCACGACTCGTGCCACATCGCTTTGTGACCAGCGGCGCAACGGCTTCTTTTAAAAGTTGCCAAATCCTGATGGTCGGAAAGTAAGAATGTAATATAATCGCAATGTTCCATCCAGCTGTGGGCTTCATTTTTTACTTTTTCGTCTTCTCTGTTGATGTGAAGAATTTTTGCCCAAAACCATTCGGAAGAATAGATTCCGCCTTCGAATTTGGTATAATCTTCACCACCCCAGTTTCTCGCCAAATGATTAATTTCTTCAGCTTCGTTGATAGAAGTATGGTCTTTCCACAAAACCATCATTGCATTCGGATTTTCTGAAAATTCTGGCAAAAGTGACAAGGCAATTCCGTCTTTATTGACAGGAAGTGGCGATGAACCGGTGGTGTCGATGCAAATGCTGACGATATGTTCCGGTGCTACTCCACTTTCTTTTACGACGGTTGAAATGGTTTTTTCCAAACCTTCAATATGGTCCAACGAATGCTGGCGAAACTGATTGATTTCGGGTTTACAGAATTTTCCGTCTTTCCATCTTTGGTAGTAACTCACGGAAGTGGCGAGTTCTGCGCCGTTTTCTGTATCAATCAAAACGGCACGAACGGAATCTGTTCCGTAGTCTAAGCCGATAGCATATTTTTTCATTAACGAAAGAGATTTATTCAATTATTGTGGCAGTCGGCAAAGATTCGGCGGTAAGTTTTCATTTACCTTAAAGAAATCTTCGCATTTCTGATTTTGAGATAAAACAAATATAAGATTCTATTTTAAATAAATGTAATATTTACACTTAATTTTAATTTTCTCTTTATTGATGGTGCTTCAGCGTTATTTAATCTTTAAAACAACTAAAGAATTGGCCGGAATATCCACCAAAATTTTTCCTTTTTTCAATACCTGCGTTTCTTCAACAGGCTTGATATTTTCGATCTGGAAATTATTTTCATCGGAAAGACCTAAAGAGGTCAGGATAATTTTGGTCATTTTACTGCCCGATTTTAAATTTTTTGGATTGATTTCAACCGAAGTTTGCTCTGCGTTTGAATTGACCAATTTGATGATAGTTTCACCGTTTTTACTGTCCTTAACTGCTGATGCATAGAGATTATTCTGACCTGTTAAAACCTTTCCGTTTTCGGAGATTTTTATTAAATCTGTTCCTTTGTTGTTTGAAAATAATTTCTGAACATAATAATTCGGAGTGGTGTAAGATTTCAGATTATTAAACCAAATCAAATCCGGAGTCCATTGCCAACCGTCTGCGTGCGCCAAAAGCGGAGCGTAGGAAGTCATCGTTACGATATCTGCATTGCGTTCCAGCCCGGTCATAAAAGCGGCTTCAGAAAGTGCGGTCTGCCAGTTATTTTTATTATCCGGTTTTACAACACCTACTGATTGTGCGGCGTATTCTCCGGCAAAAACTTTGGGCCCTCTTCGGTCGTATTTATCGTATCGGTCGGCATTTTTCAAAAACCAATCCGGCGAATTGTAGTAATGTTCATCAACGATTTGTGCATTCAGTTTTTTAAGTTCTTTCCAGCCGTAATCGAAGAATTCTCCATCCGGCGACGGTCCGCTTCCTGATATGATTTGGATGCTCGGATATTTATCGTGAATCGCTTTTTCGAAAACCTTATATCGTTCAATATAATCTTCACCCCACTGCTCATTTCCAACGCCGATATATTTCATATTAAACGGTTTCGGATGTCCCATTTCAGTCCGGATTTTACCCCATTTTGAGTTGGAATCTCCATTTGCAAATTCAATCAGATCCAAAGCATCCTGAACGTAGGGATTTAAATCTTCCATTTTCACAAGCTCCGCGGTATTGAACTGACACGCCATTCCGCAACTTAAAATAGGAAGTGGTTCTGCTCCCAAATCTTCCGAAAGCTGGAAATATTCGTAAAAACCAAGTCCGAAAGATTGCCAATAATCTGGAGTTAGACGGTGCGCAAATCCGTTGTTCCATTTGTTGATGAGATTTTCTCTATCTTCTACTTTTCCGATTGTTTTTTTCCATTGATAACGTTCTGCCAAAGTTCTTCCTTCAACAATACATCCGCCGGGAAAACGTAAAAATCCGGGTTGCAAATCGTATAATTTCTGAACCAAATCCTTTCGCATTCCGCCCTTTCTGCCTTTCCAGGTGTCTTGTGGGAATAGAGAAATCATATCCATATTTACCACCCCTTTTCCGGTGAAAGTGAGCTGTAATTTTGCTTTTTCAACCGTCGATTTTGGAGCGAAAACCAAACTGTATTTTTGCCAGCCACCACCTTTTATGATTGTTGAAACCTCCGAAATTACTTTTCCATTTTCATCCACAAGACTTGCGTTAACCGCCGAAATATTGCCTGAAATATTTTCTAAATTAAAACTGAAATCATATTTTTCACCCTGATGAAGCCCGATTCCTCTGAAACCTTCATTTTCCAGCGAATAGTTTTTATCATTCCAAACCGTGATTCTGGCGTAGTTTTTATTGGTTTTATACTTGTCGGTTATAATTGTCAGAAAACCAGAATCTAAGTTGGGAGAAAGCGTTTTTGTGTTGGGCTGTTTCCAGCCAGTCAAAGGTTCATCGAACTCGAAGCTGCGGTTTTTAATCAATTCAGCATACAATCCTCCATCTGCAGCAAAATTGATGTCTTCGAAGAAAATTCCGTACATCGTTGGCTGGATTTTGACATTGGTGGAAGTTCCGTCTAAATCGAGGAAATGCTTTTTTACATTTCCATTTTGTGCTGAAAAAAAGGCTACGCTTAGAGAAAATGCGGTGGCGAATATTTTGGATTTTGTTTTCATTGATTGATTTTTGAACTGTTTTTTAACCACAAAAGGCTCAAAAGATTTAATACTTTGTATTTTTAAGTTTAATAACTGACTTTAGGAAATAACATATAAGCTTTAAAAAATAAGATTTTTTCTTCTTGCAGATTATTATTTTTGTGATTTTGAGTCAATTCCATTAATTGATATGTGATAAATTAAACCAGTTTGAATATCTAAATTTTTAAAATTTATTTCACTTTCATCTGAAGACTTTTCAAACCTGATTCGTCAGATGTTCCGCCGTAGAAAATAGTGTAGTTGCCTGCTTTTGGAGCCAAATCATCCACTTTTTCATCATAAAATTTGAAAGAATCATTAGAAACTGTAAGCTGAACATTTTTGGTTTCACCTGCTTTGATGAAAACTCTTTCGAACGCTCTCAAAGTCTTTACTGGTGCAGAAGCATCGTTATTTCTTTCCACATAAACTTCTACCACTTCTTCGCCGTCACGTTTTGAAGTATTTTTAACGGGAATGGTAACCGTCAGATTTTCAGCTGTATTGATGGTATTTTTACTCAATTTAGCATCACCGTAATTAAATTGAGAATAACTCAACCCGTGTCCGAAAGCATACAGTGGTTTCTCAGTCATATAACGGTACGTTCTTCCGACCATATCGTAGTTTTCGAAACCTTGGTGTTTACTGGTTTTTGAAAGATTATTGTCCAATTGTGCCAGATTTTTATAAAATGTAATTGGCAATTTTCCTGACGGATTGTAATCACCTGCCAAAACATCTGCCACAGCCGTTCCACTGGATTGTCCGCCGTACCAAGCATTCAGCAAAGCATCATAATTTTTTTCGTCCTGCTCCAAACCTAACGAACTTCCTGTGCAAAGAACGAAAACGACAGGCTTTCCTGTTTTTCTTAATTCTGCCAACAATTCACGCTGAACTTTTGGAAGATCAATTGAAGTTTTATCGCCACCTTTGAAGCCTTCTGCGCTCACCAACATTTCTTCGCCTTCCAGACTTGGAGAAAGTCCTCCAGCAAAAATAATAACGTCTGCATTTTTCACTTTTTCCTTTACTGAAGCGAAATTCACAGGGTCTTTTCTGTACACATCGAAAGTGATGCTCACATATTTTCCTTTTTGGGTGTGGCGCAATTCGATGTCATATTCCTTCCCTTTTTCCATTTTTACAGGAAATTCTGAAGGGTGTCTTGCATCGGGACCTTTTCTGGTGGCGATTTCTTTTCCATCAACAAAAAGCGTATAAACATCTGACGTTGAAGGCGAAAGAATTACATCGCCGGTGTAAGAACTTTTGAAAACGCCCGAAATAATCGCCGAGGTATTTTCTCTTCCCACATTCGGGGCAAGCTGAGTTCCGCTAAAACTATTGTAGTTGATTCCTGTTTTGTTCACAGAAATATTGGCAGATTTTCCTTTGAATTCATTATTGTTGAAAAACTCCACTTTCATACCTTTCTCACCATTTTTCTGGCTTAAAAAGTTTTGATAAAGTGAAGTTCTGGAAGATGGATCGGCAATTTCAGTCCCTTTTTCATAAATAATTTCGGCATTTGGAAATTTAGCTTTAATTCCACCCAAAATCGTTACGATTGAAGAAGGCGTTCCGTTGTAATTTCCCAACTGCATCAATCCGTCATCAGCGTTTGGACCGACTACGGCGATTTTTTTAATATTTTTATTTAAAGGCAAAACATTATTTTCGTTTTTCATCAGCACGATTGATTTTTGTGCCATTTTTAGAGCCTGTTTTTTATGCTCTTCAGAATCCACAACAGTATATGGAATTGAGTTCCAGTGAACGGAAGATTTCGGGTCTAGCATTCCCAGTTCAAACCAACCTTTCAGGATTCTTCTCATTGAAATGTCGAGGTCTTTTTCTGTGATTAAACCGCTTGCTAAAGATTTGTTTAAATTATTGTAGGTGTCTCCACATTCCAAATCTGTGGAATGTTTCAAAGCATCTGCAGCCGTACTTTTTTCGTCGGGATGTGTTCCGTGATATTGTTTTTGGTAGAAATCTGCCAAAGCCCAGCAATCCGAAACGACCATTCCATCGTAGTTCCATTTTCCACGAAGAATTTCGGTTAATAAAGTATTGTTCGCACAGCAAGGTTGACCGTCGAATGCATTGTAAGCGCACATCACTTCCCTTACATTTCCTTCCAGAACCAATGCTTTGAAAGCCGGAAGATAGGTTTCATACAAATCTCGTTTAGAAACTTCGGCATTGTAAGAATGACGATTCCATTCCGGGCCGCTGTGAACGGCGAAATGTTTGGCGCAGGCGTGCGTTTTAAAATATTTCGGGTCATTTCCCTGCAAACCTTTAACCGCAGCAACGCCTAAAACTGAAGTCAAATAAGGATCTTCACCATACGTTTCCTGACCTCTTCCCCATCTTGGATCACGGAAAATGTTGATGTTCGGTGTCCAGAATGTAAGACCTTCGTAACGTCCGGTTTTATTGGATTCATCGAAAGATTTATTGTATTTTGCTCTGGCTTCATCGGAAATCATTTCGAAAGTTTTCAAATGTTCCGGAACATCCCAGGTTGCCGCCATACCGATGGCTTGGGGAAAAACCGTAGCTGTTCCTGCTCTTGCCACGCCGTGAAGTGCTTCATTCCACCAACCGTAAGCAGGAATTTCCAAACGGGGAACTGCTTTGGAATTATCCATCATCATTCCTATTTTTTCTTCAACAGATAATAAACTGAGAAGGTTTTCGATTCTTTGTTCAACCGGAAGTTTTGGGTTTTGGAATGGATATCTGAAAGTTTGTGCCGATGAGAAGGCGCAGACAAATATTGATATATTAATGATTAGCTTTTTCATATGATTAGTGAAGTTTTTGATGGTAATTTTTAAAGAACAGCAAATTTTACCTGCTTAGTTTGATATATAAACAAAGATAAGATTCTTTTTATATAAATGTAAAAACAACACTTATTATTTTAAAATAATTTTTTTAATAATTAGGCAAAAAAATTAAATCCATCAAAATAAATTTTGATGGATTTGGAAAATTAATTGAATTAAATATTAGTGTTTAATAAATTTCTGTGAAATTATTTTTGTCCCGTTGGAAGAAACTTCAATAAAATAAACACCTGCAGCAAGTTCGCTGATGTCAATACGGTTTTTTCCAGCTGTCATTTTCAATCCTGATTTTATTAATCCACCTCTTGAATCTAAAATATTTGCTGTTGCATCTTTTGTTTTTAATTCAACAAAAATTTCCGATTTGGCAGGACTTGGATAAACTTTAACCTCATCTTTTCGCAGAATATTATTTTCTGCAACTAACACAGCGAAATTTAATGGAAGCATAGCCGCCGTATAGGTATTTTCTTCTGTAAGATAAGCACGGAATGGATTAATCATCGGTTCACTTCCTGCTGAAACCTTATAAAAACCTGTTACTCCATTTTCTGTCTTTAAAACATAGCTGTTTGCCGGAACTTTGATGGTATGATAAACGCCATTCATCTGATTCACAGTAATCGCTTTGGGTGTAGAGACATTTCCTGTTCCGGTAAAGGTAATATTTCCTGTTGCATTCACGATAACCGGAGTATTGGCAGGAATTATTCCGGTAGAAATTCCTGAACATGATATTCCTGCAGAACCTGGTGTCATCAGATAAACGTTTACGCCTGAAGGAATGTTTGCTTCAAAAGGTAATAACAGGACTTCGTAGCCATTGATGACTCTGCTGTAAGTGGCTGCAGTTGCCGAAAAATTAAACGAAACCTGAAAATCTTTTCCTGAATCAGATAATGTAAGGGTATTACAGATATTTCCGGACACAACATTTGTATTTGTGTTAGCTACAGAATTATTAATGTAGAACAAACTGTTTAGATTTTGAGAAGAATTTATCCAGTTTGATGTTGAAGTAATTCCGGTAACATTTCTAAAGTCTAATGATGTGTAATATTCATTTTCAAGCGCATCCATAAGATTGCTGTCGGTAGAAGTATAGGCCGCATCAAATTTTGCTGCTCTTTCGTTTCCTACATTAAAATAAACATCACCAAGGTTAAAAGTTAAAATTGAACTGAAATTTCCGCTTCTTAAACCTAAAATCCCTTTACATCCAAAAGGAAGTGTGGAGCGGGAAAGGTCAAAAACAAGATTGAAGCTTCCTGATCCCGGTGCAGGAAGTGTAATGCTTCCGTAATTGTAAGATCTCACCACATTACTGTTATCAACATAATAAAGCGTTGTATTTGAAGAAGACTGGCCCAGTGTTGTTGTATAACTCAGAACATTAATAATCAGTTTATTATAACGGTCATTTAATGCTAGATATCCATTAGAATCTGATGTATTGGAACTGATTAATGGTGTCGAATTATAAAATGTAACTGTTTTCCCGGATAATTGATATCCGATCCCAAAAGCAGGATTTGTAGTGCTGAGTGTTTCAATTTTGTTGTAATGTACCTCAGTTCCCGTCATTGTTGAAACGGGTCTGTCTCCACTTTTATTAAAAACAAAAGTCATCACACTTGAAGGATTTACCGTAATTTGTGGTCGAAACGTATCGGCAGGAAACGTAAACGGAGCCGAAACCATATCAGATGTTTGCGAAGTCGTTGTACTTGCTCCTGAATTTGTAAAGAACGGCAGATCCGCTTTAAGATTATAAGTGTTTGCAGATGAATTAATGACTACCAATGTAATCTGATTCCCATCCTGAGAAATATAAGATGATCCTTCCAGTAAACCATTGGCTACTTCCCACTTGGCATCAATTCTCTTTTTACCGGTTGTGGTTTTTGCAAACTGTGACAAAATATAACCTCTTTTTGTCATCTCACCGGCAACAGTTCCGTTGCTACCGTCACCCATCATACCGTAGTATCTTTTTGAAGCATAATGAACCCATGCATTCACATTTCCGAGCATCGCATTGTTGACCGCTCTTGCAAAAGAAAAACCGTCAATAGACCAGCTGAAATCTCTTGCCGGAACACTTGTATTTGAATTCCAGTTAATCAGATATTCCGTTTGCCAGATCTGTTTGTTATTGTTTTGAAACTGCTTGTAAACAGACTGCATGTTTCCATATTGGTGTCCTCCATAGACTTCGAAATTAGCCATGGTTGCTGTATTTAAAAATGCATTGGCAAAATTATCGGTGAAACCCACACTTTCAGGAGCGATCACATTGCAGTTAATCAATTGACCGTAATCTCTCACAAAATTTGCAATCTGCGTCGGTGTCCAGATGCAGCCTGCATATTGTGCCATCTCATCCGGCTCGTTTTGAATCGAAATATAATCGAGCGTTACTCCATTGGTGGCAAGATATGTCACGAAACTGTTCAGGTGTAAAGCGTAATCCTGATAATGTTCAGGTTTCAGATACCCGATTTGTTGTACGCCATTGGCATCAGTAAAAACCGCATTTGAATGGTTATTGGTTTTCCACGTCGCAGGCATTGTCCATGGGCTTGCAAAAACAATCAGTCCCATTGCTTTTGCCTGCTGTGCCGTGGCCAAAACCTGTGGCCAGTTGGCAGGATCTTCCGGAATATACAACCTCAAGATGTTATACCCCGCATTAGTAGTACCTGTTCCCCAGAGTTTCTGAATTTCTGTGGGTGTCATGTGATTATAAGCAAACTGCGGACTACAGACAAAACCTCCAAATCCTGTAATATTCTGATAAGCAATAGTTTTATCAATTTTTACTTTTGCAGGCAGCACTGTTTGTGCATTTACAAATTGATTGCAGATGATGCCTACCGCCAATGCGAGCATCCGGTTTAAAATTTTTCTCATAATAATTTGAATTAAGTGATTTGAATAATATCTTTAGGTTTTAAAGATTCATGGTTAAGAGTTTTTTTAGGTTTATTTGACGTTAAAACCACTTTCCGGCGCTCCCAGATAACTAGGCTTTAATCCTCCAGTGTTGATGAGTATTTTCTCCAAAACAATTCCCGGTTCCAGAACTCTGAAACGTAATGTGTGTTTTCCGGGTTGTGAAATCTGATGCTTGGTCATTGATTTAATGATATGTTCAGACTGCCATCTTCCAAGTTCGCCTTTGTAATGTCCGTTGAAATTGACGATTTGTGGAGACTGTCCGTCGAAAGAAATTTCGTAGCGTAAACCTTTGTTATGATTATAATTTAAAGTTGGAGCTAATAATAACTGCACTTCAAACTCACCTTTCGATTCAAAATTAATATCGTATTCCAAATAAACGTTTTCATCAGTTTTGGGATATGCATTTTGTGGAAAAGTCGTTACACCCGATTTTGTTTTCCCGAAATCAGGGATCACTTCCCAATGAATTCGGTCTGAATCATTTTTTCTGATAAAATTCTCAGCTTCAATGGAAACATAACCTTTTTTCTCCTGAAATACTTTATCTTTTGAAGCGTTATCATCATAAACGTAAGTCACCTGAGGCATAATATTTTCTTTGGAATCATTCCAATTTTTATAACCGATTCTCATCTGATCCATCATATGCTGCCACTTTCCTCCGGCAATTACATTGTTATACTGATTGTCTAAATAGGCATTTCTGTCAAAATATTCTTTTACTTTATCGGCATAATAATTGGCTTTTAAGTCATATTTGGCAGCCAATTCTCTATTTTTCGCAACGGCGTAATACATTTCGTACAAATTACTGCACGCATCAATCGGATATAAAACCAGCTGATAATATGCATCCTGATATTCTGCCGGAATCTGTTCTTTCAGTCGTAAAGCTTCTAAAGTCAACGCCCGATAATCATTCAAAACCGTTTCGAATTCATCATAATTTTCAAGGCTGAATGTTTTGCTGTCCAGCGTTTCCGGTGTTACACGGCGGTTGTATTTGGCATAAAGATTAATCATTCTGGCAATTTCCTTGGCGTGTTTTCCACCAAACTGCTGAGCCGACCATTTTTCGGTGTATTGTAAAAGGTTTTTGGAGTTAAACTGTTTCGGATTCCAGGCCATTTCTAAGAAAAAGCTGATTGGGAATTCCATTGGTTTCAAATCACCCACATTCACGACCCAAACTTTATCCACTTTATGCTCATAAGAAAGATTCATCTGCTCCCAAACTCGCTGAATCGGGTTGATGTTAATCCACTTAGAATTTCTCGGTCCCCCTACATAATCAAAATGGTAATACATTCCGTAACCGCCTTTGTGCAAAGGTTTCGAAAGGTCCGGAAGTTTTCTCACATTACCCCAATTATCATCACAAAACAGCAAAATCACATCATCGGGAACGCGCATTCCTTTGTCGTAATAATCCTGAACTTCTTTGTACAAAGCCCAAACCTGCGGTGTTTTATCGGCTCTTTTCCCGGTCACATCAGCAATGATTTTCCGCTGGTCAGTCACCACTTTTTCAAGAAGTGAAATGTTGGTTCCCTCTCCCATCGCTTCGTCGCCGTCGCCACGCATACCAACAGTCACCAGTTTTTCCCAGTTTTTACTTCTTTCCAGTCCTGATCTCCAGAATTCTTTTAAAACTTTTTCATTTTTCGAATAATCCCAGACGTTCGGGAGATTATTTTTCTTGATGTAACGATGCCAATCGGTCTGTGCCAAAGCCATCGGTTCGTGGTGCGAAGTTCCCATCACAATTCCCATTTCGTTGGCCAAAGGTCCGCTCAAAGCATCGTCGTCATAAAACGCTTTTCCCCACATCGCAGGCCAGATGTAGTTGCCTTTCATCCTTAAAATCAGTTCAAAAACTTTCTCATAGAATTTAGAATTGATTCCACCAAAAGTCGCTCTTGCCCAACTTCCCAATGAAGGTTCTTCGTCATTCAGGAAAATCCCGCGATATTCCACAGCCGGTTCTCCATCGGTATAAATTCCTTTTTTGAAGTATAAATTTTCCTTCGCCGAAACCGGAACATCTGCCCAATAATACCACGGCGAAACACCAATCTGCTGAGACATTTCGTAAATGCCGTAAATTGTTCCACGCTTGTCGCTTCCCGCAATGACAATAGCTTCGGAAATTCCGGGAAATGGATTGCTGACATTTTGAATGATGTATTTTTCGTTTTTCCCGGTTAAAGATTTTCCGTCGATTTTCTTTTGTCTGATTAAATCATCAACCATCGATTTTGTTCCGACCGTTCCGATGATAATCAGAGGCGAATTCATTCCTGAAATTTGATTCAAAATCGTGGGCTGAGTTCCCGTGACTTTCTGAAAATCAGTTTGCAGATTTTTCACGGCTCTTAAAATTCCATTGCCAATTCCAGCATTGGTAAAAATGGAGAGACTGACAGATTTTTCTTTTAAAACAATGTTTTCTGATTTTTTTTCTGTGCTGATGAACGGTTCTGTTGCATTGATCTGCAGACAATATCCGAATAAGATGACGAGAAAAAATATTTTTATTCTATTCATAATCTTTTATTTTTACGTTATCCAAACCTTCAAGGTTTTAAAAATCTTGAAGGTTTAATTGTTATTAATTTCTCAAAACAAAACCACCATTCGGCTGAATTTCTACATTGAAATCTCCTTTAGCATTAACTTTCACTTGTTTTTCGGCTGAATTTCCCTGAGCATCATCATTAATAAATTTCACCGTTTTGCCAGCAAACATCGGAAGATTAATTTTCAGTTTCTTAACCGTTTTTTCTGCATTGATTCCAGCCACATACCATTGATTCTGATGTCTTCTGGCAATCACTGAATATTTCCCGGGATAACCGTCAATGAACACTGTTTCGTCCCAAAGCGTCGGGATTTCTTTCATAAAATCAAGCTGGAATTTCGGTACGTCGCTCAGGTTATTCGGCATCACAGCAAACATCTGTACCGGATTTTGAAACAGAACCGTCGTTGCCAACTGGAAACTGTCTGTGGTGTATCTTTTATTTTTATCCTTATTGGATTTAGTTAAATATTTGTTGAGGAAAGTCCCGCCAAATTCCATACTTCCGACCGTGTTTCTGATGAACGGATGCAAGGTCGCAAAAAATGCTTCCTGTTTGCGAACATCTTCCGAAAAATAGAGCATTTCTGAGGCTAAAACCGCTTCACTTCCGGCATAATTCGGGTACATTACTTCCCAACCTCTCGGCAACGTCGCCCCGTGGAAAATGATGGTCAAACTAAAATCGTTGGCATCCGACAGAATATCTTCATACAGACGCATCGTTTCCTGCTTGTCGCCACCGAAGAAATCTACTTTCAGACCTTTTACACCGATTTCTTTCAGCCATTTCATTTCTTTTTTACGCTCAACCGCTGAACTCATTTTGTTTCTTGGTCCCATTGGCGCATCATTTGAAGAACCATTGGAATTGTACCATAAAAGAACATTAACATTCTTAGATTTTGCGTATTGAATAAGGTCTTTCATTCTTTCTTTTCCAATGTTTTTGTCCCAAAGTGCATCCATTAAAATGTAATCATAACCAAGTTTTGATGCTAAATCGATAAAGAGACTCTGGTCTTCGTAGTTCATACTGTTGTCCTGCCACAGAATCCAGCTCCACGTCGATTTTCCGTAAGTGTATTTTTGTGAAGGCTCGTACATTGGCTCAACCACATCAAAAGGAATCGTAGTTTCAACAATTGGTTTCAGAGAATCGCCAATCGTGATGGTTCTCCAGGGTGTTTTTCCAGGAAGCGAAATGGATGCTCCCGTACTTCCGAAACCATTATTTTCCGCCATATTCGGATAAGCGACTTTGTAAAGATTCTTTTCTGAAGTCGTATTCAAATGAGAAGCGCAGTACAAACTGTTCACGCCTGTTTCAGACAATAAAATCCAGCCATCATTTCCTATGTGAAATAAACCTGGGAAAACATAACCATAATCAGCTTTTGCTCCCAATTCTGCATCGGCTTTATATCCACTTTCGTAGCTTGGTGCAGTTCGTGCAAAACCGGTCATCGGTTTCATCATCGGCGATAGAAAAGTTGTGGTTTGAGATGGAAATCTGTAACCTGTAATTTCTGATTGTATAACTGCGCTCAGACGCTCTTTCATCGGTGCAATATCGTATCTGAAAGCCACATTATTGTTGCTGATTTGAAACTCAATTCCGATAGTAAACTGGTCTGAATTGATAAAATTTACCATTAAAGAATTGGCATTATAATCAACCCCCGATTTTTTGATTTTTTCGTTTGAATATTTTTTAAAAACCTTGTCTTTTTTGCTGTCTATGTATTTCAGATTTTTAGAAAAATCAGACTCATTGGTGATTAAACCTAACGGAGATTTGTCCAGCATTGGCTTTCCCTGAAAAGTTACAGCGTATAACGCATTTCCATTTTCAGAAAAAACATTCAGTTTCAGTTTTCCATCTGGACTTGAAACTTCTGCAACCTGCGCCGAAAAAGTATTGAGCAAAAGAATGCTCAGTATGAATGATAGCTTTAAAATAAATTTAGTCATAATTAATTATTTTCAAGAAATGTCCAAAAATCGAAAAACATAATGTCTTTTTCTACTTTTCCGTTAAAGACAAAATAGAGGTCGTGAACGCCTGTAATTTTTTCTTTCAATTCGGTTTTTACATTTTCCCATCGGTCGTCTCCTCCGGTCAGCGGAACTTTGACCGTTGCAATTGTTTTTCCGTTAAAACTGTCCAAACGTACATCCATTGTCACTTCGCTGTTATGCGTTGTACCCACTCTTGCCGAAAAATTAACCGGACCTTTTTTACCGAAATCAACACTTTTGACACTCGTGTAAGCACCATTTTTCTTTGCTTTGATGAAAACGCCGGCTTCTTTATTCTGATAAGATTTTACATTTTCCGACCACGCAATCATTTCCGCCTGATTGAAGGAGTAAGGATTGACCGTAGCGATGGCTTTTGTAATATTATTGGTCATTTTGAAAGGCGAAACAGAACCGTCTTTGTTGAATTCCATTTCCTGAACGCTGACTGAACGGGTAAATCCGCTTCCTCCCGGTAACGCTCCGTTGTGATAGAAAAAATACGTTTTGCCTTTAAAATCAATCACACCGGGATGATTGGTAAATGATTTGCCTTCGGTTGGCATCACGATTCCGCCGTATTTCCACGGACCTTGCGGATTTTTGCTGGTGGAATATCCGATGAATTCAGGAAGCGGACCGCCCGGCCAAAAGAGGTAATAAAGATTTTTTCTTTTGTACAGCCAAGGTCCTTCTTCATATTTTGTCGGTCTTTCTGGGTTTTCTTTTCCATCTCTTTTTCCGAAAGATTCTGAAGTCATCGGAACTTCAACAATATTGCCGGAATAGGAAATCATATCCTGGTTCAGCTTAACCATTTTAAGTTTGGGATTTCCCCAATACATATAGGCTTGACCGTCGTCATCAATAAAAACCGTCGGATCAATATCGCCCCATTCGCTCTGTACCAAAGGTTTCCCAAGCGGATCGTGAAAAGGACCAAACGGACTGTCGCCCACTGCAACGCCAATCGCTCCTTTGTTATTGGTTTTTGACCACATCGGAACGTATATAAAAAATTTGCCATTTCTTTCGATACATTGCGCCGCCCACGCATCACGTTTTGCCCACTCAAAATCTTTGTAGGAAAGAATCGTTCCGTGATCCGTCCAGTTTACCATATCGTTGGTGGAATATACTTTCCAGTCGTTCATCGTAAACCAGGTAGAATCGTCTTCGTCGTGCGTGGTGTAAACGTAAAGCCTTTCGTTGTAAACCATCGGAGCGGGATCAGCGGTGTAATTGGTCTGAATAATCGGATTCTGAGATAATAATATTCCTGAACAACCTACAATACAGATGTTTATGATTGATTTTATTGTCTTTTTCATATTTAATTCTTTGATTTTGGTTTTAATGATTGAACACTAATCCTACAAAGTTTTTTAATTATAGATACTTTAAGTTTCACAAAAATGCTGAAGCTTACAGAAATCTTAAATTCTCAATTAGAACTCAATGCAAAATGTTTATTTTATCAGGATTTGCGGAAATTGAGTATTTTTGATATTGGATTCGGCAGACATTTCAAGAACTATAAACTATGAAAATTTTATTGGTTGACAGGTTTAAAAATCAACTGGGAAAAGATGTATAAATCGTTTTTCCAGACTTTGAAATCGTGTCCTCCCGGTTCGATGTAAAAGATATGAGGAATTTTATTAGCCGTCAGATAATCACTGGTTCTCTTGCTGAACGGCATCAAACTGTCCTGGTCACCACAAGAAATAAAAAGCAGTTTTAATTCTTTTGCTTGTTGCGGATTTGGAAGTAATTGTTGCGGTTCTTTCGTATTCGGAGCTGATGAAAAAGCACCAACCCAAGCGAACTTATTAATATTTCCCAGACCGAAATTCAGGGTTTGTCCGCCTCCCATTGAGAGTCCGGCAATGGCGCGGTTTTCTCTGCCTTTTTTAACCGGATATTTTTTTTCTATTGCTGGAATCAAGTCTTTCAGCAAATCTTTTTCGAAGGTTGCGAAAGCTTCCACTTTATCTTTTGCCATAATATTTCCGGTGGCGCGGTCGTCTTTCATCGCTCTTCCGTTGGGTAAAACGACAATCATTGGCGTGAGTTTTCCCTGTGCGTATAGATTGTCTAAAATGATTTGAGGCGTTCCGTTTTTGTACCATTCTTTTTCGTCTCCACCAATGCCGTGAAGCAGATATACAACCGGGTATTTATTTCCCTTTTTATATCCCGGTGGTGTGTAAATCAAGGCTTTTCTTGTAGTTCCGACCGTCTTTGAAGCATATTGAATGGAATCGATTTTTCCGTGTGGAATATCTTTTTGCTCGACGTCAAAACCTTGCGGTGCCTGTCTGTCAGTATTTTGAGCGGAAACAAACAGTCCCGACAACAAAAAAGCTAAAGTCAATATCTGTGATTTTTTCATATGTAGTTATTTATGGTTTTTATTGCCATATGTAATCGCTTTCTCTCCATTGGCTTTTGCAGTTTCAAATGATGGCGATTTCATATATTTTTATTTGTAATTTTTACACTTATTAATTTAGGCAAAAAAATAATTCCGGCAATGGTTTATCTTTTTTCAATTTTATTGTTAATTATTGATGTCATCATTAACAGGTCGCCTCCACGAGGCTTTGCTTTGATGACATCTTTTTTCTATTAACAGTTTTCTCCAACGGAGCTATTTTTGATTGTTTTATTCTATTTTTTCTTCTATGACTTGCCACATATACCACCTTTGTTTTTAAATGAAGTTTTTTAAGTATTATAACACTGTTTTACATCTACTATCTTAAATTAATTTTCCATCAGGGAAACTCCGGCGGAGTTTTATCTGTGTAGATATAAATATTTATAGCTGGGTGCATTCCGTAGGAACGCTATCTCTAGTACTAAATCTGAATATAGCGATCCTACGGATTGCACCTTGCCTGATTCTACATTTCTTCTACACAGATTCTGCTCCTAAAGGAGCATCTTATCATTTTTTTGATTAAAATATTCTTTTACTTTAAACAACTTTTATTTTATAAATCTGATACTTTCCAAAGGTTTGGCTTTTTATAATTTTACCTACGAATAATCATTGAAAACCTTTCGTTTTGGCTAACACAGAATCTCAAGCTATAAAAAAAATTTCCCTTACTCCGAGCTTTTACTCACTCTGAAAAAATCAACATCTACAAAACCACCCAGATTTTTCGTTGCATAGTTAAAAATCGCAAACTTAGAACCCATAAAAAATCTTCGGTAATCGAAAATCATTTTGTAGTCTTTCGCCATTTCCGTCCAGTTTTTTTGGTCGGTGCTGTATGAAAAATTAGCCAAATCTTTTCCGAGGTTAAAATCGGAGTCAATTTTAAAATACACCTTGTCTGAGTTTAACGGAAATCTCTTCTTTTCATCTTTTTTAACGCCCGTAATCGCCTTCGTTTTATTGTCTAAACTGACTTCATCCGTTTCAAAAATGACAAACTTTTTATTCCCTTCCATCACCACCGACAAAATCCCGGAATCACCGTTGAATGCGCTGAAACCTGTGGCATCACCATCTTTCATCCCTTTCACATCAAGAGCAACAATAGCGGTTGATTTTGGACCTTCCATTCTTTGAGTCAAGGTATTTGGAGCAAGGTAAAGATTATCGACTACCCTACTGGTTTTCAGCCTTAAATAGCCTTTTCTGTCTGCCAAAGACCAAGCTTCGTTGACTGGATTATGATTCCATTGCCACTGGATTTTCATCTTTTTTCCGGAAAACTCGTCACTTTCTACCAAATGATTTTTTGGTTGGAAGGTCGGAAGCGAAATTTCTCCTGTCAAAGGTACTTTTCCGTTGTCGCCTAAAACCGGCCAGCCGTTTTCCCATTTTACGGGAATCAAAATCGGGACACGCCCAACTCCATTTCTGTCCTGGAAAATCAGTGAATACCAGTTTCCGATTTTGTCGTCAATCAAAGCACCTTGTCCGGCGTAGGAAAATCCAAGGAAGTTGTCTTCAAGAATGATTTTTTTCTCGAAAGGTCCGGTTACTTTATCGGCTCTGTACATTTCCTGACGGCGTTTTCCACCTTTCGGCCAGGAAATCATCATCATATAATATTTTCCGTCTTTCTTAATAATTTGATTGCCTTCCAACAATCCCGTTTCCGAAGCATCTTTCTGAAAAACTTCTGTTCCATCCTGATTTCCGATAATGGTTTTAAAATCTGGACTCAGCTCAAACACTTTGTTAGACGTGTACACATAAACTCTGTCGTCATCGTCAAAAAGCAAAGATGCATCGTGAAAATGTCTGGTTCTGGTCAGCAGTTTCCAGTTGCCTTTTTCAGGATTATCGGAAACATAAAAATAGGATTTGAAAGGTTCGTCATTCGGTGAAAATAAAACATAATATTTTCCTTTGTGAAAACGGATGGACGATGCCCATTGTCCGCGTCCGTAAACGCTTCCGTTGAGCAAATCGTATTTAGAATTGTCTGTTAATCTGTCAAAAACGTAGCTCGACATTTCCCAGTTGACCAAATCTTTGGAGTGCATTACCGGAGCGCCAGGCATCAGGTGCATTGTGGTACTAATCAGATAAAAATCGTCGCCATTTCTTGTGATTGACAAATCCGGTGCATCTGCCCAAATAATTGGGTTTCTGAATTTTGTCGTTTGCGATTTCTCAACAGGATTTACCTGAGCTGAAAGGAGATTCAGCCCGATAAATCCGAAAAGAGAAAATATATAAAATGGTTTATTAATTTTCACGGTTTTGAATTTGATGTTATTAAACAAACCTTCAAGGTTTTTGAAACCTTGAAGGTTTAAAATTAATTAGGCACAATATCGTTTGACGAAGTGCTGTACAGACCGATTAAACTTCCTGTAAAACCGCCTGCAACATCCGTTGAAAGAATATCGCCGGAAACCGGTCCGCCCAGATTTTTGAAGTTTTTACCGTCTAAAGAATAATTAAAACTGATGTTATCTTTTTCTCCAACAGCCTGGAATTTAATCGTCTTCGACAACGAAATTTTCTCGCTGGAAATCAGTTTTGAACTTCCTTTTTCGGTTCTTTCCAAAACGATATAGAACTCTTTGTCTTTCTTCGTAACACCGAAAACATAATTAAATGTTTCACTTTGATAGAGCGTGATTCCAGATAATTCTTTGTCAGATTTTGGTTTGTAATCTAAAGTTACTGACGTTTCAAAATCTTCGTGCTGTAATCTGTGGAACAAAGACGAAATCGGAGCCAAAGCTTTGATATTGGTTTCCATAGGATTTACTTTTACACCCGTTTTTGTAGCTGTGACGAAATTTTCACGTGGCCCACGCATCGCAATCCAGCGGAAATCGAGATTTTTATCGGTTAATTTATCGTTATAAGTGAAGTTTCCATTCGGGAAAAATCCGGTTTGTCCGGTTTGATTTTTCACCCCTTCCGGCATTTTTAATTTTGGTTTCATCGGAACCAAACCGTTTTGGAAAACAGGATATGTTCCGCTCCAGTCAACCGGAAGAATAAAAGTTTCTCTACCGTGATTTACACGTCCTTTTTCGTTGGGACGAATAGCTAAAAACACACCGTACCACTGTCCGTTTGGACCTTCCACCAAATCGGCGTGACCTGCCCAATCTACTTTTTCCTTTCTATCTTTAGGAAAATATCTTTGTGTCAGAATCGGGTTATTTTTAGCGGGAATAAATGGTCCTTTTGGAGAATCTGACATAAAAATAACTTCGCTATGGTTACCTCCGGTTCCACCTTCGGCGCACATCAAATAATATTTTCCTTTGAATTTGTATAAATGAGGACCTTCTATCCAGATTGGTTTTTGAGAAAGGTCAACCCCTCCATTGACGATAATTTTGTCTGAACCCGTCACAACCTGGTCTTTTTCCAAATCGTAATCCCACATTTTGATAACGCGGTGACCCTGATACTGCTCGGTTCCTTTTGGTGGAGCATCGTTGTGAACAATGTAGGCTTTCCCGTCATCATCGAAGAAAATCGCCGGGTCGATTCCGTCGAAATTTAATTTTTGAACTTCGCTCCAGCCTTTTGCCGGATCTTTGGTTTTCACGACCATATTTCCGACTTCACCCGCAATCTGCGTGGTAATCATATAAAATGTATCGTTGAATTTGTTGTATTTGATGTCCGGTGCGTAAATTCCCTGAGAAACTCCGCCTTTTTCTACTTTAAGTTGAGAAGGTCTGTCGAGAACATGGCCTACCTGCTTCCAATTGACCAAATCTTTAGACGTGAAAATCGGAACGCCGGGAAACATTGAAAATGATGAGTTGACCAAATAATAATCTTCACCTTTTTTGGTGATACTTGGGTCGGGATAACAGCCCTGAAGAATCGGAGAATAGAATTCGTCTGATTTTAAAGGATTGTCACTGTATATTTTGTCGTTTCCTTTGTATTGAAAATCGGTGAAAATCTGCGCTGATAAACCGGTTACAGAAAATAAAGCTAAAGTGGCAAAAATGCTGGTTTTGTTTTTCAGAAAATTGGGATTCATCGTTATCTTTTTCATATCTCGGTATTTATTTTTTTAACAGTCATATGTTATCGCCAAATCTTTATTGGTACTTATTTTTAAAGTTTTTAATGGCGATTTCATATATAATTTAGATATTGATTTTATTGTTGAACCCTTGCAGGATTCGTGGTTTGTTTTTTCTTTTTTCCTCAGGTTTTACCTGTGGCTATTGTTGTTGAATCCTCGGCTTCTTATTTTTTTTATCAAGTCGCCTCTACGAGCCTTTAATTGCAATGAGACTATATTTAATTCAACACTTGGAAAGACTTGATAATAATTTTGTATTATGAAATTGATTTTTGAAACCAAAAAAATAATTTTTTAAAAAGCAAGACCTTAAAATTTAAATTTAAAAAGGCCTTGCTTACTATATGAAGAAAATAATTTTTAAATTTTAAACACCACTGAATGCGCTAAAACCACCATCAACAGGCAACAATGCACCAGTAATAAAACTCGCAGCATCTGAACAAAGAAATTGTACAGCGCCGTTCAGTTCTTCAACTTCACCAAATCTCTGCATTGGTGTTTTGGTAATGACTTTTTTGCTTCTGTCTGTCAGAGAGCCATCTGGATTCAGCAAAATAGCACGGTTTTGATCACCGATGAAAAATCCGGGAGCCACCGCGTTTACACGAATTTTGTCACCAAATTTCAGTGCTAAATCTGAAGCTAACCATTGGGTAAAATTGGTAATCGCCGATTTTGCCGCTGAATATCCTGCCACTCTTGTAATCGCCGAATAGGCCGCCATCGATGAAATATTGACAATACTTCCACTTCCCTGTTCTGCCATAACTTTTCCGAAAACATAGCTTGGATAAACGGTTCCATTGATATTCAGGTTTGTCACCTCATCCCAACCGCTCATATTCATATCGAAAAATGATTGTTCGGGAGACAAAGTTGCGGTTGGGATATTTCCCCCGGCAATGTTAAGTAAAATGTCTATTTTCCCATATTTTTCAATGATTTTTTTTGACGCATTTTCAAGACTTTCGATATCCATTACGTTGGCTTCTACTGCGAAAGCGTCGCTTCCTAAATCGGTCAGTTCTTTCAAGCGGGCGTCCAGAGTTTCCTGATTTCTGCCAACTGCAATAATTTTTGCTCCTGCTTTAATGAAACTTTTTGCCAGACTTCCGCCCAGAACCCCAGACGCGCCAGTGATGACCGCTACTTTATCTTTTATGCTGAATATTTCGTTCATTTTTTATTAGTGATAAATGATAATTGATGAATATTTTTCCATAGGTTTCACCTATGGCTGTTCATATTGAATTCTTCGGATTCTTTAATTTGATTCAGAACTGACAGCTGCCATCACACCGTCTATCTGACCTAAAGCCAACATTCTTCCCAAGAAAGAGTAACCGGGATTGTAACCTTTGTCAATATCTTCTGACAACAGTCTTCCGTGGTCGATTCTCATGGGCAAATCCGGATTTTCTTTTTCGAAAACTCGGATAACGTCAATCAGTTTTCCTCTTCCGCCTAAATGATGTGCCTCGATAAAGTCTCCGTTTTCAAAAACGTTGGTGCTTCTTAAATGAACAAATTTTGTTCTGTGGGCATATTTTTGAGCTAATTTCGGAACGTCATTCTGCAAATTGGCACTCAAAGAACCTGCACAAAATGTCAATCCGTTGTGAGGATTATCTACTGCGTTTAGGAACCAATCGATGTCGTCTTCATTGGTTACGATTCTTGGCAAACCAAGCAATGCAAATGGCGGATCGTCTGGATGAACACACATTTGAATGTTCCATTCTTCGCAAACCGGCATAATTTTTTCGAGGAAATATTTTAAATTTTCACGAAGTTGATTTTTATCAATTCCGTCATACAAAGCCAATAAATTATTGAATTTTTCTACCGGATTTGAATCGCCTTCTTTGATATTTCCGTTGACGAAACCCTGCGTTTTAACGATAACAGAATCAATCAAATCGTTGTTATCAACTTCTGTCAGTGTATTTTTTAATTCCTCAACTTTTTTAAGAATTTCAGGCGTATAATCTTTTTCTGCTCCATCTCTTTTCAGAATATGAATTTCGAAATAGGCAAATTTAGCCTTATCAAAATATAAAGATGATGAACCGTCTTTCCATTCGTGGAAAAGATCTGTTCTGGCCCAATCGAGAACCGGCATAAAATTATAGCAAACCGTAGTAACGCCTGCTTTACCAAGATTTTCGAGACTTTTGATATAATTTTCTATGAGTTGGTCTCTGTTTTCGCCTCCGTATTTGATAGACTCGCTCACGGCAAGACTTTCAACTACAGACCAACGAAGCCCATGACTTTCTATATAATTTTTATAATCATTTACAGCCTCCAAACTCCAGATTTCTCCATTTGGAATATCGTGCAGTGCAGAAACAATTCCTTCAACACCAATTTGTCGAAGTGTTTGTAACTTAATTTTATCGTTTTTCCCAAACCAACGCCAGGTTTTTTCCATAATACTTTAGAAATTTTAATTAAAACAAAGCAGGTGTAATGAATACACCTACTTTGCTGCTATTAATATGAATGTATTTTTGTTCTTTTTAATAACCAGGATTCTGGTATTTTGCTTTTTCATCAGCAGATGCTCCACTCATCGCATCGATTTGCCCTTGCGGAATTGGTCTCAGGTAATGGAATGACTGGATGTTACGTGTTACTGTCTGTGGTGTATGGTTTCCATAAGCAGTACCTCCGATTTTATAAGTAGCGGCATATTCTCCCCATTTTTGTGTACGTACTAAATCATACCATCTGTAAAACTCACCATAGTACTCACGCGATCTTTCTCCTAGGATATAATCAATGGTTACTGTTGAAGGAGTCGCTGCAATCATGGCCCCACTGTTATCAGCAATATATGTAGCATTTTGAGCATTATTAAACTTCCATTTTCCTGCTCTTGCACGGATAACGTTGATCAAATCTCTTGCACTCATTGTTCCTGATGCTCCTTTTACTGCAGCCTCTGCCGCGATAAAATAGAACTCAGAGAATTTTGCCACATTGAAAGGTCTTGTCAAACCTGCATTCGGATATCCTAGTCCATTCGGATCATCTGTACGGTAAGTTCCGATTTTCCACAGTCCAGGATAAACAATTCTGCTGATTCCATTTGGCGCAATTACCCAATCAGGTCTTCCAGGCAAGGTTCCTGCACCGACACCGTTTTGCCCTCCATCTGAAGGATAAGTTGGAGTCTGAGAGTCATCACTAAGGAAACTAAGAACAGCTCCTCCCGGCTGCACGGGTAAACTATTGGCGTTGTACAGAACAGGATTAGTAACTCCTGCTTTGTCCCAGTTTCCTCTGTATGTTGTTACAAAAGTACCGTCAAATCTCGAATCTGTTGTTTTATTAGCAAATGTATTCTGAATAACACCTATTGGAGGACACATACGTACCCACGGACGTCCCAACGATTGTGTTGCAGCACGTTGTACAGAGCTAACTGCAGCAAAGCTTGTTGCAGAACTGCTACTTTTCAGGTTTGTATAGTTCCATGTCTGCATCCATGCAGCAAAATTATCAGGAGCCCATCCGGAACCGAAACCTACAGGATCTGATTCGTTATAAAATACGCTGGACTGAGTATGATCTGCATATAACATACACTCGCTATTTCTATCATTCGACCCTACATTTACATCATAGAATGTAGGCTGTAAAGAATATGGGCCAGGAGTGCTTATTCCCTGCATAGCTGTATCATAAGCCTGTTGAAAATACCATTGTGCATTATGACCATCCGGATCAGTTCTCTGAGTTTCCGGATATGTTGGTATGCTATTGGGATTCTGCAACCACCATCCATAAGTAAGATATGCTTTTGCCAAGAACAATCTCGCTACATTTTTAGTTACTCCTCCGGTTACTCTTGGTGAAGCAGGTAAATTATCTACTGCTTTTTTCAGGTCAGGAAAAATTGCTCTTGTATAAACTTCCGGAACGGTATTTCTTTTGGAAGTAGTTACAGCATTGACATTCAGGGCAAGCTCTCCTGCTCCCAAATCCAATGGTACTCCTCCATAGGTCTGAACGAGCATGAAGTAATCGAATGCTCTAAAGAACCTTGCTTCTGAAATCAATGATTCCGATACCCCAAATTTTGGACCTCTTTCTACAATTCCATTTGCGGTGTTAATATAAGGAAAAACTGATCCCCAAATCATGCTGGGTGGAAAAGAAGCTGGTGTAACGTTACCATTTCCTGAAAAGTCGAGTTCCTTGAAGTTTCCATCTGCACTTTGTGCCCATGTAGATTCATCGGTACCATTCTGACAATTACTCATAAAATAACCGTTGCCATACAATAAGCGTAAACTTCTATATAAAGATGTAACACCTGCTGTAACTCCATCCGGAGTATTGAAATAATCAACAGTATAATTTGATCTTGGCTGCTCGTCCAGAATCTCATTACAGCTGGATAAGCAAAGTGATAAGAAGAATGCTCCTATAACTATTTTTTTATTAAACTTGATCATGATTTTGTAATTTTTTAAAAAGATAAATTAATTCCCAATAGGTAATTACGTGTAGATGGATTATTAGCTCCTATAATCAGCTGACGGCTGTTATAAGGAAGGCTACTATTCACCGCCTGGTTCTGGTTACCATAAGAATTCGGTTCCGGATCCATACCAGATTCTTTGTGATAAGGTGAGAATAACACCACAGGATTAGTCACAGTGACATAAATTCTAAAACTACTCAACTTCAAATCGTCCAGAAACTCTTTCTTTACATTATACCCCAAAGTTATTGTTCTCAGTTTAAGATATGATCCGTCGAAATAAGCAAGTGTAGAACCATATCTTGGATTATCTCCATTCATCACACCTCCTGGCTTAGGATATCTTACATTAGGATTATCCACTGTCCAATAATCTACATCTACGTTATTTCCTCTTCCTGTTAATCTGTTAAGATAACCCGACGAACCGTAAATAGAACTAATTAAAACTCCACCATGTTGAAATGCGCCTACTGTACTCAGCTCAAAGTTTTTATACGCAAATCTCATATTAAAACCGCCCTGCCAATCCGGAGCTGTATCAATAATTTGTCTATCAGAAGGATTAATTGCTCTTACAGGAGAACCATCTGCATTGTAGCCTCCTGTGTAAAGGACTTTAATCATCCCCACATTACCACCTGGTTCTAATATATTGAGATATGGATCACCTTGCTGCCACAAACCAATATTTTGATAATCATATATAGCATTAATATTATGTCCTACAAACCAATTGTTAATTTCATCACGTGTAGTTCCTGAAGATAAGGCTAAGATCTGATTTCTGTTGGCATACCAGTTTATCCCTGCATCCCAGCTAAAGCCATCCGGGTTATTGATGATACTTCCGTTAAGTGAAACTTCCCAACCCTTATTTTCTATCTGTCCTATATTATTAGTTATACTTCCAATACCGCCTGACGGAGGTAAAATTGTTCCGGCTAAAACTTTTTCAGTTTTGGTTTTATAATATTCTACTGTTCCCGTAATTCTATTATTAAATAAGCCAAAATCAACTCCAAAGTTATTTGTTTTAGAATATTCCCAGCCTAAACCAGCATTTGGTGCAGATGATATATAAACTCCTGTTGTATTTGAAGATCCAAAATTATAAGGAGTTACCTGCAATGATCCGAGTGTAGTATAAGGATTAACCGCCTGATTGGATGTTTGTCCCCATCCATATCTTAGTTTAAACTGGTTGATAGCTTTAATGTTCTGCATAAAAGATTCATTAGCCAGATTCCAACCTAAAGATATTGCAGGATATGTATGCCATTTGTTACCTGGTGCCAAAACAGACGCACCATCTGCACGGAGTGTAGCCGTAATCATATATTTATTATCATAAGTATACATGGCACGCCCCATATAAGACAAAAGTCCTCTTTGTTGATAAATTTGGTCTTCAGGTTTTACGGATATATCAGCTTGTGGTGCCTGTCCCAAATTATAATATTGGAAAAAATCTGCAGGTACATTCTTAGCACTTATATAGCTACTGATATATCGATTTCCTTCTGCCGAATACAAAGCTACTGCATTAATTTTATGCTTTCCAAAGGTTCTGTCATAGGTCAATAAATTCTCTAAAGTCCAGTGATAAGTCTGGTTGTTCCCTTTTCCAGCACTTGAAGGTGCTGCTGCATTTACATTAAATACACCTACCCCAGCATAGTTTCCGCTATTTGAAGTGAGGTAATCTAATCCGACATTCAATCTGTATTTTAAACCTGTAATAGGCAGATTTACTTCTCCGTATATATTATTGTACGAAGAAAAACCTTTGCTTTCATCAACATATTTATCACCCAGATTTTCAAGTGTCTTCCTTATATAAATCCAAGATTGATCAACATTAGATGCAGTACTCATTGTTCTTTTAAGACTGCCATTCGGATTATAAGGATTGGCTAAAGGAGAGTAACCCAATGTTGGTGCTCCTGATACTCCATTTCCTTCAGATACGGTATAGTTTGTATTGGTTGTAAATCCGAATTTAAAACTTTTGCCAACCTGTTGATCCAAACCAATTCTTAAAGAAAACCTTTCATAATTTTGAATTGGGATTAGAGCATCTTGCTTAAAATAGGATAAACCTACATTATAATTACCTCCCTCTGATCCACCTGAAACCCCCACATCATGGCTTGTAATCATAGCTGGTTTATAATACAATTTTTGCCAGTCTGTATTGGTATCCAGTGTTTCATCTGTTCCTAATCCATAAATATTTCCAGCATCAATTCTAAGTTTAGCCAATTTAGGGCCGTCCATCATCGGATATTTTGAAAACAGCGTTTGAACTCCTGTAAATGAATTATAGTTGAATCTAGGTTTTTGTCCTTTTGAACCTCTGTTTGTTGTCACTAATATAACACCATTTGCTCCCCTTGATCCGTAAATTGCCGTTGCCGAAGCGTCTTTTAAGATATCTATACTTTTGATGTCATTAGAGCTAATGTCACCTAAAGATCCCACAAACGGAATACCATCTAAAACAATTAGAGGATCATTAGTTCCTGTTAAAGATCTCGCTCCTCGGATTCGGATCTGCATAGTCGCTCCTGGTTTTGATGAAGTCTGAGAAATATCAACTCCAGCAGTTCTTCCTTGAAGAGCCTGAGTAACGTTTGCAGAAGGCACTTCGCGAAGTACGTCTCCTTTTACTGTAGCAACAGATCCTGTAACGGCCTCTTTTCTCTGAGTACCATATCCGATCATCACAACTTCCTCAATTTTCTTTTCTTTCGCTGCTGTATCTTTTTTAACCTGAGAATAAGCCATGCCGCAAGGAAGTAGAGCCATTGCAAAAAACATTGCTGCTTTATTGCTTTTATTTAAATAAAAATGGTTCATAATTATTATATTGTTTTTAATATTAGGATAACAAAAATTAAATAATCATTTAAATTTTGTTTTTAGATATACATATTCACAATAGCTTCGAAAAGTTCCTGTTTACCGCTTTTTGGCATAGGCTCTCCTGATTCGTGGGCAATTTTCTGAAGATCCTGCAAAGTCAGTCTGCCTTCTTCAAAAGCTTTTCCATTTCCATTATCGAATGATGAATATCTTTCTGTTCTCAATTTGCTGTAATCCGAATTCTCAAGAATATCTGCTGCTACCAAAAGTCCTTTTGCAAAAGCATCCATACCCGCAACGTGAGCGATGAAAAGATCACCTGCATCTACAGAATTACGACGGATTTTCGCATCAAAATTCACACCTCCTGAACCTAAACCTCCATTTGGAAGAATCACCAACCAAGCCTGAGCCAGTTCAAAATAATCGATTGGGAACTGGTCTGTATCCCATCCGTTTTGGTAATCTCCTCTGTTTGCATCAATGCTTCCTAACATTCCTGCATCTACAGCTGCCTGAAGCTCGTGCTCGAAAGTATGTCCTGCCAAAGTTGCGTGGTTTACTTCAAGGTTTAATTTGAAATCTTTGTCTAAACCGTGGCTTTTTAAGAATCCTATTACGGTTTCTGCATCATAATCGTATTGATGTTTTGTAGGCTCCATCGGTTTTGGTTCGATAAGGAAAGTTCCCTGGAAACCCTGGCTTCTTGCATAATCACGAGACATTGTAAGGAAGCGGGCAAGGTGTTCTTTCTCACGTTTCATATCCGTGTTCAAAAGACTCATATAACCTTCTCTTCCGCCCCAGAAAACGTAGTTTTCTCCACCAAGAGCAATTGTTGCATCGATAGAATTCTTAACCTGAGTTCCTGCGCAAGCTACCACATCAAAGTTTGGATTGGTAGAAGCTCCGTTCATGTATCTTTCATGTGTGAAAACATTAGCTGTTCCCCAAAGTAATTTAATTCCTGTTTCTGATTGTTTTTCTTTAGCATAATCCACCACAGCCTGAAGATTTTTTTCATAATCTCTCCAGTTGTCTGCAGGGTCTACCAAATCGATGTCATGAAAACAGTAATAGCCAAATCCCATTTTTTGCATAAACTCAAATCCGGCGTCCATTTTATATTTGGCTTTAGAAACTGCATCAGTTCCCTTGCTCCAAGGATGGTGAATGGTAGGTACTCCAAATGGATCGCTCCCGTCTGCGCATAGTGTATGCCACCAAGCCATTGCAAAACGCATCCATTCTTTCATTGGTTTTCCCATCACAACCTGATCTGCATCATAATAGCGAAATGCCAAAGGATTTCTACTCTCTCTGCCTTCAAATCTGATTTGATCTACCCCTGGAAAAAATGCTTTTGCTTCTTTTGAAATGTTCATATTATTTAATTTATTTTTAATTATTAATTTTAATTTTAAGTTGTAGAATTCCTTCCCTACTGATTTTTTGAGTCAGCAAGTGAATGAAAATTCGGTATGTTTTTTTTGATTAAATTATTTCTTTGAGATGATCCTGCCACCTCTCATAGGATTCGAGATATTGTTCTCTTTTCTCGTGTTCTGGTTCTATAACAGCTAATTTTTCTAATGAAGAAAAAGCTTCTTTGGAATCTGTATAAAAACCGATTCCCATTCCTGCAGCTCTTGCGGCACCAACTGCTCCATCTGTATCAAACAGTTCAATCGTTGCATTGCTTACACTCGCCAATGATTGGCGGAAGATGGAACTTAAAAACATATTGGCATTCCCGGCACGGATGACATTAATTTCCATTCCCATATCTCTCATAATATTCATCCCATATTCATAAGAAAAAACGATGGCTTCCTGTGCAGCGCGAAGAACATCACCTTTTGAATGAATATTAAAATTAATTCCGTGGATAGAACATCTTGTATCTTTATTTTCTAAAACCCTTTCGGCACCGTTTCCAAATGGAATAATACTTAAACCTTTAGAACCAATCGGAGAAAGTGAAGCCAACTCATTCATATCACCATAAGATGATAATGAGGTTGCAAAATTGTGTTTCAACCAGGAGTTAAGAATTCCGGTTCCGTTGATGCAAAGCAAAACACCCAATCTCATTTGCTCCTCAGTATGATTTACATGGGCAAAAGTGTTTACTCTTGATCGTTTATCATAATCCAGCTGATCCAAAACGCCGTAAACAACGCCCGAAGTTCCTGCTGTAGAAGCAATTTCTCCCGGATTGAAAACATTAAGTGATAATGCATTATTCGGTTGGTCTCCTGCTCTGTACGAAATTGGAGTTCCTTCTTTCAATCCTAATTCTTCTGCTGCAGAAGCGGAAACTGTAGACTGAATACCAAATGTTGGTACGATCTCTGGAAAAAAACTTTTCGGAATTCCGTAATAATTAATAACATCTTCTGAGATGCAATGGTTTTTAAAATCCCAGAAAATTCCTTCAGAAAGTCCTTCTACAGTAATCCCAATCTCACCGGAAAGTTTCATTGCGATATAATCTCCAGGCAGCATTATTTTATCAATTTTATCAAAAAGCTCTGGCTCGTTTTCTTTTACCCAAGCTAATTTTGAAGCGGTAAAATTCCCGGGAGAGTTTAAAAGATGAGATAAACATTTTTCTTCACCAATTTCTTTAAAGGCTTTTTCGCCGTAAGGAACAGCACGGCTATCACACCAGATGATCGACGGACGGAGAACATTCTGGTCTTTATCAACCAAAATCAATCCGTGCATCTGCCATGTAATCCCGATTCCCTTGATATCTTCCGGCTCAATATTTGCATGAGACATCACAGACTGATGTGCCAATTTAAGATTAGTCCACCAATCGGAAGGATTTTGTTCTGCCCATCCCGGCTGTTCCGCAAAGATCTTCATCTCTTTTTTCGGAGAAAAATCAGATGCTATCACTTTGCCGCTGGATGCCTCAATAAGACAAACTTTTACAGATGAACTGCCGATATCGAATCCTAATAAATACATTTTATTCTGAGGCTTATTTTATTTGATTAATTTATTTTGAGTTTTCTTGTAGATTTTCGGATCGAACTTATAATATCTTGCTGCACGATGCGATACATTGGTTTCTATCTCGTCTAACGGAATGATATAACTGAATGATGAGATTTTTTTATGAAAATTCTTAATGTCGATTTTCTTTTCACTCAAAGCGTTATATAGCTGATATAATTGTCTTATGGTGAATTTTTTTGGTAAGAGCACAAAAATGATAGAAAAATCAGAATCAATCCACTTTCGTATTTCTATTAAAGATTCGTCAATAATTTTGTTGTGGTCAAATGGTAATTGCGGAACTTTGTCTATCGGATGCCAATCTACAGTATCATATTTTGTACTGTTGATTTTATGATCAATACGGCATAATGATAAATAAGCTACAGTAATAATTCTGTCTATATTATGCTTGTACTCTTCACCCATCCATCTGATGTCATTCTGATTGCTTGCGCGCTTTGGATCTGCAAAACATTTAAACTGTTTCAGAACCATTTTTTTTATTCCTGTCAGTTCCAAAAGAACGCGGTTTGCTGCATCATCTACATCCTCATCACTGAAGATAAGACTGCCTGGTAATTTCTTCTGCTGCTCCACAGGAATATCTTCTACGTGGCGTTGCACCAGGAGAATGTTAAGCTTATTCTCAAGATCAAAACCAAAGACTACACAGTCTACAGATAAATAAGTATGAATAAAATTTGGATTCATTTGCCCGTTAACATTTACGTAACATCACAAATATAAAAATACAATTGATATAAAAAAATAAATTTTCAACTACTTGCTATATATCAACACTTTACATATCTATTTTTAATGATAAGATTTATATCAATTATATGATAAGCTTATCATAATTATAATGATATAATTTTTAAAACTACTAGTAAACAAAGAATTAGAATCGCATAAGATCGTAAACGAACATTATGGAATTTAAGATAAATTATGATAAGAAATATTCAAAATAAATCTCATTTTTTTTTAAATAACTGAAAAAATGAGATAAAAAACATCAAAAAATGTAATTTTAACACTTAATATTTTACCAAATAGTGATGCCTATGTTCACTTTTTCACTTCAATGATAAAAAATCATCAATTTTCAAAAAATTCTGAATGTTTTTATATTTTGATTTTCAAATTATCAAATTCGATAAACAACTGTATCAAGAGTAGAGTATAAACTGGCAGAATTTTAATGATTTTAATCGCGATAGAAATTTATCAATTCAAATAATAAAACTAAAGGTACTTCCCTCATCTGTCTTGCTGTCTACAGATATACTTCCTCCTTGCGCTTCAATAAACTCTTTACTGATGCTTAAGCCTAATCCTGTACCTTCAGCCTGAGTTCCGGGAATGCGAAAATATCTTGTAAATATTTGGGACAAATACTTTTCTTCAATTCCACAACCTTGATCTTTTACCGAAAATTTCACAGAATTATTTTCTGTCTTTTCTACTTCAATATCTACGTTTGAGTGATCAGAAGAATATCGAATGGCATTGGAAACAAGATTATTAAGAATCCACACTATTTTTTCTTCATCAGCATTTAGAATTAAAATTTCAGGATTAATTCGGGTATTGATGGATATCTGCTTTTTATCAGCGGCAGATTTATTGGTATTTATTACTTCCTGAATCATTGAATTTACCTTAAACGGATGAATATTGAGCTGGGTAACTCCAGTTTCCAATTGTGCCAAATTCAGAAGTTCACCGGTAATTTTCAGCAATCTTAAAGCATCATCACTGATTCCTTTTATAAGTTTCTGCTGTTCTTCATTCAGACTGCCAATTTTTTTATTTTCTAAAAGCTGTAATCCCATTTGTATGGATGAAATTGGTGTTTTAAATTCATGCGATACAGTACCGATAAAATGAGTTTTAGCAATATCAAGCTCTTTAAATGGTGTAATATTTCTCAGCATAATTACCTGACCTATAAAACGGCTTTCCTCTTCTCCTGTGGGAACTACATTTATGTCAACAATATCTTTCTCGAAATAATTTTCTTTTCCTTCCACAAATATTTTCAGAGATTCAGAACTATTGCTTTTCAAATCAGGATTGATAATTTCTTTAATTAAATTTCTTACAAGATCATTGGTTACAGCAATATCCTGAATTTGCTGACCAACAAAGCTGCTTCTTTTCAGACCGGAAATTTTTAAAGCTTCATCATTTACAAACAGTACTTTCCGGTTTTCATCAATACCAATCACGGCATCATGAAGATTGTCGATTAATGTTTCTATACGTTTTTTACCTTTCAGAATTTTATCTATTCTGCTTTCGGAATATTCCTGAAGCTTTTCAGCCATTGTGTTGAAAGATCGGGCCAATTCACCAAATTCACTATTTTCTTCAAATCTTACTCGATGCCTGTAATTTTGATTGGCAATCTGATGAATACTTGAAGTAAGCTCCCGTATCGGATTGGCAATATTTGCCGGTAAATTGACCATCAAAATAAATGCTACCAAAAAACATAAAATTCCGACTACCGAGATTACAGCAATAGCATCTTCAGAAGTCGAATTGGCAATACTGCTTTTGAGCTGAATGGCAGTCATATTAAGCTGCATTAATCCTGTAATGTCTTTGCGAATTAATGACTGGAGATACAGATTGCTTTTTCCTTTTCTTAATTCTGAAAAATGTTCCTGAATGCTTCGTGTAGTTTCTTTCTCACCTGCTTCCGTAATATTTTTCGATTGCAGATCGAGGTTTTTCTGAAATTCATGTACAGAATTAGGATCTGAATCGATATCTTCCAGAGCCAAAAGCATATTTCGTGAATATTGCAAAGTATTGTAATTGGCAACAAGGATATTCTGGGTATCTTTTTTGAGCTGATAAATAAACCATCCGCTTAAAACAGACAGAATAATAATCATCAGAAACAGCAGCCCGACTCCCGCGTTAAGTTTGGTTTTTATTTTCATCACGACAAAATTACTAAATCTACGTTTTGCTTTGAAAGTCTTTTTAATAATGAATTGAAAGTATCTGTTGCCCAGATAATTCTCCAGAGATCCAGATGCGGTTTGCCGATGCAGACCGTTGTTATATTTCTTTCTTCACACTGCTCCATTATCGAGAGCGCAATATTTTTATTTTCAACTTTAATAATTTCTGCGCCGAGCTCAGTAGCCAGTTTAAAATTATTGATTAAATGCCTCTGTTTACTCAGAATAATTCTGTCTGAAGATTCCCGAGGAACCTGAACATACAAAAGAAACCACTGACTGTTGTAATAATTTGCCAGTCTCGCAGTTTTCCGGATCACATTTTTAGCTGTTTTTTCATTGGAACTTATGCAGGCCAGAAATCTTTCTTTTTTTAGACTTTTCCCAATGGTGATTTCGGCTTCCACTTTTCGGGTAACCTGTGATGCCACTTCTTTTAAAGCCAATTCACGAAGCTGAAGAATATTATCATTTTTAAAAAAATTACTTAAAGCAGACTGAATCTTACTGCTGTCATAAATTTTTCCCTGCTTTAGTCTGCTGATGAGTTCATCTGCGGTAAGGTCAATATTTACAACCTCATCTGCGACGGAAAGTATGGTATCTGGAATTCTTTCGGTAACCTCTATCCCGGTAACAGATTTTACTTCCTCATTCAGACTTTCGATATGCTGAATATTGACTGCACTGATTACATTGATACCGGCTTCCAGAATATCCATCACATCCTGCCATCTTTTTTTGTTTTTGCTACCTTCTATATTGGTGTGGGCAAGTTCATCAATAATAACGATTTCCGGGCGTAAAACAAGAATCGCAGGAACATCCAGCTCTTCCAGTTCCTTTCCTTTATAAAACAATTTTCTTCTCGGAATAATCGGTAATCCATCCAGCAAGCTATGGGTTTCTTTTCTGTTATGAGTTTCAATATAACCAATTTTCACATCAATTCCGTTTTGAAGGAGAATATGTGCTTCCTGAAGCATTCTGTAGGTTTTGCCGACACCGGCGCTCATTCCGATGTAGATTTTCAGCTTTCCACGTTTGGATGTGTTGATGAGATGTAAAAAATCTTCTGCTGATTTTCTGGATTCCTCCATTGGTTTGTTTTTTTAAAGTTAAAATTTCCCTGCAATACCAATACAGGGAAATTAAGTTTTATATGAATTTAAAATGAAACAGCTAAAGCCGTTACTGCAGTCAGGCTGTTGGTATTAAATACATTATTTCTGTTAATAAAAATGGCATCTTTACTGTTGAGATTACGAATTTCTGTACGCCAGACAAGATTGGGTAAAATATAATAATCTGCATTAAAAGAATACCCAAAAGTTCTGAAATCATTTTCTGTACCTGTATAAATAATAACGCCTTTCTCATCCTGATAGTACTCTCCTCTCGCTGTAAGACTAAATTTATCGGTAAGATTGTATTTCAGCAATAAAACCGGAGTATACCAAATATTGTAATCTTTACTTCCTTTCATTTTTTGTTCAGCACCTGCATCAAAACCTGCCGTAATCCCTATTTTTTTATTGATCTGGTAAATTCCGTACAAATTATGGAAGTACCGCATCTGTCTGATAGAATCCAGTTTATCATTTCCAATAAAAGATCCACTGTTCAGAGTCAGTTTTTCATTGGGTTTAAATGTGATCTGATGACCAAAAGCAGGAGTAAAATTACCGTTAACTCGTTGAATTCTTTGCCAACCGTTCAAAACCAACGCACTTAAAAACCATTTTCCGGTTTCGGAAGTATAAGATATTTTAGCACCGGTTTCAAAATAGGGCGAATTGTCTGCGAAGAGACTTCTGCTCAATGTCCAGTTATCTTTTCCGACAGCACTTTCAAAACCAAGATGTGAAGGAAAAATACCGGCATCAATCCACAGATTATGATTTTTGGATAATTTTAAACCTACATTGGCTTCATAAATATTTTTCATAACGCCTTGCTCGGCTGCATAATTGGCATTCATATAGGTTCCTGCTGCCAAAGCCAGATTAGCACGAAGATTTTCGGTATTGTATCCGGCTTTAATGAATGCTAAATTGACATTCACTTCATTATTTCTGTTGTGACTGTAGACAAATCCCGGTCTGTTGTTGCTTTTTGGATTATTAAAATCTGCCTGATAATAGACTTCGGCATATCCGCTAATCGAAAGAGGTTTCTTAATGGAGTCGTTTTGAGCATACATATTTGTAACCCCGCATAAGGCAAGCAAAACAAAAGCTATTCTATTCATAAAGTATGATTTAAATTTTGAATATCCTTTTAGAAGGAATTTTTTAAATTGTTTTCAAAAATTGATGAGAAATTATTTTCCTGATAGATCGTCCAAAGCAATATTAAGCTTAAGAACATTTATTTTTTCAGGTCCGAAAAGTCCTAGAAATGGTTGTTCAGTATTCGCAACAATCAGCTGATTGATTTTATCCACTGAGATCTTACGGTTCTGAGCTATTCTTTTAGCCTGAACTTTTGCTGCCTGTACAGAAAAATCAGGATCAAGACCACTCCCACTTGCTGTTATAAGATCTACGGGAATTTCAGACTTTGCAACACCCGGATTTTTCATTAGAAACGTATCAATCCGTGCTTGAACCTGCTGAAGATATTCTTTATTGGAAGCCCCTTTATTGCTACCTCCCGAACCTGCTGCATTGTAATCAACCGCAGAAGGACGCGACCAAAAGTATTGATCTTGTTTGAAAGACTGCCCGATGTTGGAATAATAGATATGGTTATTGTGTTTGATGATTTCTCCTTTTCCGTTATTGGGTGAAACCTGGGCGATTGCCCAAATAATAGCCGGATAAACTACTGTAAGAAGAACAATTGATAAAATGGTAAGTTTAATGGCAGGTAAAATATGTTTTTTCATGATGAAATTTATTTAATGAAACTGCAAAAAGAATGTAAAAAATAAGTGTAACTGTAATTTGGATATAAAATCTTTTTGCCGTGCCTTTTGAATTTTAAAAAAATAAGGAAACGATAAGATCAATGATTTTAATTCCGATAAAAGGAATCACTACTCCCCCTAATCCGAAGATCAGTAAATTGCGTCGCAGTAAAGCTGAAGCACCAATCGGCTTGTATGCAACTCCTTTTAAAGCCAAAGGAATCAACATCGGGATGATAATCGCATTGAAGATGACCGCTGATAAAATGGCACTTTCCGGACTGTGAAGTTTCATAATGTTTAAACCCTGCAAAGCTGGAATTGCCGTTATAAATAAAGCAGGAATAATCGCAAAATATTTTGCCACATCATTCGCAATACTGAATGTTGTAAGCGTTCCTCTCGTCATTAATAATTGCTTTCCGATTTCTACTACTTCGATCAGTTTGGTAGGATCATTATCCAGGTCAACCATATTTCCGGCTTCTTTTGCTGCCTGAGTTCCGCTGTTCATTGCAACGCCTACATCAGCCTGAGCCAATGCCGGAGCATCGTTGGTACCGTCTCCCATCATAGCAACCAATCTTCCATCCTGCTGCTCTTTTTTGATGTAGTTCATCTTATCTTCCGGTTTAGCTTCCGCAATAAAATCATCTACCCCTGCTTTTTCTGCAATAAATTTGGCAGTCAGAGGATTATCACCTGTTACCATCACCGTCTTAATACCCATTTTTCTGAGTCTCTCAAAACGTTCGCTGATTCCGGGTTTAATAATATCCTGAAGTTCAATAACGCCTAAAACTTTCTCATTTTCTGATACCACCAAAGGAGTTCCTCCGTTTTGAGAGATTTCTTTTACTTTTTCTGCAGTTTCTTCAGGAAAACGGTTTCCGGCATCGATTACAATTTTTTTAATGGCATCGGTTGCGCCTTTTCGTATACGAATTCCTTCATAATCGATCCCTGAACTTCTGGTTTCGGCGGTAAATTTTATATAAACTGGATCTGTAATCTGAAAACCTAAAGGATTGATTCCCGCCAATTCAACAATTGATTTTCCTTCCGGAGTTTCGTCGGACATTGAACTTAAAACAGCCGCTTTTATCAATTGATTTTCATCTACATTATTTGCAGAATAAAAATGAGTAGCTTTACGGTTTCCTATGGTAATAGTTCCTGTTTTATCTAAAAGTAAAACGTCGATATCTCCCGCAGTTTCTACCGCTCTTCCACTTTTTGTAATAACATTTGCTCTTAGAGCTCTGTCCATTCCCGCAATACCGATTGCCGATAAAAGTCCGCCGATTGTAGTAGGAATAAGACAAACGAAAAGAGAAATAAATGATGCAATGGTGATGGTTACATTAGAATATTCTGCAAATGGTTTTAATGTAACACAAACAATGATAAATACTAAGGTAAAACCTGCAAGCAAAATCGTTAATGCAATTTCGTTGGGTGTTTTCTGGCGTGAAGCACCTTCTACCAAAGCAATCATTTTATCTAGAAAACTTTCACCAGGCTGTGTAGTAACCTGAACTATTATTTTATCTGACAAAACTTTCGTTCCTCCTGTAACGGAACTTTTATCTCCACCGGATTCTCTGATTACCGGAGCAGATTCTCCTGTAATGGCACTTTCGTCAATTGTTGCCAAACCTTCGATAATTTCGCCGTCTGAAGGAATAATATCTCCTGCTTCACAAACAAAAATATCTCCTTTATTAAGTTTTGCGGATGAAATAACTTGTCCGTCACGAAGTTTTGCAGGAGTTTCTTCTCTGGTTTTTCGAAGACTGTCTGCCTGCGCTTTTCCTCTGGCTTCTGCAATGGCTTCTGCAAAATTTCCGAATAAAACGGTCAATAGCAAGATAATGAAAACCACAAAGTTATAAGAAAAGCTTCCTTGTGATTTTTCACCGTTCAAAGTCCAGATACTCACAAAAAGCATCACTAAAGTTCCCAGCCAGACCAAAAACATCACCGGGTTTTTTATCATCAATTTAGGATCCAGCTTAAAAAAAGATTGTTTCAAAGCTTCTAAAACCAATTCTTTTTGAAATAATGATTTATTATTCATTTTAATTTCTTTATCTAATTTATTTCATTGAAAAATATTCGGCGATCGGGCCTAAAGCAAGAGCCGGGAAAAATGAAAGGGCAGCGATGATAGCAATAACAGCAAAAGTCATCAGTCCGAAAGTAGAAGTATCTGTTTTTAAAGTACCTTCACCTTCCGGAATGTATTTTTTCTGAGCCAATAAACCTGCAATCGCAACAGGGCCGATAATAGGAATGAATCTTCCTAAAATGAGTACAATTCCTGTGGAAATATTCCAGAACATATTGTTATCGCCCAAACCTTCAAATCCGCTTCCATTGTTGGCCGCTGAAGAAGTATATTCATACAGAACTTCACTGAAACCATGGAAACCCGGATTATTTAAAGTAGAAGTTCCCACTTCCGGAAAGGCAGTAGCAATTGCAGTTCCCACAAGAATAAGAAACGGATGAAATAATGCTACAATCATGGCAATTTTCATTTCCCGGGCTTCAATTTTTTTACCTAAAAACTCAGGAGTTCTTCCCACCATTAATCCGCTTATAAATACAGCCAGAATGATGTAGATGAAAATATTAAGAATTCCTGCACCGTCGCCTCCGTAAAATGCATTAACCATCATGGCCAACATTTGCGTCATTCCGGAAAGTGGCATCGCACTGTCATGCATCGAATTGACGGATCCCGTAGAAATTACTGTTGTTACAATACTCCAAAAACCTGAAGCTGCAGCACCGAATCGTATTTCTTTACCTTCCATTGCACCGAGAGAATTATTAATTCCCATTTGACTAATGGCAGGATTTCCATTGATTTCCATAATAATCGTCGGAACGGCAAGCAACAAAAATCCTACAGTCATTACTCCGAAAATCATGTACCCGAATTTTTTTCTTCTTATAAAATATCCGAAAGCAAAAACCATTGCCATAGGAATAATAAACTGGGCAAACATTTCTACCATATTCGTAAAATAATTCGGATTTTCTAATGGATGGGTACTATTAGCTCCAAAAAAACCTCCACCGTTGGTCCCAACATGTTTAATGGGTACAAAAGCAGCAACAGGACCTGTAGAAACTTCTACATTTTTTCCTTCCAGGGTTACCATTTTATCTTTTCCGCTGAAAGTCATTGGCATTCCCTGGAAAACCATTACCACACCCATAATTATTGAAATAGGTAATAAAATTCTTGTCATGGATTTTAATAAATACTCATAGAAATTTCCTAATTTTTCGGTCGATTTTTCTCGGAAAGCCTTAAAAATGACGATTGATGCGGCCATTCCGGTTGCCGCAGAGACAAACTGCAAAAACATCAGCCAGATCTGACCTAAATAACTCATTCCGGTTTCCCCTGAATAATGTTGAAGATTACAGTTGACTAAAAATGAAATCGAGGTATTGAAAGCCAGATCCGGCGACATATCAGGATTTCCGTCTGGATTGAGCGGAAGCCAGCTCATATTCATTAAAACCAGCATACTCATGAAAAACCAAAGAAAGTTAATGGTTAAAAGTGCCATTAAATGTTGTTTCCAGTTCATTTCATGAGCAGAATCAATGCCGGATAATTTATAAAAAAATCGTTCTAAGGGATTGAAAACAGGATCCAGAAAAGTCTTTTCATTCGAATAAACTTTTGCGATGTATTTCCCTAAAGGTATGGCCAAAAGCAACGTTACTAAAAACATTGCGATAACGCCTAAAATTTCAGTGTTCATAGTTTTTTAATGAATTAATTCAAATTCTTTTACAGTAATAATCAAATACATAAAAGCAATAATGACAGAGATCCAGAAGAACAAAGTCCCCCAATCTTTTAAACTATTAATCGTCTTATTTTTCATTTTTATTTTTGATTAAAATTTTTCCGGTTTTACAAGTACATAGCACATATAAAGAAATACGGCGATTGCTGTGATAAATAATAAAGTCATATCTAATGTTTTAAATTTTGTCAAAATATTCTACCAACGCAAAGAATAGAAGGAAGAAAATTATACCTGTAGCTAATAAGATAATAGTCGTTATCATTTTCAATTATTGTATGATTGCTGCTGCGACAAATACACCGAGAATCACAGCGATATTAATGGTTACGATTTCAAGATTGTGCTTTTCACGAATGGCACTCCATTCTTTCCAGCTTCCGATTTTTCTGATTTTTGATTTCATATTTTTAAAATTTAAATACCTGATTTATAAATCTGATGCAAATAATTATTCTGAAGACTTAATGACATTTTATTAAAAATCATTTTCTTATAAGCCGGCTCACAGCAAAACGTAAAACTGTCTAATGAATAAATGAAGATATTTTCGATAGCGCTTTTCAAAGCCTGATCGCCTTTGCTATACAGTGTATTCATCTTCTGAATAGACTTTAAAAGAATTTTCTGATCGTTGTCTTTAATGAGTTTTTTAATTTGTTTGCTGAAGACACTAATCACCATAAATGATGAATTGGTCTTGTAAGATTCCTTAAATTCTTCTTCTGTTTCCGGAATGATCTTGATGATCTCTGTAACGGCTTCTGTATGATTCATTTGAAATTATTTTTAATACGTATGCCAAGATGTATTCCGCATGAAAAACATAATTTTCAATAACTTGATTATCAATTACTTAATTTGAAAATATCAATTTCATTGCAACAAAAAACCCTATCAAAATGATAGGGTCATTATCAGAATGATAATTATTTTCTAAGAAATTTTATATTCTTCTATTTTTCGGTATAAGGTTGCAATGCCAATTTCAAGCAGACGTGCGGTTTCTGCTTTATTTCCTTTCGTATGATTTAAAACTTTCTGAATCTGCATTCTTTCGGCACTTGCCATTGAAAACGCGGACATTAAATTGTTTTCTTTTTGATTTTTTTCAGAAATATTTTCGGAAATGTCGGTGGGAAGAGATTCAATATCCAAAATTGGAGAGTCTGTTAAAATCACACTTCGTTCAATAACATTTCTCAGTTCACGAATGTTACCTTTCCATTTGTGATTTTTTAATGCTTTTAAATAATCTGTAGAAACTTCTGAAATATTCTTACCAATTTTTCGGGAAAATGTTTTGAGAAAAAAATCAACAAGCAACGCAATATCTGGAGATCTTTCTCTTAACGATGGAAGATTGATTTTAAAAATATTAATTCTGTAATAAAGATCTTCTCTGAAGTTTCCTTTTTCTATTTCCAGTTCCAGATCTCTGTTGGTTGCAGCAATAATTCTTACATCTGTTTTTACAGATTTGCTGTCTCCAACCTTTAAAAACTCTCCGGATTCAAGAACCCTTAGTAATTTTGCCTGCAGATCCAAAGGCATTTCGCCAATTTCATCCAGAAAAACAGTTCCCAGATTGGCTTCTTCAAAAATACCCTTACTATCTTTTACAGCACCTGTGAAAGCACCTGCTTTATGGCCAAAAAGTTCATTTTCCAGCAAATCTTTTCCGAATGCCGAACAATTTACCGCTATAAAATTTTTATTACTTCTTTTGCTGGCTTGATGAATTGCCTGCGCAAAAACTTCTTTCCCTGTACCTGTTTCTCCGGTTAATAGAACAGTTGCATCGGTAACGGCCACTTTTTTGGCGGAATCAATAGAAGAAATCAAAACCTCGGATTTACCAATAATACTGTTAAAAGAATGTTTGTTTTCTAGCTGTTTTTCAAGCTGAAGAACACGTTTATTGAGTGCGGCTTTTTCCGCTGCTTTGTAAACTAAAGGAAGAATTTTTGTATTGTCGTCACCTTTTGTAATATAATCAAAAGCTCCGTTTTTAATCGCCATTACTCCATCAGGAATATTTCCGAAGGCAGTTAAAAGGATCGTTTCCACAACGGGGAATTTATCTTTAATGATTTTAGAAAACTCTACTCCATTACCATCCGGAAGCTTCACATCACAAATCACAATATCAATCTCAGAAACTTCTAATCTTTTGAGCCCTGTTTTCAGATTACTGGCTTCAAAAACTTCAAATCCTTCCAAACTGATAATGCGTGACAAAAGAGACCTAATTTTCTCTTCATCATCGATGATTAAAATAGTATTCAATGCTTTTAAATTATAACAGCAAAATTATAACTTTAAATTTATTAATAGGTATTAATAAGGTATACTCGATTATATTTCAAAATCATTTGCAAAATTATCTGAAGATTTTACATCTAAAGTGATTCTAAAAAAATTATACGCTTTTTCTAAAATTTTCAGAAAAAAACTTCTATTATTTTCCTGCCAATTTTCTCACCATTCCTTTAAAAATAAGCCCATGAAAAGGCAAAACAGAATACCAATACAGTCTTCCCGTTAAACCGTGCGGACGAAACACTGCTTTTTGCCATAGTTTTCCTTTGTAAACTTTAAACATCAGCCAGGCTTCACCGGGAAGTTTCATTTCTGCAAAAAGAATGAGTTTGCCTTCATCTTTATTGGCATATAAAACACGCCAAAAATCGAGAGCGTCACCTTCGTGAAGTTTTGTGGGACTTGTTCTACCACGCCGTAAGCCTGGTCCACCAACCATTAAATCAATAAAACCCCGTACTTTCCAGAGACTTTGCCCGTACCAACCTTTGTTGCCGCCTAAAGAAAAAACTCTGTCTAAACATTCATCTCTATCGTCAAATTCTTCAGTTCTCAAGTCAGTAAAACAGCCATATTTCGGAACATCAAGATAATCTTTCAAAGAAGAATCATTCCTGCTGCTAATGAAACTGTCTTTCCAGCTTGAAGCAATTTCATTATCCTGAATTTTTGCAAGTGTTTTCCGTAGAGCCGTTTCATAAGAAAAAGGCTGTACTCCTGTAATTCGTTTAATTTCTGATAGGCTTTCAGGTCTGCAGACCACTTCTATTTTCATACTTCCTACCAAAGCTGAAGCGAGATTATAAGAGGTAGAAGTGATAAAATAAAGCCAATAGGAAGACAATTTTGGCGTCATAACAGGAACGGTAAAAATTTTACGTTTCAATCCTCTAATTTGGGCAAATTGTAACAGCATTTCCTTGTAGGTCAAAATATTATCACAACCTATATCAAAATTTCTGTTATACGTTTTTTCTTTGAATAAGGTAAAAATCAGAAAATCCAGAACGTTGGCAATACCTATCGGCTGACATTTAGTATAAAGCCATTTTGGCGCTACCATTACTGGTAATTTTTCCACCAAATCTCTGATGATTTCAAAAGATGCGCTTCCCGAACCGATGATAATCCCTGCTCGCAATACGGTTGCTGGAATTTTACAGTTCATCAGAATTTTTTCGACTGCAAATCTTGAACTCAGATGTTCTGATAGTTCTTTTCCATTCGCCAGACCAGAAAGATAGATGATATGCTTACACTCTGAAGTTTCAATAAAATTAGAAAAATTGATGGCACATTTTTTTTCAACGTCTGCATAATCGTTACTGTTGCTCATCGAATGCATCAGATAATAAGCGCCTGAAATATCTTTTGGAATATTTTCAAGTGTTTCGGGTTTCAGAAAATCAACTTCTACCACGTCAATTTGAGCATCATCGATATCCACGTTTTTCGAAAAACGATTTTTATCCCGACAACAGCAAACCAATCGATAGCCTTGAGCTGCGATAACGTTAATCATTCTTTTCCCGATATATCCGGTTGCGCCGGTGAGCAGAATTTTTTTCATAATAAATGATGTTGGTGATTTTATCTTCGGTTAATGAGAAAATTATACCTTTTTTTAAAAGATGCCGGAAATAATCTCTGTTTTTCATTATTAAATCTCACTTTATGTTTAATATTTTCGTTTTTGGTTAAATGACATTAATTACAAAGAAGAATGCCCAACAAACTTTTAAAATTCAGATGATTGAAAGAAATATCTATTAAAACAGACCGAAGCACAAATTATTAATCTTCTCTTGGACTATCAAATAATTGGGGAAAAACGAGAAATTAGATATAAGAAATAAATGTTTTAATATCACTAAAAAAAAGTATCTCATTTTTATCATGATGTAGAAAAAGGAAATATAACCTCTAAATTCTTGCCGGAGAATTTGATAATAATGAAAAAGCATAACTTCTAAAATTGCTCTGCAAACTAAATGATTTCCATTCATATATTTATTTGAGTGTAAGAATTCTGATCTTAGTGAGATGAGTAAGCTGATTAAATAATTGTTTTTAAATATAAAAAAAAGCTGTCATGATATGACAGCCTTTAACAAAGAATTTATTATTTTATTTTGCTTTAAAATACACTCTTCTATTTGCTTTGTTTTTCCATTCCGGACACTTTGATGCAGGATCACATTCAGGATATTTCAAATCATTTTTTCCATTTCCCTGTGCTTCAAGCTTTGCAGATTCTACACCGTTTTTGATTAAATAATCTTTCACGTTGTTGGCTCTGTTCTCAGATAATTTTTGGTTGTAAGCTTCACTACCTCTTGTATCTGTAGCTCCTACAACAGTGTAAGAACCATTTGATGAATTGATGTATCCAACTGCATTGTTTAGAATTGGGGTGTTGCTAGAAACAATTTTATCTGAATTCAGTTCAAATTCAATCCCATCAAGTTTTGTTTCTGCTTCTGTTACTGCACCTGAGTTTGAAGCAGTGGTAGTAAGAGGGCAACCATTATTTTCCACAGGACCCGGAACTGTTACACATTTATCATATAAATCAATAACTCCGTCTAAGTCAACATCCAAAGCTACTCCAGATCCGTCAACTCTTGCTCCTGCAGGAGTATCTAATTGTCTGTCCCAATCGTCACAAACTCCGTCATTATCGGCGTCACCTGCTTTACAAACTTCAATATCGTTTATTTTTGATTCTAAAACTTCTGTTCTGTAATAGATTTCCTGCATAGGATCATGCCACATCAAGTGAGATTCGTGTTTTCCTAAATTAACAGTAAGACCTAAAGTTGCATTGAAGAAATTATCCGAAGTCTGGTCAGAGATTTTATTAATATCGCTGTATTGAGCTCCGCCTCCATCAAATTCGTCGTCAGTCGTTACAACATACATCAATCTACCTTCAAGATCTAATCTGTTTGATAATTTATATTTTAAACCTGCTCCGGCTTGTCCGAAGAAAGACTGTCCTTTAAAAGGCTTTACCTCCGTCATCAATCTTTGTCCAAATTCATCTTTTTGATAAGCTCTGTAAGCTAGTGTTCCTATACCTGCATAACCATGTAATGCCCATCTGTAAGGAGATTTGTTATCAACTCTTCTCATTAAATTTGAAAAATTAATATCTCCTAAAAGTGAGATCGCATCATACTGTGTTCTCGCTCCTACCTGCATATTAGCTGCTGCATTAGCAGGTGCTGCATCTTTTGTATTGAACCAACCTTGTCTGGTTTCGCCGCGATCATACTGTAATTTTAAACCAAAAGCGTGTGTTATCGCTTTATCAACACTGAAATAACCAGAATAACCGATAAGATTTTTGCCTCCTCCATTTTTAATAGAAGTTAAATCTGCAGATTGCAATAACGGAACTCCACCCCCGAAAGAGATCGACCAGTCGTTGAATCTCTTTGAAGATTGTCTGAAAGGCTGCACATTTGCCGAACCTGAAGAGAAAGTGTTAGGATATTCTCCGTTGCTGTTTACCATAATTGAATCCTGTGCAAATGCACATGACGGTACCGCTATCGCAAGCGATAAAATTGCTAGTTTTGTATTCATATAAAAAGTTTAATTATTTAAAATTTGAAGATAAGCACCAGAATATTTTATCCTGTGATTATACTTATCCAATTTCCCAAATGCACTTACAGTGCGGGTTTCAGCTGTGCCATCTTACATTCAATTACCATACCAAATAAACAATTTTTATAAAAGTAATTCATTTTTTTAATCATAAAATACTGATTAACAGAATAATTTAAATCAATATTAAATTTTAAATCAAAAGTATTATTATCACCCAATCAGATATAAAAACTATTATAATTCTAAAAAGTCTGTGCTTCTGTGATCTTTGTTCCTGATAAAATATAATGTCCTAGATAGAACAGTAAATGAATCGAATCATTAGGAATAAAAACCTGCAGGTTGTTGGAATTTAGCATCTCAAACTCCCACTGATTTTGAGTGCAGTGAAGGATCATTTCCTGGAGATCTCTATCTAAAAGCGCAAGTACAACCGCTATAACATCATTACTTTTCATTTCTGCATTAACAGTTTGGTTTATTTTATATTTTGACTGGAATATTCTCTTAGCAATCGGTATGCCATCAGAAAATATATATCCCTTAAAAAAAGGAATTGAACAAAATTCAATTCCTTTTTATTAAATAAGATATTCTTCCCTATTTAAGTTTTAAATCTTATCGATCATAGTAATTTTCTCAACTCTCGTCTTTGGTATTCTTTACAAGACTTATTCCTGATGAAAAAAAGATCAGTCCTAAAATTCCTATCACGGCCAACGAAGTGTATGCAGCACTTTTATTGATCACTTCATAACCTGCGTAAATGAGACCTATAACTCCTAATAGCGTAAGGATGGTTCCAAAAATTCTTTTAACGTTCATGATAATATTATTTAGAAATTCCTAATCAATATATGTGCCTTACATCCCAAAAAAATTTAAATTACAAATTAATATCCTCGAAAATAAGAATAGAACCGTAGGCAATTAGCTAAAGTTATTTCCGTTAAGTCTAAAAAAAGACAATTGATTTTTTACTTTATCGAAATTAATTTCCTGTCTGTGATTTCTAAGCCTTAATATATTATCTTTACGTTTCCTAAAGGCGTATGTTTACATTATCAGTTAGGATTATTATCATGATAGAAAATACTTTTGGAATTAATATCATTCCTGAAAATGAAATTCAGAGACTTGAAGCTCTACAGCGATATAAAATTACAGATACTCCATCTGAAGAAAGTTTTGACGGCATAGCAAAGCTTGCTGCTCAGATATTTAATGTTCCTATATCTCTTTTATCTCTTGTAGATGCTGAATCTGTATTTTTTAAAGCTAATATAGGAATGGGTAATGCCAAGAAAGCCAATCGTGGTAAAAGCCTTTGTGCACTTGCAATATTAGACAAAAGCGTGACTGTTTTTGAAGATGCTCTCAAAGAATCATGTCTTCGTGCAAACCCTAATGTTATTGGTGATTTTGGATTACGATTTTATGCAGGAGCTCCTTTGATTACTCATGATGGCTTTCTCATCGGGACATTATGTATTATAGATCAGAAGCCCAGAGAATTTGGTGATTCTGAAAGAGCTATTCTTGAAGGTTTGGCGAGAACGGCGATGGATCAGATTGAACTTCGAAGATCATCTTTAGAAACTATCGATCAATTACAATACATAAATAAACAACTGGTCAATACTCAGGAAGATCTAAAAAAAGCAGTACAGGAACTTGCAGAATTTAATGTGGAAATGGAAGCAACCAACGAAACCCTGAATTCTACAAATACTGAATTAAGCAAATCCTATGATCTCACTATTTCATTAAATAATGATTTAAAAAACAGCCAGCAACGCTTAGAATCTTTTATCAGTAAAGCACCGGTCGCATTCGGAATTCTTAGTGGTCGTAATTTGGTGATAGAAGTTGCCAATGAGATGATTTTAACAGTCTGGGGAAAAACATCATCCATTTTGGGACTGCCTCTGGAAGAAGCTTTACCCGAGCTGAAAGATCAACCTTATCTTTCGATATTAGACAATGTTTTTACATCCGGAAAAACATATGTTGGCGATACGGCTCCTGTAAAATTAGAAATTGACGGAATCCTAAGTGACTGCTACTTTGATTTTATTTATGAACCTTTAAAAAATACCGATGGTGAGACCATTGCCATCATTGTTATAGCCAATGACGTAACCGAACGTATCAATAAAAAAACTGAGCTGGAAAACCTAAATCAACAGCTTGAAATTGCACTAAATGCAGGACATTTAGGATCTTATAATTTAGATATTAAAACCGGAAAAATGACCTGTTCAGAAATCTGTAAGTCAAATTATGGTCTGAAAAAAGATGACCGGTTTGATTTGGCTGATCTCATGAATTGCATATTACCGGAATACCAGGAAGTTGTTTCCGAAAAAATAAAAAATTCGATAAAAACCGGTCTTCCTTATAATGCAGAATATCTTATAAAATGGCCCGATGAATCTCTTCATTGGATGAATGTATCCGGATTACCAAGCTATGATTCTGAAGGCAACCCTGCTCACATGACCGGTGTGACTGTAGATATCACCAAAAGAAAAAACTATGAAACGCAAAAAGATGATTTTCTGGGAATTGCAAGCCATGAATTAAAAACTCCTATCACAAGCTTAAAAGCAACGATTCAGCTTTTAACAAGATTAAAAGAAAATCCTAATCATCCGATGATACCAAGGCTCATTAATCAGTCTTCCCAAAGTCTCGAAAAGCTTAATGCTCTGGTTGATGACCTTCTCAATATGCACAGAATCAGCCAGGATCAGCTACAGCTGAAAAAACAGACTTTTAATATTTCGAAAATGATGGAAGGATGCTGTAATGATATTAGATTAGACGGACGATTTCAATTAATTATTGAAGGCGATCGGTCAGCAACCGTTACTGCAGATGAGCATAGCATTGAGCAAGTGATTGTAAATTTTGTAAACAACGCAGTAAAATATGCAGCAGATTCAAAAAAAATATACCTTATGATTGAATCTGCAGAAAAAAATATAAAAGTAACCGTAAGAGATTTCGGACAGGGAATAGATCCTACTGTTCAGCCCTACCTTTTCGACCGGTATTACAGAGCTAGTCATGAAGGCAGAAAATATTCAGGATTGGGATTGGGATTATACATATCATCAGAAATCATAAAAAAACACGGCGGAGAAATCGGTGTAGAAAGTAAGTTGGGTGAAGGAAGCAGTTTTTGGTTTACATTACCGTTATAGTATATTGAATGTATTTCCAGCAGGTTACCCTACCACAGTACAAAATAATCTTAAATTAATATCAATATTTAGCAAGATTGAAATAAGCAAGGCATAATAGTTGTATAGCAGTTATCACAACTAAGTTTATCAAATATTGTCTTTCTTAGTCTGCCAGTCAGGGTCTATTAAAGCATTTTTTTTTGAAAACCTCAAAAATAGCTTATCATAATGAATAATATTGATATTTATCTTCAGGCTTTAAATTCTGCTAATTCAGGTATTATCATTACTGATAATACACAGCCCGACAATCCTATTATTTATTGTAACCGCGCTTTTGAAACAATTACGGGATATTCCCACAACGAGATTATTGGTCACAATTGCCGTTTCCTACAGCAACAAGACCGCAATCAAAAAGAGAGGAAAATTATCAGAGAATCTATTGTAGAGCAAAAGGAGTGTAAGGTAGAAATGAGAAACTACAGAAAAAACGGTACTCTTTTTTGGAATGAGCTGTATATCTCTCCTGTAAAAAACCGCAATCAGGAAGTCACGCATTTTATAGGTGTTCAAAACGATATTACCGAAAGAAAACGAACAGAAAACGAACTCAGAGAAGAAAAATTGTCGGTCGAAAAAAAGATTGAAGAGAGAACTAAAGAATTGGTAGATAACGAAGCATTTCTCTCCAGTATTATTCAAACGGTACGAGAAAGTTTACTGGTTTTAGACAATGATTATAAAGTTCTGAGCGCAAACACACACTTTTTAAATTCCTTTAAAGTTACCAATGAAGATACAGTAGGAAAACTTCTTTTCGAACTGGGAAATCATCAGTGGGATATCCCATCTTTAAAAGATTTATTAACTAAAATATTACCAACCAATAATCCCGTAATAGATTATGAGGTAGAGCATGTCTTTCCTTTTATCGGAAAAAAAACAATGTTGCTTAATGCCTACAGAATTGAGTTTGAAGGGCAATATAAAGACCGAATTCTGATTGCCATTGAAGATATTACAGAAAAAAAGGAGCTTGACAGACGTAAAGATGATTTCCTCTCAATTGCAAGCCATGAACTGAAAACTCCTTTAACTACGATAAAAGGTCTGGTACAGCTTTTACAGAGAATGATCCCTGAAAACTCTAATGAACGCTATACTTCTATGCTGGAAAAAGTTTCTGTTCATGTAGACCGTCTTAATCATCTTATCACAGGATTACTAGACACTTCAAAGATACAATCCGGAAATATTGAAATTCATAAAGAACCTTTCAAAATAGATGAAATTTTGAATGATACTATCGAGACAATTTCAATTTCACAGCCAGACCACCATATCACCTTTAAAGGGATTACTGAATCAATTATTTTAGGTGATGATCTGCAAATATCTCAGGTCATTAATAATCTTATTTCTAATGCAATTAAATACTCTCCAAATTCAAAAAATATTGAGGTTTTTGCAAGCAAAGTTGGAAATTTTGTAAAAATATCTGTAAAAGATTATGGTGTAGGGATAAGCAGTCAGGATAAATCAAAAATATTTAACAGGTTCTACAGAGCCGGCAACATACAGAAAAAATTTCCGGGATTGGGGATCGGCTTATATATTTCTCACGAAATCATTGCCAATCACAACGGCACACTTTGGGTAGAAAGTGAACCAGGCGAAGGCTCAACCTTCAGTTTTACCCTTCCAATAATGAAAACTAATGATAATGAATAATAAGAAAATAATGGTCTGTGATGATGACCAAGGTATACTAGACGTCATACAAATGCTGCTGGAAACGGAAGATTTTACCGTTTTTACAGAAATAAACAGTCCTGATCTGATTGATAATATTAAAGAAAACACCCCTGATCTTCTTCTTTTAGATTTATGGATGCCGCTTTTATCCGGTGATCAGGTGCTCAAAACAATTCGTCAGATGGATGATATTAAAAATATTCCGGTAATCGTTTTATCGGCAAGCGTTGATGGCAGTGATATTGCCGCAGATGCCGGTGCAGATGCGTTTGTAGCCAAACCTTTTGATATGGATGATCTTGTTTCTAAAATTAAAGGTCTCTTGATGAATTAACCTATATTTTCCAAATTAAATCTTATCATTTCTCTATTACAGATCCCATATTTACATAAGGGTTATCTTACTGTGTTCCTTTTTCTATTCTACTTATTCTTATCATATTCAGACATGATTCTATTTTGGAATACGTTTTGTTAATGTCCTCAATAACAGCTAATAATCAAACGATGAATAAAACTGCTATAAAACCAAAAAAAAATATCAAGAAAATAATACTTTGGACAGGAGGAATTTTTATTGCCGTTGCATGCATATTTCCTTTTGCTTTAGATTATTATCTGCAAAGAAAACTTCCTGATCTCATCAATGAAAAAACTCCGTATAAAGTTGAAATTAAGGATTTTAATCTGAGCCTGATTAATGGTAATCTCACAGCTTCTGATCTGAAAATCAACACTAAAAATCCTAACGACACGTCTGTTACACAAATCAATGGAAGTATTAAGAGTATCAATATTGTAGATGTAGGTATTCTGAAAGCAGTTTTTAATAAAAAATATTATGCAGAAAGCTTTTTATTAAAAGATTCTGACATAAAAGTAAAACTAGCGAAATCTAAAAAAAATAAAGATTCAAAAAATTCAAATTTAGACCTTCATATCAACAATGTAGCATTGAGCAATGTGACTGCAGATATAGAAAATAGCATAGGTAAACCCATTTTCAAAGGTAAAAATATACATGTACAACTGAAAGATATTAAACAGAGTGAGAAAAAATCAAAAATTCCTCTGGCATTTTCAGAGTTTAAAATTAATGCCGATGAGGTAAAAATTGGTGTGAATGATAACTACGAAATTATCGCTGACAAAATAAATGCAGCAAACAAAAAGCTGGAACTGTCACAATTTCATCTTAAACCATTAAAGTCTGCCCGTCAATACAATTCAAAAAATGTTTTTGATTTTTCCACCCAACGTTTAACCGCAGAAAACTTTAATGTAAGCCAGGATTCATTGATAGTTTCTGACATCATTTTTGAACAACCTGATTTAAAAGTATATTCCACAGGAAAAAACAGTGTTGATAAAACCGAAAATCCTAAAGAAATCGACTTAAAGATAGGTCTGAAAAATATTTTCTTTAAAAAGGGAAAAATTAATGTTTATCAAAGCAATAATGAAAAAACAGCGTCAGTTGATAATTTTAATTTTAATCTGAGTGATATTGTTTTTGATAAAAATACAGTGAAAGAAAAAATTCCTTTCCGATTTACAAAACACGATATTGAGGCGGAAAATATTTACTTTAAAGCAGATCCTCTTCAGGCTATTAAAATCAAAAATATTTCTTCAAAAAATTCGGATATTACAATTGACGGATTTGAGATGATTGCTTTAGGTAAGAGTACAACCAGAGATCTTTTTACCGTCAATACAAAACAGATCAAAATCCTGAAGAACCAGAGTAAATATTCCGGTCAGAAGCTGAATGTTAAATTTCAGGGTATAGAAGTGAATAATCCAGATGTAAAAATTATTTCTGCGGTTAATAAGAAGAAAACGGCACAAAAACCCACTACTCCGCCAGAATTCAACGCTGAAATCGGATTCTTGCATATCAACAACGGAAAAATTTCTCAGAAATACCAAAATACAGCTAAAATGTCGGTTGGGAAATTGGATATCAAATTAGACCAGATCATTTCAGACAATAAAATATTAAAAAGCTACCTTCCTTTTACAACTAAGAAAAGCAGTATTATTGCTGAAAATATCTATCTGGATGCGGGTAAATACTACAAATTAAAATTAGGTCAGATTAAAAATAACGGAAAGATCACAGAAATCAACAGTTTCAATTATCTTCCAAAATACTCCAGGGCTGGTTTCAGTAAAGTCATTGCTAAAGAAGAAGATCTTTATACCATTACAGCGAAAAAAATAAATATATCAGATAATTTCTCAATATTTGACGAGCATAAAAGTATTGATTTGAATTCAATCGACATTGATGGTTTAGACTGCAACATTTACCATGATTTGGCACCGCCGGATGACGTTGCGGTACGTTACCTTTTCAGCAAAAAACTTCGTGAAGTAAAAATTCCTCTGTTCATTAAAAAAATTAATCTTAAAAATTCAAATCTTGAATATGAAGAAAATGCTGAAAACAGCAATATACCGGGAAAACTAAGTTTTAACCGTTTTCAGGCGGTTATTTCAAATGTGAATAATGCAAAAATCAAAGGCAGACCAACAATTATTAATACCGATGCATCATTCAATTTCTATGGAACTGCTCCTACAAAAGTAAACTGGAAATTTGATGTGACCGACAAAGCCGATAAATTTACCATCAAAGGAAGTATAGAAAAGCTTTCTGCTGAAAATGTAAACCTTTTTGTGCGACCTTATCTGAATATTACATTAGATGGAAATATTGATTATCTCAAATTTGACTATTATGGAAGTAATGCAGGTATAGCCGGAAAATTCTACTTTAAGTATAATGATATGTACGTCAATTTCCTTAATAAAAAGGGAAATGAGAGAAAGCTTCTGAGTAAAGTTGCCAATTGGTTTGTAAAAGATGAATCAACAGGAGAACCCAACCACGTTCTCATTGAAAAGAAAAGAGAGCCGGAAAGAAGTTTTTTCAGTATGCTATGGCAAGGACTGATGGAAGGGCTCAAAAAATATCTTATTTAATCATGCAAAATCAACATTTTGTTTGTCATTTCATAGGAATATAAACGTTTATTTTCAGAACTTTTAGATTTGTATGAAATGACAAACAATTGTTATAACAAAGTTCGTTATTTTTTTACGCACATTTACTATACGTTTTAACTGTCAATTGACAACAAATTAACAATTTTTTACGTATTTAAAAGAATTTACGCATAAACTCCAGACTTTTTACAGCCAGTTCATCAGCGTCATAAGGCGACTTCTGCCAAAGTGAAACCATCTGCTGCATTCCCGGAATGGATGACGAGAAATTTTCTAAAACCAAATTTCCTTCAAAATTAATGGTTTTTAAGGCTTTGAAAAGTTCGTTCCAATCAACAGTTCCTTCGCCCAGCATTCCCCGGTGAGATTCTGTAATGTGAACGTGTTTCAGTTTTTTATCGGCGAGAATTATCGGGTCATAAAAATTATTTTCCTCAATATTCATATGGAATGTATCAAGATGGAGAAATAGATTTTCTTTTCCAGTTTTTTTGATTAAATCCAAAACATTTTTTGCCGTATTACAAACGTAAGATTCATAACGATTGATGGGTTCAATTCCGATATTTATACCTTTTTTTTTGGCATAATCTGCAATATTACTCCAAACTTCCGTGATGATTCCAGCTTCATTTTCTGTCAAAGGATTTCCTGAAAAAACACCGATTCCGCCGTGAAGTACGCCACCTAAAAAATCGGTTTCCAACTCTGAGGTTTTATCTACAGCTTGCTTGATTAATTTTTCTGCAGCTTTTGGATAAAACGCAATGTGCGCTTCTTTTGGTAAATTTAAAGAACAAACGACATCCAGATTATGGTCTTTCAATTGTTGTTTTACCTCTTTTGAATTAAATTCCATCGAAGTTGGCAAGAGGATTTCTATTAAATCAAAACCTGCTTTTCCTGTTTTATCGATGGCATATTTCCCTGCTTCCGGCGTCCAAACTGGTGTTATCCAAGAAAGAAGTGAAGCACCGAATTTTACATTCATATTGTTTATTTTTGATTTATATTTAAAATTTAATTCATTAGAAAACCCACCATTCTGTTCTTACGCCAAGATAAGTTCCGAATCTTTTCGCCCCGGATTGTTGCAAAAAAGGTGAATAGAGACTGTTCATTGCCTGATTGTTATATCGGGAAACTTCGGCAATAAGACGGATGTGCGGTCTTGCCCAAACGCTTCTTTCAGCAGTAGGAACAATCGTTGGAGCCAGAACTAGTTTTACCATGGAAGCCGGGTTTTGATTTCCGTCTGTTCTTGATGCGTAATGCAGTTCCGACAAAATATGAAACCAATTATTCACATAATAAGTCGCTCGTAAACCTGTATTAAATTCAGATTTTTTATTGAAAATTTCTCTGTTGTAATGGTCCAAAGCTTTATTATCACTATTAGAGCCGCCTTTGCTCATCGTGAAAACGGCATAGGCATTTGCAGACCAGCGGTTGGAAAGATTCAGTAAAATATGTTCTACTGCGGTTAAAGAATACGCACCCTTATAAGTTTTGGTAATTTCATTCGGAGCACCGTAAGTTCGCCAGGTTTGAGTATTGCCGCTGTCTCCGCCATTGGCAATTCCTGTTCCGTATCGTACCGAAATTTGATTAAAAGAACCAGCTATTTTTGTTTTTAAATTAGAATTCAGCTTCCCGCCAAAAACCCAGCCTTGGTCTGATGCATATTGCTCCATAGAATTTTTTCCTGATTTGTCCAGATTATGAAATTCAGCCAAAAGTTTAAGTTGATGAATATTATTTTTAAAAGGAATTGTCTGTTCGAGAATCATCACTTCTCTTTGTCTGTAAATCAGATTTTTGGTTCCGCTGATCACATTCGTATAAGAATATGGTGTTGAATTGGTTGCGGCTGTATCAATTGCAGCGGGAAAAAACATAGAAAATCTGGTATTTTTATGTCTAAAACCCCAACCTGTCGCAGAGTGGTCATCAAAATAAAAATAATCCGCAATATGAACGTCATCGTATCTCAGCCAACGTGAACCAGCCCAAACATCCCAATTGCTTCCCATAATATTTCTGGCTTCCACAAACGCTTCAGGCAATGCGATAATCATCCCGTGATTTGATTTTGAATCTACATTTCCCAGAAAAGTTCCGCCGGAATAAAAACTCAATCTTGCCTGCATATCGATTTTTGTTGCTTTTGCACTATCGCCATTCGCAACCGGAGTGAAATGAAAAGCCGGCAAAAAATCTACATAATCACCCTGATCCATTCTTCCACCAAGCGAACCTTGATTATTAAGATTCAGCTGTCTTCCCGTTTTTCCATCAGCATTTGGAGAATATCCCGCGCCAATTCTGCCCGTTGTTCCGAAAGAAAAATCTTTGTTGGTAATCACAATCTGAGCAAAAGAAACCTGAGCAATGAGGAGCAAAACCCCAAAGCTGTATTTTAAAGCATTGATTTTCATCGTTTATTTAAGAGTTTTCGGTTTATAAAACTTTAAAGCAAACAGGAGAATCACAACATAGCAAATAATAGGAAGAAGATAAGCGTGTGCAATATCTGTTTCTGCTATTTTACCCATTAATGGCGGGAAAACTGCACCTCCAAACATCGCCATTACAAGAAATGAAGATGCTTGCGGAACTTTGCTTCCCAATCTCTTCAGACCAAGGCTGAAAATTGTCGGGTACATTACGCTCAGGAATAAGTTCAATAATATCAGACTGATAAATGATGCCCAACCGAAACTTTGCGAGATAATTAAACATAAAATAATATTACACGTTGTAAAAATTGCCAAAAGCTTATTCGGAGCAATGAATTTCATTAAAAATGTTCCCACAAAACGCCCGATCATCATCATTGCCATACTTAATGAAAAATAGTAAGAAGCCTGAATCTCCGGCAAATGCATCTTTTCCACTCCATAATTGATGAAATAAGCCCAGGTTCCGCCTTGCGCAGCAATGTTGAAAAACTGTGCAACCACAGCGAATATAAAATGTCTCTGTTTGTAAAGTGGTGCGTGTGGATCTGAAACCGAAGCTTCTACTCCATTTTCATTTTCTGAAATCTGAATATCTTCTGCGTGCGGGTCTTTCAGACTCGGAACTTTTATGAAAGAAAAAATAATGGTAATTGCTAAAATCACAACGCCAATCCAGGTATATAAATCTTTCACAGAATCCAGCGAATTATCATTTAATCCAGATTTTCCAAAGATGAAAAATCCGCCCAATAGCGGACCAATAATTGCTCCCAATCCATTAAATGACTGTGCGAAATTTACACGCTGATCACTCGTTTTTTCATTTCCCAACGCGGCTACAAAAGGATGCGCCACAGTTTCTAAAGTTGCCATTCCCATTGCCAGAACAAAAAGTGCGATTCTGAAAAAATTAAATGACATTTCATTGGCAGCCGGAATAAAAAGAAATGAGCCAAGCGCAAAAAGTGATAATCCCAAGATAACTCCTTTCTTGTAGCCAAATTTTTTCATAAAATATCCCGCAGGAATTCCCATCAAAGCGTACGCTCCGAAAATTGATAGTTGCACCAAGCCTGATTCCGATTTAGAAATTTTCAGGACATTCTGGAAATGTTTATTCAACACATCACCCATTGTGAGAGCAATAGCCCAAAAGAAAAATAACGAAATAACGAATGCCAGTACGACATAATATTTCTTTTCTGTAAATTTTGCAGTATTCATAGTTTTGATTTTTAAAAGGTTGGACTGAAATGCTCTTCTCTGAAATTTCTGAATTCTTCATACGAATAATCCGGACAAGCACCAGATTTGGAAGTAATGAAAGCGCCTAAAGAAACGGCCTGCCTCATAATTTCATCCGGAGATTTCCCCTGGATTCTTTTAGATAAAAATCCTGCTAAAAAAGAATCTCCGCTTCCCACAGTATCATTAACGTCAATAGAAACGGCTGGAAATGTATATTTTTCTTTCCCTACAAAATATCTTGCGCCTTTGCTTCCTTTGGTCAATACAATTTCATTCAGGTCAAAGTAATTTTGGATATGTTGGATACTTTTGTCTTCATCAATATAATTTTCGCCCAAAAATTCGATGATCTGTCTCAGTTCAGCCTTATTCATTTTTACCAGATCGGCTTTACCTAAAAGTGTTTTAACCAATTCAAAATCAATGAAAGGCGGACGAAAATTGACATCAAAAATTCTGAATTTTGAATAATCTACCAATTCAAGTAATGTGTTTTTCGATTCTTCATTTCTTGCAATCAAACTTCCGAAAACGAAAGCTTCTGAATTTTGAATTAATTCTTTGTGTTCAGAAAAAATCTTAATGTGATCCCAAGCTACATTACCGATAATGTCATAATGCGCTTCGCCGTGTTCATCAAATGTTGCAAGAACAGTTCCCGTAGGTTTTTCTTCATCAATTTGGATGAAATCTGTAGAAATTTTCCAGTCTTCCAATTGATTGATAAGTTTATTGCCCAATTCATCATTGCCGATTTTGCTTATCATTTGTACTTTAATACCCATTTTATCAAGATTATATGCGACATTAAATGGGGCTCCTCCAGCTCGGGAATCTGTAGGAAAAATGTCCCAAAGTATTTCTCCGAAACATACAGCGTAATTATTATTTTTATTATTCATTTTGATTAAACGTTTAAGTAATTAAGTAAAAAAATTATTTGACAGAGTTCTGAAGAATTAAACTTGCTGATAAAGTTATTTTCTTCGATGTTTTAGAATATTGATTGATTTGCGAGTCTAGAATGGCTATTGCTTCATCTGCCATTTCTTCTAACGGCTGTTTGATATGAGTAATTTCTGCAGGAAATAATTGATAGGCGTCTGTTTCATCAAAAGCCAAAACTGAAACATCCTGCGGAACTTTGATATTATTTTTGATAAGATAAGCCAATCCTGCAACTGCAAGTTTATTACTGGAAAAATATAAAGCTATGTTTTTTGGATTTTTTCCCAAAGCATCACTCAAGCTGGCTTGAATCTCATCACTGATATTTTCAATTCCTACTAATATTTTCTTTACTAAAATATCATTTTTAAATTCAGAAATACAAGATTCGAAGCCTTTTTGTCTGTCTAAAAGATGTTCCAGTTTTGTATCATACCCAATATAAATAATTTGGTCAAATGCTTTTTGTAAAAGAAAATCGGTAGTCGTTTCTGCAATTTCCCTATTATTTAGAATAACTCCGGGAAGATTGATGCCTTTTAAATATCTGTCGATGGTAACAACAGGATAATTTTTTTCAATTAATTTCAAAAGAGAACCCTCAGAACCAACAACGGGGGCTACAATCATTCCATCTACCTGTTGCTGGGAAAAAAGCTCAATCAGTTTTTCAAATTTACCGGCATTTTCATCAGAACTTCCGATAATCAAAGTGTAGCCTAACTGCAAAGCTTTATCTTCAAGTTTTCTCGCAATATTAGAATAAAATTCATTTGAAATATCGGCAACGATAAGACCTAACAACTTAGATTTATTATTCTTTAAACTTCTGGCGTTTCTGTTGGGAATATAGTTAATAGTTTCAGCTACTTCAAAAATTTTTTTCTTGGTGTCTTCACTGATTCGCTGACCTTCTTTTCTGTTAAGAACATAAGATACTGTTGCAACGGAAACTCCTGCAATTCTGGCAATATCTTTTATGGATGCTCTTTTCATTGACCTTATTATTTTGCAAAGTATTTTATAAATTATTAAAAAAACAATAGTCAAAAATATTTGCACAATTCAAAATAAAATGTAATTTCGCAAATTTGTGAAATCAAAAATTTTAAAATATAAATATTTGTATTTCAATGATTTATAATTAAATTATAATTAATACATTTTTGATACTTAACCAGAAATTCATTTATAATTAATTTTTGGTTAAACGTTTATTCAAAAAAATTTATTATTTTTTATAATAGCAGTTGACAAAAATCAAAATTTATTCAATTACCAAAAAAATTAGCCCAAAATCAGATTACAAAATATTTACAGCATTTCACCTTTTAATTCTTAAAACTTTCAAGCTTTCTTAAGATTGGCTTTGTTTTTGCCAACCAAGGATTATGAAAACAATTTATATCGTAGAAGATGAGACAGGCATCAGAGATGCATTACAGCTACTCCTGTCATTTGAAAATTATGATGTGCGTTCTTTTGCAACCGTTGAAGCATTCAACAGCAGAGACAAATCTGTAAATCCTGATATTTTTATTCTGGATGTAAGACTTCCCGACGGATCTGGTACAGATTTATGCAATCAAATTAAGGAAGATGAAGCTACTTCAAAAATTCCTGTAATGATTATCAGTGCACATGCAAAGGCTGAAAATGTGATAAATTCCTGCGAAGCCGATGAATTTATCCCCAAGCCTTTTGATATTGATGATGTGTTGATAAAAATTGAAAAACTAACTTCTTAACAGAATAAATTTATATAAAGTATCCGCCTCAGTTGTGAGACGGATACTTTGATACTTAGATGATTTTATGAAATTGCTTTCGATTCAATAATCAAAAAATAAGCAATACGGTCTTTAATGAGCCATTTTCCGTTTTGGTTGACGTAAAAATCATCGTATTTTACGCTGTAATCTGTCAAAACATTCTTTCCTTCCACTTCTCGTACCATTTTTAACTGCGAGAATGAAATTCCAACAGCAGTTTCTCCATCAATTTTTACGGTATGCTGTCCGTTTAAGGTAAAATAGGTTTTCACTTCATTGGCGTGACCGTTAAAATTCTTTTCCACATCTTCTCTCCCCGAAACACTGGAAACCAAATTCCCATTCATATAAACTTTATAGGTAAGGTCTGGAGTGAACAAATCCATCACCTGCGGGATTTTTTTTCCATCGCCCAGATAAGCGTAATCATCGATCAAGTTTCTTAAATCTTCTTTTGTTTTTAAAATTTCTAGTGTCATAATTTTGTTGTTTTAAATTTTTCTTTATTCTTACCCAACAAAATTATATTATATTTACTTACATTTTATTAGTCATTACTTAAAGGTTAGTAACTAACAAATTAATTATTCATGAAAAAATCAACAGAAATCCAGACAGAAAATAAAGAATTTACCGAAGAATGCCACAAGATTTTAACGGCAGTTTCCGACGCATTATATGTCATTGGTGGAAAATGGAAACTGATGATTATCATTGCAATGGCGAGAGGAAACAAACGATTCACAGAAATTCAAAGACAAGTCACAGGAATTTCTGCACGTGTACTTTCCAGCGAACTGAAAGATTTGGAACTGAATGGTTTTATCATCAAAAAAGTGGAAAATGGCTATCCTGTAAGTATTGAATATGAATTGCTTCCTTACAGCCAGACTTTAGAAGAACTGGTCAATGCAATGACAAAATGGGGAATTCAACATCGAAAGAAGGTAAAAGCTGAGATGCGCAATAAAAATAAAATCAAGAATTAATCTCAAACCCGTACCTTTGATTTTTACAAACAAAATGAGTTCAATCACTATTAAAGAATTTTATCTGGATATTTTGGGCGAAAGTTGTCCGGATATTGATTTGTTTATTACGGAAAATATTAATAAAGATATTGGTCACTTCAATGTTTTTGATATTTCTAAAATTTTCAGAGAAAGCAAATCAAAACCCGAAATGCCTTACAATAGACGTACTTATTACAAAATAAGTTTAATCAACGGGCAAAATAAAGTGGAATATGCAGATAAAACTATTGAGATCGAAGACTGCGCCATTCTTTTCGCTTCACCAAAAGTACCCTATAATTATAACAACCAATGCACTAATCAATCAGGACATTTCTGCGTTTTTACTAAAGACTTTTTACCAACAAATAAAATCGGAATCGAAATCGATAATCTTCCCGTTTTTTCGCCACAGAGCGATTTTGTATTTCAAATTTCGACAGAACAATTTCATCAGTTTGAAGCCATTTTCATTAAAATGCATGAAGAAATTAATTCTGATTACATATATAAATATGATTTGCTGAGAAATTATGTAATGGAACTGATTCATTCCGGCCAGAAATTAAAACCCATTCTTCCAGTAGAAAACAGTAAGACTGCAGCTTCCAGAACAACAACTTTGTTTATAGAACTATTGGAAAGACAGTTTCCTATCGAAAATATCAGTCAGCTTTTAAAACTGAAAACACCGGCAGATTTTGCTGGAATTTTAGGCGTTCACGTTAATCATCTCAATCGTGTTCTGAAAGAGACGACAGGAAAAACAACAGGAGAAATCATCGGAAGCCGAATTTTTCAGGAAGCAAAACTATTACTTGCACAAACGCAATGGAATATTTCTGAAATCGCTTTTACATTGGGTTTTGAGGAAGTAGCGCACTTTTCTAATTTTTTCAAAAAACACGATCAACAATCACCTCAACATTTCAGAGAATTAATGAATGTTTGATTTTCACAAATTTTGATTTGATTTATGCAAATGCTTTAATGTTCAAATTTTTCAACTTTGTATCATTAATTAAAAACATTAAAAATGTCAGACAATCAAAGTAAAATAGCATTATTAACAGGCGGAAGCCGCGGATTGGGTAAAGATTCTGCATTGCAATTGGCAAAAAAAGGATTTGACCTCATCATCACTTATCAAACTAAAAAAGAAGCTGCGGATGAAGTAGTAAAAGAAATTGAAAACATCGGCCAAAAAGCATTTGCTTTGCCTTTGGATATCTCATCAACTTCAGGTTTCGACCAATTTGTAACGGAAGTGAAAAATATTTTAGACACTCAATTTTCCTCAGCAAAATTAGACGCATTGGTAAACAACGCCGGAATCGGAATCAATGAAGCTTTTGAAACCACAACTGAAGAAATTTTAGATTCCATGACGAATATCCACTTCAAAGGACCTTATTTCTTAACTCAAAAATTATTGCCCTTATTGAATGACGGAAGCAGCATTGTGAATACTTCTTCTGGCTTGGCAAGATTTTCTTTCGCCGGATATTCGGCTTATGGTGCAATGAAAGCAGCGGTAGATTCATTATCAAGATACCAAGCTGTAGAGTTGGGAAGCAGAAAAATCAGAGTGAATTCTATTGCTCCGGGCGCGATTGAAACAGATTTTGGTGGTGGTTTCGTTCGTGATGTTGAAGATATAAATAAACATCTGGCTTCAGAAACTGCTTTGGGAAGAGTTGGTTTGCCGGATGATATCGGAAGCGTGGTTGCATTTCTTTGTTCGGATGATTCTAAATGGATTAATGCACAGAGAATCGAGGTTTCCGGAGGATACAGAGCTTAATCAAAGCATCATAAAATAGATAAAAGCCCAATCGACAGTTTGTTGATTGGGCTTTTATTATCGTTGAATTGAAATGTAATAAGTTCGGCACTAAACATCTAATATTTTTTACAATCTTACGCATCTAATTAATTTGAAGCTGATTACAACAAATTTTTTCATTATTATCACCAGACTTTTAAATCATAAGCAGCCTGCCAAAATTGAAATTCCAATCTTGAAGCCGTAAAGAAAGCTTCATTCATTCGGTTTCTTATTTCGGGAGTTGTATTTTCAGCAGCTTTATCACAAATTTCGATGGCTTTTCTAACCGCAACTGCAAAATCTTCCCCACCATACGTATCGATCCAGCTTTGATAAACATTTTCTGATTTTTTTTCAAGATTTAAAATGTAATCTCCTACTTCTTTGTAAATCCAAAAACACGGCAACGTTGCAGCCATGGCAACCTCGACAGGTTCAAAAGCTGCGGTACTTTTCAAAAAGTGAATGTAATGATGGCACACCGGCTGTAAAATTCCTTTGCCTGAAATTTTAAATTCTTTAAAATAGAATTCATGTAAAGCATTTTCTACTAAGATTGCGTTTTCAGCAAAACGCATATAAGCCAAAGCATCTTCTATATTATAAGCTTTGCTTCCAATCATTGCCAACGTTCTCCCAAAATGTTCGAGATACAAAGAATCCTGAGCAATGTAAAACTGGAATTTTTCTTTATCTAAATTTCCGTCAGATAATTCTTTAATAAAAGGCATTTTGATAATGTCGCTGTAAACGATTTCAATCGATTCCCAGGCTTTTTCAGACCAATTCATTTTTGATGAGTTTTTGAGGATTAAAAAAGTGATTTAACGGACCGTTGCCTTTTCCTGTTTGTACATCGTAACCGTGATAAATGGCTTCGGAAACATAGTTTTGCGCCAAGTCAACTGCCTTTTCGATGCTGTTTCCCTGTGCTAAAAACGAAGCAATTGCCGATGAGAGTGTACAACCTGAACCATGCGTATTATTGGTTTCAATTTTTTCCGATTCAAAAGTTCTGTAATGATGCTGATTATTATAAAGAAGGGAAGTGATTAATTCAGTTTTCAAATGACCGCCTTTCAATAAAATATTTTTACAGCCTAATTCTTTAATGCTTTCCCCGGCAATTTTCATATCGTCCAGAGTTTCAACTTTCATATTGACTAAAATTCCCGCTTCATCCATATTTGGAGTAATAATATCAGCGATTGGGAACAGTTTTTGAATAATTGTTTTAATCGTTTTTTCCTCGATTAACCGATGGCCGCTTGTTGCTACCATCACCGGATCAAATACGATGGGAATCTTTCTGTATCTCCTTAAGGTTTCTACAATAGTTTCTACCAATTCGGACGTGTGAACCATTCCTATTTTAATTGCATCCGGAAAAATATCATCCAAAATAGACTCTATCTGTTCTGAAACTACTTCCTCAGGAATCGGGAAAATATTCCTTACACCTTGTGTATTTTGAATGGGCAAAGCCGTTAAAACTGAAGTTGCATAACATCCCAAAGCTGAAATGGTTTTTATATCGGCCTGAATTCCGGCTCCGCCACTTCCGTCGAAACCCGCAATCGTAAGAACTGATGGATATTTGTATTTTTTCATTTTATAATTTCGTTTTTCAGATTAAAAGCTGCTTTTTGAGGATTTTCAGCACTGCAGATTTCCGAGACGACTGCGATACAATCTGCACCAGCTTCGATAACAGCTTTTGCATTTTTAAAATGAATATTTCCAATTGCTACCAAAGGTTTTTCTGTAAGTTCTCTGATTTTCTTTAAACCTTCCAAACCCCATTCTGTAACGGTATCTGTTTTTGTTTGTGTTTTAAAAACCGGACTTACTCCTAAATAATCTGAAAGAATTGTTTCATTGTTTTCAAGCTGGCTTAAATATTCAATCGAATATCCAATCATTTTATTCTGGAAAGAAGTTTTTCTTAAAACAGAAGGTTGTATATCATTATTCCCGACGTGAATTCCAAAAGCATTAATTTTTTCAGCAACAAATATATTATCATTAATAATTAAGGGGATTTTATACTTGTCGGTAATTTCTTTCAGACAGATTGCTTTATCAAGAAAATCTAAATCAGAAGCATTCTTCTCACGCAACTGGATGATGTCTACTCCACCCAAAATGGCTTGTTCGGCAACATCTGAAAAATTTCGTTCTTTACAATCTTCTTCGGAAATAACGAGATATAATTGATAAGGAAATGATTTTATCAAACTCATTTTTTTGAAACTTTTACGTTTTCAAAAAACTCCTGCTCAGAAATAGTGTACAATTTATCTAAAATATTCACCTGAAGACTTCCCGGTCCTGCTGAAATCTTTTCTGACAATTCTCCGGCAATTCCTAAAAGTGACATTGCTGCAACAGTTGATTCGGTTTTATTTTCAGAAATTCCGGCAAAAGCTCCAATAATAGCCGAAGCTGAACAGCCCAATCCTGTTACTTTAGTCATTAACGGATGTCCGTTTTCAACAAAATAAGTTTCCTTCTCATCGATAATAATATCTGTTGCGCCAGAAATACAAACTACAGACTGATAGTTTTCAGCAAGAAGTTTTGCTGCAGTAATTGCTTCATTACTTTCTGCAGTACTGTCGACTCCTTTTGTAATGGTTTTATTCGCTTTTGCTAAAGCGATGATTTCTGATGCATTTCCTCTGATCACTGTCGGTTTAAATTCCAAAAGTTTTGCTAAAACTTCATCCCTGAAAGAAGTTGCGCCCGCTCCAACCGGGTCTAAAACCCAGGTTTTATCTGTACGACGAGCTTCTTCTGCAGCAATCAACATGGATTCACACCAATATTCATCGAGTGTACCGATATTGATGACTACAGCATTTGAAATAGCAACCATTTCTTTCACCTCAGATTTTGCGTGAGCCATAATCGGAGACGCTCCCACTGCCAAAAGTGCATTGGCAGTATTATTCATCACCACAAAATTGGTCATATTGTGTACAAGCGGCGATTGTTTTTTTACAGATTGAATGTAAGTCCAGAGATTATTTTCCATTAAACTAATTTTTATAAAAAAATGCTTTAGGAAAACGACAGAATAAAGAAAGAAAACATCACAGAACAATGTATCCTTGCTTTTCCCTACGTCGGTGTGAGCCGTATCAGGTTCAAAGGGACTCTCTCAATTCTTTTCAGAATACCCCTAAAGCGTAGAGCAAATATACAAATGTTTTGTATAAAAGAAAAAATTTGATGGTAATGTAAGATTTTCAGTTAGGTATTCAAAGGATAAATCATTAATAATTAGTAAATCATTAACATCTTAAACCATATTTAAAACTAACATATTTATAAGTTCTCAAAAATTACAGAATTTAATAAAACTCATCTAGAAATGATTTACTGTAAGCATTTACTAATAAATATGATTTTTAAAATTAAAAATTATTAACGTAAACTAAACAATAAATCGATGACAACCTCGTTGTTTAGGCAATTATAAGGTTTTATTTCTCAAATCTATGACTAAAATTTGACATCATTAATTGAAATTAGAAACTTATCCTTCATTTAAAATAATAAACTAAACAAATTGATACACAAAACATCCTTAAAAGCCGCAACAACCATTGCTGCGGTCTGTTTCAGTACATTTATTTTTGCACAGCAGAAATTTTCGGTAAGCGGAACAGTTAAAGATCAGAAAAACGGTGAATTACTTCTCGGAGTTACCGTAAAAGTCGCAGAAGATCCTACAATTTCCGTAATTGCCAATGAATACGGGTTTTACTCGCTTTCTCTTCCGCAAGGTTCTTACACTTTGGTCGTTTCTAATCCTGGTTTTAAAGATTTCCAACAAAAAATTACGGTTGAAAATGATTTAAAATTAAATCTGCAATTAACTCAGGAAGGAAATGACAGGGTGAAAGAAATTGATGAGGTTATTATTTCCGCAGTAAAAAAAGACAAAAACCTTTCTTCTGCACAAATGGGAACTGAGACTTTAAGCATCAAACAAATCGATAAACTTCCCGTATTATTCGGTGAAAAAGATGTGATGAAAACTATTCAGCTTTTACCCGGAATTAAAAGTAACGGTGAGGGAAGCAGCGGATTTTCTGTAAGAGGTGGCGCAACCGACCAGAATTTGATTTTACTGGATGAAGCTGCAGTTTATAATGCTTCACATTTACTGGGATTTTTCAGTACATTCAACAGTGATGCGCTGAAGGATGTGAGTATCATTAAAGGTAACAGTCCGGCACAATACGGAGGTCGGCTTTCGTCTGTTTTGGATGTTAAAATGAAAGACGGAAACAACAAAGATTACAACATCAATGGAGGTATTGGATTAATCAGCAGCAGATTGAGCGTTGAAGGCCCGATTCAGAAAGAAAAATCATCATTTATCGTTTCTGGAAGACGAACTTATGCGGATGTTTTCCTGAAAGCAACCGATGATTTTAAAGACAGCAAATTGTATTTTTATGATTTAAACTTAAAAGCCAATTATCAGATTAATGACAATAACCGTTTATACTTATCGGGATATTTTGGGCGTGATGTTTTAGGTTTGGGCGATACTTTTTCGACAGATTGGGGAAATACTACGGCAACTTTGCGTTGGAACAGTATTATCAACAGTAAATTATTCTCAAATACATCTTTCATTTACAGCAACTACAATTATAATATTGCTTTGAGCAGTAACAATAATACTTTCGGGCTTGATTCTAAAATTGAAGACTGGAATCTGAAGCAGGATTTTTCTTGGTTTGCTGGAAATAAACATTCGGTGAAATTTGGTTTACAGTCTATATATCATACGATTACACCGAGTAGCGCTTCTGGAACAAGTGTGAGTAGTTTTCCGAGAAATCCGAGATATTCCTGGGAAAATGCTATTTACATTAATGACGATTTTAAAGCAACCGAAAAGCTGACAATCAATTACGGAGCGAGATTGGCAATGTTCAGTGTTTTGGGCGGAGATACTTTTAATACCTATCAAAATGGAGTTTTAACCGATTCTGAATATTTAGAAAAAGGAAAATTCGGGAAAACATATGTGAATCCTGAACCGAGAATTACAGCGAACTACAGAATTAATGAAATGAGCAGTGTGAAAGGAGGTTATTCCAGAAATACCCAGAATCTACATTTATTAAGCAACAGTGGAAGCGGAAACCCAACCGACCAATGGATTGGAAGCAGCTATACTGTAAAACCAGAGATTGCAGACCAGATAAGCGCGGGTTACAGCCGAAATTTTAACAATAATAATTATGAACTGAATGCTGAGATTTACTACAAATCAATGCAAAATCAAATTGATTATAAAAACGGAGCGCAAATTTCATTTGACACAGCTGCAGATGTAGAAAGCGAGCTGTTATTCGGAAAAGGAAGAGCTTATGGTTTAGAATTAATTGCCAAAAAGAAAAGTGGAAAACTAACCGGATGGATTTCTTATACTTTATCTAAAACCGAAAGAAAAATTGACGGAATCAACGATAATGAATGGTATGATGCAAGACAGGATAAAACACACGATCTTTCTGTCGTTGCAACGTATCAGCTAAATCCAAAATGGTCTTTTTCAGGATTATTTCTTTACAGCACAGGAAACGCAGTGACTTTTCCCACTGGAAAATATGAACTTAACGGACAAACGGTTTTCCAATATAGCAGCAGAAATGCCGACAGAATGCCCGCTTATCACAGAATGGATTTGAGTGCAACTTACGAACCAGTTTCTGATAAACGCTGGAAAGGTTCCTGGTCATTCGGAATTTATAATGTTTACGGAAGAGAAAATGCCTACACCATTACTTTTGAAGACAATCCGAACAATCCTGGAACGACCAGAGCCATGCAGACTTCACTTTTCAAATGGGTTCCAAACATTACTTATAATTTTAAATTCTAATTATGAAAAATATATTAATCATCATATTTTCTTTATTTCTACTACATTCTTGCGAAAAAGAAATCGATCTTGATCTGGAAGACCAAAGCGGACAAATCGTGATTGAAGGAAATGTAACCGATCAGGCTGGACCATATTATGTGAAAATTACAAAATCGGTTGCTTTTACTCAGACTAATCAATATCCTGCGATTGAAAATGCACAAATTATTTTGAGCGATAATACAGGACAAACAGAAACCCTACAATATATCGGAAACGGAAGATACCAAACTTCAACATTTGTAGGACAATCCGGAAGAACGTATACTTTGAAAATTCAAGCTGAAGGAAAAGAATATATTTCTACAAGTACAATGCCTGAAGCAGTATCTTTCGATGGCCTGGATCAGGATTCTTTTATGGTCGGCGGTGAAACAAGTTACACACTTTTACCCGTTTTTACAGATCCGCCAGCTTTAGGGAATCGCTATCTTTTCAGTTATACAGTTAACAATTATTCTAAGAAATTTTTTTCCGAATTTTCTGATAATGTGAATAATGGAATGCCCAATCAAAGACCCTTGATTTTGCCAAACGATGATGGTGAAGATTCAGATGATATAAAAGTAACTGTTGGAGATACCATTCACGTAGAAATGCAGTGTATTGACCAGAATGTTTATACCTTTTACTCCGCTCTGCTACAACTTTCAGGAGGTGGTCCCGGTGGAGGAATTACTCCCGCAAATCCGCCAAGCAATATCAGTAACGGAGCTTTGGGATATTTTTCAGCACATACTGTGAGAAAGAAAAGCGTTGTTATTCAATAAAAAAACTAAAAAATTTAGTAAAAGCTATTTCATCACAACGAAATAGCTTTTTTATTTTTAAAACTAAATTATTACCAATTACGGACATTCATATTTTTATTTTATTGATTTTAAAGCTGTTTCAAAAACAATTTCCATATTAACAGAATTTAACAGTTATCTGATGTAACAAATATTCCCATTCATGTGTCTTATAGTTACAATTAATAACCTTAATGAAAAAAATTTTAGCACCAATCGCTTTATTAGTAGGAACTCTGGCTTTTGCACAACAAAAAAAAGATACTGTAAACTCTAAAGAAGAAAAGATTGAAGCAGTAACAATGACCTACAGAAAACCCACTGTAGAATCTAAAGTAGACCGTACTGTTTTTAATGTTTCCAACAGTTCAATTCTTGCAGGAAACACAACCTGGGATATTTTACGAATGACTCCATTGGTAAGCATCGATAATAATGACGCTTTGAAAGCCGAAGGAGAATCGGTAACGGTTTACATCAATGATAGAAAATCTGTTTTTACAGGGAAGGAATTAAAAGAATATCTGCAGACTATTCCTGCGGATAATCTGATGAAAATCGAGGTTATTACGAGCCCGTCTTCCCGGTATGAAGCTTCAGGTTCTGTGATTAATATTGTTCTGAAAAAACGGGATGATGAAGGGATGAAAGGCAGTATCACTTTAAATAACCGACAGAATACGAAAAACTCACAGTATACTAATTTTAATTTGAATTATCACAAGAAAAAATTCACACAAACACTTATCGGAAGTTACAGCGACAATACTTTTGTTCAGAAAAACTCTTTACTTAATACTTTATATGCAAACAATGAAGTGACCAAAATTGATAACGACATCATCTACAAAGGTAAAAATCCGTCTATTTCGTCAACTTCTGAGTACGAACTTAATGATAAAAACAGCGTCGGCGCCATTCTCGAATTTTATAAAGGAATAAGAAGCAACAGCTCTGAAACCAATGCTCAGATTTTTGAAAATGACAATTTAAACCGTTCATATTTTCAAAATCAGACGTCATCATCATCAAATCCCACCTTTGGAACGAATGTGTTTTATAAATATTATGACAAAGAAAAAAACAGAATTTTAGATGTTAATTTAGGTACAAATTACGATGCCGAAAATGACAACAGTTATTATCTTAAAAACACAGTAACCAATGCAGGAGCAACTTCTGTGGACCAAATCGGGGTTTTAACAGATCTTGAAAACCGAAATTATTACCTGAAAGTTGATTATACACAACCTTTAGGAAAATCGGGAGGAACTTTTGAAGTCGGCGGTAAAATAGATTTTCACAATAACGCAGTGCCCAACTCGTTATATGGTATTTTACCGGAAGGTTTGAGCAGAAATGACACCTTCAGATATAAAGATAATATTAGTTCTTTATATGCTAATTTTACCAAAACTTTTTTCAAAAAACTAGAGACCAGAGTCGGTATCCGATATGAATATATTGATTACAGGATGAGTCAGGACATCGCAGGAGCTTCAAGGAAAGATTCTTACGGAAGTTTCTTACCCAATTTATTACTAAAATATTCTTTCACAGACAAATATGATTTAAGTTTAACCTACACCAGAAATCTTTGGAGACCTTGGTATTCTGAGTTTAACCCGTTCTTATTACCGAGAAACGACGGATTGTACACCCGAGGAAATATGGAATTAAATCCTAACCCAAGTGATCGTATTTACATGAAATTCGGATTTATGAAAAAGTACTTTCTTTCGGCAAGATACAGTTTCACCAACCAGGATTACTGGACAGATTATGTAGTACAAACAGGAGCAACTCCGAAAGACAATAAAACCATTTCTCAGGAAAGTAACTTTACAGGAAATGTGCACAAATATTACCTTTATGCAAACACCAACCAATCTTTCCTGAAGAATAAATTAAGTGTCAATCTAAGTTTTGGATATAACTATATCGATAACAGCGATTTTAATGCAAGAAATGATCTTAAAGGAGCAGATTATATAAGTTTTTGGGCAGGATCAAGTAATTTAACGTATACCAATCTTTTCAATAAAAACATCAATTTGAGCGCGTGGGTAGAAATTTCCAATCAGAATAACGGAAATTCTTATGCCAATAAAACCAATGTTTTTCATAATATTTCGGCAACCAAAATTTTCCCTAAAACACAGATGGAAGTAAGTTTACAGCTAATGAATATCTTTCAGAGACCAAATTTTGATGCAACCTCTTACAGCCAAATCGGAACCTTCAGAAATTCAACAAAATCTGACTGGTACGGATTTTCTTTAACATTTGTAAAACGATTCGGAAACCAGAAAGTAAAAGAAAATACCAAAACCGACGTTGAAAAAGACAGCGGTGGCGGAAAATAAACACAGCTTTTTTTAATTGTGACGGATAATAAACATTTTTATTATCCGCCTTTTTTTTTAAAATTTGAATTAAACTTAAAAAAAAATTAGAAATTCTATTTATGGCATAGAAATTACTTCACTAAGAAAAGAAAACATCCCAAGATGGAAAGTGTGAAACAAAATAAAGATTTATTAGAATATTATTTATCATTAAACCTAAAAAAACAGTTCAATATTGATCTTGATCTGAAAGATGAATATATATTTACCGAAAATATAGTGTCTGGAAAAACAATTGTTGCACCTACTTTTTCTGACAAAATTTTATCACAACCTGAAATTAAAGAATTTTTATCAGCTTTAATCAGTGATATTAATAATGAAGAGCAACCCAGAATGGTGACAACATCAGAGCAGAAACACATGAGAGATATTGTATGAAAAACTAAAATCCCTTTCAGAAATCATTGAAAGGGACTATTATTCAATTAAAAATTCGCTGCTATATATTGATATATTTTGCAACTTTTTCCTCCAAATCATCAAGATTAAAAGGCTTTGCAACAAAATCATCAGCCTGAGCTTCTCTTGCCAAAGCCACAATATCATTATTTGCCGTAACATAAATCACCGGAATTGTACTAAATTCATCATGATTTTTTAAAAGCTTAGTCGCTTCTACCCCACCAATTTTCGGAATCCAGTTATCCATAAGAATTACATCGGGCTTAAACTGTGAAACTTTTTCAATAATATCATGAGATGTTTCTGAAATTTCGACCTGATAACCATTTTCTTCAAAAATAATTGTAATAACTTCCAAAATTGCTTTATCATCATCAAAAATCAAAATTTTCTTTTTACTCATATAATTAACTTTAATTTAAGTTTTTAATTTTTTTAATATTTATAATTGATTGATATGATCTGCTAAATTACCTGGTTTAATCAGCAAATCGTATCTCACTTCTTTTACCGCATGTTTCGGCATATAATTGACTTCAGCTGTATCAGGATCCTGAATCCAGACTTTGCCATTGTTTTTTTTTATATATAATAAACCTTCTACTCCGTCTGCATTTGCTCCTGAAAGCAAAATACCTACCAAAGTTTTTCCGAAAACTTCAGCTGCAGACTTAAATGTAACATCAATCGACGGCCGTGAATAATTCATCTTCTCTGAACTGTCTAGAGACATTGTTTTTTTATCTTCGAACAACAAATGATAATCAGCCGGAACGATGTAAATCTTATTTTTTTCAATTTCGCACTTGTCGTCAATCTCTACTACTTCAGTTGCAATAAACTGTTGAAGTAAGGTCTGTAAGATATTGTTTGAGTGTGCTTTTCTATGAAGAACAAGTACAATTGAAAAGTTTAAATTTTCGTTTAAATTTTTAATCATCTCCAGAATAACCTGCAGACTTCCTGCAGATCCTCCAATTACTACCAGTTCAGTATTTGAGTTTTCTGTGTGCATGATTAAAAAAACATTAGTTGTGATCTACTTTTTTCCAGATCCGCTGATCTTCGATCTGATGATAATTTTTATCTAATTTAGAAAATCTAATGGTTTCTTTTGCACCTAAAGCCAAAAATCCCAAATTTTCTAAACTACTATCAAAAAGCTTAAAAACCCTTTCCTGTAAACCACGATCAAAGTAAATCAAAACATTTCGGCAAATTATCAATTGAAAACTATTGAACGAACGATCTGAAACCAGATTATGCGTCGACAAGATCAGTTTTTCCTGAAGACTTTTATCAAATTTTGCACTGTCGTAATTGGCAGTATAATAATCTGAAAAATCTTTTTTCCCTCCGGAAAGCATATAATTTTCAGAATATAATTTCATTTGCTGCAGGGGAAAAACGCCTGATCTTGCAGTTTCTAAAACTGAAGGATTAAGGTCTGTTCCGTAAATTAAACATTTATGATACAAATTGGCTTCTTTCAGCAAAATAGCCATAGAATATGCTTCTTCACCTGTAGAGCAACCTGCAACCCAAATTCTGATTAAGGGATAGGTTCCCAACTGCGGTAAAATCTTTTCCCTTAAAGCTTTGAAAAAATAAGGATCCCGGAACATTTCTGTAACATTCACCGTTACTTCTTCTACAAAACGCTTTAAATATTCCGGATCGTTGATTAAAGTATAACGCAACTCTGCAAAGCTCGTAAACCTGTCGATCAGACAGATACGGTTTACTCTCCGTTTAAAAGAAGCTCTGCTGTACTCGGAAAAATCGTATCCGTACAGATCGTAAACATCTTTAATAAGATATTCTATTTCTTCATCTTTTACGATACTTGGTTCCAGCATTTATGAAAGATTTTCCAGAGCAGTTAATAATATATCTACATTAATCGGTTTTGAAACATAATCCTGCGCTCCCGCGTCAAGACATTTCTGGCGATCTTCCGGCATTGCCTGTGCTGTGACTGCAATTATCGGAATTTCATTTATTAAAGGAGTATTTCTAATAATTTTTATGGCTTCATAACCGTCCATTTCGGGCATCATCATATCCATCAAAACAGCTGCAAAGTTTTGTTCGTTTTTCAGCATATCGATTGCTTCCAAAGCCATTGTTGAGCTTTCAATCTGATAGCCTTTTGCTTTTAAAGTCAGTTTTAAAGCAAATATATTTCGCGGATCATCGTCCACAATTAGAATTTTCTTATTCATCAGAATTTTAGCTGTTTAACTTTCATATAACCAAACTCGAAGTAAGGATAATAACTGATCAATATCTACTGGTTTTGAGATATAGTCAGACGCACCTGCATCAATACATTTCTGGCGGTCACCAATCATCGCTTTTGCAGTGATTGCAATAACGGGAAGTCTTGCCAGTTTCGGCATTTTCCGTATTTCCCGAATGGTTTCGTAGCCGTCCATTTCGGGCATCATCATATCCATTAAAATAACATCAATATCAGGATTTTGTTTGATTTGCTGTAATGCATCTTTTCCGTCCATCGCAACCACCACTTCTACTTTATATTTTTCTAAAGACTTCGTTAAAGAGAAAATATTGCGGGCATCATCATCTGTAATTAAGATTTTTTTACCGCTTAAAACTTCCGTCAACGTACCTAAAGTTTTGGTTCTTACATTTTCTAAAGAATTATTTTTTTCTTCCACCAAATGCAGAAATAAACCTACTTCATCCAGAATTCTTTGATAAGAATGGGCAGTTTTTACCACAATAGAGTCTGCGTATTGCTTGATTTTCTGTTCTTCAGACTGAGACAGATTCCTCTCAGTAAAAATAATGATCGGTAGATTTTCAAGACCTTCGTAACTTTTAATCGACTCAATAATCTGATATTCATTACCACGGGAATCACCAATATCAAGAATCACACATTCATTTTGATTTGAACTTAAAGCATTTACAACATCTTCCACATTATTTTCTACCGACAATGAAATATTAAAATTACTCAGGAAATAAGATAACGCACTTGCATGTTTCGCATTTTCTTCTACAATTAATACCTTTTTTGGACCTTGCTGTAAAGCTTCTTCAATTTTTCTGAAAACATCCGTCATCTGTTCCAATGCAACTGGTTTGTTGATAAAATCTACGGCTCCTTTCATTAAACTTTCTTTCTTCACATGAAGCGCAGACATCATGTGAACCGGAATATGTTTGGTTTCCGGAGTAGATTTCAGTTCATCCATTACTTTCCAGCCGTCTTTTACAGGAAGCTGAACATCCAGTAAAATTGCTTGTGGATGATATTTCTGAGCTGCAGACAAGGCGTGATCACCTCTTACCACGACAATACCTTTGTAATCCTGTAATCTTGCATATTTCAGCAAAGCTTTAGCAAAATTGGTATCATCTTCAATAATCAAAATAACTTTATCATCTTTATGGATCTGATCTCTATCATCATCTACATTCTCAGGGATTTCAAGAACAGCGATATTTTCATAATATTCCGTTTCACCATCATCCACGATATTTTGAATTTCTTTAACCTCCTCCCGGATAATATCAACTAATTGACGATCTGTTTCAGGTTTTTCAATTTCTGAAACAGGTTTTATTGGAATTATCAGACTAAATTCACTTCCTTTATTGACTTCACTTGTCAAGCTCAATTCTCCGCCTAAAAGTCTTGCAATTTCACGGCTGATTGACAGCCCTAAACCAGTTCCACCAAATTTTCTACGGGTAGAACCATCGGCTTGCTGGAATGCTTCAAAAATAATTTTCTGTTTATCTTCCGCAATTCCGATTCCAGTATCTTTTACTGAGAAAATAATGAAATCTTTATTTTTAGGATCTTTATTAATATTTAAATCAATACTTCCCTCTTTTGTAAATTTCAATGAATTGGAAAGTAAATTTCTCAGAACCTGATCCACACGCAAACGATCGCTCTCAATCACTGGCTCTACATCTTTATCAATATTAATGTTAAACTGAAGTTTTTTCTCTAAAAATATAGGATTGAAGAGACTTTTTAAATCTTTTACAACTTCATTGATTTCAACATCCTGATATTCCAGAGTCATTTTACCCGATTCGATCTTCGCTAAATCTAAAATCTCATCAATCAGAGTCAATAAACTGCTTCCTGAGCTCTGAATAACTTTCGCAGATTCTACCTGATCTTCATTAAGATTTTCTTCAGGATTTTCTGCCATTAAACGGGAAAGAAGAAGAATTGAATTTAAAGGAGTTCGTAATTCATGAGACATATTCGCCAAAAATTCTGACTTATATTTTGTGCTTAATGCTAATTCTTCAACCTTTTTCTGAATTTCATTATTTCGTTCTGCAATCAAATGGTTTTTGTCTTCCAATAACCTTGAACGTTCCTCCAATTCAGCATTTGCCTGCATCAATTCTTCCTGCTGGACTTTCAGTTCTTCTTCAGAAGCCTGAAGTTTTTGGGTCTGAGCTTCCAATTCTGTATTCAGATTTTCCAATTCAGAATGTTGAACCTGCAATTCTTCCGACTGAGCCTGAGTTTCTTCTAATAATTGCTGCTCCTTTTCACGACCTTTAGCAGCGTTTAATGCAATCCCGATATTTCTGGCAGATTCTACAAAATAATCAATTCGATCCTGATCAAAATTACTGATTGCCGCCAATTCTAAAACACCAATGCAATGACCATCTGAGAAGATAGGAATCAATAATAAGCTATTCAATTTCAGTTTACTGCTTGAGAAACTTGCTACAAAACTTTCTTCTTTAAGATCATTATAGACTTTATGTTTTGCACTGCTAAAAGTCTGCCCGATCATTCCTTCTCCAGGTTCAAAGCTTTTTTTCATGTTGGCTTCCAGACCAAAAGCTGAGCATAACTTCAAAGTTCCTTCATCAAAAAGATACATCGATCCGTTGATGCATTTTCCATATTCAATCAGCTGATTTAAAGATCTTTCTGAAACCTCTTTCACAGATTTATTTCCCATTAGAGATTCATTCAGCAAAGCCAAGCCTTTTTGCCTCCAGTCACTTTTATTTATTTTATCAAAAGATTTTTTAAGAGAATCTTTCATGTGATTTAGAGAATCTACCAGATCACCTAGGTCATCTTGTGCGTCATCTGCCAAAGTCTGGGTATAATCTCCGTTTGCAACACGGTTTGCAATCTTTTGAATAGCACTTACACGTCTGCTGATTTCAAGGTCTTTATCTCTTAAATCTTTTTCTAATTTTTCTCTTCGAACGAGATCAGATCTTAATTTCAAATAGAAAAAAACAGTGACTATAATTGCTGAAAGTGCCGAAAAAATAATGAATAATACCGTTGTATTTGAAGAGTTGTTGAGATCCTTATTTTTTACTTCGAGTTGAGACTCTTCAAATTGAGCAAATTCTTTTACGATCTGCCTGCATTTATCCATATAAGATTTGCTCAGCATAATCTGCTCCTGCGTCATTATAATACCTTTTCTACGGTTTTCTACAAACAGCTTCAGGTTAGCAATATTACTTTCAACATTCTGTTCTAAATTTTCTAAAAGTTTTTGCTGATGCGCATCTTTTATATTTAAACTTTTTGCTCTTTCAATTGCTTGTGAATATTCATTCAGGCTTCTATTGTAAGGCTCCAAAAAGCTTTCTTTTCCCGTCAGTTGATAACCACGATTTCCCGTTTCGGCATCTAAAAGTGCAACTAAAACATCTTTCACTGCTGTAACTGATCTTCTGCTTACACCTACACTTTCTCTGTGGTTCATCTGATTTTGAATACTCAGGTAAGATGCAACCGAACTTGCAATTAAAATAGCTAATGAAAGACCAACTCCAAACTGAAGATTTCTAAGTATTTTTTTCGGCATAAAATTAGTTTAATGGTAAAGTGAAATAAAATGTAGAACCTTCGTCGATGATACTTGAAACTCCTATGTTTCCGTGATGTTGTTTGATGATCTCCGAACAGATATAAAGCCCGATCCCCATTCCCTGAAACTGCAGCGAAGACTCTTCAACACGGTAAAATTTATGAAAAACCGCTTCCTGCTTAAAATCCGGAATACCAATTCCGAAATCGGTAACACTTACTTTTACTTCCTGCTCTTCTTTGTCTACAAATGTGGTAACAATTACCTGATGATTTTCAGGAGAATACTTAATAGCATTCGTTAAAAAATTAATCAAAACCTGCTCAATACGAATGACATCCAAAGGAATTAAAATATCGGGAACAAAACCGTGACGGTCAATTTTCACTTGTTTATTTTCATGGGTCTGAAGAATTGTATCGATAGAATTCTGAATTAGCTGATCCAGATCTGTTGGTTTTTTATTGATTTTCAGTTTACCGTTTTCAATTTTAGAAACATCCAATAAATCGGTAATCAAGGTATTAAGCTTTTCAATCTGATCATGAACTTTTACCATAAACCCTGATTCTGCGCTTTGTTTATCAAGCTTTAATTTACGATCCAAAAGTTGAACGTAGGCTTTAATGCTCGTTAAAGGTGTTTTCAGTTCATGGCTTGCTATACTTAAAAATTCGTCTTTTTCTTTCTCAACTTTTTTCTGATCATCGATGTCTGTAAAAGTTCCAACCCAATTTTTAATTACATTTTCTTCAAGAACCGGTGTTACACGAAGCAAATGATATCTGAAATCTCCTGTTTTTCTGTTTTTAATACGAATTTCAAGTTCTAAAGCTTTACCTTTATTTCTGCACCGTGAAAATTCTTCCTTTATATCTAAATCATCGGGATGAACTTCGGGAAAACTGGTATCTGAAATAGAATATTCATACCATTTTCCGTTGACAAAATCTACAATTCCTTGTTCATTTAAAGTAAATGCAATTTGGGGTAAAGATTCCAGCATCAGATGAAAATGATCAATCTGCGACTTCATGGTAACCTGAGATTCACGTCTGCCTTTTACTTCAAGCTCGAGATTTTGCTGCATTTTTCTCATCGCAACACTCTGCTCCTGAATACTATAGAAAGTTTTCACTTTCAAAAGAAGAATTTCGGGATCTACTGGTTTTGTAACATAATCTTTCCCTCCAGAAGCGTAACCTTTTGTAATAAATCGTTTTTCTGTATTTACAGCCGATAAAAATATGATAGGAATTTCTTTAGTTCTGCTATATCCGGCAAGAGTTTCGGCCACTTCAAAGCCATCCATTTCAGGCATCTGAACATCCAAAATAATTAAAGCATACTCATTTTTTAAAGCTTTTCCCAAAGCTTCCTCACCAGAACCGGCGGTGTCTACCTGAAAATCTTTAGATTCTAAAAGTTTTTTTAATGAAAAAAGATTGTTTTGGTTATCATCAACTATTAAAATCATATCAACGAAAAATAAATAATTTATTATAATTTACTTAGCCTCAAAAATACTTACAATAATTTGATAAATAGTTATACTTGAATCATATTTACCATAATACAATTTATTGATTATTAATCTGGAGAATTTTCGGTGAATTTTTCAGATAATCGCAAAAAGTATTTCATATCTTTAAAGTGTTTGCTTTTTTAAACAAGAATTTATTCAAAATAAAATTGAAAAAGAAATATAATTCATCTTAAATCTTTCAAGGAACAAGTATTTCTGGATAATTCTTACTTAGTAAATTTGTTTATCATGATTCGCAACAATAATGCCATTAAAATTAATTATGAATGTCCGTAGTTGGTAATAATTTAGTTTTAAAAGTTTGTTTCTCATTCCATAGGAATCTAAACTACTTTATTTCAGAATATTTAGATTCCTCCTGAATGACAAAATGACAGCTGATTTTAGAGTTATAGTTGTTTTATACATTTCAAAGTAAACTTTTAGACAAAAAAAAAATAGTTCACAAAACCCTCCAATAAAAAGAAAATATTAAATTTAAAGCTATGAAAAATTACATATTTTTAGCATTTGCAATACTTTTCGAGTCGGTGGCAACTTCTTTTTTAAAAGCTTCTGAAGGCTTTACAAAACCTTTACAGACAATCGTATTTTTGGTTGCGATGTCGGCATCGTTTTATCTTCTTACTCATGCAATAAAAGTTATTCCGATAGGTATTGCTTATGCGATATGGTCTGCTGTAGGAATTGTTCTGATCTCGTTAGTCGGATATTTTGTTTATAAACAGTCGCTGGATTTGCCTGCAATTCTTGGAATTGTTTTAATTATCATCGGGGTTGTAATAATTAATGTATTCTCAAAATCTGCATCTCATTGAAGATTTCGAGAAATTTATTTCTGGGAGTCTCACAACTTTGTTTTTTTAAACAAAAAGATTTTAAAATAGAATTTGTGGATTTTCAATCTTTTTAAACTCAAAATACAAATAATTAGCTGTAAATGGAGGATATTTTAAAATGATGATTCACAATTTGCAGAATTTTGCAAGAAATTATTTTATTATTGGGAATCGAAAAGTTTTTTTTCATCATTTGTGTTTTTAAACGATGCCTAGTCGTTGATACTTAAAATATCGATGCAAATTTAAAATTCAATTATTACAAAACTACCCCTAGTTTCCTTGTGGAAACTACTTTCCTTTATGATACTGAAGGTATTTTTTTTAAATTTGCAAACCTTCAACTGATCATTAAATTATGAAAAAAGAACCGGAATTTAATAATAACCTAATTTGTAAAAAAAGAATTTTAGCCATAAAAGATACGATGGAAATTCTTTCCGGTAAATGGAAATTCCATATTTTGGGGACTTTAATGTTGGGTAATAAGTTACGTTTCATGGATTTAGTAAGAGAAGTTGACGGAATTGGTTCGAAAATGCTTTCAAAAGAATTGCAGGATCTGGAAATGAATCATTTAATTATGCGTACAGTTCTCGATACCAAACCCATTACTGTTGAATATCAAATCACTGAGCATGGTAAAACATTAAGCTCAATTATTGATGAAATTGCAAACTGGGGAATTGATTACAGAGATAAATTCCATAAAAAAACGGAGCAGATAGATGTGCCCCGTAATTAATTTTACCTTTAAAGAATTCCAGATTACTTTTTAGTACTCAAAATACGTTGACAAGAATCAATTGTTTTCCCGTTACACTATAAAGTTTTGTTTGTATAATTCAGCCGTTTTTATTAATAACAGGATTGGCGTACATTGATAAAAAGTTATTTTTTAAAACAGGATCCGAACTGTCAATCCGCATTTCAAGACGTCGCTCAAACAGTTGCTTCTCATCTTCTGTATAATGATCAGCATATTGATCTGAATTGTTTAACAAATCAAAAGCAATATATTTTGTCGGCCAAAGTTTATAGTTCTCTAGAATAGAATCGTCAATAATTTTGGCAATCGCCTGAAGCTGTTTATTTTTATTTTCAGTGGTTGAGGCTATCTCATCAAACTCTGTTTCCAGAACTTCACCTGCGTGCAAATGAATTCTCTTTTTTTGTCCTAAAACTCCGCTCAACATGGTTTTAAAATCTTCATTTTCATCTTTTATATAGATTTCATTTTTAGATTTTGCCAATACCTGCGGCATTTTCAGAGCATCTGTAGGATCATATTCGTATGAAATTGATAGCGGAACAATTTTTAGTGATTTAAAGAAATCTGTCAATGGCTCGGTGTTTGAAGCCATCGCCAACATTTTTAAAACACCTTGTTGTGTGGCGTCATTTCCGTCTTTTGTACGACCTTCACGTTGCGCAATCCAAACCGAACGATTTTCTTTTTGCAATAAATCATGAATATATTCAGACATTATTTTTGAACTGCTCAGCTGCTCCCGAATTGACAAACCTCTCTGAACCAAAAAATTACGGTTTAATTTTGCTAAAATATGCAGAAATGTTTTCTGCACAAGATTATCTCCTATCGCCGAAGAAGTCATAATTAAACCCTTGTCAAGCAAAACCAGATTCAGCAACGAAGTATCTAAAACAATATCGCGATGATTGGAAATAAATAAATAAGCTGTGTTTTTATCTAATTTTTCAAATCCTGATGTCGTTAAACCTTCCGAACTTTGCTTCAAAATCTGACGAATCGTCTGCGAAATAAACTGATGCTGAAAATCACTTATAGAATGAATATTTTTAAACTGACCAAGCCAAAAATTTTCTTCAGAATCGGGAAAAGTAAACTGCATTAAGACCTTCATCATCGGATGCCTCGCTATACTTTGCAAAGCATCATTCACTTCATGATCATAAAAAGGCCTGATCTCATCAAACTTCGACATAGTTATACTTAAATTAACGATTTGCAAAAGAACAAAAAAATATTGAGTAAGTTGGATTATAGATATTATTATTGTTTTAAAAATAAAATTTAGAAAAAGAGATAAAAAAGTATTTGAACTAATTTTTACTTTTGGATATAAAACAATGCGTTAATTTAAAAAATATCTTAATTACAAAGATTTAAAAATTAAATTTATTGGGAAAAATTAAAATCTTATGAATATAGAATATCAAATTCAAGAATATATTTCTGGTCAAACTTCACAAAAGAGCAGAGATCTGCAAAATTTACATAAAATTATTCTTGAGATAATGCCTTTTTGCAAATTATGGTTTCTTGACGGAAAAAATAATGACGGAAAAATAGTTTCCAATCCCAATATTGGCTACGGATTTCAGAATTTGAAATATGCAGATGGAAGTTCCCGGGAATTTTACCAATTGGGAATCAGCGCCAATACAACCGGAATTTCTATTTACTTTATTGGTATTAAAGACAAAAATTATTTAGCTAAAAACTACAGCAATACCATTGGAAAAGCTAGCGTTACAGGATATTGTATTAAATTTAAAACCCTCGATCATATCAATCTGGATGTTTTGAGAGAAATACTAAAATTTGGATTGAATGTTTCAAATTAAACTATCTTACTCCACAAACCAAATTTCAAAACGACTTCCCTGCTCCAAAGGTTTATAATTGAGATAACCTTTATGCGCTTCTATAATACTTTTGCTCAGCGTTAAACCGATTCCGGAACCATTGCTTCTTGTTGTGAAAAACGGAAGAAAAATTTTATCCTGAATTTCTTTTGAGATTCCGATTCCATTATCTTCCACGCTTAAAATAATTCGTTTATTTTGAGTTTTAATTTCAGTTTTTATCGTTCTTTCAGCCTTATCAGAAACTGCATAAATGGCATTGAGATAAAGATTTATCAGGCATCTTTCAATCATTTTCTGGTCTGCAACAATGATTTGATTTTCTAATGAATTGAGAATTTTAATATGTCTTTTTTCAAATTCCGGTTTCAGAAAATTGAGTGCAGATTCTACAATATTCTTTAATGAAATTTCTTTGAAAACAGGTTTCGGAAGTTCTGCAACTTGTCGGTAATCATCCACAAAATTCAATAGCTGCTTTGATTTTGAGTTGATAACCATCAGACTTTCTTTCATATCCTGCTGATCTTCTTTTTCTATAATTTCCTGATTGGCAATATATTCAAGATTTTGAATCAGACTGTTGACAGGCGTCAAAGTATTGAGAAGTTCGTGGGAAATTACTTTCATCAGATTATTCCAAGCCACTTTTTCTTTTTGTTCGATAATTTTCTGAACCGATTCTAAACTGATAATACAAAACCGATTTTTCACATTCTGAACTTTTTTGGTCCTCAGTGAAAACGATTGTTTCGTATTTTCATTAATCGAAATGTCAAAAAATTCCTGCGAGTTTTCATAATTGGTTTGTTCAATGATTTTATAAAATTCCTTGGTTTTATTTTCATAAAGATTCCACAAATTATATTTTGGAATTTCCAGAATTTCCAGAAAAATCGGATTTACATAAAAAACTTCCCAAACTTCATTTTTCTTCGACAAAATCATCAATCCGATTTCCAGTTGATTTAAGATTTCCTCATACAAAAGTTTGTAAGATGATAATGAAAGATGTTCGTCTTTGCTTTGATAATAGAGTTTTACAGCATTATCCACCAAACTGTTTTCTTCTGTTTTCGGGAACAATGAAAAATCTTTTTTCTGAATAGCCAAAAGCAGTTTTTCCGTTTTCTGAATGTAAGATAAAGCCGAAGTCTGCGCCAAAACAACACAAACCAAACTTATCAATGAAAACAAAGTACAATTAATCCATTTGTTTTGTGAATAAAAATCAAACGCAAAAATTCCGCAGACAATTGCCAACAGAATAAAAATTACCCAAACAAAACTTCTCGAATTCATCAATTAAATATATTAAAATCCACCAACCAAAAACTATCAACCAACAACTCAATCACAAGTCGAATTTTTCCATTCTTCGATACAACGCAGCTCTTGATAATCCCAAATCTTCCGCTGCTAAAGAAATATTTCCACGGTGTTTTTTCAACGCTTTTTTAATCAGAATTTCTTCCATTTCTTCAATGTTAAGATTCACGATGGTGTTTTCGGATTCTTCATCCTGAGGCATCAGCAATTTAAGATTTTTTTCGCTGGAAAGAATCACGCTTCGTTCGATGCAATGGTCGAGTTCACGGATATTTCCGGGCCAGGAATAATGATTTAATTCTGAAATTAAAACATCATTTAAAATCAAATCAGGCTTGTGATATTTCTGTTTGTATTTATCCAAAAAATAATCCGCTAAAGTTGGAATATCTTCCAAACGTTCTCTCAATCTTGGAATATTTAATTCAACCGTATTGATTCTGTAATATAAATCTTTCCGGAAACGGTTTTCAGCTACGGCTTTTTTAAGGTTTTCGTTGGTTGCAAAAATAAATCTCACATCCAATAATCGCTCTTTGCTCTCCCCGATTCTCGATAATTTTCTATTCTGAATCAAACTCAATAATTTGGTTTGGAGATGCAGCGGTAGATTGCCGATTTCGTCGAGGAAAACTGTTCCATTCTCCGCATTTTCTATTTTTCCGGCGTAATCCTGATGCGCATCTGTAAAAGCGCCTTTTTTGTATCCAAGTAATTCAGCTTCAAACAAATTCTCAGAAAGACTTCCCAAATCAATATGCACAAAAGGCTGATTTTTCCTTTCAGAAAGCTCGTGAATATATTCTGCCAAAACATATTTTCCCGTTCCGTTTTCTCCCAAAAGCAAAACGTTCGCATCTGTCGGCGCCACTCTTGTGATTTGTTCCATTACATCTTTCATCGCAAAAGACTGCGTTTCCAGTTGGTATTGATTGGTTTTTAGACTGACGTTTTCCCATTGATTCAGTTTCTTATTCTTTCGGGAAATATCGACGGCAAGATTCACAGAAGCATACAGCTTTTCGTTATTCCAAGGTTTTAAAATAAAGTCGGAAGCTCCGTTTTTCAAGGCTTCGACAGCCAATTCTACTTCGCCATAAGCAGTCATCAGAATAATCGGAAGTTGTGGTTCCAAAGTTTTTATTTCCTGCATCCAGTACAATCCATCTTGTCCGTTCTCAAAACCTTTTCGGAAATTCATATCCAGAAGAACGGCATCAACTTGCTGCTCAGATAAAAATTTCAGAATATTTTTAGGCTGACTGAGACAACTTACTTCTGTAAAAAACTTTTTAAGCCAGACTCTTGCCGAAAATAAAATATCCTCGTCATCATCAACAATTAAAATATGAGCTTCTTTTTTTCGCATTTTCTTTTAATAAATTACAATAATTTCTTGCGTTCAAAACGTTCTTTTGCTTCTATTAAAGCCAGATGTAACTTTCTTTCCAGTTCTTTTTTGGGTGGTAATTCGGTCCAATATTCCGCAACCATAATTCCATCTTTATGCATTTCTAATAATTCAACCTGTTCCTTACTACTTTCTGCACAAAGTATCAATCCAATTGGCATTTCTTCTTCTTGTTTTTCATTTTTATCGAGCCATTTCAGATATAATTCCATCTGACCTTTATGTTTCGCCTGAAATTTCCCTAATTTCAATTCGATGGCAACCAATCTTTTTAATAAACGATGAAAAAATAAAAGGTCGAGATAAAAATCATCTCCATCGATAATCATTCTTTTTTGTCTTTCCACGAAAGCAAATCCTTTCCCTAATTCCAATATGAATTTTTCCAGTTCGTGAAGAACGGCTGTTTCAATATCTTTTTCTAAATAATCGTTTTGCAAGCCAAGAAAATCTAATAGATATGGGTCTTTGAAAGTATTGATAGGAAATTTTTCGCTTTGAGATGATTGTAGATTAGCAATTTCTGTTCTTTCAAAAGCTTTATTGGTGATTTGTTTGCGGAGTTCTCTTACACCAAGTGTTTCCTTAATAGCTAATTCTGCATAGAATTGTTTTGCATTATTTGATTTTAATGAGAAGAGTTCTATAAAATGTGACCAACTCAATTGTCGTGACAGTGGAACGACAATTTCAATATCTGGAAATTGTTCAGAAAATCTGACCATTCTTCGTATATTTTTTTCGGTAAAATTTCTGCCATATAGATTTTCCAATTTTGCCGACAGTGTCGGCAAAATTTGTTTTCCGTATTCTGCGCGTTGGTTTTGCAGAACATCGTCATTGATACGTTTACCAACCTGCCAAAACAAAATGGTAAGTGTACTGTTGGCTTGCATAGCCACTTGTTGGCGACTTTGCTCTATCAATTGTGATAAATCAACAAATAGTTTTTCGTTTGAAAATTCTATTTGATTATCGGAAGTTTCTGTATTTTTTATTTTTTTAGTCATAGTTTTTAATCATCATTAAATTAAAATTGTTCGTTTTCGCACAAAAAGTGTCCGATAATGAACAGTTTTAAAATTATAATTTTTTTTTTAATCACATTTACAGAGTGTTATAAAGTTATAAATCTCTGGTATCTGAATTGTGTAATAATCTGTATATAAACAAGTTATCATAAACATGGATACGAAAATAGTAAAAAAGAATTCTAAAATAAAATTTATATCAATCATCATTATTTCTGTTTTGGCAGTTTCAGTCTTTGGTTGGTATTTTCTTAATCAGAAAAAAACTTATAATGTAAAGGCGGAAGATATCACGATTGATGAAGTGACAAAAGGGAAATTCGAAGATATGCTGATGGTAACGGCACAGACACAATCTCTGAATTCTTCTTTGGTGAATGTTTTGGAAGGTGGAGCGGTGAAAGAAATTTTTGCAGAAGATGGGCAAATGTTGACGAAAGGACAACCTATTGCGAGAGTTTATAATCCAAATACAGAGTTTAATTATCTGAATCAGGAAACGGGAATTATGCAACAGATCAGCCAGATGAGAAGTTCGCTTTTAGAACTGAAAAATCAGAAATTTAACCAAGATAAAGAATTGTTGCAATCACAAAACGACTACAATACAGCTTTACAAAGTTTTAATCTTCAGAAAAGATTGTACGATGCGGAAATCGGAAAGAAAACAGATTATGATATTGCACTTCAGAATTTGAATTATCAAAAAGACAGAAAACAAATCGTAGAAAATGGAGCCAAAAATGAAAAAGTTTCCAGAAATTCTCAATTTTCTGCTATCAATAGCTCTATCAGTCAAATGGAAAAAAGTCTGAATATCCTTAGTTCCAACAAAAATAATTTCCTCATAATGTCGCCTGTTTCGGGAAGATTATCGTCTTTCAATATTTCATTAGGGCAAAATCTAAAAACGGGAGAAAGCATTGGAAAAATTGATTTGATGGGTGGTTATAAACTGGTTGCAAAAGTGGATGAATATTATATTAATAAATTAACAGTCGGAATCAAAGGAAGTTTAGATAACAACGGAAAAGAATATGAGGTCATCATCAGCAAAATTCTTCCCGAAGTGAAAGACGGACAGTTTTCTGTAGAACTGAATTTCATTGATGCAAAAATTGAAAATCTGAAAATAGGGATGACCTTCGGTGTGAAACTGAAATTATCTGCCGATACGCAAAGTATGATGATTCCAAAAGGAAATTTCTATAAAGATACGAACGGAAAATGGATTTTCATAGTAAAAGACAAAAGAGCTGAGAAAAGAAGCATCAATCTAGGAAGAGAAAATCCTCTGTATTATGAAGTAGTTTCCGGATTGAAACAGGGCGAAATGGTCATTACTTCAGATTATTCTGAAATGAAAAAATATGAAATGTTAAATATTCAAAAATAACACTCAGAGAGTGATAATTAAACAAAAAAACAATTTATAACAATGCAAAAACTATTATTACTTATTATAACAATGATTATCGGTCTTTTCACATCGACTAAGGTTTTGAAAGGACAAGATTTTTCAGATAAAAATTCTGTAGAAACAAAGACTTTCAATTTAGGTTCTTTTAATTCAGTGAAATCTTCTCAGGCGATTGAAGTGGAAATTGTAAAAGCTCAGGAAGACAAAGTGGTTGCGACGAGTAATTATATTTCAGAACTGAATATTGAGTTGAAAAACAATACGCTTTATGTGAATACAAACCCAATGTTTCGCTTCAAAATACTGCTACGAAAGTGGTTGTATATATGAAAGACTTAGTAAAAGCAGAGTCCGAAAATGCTTCAAATATCAGAGTTAAAAGTATTTTCAATAATAAAAATCAAACTTTTGAAACTGAAACTGCCGGAAAAATTTTCGCAGATTCCAAAGCAGAAAATGTTTACATTAATCTTAAAAATACAGGTGGATTTTCAGGAAAAATTGTTGCGAAAAATTTGAAAATAAACATTAATTCTGCAAGCAATGCAAAATTGAGAGGTTCTGCTGATAACGCGGAAATTAACGCAGACAGCGCAAGTAACTTGGATGCCAAAAATGTGAACATTAAAACAGCAAAAGTTTATGCGACTGCAACATCAACCGTAACTTTGAGCGTTTCCGAAGAACTGACTGCTGAAGCAACTTCTTTAGCTAAAATCAAGTATAAAACTTTGTCGGGAATCAAGTTTTCAGCGAAGAGAAAATCGGGTGGAAAAATAAATTCAATTTAATTCAAAATAAACTATAAATTTTAAACAATACTACAATGATAAATATTCAAAACCTTTCTAAAGTATATAAAACAGAAGATGTTCAAACCAATGCGCTTAATAATGTAAGCCTGCAAATCAAAGAAGGCGAATTTGTTGCAATAATGGGACCTTCAGGTTGTGGAAAATCGACTTTCCTTAATATTCTCGGACTCCTAGACAGTGCTTCTTCCGGTTCTTACCAATTTGAATCAACTGAAACTATCGGAACTTCTGAAAAGAAAAAATCAGACATCAGGAAGAAAAATATCGGTTTTATTTTTCAGAATTTTAATCTGATTGATGAACTCACGGTATATGAAAACATCGAATTACCCTTGATTTACAATGGCGTTTCTTCCTCGGAAAGAAAAAAAAGAGTGGAAGAAATTATGGAGAAAATAAACATTACGCACAGAGCAAAACATTATCCACAACAACTTTCCGGAGGTCAACAGCAAAGAGCAGCTGTTGCAAGAGCTTTGGTAACAAGACCAAAATTAATTCTAGCCGATGAGCCAACAGGAAACCTCGATAGTTCCAACGGCAACGAGGTAATGAATCTCCTGGCAGAACTTCACAGAGAAGGTTCTACGATTGCAATGGTAACGCACTCTTCTTATGACGCTGGTTATGCTTCCAGAATTGTGAACATGAAAGACGGCGAGATTTTCTCTGAAGAACATTCTTCCCAAAGAAAAGATGTTTTCGAAAAAGCAGATGCTAAAAACTTTTAGTAAAAACATTCATTCTCTATATCCAAACCTTCAAGGTTTTTGAAACCTTGAAGGTTTAATAAAATTCGAAACTATGTTAAAAAACTGGCTCAAAATTGCCTTCATCAATTATAAAAAAAACTGGCTTTCCACCATCATTAATTTGTTTGGTTTGACCATTGGTCTTACCGGATTTATGCTCATCCTGATGCATTGGAATGATGAGGAATCCTATGAAAGATGGAATCCCAAGAAAGATCAAATCTATGGGATTCAGAGTTATTACAAAAAAGATAACGGCTACGGAAGCAATATCTCTATTCCTATGGCCGAACGTGCTGCGAAGCTGATTCCGGAAGTGAAAGATTTTGTTCTTTTTAATTCGTCTGGAATGGGTTTCAAAATGACAGCAAAAAACAAAACGGTTTATCAGCAAGACGGAATAGCAACATCCGAACATTTCTTCAACTTTTTTCCATTCAAATTAATTTCAGGAAGTTTTAAAGACGCTCTTAAAAGCGAAAATGCAGTTGCTCTTTCTACAACTTCAGCCAAAAATATTTTTGGAAGAACTAATGTTGCCGGAGAAAGCCTGAAGTTTAATGGTAAAAATTATATTGTAACTGCCGTTTATGAATTACCAAAGGAAAACAGTCTCATAAAACCTGAATTTATCATTCTGGCTTATGAACAGATGAAAAATGATAAAGAAGCCTGGGGAAGCTTTAATTACGGATGTTTTTTTATGCTGAAAAACAATGCCGATATAGTTGCTGTACAAAATAAATTGGTTAAAGAAGTCTTTGAATATCGAGCAAAAATCAATGAGGAAGGTTCTTCTGGTGTTACCGTTGAGAAATATATGGAATTGTACGGTCCGAATAGTTGTGAACTGATACCATTAGATAAATTAAAACTCCATGCAAAAGCTTATTGGTTCGGAAATGGCGATTTTCAGACAATGATGATTTTGCTTACACTTTCTGTTTTGATAGTTGTTTTGTCTGCCATAAATTTCATTAATCTTAAAACAGCACAAGCTTCTCAACGTGCCAAAGAAATTGGGGTGAGAAAAGCGATCGGCAGTACAAAATCAAGTTTGGTTCTTCAGTTTTTAATGGAAACATTTATCATTTGTTTCGCATCATATCTTCTTTCTTTAGCTTTAACAGAACTTTTTTTACCAAGTTTTAATAAGTTTTATGGCAAAGAAATAAAAATGAACGATTGGCTTATTTATTTTTATTCTTTATCTATGGTTTTGGCAGTTACCCTGATTTCCGGATTAATTCCTGCACTGTATTTATCAAACTTCAAAACTATTGAAACTCTGAAAGGAAATTTTGCCAGAAGCAAACACGGAGTTTGGTTGAGAAATGGAATCTTGACATTGCAATTAATTATTTCTTCATTTTTCATTATAGGAGGTTTGGTTGTAAAATCACAAGTGAAACATATGATGGATAAAGACATTGGTTTTAGTGGAAAACAGATATTGTATGTTAATTTTAGCGAAAATGTAGAAAAACCCTGGCTGAAATATGAACGCCTGAAAAATGAATTAAGTAAAATTGAAGGTATTGAAAGTATTTCTTTCGGAGAAGCAGTTCCTGGAAGTGGCAGATTCAGTAATTCAAACGTAGATTTTAGAGATAAAAGTATCAATGCTCAACATGGTTCTATGGATTTTGATTATCTCCAATTTATGAATGTAAAACTAAAAAAAGGACGCTGGCTGAATCCTAATTTAGCTTCAGATACAATTGCAAATGTTATGGTAAACGAAGCTTTTGTAAAGAAATTTGGATGGACAGATGATGAAGCTTTGAAGAATGAGATTCGTCCGGGTTTTGACAGCAAACCATATCATATCGTAGGAATTGTGAACGATTTTAATATGTGGAGTCCGAAAACTGCAGTAGAACCTATTACATTTTTTCATTATAAAGAAACTACCTGGAAAAGATTTGGGGTTTACAACATTCAATTGAAATTGAAGTCTGAAGATATCGATGGGACAATAAAAAGAATCAAAACCTACTGGCAAGAAAAAGCAGAACCAGGCTATCCTTTCGATTCTTACTTTATTGATAAAAAATTTGCAGAGAGTTTTGTTAAATACCAAAAACAACAGACGCTTTTCACGATTCTTAATGCAATGGTTTTGATGGTTGCTCTACTAGGGTTATTCGCTTTATCATCATTGATGATTGAACAAAAACTGAAAGATGTCGCGATTAGAAAAACTTTGGGTGCATCAGACGGAACATTGGTTTTCGGATTGACGAAGCAATTTCTTTGGATTACTTTGACGGCGGTTCTCATCAGTATGCCAATCAGTTATTATTTGATGAATGAATGGCTGAAAGATTTTGCTTACCGAATTGATATGCCGCTTTTCCCATTTATTTTAAGCTTGATTTTATTACTGGCTTTGACATTTACCGTTGTAAGCATTAAAGCCTATCAAGCTACAAAAGTGAATCTTGTAAAATATCTGAAATACGAATGATGATGGATGTCTGATGATGGAAGCTGGAAGTTTTTCCGCACAGTAATTAAAATCAAACTTCCTGCATCCATCTTCCAACCTAAAAAAAACAAAAAACTATGTTAAAAAACTGGCTCAAAATAGCATTCGTTAACTACAGAAAAAACTGGCTTTCTACCATTGTTAATATTTTGGGATTAAGTATGGGTCTGTGTGTTTTTCTGTTAATATTTATTCATTGGCAGGACGAAAAATCATACGAACAATGGATTCCGAATAAAGAGAATATTTATCTTGTAGAAAATGCAAATGCCGATTTCGGAACTATGCTGGTTTCCAGCTACCCCGAACTTTCGGTATCTAAAGAAAAGTTTTCTGAAATTGAAGATTATACCACCGCCAATCTTTGGGCAAGTTATAAGATTCGCCTTATAGCACAAGGCAATTCTGCTTTTGTATCATCTTGCAGGGCATCAGATTCTTTTTTTGATTTTTTTCCACTTGAAAAAGTTGCAGGAAGTTTTAAGAATTCTATAAGTGATAAATCTAAAATTGTAATATCCGAGGAAACTGCCAAAACGCTTTTCGGTGACGAATACAAAAGCTGTGTCGGAAAGACCATCAGTTTTGATGAACCTGACGCAAAACCAATGGTTGTGACAGCTGTTTACAAAAATCCGGCAACAAACAGTGTTTTCAAACCCGGATTTATAATGAGAAACCAAGGTCTGGATAATGGAAGTGGTTCTAATTCACAATGGACAAATTACAGTTATGTAGGCTATTTTAAATTGAAACCCGGAACTGACATTAAAAAACTGGAGAAAAAACTTTCCGACCAGCAATCTGCCCAGGAAAAAATTGTTTCGGCAAAATTGGGCGAAAAATATGACGAAAAAAATAGTGCAAAGGTTTATTTAACTCCGATCAGCAAAATGAAACTGGACGCTAAAAGCGAAGGTGTAGAGAAAGGTGATAAAAAATCGATAATGATTCTGATGAGTTTATCAGCATTAATTTTGTTACTTTCCGGCATCAATCTTATTAATCTTAAAACAGCTCAGGCTTCCCAAAGAGCAAAAGAAGTAGGAATAAGAAAAGCCGTGGGAAGCACGAGATCAAAATTGATGTATCAATTTTTGCTGGAGACCTTTATCATTTGTTTTACCGCATATATTTTTGCTTTGGCAATGGTTGAGCTTCTGCTTCCTACTTACAACAAATTTCTTAACAAAGAAATTATACTTAATGATCCTAATTTGTTTATTTATACCGGATTATTATTAATTGTTTTTGCATTAATTTCAGGGTTGCTCCCCGCTCTTTATCTTTCGAATTTTAAACCGATCAATACATTAAAAGGTAATTTCGCAGGAAGCAAAAGCGGTGTTTGGCTGAGAAATTCTATTCTGACTTTACAGCTCATTGTCTCTTCATTTTTTATCATCTGTTCATTAATTATTCATACGCAGGTCAGTTTTATGATGAATAAAGATTTGGGATTCAAAGGTGATCAGGTAATTCAAATACAGTTTAAAAAGACCGATTGGCAAAGTAATTATAATTTTAAAAAATACATTCGTCTTAAAAATGAAATTTCTAAAATACACGGTGTTACAGATATTACAGGTTCTGTAAATTCCATAGGTTTAGGATTGGCAAATGCATCTAGCGTAAAAAACGCTTTAGACACCACAAAGTCAGTTCCCAACGTGTTGGTTGGAGGTATTGATTATAACTATTTCAAATTCTATAAGATGAAGTTTGCATCAGGAAGAGACATGGATCTTCGCTATGCTTCGGATACTATTTCCGGAGCAGTTGCCAATGAATCTTTCGTCAAAAAAATGGGCTGGAATAAAAATCAGGCTCTCGGAAAAGAAGTTTTTCCGGGTTGGGAACAAAAGAAAAAATATAAAATTATAGGTGTTCTAAAAGATTTCTACATCAACGGAGTCGATAAACCTGTAGAGCCTATGTTATTTTTTAACTATGACAGAAACTGGGCAAAAAACAATATGCAAAATCTGCAGATAAAGCTTTCCGGAAATGATATCAACGGAACTATAGAGCAAATAAAAGAATTCTGGCTTACAAAAGCAGAACCGGGTTATCCGTTTGAATATGAGTTTGTGGATAAACAGTTCGCCAAAACTTTTGCAAAATTCCAGAAGCAACAAACACTTTTCACAACTTTAAATATGGTGGTACTTTTTATTGCTCTGTTGGGATTATTCGCTTTGTCTTCCCTATTAATTGAACAAAAGTTAAAAGATGTTGCCATCAAAAAAACATTGGGAGCCGACGAAAAAACGATTGTCTGGGATTTAACCAAAAGATTTTTGCTGATCTGTATAATTGCAGTTTTAATAAGCATTCCTTTCGGATATTATGCAATGAATGAATGGCTTAAAGATTTTGCTTATCGAATTGATATGCCAATTTGGCCTTACTTTTTAAGCCTGATTTTATTGTCAATATTAACTTTTTTTGTGGTGAGCTTCAAAGCCTATCGTGCTACAAAAATCAATCTTGTGAAATATTTGAAATACGAATAATTTGGGGATTGTTGTTGGTTGTTAATTGATTGAAAACTTATCAATATAAACAACTATCAACTATAAATCAAGAACTTATTATGAAAAAACTAATCTTTATATTATTTATTAATCTTTTTTCTGCACAGAAAGTCTGGAACTTACAAGATTGCCTTAATTATGCTTCGACAAATCATCCTTTAATAAAACAGGCAACTGTAAATATTCAGAAAAATGACAGACAGATTGCTGCTTCAAAAGGAATGTTGTTGCCATCAGTGTTTGCCGGTGTGAATCACAGTTACAGTTTCGGATCATCAATTAATCAGTCAAATAATCAGCGGGAAGCTTTAAATACGCAATATGATCAGGCTTTTGCTCAGGCAAGTGCCGAATTGTTTAACTGGAAAAATTATTTGAATATTTCTTTATCAAAACTCAACAAAACAACCAATACCTACAAACTCAAACAAGCGCAAAACGAAGTAAAACTGAATGTTATTCAGACGTTTTTTGCTTATCAGAACAGCAGAAGCTGGCTGGAAGTTTTAGAAACCCAAATTTCGGGAATCGAGGAACAAATTAAACGTACCGAAAAAGAAGTTGAGACTGGAAACCGTCCTAAAAGCGACATTTATGACATTAAAGCAAACCTTGGAACGTTGCAGGAACAATGGGTTTCAGCAAAAAACCAACGGGATCTGGCAAAAATAAATTTGCTTAATGCTCTGAATATTACAGAAGATTATATTGATTTTAAAATGGAAAATGAGAATTATCTTGCTGTAGAAAATTTCAACAATTCTGAATTCACCAATCAATTAATTGAAAACAATCCGGCCTATAAAGTGGTAATTGCTGAAATTAAAGCTCAGGAAAAAAATATCGCTTTAGAAAGATCCAATTATTTTCCGACACTCAACGGAAACTACAGTTGGTCAACTTTTTATAATAAATTTTTAGGTAATACTAATCTTTCCAGTACTTCTTTTTCAGATCAATTCGGCCAAAATAAAAATCAGTCGGTTTCTTTTGGTTTAAATATTCCGGTTTTCAATAAGTTTCAGGTTAAAAATAACGTGGAAATCGCAAAACTAAATGTCATCAATTCGAATTACGATAAACAGTTGATTATTAATGATCTTACCAAATCGATCAATTCCATTAAAGCTCAATATCTGAATGCTCAGGAAAAATATAATCTTTTAGAATTAAATTTTGAAAATCAAAAACTTTCGTTTCAAAAATCTGAAGAAAAATACAAAGAAGGTCTTATGGACGCTTATACTTTTTTTATTGTGCGAAACAATTGGCTTCAGGCAAATTTCAACCTGATTAGTAGCAAAAACGATGTAATGCAGCAAGTGGAATTGCTAAAGATATTAAAAGATTTTTAAGGATATATAAAATGCAAAGTATACTAAAATTCTACATCTTCGGTAATGCATAGTTTTGCAATTGCGATTATATATTTTAAATTATGCTAAATTTAAAGCTTTATGCTATTTTTATGTGATACAGTTTAAACATAATTCTGGCTATGATATTTTTTAGCGAATATTGTAAACAAAAACAGCTGAATTTTTAACGAATTCAGCTGTTTTTGTGTGCTAACTAAAATACCTCACGGATATTTATGTTTCCTGTTGCACCTTGAGGCAGAAATACAACTTTTCTCTTAATTGTTTTTGCTTTTTCTAAAGCTTTAATTGCTTTTTGACGCTCAATTTCTCTTGTGTAATGAGAAGCAATATTCTCAGATTCTGTAGATAATTTCATAATAATAATTTTGGTTTATACAAAATCATAATCTAATTCTGTACCAACAAAAACCAATCTTGCAATCTGTGGTATTTAAAATTCAAATTCATAGCAGATGAGTTAGTTTTATAATTATTTTGCTTCAATAATTTTTTTATGGCAACAATTCTCCAATACGAGATTGATAAATCATAAAAATCCATTTTTCATTTATTGAAAACGGACTCATTATTTTTAAGAAACGATTTAATTATTTTACAGTTTTTTATGCCTTTTCAGATTCCATAAAATGATGTTCCAAAGCAGGAATAGTTTTCGATGCAATAGATTTTTTCATAAATAAATTATTGGGTTTGATAAGTGATTTCACAATTTATTCACCAGACATTTCTTTGCTAAAATTAATGATAGAGGTATAAATTATTTGAGGATTAACTCAAATATATACATCTAAAAAAAATTAAAAGTCATAATCTGATTGGTCGTTTTCAAATTACCTGTAAACTATACGGATCTTATATGGCCGGGATCATTAGATTGCAAAATTTTCTTCGAAATAATCTTTTCTGTCATATTTTTTCAAAACTAATTACATCATGATAAACTGCAGTTTTTTAATAAACAACAGCAATATGTTTATAATCATAAAAAGTTAATTATTTTATCTACATGCACTTTATTTAAGGAACATTATTTGAACTCTTACTAGTGACAATACATATTTTATGAACCCAAATAGTACACAAGATATCGCAGTGATTGGCGGAGGTCCGGCCGCACTGCTTTTTTTAAAACATATCGTAAACAGCTCTTTTCTTCCAAAAAACATCTATATTTTCGAGAGAAATAATAGACTTGGCGTTGGTATGCCTTATGGTAAATATGGATCTTGTAACGAACATGTAGCGAATGTTTCTGCTAATGAGCTGCCGGAACTTGCAGACAGTTTTGAAAATTTTATCAGAAGAAATCCCAGTAAAATCTTTAATGATTTTAAAGATGCTGAAAATATTAATCCCTACCTTGTTATTCCGAGGCTTTTGCTGGGAGATTATTTAGAAGATCAGTTTAACCAATTTCTCAGTATTGCAGAAGAAAAAGGCATCAATATAGTGGTGAAAAAAGAAACTGCTGTTAAAGATATTATCCCTAATGTAAACTCAGGTAAACAATTTAAAATTATCACAGAAAACAATGTTGATAATGAAGATTTTTCAGCAGATCGGGTTATCATCTGTACAGGTCACGTTTGGCGCAAAAAACATGAAGAAACCGTTAAAGGTTGGTACGATTCACCATATCCGCCATCAAAATTTAAAGATTCCACCAATTTTCCGATCGCTGTACGCGGCACATCTCTTACAGCAATTGACTCCGTAAAAACTTTGGCAAGACTAAATGGAAAATTCAGTGAAGATGGTGATCAATTGATTTATGAACTCGATCGTTCATCCAAAAATTTTCGTTTGGATTTATTTTCAAAAGGAGGTTTTCTTCCTGCTTTGAGATTTCATTCCGAAGACGATTCTTACTCTCTAAAATGGGCGATGTCTTTACAGGAAATTGCCAATTATAAAGAAAAACACGAAGGCTTTGTAGATCTTGATTATGTATTTGAGATCAATTTTAAATTACCTTTAAAGGAAAAAGATCCTGAATTTTATGAATCGATTAAAAATTTAAGTATTGAAAAATTCGTAGAAAAAATGATGGGTTTGCGTGAGAAAGCAGATACTTTTGATCTTTTCGAAGCAGAATATTACGAAGCAGAAAAATCAATTACCAGAAAAAAATCGATTACCTGGAAAGAAAAACTTGCAGCTTTCAGTTATGCGATGAATTATCCTGCAAAACATTTCTCTGCTGAAGATATGTTGCGCCTGAAATCTACTTTAATGCCATTGATTACGATCATTATTGCATCATTGCCACAATCATCATATAAAGAAATGATGGCTCTTCATAAAGCTGGTCTTGTTACATTAATTGAAGTTGACGAAGAAAGTACGGTAGAACCCAATATTCAGGGTGGTGCAGATTATCTTTATGCCGATAAAGATGGTAATCAGGTCAAGAAACATTATGAGATGTTTGTAGATTCTATCGGTCAGCAACAAATGAACCCTGAAGATTTACCTTTCAAAAGTTTACTGAACGAAAATCTGGTAAGTGCGGCTTATCTTCGTTTTAAAAATCAGCAAAAAGGTGAAGAATTATATATAAATGAAAATCAAAAGGTAATTAAATCTTCTGATCAGCAAAATTATTATCTGAATGTTCCCGGTTTAAATATTAATGATTATTTTCAGTCATTGGATGTGTATAATCAATCTATTGATGGTCTTTACATTATGGCAGTACCTTTTATTGGCGGACTAAATCCTGACTACTCGGGTCTCGATTTTTGTGATACTGCCGCTGAAAGAATTGTACTTGCTCTGAGCAGATCAGAATTCCCGACAATTAAGACAGAAAATCAAGATCTCAAACAGGAAGAAAAACAAATTTTATAAAAGTAAATAGCTTTCAGAATCATAAAACCAATATTGTATTCATTTTATTTTAAATTAGCTTTTCCTGAATATCATTTGAAAATGTAGGAAAAGCTAAACCTGCTTTTGCATTATTAAGTATCTCTTCAGCTTCATCATAAAAAACATTCATTGATATTTCAAAACCGTTTGTCATAAAAAAAGTAACATTTCCATCAATATTATGGCTGAGAAAATTGATATGATTTACATTCACAATAATGGGTTTTCCCAATGCTTTGGCTCCCTCAAGTGAATTGGGACGTTTCAGGTTAATGATCACAGACTGTTTTATATAAATTAAACCGTCTGAAGTTGATCGTAATTTGATATTCATAAGGCTGTAAATCTACAAATAATTACAAGAATAATTTATGACATGAATATCATTACTTTAGTGGCATATCCTTTGAATATTGATCGTTATGTTTTCATCACAAAAGAATCATTTTTACTGCCCGACTTTTGAGTTGGGTATTTTTGGATCTTAGGATTAAAATAGTATCGAATTATCTTCAAAAATAATTTTTTATTCACTTATGAAAAAAGCTATCTTAAGAATTATAGCCGGAAGTACAGCAGTCGCAGGAATAATTTATCTCTCGGGTTACGGATATATATTCAAAGCGATTGGTATCAATTTAAAGAAAGGACCAATGACGCCATCAATTGACGATGCAGACAAATTTCCTTCTAATATTATTTCTAACTCTACCCCGGAACCGTGGAAGAAAAACTTCACATATAATACAAAAAAAATTTCAGAGCAGTTTGAAGATGAGCTTAGAAAAACTAGAACATCTTCACTGATCGTTATTAAGGACAATACACTTATCCATGAACAATACTGGAAGAATCATGATGAATTTTCGTTGATGAATTCGTTCTCCATGGCAAAAGGTTTTCTTTCTATTCTGTTGGGATGTGCTATTGACGACGGTTTTTTAAGTTCTGAAGATCAATTGATTTCAACTGTTTTCCCCGAATATAAAAATACTAAGTTTGGTAAATACCTTACGTTTCGGCACTTAATGACCATGCAGGGTGGTTTTGATTGGGATGAAGAATACCGCCATCCGTTTGCCAAAAATTCTAAGCAATATTTTGTAGAAGATCTTGCAAAACAGACTTTTGAAACAGAAATAAATAAAATGCCGGGAATTTGCTATGAATATCAAAGCGTTTCAGCTCAACTCTTAGGATTAGCATTGATAAAAATTACAGGTAAAAGTCTGGCTTCATATTTTTCTGAAAAATTATGGATTCCTCTTGGGATGGAGTCAACAGCAAAATGGAGCACAGATGAAAAAGGAATAGAAAAAGCATTTTGCTGCATCCATGCAACTGCAAGAGATCTGGCAAAAATAGGACAACTAATTCTGCAAAATGGAAATTGGAACGGTAAACAACTCATCAATAAAGATTATTGCAAAAGAATGCTGAGTCCCACAAAAGAAAATGATGCTTTTTGCTATACGATTTGGGCAAATGATGATGAGGCTTCAAATGTTCGCTTTTTTTATGGATTTTTAGGTCAGTTTATAATAATCGTCCCAGACAAAAATATGGTTATCGTAAAAACAGGTTTTTATAACAAACTTGAAGTTGATGATAAAAAGAGACCTCTGCAAGTGAAAATTCTGGTGGATGAGATCAAAAACCTGTTTTGAATGACCATTTTAAAAAAAATTAAAATTCAGATACCACAAAGCTTATTTTATTTAAACCATGGCATGTCCTTTGAATAAACCGAAATAATTTTTTCATCATCACTCAAAGTAATCTTTCTATCCTCATCTTTTGTAAAGATGAGGATCTTTTATTTACAGACCCAAAAACAATTTATTTTGCCAATCTAATCCCTGTAAACTGCCACTGCAAATGTGTCGGAAAAAAATTACGGTATGTATTTCTGCTATGTTCTTCAGGTGTTGCCTCGGAAGCTCCCCTCAAAACCATTTGGTTGATCATAAATTTTCCGTTGTACTCTCCTACTGCGCCAGCTTCTTTTTTAAAGCCAGGATAAGGAAGATAGGCAGAATTTGTCCACTCCCATCTTTTGCCCCATTTGAAATGATCCGAAGCTGTTTCCCACTCTTCTTCAGTAGGTAAACGCATTCCTTTCCAGGCTGCATATGCTGAAGCTTCAAAAAAGTTGATATGGCAAAGATCTTCGTCAAGATTTATTTTCTGTAGTCCGGACCATGTATAATGCATCCATTCACCGTCAATAAAATGCCAGTATAATGGTGAGTTTGCCTGTGTTTGTTTCACCCAATCCCATCCTTCGGCATGCCAATGTCTGAAATCTTCATATCCTCCATCTGCCATAAATTCAAGATATTCTTGGTTGGTTACTAAACTTGAAGAAATTTCAAAATCATTCAGAAATACTTTGTGTCTTCCGAGTTCGTTATCAAAACAAAAACTATCTCCAAAGGATCCAATCTCATAAACACCTTCCGGAAAGCCGATCATTTCAACTTTATTTACAGGAATATTCTGATTAAGACCTTGTGGTTTATAAGGTGGAAAGAGCGGATTATGACCTAAAATATATTTTATATCTGTAAGGAGCAATTCCTGATGTTGCTGTTCATGATTTAAGCCAAGCTCAAGAATTGGTTCGATGTCATTGTTGAAAAATTCGGAGTTGAGAAAAACTTTCATATTCTCATCTACATATTCCCGATACCTGAAAATCTCAGAAACTGAAGGACGGCTTAAATTTCCACGGTCTGTACGGATTACACGCGCACCAACAGTCTCATAATAACTGTTGAAAACAAAATTATACTGCGGATCAAATACTTTATATCCAGTACAATATGGCTGCAGAATAAAGGTTTCAAAAAACCATGTAGTGTGTCCCAAATGCCATTTTGGAGGACTTACGTCTACAATGGGCTGTACAACATAATCTTCAATCTCCAGCGGTTTACAAATATCTACAGAATGATTTCTGACATCCGAATAGCGGTTAATCCAGTTGCTTTTTGAATTTTCTTTACTGATTATATCTGAGTTTAGTTCCATTAAAATTAATATTAAATTATACCTGCCAAATTGAATCTACAAACCAGTTTTTGGAATCTCTTATCTCTTTCAGAACATAATATCCTGATTCTTTCGCTAATTTATCAATATCTGAGGGTGAAAACTTTTGAGAGACCTCCATATCAATTGCCTCATTTTCTTCAAATGCAAATTCATTGTTCCCGATATGAACTTTTTGTTCCGTCATACTTACAAGGTAACTTTTGCAGGCTCCGGTAAGCGGATCGTAGGTTTGATAATGCTGAAACTGCAGGACATCAAAATCTGCTTCAAGTTCTCTGTTGATTCTTACCAAAAGATTCAGATTGAATTGTGCAGTGATTCCGGCATCATCGTTATAAGCATCTAATATTATCTGCGGATGTTTCATCAGATCAAAACCCATGAGAACAAGATCACCCGGATTGAGTTTTCGTCTGAGCTCACGGCAGAAATGGGAAGATTCCTCTTTATCCATATTTCCTATATTTCCACCCAGAAAAAGTACGACTTTTCTTCGGGTAGAAATTTCTGTGGCTTTATTAAGCATATCAAAATATTCTCCCTCCAGTGGAATAATAGATAAATCCGGAACTTTCTGAGAAAGCTTGTCATTTAGAACTGAAAGTATGTTTCCTGAAATATCGATTGGCATATAATTGAACTCTACACCATTCTGAACGAGATATTCTATAAGAAATGATGATTTCATTGCATCACCGGCTCCGAGTTCTATAAGATCAAATGGTGAGTTGTTGATTATTATATTATCAGCAATTTCCTTTGTTTTATTCTGGAAAATATCCAGCTCACATTTTGTAAGATAATATTCCGGCATCTGCATTATTTTTTGAAAAATCTGATCACCGGTTTTATCGTAGAAATATTTGGAAGATAATTTTTTGGGATGGCTGTTTAATCCTTTTAAGACTTCTGTGCGAAAATCACTGATGGCACTATTTTCTGTGTGAAATTCAGTACTGAGCGGCAAATTCATGGTAGCTATTTTTTTGATATATAATGAACTGCAACTATCTTGCCGCCATTTATAATTTTTATCTTGATCTTACTTTGTTAATCATGAAATGATGTATTTCCCAATTTCTTATTAATGTTCTAATTTAATTACAGGAAACTGATTAATTAAAAATTAAAAAAAACCTACTGAATAGATATTCAATAGGTTTTCATAATTTTCTGTGATTTATCTAATCATTCAGATTTTCCAGATTTTCGAATTTTTTGTAAGATGATTTTATCTTTTCGTGCTGATCGGCAACCACCACCGTACTCTGCGGACAAAGATTATCACTCTGTAATGCTTCCTGATATGCATTAATCGCTGCTTTTTCACCAAATACAACATTTTCAAGTGTTGATTCTGCATGGTTGCCCGCAAAAGAATTTTTAACATCAATCCATGTTCGGTGCAATGCTCCTGCAACAGTAGTCGTATCATCTACCTTTCCGCCGCGCTCATTAATCAAATCTATAAGATCTGCTCTCATTATTTTGGCTTCCCTCATCATTTGGTCATAGTCTACTTTCAAGTTGGCGTAAGAGTCCCAAACTTTTTCTTCTACTTTCCCGAATCCCTGAATTCTGTCGTTGGTAATGTTTAATAAATCATTCAGTGTAGATACTATTTTGCTGTTGTCCATAATAATATATTGTTTAGTGTACCCAACATGTTGCAAGTGCTGTACCATAAATTATTTAAGAGATATAATAAAGTTGAACTTATAGCGGTATTAAAATTAAGAGAATCAAAAACTCACAAAAATAATTTTTAAATCCATCTCATTTTAATTGCTAATGAACAGGCTTCTGTCGTATTTACTACTCTTAGTTTTTCAAGTATATTTTGGCGATGACGGTTAACAGTATTGATGCTTATATAGAGTTTGTCGGCAATTTCTTTGCTTATTTTTCCTTTCTGGATGAGTAATAAAATTTCTTTTTCACGCGCGGTGAGCATATTGCTGTTGCTCTCGTCGGTCTGCTGAATGATTGATCCATCTGCAGTATTTACAATAATTCCATGCAAAAAAGATACATTCATAAAATCAAAATAATACAGGCAGAGTGCTAATTGTACATTTTCATCACCTTCATTTTTGAAATAAAACATTTTATGAATCAGCGCCTGATCATCTTTTCCTTCAATTCGCAGTCTGCTGAGAACATAATAATCTTTCTGTTGATCTGCAGGAATAGTTTTGATAAACTGAAAAAATTGCAGCTCAAAGACATGCTTTTGCAACACGTCATAAGAATTTAGCTTTGAAAAAAGTTCTTCTTCCCATATACTTTCAATCTCATCTTGATCTTTATTTTGAAAAACATTGATTTTCTCTGCCAATTTACCTTTATAAATATAACTTTTATTGTACCGAAGATCACTCAGGATAGCAATACCATTTTTCAGATCAACAAAATCTTTTGCCAGTTGTTGGCATTTTTGAAGCAGTGTATTTTTACTTTCAGATAAATCTTTAAATTTCTGATTTAATAATTTCTCTTCCAATTGAGACTGAAATGCAATATTCTTTTCAGGGTCTTTCACAATACAATTTTTTTAAATCTACATTTTACATTTCTGTCTCTGAAGAAATTCAGAATGGTTATAATTCAGCATTGACAGACATTGACTAAGCTTCTACTTTTGCTTCACAATAAAGTAAAAATACAATGATTTATCATAACGAAAAAGAAAAAATGCTTGCCGGCAAACTGTACAACGCAAATGATGAAAATTTAATCATTGAAAGACAGGAAGTTAAAGATCTCTGTTTTCAATATAACCATCTGTTACCTTCAAAAATAGCAGAAAGGAAAGATTTAATAAAAAAACTGTTTCATAAAACCGGTGAAAATTTTCATATCGAGCAACCTTTTTATTGTGATTACGGTTACAATATCGAGATTGGAGAAAATTTTTACAGCAATATGAATGTCGTTATTTTAGATTGTGCAAAAGTAACCTTCGGTAATAATGTTCTTATTGCACCCAACTGCGGATTTTACACAGCCGGACATCCCTTTGATATCGAACAAAGAAACAATGCTCTGGAATATGCTCACCCTATCAAAGTAGGAAATAATGTCTGGATTGGTGCCGGATGCAGCATTTTACCCGGTGTAACCATAGGAGATAATACGGTAATCGGTGCCGGAAGTGTGGTTACAAAAGATATTCCGCCAAATGTATTGGCATTGGGAAACCCGTGTCGTGTTATTCGAAATATTTAAAAATAATTTAAGTACATAATGAAAAATATTTTAGCCTCTGTATTTTTTATTTTTTCTCTATTCCAGGAATTAAAAGCACAATCTCTTGAAAAAATGACATGGTTTAACGAACCTCAAAAATGGGATATTAAAGATAAAAAACTCACAATGTCTGTAACGCCTCAAAGTGATTATTGGAGAATATCACATTATGGTTTTACCGTAGATGACGCACCGTTTTATTACACAAATTACGGCGGTGAGTTTGAAACAAAAGTGAAGATTTCGGGAGATTATAAGGCGAGGTTTGATCAGGCCGGATTGATGCTGAGAATCGACGCTGAAAATTACATTAAAGCCGGGATAGAATTTGTTGACGGTAAATATAATCTAATTACGGTAGTAACCCATACAACAAGTGACTGGAGCGTAATCGTTCTTGATAAAACACCACCCTTTGTATGGATAAAAGCCATTCGCAGATTAGATGCCGTAGAAATATTTTACTCTTTTGACGATAAAGATTATATCATGATGAGAAACGCCTATTTTAAAGATAATACGCCTGTAATGATAGGGTTTATGGCTGCAAGTCCTGATGGAAATGGATTTAATGCCACATTCGAAAATTTTTCGGTAAAACATCTTCCTGATCAACGTCGCTTGGAATGGTTGAAAAAGAATGTCAACAAATAATTCTTAAAATGTAAAATAAACTGGCAAAGTTCGAGATCCAAATTTAGCGCATCAACAATTTTTAAAACATTTAAAGAAAATATTAAACAATTTTCCCTTAAAAACCTTGATCTTAAACTCTGATTCTAAAAAAACTCCAATACGTTTGTAGTGGAGTTTTGTATGAATTCTGTTAACTGTCACAATTAATTTTCCAAATATTTTTTTATCTGTTCTTTGGGGATGAGATCCAGTATTTTTGCAACGTCAATAATTTTATGTTCGTTTATAATATTTTGAACTGCTTTTTCAGAATTTTTTTCCGTAGTAAGTCTTTCTAAAAGTCCATAGATGTTAACCATTGTTTTATGCGTGTTTTCTTCATCGCCTCCAAACCAGGATCCGTTGAAATGGTGACTTACATAGTTTTTTGGCAGATCCTGTGAGAAATAAACTGAAGGATAAAGAGTGACATCATGTTTAAGCTTTTGGATCTTATCTGAAAAACGGTTGGCTCCGTAATCTTTTTCCAGCATTTCAGAAAAAATATCGGTATTTATCCTTTCTTCAAAACCTTTCTGTTTATTGTAATATTCAACAAAATCTTTCGAAAGCTGATGTCCCGGTTCGGCCATCCAAAAGGCGGAATATGGCACCCCTTTTACTTCAAAACCACATACCGCTTTTTCGTTGAGAAATTCATCCAAAGGAAGTTTCAGTTCCATATCGGTATCCATGTATATGCCGCCGTGATCCAGCATCACTTTTGAACGTACATAATCTGATACAAATGCCCATTTTCCTTGCTCAAAAGCTTCTTTTACATAATTATTATCTTTAATGGGAGCATTTTTTTCATTCCATTCTATAATTTCGAAATCAGGATGAATTTTTTTCCAGGTCTCAAAACAATGTTTTGCCAATTCGTCTTTTTCTTTACCGCCAAACCAGCAGTAATGTATTTTTTTTGGTATCATATATAATATTTTTGGTGTTGCATTTAGAACAATGATCATTTATTTACAAAAATTAAACCTAAATATTTATTTTTCATTTAAATCATTTATTTTTCTTAAAAAAATTCATGTAAAAGTTTCTATAGCTTATAAATTTACATTCAGGAAACTCTTCTTATAAAATCACAATAAATGGTACAATTATTTCTAACTCATCCATATTCTCAGCTAATTTAATTCTACCATGTATGGCAAAACGAACCGATGCACGCTACGACCCCAAAAAATATGTTCAAATTACCACACCGGAATGGGTGAAAAATGCAACTCTTTACGAGCTCAATATCCGTCAGTTTTCAAAAGAGGGAAATTTTGTGGCCGTTAAAAAGCAGATTCCAAGATTAAAAAAGATGGGTATCGATATTATCTGGCTCATGCCGATTCATCCCATTGGTGAGGTTCATCGTAAAGGAACACTTGGAAGTTATTATTCCGTAAAAGATTATTATGCAATTAATCCTGAATTTGGAACTGAAGATGATTTCAGAGAATTAGTAAAAGCAGTTCATAATGAAGGAATGTATGTTATCATCGATTGGGTAGCGAATCATACAAGCTGGGATAATGAATTGGTAGAAAAACATCCCGATTGGTACATGAAATCAAGAAAAAATACATTTCAATCTACCCGATGGAGAGATTATGATGATATTATAGAATTTGATTATAAAAATTCTGATCTACGAAAATATATGACAGAAGCCCTGAAATACTGGATAAAAGAATTTGATATTGATGGTTACCGCTGCGATATTGCAAGCTTTGTACCCATTGATTTTTGGGAGAATGCTCGGAAAGAATTAGATTCTATCAAGCCTGTCTTTATGCTTGCAGAAGCAGATGATAAAGAGCTTCACCGGAAAGCATTTGATTCAACGTACAATTGGAATCTTTGGAATATTCTCCACCTTATTGCAACACAGAACTTAAGTGTAAAAACATTAACGGAAGCTTATTTGGCAGAACATGTATCAATTTTCCCAAAAGACGGAATCCGTATGAATTTTGTGGACAATCACGACAAAAATTCATGGGAAGGCAATCAATTCAGCAACTTTGGCGTTGCTCTAAAAGCGGTTATTGTCTTTAATGTGATGATGGATGGAATACCTCTTGTTTACAGCGGCCAGGAAGCAGGGCTAGACCGATCGCTGGAATTTTTTGAAAAAGATCCTATTGACTGGATAAAACATGAAAATGAAAAACTTTATACCCAACTTTTTACACTGAAACATAAAAATCAGGCATTATGGAACGGGCGTTTCGGCGGAGAAATGGTAAGAATAATGAATGATAAAATGGATCAGGTAATTTCTTTTGTGCGAGAAAAAAATGGTGACAAAGTTTTAACGGTTATTAATCTATCAGACAGTCATCTCATCGTACAACTGGACACATCATTTGATCAGGGAGTTTATAAAAATTTATTTACCGGTAAAAAAAGAGATGTCGGCTCTACAATGATTGTAACACTTGATGAATGGCAATATACTGTATTGTATCTCATGGGAAATAATAATGCCGACTAGCATTCAAAATTTTAAAGAAATACCAATAACATCTAATAGTTTCACAGTTTTTTATAATCATTCATATCTATAATATAACTTTAGCACACCTTTTGATATGCCTTACATAGCAGCAAAGATAAAATGATTGAGAAGATGCGACTGTAAGTTATTCAAATTTTATAATTATTGTATCATACTCAATTATGAACACCGAGCAAATAAAATATTCAGACCAGGACCTATTTCTTTTCGTCAAAACGGAGCGAATAGAATATTTTGATTACATATATGAAAACTACAGTCCGATTCTGTATGGATTTTTGCTGAATTCAGCTCTTTCAGAAAAAAATTCATCAGACATATTACAGCAGACTTTTGTTAAATTATGGACTTTAAAAACTGAAGAGATATCTCCGGGAAGCAATTTCTTATGCTATCTTATAAAAATTTTAATGGATACAATTAAAGATTATCTACAAACCAACAACAGAAAATTTACCATTAATTTAAAGAACAGTTCATCAATTTCTATTGAATTTACAGACATTCTCCAGCCACAAACCGTTAAGCATTGCAGTGCCTAAAAATATTTCCGGATAAATCTTAAGAATACTTAAAAAGACTTTTTCACAAATCTAAGTGATAACAAATACACTTCTTTAATTTTCATATAACTTTGATATTCAATCATTTTAATTACAAATTAAAATATTTTCATTACAAATAACGGAAAATCTTTTAGAGTAATTTATGATGCATATTTATGATTGATAATAACTCAGTTTTAAGAGTTTGTTTGTCGTTCCGGAGGAATCTAAACCATTTTAAATAAAGCAGTTTAGATTCCTCCGGAAATCGAAGATTCGACGAAGTCAATGATAAGATGACTGCTGATTTTAGCGTTATTATTGAAAAGGGATTTTGCAGAGGGAAATTTAAAAGTGTTAAAATTCATAATACAATTAAAAAAAGAATGCTTCAAATTTTATTTTTATGAAAAGAAGATTTATGATATTTGAGTTCAAGCCTCAACACGAATAATGAGTAAAATATGAGTGAGAAAGCAAGAAATAGAAGCTTTGCTCTCAATAAAATTCATATAATAGATTACTAAAAATACTGATGAGTATTTCTATTTTAGGATTCAGCTTTCACACTATTTAATAAATCAGTATCAGATGACGTTCTCAATAAAAATTTTTCTTTTCAAATAACGTTTTAAAGCCCAAAACTTAACTCTTACATATTTCATGACGAATTTTTTTAATGTAATATTGCTTTACAAATAATATACCACATTACTTTTTTAGTTTAATATTTTGTATTATAATCCTGTTTAAAACTTAATTCATGAAAAAAAATATACATTTCAAAGCTTTAATCAATTATTACAGTATTGAAAATGGCGGACTGACTAGTCCCATATCTTCAGGTTATAGATCATCTGTGAAATTTCCTTTTGAGCTCACACCGTATATTGCAGTTCAGGAATTTCACCATTCAGAGCTCATCTTTCCGGGAGATTCCGCTGTCATTGAAGTAACTTTGATCGGTGCTGAAAAATTCCTCGAAAAATTATATAACGGAATGGATTTTGAACTCGAAGATAACTCCGGAAACATTGCAAATGGAGTAATTACTGAGCTTTATTTTTAATACAATACTTTGATGCTTCTACAAAATGTTATGAGCATTCGCAAAAAACCTAATTTTGTACACTAAATTCCTGAATTTATTACAGGTTAGTTTTCAATATTAGAATTGTCTGAGTATTGTTTATTTACTAGTGAGTCTTGATATTTTGTACCTTTGTTAATTCAACTAATGATAATTACTTACGATATATAATGGCTGATAATAATTCTTCGGATGAACAAAATAGGCTGAAAGCTCTTTATTCTTACGATATACTTGATACCGCTACAGAAAAAGATTTTGATGAACTTACAGAATTGGCTGCTGCCATCTGTGATACTCCTATTTCGCTGATCAGCTTTGTAGATAAAGATAGACAATGGTTTAAATCTCATTACGGTCTTGATGCTCGCCAAACCGACAGATGTTATTCTTTCTGTTCTCATGCTATACAAAATCCAGATCAATTAATGCAGGTTGAAGATGCCCAAAATGATATTCGTTTTCAAGATAATCCACTTGTTACAGGCAGTCCTGAAATTCGCTTCTACGCAGGAATTCCGCTACTGGATAAAGATGGATATGCTCTGGGATCTCTCTGTGTAATCGATCAGAAGCCTAAACTTTTAAACGAAACACAACAAAAGGCGCTTCGCACAATTTCACATCAGGTTATTGATAAACTGCTGTTGCGAAAAAATAACAATGATTTGATATTATCCAATCACAGTCTTACAAAAGCTAATAATAATTTGATAGAAGCAGAAGAAAGACTTAAAAAAGCCGTTACAGACTTAACAGAAAGTAAAGAAAGGATTCAGAATATACTGGATATAGTAGGAGAAGGCATCGGAATTGCAGATCAAAAAGGAAATATTATCTACAACAACAGACGTAATCGGGAAATTTTTCAGCTGGATGAAAAAAGCGTCTCTACTTTATCGAATATTTCTCCGGAATGGAATAACAGAAGGCTCGACGGATCACAACTTCCTGCCGAAGAGCATCCTATAACTATTGCTTTAACAACCGGAATCCCAGTGCTTGATCGTGAATTTTTAATCAGTGATCAGCCAGGCAATTTTAAATGCCTTCGAATGAATGCGATGCCAATAAAAGACGGTAATGGAAATGTGAGCGGAGCCATCGGAAGCTTTGCCGATATAACAGAGAGTTATCAGCTTCAGGAAAACCTTAAAGAAAGTGAACAAAGCCTTAGATCTGCTATATCTTCTGCTAATTTGGGTACTTGGCGCATACAGGTGCAGAACATGGAATTATTTCCATCTCCCAGAATGAAAGAATTGTTTGGTTTTTATAATGATGAGCCAATGTCTTTTAATGCTGCCATTGATCAGATTGCCGAGTCTCACCGTCAATTAGTAATTGATACAATAGACTCAGCGATTTCTAAAGACGAGCCGCATGAACTAGAATATCCCATTGTAGGTTACCGCGATAAAAAACTTCGGTGGCTGCGTGCTACCTTTCAAATTTATAAAGATCAAAAAAATCTGAATTTTTCATATTTATCCGGAACTGTTGCAGATATTACTGAAAAAAAACTAGATGAGCAACGCCGTACAGATTTTGTAGGAATGGTAAGCCACGAATTGCGTAATCCTTTAGCAGCTATTAAAGGATATGTCTACATTCTTAATAGATCTGCACACAAAAATAACGATCTACTCTTAGCTGAAAATATGTCTAAAGTTGATAATCAGGTAAAGCGGATGGAAAATTTAATTAATGGTTTTCTTGATGTAGCCCATTTGGGTGAAGGAAAAATCCGCCTTGAAAAAAACAGCTTTGATATAGCCAGATTATTCAAAAGAACTGAAGAAGAATTTCTGGCCGCTATTACTTCTCATCGGGTCATTTTCGCACCACTAGAATCTGTTCCTATAGAGGCTGATCAGGATAAAATAGAGCAGGTTTTGGTGAACTTTATAAACAATGCAATAAAATATTCACCTACAGATACTGTAATCAAGGTAATTTGTCATATTAAAGATGGCTGGCTCAAAGTCTCAGTAAAAGACCAGGGTATGGGAATTCCGCTAAAAGATCAGTCATTTATTTTTGATCGATTTTACAGGGTGGAAAATGAAGCCACGAAAAATAAAAAAGGTTTTGGAATGGGCTTGTACATTTGTAAAGAAATCATTGAAAGGCATAACGGACAAATCGGAGTGGAAAGTGCCGAAGGAGAAGGCAGCACATTCTGGTTTAGCTTGCCCTTATCGGTTTAAATCATATTAAATTAAATCTCTGAAGATTGCGATAAGAATTTTACTTTTTAAATTATCAAAACTTTTTGCTTAATCCCTAAGTTTTACATTGATCCTTTATTTTGATTTTTTTGGTAATATGGTCAAAAATAGTTGGTATTTTTGCCAAAAATAATTCGTTATACTTGACGGTTGATTGAAAGAGGAAGTAAACAATGCTGAGGCTCAACTTACCCGCAATACAATCACCGCTGTAAATAATAGTTTAGAGGATGGCTTTTGCGATGCGTTTTGGAACAAGAAGCAGTGTTTTACCTATCACAATATCCAGATTATTGGAGATTGGCACGCAGAATCTACCATATTGCATGTTGCTTCATACAAAGCGACTATATTGAAGACATTAAGATAGGTTTTCTGGAATTTAATGTATTTTTCTTCTGCTGATCCGCTGATCAATGATTAGATTCTACGCTGACTCGCCTACAAAGCTTCTTCGAATAAATTTAATGCAGGAATTGTAGATATTAAGCTTTGCCAGGAATCTTTCTTCCAAAGAATCACCGAACTTTTTGCAAGTGCTTCAATGTTATATTCTGATGGCGTTCCGTTGTTATAGCTTTCCTGATCTGTCATCCACCAGTTTTCAATTCCAAAACGCATCGTATGATCAGTACCATCCTCACCAAAGCGGTATAATCTGCAACATCCACACATGATAAAACAGTTGTAGTTCCAAACCTCACCATCGTGGAGAAGAGATTGGATTTACGCAAGTTACGTTCTAATCATGCCTCGCAGATCATTTCAAATTCTTCATCGGAAATTTCTACAAACTGTTTTAAATAATCTTTAAATATGCTGAACATAAGCACAAATTTATCAAATTGAATTGGGATAATTAATTAATTAAATTAAGATTATTTTAAATCCTAAAGATGCCAATAATAAACTGACGAATTATTATTTAATACAATTTTTCAGGAGCACCGAGATAACTTGGATACTTATCATTGGGATTTACAATAATACGCTCTAAAACTACTTCCGGATCAATCATAAAAATTTTTAAGGTATGAAAACCTTGTGTTTTCACGTCCAGCGTTGCATCCAGCCATCGCTGGTTATCAAAGACCTCGGTACGACGGGGCTTTCCACGGGAAATAAGAGCATAATTGTGTTCGAATTCCGGCAATGGTTTAAGCGTTTTTGAACGGCTGAGGTTTTCCTGAGTATATTCTTTGAATTCATCGTGATAACCTTTCCTTGCATCAATGATGACAGGATCTTCGTTGTCAATAGAAACTGCAATTCTCAATCCCCGACCAGGATTAACATCCTGCGTTGGTAAAATTCCAAGTAAAACTTTTGCAAGACCTGCCTCAGGTAGAAAAATCTGGTATTCTAATCGAGGTGACTTTTCAGGAGTTGAGCTTGGTGCAGTTGTAGGATTAATTCCCATACACGCCTCTGCCCTTCCTAATCCTGGTAAAATAATCCATTCTGCATTATTTCCTGCCGTCTTGTTACTAAATTTATTGGCTGGTATAGAAAATTCACCAGAATATCCGCCATAGAAAGGATTTTGGCTAACAGGCGTATTCTTTTTTAAAGTTTTTACAGCCACCGGAACTGTTACTTTTCCCTGCCTGATTTGAATCAAACCATCAGCTTTCCCTTCCGGAGCTTTTTTCCAGTCGATGTCTACATAAATGCGTTGTTCAGTTTCTGTTGTTCCTTTTTCTGAACTTAATTTAATCCAGGATTTATTTGCTTTAGCCGTAAATTGAAGCGAACCTTTTCCACGGTTGAAAATGTCAACATAATAACGTTGTTTGTCCAGTGCATCAAATTGCGGAAGTTCCGCTTTTTCATATGTTCCAGGCCAGGATTCGGTACTACCTTCTACTGCAACCCCCAATGTCGGCGATTCCAAAGGCTCAACTTCTGAGAGCGAAGGCAAATTGTTTTCCTTCGGCATCGACCAGTGTTTGTAACCGATATGCACATCGCTCATCATATTTTTCCACTTGCCTCCTGCCATTGAGTCATTATAACGGGCAGTCAGTTTCTTATCCAATTCAAAAAGTTTACGGGCTCGATCAGAATAAAAATTAGCACTCACACGACCTTGTTTGGCGTAAAGATTATTACGGCCTGCAGACAAATAAATTTCTGCCACACCCGCTGAAGCTTTTGTTGGATAAAGCACCAATTGATAATAAGCATCCAATGCTTCTTTAGGTATTTTTTTCTCTAAAGATTCTGCTTTTAAAGTAAGATCCTGCCAAAGCTTTTGAATACGTTCTGCTTCGTGGTAATTGACAAAACTGAAAATATAAGGATCCTGAACCTCCGGCTTACGCATTAGGTTGTATTTGGAATATTTTGATACAATATCTGCAACTTCTTCGGCGTGCTCTTTTCCGAAAATTGAAGTTGCCCAATCCTGCATATATTCAGAAGTTTGTGTTGCGGAGATAGCATCAGGATTCCAGGCATAACGCATAATGAAATCGATGGGCATTTCCTTTGGTTTAAGGTCTCCAACATTGACAATCCAGATACGGTCAATGCCGCTATTATACGCAAGACTTAACTGTTCACGCAGTTTTGGAACTGTTGTGGTGTTGATCCATCGGTCATTCCACGGACCACCGTTCATGTCAATATGATAGTATAATCCCAAGCCGCCTTTCCGCTTTAGTTCGTTTGCGGGTGCGGTACGGCGGATGTATCCCCAGTTATTATCGCAGAAAAGTAATGTCACATCATCAAGAACATTCATTCCGGCATCATAGTAACGCTGGACTTCCGTAAAAATAGCCCAAAGCTGAGGAACTTCTGCCGGATTTTTATCATACACCTTGCCGATAATCTCACGCTGATCTGCAACTACCTGTTTCAGTGTTTTAATATTTTCTGCATCGTCACCTTTACCCATTGCAACGTCTCCGTCACCGCGCATACTCATTGTAATGAGATTATCATAATTTTTATTTCTTTCCAAACCTTCTGTCCAGAATTTCTTCAGATTTTCTGAATTTGTAACATAGTCCCAGTCACCGATCTGATCTTTACGTTTTGTATATTCTTTTTGTGAGCGCATCATCGGTTCGTGATGTGATGTTCCCATTACAATGCCATATTCATCAGCAAGAACAGGACTCATCGGATCATCCTCATTAAAAGCATTTCCCCACATCGCAGGCCATAGGTAATTGGCTTTCAAACGGAGTAAAAGTTCAAAAATATGACTGTACACTTTGGAGTTGATTCCTCCAAAATGTTTTGCAGACCAACCGGAAAAGGAAGGACTTTCATCATTAATGAAGATTCCGCGGTATTTTACTTTTGGCGATTCCTGAAGATAACGGCCTGCTTTAATATAAATATTATTGCTCTTTTTAACTGGTGCATCTGCCCAAAAATACCATGGTGACACTCCCATTTTTTCAGAAACATCATAAATTCCATAGATGGTTCCGCGCTTATCGCTTCCTGCAATGACAAGATTATCTCCAACGGTCTGAATCACAAAACTTTCCCATTTTCCTTTAAGGGCATCTACATTGAGTTTACAATTTGCAACCAACTGATCGATTAGCTTGCTTTTTCCAATAGTACCCACAATGATTGCTCCAGACACAGTTTTTACTTCGGGAGTAACGGGCGATGCTATCCCAGTCACTTTGCGTACGTCATCACCAAGATCATTGGCTGCACGTATGACGCCTTTCCAATCATCAGGATCTACAACAATTTTAGCCGTAACTTTTTCTGAGGCTATCCTGAAAGCATATTGTGTTGATGTATGTTGAATATAATTTGGAAGTAAACTCAGTGTACCTTGAGTGGTTTGTGCATTAGTTATTAAGCCAATACATAACGAAATGATTAAAGCTAATTGTTTAAGCATAGACTTTATATTTAGAATCTTTATACTTTTTTGCCACTACAAAACAGTATTATCTGATAAATATATGAAATTAAATGTTATTTCTACATTTAATAATTTATCCAATATATTGCAACTTTAAAAGAAATAAAATATGGATCAATCTCAAAACTTGGGGAGCAAAATAAAATAATAACTTTGCAGGATGTTAAACGATGCCGAACTTTTTAAATTATTTTTACCGGAACTCTTGATTGAACATTTTGAGATTGTGAAATTTGAAGAGGAAAATAAAATTCTCCATATTTATTTTGAAGAGAAAAATACAGCTCCCAAAGAGTTTTCCACACTCATTTTGCAGTCAAAAGGATTTGTTCCTGAAATTACGGCAGATGATTTTCCTCTCCGCGGAAAAACCGTAAAACTCCATATTAAACGCAGAAGATGGACGGAAACAAAAACCGGAAAGATTATTCAGAGAGACTGGAATCTTATTGCCAATGGAACGCGCATGACACAGGATTTTGCCGAGTTCTTAAAAAAAATCAGCCGATACTAAAGCACTTCCCTGCAAAACAATTGGCGAGATGTATGGCGTGGATGGTAAGAAATTCCAAAGGCAGTATAAACAAAGCCTCAGCAATTTTAACGATTGGGAACAAAAACCGCATGCTGAAGAACAGATTCTTTATCCTGAAAATATCTCATCACAGCTCTCCATTGACGAAGTAGCACTTTCCGAGGGTGAACTCTACACCGTTTTAACCTCAAAAAAGGCAAAAGGCAGAAAAGGATGTCTTGTTGCTGTTATCAGGGGAACAAAAAGTGAAACCGTCATTGAACATCTTTTAAAATTAAGTAGAAAAACACGAATGAAAGTTAAAGAAATCACTCTTGATATGGCAGGTTCAATGAAGCTGATTGCTAAAAGATGTTTTCCGGCTGCAACGCAGGTTATAGACCGTTTCCACGTTCAGAAGCTTGCCACCGAAGCGCTGCAGGAGATAAGAATAAAACACCGCTGGGAAGCTATTGAGCTGGAAAATGAGCTTTTGGAAAGATCTAAAGAAAAAGAAGTAAAAACAGAAATTGAAATTTTCAGCAATGGCGATACCAGAAAACAGCTTTTGGCAAGAAGCAGATACCTCTTATACAAAAGCAAAGAGAAATGGACTCTGGAACAAACTCACAGAGCGGAAATTTTATTTTATCAGTATCCCGATTTGGAAAAAGCATACAGTCTGTCTGATGGACTTCGCAAAATTTACAATCAAAATATCACGAAATCGGTGGCGATGCTCAAGCTGGCGCACTGGTTCAAGAACGCTGAGGAATCCGGATTTAAATCTTTCAACACCTTAATGAAAACAATAATGCTAAACTATAATGGTATTCTAAATTACTTTAATGCACGCAGTACAAATGCTTCAGCAGAATCTTTCAATGCAAAAATTAAAAACTTCAGATTACAGCTGCGAGGCGTAAGGGATAAATCGTTTTTCCTATTCAGATTATATAAACTTTTTGCTTAGTCCCCAAGTTTTAAGATTGAGCCCCTATTTTGGTTTTTTTTGATACTGCGCTAAAACAAAAAACGCTGTAAACATTGATGTTTACAGCGTTTTAGCTTATTTTGGTTTCTAACCTGGCGGAGAGAGAGGGATTTTGTACCCATTTCTCATCGCTTTATGGATAAGATTTTCGCTGTGGCATCTCTGTGAATGGCCTCAAATAGGACATTTGCAAAAAAGTGGTAAAATCCTAATTTAAATTTTACGTAGTAAAACTAAAAATTTCTGCTCAAATCTGCAAGTAAAAAGACCAAAATTTGAACAAGTTTTTTTAAGTTTAATCCAAGAATTTAATCCTTCTTTTAGCGCCTGAATTTTCTCAGTTGGAATATTTCTAAAAGAAAACGAAGAAAAAAAAAAATTAAAAAAAGAAAAAAAGAAAGCCTTTTGAAAATGAGCGTGGCATTCTGTCAAGGTTTTTTGGAAAAAGTTTTTGCGTAGATTTTTTATACGTAAAAAGTTTTTCTGAAAATCCGGAGGACTTGACCTTGACAGAATTTAGCTGTTTGACTGGGAAGCGAATTATTTTTGGTTTCTGTTTTTATTTTTGTCTCATGATTATGAGAATACTCTGTAAAATTGAAAATATCCTTTGTAATAGTTAAAATACTAAGTTCTATCTACTAAAAAGTTTAATAATTCTTGTTCACTTTTATTCATTTTAGTCGTAAATTCACTAAAATTTCCGGAAGGTTGAGGTATTGCTAAGCCTATTTTTTTTAGAATTCCATTTGTTTCTTTTATTCTATACTTTTCAAAAAACGTTGTCTCCTGATTTGGAAATAGCAAGAATCCACAATTAGAATTAAAACGATACATATATGCTATCGTTTTATAATAAATGCTTGTTGCTTTCTCGGTGTTTTCGGAATATGATTTTTGTCGATTAAGTGGGGTATATTTTGCATCACCAACGCAAAATGGTTTTGTCTTACTTATAAAATCTGGATATATTAATTGAAAACTTTTATCATTACTCTCAAAAAGATAATGACTATTTGTTCTTGTTTTATTTTCGGGATGAATAAAATCGTCTTTCAGAATTGTGTTCAAATATTCTTCCCAAAGCCAAGCACCATCAAACAATAATCCATAAATTTTGTCTTTTTCTTTACCAAAAGTTATTTTTTCGTGTTTTAAGATTTTTAAACAAATTTTCTGTAACATTCTATACTCCGTAAAATAAGGATGTGAAAATGGTCTTAGATTAGAAAATATGATTCTTTGACGAGAATTTTTACTGTAAGTACTTTGAGTAACGAAAGTAAATTTACTAACAATGTCTCGCACGTCACTATCATTCGTCAAAATATCGCTACCAAAAGGATGAGTTTTTATATATTCAATTGTATGACGAACAATTTGTGTTAAATTATTATTGTAACTATGTTCTCTTGTGGTATATGCAATCCTACCCATAAATGGGTTGTTCATAAGAAGATGTCTTTTAACATTAATAGCTCCTTTAATATTAGCATCATTATATTCCTCTTTTCTATATGCCTTATACAAGCCTTGTGAATATGCTTTTTTTAAGTAATATGGAAATAGATAAAGCAAAAAATCCCAAATATTTTCTTTATTCGGTGTTTGGTCAAAATTTAAAAGGTTTATTGAAAAAACTTTTTGTAACATATAATGCAAGAAATAGTCATTCTTGTCATTTTTTGCAAATCGTGAAGAAATTGTTAGCTGACTTACATTACGACCAACAAACCCCATCAAATTATATGTTGTTAACTTTTCTTCATCCAAGGAAAAGATATGCGAGTTCTCTATGCCGTCGTGATATTGTCCTAAAGAATGAGGAAAAATAAGCAAATCAGGGCTGTCTTTTTGTAAATCAATAAGATTTTTGTTTGCAATACCAGATAAATCTTCAAAATTTAAATTACTAAATTCATCTATATTTATTCCTCCATTATTATCAGTTGTCCTCATTAAAGTAATATGCATTTTTAAGGACTTCTATTTTGTCTTCTTCATTAGGCATACCCCGTATGTATTCTCTTAACAGAGGTTCAATACGAAGTTCCCAAATGGTTTCAAAGTCTTCTCTCGGATTTCCATTTGTATCAATAAAGTAAGCCCCACCAATATGATACGAAGTATTTAACCCATCTGTTTTTGAAATTTGTTCATTTAGTTTTGCCATTTTATATTTTATTACTTGTGGCAAATTCATATTTTCTGCACTTTGCTCTGCTGTAATTTCAATCCATGAAAAACGTCTACGCATAGCAAAATCAAAACTTTCAACACTGCGATCAATGTCATTCATTGAGCCAATAATGTAAACATTATCTGGAACATAAAATACTTCATTTTCATCTTCGTGTAAATTAGCATATTGTGTTTTCACACCCCCTTTTTTACCTCTGTAAGCCGGATCTATTGAGAAAAAAAGTTCCCCAAATATTTTTGATATTTCTCCTCTATTTATTTCATCAATCACGAAAACAAAAAGAGGCTTTAACTCATCTGCCTTTTCTTGTTTTGTAGATAGATTGTCTTTAAAGTCAATTAAATTAGATACAGATGCTGAAAATTGATTATGAAAATTATTAGTAGTATCAAAATCTTTTATGTCATCTAAATTTTCACAAATTTCTTCTAAACTAGAGTAAATTACTCTATCAATAATATCCCTTTTAGCTTTTAAATCTTTTCCTAACAGTTGCTCTATTCTTAATTTATAATTATTAATCGTAGAATTTACTAACCCTAATGTTTGTAAATATTTTTCATAATCATCTAAGGTGAAATTAATAATGTGTCCAACACTAATAGCACTAACTCCAATAGCTTTTTTACAGAATTCTTTAAAAATTCCATTTTTTAGTTGGAAACCAATATTCCCATTTACATCTGGTTTTGTAGGGCGTAAACCTTCTACAAAATCAGTATAATCGTAGGATGGATGAAATTGGACAAAAGCAAATTGATCACTTTTTTCAAGTTCTTCATCAGATTGAATACCAATTATTTGTTTTGCTATTTGTTTTGCTAAAAATGTTTTCCCTGTCCCTGGAGCACCTGTTAAAATAATATTTTTAGCTTCTTCAAGAAGTTTTGTATAAGGTTCAATATTTTCTGTCATTTGTTGTGTATTCTCATTCCACATAATAATTAATGAATTGAATTCATTGAAGAAAGACTTTAGATTATCATTTGGTAAATTATTATCAAATAAGCCGAGATCATTAATAGATTGATTTACTTTTAAATCAATTCTTTTAGCTGGTTTTAACCACCATTGATATTCTTCTAAGGATAGCGAATCTATTTGATTTCCGTTCCATCGTGCTATGATATTTAATCCTGTCTCAGCCCAATTTAAATAGCATTTTACAGTTTTATAACTACCATAGTTAGGTTGGATGTTAATATAAACATTACCGTTTTCATAATCCTCCCAATTTTTTATCTGATTTTGGATATTTCCCCCATTATAACCTTGTCCAGTAGCATAAAATTCATTTTTGGAATATAAAGGTTCAATATATGATAGATATCCTCTGTTTTTTGTATCACTATTACTTGCTAGCCATTCAAGATGTGCTACAAAGTACTCTAAAAGATGTTTAAATTTTTCGTATTCGTTCATTAGTTTTTTTATTGTCTAACCCTTATACAGATTATTTTTCAAATCAAATATATCATTTGTTACTGAATCTTGTATCATAATATTAAAACTAAATCTTATTCAAATATTTGAACAAAGAATAATTGCTTTATTGAAATTTAATCACATATGGAAAATTTGATTTTGGTGATTATGTGAAAAATTTTTATTCTGATAATCATTAATAATAACAAAACACCATATACTAAACTCATTGCCAGTAACATAAAAGCTATTGTTTTCAAATTAATATTTTCTTTTCTTAAATGCAATAATAAAAGGATTCTAGAGTTGCTAACTTTGTTAGGACACATTCTTATATTCTTTATTGGTGATAGCATAAAGCCTCTTATTGAAAATAACATAAAAGTAGAAGAAAAAATAGAAGATGAAGTACATTTAATTGAGTATAGAGGTATAGTTCCTCAGAATATTATTGAAAAATGGATCAGTTTTGAAGTTTTTATCATGAATTTAGTTAAATACATTCAAAAATAATCGTGTAATTAATTGATAAACTGGCAGTTATATAAAAATAAAGAAAATAATTAACATAGTTAATAAATTTTTTAATTTTGTGTGACGAAATATTTATTTTTTTTATATAAAAAATGATTTAGAGTACGAATTAAAAACTTCCATGAAATATAGTACTGAAATAAAAGAAATTAAAAAGTATATTAGTAAAAAAAGTAATCTTAACTTTGATGCAGTAGATATTTTCAGTGGTGCTGGAGGATTAAGCCTTGGTGCCGAAAAAGCAGGAATGAACATCCTAATTGCAGTTGAAAAAGATTTAAATGCTTCTAAAACTTTTTTGCATAATCATCCATCATCTAAAATTTTATGTGAGGATATCTGTGATATTAATCCATTAGATTATATTAATCCAAATCCTTTTATAGTGTTTGGAGGACCACCTTGCCAAGGATTTTCAACCTCCAATACTAAAACCAGATCGTTAGAAAATACTAATAATTATCTCTTTCATGAATTTCTTAGATTTGTTAAAGAGTTACAGCCATCATGGTTTCTGTTTGAAAATGTAGAAGGAATAACTTCTTTCGATAATGGTAATACTGTTAAGGAAATAAAAAGATTATTCGGTGAACTTGGATATAGTACAACTGAAGATGTTTTATTTGCCTCAGATTATGGAGTGCCACAACATAGAAATCGCTTTATAATGGTAGGTAATAGATTGGGGATTAATTTTGAATTTCCGCAGAAATTTGATTACAAAGTTTCTGTGGAAGATGCTATTTCAGATTTACCATCTCTTAAAAACGGAGATAACATTAATGAACTTTCTTATTCGAAAAGCATATCTAATTCAAGTGATTATGCAAAATTAATGAGAAAAAATTCAAAAAAATGTTTGCAAAACTTTGTATCAAGAAATAGGGATTATGTTTTGGAAAGGTACAAACATATTGGACAAGGTCAAAACTGGAAAGCAATTCCGGATGAGTTAATGCAGAATTATAAGGATAAGAACAATTGTCATAGTGGGATCTATAAACGTCTTAATGCATCTCTGCCTTCAGTTGTTATTTCTAATTATAGAAAAAATATGCTGATACATCCTTTTGAGAATAGAGGCTTATCAGTTAGAGAAGCCGCAAGACTTCAAAGTTTTCCGGATGATTTTATTTTTAAAGGTACTTTATCTCATATACAACAACAAATAGGTAATGCGGTTCCTCCTTTATTAGCTGAGGTTATTTTTAAAGCAATTAAATTTCAGCATGAGCAAGCACTAAATTAAACATTACTAAATTTTAAGCCTTCACCTTCTGCTGTTTTTTTTAAATTATATAATATTGCGGATTGTTTTTCAGATGGCAATGTAATTTTACCACTTGCCATCTTAGATAATATATCGCTTTGCATGCTTGATAGTTTTAGTGCAGATTTATTTTCCATATAATAAACATATAGGGTTTTCCAAATTTTTATAGGAGTTTTTATGACTTGTACCTGCATATCTATACCTGTATCTACAGTTTTCTTGTTTTTTTCTTCTTTTTGAACATATTTAACTTCTTCATTTGTAATAAATAAGTTATCATCAATCTTATCAAATTTAATTTTAAGTTCTTTAACACTTTCCCAACACTTATGATTTTTTGTCCATTGACCAATATTTGCAAATCCAGGAGGTGGAGAAGTTATTTTAAAATATATTTTTTCGGCAATTTTTTCCAATAGGAACAATAAACTTTCTGGAATTGTTTGGTTTTGCCAAATAATATTAAAATTTAAGTTTATTTCCATCTCTTTAATTATAAAAGAAAAAAATGCTATTGTGTATGTTACCGTTTGAGCTCTAAATCCCCCATCATACCACGATGATTTTGTAACTAATCGTTCAACAGTACGGAACATTATAATTTTAGATACAGCATCTTTAAAATAAGACTCTGTTATTGCCAGCTTATCATTTTCTAATGTTTCACTAATGTTTTCTGCAAATTTCTTAAAACTATCCTGTGCACCTTTAGAAACTATATCTGGTTTTTGATTCCATGAGTTTTCAGCTTTAGAGAGTAAAGTTTTATCTATTAGTTGATTTTTAGGGTTTTCCAACAGAAATTTTCTTTTATCAACAGCAGAAAGATACGCTTGACTGTTCAAGTATTCTCCTCGTATTCTTTCATAATACCAATGCGTCCTTCTTTGTGCCCCGTCAGCAGCTGGTGCAAAAATTCTAGTTGAATAGCTCTTCATATCCTTATGAAATGGGCTATTAGAAAAGAAATCAGAATTATTTATTTTATTTTGTGTATTTGCATATTCTGCCACTTTTGAAACAAATTCATCTTGATTATTTGATTCTGTAACCACTGATAATTTCATCTGTACAGAAACTTTTGAAGTATCCATCTTTGAAACTTTATTAGCTGCATATATAGCTGAAGTAGTTTGACCACCATTTACTATTTGAAAATTCTTAATTACGTTTATATTTCCATTTTCTCCAAATTCTACAGAGGAAGCTGTAGCAGTAATACCATTGTTATATGCGAAAAACATTTCTGGTGCAGTTTCTATAGTATTACGTAAACCTCTATTTACAGCTCCTCTAAATTGTAGAAACGTTCTCACATTTTGCTCAAATAATTTTTGACCAAAATCCTCATATACTTTAACTAATGTATCTCCACTAATTACAGTTAAATAAGAATGATAAGAATTGTCTTCATTATTAACTTTTAGATAGGGTAAATCAACTTGAATTTCAAATTCACCAATTCCACCTGCTATTGAATAAATCTTATGCAGATATTCAATATCAATGATTCTAAATTCAGTGTGAAAATTCAAGAAAAACTCTGAAGAGATGTCGGTTAATGTTCTTGTTACTCGCCCATCAGTTAACAACATCAACCTAATTTTTATAATCTGATTCTTTTCATAGTATTTTTTCAGGTTATATGCCATAGAATATGCATCGGATGTTTCTTCCATCTGTAAATAAAAACCCTCAAAACTTTTTTTTAGGAATGATTTCATCCTAGTAAATTTTGAATCTAATTGTGTTTTTGTTAAGGTCTGTATCCCATCATCTTGAAAATATTGATGATTTAAAATTGTCAAAACTCCTCTTTCTTCATCAAAATCATATCCTAATGCTTCAGTACCTTTTTTAGTATATTCTGCATAAGTATAATTTTTAGTCAAATCACCAATTGAAACTAAGTCTTCACAGACAGTTTCAAAAAATGCTTGTGGACGTAATAATGTGCGGCTTTCTGCATCACTAAGAATAGATTGTGTAAAATACTGATGAAATTCTTCAAGACTAACCATACAATTGAATTATATTATTTTATTCACATCTAATTCGAACCTAGTACAGAGCTGAAGGTCAATGGAGTAGTTGACTGAAATTATTTCTGGAGAAGTTTGATGTGGTAATATCCTTGGGAAATCTTTTTCAACAATAAATCCTCGCAAACTATCGACAGTAAATTTATATATAACATCGTAAGTTATTCCTGGCATATACCCAAATTCAATTAATTTACGTTCAAATACTTGAATTATACTTATAGACTCACAAGAAATCAACATATCTAATTCACTAATAAGATCTACGATTGATTGTCCATTTTCAGCTTCTGTCAAGCCATAAGCAATTAAAAATAAAGGCTTTACATCTGTAAATAACTGATGAGTTGAAGAAATGTTAACTTGAGGCCCCCTACTGGTTTTGTAGGATTTTATTTCAATAGATATGTCATCCAAGGAAAAATCTTGTCTGTCAGATTCTGGACCACCCCATGCTGTTATAGCATTTGCTACACCTCTTTTTGGAATAAGTACCTTGTTTAAAAACATTAATTCGGCAAACAAGCCCATTTGTATCATTAAAGATAATGAAATTTCTGTATTCTGCATTAAAAATGCCTGCCAGCGCTTAAGTCTATTTTCGACAGCATAAACCATTTCCTCATTATTGTAGTAAGCTAAACATATAGAGATTATATCTTTGCATACTGAAAAGAAGAGTTCCCAGTCATTTTGTCTATTTAGAATTAAAAATAATTCACCGCAATTTTCATGATTTCTTTTAATCAAAGAAATACCCCTCAATCTAATATCAATTTGAGTAGTCTCAAATTCTTTTGTAGTCTTCAAATAAAACCCATAATTTCCAGTCTGATCCATCATCCAAAACAAGTCATGGTCTATTTCAGAATTTATTCTTCGAATAGAATCAGGTAACATATCGAACCAAGGGTTTAAGAGCTTATCAGTCATCACTTTCGTTTTCTTCTTCTACTTCCTTAAGTAGATTGTTATAATAAACAGTATTTATTTTTAGTGTTATTGTTTCTGTATCACTTAAAACATCACCCGGAAAACTAGTTCCAAATGCAGCTAATGCATTATCATTTATAGATGACATTTCTGGATTTGGTTCAATAATATGTAACATCAAAAGGGGGCGTTTCATTATTCTTCGAGCCTCAATTCTATTAGTTCCAATTTTTTTTCTTTCAGCATCATCAAGAGAAATTGATTCTGCGTTACCAGAAGATACTTGTCTATTTTGTAATTCATAATTATTATCAGATTTAGTGATAATTTTACGCTTCTCTTTCTGTATGACGATGTTCGAATTAATAGTAAATGTTTCACCTTGTCCACTGTAAAGTGCTATATCCCAATTTTCATTACGCTCTTGAACGTATTTTTTTATAAAACTTATAGGCATTCTTGCCGTCAATCCTAGTGGATCATTCTGAAATGTAGTAAAGTCATTTAAAAATTTTAAAATTAGTTTGCGATCAACATCTTTCCATAAAAAATTATTATTAATTTTATGAGAGTCGGCAGGTAAACTGTTTATTAAATTTCTAACACATTCAATATTATTAATGATTTCATTAGATTTAGAACTTAATACGCTTGTTTCTTTTGCCTTTCCATCAAGTCGCATTGAATAATTAAATTCTCTAACATTTTTTTGTTTATTTCTCGCTGTAATTTGTAGAGCACTATTTGGATTTTGTTTTATTGCTAATCCAAATTTTTCGGGAGTCATATTATTGTCAGACATTAGTTGAAAGTCATACATAAGCTCTTCGGTTGCAGTAATTATTTCTGCAAAATCAACAATCTTATTGTAAGGCATATAAATTTTACATAAATCTTCATAACCTGACCTATAACCAAACCATCTCCCCATTTGCATTAGCGTATCATAAAATACAGTATTTCTTAAAAAATAACTTACACTAAGACCTTCAAGTGTATACCCTCTTGCTAAACTTGTGCCTCCAATTACGATTGCATTAGTAACCACATCCTTTCTATATTCTAAGGGAACAGTTGTTTTCTGATGCACTTCACGAACTAAAACGGAGCTTATTTTTTGAGTTAGGACTTCGAGTGTATCCTCCCATGAAAATTCATTTTGGTTAAAGTATTTTGTATAAGTTTCTGATAAAGCCCGAATAAGAAAACTTTGATTTCTAGCATCTGGCAACATCCCAAAAACAATAACATCTTCTTGTATACTTTCAAGATAAGCTGTTATCATTACTGCAATTTTTTGATGTACTCCTGTAAATCGAGTTGCGTGAACAAGCATACTATTATGACTATTTCCATATCCTCGCAAGTTCCTGATTGCAATATTTAAAAGAAATACTTCAATCGCTTCTTTTAAACTATCGGGAATTGAAGAAATTTCAATATCTTTTCTATGACCTATTGGTAAATCATCTTCGTTATCAGTTATTTCAATTAAGTGTTTATTATTGGTATCTAAGAAAATTTTTCGTGCTCCAAAATAGTTTGATGGCGCATCAAGTGAATAAATAAAGTCTTTTGGAAATAAATCACGACCTATACTTTCATTTCCAGCTTCGTGATTTATAAAAATATTTGCATATGGAGTTGCTGTATATGCAACATAAGCACTACGTGAAAAAAGACTCAGTAATTTTCTTATGCCTCCATTTATTGCTGTAGGATCTTCTTCTTCCTTAGTATTTACCGATGCATAATCAGATTCATCATCAATAACAAGCATTGCATGATCTGCGACTTTATTTTTATACTGTTTTTCTAACCAGCTAATGACACTTTTCAATGTCGAAGTGTTCTTTTTGATAACAATTAAAATAGGTACATTGATAGTTTCAAAATTTAGCCCTTGTGAAGCCCTATCAGCATCATGTCTATTAAAATCTCGCAATACCGTGGTAAGACTATATGGTGTAGAAACCTTGTCTAAATCTCCTTTTCCTGCTCCTACTTGTACACCATTTGTATGTCCGACAAAAGCCTCATTTAAACGTTCTTGTGTCTGATTTCTAAGATTATTCATTCCCCCAGCAATTACCACAATAAACTTATAGCCTGCATCTGCAGCTTTGCAGACCAATCCTGCATAATTACCTGTCTTACCTGATTGTACATGGCCAACAACCATTCCGTATCTTGAAAAAAGAGGTAAAATAGGATTTTCGATATTATTCATTACAATATCAGTATCTGTGTCAATTGTTCTTGCAACCTCAGTGGGTAAAAATGATGAAATATAATTCTTGTATCTTTCCCAATAATATTTTTTGTTTTTTTGCTTTTCAACACTTGTCCACCAAGTATTATCTCTCACTTGCTGTTCTATACCTTGAATTAAAATACCTGCTTGCATTTTCACATCAAAATGTGTTTCAAGCTCACGTGTTATTCTTTTCCAATCATCATCTTCCAATTCAGAAATAAATTCTACTGAAATGACCTTTGCAAACATTTCATACCCAATTTTGTTGATTACTAATTTTGTACTGTTTACTTCCTCTTCAATTTTATTTTCAGGTAAAACCCCATCAATCTTCTTAAGATTATTGAAAATATGTTCTTTTATAGCTAAATAGCTTGTAGTATTCATGGCTTAAATATTTCTTGTCGATTTTTAAATATTTCAGTTTTCAATAGTTCTTGCTTATATTCCTCGCTTAATCCAGAATCTTGGAGCATATTAAGCAATTTATTGATATCATCCTCTGTCAAAGCACTTTCTTGGTTTATTGAATGAGGGTTAGTTTGTAGCTTTGATTGAATAGCATCAAGAGGTAAGTAAGCCTGTAAACCTCTTAAATAATATTTTAGTGTTTCTTTTTGATAATCATCAAGGCTAGAAATCAGATTTATAAACAATGGATGATTTTGATTTATTCCGAAGCGAAAACTCTCATTCACTGGAAATATTTCCCAAAATTGAGTTAAACTTTTATCTTCTATTTTTTTTCCCCGAGCTGAAAATGGTCTAGCACCTTTGTCTGTAACCTGATTTATAATACGACGAAGGTCTGATTTTATAATATCAGCAGGCCTTGCTATAGATTTTTTTATGTCAATTCCCCAATGAGAATCCATAGAATTTGGAATTTCAATTCTTACTCTTATAAGCTTATGAGCGTCAATAGCTTTATGAAGCCCCCACCATGTACCATATATGATTATTCTATTTTCACGATATAAATAAAATCCTTGTGACTTTACATATCCCTCTTCTGTAGCATATAGCTCATATTCCTGTTGTGAAATTTTAGAATGGTGTGGCAATATAAAAGGATGTATTTTTACACTAGCACCCAGAATATTTATTTTTTCAGATGTGATCTGTTGTGTAGCAGGATGATTTATATTAAAAGGATTAAATGCTTTAACAGGATTGTTATTTACAAGGATATTTATTTTTTTTGAGGGAACTTGACCTTCCAAAAATTTATGAAAAACAAGTGACAAATGTTTTCTCACTCTATCAATTATTTCAACAAAATTTAGGACGGGAATCTTATCAATGTCTTCCCATATAACTAATGTTCCTGTGTTTAATTTTTGAAATTCATCATAATGAGGAAAATCAGTATAATCTTCAGGTGTAATTAAAAACCATTCATTTTTTTCAGAGATGAAATTTAAATCCCATTGGCGACACGAAATTTCCCCCTGGTTTTTGGTAACAACGGTAAGCTTTTTACATTGTGAAAAAGAAGCTGTCTTAAGTCCTAGACCAAATCTTCCTAAATCATTTTTCTTACGGATGTCTTTTGGGCTTGTACTGGCAAGCCTCATTGCTTCTATAAGTTCTCTTTCAGACATTCCGTTTCCATTATCCAAGATTACTATAGAAATCTCAGGTTTTTTAACAGCAAATATTTTAATTTCTGTACTTTCGGCAGTAATACTATTGTCTATTAAATCTGCTATTGCTACTTCAACAGAATAACCTATTTCTCTTAAGGATTCTATAAGATGACCCACATTTGGCCGAACAGACTCAGTTTTCATTTACTTAGGTATGATTAGTTCTTTTAAATTTTTTAGCAACAACTACTTTAATTTCTCAACAATACATAAAAATATTCGGTCAACCTTTTTTGACTAAAAACCTCTTAACACTTTATTACTACAATATTTTGAAGCATTGATTTGATTATGTATTTATGAAGTAATATTACTAATCTTACACAATACTATCACAATATATTTGATTTCATTTACGGTTTTCCGTAATAACTAATAGATTGTGCTAAAAACTTTCTAAATTTAATTAAAATTATAATTATATTTTTCTAAATAATAATTTAATAAAAAAAAACATAATAAATTTATCTAATTCTATTATGGTTTTAAATTATAATTTACAGAAAATGATGAAAGAAAAAATTATATTGTGAAAAACTGGCAAAAAATTTTATATAAGATTTTGTTTTCAGTAAAAATGAAAAAAAATATTTTTTTTCTCCTCACTTAACAACTCGAAAGATTCAACTGATTAGATTACTAGAAATGCTGAAATTCTAAAATTGAGAATAAAAGTATATGTTACGATTTTATATTCAAGCAGTATGTATGAGTTATTTTGTAAAGTGTTAAATTATAAGAAATTCAGTATTATGATGATATTTCTATTTAGTTATTATAAACAGTATGATTATATAAAAATCAATTATTATCATTAGTTTATTTTTACATTATAGCCCAGATAAATTCAAAGTTTCCTTCTTCCCTCCTTACTTCTAAATTTAAACTCTTCAGAAAAATCTATCATCACCACCTGACTTCCCTGAAACGGATTATAGGACGGCTGATAATCAATATAGCCCGAAGAATGTAGATTCTTCAGGCATTTATGATAGGTGGCTTTTGAGCGGATCTTACTAATGCGCATCACTTCATCGCGGGAAATACTGACCGGATTTCGGAAACGGCTGAAATTCCAGAACTGGAATAAGGCTAAATAGAGGCTGATGTGTGATGGATTAAGCGTATTATCCTGAGCCACCTTTTCATAGAAAGCTGTGAGGTGTTTGATATAATTCATAATTTAGTCTCGGTGCTTCGAAATATCATTGCTTATTTTTCAGCATTTCTTCAATGTCTTTGTAATTGTAATATAGTGTTCCACCGACACGGGTGTAAGATAAAGTTCCATTGATGCGTAGCTTCTGCAATGTTCCGGAGGAGATTTTCAGAAGTGCTTTGACCTCTGACGAACGAAGCCATAATTTCTGTTGGGAAATTTTTATTTGAAACAGGTTTTGTAGGTCTTCCAACAATTCGGTTTTAAATTCCTGAAGGTCTTCTTTGGTGATTAGGTTTACGATCATAGCTACTTCATTTTTGTTTTTGACTTAGTTTTCTTCTACAAAGTTGTAGTATTAAAACATTGAAAACAATAGTGCTAGAGGGATGTGGGCTAAATAAGAACAATCTGGATGATGAAGAAATCTTTTGGAGATTAAAAAAGAATAAATTGGAATTTACTAGATGGTTTACAAAGAAAAAAAGACGAGTTCCGAAGTCTTTTCCCTTTTTACAAAAAAGGCAAGAGAGTCTTGGATATAAAACTTGAAAAGTTTGTATATACAAAGACACATCTTGCTTAATTGTACCGCCGATTTTTCAGAGCTCTGAAATTTGACTGCATTTTACTGATTACTAACCAGTTGTATTAATTGCTTTTGAAAAGAAAAAAAGCAGAAAAGACAATGACATAAGGGCGGTTTAATTTTTGAGCCGCATTGAAAGTACACGGTTCAAATTCTGCACCGAATTAGGGATGACCGGCTCACTTTTTGAGCCAGGTAAGCGTTTTGCGGTAACATTTTTGAGCCAGTTTTCAAAAAAGTGGCGCAATTTTTAAGCAGGGCTGTGAGCTGCTTTACTTTCTTAGATACAATTTAGAGATATGGAGGTTTAATTCTTGAGCCGCATCGACTGTATACGGCTCAAATTCTGCGCCGGGTTAGTGATGAACATCTCACTTTTTGAGCCAGATAAACGTTTTGTGGTAACATTTTTGAGGCGGTTTTCAAAAAAGTGGCGCAATTTTTAAGCAGGATCAGTGTTGAGTTGCTTAGTTTTTGAGCCAGTCTTAGACTGACCTGTACACATTCTGCGCAGGTTTCAATTTTACCTGTACTTAAATCACGCAGGTTTATTATAGATTATCGATCAATCACTTTACGCGAAGATTGATTATATTTGAATTACTTTGAAGTTTTTAAAGACACCCAATGAATTACCAGACATTTGAACCGGATCAGAACTTGACAGCATTTATCAGATGTTATTGGATATTGGAAAGCCCGAAAGAAGAACCCCCTGAAAAGCAGACCATCGTTCCCGACGGATGTATGGAGATGATCTTTCATTATGGCGATCTATACAAACAATACTTGGATAATGGGAACAGCATTATCCAGCCCAGATGTTTTGTTATCGGACAACTTACGCGGCCACTTGAGATTCAGCCGACCGGCGAGACAGGAATTTTCTCTATCCGTTTTCATCCGGAAGGATTTTTGCCTTTTACCACATTTCCTATAAAAGAGATGGAAAATACCGCTGTTTCATTGGAAAAGCTGTTCGGAAATGATGGACTGGAAATTGAGCAACAGATCTTAAATGCCAATTCTACTACGGAGAGAATAAAGCTCATTGAAATATTTTTGCTGAATCGGCTGACTGACATCGAAACCATTGATCGCATTGTAAAATCAACCATAGAAACCATTGTAACAGCCAATGGACAGCTATCAGTTGACGAACTGTCCAGACAAACCAATCTTAACCGAAGACAATTGTTGCGTAAATTTTCTTCGGCCATCGGTTTGAGTCCCAAACAACTATCCAGGACGATCCGATTGCAGGCTGCGCTCAAAATGTTGCTGAATGATCAGTTCTCCAACCTCGCAAATCTGGCTTACGAAAACGAGTACTATGACCAGGCGCACTTTATCAAAGAGTTTAAAGAATTTACAGGATCTACGCCCAAAGAATTTTACGGTGGTCACCTTACGATGTCTTCGCTTTTTTACGGAACGGATTAGACTTGTCCCATTTTTACAATTTTAGTTTTAAAAAACATTGCAACTTTGTCATCTAAATTTTCGACAAAGAAGCCCTCCCGTGTTTGGAAATTAAATAAAATAACAATTATTCAATCAGCTAATATTATGAAAACAGGAGTAAAATTTTTTATTACAGTAATTAGTTTGGCTATTCTCTATGCCTGGACAATAAAGCAGACAAAAGACATTCAAAAAGCAGAATGGCTGATCGGTACTTGGGAAAACAAGACCCAAAGAGGCAGCCTCTATGAAACCTGGACTAAAGCTGGTAATAATGAACTTTTGGGGAAAAGTTATACTGTCAGAGGCAAAGACACGATCGTTTTTGAAAATATCCGGCTCGTGCAGGAAAATAAAAAATTGTTTTACATTCCCACTGTTAAAAATCAAAATGATGGTCTGCCTGTTCGTTTTGTTGCCAAAACTATTTCAGGAAATCAATTGGTCTTTGAAAATCCACAGCACGACTTTCCGCAGATCATTGCTTACACAAAAATCACTTCCGATTCATTGATCGCCGAAATTTCAGGAACAAAAAACGGACAGAAACGCAAACAGACCTTTCCTATGAAAAGAGTGAAAAAGTAAAAATGTAGACAAGCTTTTGTTAATTTGATAAATTAAAATATATAACTGCAAAAATTCTACAGATTGTCCCTTCCTTCACTGTCAGGGATATCAAGATCTTCCAAAGAACTTTTACCACCCGGAGTATCCGATTTTTTGATGACACTGATCTCTCCATTGAGCTCGATGACAACTGCCAAAACATCATCTAACATTTCAATTCCTTCCTGACGCACTACAGCGTTAATCTCATCAACCGTTATGGCCTCGGTGTTCATATTGTCTTTGAGGTATTTGCCTTTATAGAACAGTAAACGTGGAGAGGAATTGATCAGGTGCTCCATCTTATCGGATGTACTTGCCAATTTCGCAAACAGGTATTGTAAAGCTATTATCAGAAATAAGACCATTACACCTTCTGCTAAAGGAACCATCGCAAGCATCATATAGGCCAATGTGGAACCCAGAGCGACCGTGACCACAAAATCGAAAGCATTGAACTTAGCCAAGGTTCTTTTTCCTGAGATCCTGATGAAAAGGAATAGAATGATAAAAGAGGCGATGGTCATCAATGCGACCTGTCCAAGCTTTTCCCAATTTTCAAATAAGAGATCTTTCATTTACTATTTTTATCATTAGTGTTGATAAAATAATGCCAGAAATGAACTGGAATGAGGATAAGCTTCACACAAATGTTTATGGTGCAATCTCTTCCATCAAAGTTGTTTTTCCGACTCTATGGGAACCTGTAAAATCTAAAGAGTTTTATCTTCCACTCATATTCTGGTCATAAAAATCTGTGAATTTATTGATCAGGTCGTCTAAATTTTCTCTATTAAATTCTCCAAAGCCTAATGTCATAACGTGTCCTTCAAAATTATTTGATAAGACACGGTTGAAATTTTCGATATACGTATGAGCGTGTCCCTGCAACTGCAATTCAGCATTTATCATTTTTACCCAATGTTCTTCATCTTTATCATCTATCGAGTAAGTTAAATAAGGCAGAACAAAAGGAACGAATCTATCATATTGCTTATTCTTATGGGGATTTAAATTGTCATTTGGCCAAATCCTGAAATTCTCCAGTAGATTTAAATTTTCAGATCGAACAATTGTAGCAGTTTCATTTCTTGCAATTTCAGAAATAATTTTCCCTTGGTCCTGAGTATACAACCAAAACCAAGCTAAATCCCAGGCAGTAGCACCTTTATGATTTATTAAATTATAAGGATGAAATATTGAATCTATTGCGATATAACCTTTTCCATTACCAATCGTGTTTCTAATAATTTCTATTAAATCATTATGATTGGAGATTTTTTGCATAGGATTTCCATTAATGAATCCATAAATATAGTTCGACGTCCAATTTGATGGTTTATGGTATCCGTCATCAAGAATAGAATTTTCATTGATTTTTTCAGATTGTGAAATTGCGTCATCACTTTCTTTTAATTCATTTTCCTTTTTATGTTTTGTCTTGAAAAAGTCAAAAAATCCCATATTTATCCCTTATTTAATTATTCTTTAACATTCCAAATATACGCATTGAATCAATATCTATAGGTATTTCAGCAATTCAATCTTCCTCAATCTCTTGAATCAGAGAAAATCTGTGAAATTGATTTGGATGTCTAAAATATAGATTCCAGAAACTTTACGATTTGAGGAGTGTTGTAGACATCATCCAAACACAACTTAATTAAGATCTTCATTCGCAGCAAACTTTTCTCTGCACTGATGCTGATACTCTTGTAGCGACATACCATAGATCTCCGAAAACAGTTTTAGAAAGTTGGAGCGAGAGGCAATTCCGCATAATTTGGCAAGAACTTCAGTTTTCTGATGTGCTGTTGTAGGATCTTTCGCGAGCAGTTCGGCGATATACTTAATGCGCAACTCACTTAGGTAACGGTTAAAATGCATTCCTTTCTCTGTGTTAATATAGGCAGATAGATAATTAGCGTTTGTTCCTACTCTTATGGCAATTTTTTTCAAACTCAGGTTCGGTTTTAAAAACTCTTTTTCGTCTTCAAATTTCTGTAGATTCTTCCGAATTCTGTTGCGAATCTCTGCACTCAATGTGGATTTTGGCGGTGAGACATCAGTTTTTAATCTCTCAATATCAACACCCACACCCGCTAAGACCACATCGTATGTTTTCTCGGACTTCTTTTCCAGATAAGTGCTTATAGTGAATATAAGTAAGAACATAGAGACTGCTACAACGCCAACGAGAATATACCTGTAACGTTGTGTAATACTCGAATATTCAATATTTATCCGTTCGGCCTCAAACTGTATAAAAAGATGATGTGTGTCTTCTATGTTTATTTTTTCAATTTTGTGGAGGGTATTGGCAAAAGATAAGCTCTCATCTATATTTGATTTTTTACGGGCATTCTCCAGTAAAATGTTATAGTTTTCCGTAAGCTCAGGAAAGAAAAAATGGTATTTCTGATAAAGAGAATCAACTTTTCTAAAAAAACTAAAGGATTCTTGTTCTCGGTGCTGAGCCAATTTATTCTTTCCCAGATAAAAGTAGATCACTGATATCCCGGCAAAGTCATTTACCCTGACCAGTTCCGGTTGTGCACGATTGAGATCGGCAATACTTTGCTCGTAATTTCCTTTACGGAATTTAGAAATGCCTTCTGATTTAAAAAAACAACTCCTCAACTGGACGAAATCTAAATCTTTGGGTATTTCCCTCTTGCCTATTTCAATTAAGCGGTCGGCACTATCATCATCTCCCATTTGCTGGTAGCAATAGATAAGTTGATGTAAAGTATTATAATAGCCTTTGCGCATATTGTACAGGATATCTGGGGAATTACTTTTCAAAATTTCCTGTCTAAAGAATGCAGAACAGGCCTCAAATTGACTGACCGCTTCATTATAATATCCCAGATAACTCTTCATTACACCCAGGTGATATAATATATTATACTTTATGTATGGACTAGTGCTATATCTGGCGTAGGATAACGCTTTTATATAATCATCCAATGCAGGTTGATAGTCTTTAAAAATAAAGTAAGACACAATTCCCCTTCCAAGATAAGCAGAGGCAATAAGATCGTTATTACAACTATGCTGAGCGGAAGTTATTGCACTGTCTGCATACAGCTTTTTGCGGTATCCTGATGGCTCAAAATGTAGGGCATCATGGTATGCATATGTTAATTCGGAATAATTTTTTTCTTTTTTCGCGAGGGCAATTAAAAGGTCAACGTAAGAAAGTGCTGTAGTATCATTAACCTTCTTGTAATCGTACTTTTTTCTGATTTGATGATAGGCCACATTGTCTGTACTCTGCGCAACCCATAATTCCGCAGTGGAAACCAAAAGCAATATGAACAACCTGAACATCTGCACGTTATCTTCATTTTATTAAAACCTTTTATAAAATTACATTATTTTTTATGGAATATCCAACTGTTTGTAAACTACATAACCAAAATACCATCCATTACGGTTCTTATTCACACAAAATAACATTTGATGTGCTGAATAAGCATCATTTGTCTTTTTGAGCACAATGTCTAATTCCAACTTATAATCACTTTTATGAAAAAACTATAGCCTACAGCTATGCCGCTCTGGGATTTTGATACAGAGGATCAGTTTATAAACTGGCATCAGACATAGGAAACAGGCATCGTAAATCATTTTTTTTGTTGAATTTCTGTTTTACATTTGATCAGTAATTGTAAGAAAAATAGACATATACTTTACACAGAATACTGTCAACAATAAACTAATGTCATGAAATATTTTAAAAAAATAATACCATTTGCGGTAAGCATTTTCTTTGTTATTCTCTTCTGCTATGCAGCTATCAGTAAGATATTGGATTTTGAAAATTTTCAAGCCCAGATTTCAGCATCACCTTTATTGAATAAATTATCACAATTCCTGCCTTACACTATAATCATTGTTGAATTTCTTATTGCAGGATTATTATGTTACCGGAAAACCAGAACTATTGGACTGATAGGAAGCCTTGTTTTGATGCTCATCTTCACGGTATATATCACTTTACTGCTAAGGACAAGTAAAAATCTCCCTTGCTCCTGCGGCGGAATTTTGGAGAAAATGAGTTGGCAACAGCATTTGTATTTCAATATTGGCTGTGTCGTCCTTACTATTATTGCTTTAGGTATAAATCTAAAATACAGCAGGCCTGCTGAATAAGTATGTTACCGTATTATTTACGGATGATCGATCGTGACTGAATTTGTAATTAATGTTCAACCTTACAATTAGACAGCCGAAAGCTGTTTAACAACCGACAATTTTTAATGTATTTACCAACCACAATTTGTCCGGGAACACAAAGAATGCGGTATAATGGTACGACAAGTTTTTAAAACTATGGGTACAACAAGTAATTTTTACCGGTTCATCCATAATTCCCAGACAAGTTTCTAAAGTTTTTAAGGTAATCTTTTTTGATGTATAAAAAGACCGCAATTATGAAATTCAACCAATTTTTAAAAGTTAATGCGGTAGCCATTGCTGCCGTGATATTCTCTGGGGCTGTAATGTCCTTTAAAGTAATGGAGAAAAAGTCTGCTGACAAACAGTATTTTTACAACAGCAGTGATGTGTCAGAAGGTGCATTCGCTGAAGTCGCCAACTGGCAGGAAGGAACAAGCCCATCCTGTATTACTTCAGGAAACAGACCTTGTTCGATGACCGTTCCGGAAGGAAGCAACCTGAGTGATGTGATCGACGGGCTGACCAATGCCCAGGTTCTTGCGATTCACCCAAGTGAAAGAAGACCGTAACTGATCATTTTTTAACAATGAAGGGCTGGAAAATTTCCAGCCCTGTTTTGTTTATCTCGGATTCTGCGGCATTCCGCTCAGCGTTATGATATCTTCCGGAATGGCGATCGCATAGCGAGGGTCGTTCGGTGGTAACGTATAAGTTTGTCCTTTTACCATTCTTGTCAGCGTAATATTAGCCCCATCGCGGTTATACCGTTTGAGGTCTGGCCACCGGAGCCCACGGATCAGAAGCTCTTTCCGTCGTTCCTTCAGAACAATATCCAAAGCCTCCGACTGCGAATTGGCAGTTATAGGAACAAAGGTTCCGGTTTTCCAGCGTTTAATGAGAAGATTGTTAAGATCATTCAATCCCTCCTGAACCCGGTTTAACCTAATCTTGCATTCAGCTGCCATCAGATACAACTCATCGGTAGCAACACTTACGAGCGGACCGTTGGCATTATTATAATACGCCTTGAACAGCACTTCATTGGCAGCATTCTTTCTGAAGAATACACTCTTCCGCAGATCATTATTATCGTACATCTGGTAAATGTTGTCAGGGATTTTGGCCGGAATCAAATGGTATTCATACTTCATCGCTGCCCAGAGCAGAACCTCTTTGTTCAATTCGGCAACAGGATAATCCGCATTAGGATTCAGGGTATTGAAATCCATCAGCTCGCTATTGATGTTTAGTGCCGCTTCCGTTTTGCTGAGCGCTTTCTCATAATCTCCCATAAACAGATAAGTACGGGCTAATAGACCATAAGCCGCTGCCTTTGAGATCCGCATTCCGGAAATTTGTTTTGGTAACAACAATGGAATGGCAGTCTGAAGGTCACTGATAATCTGCTCGTAGGTCTGCTGTACCGTTGACCGCACTGACGGAATATTCATATCCGGATCTAATCTTAGAGGAAGTCCCAAGTCTATTCCTGCGGTTTGAGGATTATAAGCTTTACACCAGACCTGCGCAGCATCAAGGTAGCGGAAGGCACGCAAAGCCAACGCCTGACCCCTGATGTTATCAGCCTGCTCGCCGGTATAGTTCTTATCCTTCATATTGAAGAGTACGGCATTACAGATATAGATGCTTCGGTAACAGGCTGACCAGTCATTTCCGGAGGAAACCGGAGTAGCCACATTGTCCGGCATCCAGATATAAAGGCGTTTGGATGCCTCGAAGCTTAATGCATTATAATCTGCATCCGTCAGGTAATAGTCATCCGAGCTTGTTTCACCGCTAGAGGCAAAATCGACATTCAGAAAACCATAATTGTTGAGCAGCATCTGGTTGTCTTCCAGCTTATCAGGCGTGGCCAGCTTCAGGTCTGACTTTTCGTCTAAAAAATCACTGCAACTCAAAACGGATAGTATTACCGGTATTAGCACTGATAATTTAAAGAGTGTTTTTATTATGTTGATTGTCTTGATCGTTTTCATATCTCTGATTTTTTAATTTTATATTTTTAAAATTTAGCTTTCAATCCTAAAGTATACATTACAGGAGGCTTTACCACATAGCTGCCTAGATTAAAATCAGGATCGATCCCGCTTTTGCTTTCCTGCCATAGGATTCCCAGGTTACTGATATTGGCGTAGAGCTGTAAGGCTTTTAGCGGCATTTGCTGCCACTGCTTTTTGTTTATCTCATAGCCCAAGTTAATGTATTGCAGACGTATATGGTCACCTTTCTCAATCAGAGCCGCTGAACCTGCATAAAAGGCATCCCGGTTGGAGTTGGTTTGATACTGATTGGAAGGCACATCGGTAAATACTTCGTCTCCTGGTTTCTGCCATCGTAAGGCATAATCGCTGTGCCCAACCCAATCTTTAAAAAGGCTGGTGTAATTGATCGATGGCCTTCTGAAATAATACCCCAGCTTATAGGTGATCCCTACATCCAAAGTGAATTGCTTATAAGAAAAGGTATTAGTCAAGGAACCGTACACCGTAGGAATGGCAGAACCAAAATATTGCAAATCCTTCACATCAGCTCCCATTATCTTGGCGTAATCCTTACTGACCTCGCCGTTCAGATAACCTCTGGGGTCACCATTCTGAGGATCAAGCCCTGCCCACTGGTAAGCGAATATGGAATAGATCGGCAAGCCTTCAATGCCCGAAATGGGAACACTTGACAATACAAAATTCCTGGCAATGGTACTGCTTGGATAGTATTTCGTCACCTTGTCCTTGTATGTGCTGAAATTAGCCGTGGTCTGCCAACGGAATGCTTTATTGATGTTGATGGTCCTTAATTCCACATCAATACCGCTCCCTTCAATACCTGCAACATTCCATACCAGGCTGGTTAATCCTATTGTATAATCCAGCGGAACCTGGCCGAAGAGGTTTTCTCCTTTTTTACGGAAATATTCTACAGAGCCGGAGATCCTATTGTTGCGGGTGGCAAAATCCAGTCCTGCATTGATCATCCTTACCGTTTCCCATCGAAGCTGTGGATTGTAATAATTGTCAAATCTAGCCATCTGTTCCTGGGTGTAGGTAGAAACACCCAGTATGGCCATTGTGGTCACGGCAACCATTGCAGGGTTGATATTGCCGTTATAACCGTAAGAGCCTCTGAGCTTGAGTTCAGGCAGCCAGCTAAGCGGATAGAACTTCTCATTAGAGACATTCCAGGAAAGTCCTGCCGACCAGAACGGATTCCACTGGTCATTGGTCTTTAAGCCGAACAGGTTGCTGGCATCTCTTCTGGCACTTCCGGAAATGGTATAGCGGTTATCAAAGGTATAGGCAGCATTGGCATATATGGATACAAAGCGATTGTTGGTTTCCCGCAGGGCATTAAGGTTATCAATAAAGGAAGTACCACCCGTGATCAGTGGGTATTTATTTTTAAAGTCCACCGTACCGAATGAAAGGTTGTTCGAATCATAGCCGTAGTATCTGGTATTGACCGATTGGGAATTGGCATCCCGGACCTCTCCGCCGGCAATGGCTGAGACCTGATGTTTTCCAAATCCTCTGTTGAAATTCAGCTGACCACGGAAATTGTTGATGAGCAGCTGTGAGGTAGTTTTATCCAGTATGCTGCCTTTCGGAACGTTATAGGTCAGACTGCCGTTGGAATTGATGACCGTGAAGCGGTTGACATAATCCCTGACATAGTAGCTTTCTTCATCATAAAGACTGTTGGATAGACCGGTAGTTCTCTGGTACTGGTATTTCAGATCAGAATCAAATCCCTTCAGGATCTTGTAGTTCAGTCCCGCATTGAGGATAATCTCCGAGCTTCTGCCTGTTACTGAGAAATGCTGCCAGTCGGTCAGCGGGTAATAGTTCCAGTCCAGTAATTTTCCATTCCCCAATCCTGATTTGTAGCCCTGCTCAAAAGATTTTGAGACGATGAGCGCATTACCGTTCGCGTCTGCCATTTCCATATAGGGAACCGCATTGGTCTTCATAATAATACTGCCGTAGGCGCTTCTTCCGTTTCGGGTCGCTGAATGGGTAAAGAAGATCCCGGTGTTCAGGGTAAAGTTCTTCAGGGGTTGCCAGCTGTTCTGGAAACGAAGGTTCATACGCTGGTAGTTCTCACCGAGGTTTCCGGTATTGTCATCGTATCCTAATGAAGAAGTCCACGAAAACTGCTGTGCACCGCCAGCCATACTCAGTGAATACTGCCTGTTGTCCAATGGCTGATACATATACCTTTTGAATTGGTCTCGTGAATCAATACCTTTTAGTCGTTCAATTTCCTTCTGAACGGTTTCGTGAGAAAGGAGGCCTTTTTTTTCCTTGTTGAGAAGATCGACAACCGGAGAAAGGACGGGATGGCTCGACGAGTTGATATCGGTGTTATAAAAGTTCTTTTTAAAAAGCTCTTGCTCCACATCGATAAAATCTGCGCTGGAAATGACTTTGAGGTAATTCAGATCCGGTTTGGGGCTTGTTGTGAGAAAGGTATTAAAATCCACCGTGATCGGCTGATTATATTTTGCTCCCTTAGTGGTAATGACAATGACCCCGTTGGCAGCTCGTGCTCCCCAGATGCTCGCAGCTGCCGCATCTTTGAGAATGGTGATGTTCTCAACAATATTGGGATTGATATTGCTGATGTCGCCTTCGTATGGAAAATTGTCCACAACGATCAGCGGGGCTTTCGGTCCCTGAATCGTGCTGAGTCCTCTGACCATAATCTGCGGCGTTCCCTGGGAAGTCCCCCGGCTGATCACAATGCCATTCGCAGTGCCAGCCAGGCGGTCAAGGATATTGGTGGAGACCTGTGTGTTCAGGGCGGTCTTACCTACGGCGGAGAACGAACCTGTGGACCGCTCTTTCGATATTTTCTGATATCCCGTTGTCAGTACCACTTCATCGATCTGTGCCACTTTCTCTGATAGGTAAATCCTCAAAGGTTCTGGAAGTGGCAGTTCCAAAGGAAGTACCTTTTCTTCATAACCTTTACCGAGAATAACCAGGCTGATTCTTTTTTCGTCTGTACTGAGGCTGAATTTTCCGTTTTGGTCTGTTGTGGTGGCGGTTTTGGTATTCTGTATGGCTACCGTTATGCCTTTCACCGGCAATCGGGTGGTTTCATCCAAAACGCTTCCCGTAATTATCTGCTGCGCCATTATGGGAAAAGCAAAACAGGTGGCGGGAAGCATTAATAATTTCTTCATAGTTTGATATAGTTTTGAGTTGTTGATAATTCAATGAAATATTTAAATGTTAACCTTAGAATCAAGTAGATCAATGATCCAATTTGTTTGACGATGGATAGATGACAGATAATTTTCATTATTGAATATCTTTAATGACCATCATCAATAGATTACGTTCTGCTAGGATCAGGTCAAGGTCATATTTCTGAAGTTCTTTCCTGAGTGTCGGGATATCCTTGATGCCGGAGACTTCCAGATCTACATTTCCTGTATAGCCGGTCTCATCGACAAAGATTTCTTTAATGGGAATTTCGCCGTTCAGCATATTGATCATATTTCTGAGCGGTGCGTTTCTGAGGATGGATGGTGTCCGTGGAAAGGTGGAGCGTTTGTCCCCGCCTTTGCTCGCCAGCTTATCTTTCTGACTTGTTCTTATTAATATCAGGCATTGTACAGGTCTCTTTTCCAGTGTTACGGTGTAGCCGGAATAGCGGTTGATATCTTCCAGCATATATTGATAAAGCGCATCAGCCATACTTTCGGGAATGATGAATTCGTAGTTATAAAGATTAGAGGTATCATTGGAACCGTCTGCTTTTTGTTGAAGCACAAGTTTTTGGGGTTCTTTAACTTCAATGAGCATTCTTTTACCTGTAAAGGATTCTTGAGATTGCTGTCTGAACAATTCAAAACCGATGGCATAATACATATCCCAAAGAGGAAGGTTGGTAAATTGTCTGCCATTGATCGCTCCGGATGCTGTGGTCCGGAATGTTCCGCCTGAGCCTATGTCGGGAATGGGGCCTTTGGCAAAGAATGAATAATTGAGGAGCTGGATATTTTTCTGACGGTCATAATCCTCGGAAAGCATCAAGGGACGTTTTCTGTCCATTTGAATAATGGTCTGCAATGAAGATTGCTTTCCATCCAGGATCTCATTAATGGTCTCTTCGGTAAGCTGCGTTGCATCGGTTGTACTCAGTAGTTTTCCATCCTTGATCCAGATGATAAACGGTACACCGGCGTGCGGAAAAAGCTGATGAAAGTAGGAATCGTTATAAACGGAAGTCAGAGTGTTATACTTCTTTCCATTTTGAGACACAAAGAATTTTTCCAGTGCCGGCTTGTCCTGATTGCTTACCGGAAGTATCCTGATTCTGTCCCCGAACTTCTGTTGCAATGTAGTTATCTTAGGAATATTCATCAGGCAGGCACTGCACCAGGTGTTCCAGAAGTCTATTAGAATTAATTTGCTTTTATCTTCTGAAAGATTTAATGTTTTCTGTGAGTGGTTGACTACAGGAAGAGAGGTTGTCCAAAAACTTTCGGGAAGATGTTCTCCGACTTTAACAGACTTGTTCTGTGCAAAGGATGTGGTAGCCGCCACAAGGGTAAAAAGAAGGGACAGGATTCCCCTGCAAAAGATATTTTTCATACTTTTGAATAGGTTTTTAATAATTATTAATCACTCATTATGCTCTTTCCGTTTGGTCGCCAAACTCTTGCGGAAAGGGCTTTCTTATTTTTAATAGGGGGTAATTCTAGGTACTGTTTTCCATTCTCTGATTTTTAACGGTTATTGACTCTTTGGGATTCTTCTTTCAAGGATAAGGTGTGCAGCATCCAGCATTTTGGTAAGATGGATGTAAGTACTGATAAGGTTGCTCTGTTCAGCATTTTTAAATACACCCATTGAGAAATAGACTACGATAGCTATATAGTAATCAAAGTCCTTAATGCTGTATTCGGCAAAAGCCTTTCTAAATACCAGAGTTGGGTTTAGATATTCATCATCAGAAAGAGAAGCCTGCATCAATGGAGAGGAATTCTCAGAATCAGTATTCATTTTCCAAGTCATTTCCTTCAACCTAATTGCATAACAAGCCCGCACAAAAGACCGCAAGACCTGATGAAAATGAAAGATCGCCGAAGAATCCTCATTAATCGCTGTTTTCTTTTTCCCGGCATAGATCATAATATTGTTGAGCATCTGTTTGGCGGTAACCAGGTCATTAAAATAGAAGAATAATTCAATAAGTTTTATCCCGGAATGTTTCCTACTGCCGGACCAAAACCGAGCTTCAAAGTCTACCCTTTTATTTTTCAATCGTTTTTGTATTTACTTTGTTTAATGACCGCATAGGAGGAAGCCTTGGAGTCTTTCTTACAAAGCTCCCCGCCCATACAAGCCAAAAATTAATATGAATGAAATTGTGTCCCGTGAAAGCTTAAAGCCGCAATGGTTGCGCTGCCATTGTATCTGTCCTAATCTGATACTGTATTTTGTAAAAGCAGCTTAGAGAATTGTAGAGATAGCGGACTGCATAGGAAATAAAAACGGCGTGGAACTCTACTTACCGTATCAGAGGTACTGCCATACCCTTTACCACGAATAAGAGAGCCCACGCCAAAGCGTGAGCATTCTACTTATCCTCTCGTGGTAAATGAAAATTGGCAGTTTTCTGATACGAGATTCTAAGCGAATAGCTTCTAATATTTTGAAGTATCGCAAAGTTACATTTAGGTAACTTATTTCACAAATATAATAATATTTTTCGACATGTGACAAATATGTCAATGATATTTTTGACAAATATGTCACTTTTATTTAATGAAATATATTGATGACAAATACTTTATCGCACTTGCTGATCACATAAAATCCATACTTGAAGATAAAAAAATTGATATTGTTGATTTAGCAGCAGCCGCTAATCTCGATAGAAGGCAAGTTTATAGATTGTTAAATAAAGAAAATGTTCCAAAATTATCAACATTATTACGTATTTCTTTAGCGGCGGGAATTGAGCCGCAACAACTTTTTGCACTAAAATTTGATTTTGAAGGTTATATGAAAGAAAATAACATACTTACGGTTACTAAAAAAAAGAAAAAATAATAATGCTATAAATTTTCTCATTCCTAAAATGTAGAGGACACTCAGAACTCAGAAAATTCAGAGAAAATCCAGATCGTATATTTGGATTCTTAATGCTATTAAAAACAATAACCATGAATAAGACTATTGAAAATTATTTTATAAATCATTATCATTATAGGTAAGGTAATTGTTAAACTAACAGTATGGTGACTTGCTAAAAAATGTAAAGAGTCTTTTTTTCTAAACTTAGACAACTTAAATTATTTTCATCAAACCATACTGCAATAGTTTTCGTAAATCTCTATAAGTAGGGTTAAGTTTATTCTCACTATATTTTCCAAATTCACCATACTTTGATACAAATTGATACCAAACCAATTCTTTTTTCTGTTGTTCAATAATACTTTCAAGAAATTCCTTTTTTATATAATATAGCTTTGCTGATTCAGTCCAAATGAACTTAGTTACTTGCTCATTTTTTGAGTTGTAAAAAGATAAATCTTTCGGATTGAAATAAAATTGATTGATATTGGAAATTTTAGGATTTAAAAATGGAAAACTTGGATTCTGATACCGGTTATTTGACCAACCTGACCATCTGTATTCCCAAACGAGCTCATCCATTTCAAATTCTTCTTCACCATAACTTCGGTCTGTATTTTTAACAAATTTGCTCCAATTGATTTCTCCTGCATAAATATTATAGAAAGAATTGCTATCACCAGAATAATAGCTTCCGTTTTCAATACTTTTTTTAAACTTATTGATTTTACTTTTCGATGTCAAAAATGAATGTGTAAACAAATTAAATTGTGTATCATTTTCTTTCCCTTTCTGATTAATAGATGCAGAAAGTAGCACCCATTCTTCATTCGTGAAAAGTTTGTGTATATAGTAAGAATCTATAAAATCGTTATCATCAGAATCAATCCATTCTTGCACTTCTTCTTTGCTGGAAGGAAAAAAACAATTTGCTATAATTTGATTTCGCACTGCACGTCTTGGAAAAGTTGGGTCATAACGAACGTCTAAACACCTGTATCGGTTCTTGTCACCTGACTTAAGTCTATCATCTAAAAATACATAGCCTACAAATTCAAAGTAAGACTGCCAAAGGTATTTTTCTGCATAAAATTTAATTTTAGAACCATATCCATACCTGTAATTTTTCTCTTCTTTAAACTGCTTATTAATTGAGTCAAAAAGTTTTTCGTTATAGCCATTCTCCTTTACTCTCTTTAAAATAAATTCTATGCAATCACTCTCCGAAAAAGTGTTATGTCCTTCGTAACTACTTGTTGAAATTCCTGCTATTTGATGTTTAACAAAATCGTACATATCTACACCTGAAAGCGAAGCATTAAAACGAGAATAAGCTTTCCCATTCTGAGATTTGGTGGGCTTCTTTGTAGAAATTCTAAAATTACCTTTATTAAATTTAATTTTTTTTCGATAGTCAAGTTTGAAGTTTTCATAGGCGAATTCGGTAATTGTTAAAATATACTCAATTACTCCAATATGAGTATTTTTCCAATTAGGCAAAAAATCACTTATCATAAGCTTGAGCGCATTCTCAGTCAAGTCTTTTTCTCTCACAGCCAACAAAGTTCCGCATATGGATGCAATAAGTGATTCTATTGCATTTGCATCTTTGAAATCAAAACATTGTTTGCAAAATCGAAACAATTGATTAGGAAAAGACCGCCCAATTAAATATAGGTTTTCGGTAGCAAAGTCCCTAAGAATTTGATTTGTAGATACTGTGCTAATGAATGAAATGTAGAAACATTCTTCCGCTTCAATAGCTGTTAATTTTTCTCGTAATGAAGCTTTATTGATTGCTTCTAACAAATCATAAGTTGTTGCATTATTTTTCCGTATAATTTCTGTCCAAAGAATATCGATCTCCGTTTGCTTTAAATGAAGTAAAACAGACATTGTAAATAATGAGAGCCCGTGAACTTTCTTTTGAAATATATTTTCGTATAGTTTGCTCAAAAGAAGGTTATGGTTAATATCATCCTTTGTCGATTTTGAAAATATTTTTCTTAATTTTTCTTGCCCTGAAGTATTACCAATATAGTAATCAATATTTCGGTAGCTAATTTCTAAAGTTGTCGTATTGTCGAATAATTCAAAAAACTCTACACCATATCTTGAAGGTAAAAGATACAATAATGAAATCATTATATCTTCAGCCAAAGGATGTGCATTATCTTCAGTAAATAGTTTGTTCTGAATATCGTTTTTGTTTAGCCATTCTTTCGCATCATCTGCTGTTTTAGCATTTACTAATAAAACTTTTGAAGCAATAAGATAGCCTGCCACTAAATCGTAGGCAAACTGAATTTTCTCGTTATCAGTTTCATCCAAATTTCTTTGAAATAGACAAAGACCTTCATCCAAAATTTTGTCCGCTATTGTTCCTGCAAGCGTATCACTATTGGGAGAAATAATGGAAACGAAATCAACAATATCAATATCTCGGGAATTGTCATTCCATAACTTTTCACACACCTGCGAAACTCTAGAATTGATGTTTTTTTTACTTAAGTTATCATCATCGGTAACTTTTCTGATGATGTTATCATAATACTTATCGAAACTTTGAAAAACATTGTCAATGGAAATATTAATATTTCTACTTCCTGTATTAGCTTCAGAAAATATTTTCAATAAAAGAGGATGGTTGAATAAGTCTTTATTAAAGTTCCAGGATGTCGGAACTATGTCATATTTATTGAAGTACTTAGGTACGGCCGATTTTTTTTGTTTTTCCGTAAGCCCCTCCAAAACAAATGTATTTTGAATATCAGTTATGCTATTCTTCTCAAAGATTGAATTAATATACCTGTCTCTGCAAGTTGTGATCAGGCATACATAATCAAGCTTTTTAATTTCAGTTATGATGTCATAAATGTTTGTTCTCCAAATTTCTTTGTAGGGGTTACTTTCATTTAGCCCATCAATAATTATTGGTATTTTAAAGCCCTTAATAAAACCCAATGTATTAAGAGCCCGCAAAAATTGTTTAAAATCATAATACCTTTCTAATCCCAAAGATTCTAATGCTATTTTTTGAGGGAAATCAGATTTCCTAAAATTTGAACCCAGAAATAGAACTGCCGGAATATTTTTTTCAATACAGGTTTTAGCTATATTACAAGCAATGTTTGTTTTGCCATAACCAGCACTGCTAAGAATATGTACCTCTTTTTGATAAATTAAGTCTAATAATTCTACAAGTGGGGTTGGTATTGTCTTATGATTATGGATTCTTCTTTCAAAGTTTTCAACTGTAACAAAATGACTATGTAAAAGATGTATCTGTTCAATGATGTCTTCGTGACGCCAGTCGTATTGCTTTTCTTTTTTGCTTTTCGCCCACTTTCCATCTTTAATAGTTTTGTTTAATTTATCTGCATATGAACGATACGTTTTAAGATAAGATTTAATCTTTTCATCTAAATCTCTACACTTTTCAATACTTAATTTTGAATCCAAAATAATACAGACTTCATCAAGAGTATTGCAAATGAAATCGATTAGCGCCAAAACATCTTTAGCATAATCTGCGTTTAAAAATGATTCTAAATCTTTTCTCTCTATATTTTTTTTTGAGCTTTTAATATCATCCTGTATATATGTACTTTTAAGTTCAATTTCTTTATAAATCTCTTTGTAGTTAAGTAAGTACAGGATTTCTTCATCGTAATCCGAAGGGACATAGAGGTCAGTATCAAACTTTGTATGTAAGTGTTGTATTTGCTGTTGCGTGTATTCTTTTACAAGGTCAAAACTTATAAAATTTGTATTAAAATAATGATGAAATAATCCTCCAAATTTTGAATGTTCACTGGATAAGAAGTTCTTAAAGGTCTCTTTATTCCAATGCAAAATTTTTGATTTTGATGATAACTTATTTAATGATGTTTTTAATTCTTTAAATGCACTTTCTTTAAAGCTTGCTGGTGTACAAACAATCCACAACTTAATATTAGGATGTTCTTTTAATGTGGTAGCAAAATTATTCTCCAGATGTGTTCTTCTTTCCTTCGTAAGACTCGTGTTATCTTCGGTATTATACCACCACTTAACCTGCCATCCTATTTCATCTCCAGCTCTGAGATTTAACTCTGGACAGTCTGTATGAAGTAATAAGTAAAATTCAGAACCTGGGGTATTATAAAAATTATCAAAATATCCATACTTGGAATAACGGAGGTAAGCGACTTGAAAACAAAAAGATTCAAAACTTATGTCTTTAGCCTGTTGGTTACTATCAAATTGACTCCATAAAATATTAATCATACTAATGCCTCTGCCTTATTTTCTGTTTTACACAAATTGATCTGGCTATAATATGGACAACCACCTCTACAGTTACTACTATTTTTACAGGTTCGTTCACAAGTATTCACTTGTGCACTTCGATACGTTTCCCAATGACCATTCCATATATCAGAAAAACTTTTTTCTCTCAAGCTGTATGTGTCTCTATTATGATTTGCAAAAGAACACGGTTTTACATTTAGATTCTCATCCACATAAGCTGAAAAAAAGGCACATTCGCAAGGCTCAATAAAATCAATTGTAGTATTTGTAAAGTGCATCAACATTGGCATAAAACACGAATCGAACCCAATATTTAGATTGCAGGAATGTGCATCCACCAATTTGCAGAATTTTTTCAAATCATCATTCAGCTGTAAACACAAATCTTCTTTGCCTCTTCCCATAGGCTTAAACGTCAGAAATATAATTGAGTTAAAACCTTTAAGTAGGTTATTATATTTTCCCTCCAGAATCTCAATTCCTTGCTTTATGCTTTTCTTGTCAAGTATGAAATGAATGTTTGTTTTAATTCCTTCTTCAATAAAAATATGCGCCTTGGATAATGGTATTGATCGAATATTTGGATAAGAAATGGCAACTGCACCAACAAGTGGTTTTATTTTTTCGGCTATATCTTTTGTGATATGCATTGCATTTGTAGTAAAATTCGGGACTACATTATATTTTCTTGTTACTTTTAATATCTCAATGAAATCAGGATGTTCTAATGGCTCACCGCCACCTAATGCCACCTGAAAAACATTTCCCCAACGCTCATGATTTAATGATTGAATTACACGTTCGTAGTCTTCTAAACTCATAAAAACATTGTTAGGCACACTGTCCCTATAACAAAAGGTACAACCCTTGGTGCAGTGATTAGATATCGAAATATCAACCAATTCAGGCATAGGTGCTCGATAAGGATCATCATTGACTGTTTTTCCCCATCGCATTGTTATACCTGATTTTGGGTCAGCTATAAAATTGTATTCTTCACTGTGTCTTCTAATCAAGTTCATAATTAATAAGTTTGTGTTTGAGTTACTCCAAATCCATAAATTTTCCCAAGCTCACCTTTCATTATATACTCCCCATAAATATATTTCCAAATCTCTTCATCATCCATTTGAGACAAATCCACTTCTTTTCCTTCTGCTTCTATCCATTCTTTTGTGTTTGTATCTCCGTCAGTATTGAACTCAATTTTCTTGTAATAAATGTCTTCATCTCCAAGATATACTCTTGTTCCATTCTCAAGAAGATCTTCTTTTACAAAATCTCTGATTTTAGCAACTTCCTTATCTGTGTAACTCCCAAAGGCTCTTTCCATGGTTTCTAAAAGCTCTTTCTTCATCGTTATGATATAGCTTACAGAACTGCTATTGGAAACAAAATCATTTCTTATTTTCATAATTATAGTTTTAAAATGTTTAAACTTATATACTTGTTTGATTTATATGAATTAGTCCGATAATTTCTTCAAATAATAAGTAGTTTTTATTACCAACTTAAATCTATAAATCCTCCCCAGAATTGTTATAAAAAGTTTTAATTTATTTCAAAATTAAAAATAAGAATTTTAAATATAAAATGACAATTAACTTGTTATGCCCGATTTTGTATATCATTTATATTTTAGTGTTGGATTAATTCTATTCTTTAAAGCAGAAGATAAGAAGTAATTAAAAACTTATATTATAACTAGCAGTAATGAAGTTAACAACAGTATAATTTACGCGAGCTATCATGTAATAAATATTTAGTTAAAATCTTAGAAGACAATCCATTCAAAATTACTATAAGTGATTTTAAAATAAAGTTAGATTAATTTTTATATTTGAATATATTATCATTTACCATATTCCATTCCTCGACCGTATCCATAACCATCTGACAATTCAATTTGTGTGAATCCTTTTTCATGTATCATATCAAAATATCCTAATGTTTCAAATTTTCTAAACCACACATCATTAAAAAGAACATAGGTCAACTTCATTTTTTTATTACCCTTACCAAAAACCTTAACTGTAATATCCAAACTTCTGTCGAGTAATAAATTTCTAAGATCCTTTCCGTATTTTAATCTTGCTTCGGATTCTTCTGCAGCTTGCTTCTTATCTAAATCAGCAATCTGTTTTTTACCGATTAAATTTTCATTCTTTATTAACGAATCCTTGGTCTTTTCAATTTTGCCTTCAAATTTAGATCCTTTGGTTTTTTTAGCGAGGCCGGTAAATCTTATAATTTCAGTATCAACAAAATATTTCTTAGATTTCAAGATATAATATGCATTTTCAACTTCATCCGAAAGGCTTTTAACAGTAATTGCACGTTGATTTAAAATTTCAATTTCATTTTTTGTAAGTCCCAATCGCTTGATTTCATTTTCTTCCGCTAATTTTTGGGCTGAAACTCTTTCTATTTTTTGTTTTTTCTCTTTTTCAGCTGAAATTTCTAATGACGATTTATAAAAAAAATTAATATAGATTATTGAAATAAAAATCATAGCTAAACCTAAAGTTAAAACTAACTGCCTCAATTTTTCTGTTAGCCTAAGGTTTTGTGCTTCACTATTTTTTGGAAACTTATTTTGTGTAGATTTTATTACTGCAGAATTTATAAGAAAAATCGTAAATAAAAATATAAGAATTATTGTTAAAGTTATCATAGTAGTAAAATAGTTTTAGTTAATGTAGTTGCCCTGATTAGAAAGTGCTATTAATTTTTTTTTCAAAATTAGATAGAATTAGTATTTGAAAATTACGGTAATCCGTAAAGTCATTTTCGAGTATACCAAACTTGAGCTTAAATAGAATTTATAAAATAAAAATCAGTGAAAATACTGATTGTTCATTCTATGTTGGTCTTTATTTTTGCTGTTTACGGAAAGCCGTAAAACTAAATGTGAAGAAGAGAGTAAATTTGACTTATCAATTATATTAATAATACTATGCCGCAAACAGTAGATTCTGCATTCAGTGAATTTAATAGGGATTCTGTCAATTTAAATCCCGATAGAACAGTAAAAGCTATCTCTAGCCGAGAGTGGCTCTGGGGACAATTAAATACATTAGATTCAAAAGATAATTTAGATTTCCCATTTAAATATCAAGATAGACATATTAAATATGGGTCCTTTTCAAGAAAAACAAAAATTAGAGAACTTGATGATATTGATATTATGTTCTGTTTTACAGCGGATGGTGCTACATATCTTCAATCTGGAACTACATATTATATTCAAACACCAAACGCAGGTGAAAGATTGAAAAAATTATCAGATGGTGATATTTTAAATTCCAGAAAAGTAGTTAACAAAGTGAAAAATTCTCTCTCAATAATTGAGCATTATAAATCGGCTGACTTACACTCAAGAGGTGAAGCAGCAACATTAAGTCTTCAAAGTTACGAGTGGGTTTTCGATATTGTTCCTTGTTTTTATACCGATACAAATCTTTATTTAATACCAGATGGAAGTGGTAATTGGAAGGCTACTGATCCTCGAATAGATCAAGAATTGGTCACATCAACCAATCAGAATTATAATGGTAGATTATTACAACTCATAAGAACATTAAAATATTGGAATAAGCATAATTCATCTTATACAATAGGATCGTATCTATTTGAGCAATTTGTAATCAATTTTGTAAAAACAAAAACTGAACTATCACAATGGATTGATTATGATATTAAAGACTTTTTTAATTATTTAGCGAATAATATTTTTTACAATGTTGATGACCCAAAAGGTATCCAAGGGAATTTAAATAACCTTACTTTTGATCAAAAAAATTCTATTTCAGAAAAAGCTAATTGGGCATATAATAAATCTTTGGAAGCAATAACCGCAGAAACTTCGGAAAAAAATCAGGAAAAAGCTATTAATAAATGGCGTGAAATTTTTGGATCAAAATTCCCAATTTATGGATAGAGGTAAAGACATATTAGAAAAACAAAATTCTGAAATAAATATAGATAGACTTCTTGCGCAAAGAAGGTTGTATTCTAATGCAAAAAAAGTTAATTACTTTCTTATTTCACTCACGGTGTTTGTTCCGATTATAATTTCGTTAGTGACAAACTTTTCAAAAATCAAAATAGACGAAAGACATTGGATTTATGTTTTATTTACAGTGATTGCAATCGTTTTAGAAAAAATTTTTGAAATATATATTGATAGATGTAAAAAAATGGCTGCATCAATACAAGAGGATTTTGATACAAACATATTTCCTTTAAAAACTAATGAGTTGTTAAATACTACGTTTGTTGATACTGATATAATTAGAAGATATTCAAAAAAGGATAAAAATAATCCTCAAAAAATTGAAAAAGTGACAAATTGGTATTCAAAAGAGATTGAAAACATAAGTACAAATGTAGCTATACTTTTTTGTCAAAGAATGAATATTTGCTATGATCAAAATATTAAAAAGAAATACAACCAGCTTCTTATTGCCTTATCGATGGTGACTTTTATTACATTGCTAGGTTTATCCTTATTTGATAATTTATCACTAATGAAGTTTATGATTGAAGTTATTCTACCTTCGATTCCAATCTTTACTTTTACTTATAAAGAATATAATACCAGCTTAGAATCTGTAGATAATTTACAAAAATTAAGAGAAATTATCGAAGATAATTTGAAAGAAATATCAATTAACTCGTCTATTGATACAGAAGAACTTAGAAGAATACAAGACAGAATTTATCAAAACAGGATTTTAAGTCCTCTGATTCCTGACTTCATTTATATTTTTTTATGGACAAAATTAGAAGACCAAATGAATTATTCTGTCAAAACTAAAATTAAAGAGTTAAGCTAAGCTACTGCCGAGATGTGATTCATAAAAAGTCTTTATCTGAATAAGAATAAAACAATTATCATAATTTCACAACGAAAGAATTTATCACATCGGATCAGCCTTTGATTAATTTAGAGAAGGACATAAAAGATATCAATAGCAAAGTAATAAACTTTAGGGTTTACTATGCGTTAAATCCGCGTGTAGCATTAATTATTCATTATGCTAAAAAACCAAAAGAAAAAAACTGATGAAGAAGAAATAAACGAACTGAACTCATATATGCTTACAAACTCTGATTATTTTATTTTTCCCCAAACAACCGAATTGCTGGAATATTACAAGACTTGTTTATAAAAATTAATTCTTAGAAACAAAAATAAATGCAGAACCTTTTTCAGAACTTTAAAATATTATTAGAAGAAAGATTGGACAGAAAGCCTCTATTGTCAATTGGTGAAGATTCCATAAGATATGATTTTTTTGTAAGTCTAATGGACACCTATAAATTTAGGGCTTCTCAAATTCAAATTGAAGTTCCTATTAATCACCAGTGTTTTATTCCAGCAAAAGACAAAATATCCTATAGAAATGAAAAGCCATTGATAGACTTAGTGGTTGATGAAAATGATTTCAAACTATCTGTTGAGTTTGGTTTGTTTCGCCAAAACAGTAATGAACTTGAATCCATTAATAAAACTGCTCGTCTGGTAAAGCTCTTAAATGATATGGTACGTATAGCTTTGGAATCCTATTTTAACAAAACAAACGGATTATTTATTTGTGTTGCAGATAGTAAAATGATAGGTCATCAAATAAGAAGTAAAATCGTAAATAGATTTCCTGCCGACTATATCATAACAAATGATATTATAGATCATCAGCTTAAGCAGAAAACCAATAATTTTGACAAAAGGTTTCTCAATGTTTTTCAACCACTTAATAGAAATATTGAAAGCAGACTAATTTATAATGAAAATCTTACCGCAAATTATATAGAAAAAGAAACAAAACTCTTAATATGGGACGTTTGTTTAAGATAGAAAATACTTCAGAAAGGTAATGACTGTAAATTAAGTAGATACAAATTCCAACAGTAATCAAAATATAAATTGCTAATTTTTAAAACTTTACCTACAAAATCCACAAAAAATACTAACTTTGGTTAAAACTAACCAACCATGAAACTTATTTTACTACTGCTATTTTTCCCACTGGTCTTAAGCAGCCAACAAACAATAGATAAATTTATTGGTGACGTCACTGTGCAATGGCTCAATGATGGAAGATCGATGAAGCTAAAACATGAATTTAGTTATATAGATCCGAACGGAAAGCTCTGGAAAGTTCCTAAAAATACTATTGTTGATGGCGCTTCAATTCCACAAGCATTTTGGACAATAATTGGAGGACCTTATGAAGGTAAGTATAGAAATGCCTCTGTTATTCATGACTATCATTGCGATAAAAAAACAGAGAATTGGCAGGATGTTCACTTGATGTTTTATCATGCTTGCATAACAGGAGGTACTTCCATAACTAAAGCAAAAATCATGTATGCTGCTGTATATGCAGGAGGTCCGAGATGGGATGTCACCATATTGAAAAGTGGAAAAGAAAAAATCATAACGACTACTACGGCGACTACCAGCAGCAATGAGATGAAAGAAATTTCTGAGTGGATTGAAAGTACTAATCCCTCATTGGAAGAAATAAATAGCAGATTAGATGGTATTGTTGTAGAAACCACCACAAATCGAAAACAAATAAAGATCTGATTCTTCAATCATTACAAAAAGACACTAATTTAATAAATTAATAATTTAAATGGCACATTATGCAATATCTGGTGTTTGGAAAGATGCTAATAATGTAATTACACATTATGCCGTCCATACAGTTAACATCACGGAGAACACTTTCCAGAAAGCTACTAAATATACAAAAGCCCAGGCAGTTCAACTTCTCGATAGCTCGCTAAATTCTGCACAAACTCTTATTTGGAATTACAGTACAGAAAGGTGGAACTGGGGATCAAAAATTGAGGTTGTTGGGTCACATAATAATAGGTATTTGAGAACAGTTCAAGACTCAACAGAACGAAATAATTTGGCTCATCTTATAAATTATGGATGGATTACCAACAATTTCACATAACAGTAATTATAAAAAATATAGAACTATAAAAACTAATTCATGCTATATCTGACATCCGTCGTAAATCTTAAACTGTGTCAATGGTAGAAAGTTACAATATTGGAAATTTTTTAAAGGTAGATCATATTGAAAGGGCTTTTAAATTAATAAATCTGCAAATAGAAGATGATAAATTTTCTTTTAAAACCTTGGAATTTGAGATTTACAGGAAAGATGAGGTTACAAAAAATTTTGATTGTCAGAAATTCTATGATGATCTTATAGAAAAAGATCAACTTTATAACAATAATAACATCTTTTATAATATAGATTATCTGATACCAAAGGGTGTTTATGGTGCAAGGAAATTTAATTTTCTTTCATTTGAGATGCTCATTCTTTACTATGGCTTAGGATTTTACATATTTGATCTAGTAAAAGATTCATATGAAGTCATCGAAACGAAAAAAGAAAACCGAGCTAATATTTCTACTTACTATGGAGGAAAGATAAATTTTAAAGATCCAGAAAAATCGATGCTCTATTATCAAGCCGACTACATCGACTTCAATAATAAAGTTAATAAACAAATTGAAAACATCCTTAGCAAAAAAAAGAAAGCAGTAATAATCAAATTAGATATTCAAGATTATTTCAAATCCATTGATCTTGAGATTTTAATTGATATAATCCAAGAGTTTGCAGTTCCTTCAAATTCAAAAAAACAGAACTTTGATAGCTCAACGATAGAAGAAATTAAGAATCTGCTTTTATTCATAAACAGATCTCTTAAAGGTATTCCTTTGTTTTCCCAAAATATTCTTTCTAATTTTTTAAGCTATTTATATCTATTTGAACTTGATAATTTTGTACAGAATTTAAGCGTATCCAAAGAAGATGATTTTATATACTGCCGATATGTAGATGATTTTTATCTCATTTACAAAAGAAATAAAGGACTTAAAAACGATACTATTGGAGACGAAATCTTTGATATCACAACAAGTATCTCTGAATTTCTTTATGATAATTTAGGATTAAAAATAAATGAACTTAAAACTCAAGCAGTAATAATTAGTGACACAGCTGACTTTGAAAAATTCATCAAAAAAGAAAAAGTCATTAGTATTCCTGATACCCTTAAAGAAGATAAAAAACCTTTAGAAAAGCTTGAAGAAATTAAGATTATAGTAGAAAAACTGAAAAAAGATTATAGATCAACTGGTAAAGTATCGATCACTATACAAGACAGTAATAAACTAAAAGAAATTTTTTCCACTTCTATGAAACAATACCTAAATTCAGCGAATGCTAAGATTTTGGTCGACAAAATGTTTTTAAATTGGTATCCTGTTCTAACACTTTCAAGTACCCAATCTTTGATATATTTATTGAAGCATTCTAATCAAAATAAACTGCTAAAGGACTTTTTGATTGACAAAATGGATTTTAAACTTAGCAATCCACAATATTTATTTTTATTAGAAAAATATTTGCTGTCGAATAAACCTGACACAGCATTTACACAAGAGATTATTGATATCAAAGAGAGTAATTATTACCTAACGCTTATTAAAAGAATGCTAGATAGTACTACGATTGTTTACGACTATGAAGATATATCTATTAACGGTAATGTTCTTACTAGTAAAAACACATTGATGCAACAGATTAAAATGCTGACTTTAGCTGAAATTGAAGGTAAATATAATCTCGCTTTTAATCATCTTTTAAATATCTATCACTATTACTGCTATACCAACGATCCGAATGCTGGGGAATTGAAAAATTATAATAAAATCAATGTTACTGATTTCCTTGATGGGTTAGGTCTATCTATTAAACAACTTAATTTTTCAATGCAGTTTTTTGACCGCCGAAATAAGAATAATATCTCTCATGCAGGAGAGGAACTGATGGAAAGCTGGGTTGTTAATAGAGATGAATACAATAAATATAAGATTAAGTTGAATAAACTTTTAATTAAAATTCAAGAATTCTTAAAATAGAATTTGCGACAAAAATTTCGGCTACTAATAATATGAATCCAACAATTAAAAATTTCTTAGAAGCATTGAATAAGATTGATGAAAGAGACTATAATACTCAACGAGTAAAATTAGTTGACGAAAATATCAATATTTATGAAGATACATTTTCTACTTATGAAAATAATTTTGTCACAAAATTGAATGAAAAATACGCTGTTTTATTGGAGTTAGGAAAAATTGATGAACCAAGAGAATTGATTCACCAATTTCAAATACCAAAAAAATATGCGTATTCTTCAATGGGTGAAGACTCAATACGAAATAGCTTTGAAAAAATCTCTAATATACCTGATGACAAAGTTGATGAATTTAAAGAATTTTATTTAATTCCTGATTTTATCATTCATCAAGATCAAAAGGATAAATCGGCAGCTAATCAAAGATTAATTGCGGAGGTGAAGACTGAAAACAATCTTTCATATAAAAAGTTTGCATATGATTTTTTAAAATTAATCATATATCTGAATAAGTTTAATTTTCAAAATGCAATTTTTTTATCGGTAAACATGGAAGCAAATATTATTGAGGAGTATTTACAGAGGTATTTTTCGGAAAGAATGTATCTTCCTGAAAATTATAATAAGCTACACATTATTCTCAAAGAAAATTATGAAAAAGAGCCTAATGTATTTAGCCTTCAAGAATTCTTTGATAAAAATATCAGAAATACTTTTTAAACACAAGAGAATTGGATTTAAATATACTAATATAATCTTTAAGGACTTTTCTATAATAAGTAGAAAGTTATTTTTGCAAACTTAACCACATCATTGTTTAATTCAGGAGACAAAAAATATTAACATCTACTAATAATCTTTATTTTAAACATCTTTTTTCATTTTACTTCTTAGAATAGCCATATCATCACTCACTTTCTTATCCAAAATCTTCGCATAGTGCTGAGTAGTCTTAATATTCGTATGCCCCAGCATTTTACTTACACTTTCAATAGGAACACCATTGGATAAAGTAACGGTAGTAGCAAACGTGTGCCTTGCAATATGGAACGTCAAATCCTTGTTTATTCCACAGACACTCGCAATTTCTTTAAGATACGAATTCATTTTCTGATTGCTGAGAACAGGAAACAGCACATCTGAATTGACACATTGCGGATGGTTCTCGTATTTTAAAACCAGTTCCTGAGCCACAGGCAATAATGGAACTCTGGTTGAGGTATCGGTCTTTTGACGATGGGTAAAAATCCATTGATCACCATCAATCCCAACGTTGATGTTAGACTTAGACAATTGCTTGACATCCACGTAAGCCAATCCGGTATAGCAGCTAAAAAGGAAGATATCCCGAACTTGGTTCAATCGGTCTGATGCAAATTCCTTTTCGTAAATCATCTGAATTTCGTCTTTGGTAAGATATGGACGTTCGACAGCCTTTATTTTTGCTTTATAGCCGAGAAAAGGATCTTTGGTGATCCAACCGTGTGCCATACACAAACGAATGATCTTTTTGAAATTTTTGAGGTATTTAACGGCTGTATTGTTTGCGCATTTACGCACACTGCGCAACCAGAAATCATAATCACTGATAAAACCGTGATCGATTTGCGTGATATCAATATCAGAAACTTTGTATTTCCAATTAATGAATTCCTGCGTATGCTTTAAAGAAGTTTTATAACGCTCTAATGTTCCTGGGGCAAAATCCTGACCGACCAAAGCTTCCACTTTGTCATTATGCTCTTGGAATATCGGAATAAGCATTCTTTGCTCAATGTCAGTTCCAAGCAGTTTAGATTTTAAACCCTCTGCCGTTACAAAGTTTTCTTCTTTTAGCATCAGGTAGTGGAAATCGTAAACTTTCTGTTCCAAAGTTTTAAGATAGAGATTAAGCGTTTTGGCTTCTTGCGAATTACCCAATGCCTTGTGTGCTTTAACATCCCATTTCTTCGGATCGATATACCTTTTAGCGGCAATGTCTGCTGCCTTGCCGTCTATCGTGATTCGTAAGTAGATGGGAGCGGTTCCGTTTGTTCTGATCTTATTCTTTTTGATAAAGAATAACAGGTTGAATGTTTTGTTCATTGTGTGATAACTTTAATTAATTAATAATTTACTTTTTGTTACCACTTTTTGCAAGATGTACAATCCTTAGACTGCCTATTGGTCGAGCTTTCCTTGATTTTTCGTGACCCATTTTTGTGATTTTTTGAATGGGACACGAAATAGGACGGATCAGTAACAAAATCTGGGGACTAAGCAAAAAGTTTATATAATCTGAATAGGAAAAACGATTTATCCCTTACGCCTCGCAGCTGTAATCTGAAGTTTTTAATTTTTGCATTGAAAGATTCTGCTGAAGCATTTGTACTGCGTGCATTAAAGTAATTTAGAATACCATTATAGTTTAGCATTATTGTTTTCATTAAGGTGTTGAAAGATTTAAATCCGGATTCCTCAGCGTTCTTGAACCAGTGCGCCAGCTTGAGCATCGCCACCGATTTCGTGATATTTTGATTGTAAATTTTGCGAAGTCCATCAGACAGACTGTATGCTTTTTCCAAATCGGGATACTGATAAAATAAAATTTCCGCTCTGTGAGTTTGTTCCAGAGTCCATTTCTCTTTGCTTTTGTATAAGAGGTATCTGCTTCTTGCCAAAAGCTGTTTTCTGGTATCGCCATTGCTGAAAATTTCAATTTCTGTTTTTACTTCTTTTTCTTTAGATCTTTCCAAAAGCTCATTTTCCAGCTCAATAGCTTCCCAGCGGTGTTTTATTCTTATCTCCTGCAGCGCTTCGGTGGCAAGCTTCTGAACGTGGAAACGGTCTATAACCTGCGTTGCAGCCGGAAAACATCTTTTAGCAATCAGCTTCATTGAACCTGCCATATCAAGAGTGATTTCTTTAACTTTCATTCGTGTTTTTCTACTTAATTTTAAAAGATGTTCAATGACGGTTTCACTTTTTGTTCCCCTGATAACAGCAACAAGACATCCTTTTCTGCCTTTTGCCTTTTTTGAGGTTAAAACGGTGTAGAGTTCACCCTCGGAAAGTGCTACTTCGTCAATGGAGAGCTGTGATGAGATATTTTCAGGATAAAGAATCTGTTCTTCAGCATGCGGTTTTTGTTCCCAATCGTTAAAATTGCTGAGGCTTTGTTTATACTGCCTTTGGAATTTCTTACCATCCACGCCATACATCTCGCCAATTGTTTTGCAGGGAAGTGCTTTAGTATCGGCTGATTTTTTTTAAGAACTCGGCAAAATCCTGTGTCATGCGCGTTCCATTGGCAATAAGATTCCAGTCTCTCTGAATAATCTTTCCGGTTTTTGTTTCCGTCCATCTTCTGCGTTTAATATGGAGTTTTACGGTTTTTCCGCGGAGAGGAAAATCATCTGCCGTAATTTCAGGAACAAATCCTTTTGACTGCAAAATGAGTGTGGAAAACTCTTTGGGAGCTGTATTTTTCTCTTCAAAATAAATATGGAGAATTTTATTTTCCTCTTCAAATTTCACAATCTCAAAATGTTCAATCAAGAGTTCCGGTAAAAATAATTTAAAAAGTTCGGCATCGTTTAACATCCTGCAAAGTTATTATTTTATTTTGCTCCCCAAGTTTTGAGATTGATCCAATAGGACATATAAATCGTGACCTAATTTGATTTTTTTTGATACTGCGCTAAAACAAAAAACGCTGTAAACATTGATGTTTACAGCGTTTTAGCTTATTTTGGTTTCCCAACTGGCGGAGAGAGAGGGATTCGAACCCCCGGACCTGTTACAGTCAATAGTTTTCAAGACTATCGCAATCGACCACTCTGCCATCTCTCCAAAAACTTCGATTGTATCGTTGTTTTCAGTGGTGCAAATATATAATGTTTTTAAATTCCAGCAAAATTTTTGCTAAAGTAATTTCAAGAAATTTAATAATCAACTATAAATCAGCAGAATTATTTTTTTAGAATGTCATATTGAAAATTGAAAACAATCGATATGAAATAAAAAAGCACCTCAATCGAGATGCTTTAGTATGTAAAATTTTGAATTTATTACTATAATTCTGCCAAATATTTTTCAGCGTCCATTGCTGCCATACAACCGCTTCCTGCTGCTGTAATTGCTTGTCGGTAGATATGATCCTGAACATCTCCCGCTGCAAAAACTCCCGGAAGATTTGTTCTTGTAGAGCCTTTTTCAGTAACAATATATCCATTTTCATCTAAGTCTATCTGATCTGCAAAAATATCTGTATTTGGCTTGTGCCCAATCGCAATAAAAATCCCGTGAACGTCTACAGTAGATTTTTCCTGAGTCTGATTGTTGATTACCACTGCTCTCTCTACCAAATTATTTTCACCTTCAATTCCTATTAATTCATGGTGAAATTTCACTTCAATATTTGGCGTATTTTCCACTCTGTGAATCATTGCTTTTGATGCTCTGAATTCATCTTTTCTCACTAACATCGTTACTTTATTCACCAATTTAGCAAGATAAGTAGCTTCTTCAGCTGCTGTATCTCCTGCTCCAACAACAACTACATCTTTTCCTCTGTAGAAAAAACCGTCACATGTTGCACAAGCAGAAACTCCTCCTCCGTTGTATTTTTTCTCGTCATCAAGACCAAGATATTTTGCAGTAGCTCCCGTAGAAATAATCACAGATTTTGAAAAAATCTCTTTGTTTCCGGCATATAATTTATGAATACCACCAACTTCTTTTGAAAATTCTGCCTTAGTAATTAATTCGTAATGAACTTTTGTGTCGAATCTTTCAGCCTGCTTCTGCAAATCCATCATCATTTCAGGACCTGTAATTCCTGCAGGATAACCTGGGAAATTATCAACTTCTGTAGTCGTAGTTAATTGTCCACCTGGTTCCAAACCTGTGTATAATTCGGGTTTAAGGTCTGCTCTTGCTGCATAAATTGCTGCTGTAAAACCAGAAGGTCCAGAACCTACGATTACACAATCTAAAATATTTTGTTCCATAATTTCTTAATCAATTTTAAGGGTGCTAATTTCGGAATTTTTAATGTGTTATTAAAAGAAAATTAATGATACTTGTCAATATTTAACATGTTAAAAGTCGATGACTAAAATTTGTAATCGCTTACCACATTGCGACCCGACCTGAATGGAGCTCTTTTTGTAAATCAGGGAAATGCAAAGGCACAAAAAAGCGGGAATGGAGGGCGGGAATTGTCGCCATAAAAAATATTAAAATAACTTCCGACGTAATCAGATTGTCGACCACAAATAAAATTCACTTACAAAGGAAAATTGACCTTTCACAATTCACCATTACACTTTCATTTTGATCTTATCAACATTGATGATTTTGTACACCAATTCTTTAATCAGTTCGGCATCATTCATACTAACGGCACCCAAACCTTTTCCTTTCATATCAAATTCCCTTAAAATAGAAATAACACGGGTTGAATGTTTCAAAGGATACAATCTCGCAGCTTCCGCATAATCTTTGATAAAATAAGGATTCACCCCCATCTGAGAAGCAATTGCTTGCGGCGGTTGACCAATCATCGTATTGTAAATAATCACATTCGAAAAATAGCTGTACAAGCTCGCCATCATCATCACAAACGGATTGTTTTTCGGGTTTTTACCCATAAAATGAGCAATTTTGAAAGCTGCATTTACATTTTTTGTTCCTAAAGCTTTCTGAAGCTCAAAAACATTGTATTCCTTGCTGATTCCGATGTGGTTTTCAACGACTGTTCCGTCTAAAATCTGTCCGTCTTTAAGGATTATTTTCAGTTTTCCGAGTTCGTTGGCAATTCTCGAAAGGTCGTTTCCAAGATATTCTGCGAGAAGGTGAGAAATATTCGGTGCGGTTTTTATACCTAATCTGATGCATTCATCGGCAATCCATTTCGGGAGATTATTTTCTCTGATGGATTCGCTTAGGAAGAGAAAATTGGCTTTGTCTAAAGATTTTGTAACTTTTTTACGACTGTCTAATTTCTTGTGTTTGTGGGCAAAAACCAAAACGGTTGACGGAACAGGATTTTCGACATACGCTTCCAAAGCTTTGCTTTCATCTTCATTCAGCTTTAAATCTTGTGCTTCTTTTACGATAATAACCTGTTTGTCGCCCATCATCGGAAACTGTCGCGCCAAAGAAAGAATTTCCTGGTAGGTTGTATCTTTTCCGTAGATTACTGTTTGGTTAAAAGCTTTTTCGTCTTCTTCGAGAAAGTCGTGCTCAAGAGCTTTTACAGCAACATCTATAAAGTAAGGTTCTTCTCCGTGGAAAAAATAAATCGGTAAAACTTCTTTATTTTTAATATTTTTGAGGATTAAATCTAATTCTTTCATCGTATAAATGGAACTTCCAAAACTGAACTTTCAGGAAACTTTTGATTTTAAATTCAAGAAAGACAAAGATAAGTTTTTTATTTATGACTTGGTTCGCAAAACTTACCTTTTGCTCACACCTGAAGAATGGGTAAGACAGCATTGGGTACATTATTATCTCACCGTAAAGTCCTACTCTGCTTCAGCTTTAATTACTGAAAAAAAAATTGTTTTAAATGGTTTAACCAAAAGAATAGACCTTTTAATTACGGAAAAAGCGCAACCAAAAATCCTGATTGAATGTAAAGCTCCACAAATTAAATTAACAGAAAAAACTTTCGAGCAAACAGCAAGATATAATTCTATTATCGGCGCTTCTGAAATTATTTTAACGAATGGTTTGCAGCATATCAATGCGTTTTATGAGAATGGTGAGTATCAGTTTTATAAACCAAATTAATTGTTAATATATTTGTAAATTATGAATCATAAAGTATTGCAGAAATATGGCTTAACAATGGCAAAATCGCCGAAAAAATTTCATGGAATCATTTATGGAAATCCAATTGCTAATTACATTTATAATTATAGACATCCTGACGATGTGGCAGATTATATAGCAGATCTGGATTTAGCTATTTCAGGTAATTTCTCTAAAATTGAAGATCCTGATCATGGAGGTGGGATGGGAAACTATTGGTTTGCCCAAATAACGCCTACTCATTTTGAATTGTGGCAGGAAGGGCATGAAAAAATAATAATTCCTTTAGAAGATTGGAAAGAAATATTGCTGGCTTGGAAAGAATGTCTGGAGTAGAAATTTTTGCGATATTTCATTAATTCGACATATTTTTTTTACTTTATTAATTCTGTGAATCTTTTAAAGAACAGTAAAAACTTTAAACAAATTCTTAATCTCAATATTTGTGCATAATATTTGCGTACTTTGATTTTAAATTAATTAAAATATGCTTAAATCAATCTTAATTACCACTACTCTGCTTACATCGACAGCAATTTTCAGTCAGACTCTTAAAAAAGTTTCTTATCAGGATGGTACACAAAAACTAAATGGATTAGTAACTTCAAACGCTGGTAAAAAGCTTCCCGGAGTTCTTATTCTTCCTGCCTGGAAAGGAATCGACAACGAAGCAAAAACTGCGGCTGCAGATCTGGAAAAGCAAGGCTATGTTGCATTTATTGCAGATATTTATGGCGAAGGGAATATTCCGACAGACAATGCTTCTGCGGCAAAAACTGCCGGATTTTATAAAAAAGATTACGCTGCTTACCAGAGAAGAATTTCACTGGCTTTAGAACAACTAAAGAAAAACGGAGCTATTTCAGATAAAATTGCTGTAATCGGATATTGTTTTGGCGGAACCGGTGCATTGGAATCAGCAAGAGGCAAATTGCCTGTTTTGGGTGTTGTATCTATTCACGGAAGTATAGGAAAAGATCAATCAAGACCGAATGATGCTATTTCAACTAAAATCTTAGTAGAAAATCCTGCCGAAGACAAAAGTGTAACATCCGAAGATTACAATAATCTGGTGAAAGAAATGAATGACGGTAAAGCAGACTGGCAAATTATTACATACGCCAACTCAAAACATACTTTTACAGACCCGAAATCTCCCGATTACAATGAAGTAATGGCAAAAAGAGCCTGGAATCACACGCTCTTATTTTTGAAAGAAATTCTGAAATAATAATTAAATTTTAGAAACGAAAAAGCAACCTCATTTATTTGAGGCTGCTTTTTTATATATCACTGGTTTCATTACAATTAGAACACCAGCAATACTCTCTTTCTTTATCTTTTAATCTAATTTTCGTAGTTTCTCCACAGTTTTCGCAGGTAGAATTGCCGCTCTCAACTTCTTTTGCTTCAAAATCGCAATCAAAACAGCTCCACGTTGTTACAGGAAATTTCCCGCCAATAAACCATGTGAAAGACTTCTCTTTACATTTCGGACATATTTGTAATCCCATAATTTTTTTTCTTATTCTCTATTTACCAATTCCATCGAAAAAGCAGGAAGGCAAATCGCAATATATTCGCAAGGTTCTGAAAACGGATTGCTGTAACGAATTCTTGCCCCTTTCTCAATTAAGATGCTTTGTCCTTTTTCTAAAACAACATCTTCGCCATCAATTTCAAATTGTTTTTTTCCGGAAATAACAATGGTAAATTCATCAAATTCCGGAGTCTGATGTGGCTCGCTCCATTTCGGTGGCGCAATCATATGAGCAATGGATATATTTGAATTTTGAGTTGAATTACCCCAGTGTTCTTCAATTAATTTTCCATCGGTAGTAGGAACGATAAAAGGTGATTTTTGAATTTTATATTTTTTCATACATTATTTTTGAACACAAAGTTCGCAAAGATTTTTGACTCCTAAATATTTTTTAAGTTTCGCAAAGCCGTTTCACTTGTACAAGCACACAATCTAATTTATTTTCTCACAGATTTAGCAGATTACACTGATAATTTCAATATTTAAAATCTGCTAAATCTGCGAAAAAAATTTTAATTTAAATCAAATTTTAAATTATCTTCATTTTTAATTTCGTACACAAAATTAGTTCTTGTCGGTTCGCCAAAATAAGCAACTTCTTCTTCCATAATTTTTTTTCCACCCAATCTTTCTATTGCGATCTGTGAACGGAAATTTTCTTTTCCTATGTGAAAATGAACCGTATCTACAAATTGAAATACATAATCGAGCATCAACTTTTTAATTTGCGGATTAATTCCTTTTCCCCATGATTTTGTACCGTAAAAAGTATAACCGATGAAAATACTGTTTTCTTTTTCGTTAAAATCATAAAAACGGGTGCTTCCTAAAACCTCTCCGCTAGATTTTTCAATAATCTTGAAAGCTCCGTTGCTTTCTATTGCTCCATTGAAAAAATTTTCAAAAATGTCTCTTTCATAGCGATTTTTATTAGGATGCTGTTCCCAGACTTCCGGATCTGAAGCTACTTTATACAAAGCCTCAAAATCCCCTTGAACCAAGGGGATTAATTGATATTTATCGTTTTCTAATTTAGGCTGAATCGAAAAATTCATTGATTATAAATTTTAAAACTTAGCTTTTGGCTTTTGCAGCGTCAGATTCTATTTTTTTTATTTCCTTTAATTTTTCTGCAATTTTTGTTACAGCTTCTGGTTTTGCAGGTTTTAAAGCAATTTCCGCTTGAGCCATATCCCATTTGATTACTAAATTTCCAGAATTTTCGTCTGTTGGGTTTAATGTAATTTCAAACCACTCTTGTTTGTCTGCCAATTTATTTACGGGAACCATTACCTCTACAACATCTTGTTTCGGATCATAAGTATAAGCGCCCCACTGTTGAAAATCTTTATTTAAAATTACCTTCCATTCTTTTTCAGTCGGCACAATAAATAAGCCATAAGTTCCTGCCGGAACTGCTTTCCCTCCAAAATTCACGGACTGACCAAAGGTAATTTTTGTTGAAGAATTTGCTCCCGCTCTCCAGACTTGTCCGTAAGGAACCAATTCTCCGAAGATTTTTCTCCCTTTCACTCCTGGTCTTCCGTAATCTACAGTAATTTTAGACATTGAAAACTGTTGTTCAACTTTCTGACGCGGGCTCGCTGCCGGTACAGAATAATCTTGTGCAAAACTTAAAGCCGAAGCTGATATACAAACTGCAAATAATATTTTTTTCACTTATTTTAAATTTTGCCTAAAATTACAAAATCGAGTTCAGAAATCACTTTTTGTGTTAGATAAAATTTGTTAAATAAATTATCGTATTTAATAAATGAATGTCCCGTAAATAGTAATAACTAAATTTTAAGAAAATTCAGTTAAGATCTTTTCAGAATGTTTAGATTCTGACGGACAGAGAAAATGATTGCCGATTTTAACGTTACCATTAAAAACGAGCGACATTCATAAAAAAAAGAGGCTGCCTCAAAAATGGAACAGCCTCTTAAAAAATATCTTAATCCGAGAACTACATGGTTTCCATCTTAAAGCTCATACTTTCAATTACTTTCAAGATTGCTTCAACTGTATCCATGGATGTTAAACAAGGAACACCGTTTTCTACACTCATTCTTCTGATTTGGAAACCGTCTCTTTCAGCCTTTTTTCCTTTGGTAGTAGTGTTTACTACGTATTGAACTTTTCCTTTCTGAATCAGGTCGATAAGGTTCACACTTTCCTCCCCGATTTTGTATCCTATTTTACAAGGAATACCTTTTTCTTCCAGGAATTTTGCAGTTCCTTCTGTAGCCCAGATTCTGAAACCAACTTCATGGAATCTCGCCGCTAAATCTGCTGCTTCCTGCTTGTGTTTATCTGCAACTGTAAATAAGATTGAACCGTGCATCGGAACTTTCATTCCAGCTGCAACCAAACCTTTATACAAAGCTTTTTCCAGAGTTGTATCTTTCCCCATCACTTCACCTGTAGACTTCATTTCCGGACCTAAAGTGATGTCAACTTTCGTTAATTTTGAGAAAGAGAATACAGGAACTTTTACGAAAACTCCTTCTTTTACCGGAACCAATCCGTTTTTATACCCTAAATCTGTAAGTTTTTGACCTAAAATAGCTTTCGTGGCCAAGTTCGCCATTGGAACATCCGTGATTTTAGATAAGAAAGGAACCGTTCTGGATGATCTTGGATTTACTTCGATGACATACACATTTCCTTCAAAAAGTACGTACTGAATGTTCATCAAACCAATCACATTCAATCCTTTAGCTAATCTCTGCGTGTAATCTACCAAAGTTTCGATTTCTGCCTGAGTTACATTTTGTGTAGGATAAACCGCAATCGAGTCTCCGGAGTGAACTCCCGCTCTTTCGATATGCTCCATAATCCCCGGAATAATCACTGTTTCGCCGTCACAAATAGCATCAACTTCTACTTCTTTTCCGGTAATATAACGGTCAACCAAAACCGGCTGATCCGGACTTGCCTCTACCGCAAACTCCATGTAATGAGCTAATTCTGCTTCGGTGTAAACAATTTCCATAGCTCTACCTCCTAAAACGTAGCTTGGACGAACCAACACCGGATAACCGATTTCGTTGGCAATTTTTATCGCTTCTTCTTTTGAAGTTGAAGTTTTTCCTAAAGGCTGAGGAATTCCCATTTCCTGAAGAGCTTTTTCGAACTTATCTCTGTTTTCAGCTCTGTCTAAATCTTCTAAAGTTGTACCTAAAATCTGTACGCCGTGAGCTGCCAGTTTATCTGCCAAATTGATCGCTGTCTGTCCGCCAAACTGTACCACAACGCCTTTTGGTTTTTCAAGTTCGATAATATTCATTACATCTTCTTCCGTTAAAGGTTCAAAGTATAATTTGTCTGAAATTGAAAAGTCTGTAGAAACTGTTTCAGGATTATTGTTGATAATAATCGCTTCGTAACCCATTTCTTTGATCGCCCAAACCGAATGAACCGTTGCGTAATCAAACTCAACACCCTGCCCGATTCTGATGGGCCCTGAACCCAAAACGATGATTTTTTCTTTATCTGAAGCGAAAGATTCATTTTCTTCTTCGTAAGTTCCGTAGAAATAAGGTGTTTCAGATTCGAATTCTGCGGCGCAGGTGTCTACCATTTTGTAAACCGGCATCACTCCGTTTTCTTTTCTGAAATTGAAAACTTCTCGCTCCGTTACATTCCAAAGAACTGCAATATTGATGTCTGCAAAACCTAATTTTTTAGCTTCTAATACAATGTCTTTGCTAAATTTGTTTTCAGCAATAACTTTTTCGAAATCAATTAATTTCTTGATTTTCCAGATGAAGAATTTATCAATTTTACTCCATTCCACGATTTGTTCCCAATCGTATCCTCTTCTTAAAGCATCACCGATGATGAACAATCTTTCATCATCACAAACTCTGATTCTTCTTTCGATTTCTTCTGCCGTTAAAGCTGCAGCCTGTTTGGTTTTTAAACCGATATGTTTAATTCCTGTTTCTAAAGAACGGATCGCTTTCTGTAAAGATTCTTCGAAATTTCTTCCGATTGCCATTACTTCGCCCGTTGCTTTCATTTGCGTTGATAATCTTCTGTCTGCCGTTTCAAATTTGTCGAAAGGGAATCTTGGGAATTTAGTTACCACATAATCCAAGGCTGGCTCGAAACAAGCGTAAGATGTTCCTGTAACCGGATTCATGATTTCATCAAGCGTTAATCCTACCGCAATTTTTGCTGCAATTTTAGCAATCGGATAACCTGTTGCTTTCGATGCTAAAGCTGATGAACGGGAAACTCTGGGATTTACTTCGATGATATAATATTCGAATGAATGTGGATCTAAGGCCAACTGTACGTTACATCCGCCTTCGATTCCTAATGCTCTGATGATTTTCAGTGAAGCGTTTCTCAATAACTGATACTCTCTGTCAGAAAGCGTCTGAGAAGGCGCCACAACGATTGAATCTCCTGTGTGAACTCCAACCGGATCGATATTTTCCATGTTACAAACCACAATCGCGTTATCGTTTGCATCACGCATTACTTCATATTCGATTTCTTTGAAACCTGCGATTGATCTTTCAATGAGACACTGAGTTACAGGGCTGTGTTTTAATCCTAATTCAGCGATTTCTTTCAATTCAGCTTCTGTAGCAGCGATTCCACCACCAGTTCCACCCATTGTGAAAGCAGGACGAACAATTACAGGATAACCAATTTCGTTTGCGAAATTTAATGCTCCTTCAACTGTGTTTACAATGTCAGATTCCGGAACCGGCTCGTTCAATTCTCTCATCAGTTCACGGAACAAATCTCTGTCTTCCGCTCTGTTGATCGCTGAAAGCTTCGTTCCCAAAACTTCAACTTTACATTCTTCAAGAATTCCTGATTTTTCCAATTCTACCGCCATATTCAGTCCGGTTTGTCCGCCAAGTGTTGGTAAGAGCGCATCCGGACGCTCTTTTCTGATGATATGACTTACAAACTGAAGTGAAATTGGCTCGATATATACTTTATCTGCGATTTCAACATCTGTCATAATCGTTGCAGGGTTTGAATTGATCAAAATTACCTTATAGCCTTCTTCTCTCAAAGATAAGCAAGCCTGCGTTCCTGCGTAATCAAATTCCGCCGCCTGACCGATGATAATTGGACCTGAACCGATTACTAAAATTGTTTTTATATCTGTACGTTTTGCCATTTTTTTATTTAGATTAAAGAATTACTAGCAAGGAGCCATAATTCTAAACTTTAATTTTTTACTTTTTATCTGAATTATCTTTCATATTTGTCATTCCGTAGAAATCTAAGCAATATTTCAAACTGTTTTGTTGAGATCCTTTCAGGATGACAAAGTGTGCGATTACTTTTTGAAATCTTCCATTAATGTAATGAAATCATCAAACAAATAATTCGCATCTTCAGGACCCGGGCTAGCTTCCGGGTGGTACTGAACTGAGAAACAAGGGTGAATTTTGTGTTTCAGACCTTCATTTGTTCTGTCGTTCAGCGCGATATGAGTTTCCAGTAAATCTGTTGCTTTAAGGCTCTCCTGATCTACTGCGTAACCATGGTTTTGAGAAGTGATGGCCACTTTGTTTTTTTCTAAATCTAAAACCGGGTGATTTCCTCCTCTGTGACCGAATTTCAACTTGAAAGTTTTCGCGCCACAAGCTAAACCGATTAACTGGTGACCTAAACAAATTCCGAAAATGGGAACTTTTCCTAATAACCCACGGATCATTTCCAGAGCCTGTTGATTGTCTTCAGGATCTCCGGGACCGTTTGACAACATAATTCCGTCCGGATCCATCAACAGAATTTCTTCTGCCGTAGTATCGTGAGAAACAACAGTAATGTCGCAATTTCTTTGAGATAATTCCCTGATAATCCCTAATTTAGAACCAAAATCTACAAGTACCACTTTAAGTCCTCTTCCTGGATTTGCATACGAAGTTTTTGTAGAAACCTGTTCCACCTGATTGGTTGGAAAAGTGGTGCCTTTTAATTCTGCAACAACGTCATTTTCATCAGCCTCGGCGTTTACGATTTTCCCTTTCACCACTCCGGAATTACGAAGAATTCTTGTCAGTCTTCTTGTATCGATTCCAGAAATTCCTGAAAGTTTTTTCTTTTTAAATAATTCATCTAAAGTAATCTGAGTACGGAAATTCGATGGCAAATCACAAATTTCTTTCACAATAAGACCTTTGATCGCCGGCTCTATACTCTCATAATCATCCCTATTAATCCCATAGTTTCCGATAAGCGGATAGGTCATGCAAACAATCTGACCGCAATATGACGGATCAGAAATCAGTTCTTGATACCCCGTCATTCCGGTATTGAAAACCACTTCTCCGGCAGTTTCCAACTCTGTTCCGAAACCTTCTCCATGAAACACTTCACCGGACTCCAGTATTAACTTTTTCTTCATTTTCTTTATCTCTTTATTCTTTATTTACTCTCTATTTAATTCTTTAACCACCCCGTCAAAAATTCTTTGAATTTTTGCCATCCCTCCAAAGGAGGGTAATTGCGAGTGTTTTACTTTTAACTTGGCTCTTTTTCCTTGGCTCTTATTTAAAAGTATAACCTTTATTCTCCAAAGCCTTCTTTAAAATCGCCATTCTCGCGAAGACACCGTTCTGCATCTGCTTGAAAACTCTTGAGCGTTCGCATTCTACCAAGTCGGTATCTATTTCTACTCCTCTGTTGATTGGAGCAGGATGCATGATGATCGCTTCTTTTTTCATGGCTTTTTCTCTTTCTTTCGTTAAACCATATTTTCTGTGGTATTCTGAAGCGGAGAAACTCATTTTTGAATCATGTCTTTCATGTTGGATTCTTAACAACATCAGAACATCAACTTCTTTAATCAATTCATCTACCGAAAGATAAGTTCCATTAATTAAAGCTCCTTCGTCAAACCATTGTTCAGGTCCTGAGAAGTAAACTTTTGCGCCCAATTTCCTTAACGCTTCTGCATTTGAATTGGCAACCCTGCTGTGTTTTACATCTCCGACAATTCCTACTTTTAATCCTTCAAATTTTCCGAATTCCTGATAGATGGTAAGTAAATCAAGCATACATTGAGATGGGTGGTTTCCCGTTCCGTCGCCTCCGTTGATGATGGGAAGGTTAATATTTTTTAAATCATCAAAATATCGGTCTTTTTTATCTCTGATTACGACAAGGTTTACTCCAAGACTTTCAATGGTCTTTACTGTATCATACAAACTTTCGCCTTTATTTACCGAACTGTTGGCTGCATCGAAAGGAACCACTTGCAAACCCAATTTTCTTTCGGCAATATCGAAGCTGGTTTTGGTTCTTGTGCTGTCTTCAAAAAAAAGGTTTGAGCAAAAAACTTCACCTTCAATTTTGGCAGTTTTTCCGTTGGCAAAAGCCAATGCTTCGGTTAGTATGATGTTGATTCTCTCGGTACTTAGTTCTGTAATCGTAAACATAAAATCTTAATTTTTGAACATAAAAAAAGCGAAGAAACATCTTCGCTTAAAATAAATAAATATCGTAAAGGGCGTCTACGCCCGGTAATTCTAATGATATAAATACTGTGTTATTCATTAGGTGCAAAGGTATAACTTTTCGGCGAACTGGCAAAACCAAATTTTCATTTTTTAAAAAATCTGTTTCACTTTTTATTCTAACATTTAAATACTATTTTTGTTTCGAACTCAACTTTATATTTTATGGACTTAAAAGACAAAATGATTCTCAGTATTATTCAGGAAGATTCTACTCATTCTGTAAAAGAAATTTCAGAAAAAATTGGTCTTACCTTTACTCCGACGTATGAACGCATCAAACAGTTGGAGAAACAGGGAATTATTGAAAAATATGTAGGTCTTCTCAATCGTGAAAAATTAGGTTTAAATATTGTCGTTTACTGCAACGTCCGTCTGAAAGAGCAATCTAAAAAAGTATTAGAGACTTTCGAGAAAAACATTATGCAGCACGATGAAGTTCAGGAAATCATCAGTCTGTCCGGTGAATACGATTATATGCTGAAAATTATCGCTAAAGATATTAATTCTTATAATGAGTTTACCGTGAATGTGATTTCAAATATTCCGAGTATCGGGCAATATCACAGTTCTATTGTGTTGCATGAAGTGAAGAAGTCGACTAAGTTTAAGATTGATTTGGCATAAAATTTTAAGTTTAAACCATTAAGGATATTTTAGAAGTTAAGTTTTAATTAAATAAATCTTGGGAATCTGCACCTTAATTTCCTTCACTTCTTAATTTAATTTTAATGGTTTAAAACAATCATTAACTCAGCAGCTTCCCTTTCAATTTATTAAACTGATATTCAATTTTGTCTAAACATAAATTCCCTATACTTCCCTGATGAGTATGATTCAGATTTCCGATTTCAAAATCAAACTGATTATTTTCAATCTCCTGCCCTACTTTTACGTAAGCATCACGGAATGAACTTCCGTTTTTCACTTCTTCATTAATTTTCTCTACGCTGAAAAGATATTTATATTTTTCGTCTTCCAAAATACCATCTTTCACATGAATATTTGGTAAGGTATAATTTAAAATTTCCAGACATTCCTTTAATGAATCAATTGCAGGGAACAGAATCTCCTTTGTCAGCTGCATATCTCGGTGATAGCCTGAAGGAAGATTATTTGTCAATAAAATAAACTCATTTGGCAAGGACTGAATTCTGTTGCAACGTGCACGAACCAATTCGAAAATATCCGGATTTTTCTTGTGAGGCATGATGCTGCTTCCCGTTGTAAACTCTTTAGGAAAACTGATGAAATCAAAGTTCTGACTTAAATAAAGACAAATATCATAAGAAAATTTGCTTAAAGTTCCCGCCAAAGCTGCCATTGCCATAGACAGCATTTTTTCCGATTTTCCACGGGTCATTTGAGCATAAACGGAATTGTAATTCATCGACTGAAAGCCCAAATTATACGTCGTACTCTCACGATCTATCGGAAAAGACGAACCATAACCCGCCGCCGAACCTAATGGATTTTTATTGATGATATTTTTTACCGAAAACAACATTTCAACATCATCCAACAACGCTTCTGCATACGCTCCGAACCATAATCCGAACGATGAAGGCATCGCAATTTGAAAATGTGTATAGCCAGGAAGAAGAACATTTTTATGCTGTTCTGCCAATTTTATTACTATTTGAAAAAATTCATCTGTTAGTGTTGTAATTTCACGGATTTCATCTAATAAATATAATTTGATATCCAATAAAACCTGATCGTTTCTAGAACGTGCCGTGTGAATTTTCTTTCCGGTATCGCCTAGTTTTTCAATTAAAATAGATTCAACCTGCGAATGGATGTCTTCCGCACTTTTATCAATTTCAAAAGTTCCGTTTTCGATATCTTCTAAAATTTCCGCCAAAACAAATAACATCTGCTGTGATTCTTCATTGGAAATAATTCCGACTTCTGCCAACATGGTACAGTGTGCCATTGAACCTTTAGCATCATATTTTGCCAAACGCTCATCAAAGTCAAGATCCTTCCCGACTGTAAATTTATTAACTAATATATTGGTGGCATTGTCATCTTTTTGCCATATTTTTTTCATAAAATTCTTTTTTTTATTTTAAAATTTTCTTTTGTCTTGAAACAAAAGAAACAAAAATTGCCTCCATAAAGTCGGCGAATGTTATTTCAAGACTTATAAACTTCCGCTAAAAAATATTTTTATTCTCTAAAAATCCCAAAACTCGTGCGAATTGAATATTGGTTCTTCGATTCTAAATTTGTGTCGCACTCAAACAGTGGGATTTTCTTAACGTTCATAAAATTATTTTTCTTAACGCTCCAAGTCACTGTTTTTAGACCTCATAGACTCCCATCATCCCTCTTCTAGCTTCCAGCCTATAAAACCTTTTCCAAAATCTGGATGTAAATCTCAATTCCCTCCGAAATTTCTTCCACAAAAATAAATTCATCCGCGGTGTGAGAACGTGTACTGTCGCCCGGACCGAGTTTTACCGATGTACACGGAATAATTGCCTGATCGGAGGAAGTTGGCGAGCCGTAAGTTGTCCTTCCGATTTCCAAACCGGCTTGAACAAACGGGTGATTCATTTCAATTTTTGAAGAATTTAGTCTAAATGATCTTGCCGTTAAAGTTGACTTCATCTGCGATTGGATGATTTCAAAGGCTTCTTTATTGGAATATTCATCGGTAACTCGTACATCCAAAGTGAAAGTACAGGATTCCGGTATGACATTATGCTGAACTCCGGCGTGAATTCCTGATAACGTTACTTTTATCTCACCCAGATAATCCGAAACTTTTGGAAATTTGAAGCTCAGAATTTGCTGCAGATCTTCCATACATTTCACAATCGAATTATCGTTATTCGGATGAGCGGCATGAGAAGGAGCACCTTTCATTTCCCCGTCAATCACCAAAAGTCCTTTTTCCGCAATTGCCAGATTCATCTGCGTGGGTTCTCCTACAATGGCAAGCTCCACATTCGGAAGCTGCGGAAATAAAGCTTCAATTCCGTCAAAACCTGAAATCTCCTCCTCTGCCGTCAAAGCAATCACTAAATTATATTTTAGATCTTCTTTCTCAAAAAAATGCAGAAAAACCTGCGCCATCGAAACCAAAGAAGCACCCGCATCGTTGCTTCCCAATCCGAATAATTTTCCGTCTTTCTCAATCGGTAAAAACGGGTCTAAAGTATAAGCTTTATTCGGTTTTACCGTGTCGTGATGCGTATTCAGCAAAATCGACGGTTTGAAAACATCAAAATTTTTATTCACCGCCCAGATGTTATTTTTAAAACGTTTTGTCGGGATCTGATGTTTTTTGAAAAAATTTTCAATTTCCACAGACGTATTAAATTCATCTTTGCTGAATGATGGAATTTCAATCAGTTTTTTCAATAATTCTACTGCGTTATTCAGTAATTCTTCTTTACTATAAACAGATTTCAGTTCCTGCATGATGATTTTCTATATGGTTTTTTAGTTCGGTCTCTTTAATTAAGAATACCTTATTGACTTTATTTTTTACTGCTCCCAAAGCATTTTCCAGTTTGGGAAGAATTCCTTTGTGAAGCTTCCCTTCCTCTTTTAAGGTTGAAAATTCTTCTTCGGATATATTTTTAATAACAGATTCCGGATTGTTTACATCTTCCAAAACACCTTTTTTATCAAAACAATATAATAATTCAACATCATATTTCATCGATAAAGACTGAGCGATAACCGATGCAATCGTATCTGCGTTTGTATTGAAAAGATGTCCTTTTTTATCATGAGTAATCGCCGAAAACACAGGAACCAGTTCCAGTTTCAGCAATTTTGAAATCAATTTTCTGTTCACGCTTTTCTCTGTGATATCTCCCACAAATCCGAAATCTATTTCAGCATGTTCTCTTTTTTTGGCTTTAATTAAATTGGCATCTGCACCGGAAAATCCTATGGCTTTACATTTCTTCTGTTGAAGTTTGGCCACAATATTTTTGTTAATTCCTCCCGCATAAACCATCGCCACAATATCCAAAGTATCTTTATCCGTGATTCTTCGTCCGTTCACCAGCTTCTGCTCAATGCCTAATTTATCTGCTAAAGTCGTTGCTAATTTTCCGCCTCCATGAACAAGGATTTTCTTTTCCTGAATTTCAGAAAACTGTTGAAGAAATTGTTCTAATAATTCCTCATCGTCAATTAAAGCACCCCCTATTTTTATAACGAAAAGCTTTTCTTGCATGATTTAATTATTTTGAATTAATTTCATCTAAAATTTCAGAGAAAACCGCCTGAGCAGAGAAAATTCGGTTTTTTGCCTGTTCATAAATGATTGAATTTTCACCATCCATCACTTCATCACTCAATTCTACATTTCGACGAACAGGAAGGCAGTGCATTACTTTTGCCTGATTGGTATTTTCCAACTTTTCATTCGTCAGCATCCAACTTTCTTGTACCTCGGGCATTGCCGCATAATCATCAAAAGACGACCAGTTTTTAACATAGATAAAATCTGCATCTTTCAACGCTTCATCCTGATCGTGAATTACTGCCACATTTTTTGTGAAATTTTTATCCAAATCATATCCTTCAGGATTGGCGATGACAAAATCTACGTCCATTTCCTGCATCCATTCTGCAAAAGAATTTCCTACTGCGTGGGCAATCGGTTTGATGTGAGGCGCCCAGGTTAAAACCACTTTCGGTTTACGGTTTACACTGAGCTTGTCGAAGTGCCAGTTTTCTGTAATCGTGATACAATCTGCCAAACTCTGCAAAGGATGACGTGTTGCCGATTCCAGTGAAATCACCGGAACTTTTGCATGTTGCTCGAACTGGCTTAAAATACTTTCATTCACATCGTCTTCTTTATTTTTCATTCCTGCAAAACAACGAACCGCAATAATGTCGCAATATTGATTTAATACTTCAATAGCGTCTTTGATATGTTCAACGGTATCACCATTCATCACGGCGCCATCTGCAAACTCCAAATTCCATGCTTCCTGAGCTGCATTTAAGGTTAAAACATTTAAGCCTAAATTTTGAGCTGCAATCTGACTGCTTAATCGGGTTCTCAAACTTGAATTTAAAAATACAAGTCCAATGGTTTTTCCTTTTCCTTTGTTGGTTTCCGAAAGAGGATTTTCTTTAATTTGTAAAGCTTTTTTTATAATTTCCTGTAAGTTTTCAACATCGCTTACAGAGGTGAATTTTTTCATTTTGAATTGATTTTTTTTACCACAAAAGTCACAAAAGATTATTGTCAATTTTTAAGTTTGATACTTTGAAAATATAAGTTCACATAAGATGAAAATATTTTATTTTCAAAAACTTTAATGCTCTTTAAAAAGTTTTATAGATTCTTAAAATCATAAAACTTTTGTGACTTTTGTGGTTAATTAATTATAGATTTTCTAAAACAGTTTTTAAAGCACTAATGAATACATCAGTTTCTTCTTTTTTAATGTTAAGCGCCGGAAGAATCCTCAACACGGTCTTATCATTAGAATTTCCTGTGAAAATATGATGATTGTACAACAGGTTGTTTCTCACTTCTGAGCAATCCCTGTCAAGTTCAATTCCAACCATCAAGCCTTTCCTTCGGATCGTTTTAATATGTGGAAAATCTTTAATTTCATTTTCAATATAAGCGCCCATTTTCTGAGCATTTTCGATGAGATTTTCATCTTTCATCACGTCTAAAACCGCAATCGCTGCAACACAAGCCAAGTGATTTCCCCCGAAAGTTGTTCCCAGCAAACCATAGCTTGCCTGAAATTTCGGATGAATCAAAACGCCGCCAATTGGGAAGCCATTCCCCATTCCTTTAGCTGTTGTGATGATATCGGCTTCAATTCCAAATTCCTGATGGGCAAAGAAATAGCCGCTTCTTCCGTATCCTGACTGAACTTCATCCAAAATCAAAACAACATCATGTTTTTTACACAATTTTTTGATTTTAGTTAAAAATTCAACTGTTGGAATCATAATTCCGCCAACTCCCTGAATTCCTTCAATAATGACAGATGAAATTTCACTTCCTTGTTTTTCAAAAACTTCTTCAAGTTCTTCGATATTATTCCATTCAGATTTAATAAATCTTTCATCATAATTTACCGGAGCTGCAATTTTCGGATTATCCGTCACTGAAACTGCCGCCGAAGTTCTTCCATGGAATGAACCTGAAAAATACAGCACTTTACTTTTTCCGTTGTGAAAAGAAGCCAGTTTTAAAGCGTTTTCGTTTGCTTCAGCTCCTGAATTGCACAGAAATAAATTATAATCCTCCAAACCTGAAAGTTTTCCTAATTTTTCAGCCAATTCGGTTTGTAATTCATTCTGAACCGAGTTTGAATAAAAAGATATTTTGTCTAACTGGTTTTTTAATTGAGTCTGATAATGCGGATGGTTGTGCCCGATAGAAATCACAGCGTGACCTCCGTAAAAATCAAGATATTTTTCTCCTTTATCATCCCAAAGGAATGATCCCTGAGCTTTTATGGGATTGATGTTGAATAATGGATATACGTTGAATAAATTCATTTTTTGTTTTTTTATATTTTTCTTTTGTCTTGAAACAAAAGAAACAAAAATTCAAGACTGGAAACTCCGGCTAAAATTTTAAATAATTTCCTAAAATTTCTAAACTCGGGCGGAAAGCAAAAGTTCGTTTCTTAAAGATTTTTTTAACCCGCCACTCAAACAGGAGAAATTTTTTAACGGAAATTCTTCAAAATTTCTTAACGCCTCCGTTTCCTAAGTCATTTTAAGTTGTGTTCTAAAAATTCACGATTGACTATTTGACAATTGACTTTTAAAGTTTTCTTTTAAAATGCAATCGGTTTTAAGTTTAATCCTGAATTCTCTTCCCAATTCATGGCAATATTCATGTTTTGAACTGCTTGTCCGGAAGCTCCTTTCAACAAATTGTCAATCGCTGAGTGAATGACTGCAACATTTCCACTCTTTTCAATATGAATCACACAGCGATTCGTGTTGACAACCTGCTTTAGATCAATTGCTTTTTCACTTACCTTTACAAAAGGCTCATCTGCATAAAAATCCTTAAACAATTGCTCAATATCTGAAAGTTCTACATCTGTTTTCACCGTGGAACTCGTAAAAATTCCCCTCGCAAAATCCCCTCTCCATGGAACAAAATTCAGACTGATTTCATTATGATTAAAAGAAACTAACTGCTGCAAAATCTCATCCACATGCTGATGTATCAAAGTTTTATAGGCTGAAATATTATCATTTCTCCAGGTAAAATGCGTCGTTGCCTGCAAAGACTGACCCGCACCTGTAGAACCTGTAATTCCCGTTGTATACACTTCATTCAACAAACCTTTTTGAGCTAAAGGAAGCAAAGCCAGTTGAATTGCCGTTGCAAAACATCCCGGATTGGCAATACTTTTTGCTCCTGAAAGTTGTTTTTTGTTGATTTCAGGCAATCCGTAGATAAAATTTCTGTTTTCAAAATTTCCATCTAAACGAAAATCATTTCCTAAATCGATGACCAACGTTGAATCTTTTACCGGATTTTGAGTCAGCCAATTCTGGCTTTCTTTATGAGGAAGACATAAAAATAAAATATCTACTTCTTCAGGTTTATCCGTTAAAACCATCTCACAAACTGTCGTTAAATCCGGGTACAAATCTGAAATTTTTGTACCTGAATTTGAACGACTATATAAAAAACTCAAAGACACGTGAGGGTGAAAAGCCAGCAGACGAACCAGTTCGCTTCCTGTGTAACCGTTGGCGCCAATGATTCCTGCTGTTTTTGTTTCTTTTTGATTAATCTCAATCATTTTTACATTTATTGTTGATAATTGATAGGATTTTCATCCTATCCTTTAATAAACCGTCCCTTCGGGACTCAATTTATCGCAGCGAATTGCATGCAGCCTGACTTGAGCGGAAATCCTTTTGTGAGGAGAAACGACGACAAAAGATTGGGAGCGGAAGGCTGATAAAGCTGCCCAAATCTTATTTATTTATCTGATATTATTTATATAAATATGATAGGATTTTCATCCTACCCTTTAGTAAATCGTCCCTTTAGGACTCTTTTAATTTATATTCTGATTAATCTGATGATATATATTTAAAGAATTGCTTACAATTTTCGTGTAGCCTTTCACGTCTTCGCCTGTCCATGCTCTGTTTACTTCGCCGTAGCTTCCGAATTTATCAGACATTAAATCATGCTTAGATTCAATTCCATTCAAAATAAATCTGTAGGGATGAAGGGTTATAAAAACCTTTCCGCTGACTGTTTTTTGAGAATCATCTAAGAAAGACTCGATATTTCTCATCACAGGATCTAGGAAAAGTGCTTCGTGAAGCCAGTTTCCGTACCAATCTGATAATTGAGACTTCATCATCTGCTGATATTTTGAAAGTGTATGTTTCTCCAATAAATGGTGCGCTTTGATAATCACAGATGCCGCAGCCGCTTCAAAACCAACTCTTCCTTTAATCCCAACAATCGTATCTCCAACGTGAATATCGCGACCGATTCCATAAGCTGAAGCCAATTCTTCAATTTTCTGAATGGCATAAACGGAATGTTTAAAACTTTCGCCATTCACCGCTATAACTTCACCATTTTTAAACTCAATTTCAAGTTCTGAAGGCTGAGTTTCTTTAATCTGAGAAGGGAAGGCTTCTTCCGGAAGATAATTTCTTGACGTCAACGTTTCTTTTCCTCCGACTGAAGTTCCCCAAAGTCCTTTATTCACAGAATATTGTGCTTTTTGGAATTCCATTTCATAGCCATAGCTTTTTAAAAATTCAATTTCTTCTTCACGGGATAAAGATAGATCACGAATGGGCGTAATGATTTCAGCATTCGGGCACATTACCTGGAAAATCAGATCAAAACGAACCTGATCATTTCCCGCTCCTGTACTTCCGTGAGCAATCGCATCTGCTCCAACTTCAATCGCAAATTTTGCAATTTCCTGTGCCTGAATGGTACGCTCTGCGCTCACAGACAAAGGATAGGTATTGTTTTTCAGCACATTTCCAAAAATTAAATACTTTACGCAAGAATTGTAATAATCTTCCTGAGCATCGACGCACCTGTATTCTTTTACCCCAAGATTCAGGGCTTTTTTCTCCAGTTCATTTTCCTCTTCTTTAGAAAAACCTCCTGTATTTACAGTGACTGCATAGACTTCATACCCAAGTGTCTCACTCAGATATTTAGCACAGTATGAAGTGTCTAAACCTCCGCTAAATGCTAAGATTACTTTCTTGCTCATTTTGATATTTATTTTCGGGTTGATGATTTACAACACCATTTATTTTATTATTTTCAGAAACGAAAAGCATTGCAGTACAAAGGCAGTTTTTCCGTTCTTTTTTCATTAAAATCTCATAATTTACACAGCTTTTACAGCCGTTCCAAAATTCTTCATCCTGAGTCAGTTCAGAATAAATTACCGGTTTGTAACCCAGATCGCTATTGATTTTCATTACGGCAAGACCTGTTGTTAACCCGAAAATTTTAGCATACGGATATTTATTTTTGGATAATTCAAACACACGATCTTTAATTAATGTTGCCGCCCCTTTTTCCCTGAATTTTGGAGAAACAATCAAACCTGAGTTAGCCACAAACTGACCGTGTGACCAGGTTTCTATATAACAGAAACCTACCCACTCCCCGTTTTCAGTGGCAACCACAGCATTACCTTCTGAAATTTTTTTACTTAAATATTCGATAGAACGTTTTGCGATACCCGTTCCTCTGCGCTGTGCAGAATCATACATTTCCTGCTGTATTTCACTCACATACATCAGATGTATGGATGAGGAAACTTCTATTTCCATTTATTTATCTGAATTTTTTGGCAAATTTAAAACATAATAACTTTAAAAACCAAATTAAAAAGATAATTTTATTGAATTAAATTAATAAACAGGTAATTTTATCTTTAAGGCAAATTAATATTTTGCTAAATTATTATATATTTGCTAAAATACTATATATGGAAAATATTTGTCCGAAATGCAAAGGCGAAAAAATAGTTAAAAGCGGAATCATCAATGAAAAACAAAGATTCCATTGCAAAGACTGCAATTATTATTTTACAGTAAAAAAACTGGGGAAACAGATTGACGATTATTATGTAACCAAGGCTTTACAACTCTATCTTGAAGGCTTGAGTTTCCGTGAAATAGAAAGAATTATTGGTGTTTCACATGTAACAGTAAGTTCGTGGATTAAGAAATATAATATAATCCGCCCACCTCATTCTGACTTTCATCCTGTCTACAAAATTTTAAAGCAAAATGAATTGGTTGAATACATGGGTAAAGAAGAAAACATTAAAAATTCCGGACTTATAATCACTCAGTTTGCAGATAAATATATGCTGATCAAATGGGAACGATTTAAAAAATAGGTTGTTGAGTTTTTAGTTATAAAATATAGGTTTAAAAAATTAACAACCTAATTATCAAAATTTTAAATTGACATAAAGATAATTTTTTAACTTATTATTATCATTTATAATTCATAACTATATAGTAAGCATTTATATATATTAAATTTTCACAAGTAAATTATTAATTACAATTTGGCTTTCACAAAATAACAGCCAAAAAATTAATAATTTATGAAGAAAATATTAAGTTTTATTGGATTAGCTTTAATCAGCAGTTCTGTATATTCACAAGGTTCTCCAGATTACGGAGGTGGTCTAAAGATCAATATAAATCCTGAAGGAGATAAATACGTAAGATTTATTCTCTGGGATCAGTTCTGGATCAGAAACTCTGATATGAATCCCGGAAGTATGGTTGGAGGCGAACCTACCGACAATACATGGAATTTAGGAAATCGCCGTGCACGTATTTTAGCTTACGCTCAAATCACCAAGCGTTATATGATCATGACGCATATTGGAATTAATAATCAAACTTTTATTAATGGTGGCGCAACAGGAACTACCGGAACAGGTGGTTACGGAAACGGCAAAAAACCTCAGCTTTTCTTTCACGATGCATGGAACGAGTATGCCGTTATAATGCCCGGTGAAGCAGGAAAATTCAGTCTTACTTTAGGAGGCGGACTTCATTATTACATGGGACTTTCACGTATGACAATGGCTTCTACATTAAACTTTCTGACTTTAGATTCGCCGATTTTCAGCTGGCCATTGATTGATAATTCAGATCAGTTTGCGAGACAGATGGGCGTGTTCGCAAAAGGAAAATACGGGAAATTTGAATACCGAATGAGTTTAAACAAACCATTCGCAACAGATTTGACTCCAGCCAACACTTTAATTCCGGGAAATGAGGTGGCAGTTGATAACAACGGAAACCCAAATTGGTCTAAAGCTGGTTATTTTGAATACCAGTTTTTAGATACAGAATCTAATCTCCTTCCTTTCAAAGTAGGTTCTTACTTAGGAACTAAAAAAGTTTTCAACCTTGGAGCTGGTTTTTATCATCAGGCTGAAGGAACAAGAACTTCTCTCAATTCAAACATAGAAAAACACGATATTACTTTACTTTCTGTGGATGCTTTTGCCGATATTCCTTTAGGTGAAGCTAAAAATAAGATGGCAGTTTCTGCATATGCAGGATATTTTAACTATAATTTTGGTCCGAATTACATCAGGAATTTAGGAACGATGAATATCGCAGCCAACGACCCGAATTTTGTAGGGCAAAGAGCTTTGGCAGGTCCCGGAAATTTACAGCCGATGATCGGAACCGGAAATGTTGTTTACGCTCAGGCTGGATTATTACTTCCAAGTCAGGCAGAAAAACCGAAAATCAGAATTCAGCCTTTTGCAGCGTATACTTACAAAGATTTTGAAGCATTTGACAAACCTTCATCGCAGTTTGATGTGGGAGCCAACTGGTTTTTAGACGGTCATCACGCAAAAATTACAACACAGTATTCTACAAGACCGGTTTACACAAGCCCTGCTGAAAACCCTAAATCTAAAGGAGAATTTATTGTACAGTTCCAAATTTATCTTTAAAAAAAGACTATTTCCATTATAATAATTTAAACAAAAAAATCTAGTGATATGAGCGAACAACATCATAATGCTTACGAGAATATGACAGATAAGCAGAAAAACCGCACCATCTGGAGCGTGATCACCGCATCATCCCTCGGAACTTTAATCGAATGGTATGATTTCTACATTTTCGGAAGTCTGGCTATCGTTTTAGCTACAAAATTTTTCCCTGCAGACAATCCTACCGCAGCATTTTTATCTACTTTGGCAACTTTCGCCGCAGGATTTGTCGTAAGACCTTTCGGAGCTTTATTTTTCGGAAGATTAGGAGACATTATCGGAAGAAAATACACGTTTTTGGTAACGTTGTTAATCATGGGATTCTCCACGTTTTTGATTGGATGTATTCCCGGTTACGAAACTATCGGATTTATGGCACCGGTTTTAGTTTTAATCTTAAGACTATTACAAGGTTTGGCTTTAGGTGGAGAATACGGAGGAGCAGCAACTTATGTGGCAGAATACTCACAACCGCACAGAAGAGGTTACTGGACTTCATGGATTCAAACAACGGCAACCGCAGGACTTTTCATTTCATTAATTGTCATTTTAATTACTAAAAACACGCTTTCTGCTGAAGATTTTGATTCGTGGGGATGGAGAGTTCCGTTTTGGATTTCAATTTTAATGGTGGGGGTTTCTTATTTCATCAGAAAAAATATGAAAGAGTCTCCGCTTTTTGCAAAGGCTAAAAGTGAAGGAAAAACTTCAAAAAATCCTTTAAAAGAAAGTTTCGGGAATAAATTTAACTTCAAATTTGTTTTGTTGGCATTATTCGGAGCTGCGATGGGACAAGGTGTAATCTGGTACACAGGTCAGTTTTACGCCATGAGTTTCCTTCAGAAAGTAATGAATATCAATTCGATGCAGGTCGATTATTTGATGGCAACAGCTTTATTGATGGGAACACCGTTTTTTGTATTTTTCGGCTGGTTATCTGATAAAATCGGAAGAAAAGCGATTATGATGACGGGAATGCTGGTTGCAATTTTGGCGTACAGACCAATCTACGACAGCATGTACAAAAGTGTCAATATCGAGGCAAAAACCGTTGCCGATAACGGAATAAAAGAAACGAGAACTGCAGCAGTTCACAAAACAATTGCTTCAGACAGCTTAGTTACATTTCACAAAGAAACTTCTTTTACAGACGGAACTTTAATGAAAAAAGACAGCATCGTTCATTGGTCAGCATCTGGTCCGGTGATGAAAGACGGAAAAGCGGAAGAACCAAAAGTATCCACATCGATTACACTGAACGATGATACGAGATGGTATTTGGTATTCTTGGTTTTCATTCAGGTGATTTTTGTAACGATGGTTTATGGTCCGATTGCAGCATTTTTAGTTGAAATGTTCCCGGTGAGAATTCGCTATACCTCGATGTCTTTACCATACCATATTGGTAATGGCGTGTTTGGAGGATTGCTTCCTGCCGTAGCAACTTATCTGGTCACTCAGGGAAAAGATGCGGGTCATGCAACCTGGTATCTGGAAGGACTTTGGTATCCTATCGGAGTTGCAGCAGTCTGTTTAGTCATCGGATTGATTTATCTTAAAAATAAGAATAATAATATCCACGATTAATAGGCGTATTCACTTAAAAATTATTAATTTTAAATCTAACAAAATGGACGGATTAAAAAAAATATTAGGCATTGTCTGGATCTTGATCGCACTTGCGGTGGCGTATCTGGGAATAACAGTAATGGGCGTTCCGAAACTAATGTCAGGAAAACAGGAAGACCTTGTATTCGGAATCATCATACTTTTCGTATTGGTACCGATTGTTTCCGGCGGAATGGCAATCTTCGGATATTATTCTTTAACCGGAGAATACTCGGATGACAAGAAATAAATTATAAGCGATAAATTGATAATTGATGAATGATCCTGTTCATCAATTATCGTTTATCAACAATCATTCATCAATCATGAAAAAGCGTCACGAACAAAAACTGATTATTCTGAGCGTAGGTTTACTTATTGCTTTCAGTATTCCCATTGCATTGCTTTTCAACAGTGAAAAAGAAGTTTTTGGTTACCCGATGATTCTTGTTTATTTGTTTTCGGTTTGGATGGTTTCCATCATGATCTCTTTTGTAATTGTAAAAAAATATGATGAGTAGTTTCGCATTATTTGTCGTTGTTTTAATTTACCTCGCACTTTTGTTCTTAGTTGCCCATTTAGCAGAGAAGAAAAAAAGTAAGTTGTGGATTAATAATCCTTACATCTATGCTTTGTCTTTGGCTGTCTATTGTACAGCATGGACGTACTATGGAAGTATCGGCGTTGCAGCAACAAGCGGACTTAATTATTTAACGATCTACATTGGCCCAATTATCGTAATTCCTGCCTGGATTTACATTAATACAAGAATTGTTCGTATTTCAAGAGTAAATAAAATCAGTAGTTTGGCAGATTTCATTTCTTTAAGATATGGAAACAGCAGAAGTTTCAGTGCTATTATTACTTTGGTTTGCATTTTTGCGATTGTCCCTTACATTGGTTTACAGATTAAAGCAATTTCAGAGACTTTTCACCTGGTGACAGAAACAGCAATTTCAAAGAATATTTTTACGGATAATGCAACGTTTGTTGTGATTCTTATTGCCGTATTTTCATCATATTACGGTACAAAGTATGTTGATGCTTCCGAAAAACGTTTAGGGATAATTTCAGCGATTGCCTTGGAGAGTTTTTTAAAATTGTTTTTCATTATTATTTTAGGATTATTCGTTATTTATTTTGCATTTGACGGATTTTCAGATTTGTACCAAAAAGCCAGTAAATTTTCAGATTTCAAAGCAAAAAATACATTTAACGGAATTGAAGGTGCGATGAACTGGATGGTTCTCTGCATGATTTCCGGAACGGCTATTTGTATTTTGCCACGACAGTTTCATACTGCCATTGTTGAAAACAGACAGGAAAAACATATCAAAACAGCGATTTGGTTTTTCCCATTGTATCTTTTAATATTCACCATTTTTATCTTTCCAATCGCTTGGGGCGGAAGATTGATTTTTGAAGGTCAAAATGTAAATCCCGAATTCTACTCTATTCTGATTCCACAGTATTTTGATAATACTTTGATTACCGTTTTGGTTTTTTTAGGTGGATTAAGTTCTTGTATTTCGATGATTATTATTTCCGCGATTACACTATCCATCATGCTTTCTAATAATTTAATTATTCCTTACGGATTATTAGGAAAATTTAAAGCAGAAAATGAGATTAAAAACACAAGAAATATCACCAACATCCGTAAATTTTCGATTTTTGGATTAATTATTTTAGCTTTTGCTTTCTACAAATATTTTATTTTAAAAACTTCTTTAGATTCGGTTGGTTTAATTTCATTTGTTGTGATTGCTCAATTGGCACCTTCATTTTTCGGAGCGATATTCTGGAGAAGAGGAAGCTATAAAGGTGCAGTGATCGGACTTTTTGCAGGTTTAATTATCTGCTATTTTGGATTAATCATTCCGCAGTATTATTTCTCTTATAATTCTGAATTAAAAGGAATTCTGCGAGAAATGTATGATGTTTTTCAGTTTTTCGATATTACTTTTTTAGACAGAATTCCTGAAATTTTCTTTTGGTCGATTTTAGTGAATACTGCCCTGTTTACCATCCTTTCCGTAAGCATGAAAGGTAATTACCGTGAAAGAAATTTTGCCGAATTATACGTTGATATCGACAAATACATTCAAAATCACGAAAATGCATTCATTTGGCGAGGAACAGCTTATGTTTCTGATATTCAAAATATTCTGGAACGTTTTTTAGGCAAAAAGAAAACCGAACAGGCAATGAGAATTTTCAATATTAAATACAGTATTGATACTCAGACTGAAACCGCTGATTCAAGATTTATTAAATTTTCTGAAAACCTTTTGGCAGGAAGAATCGGAACTGCTTCTGCAAAAATCCTGATTGAAGGCGTTACCAAAGAAGATAAAATCTCATTGAAAGAAGTTTTAAATATTTTGGAAGAATCGAAAGAAAATATCTCATTAAATAAAAAATTAACCGAAAAATCTAAGGAACTAAAGCAACTTTCTAATGATCTCACCGTTGCCAACGAAAACTTAATTGTAAAAGACCGACAGAAAGATGACTTTTTAGATTCTGTTGCGCATGAATTAAGAACTCCCATTACAGCAATCCGTTCAGCAGGAGAAATTCTGGCGGATGACGATGATATTCCCCTAGATATCAAACGTGAATTTTTAAACAACATTATCACAGAATCTGATCGTTTAAGCGAGATTATCAATGATATTTTATATTTAGACAAACTGCAGCACGGCGAAATTACTTTAAATATTAAGGAAAATAACATTATTGAAAGTTATAAAAAAGCCCTTAATCCTATTCTACATTTAATTCAGCAAAAATTCATCCACATAAGCGAAGTTGATTTATTGAATCATTACTTTTATGAATATGATGAAGCCCGATTTATCCAGTTATTCCAAAATATTTTAGGAAATGCTTTGAAATTTACGGAAGACCAAGGAACAATTCAAGCCAAATTTTCAGAAAAAGACAATGATTTAATTATCAAAATTTTCAACACAGGAAAAAATATTCCTGAGGAAGATTTAGAAATGATTTTTCATAAATTTTATCAGTCTAAAAATCAAAACATATTGAAACCCATCGGAAGCGGACTCGGATTAGCCATTTCAAAAAAAATTATTGAAGCTCACAAAGGAAAAATAAAAGCAGAAAACAGCGGATTAGGAGTGACTTTTACGATCACTTTGCCAAAAATAAATATCGCATCAAACGATGAACTCGAAAGGGTTCAATATGAGTAACTGAAATTGAATCCTTCGGATTCTTCTCAAAAGAAATAAACAATGAAGTTGAATAAAGAAAATACACAATGAAAAAAATATTAATTGCGGATGACGAGCATAAAATCCTGATGTCTCTGGAATACAGTTTCAGGAAAATAGGGTATGAAGTTTTCATCGCCAGAGACGGAACTGAAGTTTTAGAATTTTTGAAAACAATTACTCCGGATGTCATTTTACTCGATATTATGATGCCCAATCTCGACGGGTACAGCACTTTGGAAGAAATTAAAAAAGATAAAAAACTGAACAATACAAAAGTTCTTTTTCTAAGTGCCAAAAACAACCCGAAAGACATTGAAAAAGGCCTTGAAATGGGAGCTGATGCGTATGTGACAAAACCTTATTCAATTAAAAAACTCATTCAGCAGATTGAGGAACTTTTAGCATAAACCAAACACAAATATCACAAATAGATTGGACGAATAACACAACCTCTTAGTGTTATTTGTGAAAAAAAATTAGTGCAATTCGTGTTTAAAAAACAAAAATATGAGCACAGACGATTTATTTAAACAAAGCATAGAAAACAAAGAGCAGTTCTGGAAAGAACAGGCTCAGGAAATTTCGTGGTTTGAATTTCCCAAAACAATTATTTCAAAGGACGAAAATAATTATACCCAATGGTTTACAGACGGAAAACTGAATATGTCTTACCTCTGCATCGACAAACATATTGAAGACGGTTTTGGGGACGAAATTGCTATTATCTATGATTCTCCGGTGACCAATCAAAAAATAAAATATACATACAATCAGGCAAAAATTGAGATTTCAAAATTAGCAGGTGGATTGGTTTCTTTAGGTTTAAAGAAAGGCGACACCACCGTAGTTTATATGCCGATGATTCCGCAAACGCTATTTGCGATGTTGGCTTGTGCCAGAATTGGCGTGATTCACAATGTGGTTTTCGGAGGTTTTGCGCCGCACGAACTGGTCGTGAGAATCGATGACTGTGAACCGAAAGCTTTAATTACAGCCACCGCAGGAATTGAAATTGCCAAAAGAATTCCTTATTTGCCATTGGTAGAAAAAGCGATTGAACTTGCTCAGAATAAAGTCGAGAATATTATCGTTTTCAACAGAAAATTGGTTGATAATCAGACCGAAATGTTCGATGGGATTATTGATTATGAAGAATTGGTTTCTAAATCAGAACCTGCAGATTGTGTTTCCTTAGAATCCAATCATCCATTATATTTATTATACACATCGGGAACAACGGGAAAACCGAAAGGAATCACAAGAGATACAGGTGGTTACGCTACAGCTTTGAAGTTTTCGATGAAATATACTTATGGAATTGAGCAAGACAAAACTTTTTGGGCAGCTTCCGATTTTGGATGGGCAGTCGGTCACAGTTTTACGGTTTACGGACCTTTAATCAACAGAAATACAACCATTATTTTCGAAGGAAAACCCATCATGACTCCCGATGCAGGAACTTTCTGGCGAATTATTTCTGAGCATAAAGTTTCGGCTATGTTTACGGCTCCGACAGCAATTCGCGCAATTAAAAAAGAAGATCCGAACGGTGAACTGGTAAAAAAATACGATTTAAGTCATTTTAAAAAACAGTTTTTGGCGGGAGAAAGATGTGATGTGGCGACTTTAGACTGGTTTCAGGAACATATCGGAGTTCCCGCAATCGATCATTGGTGGCAGACAGAATCCGGTTCGCCAATGTTGGGTTTACTCACTTTTAACGAAGATTATAAAATCAAAAGGGCTTCCGCAGGAAAACCAACTCCCGGTTATGATATTAAAATTTTTGATGAAAACGGATTGGAATTAAGCGAACATAAAGAAGGTTATTTAGTCATCAAACTTCCGCTTCCTCCCGGCGCAATGTTAGGAATCTGGAATGATTATGAACGTTTTGAAAAAAGCTATTTATCTCAATTCAAAGGTTATTATTTTTCAGGAGACGGAGCGATAAAAGATGAAGACGGCTATATTTTTATCACAGGAAGAGTGGATGATGTGATCAATGTCGCAGGACACCGGCTTTCAACCTCCGAAATGGAAGAAATTGTTTCTTCACATCCCGATGTCGCCGAATGTGCGGTTGTTGGAATTGATGATGATTTACGCGGACAGGTTCCTTTTGCAACCATTGTTTTGAAAAACGGTTCTGAAATTTCCGAAGAAGATGTTGAAAAAGAAATCATTCAAAGTGTAAGAGAAAAAATTGGCGCTGTTGCTTTTCTGAAATCTGTAATGGTGGTAAAAAGATTGCCAAAAACACGTTCAGGAAAGATTTTAAGAAAATTGATTCGAACCATAATTGATGGTAAAGAATTTCAGATCCCATCAACCATTGATGATGAGAAAATTATTGAGGAAATTCAAATGAAAATTAAAGAATACAGAGGTTTTTAAATTGTTTTAAAAATGGAAATAATTAAAGCAACTCCTTCTGATAATGAAGTTTTAACAAACATCACAAAACTGTCAAAAGCATATTGGGGATATTCAAAAGAACAAATGGAAAGTTGGGCGGAAGATTTAACGATAACAAAAGATTATATTAAAAAAAATGAAGTTTATAAATTAATTGTTGAAAAGTCGGTTGTTGGATATTATTCTTATTTCATTGAAGAAAATAATCATGTAAAATTGGATAACTTATTTATTTTACCTGAATATGTCGGAAAAGGATTTGGAAAAATTTTAATGACTGATTTTTTAAACAAAATAAAAGAATTGAAAATTAAAAATATCACTCTCGAAGCTGATCCAAACGCAGAAAAATTTTACGAACGTTTCGGCTTCATAAAAACCGGACAAATAGAAACATCAATAAAAGACAGATTTTTACCAATAATGGAACTAAAATTATAAAGCCCTTGCTGAGTGAAACGCCCTTGCGAACAGAAAATATGCAGTAAGATTATTACAAAAAACTTTGTGAACCTTGCATTAAAGATCAGCAATTTAAATCAAAACAAATAATAATTTAATAAATTCTAAAAATAAAAAGTATGAGAAATTACGTGATCGAAGATTTACCACACTACTTTGAAGAGTATAAAAAATCCATCAAAAACCCTAAAAAATTCTGGGACAAAGTTGCCGATCAGAATTTCGTCTGGTATCAAAGATGGAGTAAAGTGGTAAAATATGATATGAATGAGGCAAAAATCACATGGTTTAAAGATGCTAAATTAAATATCACAAAAAACTGTCTCGACAGACATTTATCGGTGCGAGGCGAAAAAACCGCAATTATCTGGGAACCCAACGATCCGAAAGAAGAAGCACAGCATATTTCTTACAACGAATTGTATGAAAGAGTCAACAAAACAGCCAATGTATTGAGGGAAATGGGCATAGAAAAAGGCGACAGAGTCTGCATCTATCTTCCGATGATTCCAGAATTGGCAGTTACAATGTTGGCCTGTGCAAAATTAGGAGCCGTTCATTCTGTTATTTTTGCAGGATTTTCGGCATCTGCAGTAGTTTCCAGAGTGAATGACTGTGGTGCAAAGCTCTTAATTACTTCAGACGGAAGTTACAGAGGAAATAAGGTTTTAGATCTAAAATCAATTATTGATGAAGCTTTAGAAAAATGTCCGACGGTAGAAAAAACTTTGGTGGTAAAAAGAACCCACAACGAAGTGAAAATGAAGAAAGGCAGAGATTTCTGGATGGAAGAACTTTACCAAAAAGCTTCTGCAGACTTCGTCACCATCATCATGGATGCTGAAGATCCTTTGTTTATTCTGTATACTTCAGGTTCTACAGGTAAACCGAAAGGGATGCTTCATACTTGCGCCGGTTACATGGTTTATTCGGCTTACACATTCAAAAATGTTTTTAATTATCAGGAAAACGATATTTATTGGTGTACTGCAGATATTGGCTGGATTACAGGGCATTCTTACATTCTTTACGGTCCGTTATTGAATGGAGCAACAACCGTAATTTTCGAAGGAGTTCCCACTTATCCTGAACCGGATAGATTTTGGGAAGTTATTGAAAAACATAAAGTGACCCAGTTTTATACAGCTCCGACTGCCATTCGATCTTTGGCTAAAGAAAGCGCAGAATGGGTGGATAAACATGATTTGAGTTCATTGAGAGTAATTGGATCTGTTGGAGAACCGATTAATGATGAAGCTTGGCATTGGTTTAACGATCATGTCGGAAGAAAAAAATGCCCGATTGTTGATACATGGTGGCAAACAGAAACGGGTGGAATTATGATCTCTCCTATTCCGTTTGTGACTCCCACAAAACCAACGTATGCAACGCTTCCTTTACCGGGAATTCAGCCTGTGTTGATGGATGATAAGCGTAACGAAATCACAGGAAATCAGGTGACAGGAAATCTTTGCATCCGTTTTCCATGGCCGGGAATTGCGAGAACGATTTGGGGCGATCATCAAAGATATAAAGAAACTTATTTCTCAGCATTTCCAGGGAAATATTTCACTGGTGACGGTGCTTTAAGAGATGAAGTAGGTTATTACAGAATTACAGGGCGTGTAGATGATGTGGTAATTGTTTCCGGACATAATTTGGGAACTGCTCCAATTGAAGACAGCATTAATGAACATCCAGCCGTTGCAGAATCTGCAATTGTAGGATTTCCACACGACATTAAAGGGAGTGCTTTGTATGGTTTTGTGATTTTAAAAGATTCAGGATCAGACAGAAAGCAGGAAAATTTAGTGAAAGAAATTAATCAGCTCATTTCAGATCAGATTGGCCCGATTGCTAAACTGGACAAAATTCAGTTCGTTTCCGGGCTTCCGAAAACCCGTTCAGGAAAGATTATGCGAAGAATTTTAAGAAAAATTGCAGAAGGCGACTTCTCAAATTTCGGCGATACTTCCACTCTGTTGAATCCTGAGATTGTGGAGGAAATTAAGAATGAGAGATTAAATTAAAACTATTCATTATTATCTTATAATTTTGAAACTCTGAGCTTAGGTTCAGAGTTTTTTATTAACCATAACAAACAATAGACAGTCTCTTAATTTTATATAAATAATTATAGATAAAATAAAATATTTATAATATTATTAAATTTTTACCAAATATTACTAAAATATTTCTATCTTTAGATAACCAAAACAAATTACTATGTCGAGCATTTTAGCAGGATTATTTGGAGCAAACAGCGATTACAAAAAACTCGAAAACGAAATTGAGAATTTAGGTTTTTTAGATTCTGAGTACATTGTATATCTTAGTGACGATCATCATAACTCCCAGTATTTGGCGAGTGTAGAAATAAAAAACAGAGATATGACCGATAAATTGAGGCACGTATTTTCTGAAAACCATGTACATAAAACTTACCTATTTGAAAACATGAGCATTGATCAGGCTTCCTACAGTAATCTGAAAAGATTGATTGATGCGAGAAGCAAAGCTGAAATTCACAGCAGTCCGGATGTTAAAATTAAAGTTCAACATGACGGAATGAACTCTGAAGTGAAAGCTTAAAAACTAAATAAAAACTTGTAACCGAATCCGCAGATTTTCTTTCTGCGGATTTTTTATTTTATCAACCGACAAATCATAAAAATTTTCGTATTTTCGTTTAAATAAAGCCTTTTACACAGATGAGTTACGACTTGGAACAAGAAAATAAAGAAATCTTAGCGAGGTATAAAGACCTGATTTCTAATACATACAGAACTTTGGATGAAGAAAATAATAAACTCATCCGAAAGGCTTTTGATATTGCTCTTGATGCACACAAAGACCAAAGAAGAAAGTCTGGTGAACCTTACATTTACCATCCTATCGCAGTGGCGAAAATTGTCGCTAAAGAAATTGGTTTAGGAGCAAATTCTATTGCCTGTGCGCTTTTGCATGATGTAATTGAAGATTCAGATTATACTTATGAAGATCTAAAAAAGATTTTTGGGGAAAGAATTGCAGGTATTGTGAACGGATTGACGAAGATTTCTATTATGAATCATCAGAACATTTCTGTACAGTCTGAAAATTACAGAAAATTATTACTGACGCTTTCCGAAGATTTCAGAGTGATTCTTATAAAAATTGCCGACCGACTTCATAACATGCGAACTTTGGACAGTATGGCACCCGATAAACAGAAAAAAATTGCTTCTGAAACGGTCTATATTTATGCTCCGATGGCTCACCGGTTGGGATTATACAATATAAAATCTGAGCTTGAAGATTTATCATTAAAGTATAATAATCCAGATGTTTACAATGAAATTACAGAAAAACTTGAATTAGCGAAAGATAACCGAATTCGTTATATTGACGAGTTTACAAAAGAAGTTTCTGAAAGACTGAAAGATGAAGGTTTAAATACGAGTATTAAAGGCCGTGCCAAAGCAATTTCTTCTATCTATAGAAAAATGCTGAAGCAGGGTGTTTCTTTTGAAGAGGTTTTTGATAATTATGCTATCCGAATTATCTATAAATCTGATGCAAAAAACGAGAAATTTCTTGCCTGGAAAATATATTCGATTGTAACGGATGTTTATCACAGTAATCCTTCAAGAATGCGCGACTGGATCACGCAACCCCGTTCTACAGGCTATGAAAGTTTACATTTAACAGTTCTAGGTCCCGACAAAAAATGGATTGAAGTACAGATCCGATCCGAAAGAATGGATGATATTGCCGAAAAAGGCGTTGCTGCCCATTACAAATACAAAGAAGGGTATAAACAGAGCAATGATGACAGAAATTTTGAAAAATGGGTAACCGAAATTCGGGATGTTCTCGAACAACAGCAAAACTTATCGACTTCTGAACTTTTAGATAATATTAAATTAAACCTTTATTCGAAAGAAGTTTTTGTATTTACTCCGAAAGGTGAAATTAAAATTCTGCCGACAAATTCAACGGCGCTTGACTTTGCGTTTTCTGTTCATACCGATCTGGGAATGAAATGCTTAGGTGCAAAAATCAACGGAAAATTAGTTCCCATCTCTTATATTCTTCAAAACGGAGATCAGGTAGATATTCTTTCTTCTCAAAACCAAAAACCAAAGTTTGACTGGCTTGATTTTGTGGCAACTTCAAAAGCAAAATCAAAAATTAAGAGTTACTTAAACTCAGAAAAAAACTCTTTTGTAGAAGAAGGAAAAGAGATCTTACAGAGAAAACTTCGTCATGCAAAAATCAATTTTAATGATGAGGAAATTAATAAATTACAGAAATTCTTCAATCTCAAAACTTCACAGGAATTATTTTTAAAATTCCAGACAAACGAGCTCGACGCGAGTAGTTTAAGAAAATACATTGAAAGTAAAAATGTGTTTAACAATCTACTTTCCAGGTTTAAAAGAAGTCCGAACAAAAATCAACATTACGAAGAGCCTAAAGAACAAAATCTGAATATGATTGTTTTCGGGAAAGATGAAGAAAAACTGAATTACAGCTATGCTAAATGTTGTACGGTGATTCCCGGCGATAAAATTTTCGGTTTTATTACAATTTCTGAGGGAATAAAAGTTCACAGTGACAATTGTCCGAATGCAATCAATCTTCGCGCACAATACGATTACCGTGTAATTCCTGCAAAGTGGGTAAATGAAGAAAGCTTCAAAAACCGTATCAAAATTGAGATTGAAGGCCTCGACAGAATGGGAATGATCAATGATATAACCACCGTTATCAGCGGCGCAATGGGAATGGATATGAAAAGTATGTCGATTGAGTCTAACAACGGTATTTTCACAGGAAATATTAATTTAGAAGTAAAACATAAAGGTCAGCTTGAAGAAACGTTTAAAAAATTAAAAGCAATAGACGGAGTTTCCAAAATTAAACGAATCTAAATTATAAATGAAACTTTCTATCTATTTTAAAAAGTTTTTTGAAAGTAGCCAGTCATCAGGAATTTTATTGATTTTATGTGTCGCTTTCGCTTTACTAATCGCTAATTCTTCTCTAGGAAATAGTTTTCAGCAATTTTTAGATTTTCAGCTAGGCTTCGAGAACTTACACCTGAAATATTCTGTCAGCACTTGGATTAACGATGGTTTGATGGCAGTTTTCTTTCTGTTGGTAGGATTGGAAATTAAAAGGGAACTTGTGGAAGGTGAGCTTTCGTCTTTTAAAAATGCTTCATTACCAATTTTTGCAGCAATTGGCGGAATGGTGATTCCTGCATTAATTTACAGCGCATTCAATTCACAAACAGATTACAGCAACGGTTGGGGAATTCCGATGGCAACAGATATTGCTTTTTCTTTGGCAATTATCTCCATGTTAGGAAAAAAAGTACCAGCTTCACTCAAAATTTTTCTTGCAGCTTTGGCAATTGTGGATGATTTAGGAGCAATTTTAGTGATTGCCATTTTTTATACCGAACAGATTCACTGGATGTATCTTTTACTATCTCTTGGAATTGTTGCGGTTTTAGTTCTCCTAAATTTTTTAAAAGTCAAAAAACTCATTTTCTATCTGATTCCGGGAATATTTTTATGGTATTTCCTGCATCATTCCGGGATTCACGCTACAATTGCGGGAGTTTTACTGGCATTTACAATACCAACCAATGAATCTGATACCATCATCTCACCACTAGAAAAACTCGAACATTCGCTGCATTTTCCTGTAAGCTTTTTAATTATGCCGATTTTTGCTTTAACGAATACCAATATTGCTTTTAGTAATAATATGACGGATGGATTGTTCAGCAGCTTAGGATTAGGAATTATCGGCGGTTTGGTATTCGGAAAACTGATTGGAATCAACCTTTTTTCTTTGATTGCTATTAAATTAAAAATCAGTTCGCTTCCCCAAAACAGTTCTTGGAATCAAATGATAGGAGTCGGACTTTTAGCCGGAATAGGCTTCACGATGTCGATTTTTATTGCCTTACTTTCTTTTAAAAATGAAATTGATTTTCAGGATGAAGCGAAATTTGCGATATTGATTGCCTCAGTGATTGCTGCAATTTCAGGATATCTGGTTTTGCATTTAAGTTCAAAAAATGAAGAATTAGAAGAAGATTAATTTCTTTTAACCGTCCAATTCCCTTTAGCACCTTTCATTTCCCAAGTCCCGGTTTTAGAATTAAGATTTCCGATAACGTAAAACCCGGAAGGTGCTTTTGTTTGAATTGAAAGACGCATTAATGAGTACTGTATAGTAAGTATAATTCGGTCATATTCAAAGCTTGATCTTGTAATTTTTACAGAACCTTTTTCGCTACATTAATAATCAATTCACCTGCAGAATCTCCGGTAAAGATACCTGTGTAATTTCCTCTGTATGGCGAAACATAGTTTTGTGCTTCTTTGTTTTTATCAATTTGATCAATCATTTCATCGGAGGATTGTAATCCGTTAAAAAGAGTAAAAAGTAAGGCAGCTTTTATAAAAATTTTCATTACTCAGTTTTTTTTTCATTAAATGGTCTTCTGTGATCTTCATCACTTTCAAGATTGTGTTCAGAAATTTCAGATTGATTTTCTGCCTCTTTTTCAATCTCATCTGAAAGTAATTTTTCAATTCTTAATTTTCTTAACGCCATATTTAATTCATTTCCGAAAAGTAAAAGGTAAACATTCACATTCACCCAGATCATCAAAAGAATCATACTTCCGATAGACCCGTATAAAACATTGTACCGGGCGACATTTTTTATGTATAAAGTAAAAAAATAAGTGGTAACAATAAATAAAATCGTTGTAAGAATCCCTCCCGGAATTGCCTGTCTGAAGCGGATAATTTTCACAGTTCCCAACCAGTAAAACATCGTTAAAAGCAGAAAAAAGAATACAGGAAAAGAAACAAAACCTATTATTTTTGATAAGTTTCTTACCAGCCATGAAAGATTATATCCCGGAGAAAAATCTTTTAAAACCACTTCAGCATAATATACTCCGAAAAGAGCCAGAAATATGATCGTTACAAAGCCAATAGTAATAAAAAATGACAATATAAATTCTTTAACATCAGGAAGTTTATCTTTGGAGTTTTCATTAAAGCCATTGATTAATGAAAATGTTCCGTTGGTTGCAAAAATTAACGCAATCAATATCGTTAAATTACTGATACCCTTCATGTTTGGAATAATATTATCTACTATATACCCACGTACGTCACCCTCAATATTTGAAGGGAAAATATTATGCATCAAAACCTCGAAAATATAAAATTGAAGCTTGTCATAATGCGGCATGTAAGGAATTACAGATAACAAAAACAAAAGAAAAGGGAAAAGACTTAATGTAAAACTCCACGAAATAGCGGCTGCTTTTTTTCCGATTTTACCTTTAAAAACTCCTGCAAAATAAATTTCAAAGAGTTGCCATAGTGATATTCCTAATAGAGGAATATGAATATTATCAAAGAAGTCTCGAATTTTCAGGATGAATTTAGGAGTTTTCAGATTCATAAAGTATATTTGCGCTCAGCAAATATAAGAAATGCGTATCAATTTAGTTTGTATCGGGAAGACAGATGACAAAGAAATTACTTCTTTGATCAGTTATTATCTCACCCGACTTCCAAAACACTGGAATTTTGAGATCACTGAAATTCCGGATGTAAAAAATGCCAAAAACCTTTCACCTGATCTTCTTAAAAAAGAGGAAGCAAAATTATTTTTAAATCAGATGGATAAAAATGATCTGGTCATTCTTCTTGATGAAAAAGGAAAACAGTTTACAAGCCGAGAATTTTCAGCGAAAATAGATTTCTGGATGAATTCTTCTGTGAAAAAAATTCATATTCTGATTGGTGGAGCTTATGGTTTTGCAGACGAAATTTACAGCAGAGCCAACGAAAAAATGTCATTATCTAAAATGACATTTACACACCAGATGATTCGTTTATTTATTATAGAACAAATTTATCGTGCAGATCAGATTCTTCAAGGGAAACCTTATCATAATGATTAAAATATATTTTAATTTAAAATATTGGTCTGTGTCAAAAAAATTATAAAGATAGATCAAATTGCTTTTCAAAAATTTTCATTTGTTCTTTGCTGTAATCGTGATCTCCTTTCATAACTTTAGGTTTTAGTTTTTTGATTGCTTCAACTGTATAATCGAAAAGCTCTTTATAATCAAATTGTTTTAATGTTTTTGCAGTATAAATTAAATAATTAGAATTTTCTTCTTTATCAATCCTCAGTTTTATAGCATCTTTAGCATTTAAAATTGCTTGTCTGTCATCAAGAAATTTTATGAAAAACTCCAAGTGTTGCAAAAAATCCAGCTCCAAAATATATTTGTTTACAATCTCTTGATACATTGGATTATTTAGGGTTTTCAAAAACTTGATATTCGCTTGATAAAGATTAGGTAATTCAACTTCTTCGTTATCAATATCACCTGCAGAAAATTCATTTATCTTATTTTTTTTAAATCCATTATATAAATAACTTGCAAGATCATTTTTATTGAGAATTTTTTTTGTGTAATTTTCAAATACATAATTATCCAGTACTCCATCATTTACCCAGGCTTCTTTTATGTAAGGATAATATAGTTCGCAATAATGATCAACAAATACTTCGTTTTTAGAATCATAAGTACTCCTACTCAAAGGCGAAATTAAAAAACTCCTTCTGGGATTACCAGAATTAAATATTTTTTCAACAAGTATCTTCGCATTTGGGCTACAAAATTCTGCAACAGTTCTCAGATAGTTTTGGTACGCAAAAAAATCTTCATCACCTGCAAATTTTTCAATAAACTGCTCTAGAAATGGAATAAATTTCTCATCAGGAAACTCCTGTATCGCAAAGAAGGATTTGTCGCCAAAACTTTTAATAAATTCTATATCTTCCTGTTTCTTAAATTTAGCTATATATGTAAGAAGGTAAGGGAAATTTTTATCTCTGACTAATTTTTTTATTGCATCATAATATTCTTTTTTCAAAGGAATGGCATACTGAATATTCGACAATAAATTTTCATTTAATGGTTCAGATGCAAAAATAAAATTTAACAGTTCATCTTTTAAAGCACTTTCTCTACTCTCATACGTTTTGGGATTTAATGTTAATCTTTCAAACAGTTCTCCATTATAAATGATAGATCCAACCTCCGGATCAAAATTTCTAATGGTGTGATTTTCTGTTAATATATCTTTTCTTGCAATGGTTGCTTTAAAAAGTTGAACAACAGTTGCTGTATCATTATCATCGAAAAATTTTTGAATGATTAATTGTCTGAAAGAAAAGGGAATTTCTTGTTTATAGTAACTTACTAAATCCGATTTATTCGCTTTTGAAAGAATTGACTTTTCTACTTTATATCTTAACAATACAGATTCATCAAAATTCTCTATCATTCTGGGATCACCTATCAAAGATAAAGAATCATACTTTTTTATTTCAAATTCGAGTTCTTTTTTTATTTGCGTAAAAGCGAAAAAAGGAAATAATAAGAATGTAAGAATAAAAGTTTTCATCATATTTTTCAACTAAGCCGTTTGAAAAGTTTTGTATTTTCCAAATTTACAAATCTAACGAATTTACAATGTCGTTGCTATAAAAATCAAATAGCTATTTTAATTTATTACAACCCATCTGTCTTTTGGCTTCACCAACAACAAAAGCCACAGAGTTGGCAATATTAAAACTTCTGATTAGTTTAGACATCGGAATCGTTAAATGATTTTCAAAATGATCTAACACTTCTTTACTCAAACCTTTACTCTCCTTCCCAAAAACCAACCAATCACCATCCTGAAAATCAGTTTCCAGGTAAGATTTTTCGGCATGTGAACTCATTAAAAAAACTCTTGACAGATCAGGAATTACTTTCATCCATTCATCTACATTTTCATATTCTGTAACGTCAAGATGAACCCAATAATCTAATCCCGAACGTTTCAAATTCTTATCATCAATTATAAATCCAAACGGGTGAATAAGATGTAATCTGCTTTCGGTTCCTACACAAAGTCTTCCGATATTTCCGGTATTGTTGGGGATTTCCGGTTCTACAAGAACGATATTTAACATGAATTTAATTTTTTCCTGAATATTTAAATAAAAATGCCATCTGTTACAATGACATTGATGAATCTTACGATTCTATTTTTCAATAAAATTTGCTTTCTACTTTTTTGCGCACTTTGCCTCAAACTCTGTCAGCAAAGTTTTTTCATGACCTAGTGCAATCGCTTTATCCAAACTTGCACAGGCTTCTTTATCTTTTGCAGTCTCAAATAAAACTGTTGCTTTTGTGACATAAGACTGAGAAAATTTAGGATCAATAGAAATCGCTTTATTAATGTCTGCTAAAGCTTCTTTTGATTTTTTCATTTTCAGATAAATATCGGCTCTGCCGTTGTATAATAAAGATTCTGGTTTTTCAGAAAGCATTTGATTATAATCTTTTAATGCACCTTCCAAATCACCGCTATTTTTTTTTAGGGTCGCTAAGCCGGTTCTTGCATAGATATTGTCCGGCGCAAAAGTTAAGATTTGCTTTAAATCTGCCATTGCCAAATCTTTCTTACCTAAATTATTGTAAATTTTAGAACGAATAAGATAAATTTCAGGATTTTCTGGCTCTAATTTCACTCCGGTATTTGCATATTCTAAAGCTTTAGCACGATTTCCTTTCTGATTGTGTAATGCTGCAAGATTTTCGTAAACAGCAATAGATGTAGGATTAGATTTTAAAGCCGATTCATAAGATTTAAAAGCTGCGGCTGTTTTACCCAGCCTTTTCTGTGCAGTTCCTAAACTAATGTAATATTCAGACTGATATTTCTGAATATGCTCCGATAATACCAATTTTGAATATTGCTCTTCAGCACATTTGTAATCTGCTTTTTTGAAACATTCTTCTGCCGTTTTTTTATTCTGAGCAGACAAAAAGCTGAATGATGTAAAGGCTAAACTAAGAATGAGTAAATGTTTTTTCATAAATTTATGGTTTGTTTGTTAATCACTTTTTTTGCGAGTACAACAAAAAGCCCTCCCAATAAAGTTCCAACAAACGCCCCCACCAAAATATCTATCGGGAAATGTACTCCTAAATATATACGGCTGTAAGATACAACTGCAGCCCAGACAAATATAGCATAAGGAAACCATTTAATTTTATCTTTCAATAAAAAAGTAAGGTAACTTGCTAAAAAAAAGACATTTGAAGCATGGGCAGAATAAAACCCAAACGAGCCGCCACAATTTACAATACGCATCGATCCGTAAATTGTAGGATCATGACATGGTCTTAATCTGGCAACACCATACTTGAAAATTCCCGAAATCTGGTCTGAAACCGTAATTCCTATGGCAACAAACAACAGAATGTAGAGCAGAGATTTTAATTTAAAATTTTTATAAAGAAAGTACAGAAAAATCACGTAAAGCGGAATCCAGATCCATTTTTCTGAGATCATCGTCCAAAACGGATCAAAGGCAGTATCGCCTAAATTGTTGAGATAAAGAAAAAGATTTTTATCTTCCTGAATAATTTCCTCCATGATTATCGGCTTACCGGTCCTTCGTAAGTCTCATCATCTGCAGGTTTTACTTTTGGAGCTTCCTGTGCGTTTGATGATTCTTCTTTAAGAATATTTTCTTCGATATTTTTCATAGGATTAAAATCTTTGGCAGCATCTTTTACTTTTTCAATCTCACGTTTTATTTCAGAAACAGGATTGTCTGTTTCTTTCATAATTTCCGATTTGATATCGTCTACTGCTCCACGCATTTTTCTCACTCCTGCTCCAAGATCACGAGCAATTTGTGGCAGTTTATCCGGACCAAACAAAACTACAATTGCAATGGCAATAAGTGCCATTTCTCCAATGCTTAATTCCATGATGCTAAATTACAAAAGATATACGAATCTTAATGATCAAATATTTATATTTAATAAAATATTAAGTTTTATTATTCATCATTTTTCAAAACCTGAATATCTTTAATAAGCTGTTGAATATCAGTTTGCAGTGTTCCGTTGTAAATTCCTCTTATTTTTTTGTTTTGATCTGCTAAAATTATATGTTCTGTATGAAGAAAATTGGTGCTGTCTTTCGTAAAACCAATATCTTCCTCGGCAAAGTATGATTTTCTTGCCAGTTTGTAAATCTGATTTTTATTTCCTGTTAAAAAATACCAGTTAGGATTGTTTATTTTATTTGATTTTTTAAAATCTTTAAGCTTTTGCGGAGTGTCAATTTCCGGAGTAACAGAGAAAGAGAGCAAAACAACGTCTGAATCTTTTTCATATTTTTTGCTTAAAATATCAAGATTTTTAATCATTACCGGACAAATACTTCCGCAAGATGTAAAAATAAAACTGGCAATATGTATTTTATGATTGATGAGTTGATCGGTTACCGCTTTATTATCCTGATCGGTAAATGAAAACGAACCTATTGTATGTGTAATTTCTTTTTCAGCTTCTTTTTCAGACAAAAAATGCGGGCTAAAATCGGGAGTGTTGTAATAGGGTAAAGAACTTTCTTTGTTACCAGTACAAGAAAATATCATAAATAAAGCCCAAAAACTACTTCTGAAAAATACTGTCTGTAACATTCACACAATTTTTAGTTCCTAATAACCCATATCGGATTCCGTTTTTCATTACATAATTTGACCTAACCTTACCGTTGTCGTAAAATTGTTTCTGACTTCCATCTTCATGCCCAAGTTTGTAATGCATTGCTTTGATCAGCTGTCCTCTTTCATTCCATTCTTTAAACTCACCATTGTTTTCACCCTTCAAAAAAGAACAAGCCAATTTTGGCTTTCCATTTTCCCACCATTGCTTTAACGTTTTTACCTTCGTTCCGTTATTAAAAAAGCGTTGTTCCATGAGCTTTCCATTCAGAAAAAATCTTTTCCATTGAGAATGTTCTTTTCCGTTTTTGAAACCCATTATTTCAGCAGTATCTTTCGTATTCGGATAAAATGAATAGATAATTCCGGAAAATGGTTTGTTATCATTTACTACTAAACCATTCCTGTTTTCCAAATGAAGTTCGTTGAAATTATAAGATTTCAATTTCTCATTATCGTTTGAGCGACAACTTAAAAAAAGAAATAATATGGAATTAATTGCTAACAGTTCCCGCAGTTCCATAAAATCCATTTCCGTTTATATAAGGATCTGTGCTTGTAATATGATAGTGATATATTCCGCCCGGATAATCTGTCGTAGCTGCTGTATGACCATGATAAGCATCCAGAGAAGCACTCGCCACTGCAGAACCGTTTTCTTCAGGCCCGTAAACAGGGAAACCGTCTAAAAGAAAACCCAGAAGCGCTGATTTTGAAGCTTTTACAGTTGTGAGATATTTGGGTTCTACATGATAATGATAGTCACCTCCCGGAGCAGGATGTCCCCACCATTGATCAAAAGAAGCAATCTCTCCGGAAAGAGGTTGATTAGGACCTGCATACTGATTGAAAAAAGGAACTCCATTGAGTGAAACCCCAATCGGGCCTAAAGGTGTTGCCGCATGAACAGAAGCCATCACAGGATTGATAGGAATTTTAAATGTATAATTTTTTGTTGAAATCGAGTTTGGATTTTTAGAAAATGTATAACCACCAAAGGTCGTTCCTGAAAAATTTTCATACAAACTGTTGCTCGTTGCGTAATAAATACTTTTATGATCTGGTGTTCCTGTTGTTTTTATATAAACATAAGTACCATCTGAAGTGATACTTGAAGCACCGTAAATCTTTTTGTAAATATCGGGGACTGATGAACCGTTGGTAATTTGTTCTACAGTTTCTGTTTCATCGCTGCTTTTACAACCAAAAATACTGATCAAAGCCAAGCAGCATAGTGCTAATTTTAATATTTTCATACATTTATGTTATTTACCTCAAATATACAAAAATATTATAATGAAAATTTATTTTTATTATAAATTCAACAAAGCATTGGGATTTTAGTTACGATTTTCTTTTCTGAAAGGCGTAATAGGTGATTATCACGCTAATTGAAATCATAATAAATGCCAAAAAGAAAGGAGCGCCAGGAAATCTAAAGCTACTACTTTTTTCACTGAAGTGATAAAATAAATATGTCATCAAAGGTGGACCAATACAGGAAGTGATGCTCATTAATCCCGTAAGAGCACCTTGAAGCTCGCCTTGTTCATTGGATGCAACTCCTTTACTGATGACAGATTGCAGAGAAGGGCCGCAAATTCCGCCCAAACAATAAGGAATTAAGATAACAAACATCATCCAACCTTCTGTTGCGAATGAGAAAAGCAACATTCCGATTGCATATAAAATCAAACCAATATAAATACTTTTATACTCTCCCAATTTCGGAGTTGTCCAACGAATTAAAACACCTTGAACAAATGCCACCAAAATGCCGACAACTCCCAACGATATACCCACCATCAATTCGTCCCACTTAAATTCGCTCATTGTAAAATAATTCCAGTTGGTCTGTACAGCGTGACTTGCCACATAAACCAAGAAAAGAGTAACAACCAATCCGGAAAGTTCGGGATGTTTTAAAAGAAATTTAAATGATCCAACCGGGTTTGCCCGTTTCCACTCAAATTCACGTCTTTTATCTTTATCTAAACTTTCAGGAAGAATAAAATACCCGTAAAGACAATTGAGTAAACATAATCCAGCTGCCGCATAAAAAGGAACTCTGGGACCGAAATGCCCTAATCCGCCACCTAAAAGAGGGCCAATAATAAATCCGAGGCCAAAAGCTGCGCCAATCATTCCGAAATTTTTTGCACGGTCTTCATCTGTCGAAATATCTGCGATGTAAGCACTTGCCGTTGTAAAACTTGCACCCGTAATTCCGGCGATAACTCTTCCAACAAATAAAAGTGCAATACTCGGTGCTAAAGCAAGAAATATATAGTCAATAGTGAAGCCAAAAAGTGATATTAAAATAATAGGTCTTCTGCCGTATTTATCACTTAAATTTCCGACAATGGGAGAAAAAACAAATTGTGTAAATGCATAGGCAAAGGCGAGCCAACCACCATATTTCGCAGCTTCGTTTACACTTCCGTGAATGAGTTGTTCAATCAATTTAGGAATCACCGGAATGATAATCCCTAGACCGATAACATCTATTAAAAGTGTTACAAATATAAAGCCTATGGCTGCTTTCTTTTTTGAATTTTCCATTTCGGTGCAAAAATAGGAAAATAGAAAAATATAATCGTTCTAAATTGTTGTTAGTTGTTAGTTGTTAGTTGTTGGTTGTTGGTTAACAAAATTAAAAGATGAATTTTAAACATACAAAAAGAGCCTTTCGTTTGAAAGGCTCTTTTTGTATTTAATATAATGTAGTCTAAATTATTTTGAAGCAAGAACTTCTTTGTTTTCAGAAGATTTACCGTGTACACCTTCTTCTTTTCCTGTTTTAAGGAAGTCGTATGCGATTGCTGATGCAATAAAGATCGATGAATAAGCACCGAAACCGATACCAATTAACAATGCAAACATAAATCCTCTCAAGTTGTCTCCACCAAAAATAAAGATTGCAAGAATTACCAGTAACGTTGTTAAAGTCGTGTTGAATGTTCTACCCAAAGTACTTGAAATGGCATCATCAAACAATCCAGATAATGTGAAAGCTTTTTTCTCTCTCAAATATTCTCTAATTCTATCGAAGATAATTACCGTATCATTGATTGAGTAACCCAATACAGTAAGAATTGCCGCAATAAAATCCTGATTGATCTCCATGTTGAAAGGCATTATTTTATGAAGCAATGAATAGGCTCCTAAAATAATGATCGCATCATGGAATAGTGCTGCAACAGCACCAAGAGAGAACTGCCACTTTCTAAATCTTACCAAAATATAAATAAAGATTCCCGCTAATGCTGCAACTACTGCAAAAATACCGTGAGTCTGAATATCGTCTGCAACCGTAGGTCCTACTTTTTCTGAAGAGATAATTCCAGCATGTGCTGTATCTGCAGACTTGAATTCTTCTAAAGTAATATTTGACGGTAAGTTTGGTTTCAGACCTTCAAATAATTTCTGCTCGATAGTCTGGTCGGCTTTTAAAGATTCATCATCAATAAGGTAATCTGTAGAAATTTTCAGTTGTTTGTCATTTCCGAAAGTTTTAGCTTCTACAGAAGAGTTTTTACCATCTTCAGTAGTGAACATTTTCACAAGATTATGTTCTACATCTTCAGCATTTACCTCTTTATCAAATCTCACAACATAATTTCTACCTCCTGTAAAGTCGATACCATATTTAAATCCGTTTATGAAAATTGAACCGAGAGAAATAACCGTTAGGATAGCAGAAATAATGTAAGAATATTTTCTTTTTCCGATAAAATCGATCCAGGTATTTCTGAAAAGGTTTTTCGTTGGAGGCGTCCAAACAGAAAGTCCTTTACCTTTATTTAATCTGTGGAAGATCATTACTCTCGAAAGTAAAATCGAAGTAAATAATGTCATTACAGCACCGATCAATAAAGTTAATGCGAAACCTTTTATAGGTCCTGTTCCGAAGAAATACAACACGATAGCCGTAAGAATCATCGTTAAGTGACCATCTATAATTGCATTTAATGCATGTTTGAAACCGTCTTTATAAGCTTCAAGAATACCTTTACCTGCAAATAATTCTTCTTTTGTTCTTTCGTAAATAATTACATTGGTATCTACCGCCATCGCCATCGATAGTACGATACCTGCGATACCGGGAAGAGTCAAAGTAAAGTCTCCGGAATCCATAATTCCGAAAATATAGAATAAGTTGATAATCATTGCGATTACAGCGTAAACTCCCGCTCCACCGTAATAGAAAATAATATAAGCAATAATAATTAAAAATGCAATAGCAAATGAAATAACTCCGGCATCAATAGATTCCTGGCCTAATGACGGACCAACTTGTGTAGCCTGAACCACTTTTGCACCTGCAGGTAATTTACCCGCTCCTAAAACGTCTACCAGTTCTTTAGCTTCTTCCTGAGAGAAGTTACCAGAGATCTGAGTTCTACCGTTAGGAATTACACCCATTACATTAGGTGCTGTATAAACTCTATTATCCAAAGTTACAGCAACTGGTCTGTTTACGTTTTTCTCCGTAAGGGTTTTCCAGTCTTTCGCACCTTTAGAATCCATTTGCATGTCTACTACAACTCTGCTAAGTTCGTCATAGCCGATACTTGCTGTTTCCACAGCACCATCTACAGGAGCTTTTTGGTTGATATTACCTTTTATAGCATATAACACTAAACTTTTTTCATCTGAAGATTCCGGCTTATACCCCCACATAAACTGGGTATATTTAATGTTTGCAGGACGAAGAGACTGAGCAATTTTACTGTTAAGAATTTTATTTACAGTAGCAGTATCCGTCAGTTTTACGCTTGCAACACCGTTTGTTTTCAATTTATCAAGCTGAATAAGGTTCATGAAGTTTACATTCTTCTTCACTCCCATAGAATCACCTTTAGCTGAAACCGTAGCTGTTAAAGTCTGGAAATAAGGAATCACTTCCGGAACCTGCTGTACTTCCCAAAACTGAAGTTTTGCAGAAGTCTGAAGCATTTTCTTCACCTTATCGATATCTTTCATTCCAGGCATTTCCACAGAAATTCTGGCAGTACCAGGAACTCTCTGAACGTTTGGCTGCACAGCACCCATTTTGTCAATTCTGGTTCTGATAACTTCGAAAGCAGTACCTACAGAAAGATCGATTCTTTTCTTTACGATGCTTTTTACCTGCTCATCGGTGGTATTGAATTTAATTTCAGAAAGATTGGTATTTCCGAAAATTTCAGGATCTGCAAGTTTAAGATTTGCACCTTTTGCTTTGTTTACGGCATCAAACTCAACAAAAAAATTGTCGATATAAGATTTTGTAGAGCTTTTCTGAACCTCATCAGTTTTGTTTAAAGCCTCGATAAGAATCGGATTGGTAGAATAATTGGTTAAATCATTCACCAAATCTCTCTGATTGATTTCTAGAAGAACATTGATCCCCCCTTTAAGGTCAAGACCCAATTTCATTTCTTTATCTTTCGATTTAGCATAAGAAAGCTCTGTAAAACCAAGATTTAAAGTTTCATCTTTTAATCTCTGGATCTCTTTCTCGTTTCCGTTCGCAGCTTCGATTTGCGATTCAATCTTGCTTGCGTACCAGGTTGGTAATAGCTCGTTTAAGCAAATTAACCCTAGTACAATAGCAACAATTGTAATAAGTCCTTTTCCTTGCATTTTATTATAACTACGTTAAATTAAGTCGGCAAATATAATGATTTTATTGATATTTTATGAATTTTTAAGAACAGAAATGGTTTATTTCCAGATATATTGACGCTTATTTTTCCGGATTAAATTTTTATTTAATCATTATATTTCAAATTTCTTAGATTTATACAAACTCTGTTGGTATGAAATTTTCATTTCAAATTTACAACACCTTTAATTTCAAAATATTATGAAAAAACTACTATTTTCTTTAGGTATCTTTTCTTCTATGATTTTTTACTCGCAAAATTTTAATCTTGAAGAATTTGCAACGGGATTGACAAGTCCTGTAGAAATCACCAACGCCAATGACAGCCGTCTTTTCGTTGTTCAACAGAATGGAATTATTAAAATCATTCAGTCAAACGGTACTGTAAACGCAGCCGATTTTCTAAATATAAGTACTAAAGTTTTATTTGGCGGTGAAAGAGGTCTTCTGGGTCTCGCTTTTCACCCTCAATATGCTACAAACGGCTACTTTTTTGTGTATTACAACAATACATCAGGAAATATTGTTGTGGCAAGATATAGCGTGAGTACAACCAATGCGAACGTGGCTGATCCTAATTCAGAAAAAATTATTTTAAATATTCCTAAACCATTTGATAACCACAACGGCGGAAGTATTCATTTTGCACCTGACGGAAATTTATGGATCGTAACCGGCGATGGCGGAAGTGGCGGTGATCCCAATAATAATTCTCAGAATAAAAATTCTTTGCTTGGAAAAATGTTGAGAATCGATATTAATTCTACTGGTCCTTATAATATTCCTGCAGGAAATCCATTCATTGGTGTTGACGGAGCGGACGAAGTCTGGTCTTACGGATTAAGAAACGCCTGGAAATTTTCTTTTGACCTTACCACAGGAAACGCAATGATTGCTGATGTAGGACAAGGAGCAATTGAAGAAATCAACAGAATGCCGATCACTCAGGCAGGAATCAATTACGGCTGGAGATGCTATGAGGGAAACAGTACCTACAATACATCCGGCTGCGCAGCTTCTACAACAATGACTTTTCCTGTAGCTGTTTATGATCATTCTGGCGGAAAATGTTCAATTACGGGAGGATACGTTTACAGGGGAACGCAATATCCTAGCTTGCTGGGAAAATACTTTTTCGCAGATTATTGCTCCACCCAAATTGGTATGATGGAATCTAATAATTCTATTACATGGAGTACAGCTTATTCAGGGAATAATTTTTCGACTTTTGGTGAAGACAACCAGAAAAATCTTTATGTTGCAGCTGTAAACAACGGTAAAATCTATAAAATTACAACAACTAATCTTGGAGTCCAGGATAATAATCTATTCAGCGAAATCAGAATATATCCGAATCCCGCTCATGAAAGAGTTTTTGTACAGGGGTTAAAAGATAACCAAAGTACTGCCGAAATCATAAGTACCGAAGGTAAAAAAGTTTTAGAGGAAACGAAATTCGACAGCGAAAACAGCATCAATATTACAGGAATTACTCCGGGAGTTTATTACATCAATATTAAATCGGGAGATTTGAAATCTTACAGCCAGAAATTAATTATAAAGTAGCAAATAGCAAATAGCAAATAGCAAATAGCAAAAATAAAGCGATTCAGATCTGAATCGCTTTATTTTTATATTGTCATCGAAAAAATCCTCGTTTCAGGCTTATTTCTCAGCATTCTGAGATCGAAAACCATGGCTACATTTCTTGTGAACGCTCTCCCCTTTTCAGTGATTGTAATTTGATTATTATTAATTTCAACCAATTCATCTTTTTCCATTTCCGAAAGCATATTAAAGGCATTTTCAAGCTCAGGAATTGCCTCTTTATTTTCAAAAGTTGTTTCAAGCTGACACATTAAATTCAAAATATGTCTTCTGATTGATAAATCTTCACCATTCAAAATATGACCTCTGAAAACAGGAATTTCACCCGTTTCAACAATTTTCTGATATTCTTCGACCGTCTTTACATTCTGCGCAAATGCATACCATGAATCTGAAATAGAAGACATTCCTAAACCAACCATCAACTGTGTATTACTTGAAGTATAACCCATAAAATTTCTGTGAAGCTTTTTATGAATTAAAGATTGGTACAAATCATCGTGTTCCAATGAAAAATGATCCATTCCGACTTCGATATACCCTAAATCCTGCAACAATTTTTTTCCGTCTTCATACAAACGGCGTTTTTCTTCACCGCTTGGCAAATCATTCTCATCAAAACCACGCTGCCCTACTCCCTTCACCCACGGAACGTGAGCGTAGGAATAAAATGCCAGTCGATCCGGTTTTAATTCTAATGTTTTTCTGATGGTATGTTCCATTGCTTCCCAGGTCTGATGCGGAAGTCCAAAAACCAAATCATGACTGATTCCTTTATAACCAATTTCACGAGCCCATTCTGTAACTCTCTGTACGTTCTCGAACGGCTGAATTCTGTTGATGGCTTTCTGAACTTTTAAATCGTAATCCTGAACCCCAAAACTCGCTCTTCGAAAACCTAAATCATATAAAGTCTGAAGATGCTCTCTCGTTGTATTATTCGGATGGCCTTCAAAAGAAAATTCGGGATGTTCAGCAATTTCGACGGTATCAAAGATTCCCTGCAGTAAAGTTTTTAAATTTTGCGGAGAAAAAAACGTCGGAGTTCCGCCACCTAAATGCAGTTCCTTTAATTTTGGCTTTTCATTGAATAACTGAAGGTAAAGCATCCATTCTTTCAAAACACTTTCCAGATAAGGAATTTCTACGCTGTGCTGTTTCGTTATCCGTTTATGACATGCACAAAATGTACACAAAGCCTCACAAAAAGGAAGGTGAATGTAAATTGAAATTCCTTCCGCAGAATTGCTTTCATCAAAAGATTTTATCACACTTGATTTCCATTTTTCCGGAGAAAAGGTAGATTCATCCCAATACGGAACAGTGGGATATGAAGTATAACGCGGACCGGGAATATTATATTTATCGATTAACGAATTCATTGTATACTTTAAATTTTTCTAAATAAAATGGAATTCTACAAAAGAATTTCATCCTGCAAAATTAATCATTAGTTCCGAATTAAAGATTATGAAATATATTAGTCTTTCTTTTCGAAATTTATAATGAGTCTAAATACTTCATCTGCAAACTGTTTTCCTAAATCGAGGTAACCAGCACTGTCATAATGCCATGGATCATTTCCGTAATTGTATTTTTGTGTAGCACGAACAATTGCCGAATTTTTATCATCCCGTACAAATTTTTCCTGAGCATATTGCACCAACTCTCCCATCGGCCATACTTTTCCTTTTTCATTTTTTCCTGAGTCTGAAATTTTCCCGATGACAACCGGTAAATCGTCCGTTAAAACCGAAGCCCGCATCTGATTCATCAATGTTTTCAGATGACCATAATATTCGTTTGCAATGTCTTCATTATAACTGGCATCACCTTCTCCCTGCATCCAAAGGATTCCCGACATCAAAAGCTCGTCGGTTTTCCCATTTCCGTCGATGTCTTTTTCGCTTAAAGCATTTTTTACGGTTTTCAGGAAATTATCGTATTGATTAATCCCGTTTTTACCATTAAAATCCGCATCCCAGCAACCGAAATTTGATGCCGCTAAACTGTCAATTGAAGTTCCCTCTCTTGCATATTTTATCAGTGCAATTTTATCATTCGGAAATAATTCTTTTATTCTTTTAGCAAAAGTCATTTCCAAACCAAAGCGGTCTGAAGGTGAATTTATTTTTCCATTCGTCTTAAAACCGGTTCCGTTTCCTGGTTTCAATAAATCCCATTTTCCGATTCCGCCGCTCAAATCTCCGTCGGGAACAGAATTTCCCTGAAAAATATAAACATCTTTAAAAGTTCTGGAATCATTCGGAAGATCTTTATTATACCCAAAACCGTTCATGTTTGACTGTCCCGCCAAAATAAACACCCTTATTTTCTGAGTATAGAATAATGTTGGTATTAATAAAAGGAAGAGTATTTTTAGATTTTTCATTCCGGAATTTTGATCAAAGATAATTTGTTGAAGGTATAATTTCATTCAATTTACAAAGATAAATTCTATGTCTGGAATTTAAAATTTTAATTTCATCACAGAAATTTTATCTTTTCCTGCGAAAACCACGGAGTCTTTATCAACCCATTTACAAACATAAAATCCTTTTTCATCTGAAATTTTCTTCCAGGTTTTTCCAAAATCTGAAGAATAACTGATGTGTTGATCACCAACTGCAACCATTTCTTTCCCTTTAGAATCGGGTTTTATTTTCACGCAGGTCATGTAACCTGCATTTTTTCCTGAAGCCTGAATTTGCCAAGTTTCACCACCGTCGTTAGTCGTTGCAATATTATTGATATTGGCTTCCTGTTTCGTGTAATCTCCACCGACTGCGACGCCGAATTTTTCATCTGCAAAATCAATCGAATAGATCCCCTGTGAAGATTCTCCTTGGATAAAAGGTGTAGAAAAAACTTCCCATGATAAATCTCTCATTTTAAAAATTCTTGATGCTTTTCCACCCGTTGCAATCCAGACTGTTTTATTGTAAGAACTAATGTTTGTATTGCTTGCTGCAAATGCTGCTTCGCCTTTATTTAATTTTATTCTGTCATGATTTGTAAAACCAGTGTGAAAAAAATCATATATTTTTTTCTCAGGAAGTAAAACTGCGATTTTTAAATTAAGATTTTCCTCGGGATCACTGAAACTGAGCCCGTATTTGCCATCCATAAAATGTAAAGCATCATAAAAAGCTGTTTTAACAGTATCAGTAAAGACAATTTCATAACTCAGTTTTTCTTTATCAATCTTAAAAAAATAAGCCGGACTTTCAATGTTAATCGCATAAAAAGATTTTTTGTCTTGGGCTAAAGTTCGAAACTGTAATTTCTTTTCAGACAATCTAATTTGCTTCTGATTCTTTGTATTTTTTAAATCTACATAACCAAATTTTGAATCAGTTCCGCTGTACCAGACTTTATTGTCATACAATTCAATTGCTCGAATGTTTATTTTATCATTTAAAACATTTTCAAAACTCACAATTTGCTGAGAAAATGCAATTAAGCTTAAAAATGAAAATAAAAAGGGTAAAATCTTTTTCATATCAACAAAAATAAAAAATCCACAGAAATCTGTGGATTTTAAAAGTTTATATTTACAGTTTATTTTTCGATAAACTCATCGTAACCTCCTTGGTTTAGAACACTGTTTTGCTTACCATATAAGAAGTAAATCAAAAGTCCTAAAGCTAGCCAACCGATCGCCATGTAAATTGCACTCGGCTCTAAGTTAATAATCAGATAAATATTGATCAAAATCCCTAAAGATGCAACAACAGGAAGCATAGGTGTTTTGAAGCCTCTTTTCAATTCTGGTTTTTTCACTCTTAATAACCAAACAGCAAAACAAACCATTGTGAATGCGAATAATGTCCCGAAACTACACATATGAACCAAAGTACTGATTGGCGTAAGCGCAGCAACTGTAGCCACAATAAGCCCCACTAAAATAGTATTTTTATAAGGTGTTTTTCTTACAGGGTGAATTTCTTTGAACATCCCTGGAAGAAGTCCGTCTTTAGCCATTCCCAAGAAAATTCTCGACTGACCCAACATCATTACCAATAATACAGAAATTAAACCGATTGTTGCAGCAACAGTAATCAAAATAACTGCCCAATCCATTCCCGTAGCTTTTTCAAATGCAATTGCAACTGGCGCCGTTAACGCATCCGGAATTGTACCAAAATCTTTGTAATTCATCATTCCCGTAAGAACCAATGACATCAAAATATATAATGCGGTACAAACCAATAATGAAGTAATAATCGCAAATGGAATATCTTTTCTGGGATTTTTGGCTTCTGCAGCTTGTGTAGAAACCGCATCAAAACCAATATATGCAAAGAAAACCGCAGCGGCACCGGCGATAATTCCGTTAAAACCATAAGCTGCACCCATTTTTCCGTCTGACTGAAGAATCATTTTTTCGTCCGGAATGAATGGTGTAAGATTATCCATATTAATGAAAAGCGCACCTACAACAATTACGAAAACAACTACTGATGTTTTTAAAATAACTATCATATTGTTTGCTCCTGCAGCTTCTTTAGTACCTTTTACCAGGATTGCAGTTACAACTAAAACAATAATAAAAGCCGGCAGATTGAATGCAAAACCGGGCTCTGTTAAACCATGCGAAACCGCATATTGTTTTGCTGTAGAAAAATCATTAGTAAGATAATATGGTAACTCTACATTGATAATTTTGAGAAACTTATTAAAATATCCAGACCACGAAACCGCAACTGTCATTGATCCCATTGCATATTCCAAAACAAGACCCCAACCAATTAACCAAGCGAAAACTTCGCCTACCGTTCCGTATGCATAAGCATAAGCCGAACCTTCAACAGGCAATAAAGCAGCAAATTCTGCATAGCATAACGCCGCAAAAATACAAGCAATACCTGCAACTACAAAAGAAAGTGCCAAAGCAGGACCTGCATGATAATATGCTCCTGTTCCGGTTAATACAAAAATTCCTCCGCCGATAATTGCTCCGATACCAATTGCCGTCAAACTCCACTTACCGAGCACCCTTTTGAGTTCGCTCTTTTTCATATCAGCTTCATAAGCTCCCAGTGGTTTAGTTTTCCAAATATTAGACATATTTTTTTATTTATTAAAGATTTACGAAAATATAAAAATTTTAGAGACCTTAACATTTATTGATAGCTTTTCGTCAATTTATTTTAATTTTAAATTATAAAAAACTGATTTCCACTTTGTTTAACGCATTTTACAGTACTGTATATTTTATCTATTTTTGAAGCCATGAATTTATATGATCTTTTCATACAACCGTATGAAACCTATACAAATTTTCAAATTCTGCTGGAAGCCTCCGCAACAGTTTTCGGGATTCTCAGTGTTTATTTTTCTATAGTAAAAAATATTTGGGTATACCCTACCGGAATCATTTCTACATTAATTTATGTTTACATTCTTTTCAATTTCGGGCTACTGGGAGATTGTATGATTAATGTATATTACACCATCATGAGTATTTACGGCTGGATCTTATGGCACAAAAACTCTGAAGATCACATTCATGTTAATGTAACGTATGCGACAAATAAAGAATGGCTGTATTCTGGTTTATTGTTTGTCTGCAGCATTATCCTTGTTACAGTTATTTATTATTACAAACCCTATATAGACAATCAGTTTTCTATGAAAGATACCAGTTTGGGTTTAGGTCATTTAGACTGGGCAAACTGGCTTGATGTTTTTACAACTTCTACATTTTTGGTAGGAATGTGGTTAATGGCTAAAAGACGCATCGACAACTGGATTTTCTGGATTATTGGTGATCTGATATGCATACCGATGTTTATTTATAAAGGTCTAGGAATCACTTCGGTTCAATATTTGGTATTTACAGTAATGGCTGTGATTGGATATTTCAGCTGGAAAAAAAGTTTTAAAGAAAATACAGTAAAGACATGAAAAATTTAATAAAAATAGGATTTGGAATCTTCATCGGTATAAGCATGACTTCATGTGCAGCTTACGGTGGAAACTATGCCACTTACGGAGATCCTTATTATGACAATGGATATTATTATGCACCACAAGCTTATTATGGAACCGGAGGATATTATGGAAATGACGGATATTACTACAGAAATGATATGAGATACTATTATGATAATGGTGCACCGTATTATTATGGGGATAACAGAACGAAAGTATATGTTCAAAGAAGAAGTGGAGTTACCGGAAATACAGGTTTTAGAAATAACAATACCACTCCGAGAAACAGCAATAACAACGGAGGTTTTAGAAACAATACTTCTGTAAACCCGGGTAACAACAATAGTGGTTTCAGAAATAATACACGAAGCAATACGCAGCAACCATCTGGAAATAGCAACAGCGGTTTCAGAAATAATACACGAAACAATACACAACAAGTACCGCAAAATAACAACAGTGGATTCCGAAATAATAATTCTAGCGGAAATACAACGCAGCAAGCACCACAAAATAACAGTCAGCCCCGTCAGAATAGCGAAAACCGTTCCGGAGGTTTCAGATAATAGATAAGTATTCTAAATAAAGAAACGAGCAGCAAAAACCTGTTCGTTTTTTGTGTAAAATAAAGTAATTTTGCAGGTTAATTTAAGAGAAACAGAAAGTATGGAATTTTATAAATATCAAGGTACAGGAAACGATTTTGTGATGATCGATAACCGTTCCGGAGAGTGGAATAATTTATCAATTCAAAACATTCAAAAACTATGTGACCGCCGTTTCGGGATTGGTGCAGATGGTTTAATTAAGATCAATGCAGCAGAAAATGTAGATTTCGAAGTTGATTATTACAATTCAGACGGTTCTAAAAGCTTTTGTGGAAACGGAGCGCGCTGTTCGGTTGCTTTTGCGCATTTTCTTTCAATTTTTAAAGATAATAAAACAGTTTTCAACGCTATTGACGGACTTCACGAAGCCGAAATCAAAGATGGTATTGTAAAACTAAAAATGGGTGATGTGAAAAACATTTCGAATGATGGAAACGATTCAGTTCTTGATACCGGTTCACCCCATTATGTAAAATATGTTGAAGACATTGCTGATTACAAAGTTTTCGCAGAAGGAAACAGCATCAGAAATTCTGAAAATTATAAAGAAAAAGGCATCAACGTAAATTTTGTGGAAAATATTTCTGATGACGAAATTTTTGTAAGAACCTATGAACGAGGTGTTGAAGACGAAACTTTTAGTTGTGGAACCGGAGTTACTGCATCTGCTTTAACTTTTCTGCAAAAAACCAATCTAACCTCTGTAAAAGTTAAAACGTTGGGCGGAAACCTTAAAGTGTATGCAGAAAAAAATGGAGAATCTTTCCATGAAATCTGGCTTGAAGGTCCTGCTAAACAGGTTTTCAGCGGTAAGGTTGATCTTATTTAAAAAAAACAAAAAACTTTTAATCTATTGTAATAATGAAAAAAGCAATTCTCATTATCGTACTTCTTATTCTTGCTGTGGCAGGATTTTTTGGTTTAAAATTCTACAATAAATATTATGGGAACAACGTATCAAAAGATGGGTATGTTTTAATTCCTCATGGCGCAAAATTCACTCAGATTTTAGATTCTATTACGCCTTACATTGATAATAAAGAATCGTTTATTGAAGTGGCGAAAGATAAAAATATGGATGAATATTTCAAACCGGGTCGTTATCATTTTACAAAAGGTGCAAATAACACAAGTTTGGTAAATATGATCAAAGCAGGAAATCAAAGTGAAAACTCATTCAGAATCGGTGATTTCGGAGATATTTATCAGATGGTGGGGAAAGTAAGCAAAAAAACGGAGCTTGATTCTCTGAAATTTGTAAATGATCTGGATAAAATAGCTTCAGAAAAAGGATATAAAAATGCTGAAGATCTTAAAAAATATTTCTTTATTGATACTTACAACTTTTTCTGGACGGTTACTCCACAGGAATTTTTTAAAAAATTTGAAGATCAGTATAACGCATTCTGGACTTCAGAAAGAAAAGCAAAAGAGAAACAATCTGGTTTAACAAGAGATCAAATTTATGCTTTGGCATCTATCGTTTATAAAGAGTCAGGCGGGAAACCTGATGAAATGAAGACGATTGCAGGGTTATATCTAAACCGTTTTAAAAAAGGAATGAAATTACAATCAGATCCCACGGTCATTTATGCAATTAACAAACAGACAAACTTCAAAGAATCAATCAAAAGAGTTTTGTTTAAACATCTTATAACTCCATCACCCTATAATACTTACGCCCATGCAGGAATTCCTCCGGGACCGATCTGTGTGGTTGATAAAAATTCGGTAGATGCAGTTTTAAGCCCCGATCAAAACAATTACATTTTTATGTGTGCAGATCCTGCGAAATTTGGTTATCACAAGTTTACAGACAGTGCAGAACAACATGTAATTAATGCGAAAGCTTACCAGGATTGGTTGAATTCAAAAAATATCAAATAATAAATAATTTTAACTTTAATTTAACAAATTAATAATTAACAAATCGCTTTCAAAAGCGACCTATCTATTAAAAACATTAAACGAATCGTGAAACTGTGGTATTACAGCTTTTAATAATTTCATAAAATTAAAACCTTTTTATTGCAGTTTTATCTAAAGAATACCTTATGAATCAGACGGAAATAATCAGTATTTTCACAAAGAAAACCTTAGGACTCACCTTTGTACTTTCGGCAGCGGCTTTTGCTTTTGCTCAGGAAAAAGTGGGGATTTCGGGAACGGTAGTTGATAAAAGCAATCAACCTGTACCTTATGCATCTGTAACATTCAGCAACAAAGAAAATAAACTTTTCAGTGATGCAACACTTACCGATGAAAAAGGAAGCTACAAACTAGATCTTACTCCCGGTAACTATGATATTACTGTGGAAGCAATTGACTATAAAAAAAGCGTCCTGAACAAACAAATTACAAAACCCGGAAGCGTTGGCGCACTTTCTATTGAAGCTGAAGCTGTAAGTACCAATCTGAAAACCCAGGATATTCAAGGTGTTACCATTACTGTAGCTCAAAAACCTTATAAAGTAGAGCTAGACAAAAGAACATATGATCCTTCTCAGGATATTGTAAGTAAAGGTGGAAGTCTTCAGGATGTATTATCAAATGTACCTTCAGTTTCTGTGGATACTGACGGAACTGTTTCGATGAGAGGTAGCTCAAATGTAAGATTCTTAATTAACGGTAAACCTTCTGCCCTTCTTGGAATTGATGACGGAGCCAATGCTTTACAAAGTATTCCCGCAGATCAGATTGAAAGAATTGAGGTGATTACCAATCCATCATCAAAATTTGAGGCAAGCGGAACTGCCGGTATTTTAAATATAATTCTAAAGAAAACGAAAAAAACAGGTTTCAACGGGAGCGTTATCGGGACTTTGGGATATTTACCTCAAACCAATTTAAATACTAATTTAAGCTGGAGAAAAGGGAATCTTACGTGGTTCTTAAATGGCGGCGGCGGATATCGTGAATCTAAAAATACGAATAGAAACAATGCTACATTTTTCAATCCGACAAACGGAGGAAGATCACAAACTGACCAGGAATCTATTACTAAAAATAAAAACAGTAATTACAACGTTTCTTCAGGAATAGTGTATGATATTTCTGATAAAACTTCGGTCAATGCATCCGGAACAGTCAGAACTTTCGAAAGCGACAATATTGGAAACATTACTTATGATTATCGTTTTCTGAATGCTCCCGGATTATTTACACAAAGAATAAATACAGGATCTAACAACAATCTAGCCTTTCAGGGAGATTTTGGGTTAGATCACAAATTTAATGATAAAGGTCAGAACCTTTCATTATCATTAAGTTTACAAAGCAACAGATCTTTTAATGATACAGACGTCAACCAGGTTACCAATAATATCTTCGAACTTCAGAACTCGATCAGTCAAAACACTAGAAATAAAACGGTAGTTGGTAAAGCTGATTATGAACTTCCAATCGGAGAAAATTCCAAAGTTGAAGCAGGTTACAGAATAGACATCAATAATAATAATTATGACAATGATGTTTTGGAACGTTATGCATCTAATGTAGACTTCCATTATCTAAACAACTTTACATACAATGCAAATTATGAGGAAATTTTTAATGCAGGATATGTACAGTTTAAAAGTAAAATCGGTAAATTAGGATATCAAGTTGGAGTAAGAAACGAATATTCTAATGTTAATATTAAATATTCTAACCTAAATGCAGATTCAGACAATATCGATAGCAAAAAAAGATATAACAATCTTTTTCCAACCGTATTTCTGAGCTACGAAATCGCAAAAGACAATCAGTTTTTGCTTAATTATTCAAGAAGAATTGACAGACCAAGATCATGGTTTTTAATTCCAAACCCAAGTTACACAGATAATCAGAATATCTTTGAAGGAAATATAGATTTAAATCCTTCTTATGTAGATTCTTACGAACTTGGATACAGTATTTCTAAAGGTAAATTTACCATTAACCCAACTTTATATTACAAGCATTCTACTGATGATGTAAAAATGCTGGTATATTCTGACAACGGAGTTTTTAAAACCAAACCCATAAATTTAGGAAATAATGACAGCTATGGTTTAGATTTAAACTTTAACTGGGATGCTACAAAATGGTTGAAATTTTTAGGAAATGTAGATTTATTCGGATATAATTCGACTGGAATTTACAGTGGACCTGAACTTGCCGGAAAAGAACCCATGTCTTTTGAAGGGAAAGGTTTCTCAACAAGAGCAAGACTGACTTCTACCTTTAAAGTTGATAAAACATTCAGCTTTCAGTTACAAGGTTTCTATAGAGGTGCTCAAAAAACAGCTAACCAGGATAGAAATGATATGTATGCGCTGAATTTTGGCGCATCAAAAACAATCTGGAAAGGAGACGGAACTTTGTCATTCAACATTCAGGATATTTTTAATACCCGTGCTATGAGAAGTACCACCAACAATGCCGAATTTATGAGAGAATCTTATATGCAGTGGCAACCGAGACAGTTTGCAGTATCTTTAACCTACAGATTTAAACAAGGCGAGAAGATTGAACAACCCAAACGTAAGAAAGATATTAACTCTAATGCTACAGGAGACGATCAAGGCGGACCTATGTAGTATTAATATTTCATCATAAAAAAATCCCGAAAATTATTTTTTCGGGATTTTTCTTATTTTACTAAATTTTTTGCAGCTTCTGCTTCGTAGATTCTTTTTCTGAGGTCGCTTGAGGAAAATCTGTGATCCCTCTTGTTATAAAAAATCTCAATTCCTTTTTCTTCGCAGTATTTCTTACCGGTAAAATCTCTGTCTAAATAATCGTCCCCGATAATTCTTACGTCAATGACAAAAGATTTCAGAATATCCTCCAAATCTTCTTCTGTATAATAAGGTATGATCTCATCTACAGCATTTACAGCTTTCAGCTGAATGTATCTTTCTACAATAGTTTGTGTAGGTTTATTTTTAGTCGGGCGATCATGTGAAGGATCGATCTGTAAACCGACAATCAGGTAATCACAAACAGTTTTTGCTTCTTCCAACATTTTGATGTGACCTGCGTGCAGAAGATCAAATGAAGAAAATGTGATCCCTATTCTCTCGTTTTTCATGTGTTATGTTTATAAAGTTTAATTTTTTCTTGATTCTAAATATTTCTGCCATTCCCAGACAGTTTTTAATGATTCTTCTAAAGAAGTTTCAGATTTCCAATTCAAATTCTGTTCCGCTTTGTCAGCATTGGCGTAAGCAACGGTAATATCACCTTCTCTTCTTTCGCAAATTTGGTATGGTACAGCAACTTCGTTTGCCATTTCAAAAGCTTTAACAACCTCTAAGACAGATGAACCTTTTCCCGTTCCTAAGTTGAAAATATCTACAACGACTTCTTCTGAACTATTATTTATTAAATTTTTCAAAGCTGCAACGTGAGCTTTTGCCAAATCTACCACATAAATATAATCTCGAACTGCAGTTCCGTCTTCTGTAGGATAGTCATTTCCCCAAATACTCAGTTTCTCGCGAATTCCTGCAGCAGTCTGCATTACGTAAGGCACCAAATTATTCGGTACACCAATCGGCAATTCTCCCAACAAAGCGGAAGGATGCGCTCCGATCGGATTAAAATATCTCAAAAGACTCACCTTTCTTTTATATCCCTGAGCAAAATCTTTTAAGATCTCCTCTCCCATCTGTTTTGTTTTTCCGTAAACACTTTCCGGCATTTTCAGCGGAGTATTTTCGTCAATAGGCATTTCATCTGCCTGTCCGTAAACTGTACAAGATGAACTGAAGATAAAGTTAGAAATATTTCTTGATTTAAATTCCTGAAGAATATTGATTAAAGAAAAAAGATTATTTTCGTAATAATCAACCGGTTTTTCCTGACTTTCTCCAACCGCTTTATAAGCAGCAAAATTAATGCAGCCATCAATCTGATGTGCATCAAAAACCTGCGTAAGAAGTTCTTTTCTTTTTAAATCAAAAGGATAAAAAACAGGTCTCTTACCTGTAATTTCCTCAATATTATATAGGATAAATTTTTCTGAATTTGATAAATCATCAACTATGATAACTTCAAATCCATTATTAATTAGTTCTACAACTGTGTGTGAACCGATATATCCAAGACCGCCTGTAACGAGTATTGCCATTTTTTAATTATATTTTTTAATCATTTCGTGTACCTATTTCTTCTACATCTTCATATTCTACTTTTAAAACTTTAAACTTATTAACAATAAAAAGTGAAGCTAATATAAAAAAAACACCCATAACCATTCCGTTTGTACCTTGATCGTAAGTTCTGTAAGCAATAAAATAAGTGATTAGTTCAAATAACGTAAAACAAAGTAACAAAATAAGATGAATGTTAGTAAGTAAAATACCTTTTCTATTTTTTACAATAAGAAAATAAGACTGAAATAATGATAAAATCAAAATAAGAGATATTAAAATTAAACCTAAAAAATCAATTCCATCATTTATCCTAACAACAATCGCCATTAAATATAGTATTGCCGAAAAAATGGTAAACATTAAGCTAACGACATATACAATTTTTTTAGAAAATACCTTTTTATCTTTCATTAATTTATCCCATAAACTCCAACACAGCATCCGTAATATACTTCAACTGTTCCTCATCCAGTTCTGTATGCATCGGAAGAGAAATTACCTGGTCTAAAAGTTTATCTGTATTTACAAAATCTGCATCATTGCTTTCCTGATAATAGGCTTTTTGCTTTCTTAAAGCAACAGGATAATAAATCATTGCAGGAATTTCCTTTTCAGTAAGGAATTTCTGTAAATCATTACGTTTTCCGTTTAAGATTCTTAAAGTATACTGATGAAATACGTGCGTTGAATATTCTGCTCTTTTTGGTGTTAAAATATTTTCATTTCCGGCAAAAGCTTCATCATAATAATCTGCTGCTTTTCTTCTTGCATCATTGTAAGAATCAAGATTCGGAAGTTTTTTTCTTAAGATGGCAGCCTGAATACTATCTAATCTTGAATTCACTCCCACTTCATCATGATAATATCTTTCGTACATTCCGTGGTTTACAATTCCTCGTAAACGGTGTGCCAATTCATCATTATTAGTGAAAATTGCTCCACCATCTCCGTAACAGCCTAAATTTTTAGATGGAAAAAAAGAAGTAGTTCCCACTGTAGACATGGTTCCTGCATGTCTTACTTCACCGCTTGAAAAAGTATACTGAGAACCGATTGCCTGTGCATTGTCTTCTACAACAAATAAATTATGCTCTTCAGCAATTTTTAAAATCTCCTCCATATTCGCACATTGTCCGAAAATATGTACCGGAATAATTGCTTTTGTTTTTGGAGTAATTGCTTTTTTTATCGCTTCAGTAGAAATTGTGAATGTATCATAATCAACGTCTACCAAAACAGATTTTAATTTTAATAAATGAATAACTTCTACGGTTGCTGCAAAAGTGAAATCAGCTGTGATAATTTCGTCACCTTCCTGCAAATCCAAAGCCATTAAAGCGATCTGTAGAGCATCAGTTCCGTTTGCACAAGGAATTACGTGTTTTACATCGAGATAAGTTTCCATTTCGTTCTGGAAAGATTTTACTTCAGGTCCGTTGATAAAAGCAGCAGAATCCATTACATTTAAAACTGCATTGTCTACATCATTTTTTATTTTGTAATACTGACTTTGCAAGTCAACCATCTGAATCTTTTTCATAAAATTTTTATTTTTTTAAGTTTTTCTACCGCTTTTATTTGTTGATTTTTAATTTTTCAAACTGAGCGATTTCTTAAACGAATATTTTCGTAAAAATAAGGAATTTAAAGTGCTATCAAAAATTTTATTGATTTTGTTTTATCTTTATACAAAATTATGAGATGAAAAAACTTTTACTCTTTTGTTTTTTAGCCGGTTACTCTATTGCTTTTGCGCAGACTGAGCTTGTTTTTGTTTATTTTACGGGAAAACCAAATAAAGCTGCATTTTATGCAAATCCGCTTTTGGAATTGACTCAAAAGTCGTTAAACAGACGTACTGCATTAGGAATTGCCTTAAATGACCAAGATGCTCCCATCGAGCAAACCTATATTCAGAATTTACAAAATTTAGGATTCACGATCACAGATTATTCAAAATGGCTGAATGGCGTTGCTGTAAATGTGAATCAGGCGCAGGTAAATATCATCAAAGCACAACCTTTTGTACAATCGGTTGAAAGTTTTGCTAAAAATTCTTCATTGGTTTTAAAAACCAGCCAAACCAATAAATGGGCAGATTTTGAATCAGCTCAAAAAAACATGACCGTTTTTGATTACGGATCTGGTTCAGCACAAATTGATCAGATTAATTTAAGACCACTTCATCTTGCCGGTTTTACAGGAACAGGAGTAACAATTGCCGTTATCGATACCGGATTCCCTACTGTGAATACAGGTTCGGCATTTGCAAGATTATGGACCAACAGTAAAATAAAAGGAGGTTACGATTTTGTTTCAAAAGGAACAGATATCTACAATACATCATTAAATAATCACGGAACTGTTGTTTTGGGTGCAATTGGAGGTTATATTGCCAATACTTTTGTAGGTTCTGCTCCCGATGCAGATTTTTATCTTTACAGAAGTGAAACAACAACTGCAGAAATTCCCGAAGAAGAATTATATTGGATTGAAGCCGCCGAAGAAGCCGACAGAAAAGGTGTTGATATCATCACCACTTCTTTAGGTTACAATAATTTTGATGATCCGAAATACAGCTATACTTACGCCGATATGAACGGCACAAAATCTTTTATTGCAAGAGCAAGTGAAATTGCTGTCAATAAAGGAATTTTCGTTCTAATTGCTGCCGGAAATTCTGGTGAAGTTCCGTGGCATTATATCACAACTCCGGGTGATAATGTAAAAGTTTTCACGATTGGTTCGGTTGATTCTGCCGGAAATTCGTCCGGGTTTTCTTCGTATGGTCCCAATTCTTTGGGAATGATAAAACCGGACGCAAGTACAAGAGGAAGTGCTTCGACAACAGTGGATAATAATTCTACCATTTCAGTTTCCGGAACTTCAATTGCAACACCGATTGCTGCAGGTGGAGTTGCTTGTTTAATACAGGCTTTTCCGGGGATGAACAGAGATTTGATGAGAACAAACCTGAGACAAACCGCATCTCTATTTCCTTCTCATACAGATCAAATGGGTTATGGTATTCTGAATTTTGGAAATTTCTATAATTCTACATTAAATACTTCAGAGCTCGTAAAAAAGAAAACCTTTGCAATCTTCCCAAATCCCGTAAAAAACATCCTGAATATTGCCACAGCAGAACAGATAAATTCAGTAGAAGTTTTTGATAATTTAGGAAGACTTATTTTAAAATCTGCTCAAAAATCCATCAAAGTTGAAGATTTTTCTAAAGGAACTTATTATTTAAAAATCCAGACAAAAGATAAAGTCTACTACGAGAAATTTATAAAAGAGTAATCTGATTATTTCTTCAAAAAATCTAAAATATCCTGATTGAGCTGTTCTGCATTTTCAAAAGGAATCATGTGTGTAGCGTCTTTATAGATTTTCAATTCGGAATTGGGCATTTGCTTCGCCATAAATTCGGTATGTTCTCTTGTGATGACATCTTTTTCTCCGGCGATTACCAAAACTTTATTCTGAATTTTATTTAACTGTTTCTCTGTAATTTTTGGTTCTTTCAGCATGAGTTTTAATAATCTGGTTTCATTGAAATTCTCCGGTTTATTTTGAAGCTGTGAAACTTTATACTTAATCGTAAAATTATCAATCAGATTCTGATCAACTCCTTCCGGGAAGGCATTTGCTCCGATTGTAATTAATTTATTTAAGCTTTCGGGATATTTTATGGCAAATTCCAACCCCGTATTTCCGCCATCGCTCCAACCTGCAATACTGATCTTTTGTAAACCTAAATAATTCGCTAAAGCTTTTACATCATCAGCAAAAATCTTATAATTGAAGTCTTTTTTGGTTGTATCCGTACTTTTTCCCTGCGCTCTTGTATCCATCACAATCACTTTATATTGCTTTGCAAGAACCGGAATCTGCTGATAAAAATCTTTTATACTTCCCGAGTTTCCATGCAGTAAAAACAGGGGTTCGCCTTCACCATAAACTTCATAATAAAGGTGGGCATCTTTTAAGTTTAAAAATTTTCCCACTTGATTATTTTTTCCGTAAATCTCTTTATTCGATTCTTCCACATATTTACTAACGTCTCCGAAATCATAGGCAAGAGCTTTGTCATCAAATTCTTCCTGTTTATTATCATCTTTAGCATTTTTATCCACTTTCACATCAATATTTATGGCGGGAGCGGCAATACTCATTTTTTGCCAATCTCCATAAAATTTTCTCAAATAACCTGTTCTGAAAAGTGCCGCACTGATGTTTAATCTACCTTCAAATTCTTTCAAAAACTGGATTCCAACAAAAAACTTTCCCTGAACCCAGATATTTTTATCATTCACATCCAGCGTAAAAGTCTGGTCTACAATTTTATCTTTCGTTAATTCTACCGTAATTTCTTCATCCAGAATACTTTCATTGGGGAAACCATTTTTTTCATTATAAATCGTGTATCTCATCACAACAGGTCGGTCTGCTGTAATACTTGCTATATTAAGATTGATGTTTCTGATTTTTGATTTCTTACTCGCTTTAAATTCTAAAGCTGTTTCTCCCAAAAAATCTTCTTTTTTAAAAGCCGGATTGACAGAATACATCACAGATTTTGTCTTTGTATTCACACCCCAGTTTTTATCAACTAATTTCTTAGGTTTTAATTGAACTTCCCGAATATTTTTAACTTTTTCTTTCAGATAAATCTTTTGAGAACTTTGTTTGATAAAATCTGATATATTTTCTGTAAAGGTTTCGTACCCTGCAACTTCAACTTTAATTTTATTTGAAATTTTTGCTTTGGAAAGATCAATCGTGAAATTCCCTTTCTCGTCGGTTATTTCCCCTGTATTTTCTTTTTCTATACCAATTTTAGCATAAGGAATCGGCAAATTTTCATCTTTGGAAAAAATAGTTCCCGAAATAGTTTGAGAATAGTAAAAACCGGCTGTAAGAAGTAATGACAAAAGATTGAGTTTTTTCATGATTATAATTTGAAGCAAAAATCAAGATTATCAGTATAAAACGCTCTTAAAATCCTATTAAATTTAAAACAGAAATCGTTAAATATTATTTAAAAATCACAATAAAGTGAACCTTATTCTTAATTTATTTAAAAGGTTTTCTCTGAACCCACTCTACTTTTGGATTTAAAGATGTAAAAATCTTTTCAATAAAAGGATTAATTGCTTTATGAGTATGTTTAATTAAACCAAAAATTTCGATTGGTTCTGCCCCGATTGTCGACTTTATTTCTAAAGCTGTTCTTCCAAAAATAATCCGTTTAAATTGATTTGAAATCCCGAATTCTGTCATATCAAAAAGCATATTCAGATAAATCTGTTTTTCTTTCTGGATTTCTCTATTGTAGCCGAGAAAGTACGTATCAATATCCTGATTATTAAGAATTAAAGTATAAAAACCAATCGGTTTTTCATTTAAGAAATATCCGAAAACTTTGAAATTTTCCTGGAGATTCTGTTTCATGCTTTCAAAATGGTGATCGGTAAGAAAAAAAGTATTGAAAGGTGCATTTTCAGCAACATTTTGATATAAAACGTTCATTTCCTTTTGATGCTTTTTTACAGCATCAAGATCAAGTTCAATTTTCTGAATTCCTTCGAGTTTTTTCTTTGCAGATTTCAATCTTGCTCTGTATTTTTTAGAAAAATCATCCGCATAGTTTTCAAAAGTTTTCCATTCAGGTTTTATATGTAAAATCATATTTGGCTGAACTGAGAACCTGAAATAGGATGTAAACTTTTCATTATCAAAATTCTTTAAAAACGATGTCTGATAATCTTTAAAAATAATCAAAGAAGATTTTCCGAATTTATTTTGTAGTGTTTTAGCCGCTTCATTTAATAAAGAAACTGATTTTTCTGCGGAAATTTTTGAAGTATCAAAATAAAAACCATTTTGTCCGGTCAACATATTATTGCCGAAAATCATCACATCTTTTGTAAACTTTTTGGCTAAAAAATTTCTGACACTGCATAAAATTTCATCTTTCTGAAAAGTTTTATGCTCAATAAAACTCAGATATTGAAACAAAGCCCCGCCAATTAGATTTTCGTCTGCAAAAAATCCAACAAAAAAACATTTCATATTCGCCGGTTTCGAATCTTCCAGAACACGAAAATATTCTTCAGACAACATCATATTATGTTGCCCGATTACAAGATTCCAATCTGTTGGAAGTTCTTTTACAAGAGTGAAAATTTGAAAAGTATAAGACATAAAAAAGGCCACAAATGTAGCCTTAAAATTTATATTACAAAATTATTTTTGAGTCACCCAATTGAAACCGTCCATTGCGTACCAACCGCAGATAATTCCGCCCATTATTGTAATGGTAATCGTCCAGAATCCGGTGTTGATAAATACATATTTCCACGACTTTCTTTCAAACATCGCATTGATTGCAATTAAAGGAAAAACAAAGAAAATTCCTGTCATAAATGAATGTAAAGCACCGTGACCAAACGAACGATACGCCATTCCGTAATCATGCATAAAAGCAGTGTATGAAGGTTTTGCTAATTTTTCGTCACCACCTATCATTCCCAACGCACCAAACTGATGAATCGTGACAAACTGAAGAAACATTCCGATTAAAATTGATAAAATAATTGACAAAATAAAGACAACGCCCATATTTGCGCTTTTCATTTTCTCTTGTGTCAATCCGGATTCTCTCATCCAAACATTTCCGAAAAGCTTAGGATTATACCAGATAAATCCCATTACCAAAGGAACTAATGCGGCAAAAAGTATTGCCAGAAAATTAATTTGCACCATCGTTTTTATAATTAGTTTAGTATTTCAAATCTACATTAAAAAACTTTAACACCATATATTTAAGCAGTTAAAGCTTTAATATTTCGTACTTTTGCACCACAAAATTTAGATATTCATGAATTACGTTGCTGCTGAGAATCTTACAAAATCTTACGGAATAAAAACCCTTTTCAAAAACATCAATTTCAACATCAATGAAGGTGACAAAATTGCCATCGTTGCCAAAAACGGAAGCGGAAAATCTACCCTTCTTAAAATCTTGATGGGCAAAGAGATTGCAGACAGCGGAACAGTTGTAATTAATAAAGACATTCAGGTGGTTTTGTTTGATCAGGAAATCGATTTTGAATCTGATCTTACGATTGACGAATTTATGATGACGCTAGATTCTGCGCCTATTTTAGCTTTAAAAAAATATCATCATGCATTGCTGTCAGGAAATCCGGATGAGATGGAAACTGCATTAGCTGAAATGGAGATTCACAAAGCCTGGGATCTTGAGAATGAAATGACGCAAATTCTCTCTCAACTGAAAATCACGGATCTGACTGCTAAAATGGGAATGCTTTCCGGTGGACAGATTAAACGTGTTGCATTAGCAAAACTTTTAACGGAAACCAGAGCTGAGCATCGTCATACCTTATTAATTATGGATGAGCCGACCAATCACCTTGACGTGGAAATGGTAGAATGGCTTGAAAACTATTTAAATAAAGCAAAAATCACCCTTCTTCTGGTAACTCACGACCGATATTTCCTTGATGCAGTTTGTGGAATTATCTGGGAAATGGAAGATCAGAACTTATATTTTCATCAAGGTGCTTATGCGACTTATCTTGAAAACAAGATGATTCGTGAAGATAATTTGAACTCGACGATTGACAAAGCTCAAAACCTTTACCGTAAAGAACTGGAGTGGATGCGTCGACAGCCAAAGGCAAGAACTACAAAGTCAAAATCTCGACAGGATGATTTCTACGAAACCGAAAAAATTGCCAAAACAGATACCCGTAAAGAAAAATTAGAGCTTGATTTTGAAATGAAGAGATTGGGAAATAAAATTCTTGAGCTTAAAGATATTTCTAAAAGCTATGGTGACAAATTATTACTAAAAGATTTCAGTTACTCGTTTCAGCGTGGTGAAAAAGTAGGAATTGTTGGTAAAAACGGAGCCGGAAAATCTACTTTGTTAAACATCATCCAAGGTTTTGAACCGAAAGATTCAGGGGAAATTGAAAAGGGTGAAACTATCAAATTCGGATATTTTTCTCAGAAAGGTCTTAAGTATAAAGAAGAAGAACGCGTAATTGATTTCATTAAAGATATTTCTGAAAATTTTCCTTTAGCGAACGGAAGAACAATTACCGCATCGCAGTTTTTAAGATTATTCTTATTCGACGATCAGACTCAATATTCGCCGATTTCGAAACTTTCGGGTGGTGAAAAGAGAAGATTGCATTTGATGTATATTTTATATCAAAATCCAAACTTCTTGATTTTTGATGAGCCAACGAATGATCTTGATCTTCCTACATTGACGGTGTTGGAAAATTTCCTTTTAAATTTTCAGGGAAGTTTGATTATCGTTTCTCACGACCGTTATTTTATGGACAGAATTGTTGACCATATTTTAGCATTTGAAGGTGAAGGAAAAATTAAAGATTTTATCGGAAACTTCTCAGAATACAGAGAAAATAAGAAGTTGGAAGAGGGAAGCAAGAAGCAGGAAGTACCTGAACAAAAAACTGAAGTTTCTAAAAAAGTTGACTCTGTTCTTCCAGTTCCGATCTCCCCACTTCCAGCTAAGAAAAAACTTTCTTTCAAAGAACAGCGTGAGCTTGAAACCATTGAAAAAGAAATTCCTGCTTTTGAAGAAAAAAGAACTCAGATTTTAGACCAACTGAATAATGAAGCTGATTATGATAAGATTTCAAAACTTTCAGCAGATTTAGAAAGTATTTCAGAAAAGCTGGAAAATCACGAAATGAGATGGCTGGAAATTCAGGAAATGATGGGTGAAGCTTAAATTCAATTTAGAATTAAACATAAAAAATAGCTGTTCAAATCTACTGAACATCTCTTTTTGTATTTCTTCAGAAACTATTTTTTCTTTATCATTGTAAAAATACTGTAAAACAGAAATGCAGTTCCTAATGTAAGAAATCCGTATTTCAAATACATATTATCATCTACTAATGTCATGGCGATTCCTACAAACAGCAAACCTATAATCGTAAAACCTGAGCTTCTTTTTTTCATTTTTTAAGTTTTAATTCAAATCAATAACCTTCCCTTTCTTAGAACTTTCAAGAGCAGCTTCAATGATTTTCATATTCTGTACAACTTCACTTCCAAGCGACGGCAAAGCATATCCGAAAACAATATGTTCATAAATTTGCTGGTAATAATTCATGTAATTTCCCGGCTCAGTAAAAGTTGGAATTCTTTGTGACTCTGAATTTTCATTAAAATAATTTAAAATCCCATCGGCTTCTTGCAAAGGTTTCGTCCAGTCTTTTCCGTAGGTAGGAATTGCTCCGCCTGCTAATTCGTTTTCCTGATCATCAGTTCTTTCCTGTAGAAAACTTCCTTTACTTCCATGAATTTTATAGGCATAATGATCTTCTTTCGTGAAAACCGAAGATTTTAGTCTCACTCTTAAATTACCTTTATAATAAAGAAGGATTTCAAAATAATCATTAGCAAGGCTCTCTCCTTTCATTGAAAAAACATCTGCAAAAAGTCTTTCAGGATACCCAAAAAGCTGCGTTGCCTGGTCTATCAAATGCGAACCAAGATCGTGAATAGATCCGGAACCGTTTAATTCAGGATTTTCTTTATGCTCTTTTGCACTTGGCTCAGTCCTGAATCTGTCAAAACGAATTTCCACTTCTTTTACTTCGCCTAATTTTCCTTCAGCCAAAACTTTCTGAACCTGCAAATAATCTCTGTCGAATCTTCTGTTTTGATAAACACTAAGGAAAAGATTTTTACTTTCAGCTAAATTGACCAATTCCTGAGCTTCAGAAACGCTTACTGTGAAAGGTTTTTCAACAATAACATTTTTACCAGCTTCTAAAGCTTTTTTCACATAATCGAAATGAGTCTGAACCGGAGTATTTACAACAACCAATTCTACATCAGCATTTTCAATCATTTCTTCTACTGAGCGATAAATAACGGCATCAGGATATTGAGCTTTTGAATCTTCTTTGGAACGCTCCACAATCGCCGACATAAAAAAACCGGGATGTTCTTTTAAAAACGGAGCATGAAAAACTTTACCGCTCATTCCGAACGCACACAGACCTACTTTTACCAATTGCATAAGATTTATTTTAAACAAAGATATTTAAAATTTTAGCATAAGATTTTTTGTCCCGAAAAGATAATTAAATATGATAAAAATCAGAAATTTATTTTTAATTATTCTAAACAAGAATCCTACATTTGCCATTATTTAAAATAGCTCTAAATAACCAATGAAAAAACAAATTACCACATTAGGATTTTTAGCAATTTCAGTAGCAGTTAGTGCACAGCTTAAAAATACAGAAAGTGATACACTGAGAATTACAACTATTGAAGATGTAAATCTGCATAAATCGGGAAATCCAAACAAGGCAACTTCGATGTCTACCAAGTCAAATCTGACAATAATGGAAACGCCGCAACCTATTGCCATTGTTACTCACGAAATTATCGAGCAGCAACAATCCAGACAACTGAGTGATGTTTTACAGAACGTAAACGGAATCTATGTAACGTCATCAAGAGGAAATTCTCAGGATAGTTTTGGAGGTCGTGGTTTTATTCTTGGTAATGATAATATGTTTAAAAACGGATCGAGAATTAACAGTGGTATTTTCCCGGAAGTAAGCGGTTTGGAGAGAGTTGAAGTCTTAAAAGGAGCCAATGCAATGCTTTATGGAAATACGGCTGCAGGTGGAGTAATCAATATGATTACGAAAAAACCTAAATTTAATTTTGGCGGAAGTATCGGTTTAAATGCAGGAAGCTGGAATTCTTACAAACCAACGGTAGATATTTACGGACCGTTAAGTAAAAACATAGCATTCCGGGTAAATGGAGCTTACGAATATGCTGAAAGTTTCAGAGATGTGGTACAGTCTGAAAAATATTATTTTAATCCTTCTTTTGTATTTAATTTAAGCCCAAAATCACAGTTAATTGTTGAAGCTGACTATCTTAAAAATAATTTTACACCAGATTTCGGAATTGGCGCTGTTGAAAATAAAGATAGAAGCTATTCTATGAATACAGGATTGGCAAGAAATGTATTTTTAGGAACAGATTGGCAGTATCAGGATGTTGAGCAGGTTTCTACCAATGCAACATTTAATCATCAGTTTAATAATAGTTGGTCTTTAAATTCTACGGTTTCTTATCAAAACTACACCAAAGATTATTTTTCTACAGAAAGAGTTCAGTGGGGTTATGCTGCAGTAAAACCGAACCAGCTTTCTTGGAACAGACCATTGAACAGAACTTATAACGAGCAAAATTATACTTCAGCGCAGGTAAATTTAAATGGTGAATTTAATACAGGAAGTATCAATCACAAAGTTTTGGTTGGAACTGATGCAGATTATGGAGTGAGTGATTCTTATACTTATTATAATCCTGATAATAACAAAGTTTTTGGTACAAGTTATTATTTTGGCACAAATGGTTTGTCTGGTATTAACGGACAACCTGGAACTATTTACCTCGATGACCCATCTACTTGGGTTTCTGGAGCAATGCCCAACTCTACAGCATTAAATAAAACAAGAATCAACACGAGAAGAATTGGTTTATATGCTCAAGATTTCGTTAGTCTTACAAAAGAATTTAAGGTAATTGCAGGCTTACGTTGGTCATATATTGAAAATATGCCTACTATAAGAACAGATTTTAAAATAGCGACCAGTAACATCGTTAATCCTAATTCTACAACAGGAAAAAAATTAGTGGAAAACTCTGCCACTTCAGATCAGGCAATATCCCCAAAAGTTGGTTTAGTTTATAATCCAAATGAAAATCTATCAATTTTCGGAACATATACCAACTCATTTGTAGCCAATACAGGATTAGACGCATTTTCACTTCAATCTCTAAAACCTTCAATGGTAGATCAGTATGAAGTGGGAGCAAAGAAAAACTTATGGAATAATGCTGTTGCGGTTAATCTTTCGCTATATCAGATTTCTTACAGAGATTTTTATCAGGCATTTATAGATCCTGCAACAGGTTTAGCGACCACAGATCCGAGAAATCTAAAAGAATTTGTTGGAAAGATGAGAAGCCGAGGAGTTGAATTAGATATTACAGGAAATCCGACCACAAATCTATCAATTATCGGAGGTATTTCTTACAACAATTCTGTGTATCTAGATACGCCAGAAAAAGTAGGTTACGTAGAAAACCAAAGATTGGTAAGAACTCCTGCTACAACAGCTAATTTATCTTTATTCTATACTTTTACGAAAATAGTTAAAGGTTTAAAAATTGGGGCTTCTGCATATTACATTGGTGATCGATTGGCAGGATGGAATGACACAAAAACCGGAGCCAACAGTTTAGCAGCCAGAAACGGAGTAAGCAGAGCTTTTGAACTGAAAGATTTTACGACAGTTTCTATTTCTGCAGGATATGAGTGGAAAAAATTCATGATCCAGGCAAAAGTTGGAAATTTATTTGATGTAGAGAATTATACTGTTCACGAAAACTATTCTGTGAACCCAATCGCACCAAGAAACTATTATTTTACACTGACCTATAAACTATAATTTTTTTAATAAATAATTTTCCCTTTCGAAGTGGAAGTTGCAAATTTGCAGCTTCTACTTTTTAATTTAAAACTGAGTATATGGATAAAATTAAGGACACCAGAAGTTTTATGAGGATTACCCACCGTTATTTGGGATATTTCATGGCAGGAATTATGATGATTTATGCTGTTAGTGGTGTATTGCTGATTTACAGAGATACAGATTTTCTGAAAAAAGAAAATAAAATTGATAAAAAAATTGCTGTTAACCTTTCAGAAAAACAACTTGGTAAAGAATTAAAAATCAAAAATTTTGAAGTTGAAAAAAAAGAAGGTGATATTTTAAAATTTAAACAGGGTACTTACAACATTGCTACAGGACAGGCGAAATACACAAAAAAAGAACTTCCCTTTGTTTTAGACAAAATGACGAAGCTGCACAAATCACAGTCTAAAGATACCCTTTCTCCTCTCAATGCATTTTTTGGTGTATGCCTTTTCTTTTTTGTAATATCAAGTTTTTGGATGTTTAATCCAAAAAGCAGACCTTTTAAAAGAGGTATCAAATTTACGGTTGCAGGTCTTATTTTGGCAATAATTCTTATTTTTATATGAATCGGAAACTTGACAAATCAGCTTCCTTAAGGGTTTGTAATTTTTTTTTATGTTTATGTTAACAAAGAAAAAATGTTCCGAATCAAATGATGTGGCACATTTATTGATTTTATCGTTTTGTCAAAATAATAAACATTAATATTTAAAATTATAAATTATGAAAAAGTTAATTTTTACAGGTATAATAGCAATCGCTGGTTTGACTACATCTGCAAATGCACAAATTCAAGAAGGAAACTGGATGGTTGGTAGTACTTTGCTTTCAAGTAACTTCGGATTAAATACTGGAGCTGGGTATGATATTAAGCTTCAACCAAGAGCTGCATATTTTGTAAAAGATAATATTGCAGTTGGAGGTTATGTAACTTTAGGATTTTCAAAACCTGGAGCAGGAGAATCAACACAGTTTGATTATGGAGTTGGGGCTTTGGGACGTTATTTTTTATCTCCAGGTGAAAAAGGAGTTGATAATTTACTAAATCACGGTAGATGGTTTTTTGAAGGAAATGTTGGAGTTGGAGGATTTAATGTAGAAAATGGTATATCTACTACGGGACTAGACTTTGGAGTAGGTCCTGGCTATTCTTACTTTATTACACCGAATATTGGGGTTGAAGGATTAGTAAAGTATAATGGGGTAACAGGCGTTGGAAATGAAGGTCTAACATCGAGAATCAGTTTTAATGTTGGTTTCAGTATTTATTTACCAACTTCAAAAGCAAAAGCAATTGCCAACGACATAAAATAATTTAGTCTTATCTAAATAAAACAAAAGCGGCTCAGAAAATTTTCTGAGCCGCTTTTTCAATTAAAACTAAACTATATATAATAAATAAAAAATCTAAGCCTATTTATTGGGTTGCGGTGTATATCGTAAATATGGTTTTATTTCTGTAACACCTTTCGGGAAAATATTTTTAGCATCTTCTGTAGAAATTGCTGGTGGAATAATCACATCATCACCATCATTCCAATTCACTGGAGTTGCAATTTTGTGAGAATCTACCAATTGTAATGAGTCTAAAACTCTGCTGATCTCATTAAAATTTCTACCTGTTGAAGCAGGATAGGTAATAATTAATCTTACTTTCTTTTCAGGATCAATGATCAATAAAGACCGCACAGTTGCTGTTGCAGAAGCATTGGGATGAATAAAATCGTACAGCTCAGAAACTTTTCTGTCTTTATCTGCAATAATCGGAAACTTTACTTCCGTATTCTGAGTTTCATTGATATCTTTAATCCATTTTTTATGATCCTCTGCTCCATCTACACTTAGTGCGATTACTTTTGTATTCTTCTTTTCAAATTCAGATTGTAATTTTGCAGTAAAACCAAGTTCTGTGGTGCAAACCGGAGTAAAATCTGCCGGATGTGAAAATAAAATGCCCCATGAATTTCCTAAATATTCATAAAAATTAATATTTCCCACTGATGAATCTGCCTGAAAATCTGGTGCGGTATCTCCTAATTTGATTGACATAATATTTCTTTATTAGTCTACAAATTTAATAGACTTTTAGTAACTGGCAAAATTTTTGCTTAAAAAATATTTTAAAATTTAAAAATAATTATGGATTATGGCTTAGGTTACGTAGATACCGTTTACAAAGTTTTGCAAAACTGGTATATTACATTCGCAAAACTTACTCCCAAACTTGTCGTAGGGGTTCTGGTATTTATGTTTTTTTTATTTACAAGTAAATATCTGAGTAAGCTTGCCGTAAAAATCATGCATAAAGTCTTTCCAAACACAAAGAAGGAAGGGTCAGTCATCACCATCATCGGTATTTTCAGATTCATGATTATGTTGATGGGAAGTTTCATTGCATTAGAAATAATGGGATTCAGCGGCTTTCTGTGGAAATTTATCGGAAGTTTAGGAGTTGCCGGTGTCATTGCCGGTGTCGCTTTGAAAGATTTGGTTTCAAGTATTTTTTCGGGAATGCTGATCGGAATTGACAAAGCTTTTAAAATTGGAGACTATATTACAATAGGAAATCACTCAGGAACCGTGCAGGATATTGGTTTTTTAACCACAAAACTCATCACAGACGACGGGAAAAAAGCTTACATTCCCAATCAGGTAATTTTTAATGCTCCGTTCTATAACATTACAGCATCCCCACAAAGAAGAATTATTTTAGATTTTGAAATTCCTGCGGATGAAGACATAAGTAAAGCACAGCAAGGTATTTTAGATGTTATTAAAAATTTAGAAAATATAGATAAACTTGAAACGGCAGAAGTAAATTTCACCAGTCTAAAACAGGGAATTTTCAATCTTCAGGCAAAATTCTGGATTGCTGTTGGATCAAATATGATTCATATCAAAAGTGAAGCGTTAGAAAAAATAAAAAAACGCCTTGATGCAGACGGAATACCTTTAGTAACACCTACGAGTATAAATCTAATCAATCAAACAAGTGAAACGCCAAATCCCAATGATAAGTTGGATTTATAATCAAAAAAGAGACTGCCATAAATAGCAGTCTCTTTTCTTTTAGCTTTAAAATTATTTTTCTTTAAGCAGAATTTCTGCTTGCATTGATATTTCCAAACAGAGAACGTGTTACCAACTTTTCGTAAGCCTCTTTATTTCCCTCTCCTTTCTGAATTTTCATTAAAGCATATTGCTGAATACTCAACAATGGAAGTACAATTTTCTCACGAATCTTTACCGACTTTCTGGACAACGGATCTTCCTGCTGAAGCAATTTAAATCCGGTCAATTCCAGCATAATATCTTTTGAAAGATTGTATTCTGTGAACAAAACGTTCCAGAACTCACCGAATTTTGGGTTATTTTTAATGTAATATGTTAATGGAAAATATGATTTGTTCATACTCATCATCGAGTTTAAAACCAAAGTTTTAAAGAAATCCGAGCCTTTATACAGGTCAATAACTTCATTAAATCTTCCCTGCTCTTTCATCTGCTGCATCGCAAAACCAAACCCGAAAAATCCGGGAACATTCTGTTTCAACTGAGACCAGGATCCTACAAAAGGAATTGCACGTAAATCCTCAAACTTCAGTTCGCTGTCGCCTCCACGTTTTGAAGGGCGACTTCCGATATTGGTCTTTCCGTAATATTCCAAAGTACTCATCTCCTGTAAATACGGAACAAACATCGCATGAGCTTTTAAATCTGAATATTTTTTATAACTAATATCCGCCAGTTCGATGATTAATGCTCTTTCTTTTTCCGTTAAATCTTTTTTGGAGTTTTTGAAAACATCATTCTCCACTCCGGCCGTCAAAAGCTGTTCGAAATTATATTTTGCCTGTTCTTTATTACCAAAAATACTGGTAATCGTTTGTCCCTGAATCGTTAATTCAATTTTATTATTGGCAATTGTTTTTCCTTGAGAAGCGTAGAAATCATGCGTTTTTCCGCCTCCTCTTGCAGGTGGACCTCCTCTTCCGTCGAAGAAAATAACTTTAATTCCGTTTTCTTCTGAAAGTTGGGTTAAAACTTCTTTAGCTTTATAAATTTCCCAGTTTGCCTTCAGATAACCGCCGTCTTTTGTTCCGTCTGAGAAACCAAGCATAATTGTCTGTTGATTTCCCCGTCTTTCCAAATGTTTCTGATAAACAGGATTTCTGTACAGTTCATTCATCACATTTTCAGCGTTGGCAAGACCTTCCATTGTTTCAAAAAGCGGAACAATATCCATCTTAATTTCTTCATCCTGATAACCTGAAATTTTGAAAAATGCATACACATTCATCACATCTTTCACCGCGTCAGAATTTGAAATTATGTAACGATTCATTCCACGAACTCCGTTTGACTCCTGAATTTCTTTAATCTGGGCAACATTGATTAAGGTATCGGAAACAATTTCGTCATAAGAATCAGTATCAATTTTCTCTGAAATCTCAATTAGTTTATTAAATTTTTCAATGTGATCAGCTTCAATATCTCCAAAAAGTTTTGCAAAAACATCATCAATAACTTTCTGATGAATTCTGCTGTCCTGACGAATATCCAAAGTGGCAAAGTGCGTTCCGAAAATCTTCACACGATCTCTGAAATTTTGCAGCAAATCTAAAAACAGAGAATTGTGCTGGCTTACCAATATTTTTTCAACATCATTTAATCTTGTTAAAATATCTTCAGTCGTAATTTTTTCATTTCTAAAAATAGCACTGTACAATTCATTGCTTAATTGAGTCAGAATTTCAGAAACACCTCGGAAACTTAGTCTTCTTCTTACATCTTTTAAATTTCCGTAATAAGATTTTAAAATCGCTGTACGAAGTTCTTCCGAAACTCTTTTCGTAACCGCAGCTGTGACAAATGGATTTCCATCGCGGTCTCCACCCGGCCAAAAACCAAGCTGAATAATATCTTCATGAAGATTAAAATGTCCGTTATCAAAAGTTTTTCTGATTTTCGTAAAGAGTTCTCCAATCGTATCATAATAAACGTAACGCAGATAATGTATGATGCTCAATGCTTCATCAATCGGAGTTGGTTTTTCTTTATTGACGAAAGGTGTTTTTCCTAATTGCTGTAAAAGGGTGTCAATATTTGTAATCGAGTCATCCGTAATCGCTTTACGCAAATCATGAATAATTCTTTGAACCGAACTTGGGTAAAACTGTGTCGGATGTGCTGTGAAAACAACTTTAACAGTAAAATCTTTCAGTTTTTCACGTACTTTTTCCAATTTGTGATCGTGAAAAGATCTTTCATAAAGATTGGTAACCGTTCCGCTGTCACTTTCAGAATGTAATCCGGGGAAAGCTGCATCTTCAATACTATCAAACAAAACTACCTGTCTTTCAATATATTGAATGATTTTAAAAAGAAGTTCAAGTTTTTGTTCTTCAGTTTCTAAATCGGTATGATTTTTAAAAAATTCTTCTACAATTTCTACCGGAGTTTTTCCCTGATCGTACCCAATTTTACTTTCTTCACAAAGAAACGGAAGCAGCATCCCGATATTAGTCATCTTATCATAAGGCAGGCTCATAAACAAAGAATTGTAGATCTGGAACTTATTTTCCACAATCTGCCTGAATTTTTCTGCGCGCTGGTCGTGTATCATATAACAAATGTGGTAATTTTATAAATAAATAGCAATAATTTTTAAGGCAAATAATAAAATATTGCATTAATATTATTTAATTTTGAAAAAATCTCACCAATTAAAATTTAAATGAAAAAATTAATCATATTTCTTTTAATCTCGTTTCTTTTCACAGCTTGCGCAGAAACCTGCTACAATCCGCCGCAACCGATTGTTTTTGAATTTGTAAATTCTAATGATGAAAATCTGATTACCAACGGAACGCTGACTCAATATTCAATTAAAGAGGAAAATCAGACAGCAATTCAGCTTACGAAAACATCGGATGACAAAGTTCTTTTAGAAAATGTCGGAGCTTACAATGGTACAAAAAATTACACTTTCAGTTCAAATCTTAAAAATTTTGAATTTTCAATTGAATCATCAGAATTTAATTCGGGATGTGACGGATATCAAATCAATAAATTAACGTTTACAGGAATTGCAATTGATGTAAAAGACGAAAAGGGTCATTATAAAATTGTTTTCCAATAAATTTAAAGAAATAGATAAAACGTTAATTAATGAACAATTTACAGTCAATATTTTTCTACGTTAAGGGAATTTTAATTAAGAAATTCCCTATTTTTTTGTAGTTTCGTGATAACAAACTCTAAAATATTTCGATAATAAAAACTTTGTTTCTGTTTTTTAAAATTCTTGCAATAACTTGAAAATGCCTATGCAACACAAGAAACAATATATTACACTAAATGTATCAAACTAAAAATTAAAAGTGATGAAACTCAATAAATTATCTGACCTCAGTTTAGAACAACTCGAATCAAAGAAAAAAACAGTCAAAAGTTTAGCAATAGGATTGGGAATTGTGATAATAATTGCCTGTTCTGTACTTTTCTATGTTGCAATGACTTCCGAAAATTTTGCTTTAATTGCCGTTGCTGTAGGAAGTTTAATGTCTTTAATGCCTATTTTCATTAGTATTAGCCAAATTAATGCTGAAATAAAATCAAGAAAATCTAAATATCTGTAATTAAAATATTGTTCTCTTTTAATAATTTAAATTCAAGCTAAATTTCAATAGTTTAAATAAAATTAAATCATTCAAATTTTAAAATTTTCTTAACTCAGTTTTTGTATTTCTATGCTTACATTTGATGTAAATAAATTAGAACAATGCTTAATTTCGAGTTTAAAAATCCTACAAAAATACTTTTCGGAAAAGGTGAAATTGCAAAAATTTCAACTGAAGTTCCCAAAGATGCCAAAGTTTTAATGATTTACGGAGGCGGAAGCATCAAAAAAAATGGTGTTTATAACCAGGTAAAAGAAGCTTTAAAAGACCACGACTTACACGAATTTGGTGGAATTCCTGCCAATCCGGAATACGAAGTTTTAATTGATGCTTTAAAATTTATTAAAGAAAACAACATCACTTATCTTCTTGCTGTTGGTGGCGGTTCTGTAATTGATGGTGTTAAATTTCTTTCAGCTGCTGCAAATTATGAGGGCGAGCCTTGGGAAATTCTGACAAAACCTGTTCGTACTTTCGAAGGTGAAGGAATGCCTTTCGGAACTATCTTAACTTTACCTGCGACAGGTTCTGAAATGAATTCAGGCTATGTCATCTCAAGAAGAAAAACCAATGAAAAATTATCTTCGGGCGGACCTGGATTATTTCCACAGTTTTCGGTTTTAGATCCTGAAGTGATCAGATCAATTCCAAAAAATCAGATTGCAAACGGAATTGCCGATGCTTATACGCACGTTTTAGAACAATATATGACAGCTCCGTCTTCTGCAGATCTTCAGGAAAGAATTGCTGAAAGTATTTTAATAAGTCTTCAAAATGCTGCTCCAAAAGTAATGTCGGAAGAATTTGATTACGATGCTGCAGGAAATTTCATGTGGTGCTGCACAATGGCTTTGAATGGTTTAATTCAAAAAGGAGTGATTACTGATTGGGCAGTTCATGCAATGGGACACGAATTAACTGCTTATTACGGAATTGATCATGCAAGAACTTTAGCTGTTATTACACCTTCACATTATCGTTATAATTTCGAGACCAAAAAAGGAAAATTGGCTCAATATGCTGAAAGAGTTTGGGGAATTACTGAAGGAAACGTTGAAGAAAAAGCTGAAAAGGCCATTTTAAAAATGGAAGAGTTCTTCCAAAGTTTAAATATTAAGACAAAACTTTCAGACTATACTCAGAATTTTAACGGAACAGCAGAGAGAATTGAAAAAGCTTTTACTGAAAGAAATTGGTCTGGTTTGGGCGAAAATAAAAACCTTTCCCCAAAAGATGCTTTCAAAATTGTAGAAATGAGTTATTAATTAAAATGACAGCTTAAACTTGGCAGACGATTTTTTTATCTTCTGTTTTTAAAGTTCTGCTTTTTGGCTGTCATTATTTTTTCTGCAAACATTTGTTTAAAAAAGCTTGATTTCATTACAGATATTACAAATTAATTTATATTTTAGCATATTCTTAAATTTGTGAAAATGAAAAAACAATTACTCTTATTTGCCTTTTCTGCATTAGCTCTTACATCATGTGAAGATGACGATGTACAGGGATACGAATTGGATATGCTGAAAGGCGAATGGAAAACAGCTAAAATGGAAATTATATCAGGAGCTGATAACGAATCAGTTTTGCAAACTTTTGCTCCTACTGGTTGTGCTGCAAAGAGTATTACAGAGTTTAGAACCGATTACTATATTTCTTATACTGAGTTTTCAGGAGCAGATGCATCATGTACCAGTCAAAAAACAGAAGGAACTTATGGTTATAGCACAGAAACCAAACAAATGGTGACTAAATACAATAATGATCAGGAGCGTGTGTATAAAGTTGTGATTCTGAGTAATACAGAACTACGCTTAATGCAGATGAATAATAATATAGATATAGATGGCGACATGAAGCCAGACCCAACGTATATTACGTATAAAAGATAACACTAAACTCCCGATAAACGGGAGTTTTTTATTATATTTATTTTCATAAAAATTTAGAAACAATGAAGAAGATTTTTTCAGCATTCTTATTGCTGACTTTCGTCCTGATTTTCGCCCAGGAAAAACAGCCAATGTTCTGGCAAGACATTCAAAATTTCAAAAAAATTGATCAGGATACAGCTCCACCTAAAAATTCTATTTTATTATTAGGAAGCTCATCTTTTACAAAATGGAAGAATGTTTCAGACTATTTTCCGGGAAAAGTTATTATTAACAGAGGTTTTGGCGGTTCGAGATTAACTGATTTGAATTATTTTTCAGAAGATTTATTAAATCCTTATGAACCTAAACAAATCATCATTTATTGCGGAGAAAATGATTTTGCTGACAATGATAAACTGAAAGCCGACGTCGTTGTAGATCGATACAAAACTTTTTATAAGAAAATTCGTGCAAAGTTTCCGAATACTCAGGTTGATTATATTTCGATAAAATATTCTCCAAGCAGAGAAAAACTTTGGCCGCAAATGAAAGAAGCCAACAAAAAGATGGCAAAGTTTATGAAAAAAGAAAAAAATGCCGATTTCATAGACATTACTAAAGTGATGAACGATTCAAACGGAAATATCCGCAAAGATCTGTTTGTAGAAGATATGCTTCACATGACTCCGGAAGGTTATAGATTGTGGACATCTGTGATGAATCCTTACATGAAGTAATAAATGAATCGCTCATCAAGAAATACTCCGATTTTTAAAAATCTGAAGATATTTATCACGCTCTGAAAACCATTACAGATCTATTCCCGGAAAATAATGTTTATCTGAAAGAAATAAAGGAAAACCTTTTGGGAGACATCATGATTATTCAGGCTAAAATTTCCGGTGCCGAAGCTGTAAAGCTTTACGACATTAAAATGGAGAATGCTGCGCTTATCAGAAAAGCAGCACGAGATATTATGATCGGCGGTAACACTCTCCAAATGTTTGGTTTCGAAGACGTAAAATATTATAAAATCGTCCGTGATCTGGTTGAAGAATTTAGAATTCTTTTTGCAGAATGGGTAGAAGGTTTTAATCCTAAACATTTTATTGTTGATGATTGGGGACTTTTTAATCCACCTGGGATTTCAAAGGATTACATTCAGCGTGACGATGAGCTTAATTTTCTTTATGAAGATGATGATGATCTATAAGTGATTTATAAATTCACTATCATTTGATAAAATTTCCTTTAATTTGCATACTAAAATGAATTTAATGAAAAAATTTCTACTGCTTAGCATCCTATCTACAGGTTTAGTTTTCAACTCATGTTCGAAAAATGATGATGATGATGAGCCAGTGAACGAATTTTCGCTTGTCGGAATATGGCAACCATCGAGAGAAATTGCAGTTTCGGGAAGCAATGGTGTGACTATTTCAAATGAAATGTTTCAAGGATGTTATTTAACGAGCACTTATGATTTTAAATCAAACAATAGTCTTGTGATCAATCTTTTTGAAAGTAATACAAGTGGAAGCTGTGTGAGTACAGGAATTGTTACTCTACCTTATTCTTATGATCATCCTAATAAAAAATTAGTCATTGATAATGAAAATGTTGAGATTATAAGCCGTACAAAAAACGAAATACAGTTGGTCGATCACTATGAAGATGTAAATGGAGATAACATTGATGACAAAATTATTTTTGTTTTGGTAAAAATATAAAAAACCAATTCCTTCTGGAATTGGTTTTTGTTTTTTGAAAATAGCTAAAATTTATTTCAGTTTTATTTCTTTCTCTTAGATTTCGAAATTGCTTTCTGTTGCGCTCTGTTTGCTCCGAATTTTTTTGGAGTTTTTCTTTTTGAAGGACCACCCCAGTTTTCTTTTTTATTTTTATCTTTTTTCTCATGGAAAGCGCCGCCCCCATCGAAAAGCTTCACCTGAGCCGGATTTTTCATTACAATCTGATCTTCTTCAGAAGCAATTTTTTTAGGATTGATTTTTACAGTCTCCGGGAAATCGATGTAAGCTAGTTCTTTGTTCATCAGCAATTCGATATCCAAAGCCAATTCTTCTTCTTTTTTTGCAACAAAAGTTATTGCTTTACCATCTTTATCTGCTCTACCCGTTCTACCGATTCTGTGAATATACTGCTCGGGAACTTCTGGCGTCTCAAAATTGACAACATGGGTAATATCTGAAATATCAAGACCTCTCGCCATTACATCAGTTGTTATTAAACCTCTGATTTCTTCATTTTCAAAACGTTTCATCGCTTTCAAACGATAGTTCTGAGATTTATTTGAGTGAATAACATCGAATGCTTCAGGAAAAAGCTCGTTGATTTGAGTGAAAAGCAAGTCAGCGTGTTTCTTGTTATTGGCAAAAATCAATACTTTAGACATATCGTCACTACTTTTCAATAAATGCTCAAGCAAATTGATTTTTGTATTAAAATTTTCAACTTTATAAGCAGTCTGTTCAATTTTTTCCAGTGGAGTTCCTGATTTTGCCAATGAAATTTCAATCGGCCCCGCAAAATATTCATCCAGCATATCATCAACCGCTTCAGTCATCGTTGCAGAGAAAAGAATATTCTGTCTTTTCTCACGCATCATTTCAAAAATATGCGTTAACTGTGGTCTGAAACCAAGATTCAGCATTTCGTCGAATTCATCGATGATTAATTTCTGTACTTCTTTTAAAGAAATTGCGTTATCAATTGCCAAATCCATGATTCTACCCGGGGTTCCTACCAAAATATCACAACCGTCATTAAACAATAATTTTTGTGTATTGATATTTTTTCCACCGTAAATCCCAATAACTCTTGCAGTAAGATTTTCTGTCAGTTTTTCTACGATTTCAGTTACCTGAACCACCAATTCTCTTGTAGGAACCAAAACAACAACTGTAGGATTTCCATTCTTGTTATATTTCCAGGTCTTTAAAACCGGTAATAAATATGCAAGTGTTTTTCCCGTTCCTGTTTGCGCAATTCCCATTACATCACGGCCCGAAAGAATTGGACCGATACTTTTTTCCTGAATTGGAGTGGGTTCAAATAAATTTAAATCTGCTAAAACATCAAGAACTTTAACCGGAATGTCAAAGTCTGCAAAAGTGAGTTTTTCCATTTTGCAAAGATAGACAATTAATTTTTGTATTTTTAGGCTGGAAGATGGATGTTTGAAGCAGGAAGTTCTTCATCCACAGATTTCACGGATTTATACGGATGACTATCTTCTAAATCTATTTTAAACAGTAAATTTCAGAACATATATTTCCAGATTGGCCATGAATGCACAAATATTAATTTTTAAATAATTGTCAATTATTCATGTATTCGTGGCAATGTTCATTTTCAAAAATCTGTAAAAATCTGTGAGATCTGCGGGAGATTAAAAAATTACTTTCGTAAAATTCTTAGCAACAAAATAATCACCAACAAAACTGAAAAACAAAACCCTAAAATAGCTATCACAGACATTTCGCCAATCCTAGGTCCGGATTCTGAAACAAAAACAATTGCTGTCGCAATAATATTTGCTCCCAATATCATGGCTAATATAAGATTAATAACACTAGTCTTAATCAACTTATTCGTCTTTTCAATATTTTTAATTTCACTTGAAATCGTAAAGCTGTTATCGTCTAATTTCTGTAGAACAGATCTTAGTTCTTTAGGAATTTCATCGATATTCTCTGTGAAAGTCATCGCTTTATCGATTCCTTTTTTAAGGAGTTTTTTTGGACTGAGTTTTCTTGTAAATATTTTTTTGGTGTAAGGTTGAAGACTTTTCACAATATCCAAATCCGGATTAATGGTTCTTCCCACACCTTCTATTAAACCTATTCCTTTAAATAAAAGATAAAAATAATCGGGCATATATAACCTGTTATTTTTCAGTACATCTTTCATTTTATTGATGATTATATTTGGATCAATATCTTTCAGAGATGTGCTGTGAACAAAATTTAAAACTTCTTCAACATCGCTTTCAAATCTTCTTTCATCAGGAATTTCATAACTGACCGCCATTTTCTTCAGATAACGGACAATTTTATTTGAGTTTTTGGCAACGAAAGCCACAATGAGACTTTCGAGTATCTCTTTGTCATTCGGCTGAATTTTTCCTACTGCACCAAAATCAATGAAGACTACCTTTCCGTCTTTTTTAACTAAAATATTTCCGGCATGAGGATCGGCATGAAAAAAACCGTAATCTAAAATCTGAGAAACAAAAAGCCTCAAACCAACTTCAGAAACAACAACCGGATCAATATCGTTTTTCAGCAATTCTTCTTTATCGGTCACTTTTATGCCGTCGATAAACTCCATGCACAAAACATTGTTGTTTGAAAATTCATCATAGACTTTCGGAACGTAATTTTCTTTACTGTTCTTAAAGTTTAATGCAAACTGATTGATATTATTCCTCTCATTAACCAAAGAAACTTCTTCGAGCAAAGATTTTTCAAAAGTGGAAATTGCCTGTTTTAAATTTAATTTAGACCCGATTTCAGAATAGGTAGAAATCAGTTTGACTAAATCTTTAATCAAAAGTAAATCGTCTTCAATGACTGATAAAACATCTGGTTTTTTGATTTTTAAAATGACTTCATCACCATTCATCAAGATCGCTTTATAAACCTGCGCAATGGATGCAGTTGCTAAAGGTCTTGAATTAATCTCGGAAAAATATTCTTTTGGAACAATATTAAATTCATTTTCAAGAATCTCTTCTACATTCATTTCCACAACTTCCACCCTATCCTGAAGTTTTTGAAGCTCCTGAATCAATTCCGGCGGAAGCAAATCTTCACGATTGCTGAAAGTTTGCCCAAGTTTCACAAAAGTGGGACCCAATTCTTCCAAAGCGAGGCGAATTCTTTCGTAAACAGTTCCTTTTGAAACAATTTCATCAGGTTGCACAGAACTTTCTTCCGGTTTTTTGCCCATTCTGGCAATCATGTCTTTAAATCCGTATTTACTTAAAACGGAAATCAGTTTTCCCGATCTTTTAAGCTTTCGCTGTTGTTTATCAAACATAATTTTGAGGATGAATTGAGTTGCAAAGTAAGTTCAAAAATTATTCCTATTGAAAATTATTTTTGATATTGCAGTTTACTACTTGGTTTAAAAAAATTATATCACTTTAAAAACCGTCAACAATAAAATCAAAGTTTGCCATCCCAGAATAAGATAGAAAAACAGCCGGCCTGGTTCTGAAATATCTTTTAATTTATCGATGATTTTATTCTTGATAATCTCGGTAAAGCTTACATTTTCATCTTTGAAGTCAATTTCATTAAGTTCGATCTTTTTAAAACCATAAGCAATAATTTTTTTGAACCATTTATTTTCTTTGGAATCTCTGATTTCCTGCAAAACTTTAAGCTGAAGCTTAGTTTTATCAACTCCGCTTTGCATTAATTGAGGTTGATTGGCCTTTACTTTATTTAAAATCCTGTCAATAATCGGGAAAAGTATTTGCTCGCCTTTATCAGTAATCAATCTGTTGATGGTACGAGTCATCACATATTTATTTCCTAATGTAAACAGCAAAAATGGAGCTCCGAAAATAGTCAAGATAGTTAAACCGAAAGAAATAGGTCTTGCTAAAAATAACACAAAAACTGCAGCTTGTCCGTTTGTATGAACAGGACCGCCGCCATTATTAAAAGTCTGAGCAATAATTAAAATGATTGTAATGACGCACAAAATAACTATTGAAATCTGCCCAATGATATTGACTTTCAGAAAACTTAATGTTGCCCGGCTGAGAAGTTTAGCAACATATTTAAACTCGTCTGTAACTGTATTTTTTGTTTTTAATTTATCTATCATTTGTGAAAATTTCAAAGAGTTAAATTAAAAAAAATTATGCAATAATTACATTATAACAGATCAAATTATTCCGAAAAAGTATATTCATTATAATGTCCTAAAAATTTCACATTAGAACCTAAAGAAATAATTTCATCAATGGCATTTTGTGACAAAACATTATGCCATTCACCCGCAACATTGATGAAGAAAAAATAATTTCCTAAACCGGTTTTAAGAGTACGGCTTTCGATCTTTGATAGATTCATTTTTCGCCATGCAAAGACGGAAAGTACCTGATGTAGACTTCCTGCCTGATCTTCGGGAAGTGTTATAATCAAAGAAGTTTTTTCTGACGTTTTTAATAAATCGAGCTGTAGATTTTCTTTACTTTTTGAAATAACAATAAATTTGGTGTGATTTTGTTCAAAATCCTGAATATTTTCATAAATGATTTTCAAACCATACAGTTTTGCTGAATATCTATTCGCAACTGCTGCCCATTTTTCATGTGAATTTTCTGAAACCAGTTTCGCTGAAGCCGCTGTAGAACTGAAATCCTGCGACGGAACATCTTTAAAATTATCATATCTAAAATGGAAAGTCTGCGCCAAAGCTTGCGGATGAGAAATGACTTTTTCAAAAGTTTCATTATCAGGATGAATCATCAGATGATGTGCAATCGGCATGATCAATTCAGTTTCTATAAAAACTTCAAAATCATAGAGATAATCGAGCGTCATCGAAACAGTTCCTTCAATCGAGTTTTCCAAAGGAACAACGGCTTTTTCAACTTCATTATTTTTCACTGCATTGAAACAATCTAAGATGCTCGACTGAGAAATCAATTCTTCATTGGGAAAAATCTGAGATGCCGCCAATTGCGTGAAACTTGCTTGTGGACCGAGGTAGGCTATTTTCATAGAACAAATGTAGAAAATATTGGATAAACCTGAGAATCGGAAGCATACGAAAGTTTTTAATTACACTATAATTTTGATTGTTATATACCAAACCTATCAAAGATTTAAAAATATATTAAAAAACCGATCTAATAAATTTAGTAAGAGTGATACTATTTAGCACAAAAAACCAGCCTTAAAAAGCTGGTTTTATATATCAATTCAAATCAAATTATTCCCATTCAATGGTTGCAGGGGGTTTGCTTGAAATATCGTAAGCTACTCTGTTGATTCCTCTTACTTCGTTGATGATTCTGCTCGAAACCGTATCTAAAAACTCATAAGGAAGTCTGCTCCAGGTTGCAGTCATAAAGTCGATGGTGTTTGCTGAACGAACAACTGCTGTATATTCGTACGTTCTTTCATCACCCATTACTCCGACAGATTTCACAGGAAGAAGAACGACAAAAGCCTGAGAAACTTTCTCGTACAGATCATTTTTGTACAATTCTTCGATGAAAATATCATCTGCTTCCTGAAGAATTTTCACTTTTTCAGCATCTACAGCTCCTAAAATTCTGATTCCTAAACCAGGACCCGGGAAAGGATGTCTGTGAACCAAATGGTGAGGAATTCCTAATTCTTCACCCACTTTTCTCACTTCGTCTTTGAATAATTCTCTCAAAGGCTCAAGCAGTTCAAATTCCATTTCTTCCGGAAGTCCGCCAACGTTGTGGTGAGATTTGATTACTGCTGAAGGACCATTTACAGACTGACTTTCGATTACATCTGGGTAAATTGTTCCCTGTGCTAAAAATTTAGCACCTTCAATTTTATGAGATTCTTCGTCGAAGACAAAAATAAATTCGTTTCCTATGATTTTTCTTTTGGTTTCCGGATCATCCACTCCTGCTAATTTTGAGAGGAATCTTTCTTTAGCATCCACCAGCTTGATGTTCATATTAAAACTTTCGCCGTAGTTTTTCATCACTTTCACGTCTTCGTCTTTTCTCAGAAGTCCGGTGTCTACAAAGATACAGTGAAGCTGATCTCCGATTGCCTTATGAATTAAAACTGCTGCAACAGAGGAATCTACACCTCCGGAAAGTCCGAGAATCACTTTTTGATCTCCTACTTTTTCACGGATTTCAGCAACAGTTTTGTCGATATAATTGGTCAGTTTCCAGTTTTTCTCTGAATTGCAGATTGCAAAAACAAAGTTTTCCAGCATTTTTCCACCTTCTTCTGTGTGAGAAACTTCGGGGTGAAACTGTACACAATATATTTTTTTATCTTCATTTGAAATTGAAGCAATTACTCCAGATTTTGCATTTAACTCAAAACCTGCAGGCAATTCTCCCACTTCGTCAAAGTGGCTCATCCAAACAATAGAATTATCTGTAACACCTTTTAATAATGAAGATTCTTTTACGATTTCTAAATGTGCTTTTCCGTATTCTCCTTTTACGCCTTTATGAACTTTACCGCCTAAAAGATGTGCTGTAAGCTGCATTCCGTAGCAAATTCCTAAAACCGGAATTCCCTGTTCGTACAGTTTTTTCTCAACCAAATGTGCATTTTCTGCGTTTACAGAACTTGGTCCGCCAGAAAGGATAATTCCTCTTGGCTGTTTTTCTAAAATTGTTTCTAATGGTGTGTTGAAAGGTAAAATTTCAGAATACACACCCATCTCACGGATTCTTCTTCCGATAAGCTGGTTGTACTGTGATCCGAAATCTAATATGATAATCCCGTTATTCATTTTTTATAATTGATAAATGATGATTGATAATTTATGAGTTATTTTAATGATTTTAAAAGTTTTTAAGTGCGTTTGTCATTCCGCAGGAAACTAAGCCCTTTAAATTTTTATCATTACTTCACAGATTCCTCCGGAATGACAAAAATTATGTTTTATTTTAATCAACCAACTCAAATATTTTAAACTATTTTTTTAAATTTTGGTTAAAACCAAATTCTTAACCTTTTTTTAAAGTCTTTACAAAAAAAGACCTGGATTTCTCCAAATCTTTTTTTTGCGATTTTATATTAAAACTTTCCGATGTCTTCTCTGTAGAAGCCGTAATCGAAATGTACATGACTTGCATCTTCATAGACTTTTTTGCGAGCATCGTCGTATGTAGCTCCTGTTGCAACGACATTCAAAACTCTACCGCCATTAGAAACCACTTTATCTGCTTTTTTAATTGCTCCTGCATATAAAAGCTGACTGTGTCTTACTTTTTCTTCACCAGTAATCTCAAAACCTACTTCAATATTTCTTGGGTAACCACCAGAACACATGACAAGACAAACTGCTTTTTCATCTTTAAATTTAAGTTCGATGTCTTTCCCGTTCATACAGTCATTTATTACATCAAGAAGATTATTTTCCATCAAAGCCATTAAAACCTGAGTTTCAGGATCCCCGAATCTCATGTTGTATTCTAATAAATAGGTTCCGTTTTTGGTAATCATCAATCCAAAGAAAATCATTCCTTTGAATGTGAAACCTTCAGCTTTAAGACCTTTTACAGTTGGATTTAGAATATTATTTTCGAAATCAACGTAATGCTCTTCAGCAAATTCAGGACTTGGAGCCACTGATCCCATTCCTCCTGTATTTGGACCCGTATCACCGTTTCCTACTTTTTTGTAATCTTTTGCCGCAATACACGGGAATATTTTTTCACCATTGGAGAATGCAATAATCGACGCTTCAAAACCTTCCAAATGTTCTTCGATAACCAAACGAATTCCGGCATCACCGTAAATTCTTCTGATCATGAAATCGTGGATTGTAGCTTCTGCTTCTTCCAAAGTTTCGCAGATTACCACTCCTTTTCCACCGGCAAGTCCGCTAGCTTTTATAACCAAAGGATATTGCTGGCTCTGAATATATTGCTTTGCTTCAGGATAAGAATCAAATACTACAGCTTTTGCAGTTTTGATATCATAGGTCTGCATAAATTTTTTAGAGAAAGCTTTACTTCCTTCGAGACTTGCCACTTTCTTATTCGGACCGAAAACTTTAAGATCATGCTTCTTAAATTCATCTTTCAAACCTGCAACAAGTGGTGCTTCCGGACCAACAATCGTCAAATCTACTTTTTCTTTAATAGCAAAATCTCTAAGTTCTTTAATTTCTGATAAATGAACATTTTTTCCTATTGCATCGGTAGTTGCGTTTCCGTTAGCGAAAAACATTTGACTCACTCTAGAGTCTTTCTGAAGCTTTGCTGCTAATGCAGATTCTCTTCCACCTTCACCTATGATTAATATCCTCATGCTTTTTTTATTATCTAGTCTATTTTACAAATATATAATTTTGAATGCTATAAATACAATTCCAAATTATTTTTTAATTCTATTTTAATTAATGGAAAAAATGTCTAACACCGGTAAACATCATCGGGATTTTATGCTCATTGGCAGCCTCGATGCTGTCTTGGTCTTTCACACTTCCACCCGGCTGAATTATTGCCGTAATACCTTCCTGAGCGCAGAAATCTACCACATCACGGAAAGGGAAAAATGCGTCTGAAGCCAAAACTAAATCTCCTGTGAATTTTTCTTTTGCTCTTTCAATTGCCTGTTGCGTTGCCCAGATTCTGTTGACCTGTCCGCCTCCGATTCCGAAAGCCTGAATTCCATTAGAAACTACAATCGCATTAGATTTTACATATTTTACCACTCTTTGAGAGAATAATAATGCTTTTTTCTGCTCTTCCGTTGGCTGCGTTTCTGTAACCACTTTGATGTCATCAGAAAAAATACTGTCGTTATCCTGAACTAAGATTCCACCATCAACTTTTACCCAAGTTTGTTTGTCTGAAACAGGATTGACGATCTTTATAATTCTTAAATTTTTCTTTTTTCTTAAAACTTCCAAAGCATCCTCATCAAAATCAGGAGCCATTACGATTTCAAGGAATGTTTTGTTTAATTCTTCAGCAGTTGCTGCATCGATTTTGTAGTTCATTGCAACAATTCCGCCAAAAATTGAAACAGGATCACACTCAAAAGTTTTGGTATATGTTTCTAAAGCTGAAGTCCCGATAGCAACTCCGCAAGGTGTAGAATGTTTTACTGCGCAACAAGCCATTTCTTCTTTGAATTCGGTAACTACTTTCCAGCAAAGATCCATATCACGAAGATTGTTGAATGATAATTCTTTACCTCCTAATTGTTCGAAATCTTTCATCGCTCCATTTTCAAAAGTTGAAGCGTAGTAAGCTGCAGTCTGATGTGGATTTTCACCATATCTTAAATCAGCAACTTTTTTATAAGAAGCACTTAAATACGTTGGATATTCTTCATCTAAAAGCATTCTTGAAATTGCCGCATCGTACGCTGAAGTAAGATTGAATACTTTTCCGGCTAATCTTTTCCGGGTTTCGATAACGGTATCTCCGTTTTCTTCCATTTCAGTTTTTACCTTTGCGTAATCTTCTACGTCAGTAATTACGGTTACAGAATCGAAATTTTTAGCTGCTGAACGAAGCATTGACGGTCCACCGATGTCAATAAATTCTACCTTTTCGTGAAGAGGAATGTCTTTGTTTACATTTTCAAAAAATGGATACAAATTTACAATCACCATATCAATTAACCCAATGTTGTGCTCCTGAACAGTTTTCATGTGTTCTTCGTTGGCACGAACCGCCAATAAACCACCGTGAACTTTTGGGTGTAAAGTTTTTACTCTACCATCCAACATTTCAGGAAAATCGGTTACTTCATCGATTTGGATTGGATTTAAACCAGCGTCTTTCAAATGTTTGAATGTACCTCCCGTAGAAATCAATTCATACTTCTGGGATTCTAAAAACTGTGCGAATTCTGTTAATCCGCTTTTGTCAGAAACACTGATCAAAACTCTCTTGCTCATAGATTTTTCATTTTTTGAAGCAAAAACCGCAATAAATTGCGATTTTTACTCATTTTTACTTTTGCCCTTTCGGGACTTTTCACTTTTTACTTTTTACAGTTATTTCAAACTGTAGACCGGTTCTTTCACCTCCGATCTTAACTTTTACTTAGATTTTACTGAATTTTGAAATAATTTTAATCGATCTAAGTGTGTCTTTATATTTTATCGTGAAATGCTTCGACAAACTCAGCATGACATCTCTAATACTAACTGTTTATATTCTGTTTGTCATGCTGAAAGCATCTTAATTGCGCTTAGATTCCTACGGAATGACAAATGTGGTAGCTATTTAGCTGCTTAATACTTTGTTTATTGCTATTGGAAAAATTTCATATTCTATTAGATGAACTTTTTCTGCAACAGTTTCTGGAGTGTCATTTTCTGTGACTTTGAATGATTTTTGAAGAATAACGTCTCCTTCGTCAATTCCTGTGGTTACAAAATGGACAGTTGCTCCACTTTCTTTTTCTTTGGCTTCAATTACCGCATTGTGAACATGATGTCCCCACATTCCTTTTCCTCCGAATTTAGGAAGCAACGCCGGATGAATATTTATCATTTTTCCGACCCAGTTTTCACAGAATTCAGGTTTTAGAATAGATAAAAATCCTGCCAAAACGATCAAATCTGTGTTTTCGGGAATAATTTTTGCCAATTCGCTGCTGAAATTTTTCCCTCTCGGAATCAGAGCAGTTGGTATGTTGTGTTTTTTTGCTCTTTCGAGTCCGTAGCAATCTCTGTCGGCTACAACTAACGATACTTTTGCTTTTTGGATTTCTCCGCTATCAATGGTATCAATAATTCTCTGAAGATTGCTCCCTGAACCTGAAACTAAAATGACAATATTTTTCATTAAAAAAATTACTATTGCTAAAAATACACCCTTCTCTAGCCCCGATTGAAACGGCATCCTTTTTTGTTATTGCGATTGCGAAAAAGTTCAACTTATCAGCTCAATTGTTCGCAATGACAAAAAAGATATAGTGGAAAGCGGGATTAAGCTCCTAAAATTTTAAATTAATTTTCTCGTTTCCTTCTGTAATTTCTCCGATTTCGTAAGCATCGTCCAGAAGGTGTAAAACTTTCTCTGCGTGCTCTGCATCTACTACTACGATCATTCCGACACCCATGTTGAAGGTTCCGAACATCTCTTCACGAGCAATGTTTCCTCTTTTTTCCAACTCTACCATTACACTTGGAATCTGGATTTTTGAAGCATCAATTGAAGCACAGAATCCGTCACCGATAATTCTAGGAATATTTTCGTACAAACCTCCACCAGTAATGTGAGCGATACCCGCAACTTCAACTTCCTCGATTACCTTGTGAATGTCTTTATAATACAGTCTTGTAGGAACCAAAAGGGTCTCGAATAAAGGTTTCCCTTCGAATTCTTCGTTGAAATCCGGGAATATTTTTCTTACCAAAGAGAATCCGTTGGAGTGGAAACCTGAGCTTGGAAGAGCAATAATTTTATCTCCGGCTTTGATTTTTGAACCGTCAATAATCTGATCTTTTTCAACAATTCCTACACAGAAACCTGCAACGTCATAATCTCCGGGTTTGTACATTCCGGGCATTTCAGCAGTTTCACCACCGATTAATGCACAGTTGTTGTCTTTACAAGCTTCCACCATTCCTAAAACGATTTCTGCAGCGATTTCAGAATCTAATTTACCGCACGCTAAATAATCAAGGAAAAACAAAGGTTTTGCACCGTGGCAAAGAATATCGTTTGCACACATTGCGAAGCAGTCTACTCCGATAGATTCGTATCTTTTTGAGTCTAAAGCAATTTTAAGCTTCGTTCCAACCCCGTCAGTTCCGGAAACCAGAACGGGATTTTTGTAACCACCGATTTCGTAAAACGCTCCAAAACTTCCCAAATGATTCAAAACATTGGAATTGTGAGTTTCGCCCACCGCTTTCTTGATTTTATCAACGGTTTTGTAACCTTCTTCTTTGTCTACTCCTGCAGATTTGTATGTGTTGCTCATATTTTGCTTAGATATTTAGATTCGAGATTCGAGAATTTCAGATTTATTACGTCTTTAATATCAAATCTATCTGTCTTTATAATATTAATTTTGAAAATAAAAAAGCCGACAATCTTGGTAGATTATCGGCCGTTATATTATCTGAGAATTTCAGAGTCCACAACATTCCCTTTTTTGGAGAAACATTCTTTAAAAGTGGTCTGAATTTTCATTACTTTTTCTTTTTGCAAAGATATTAATTTTAAGTTAATATTCAAATGCTATTTTTCCAAGATTATTTCGGCAGAAGAAATTTTTGCAACTTTTCCTTTTAACTCATTGTTTTTCTCTTCGTTAGATATTTTTTGACTTTCCTTATCAAAATTATCATTGAAGTGTGGCAATGTAAATGTATCTACAATATTTCCTGCATGTAGAGGAAATCTCTTTGAAGCTGCTTCTAAAACTCCTAAACCACCTCTTGGTCCTGTTGCTGTTGCCATTAAGAACATCGGAATGTCATTCCAAACTTTTCTGCCCTTGATTCTTGACGTCCAGTCGAACACGTTTTTAAATGCCGTTGAGTACGTTCCGTTGTGCTCTGACAGAGAAATAATCAATAAATCAGAATTATCAATTTTCTCTGCAAAATCTACAGCCTGTTGAGGAACACCGCTTTCTGTTTCCAATTGATGTTTGTAGATTGGCATTTCAAAATCATTCATGTCTACAACTTCTACTTCTGCATTTTCAAATAATGATGCTGCGTAAGAAACCAGCTGTTTGTTGATTGATGTATCGGAATTGCTTCCGGCTATGGCTAGGATTTTCATTTATTTTTAATTGTATATTTTTAAAATGTTTTATTGTTGGTTTTTATGAAACCACCCTGTCAAAAAATCTTTGATTTTTTGACACCCCTCCATTGGAGAGGATTTTTTGACGGTGCAAAATTAATTGTTTATTTCAAATAATCAGGTAAATCCATTGGAACTTCCATTAAAAGAATTTCTGTGTCGTCTACAGCTTCAATATTGAAACTCTGCGTGTCCCAAATTCCCAAACCGTCTCTTTCATTTAAAATCCTGTCGCCCACTTTTGCGCTTCCTTTCAAAACAAATGCATAAACGCCGTTTCCTTTTTTGTTGACTATATAGTTTTTGCCATTTCCTGCAGTGAAATTAGCTAAATTGAACCATGCATCCTGATGAATCCAAACGCCGTCATCATTTTTATCAGGTGATAAAATCTGTTGGAAACCATTGATTTTTTCGCCGTCTATGATGCTTTTCTGATCATATCTCGGTTCTACATTTTCTTCTCTCGGGAAAACCCAAATCTGTAAAAATTTTACGGCTTCGTCTTTATTCTGGTTGTATTCGCTGTGCATCACTCCGGTTCCTGCACTCATCACCTGGATTTCGCCTTTTTTAATAACTGCAGTTGTTCCCATAGAATCTTTGTGTTCCAGATTACCTTCCAACGGAATAGAAATGATTTCCATATTCTTGTGTGGATGTGTTCCGAAACCCATTCCCTGAGAAACGGTGTCGTCGTTTAAAACTCTTAAAACTCCAAAATTTTGTCTGTCTCTGTTTTGATAATTAGCGAAACTGAACGTATGATAAGAATTTAACCAACCGTGATTGGCGTGACCTCTTGAATCTGCTTTATGATAAACTGTTTTCATATCTTTTTATTTATTTGTTACTTAAATTGTTATTGTCTTAATGACGATACAAATGTACAGCTACCTTACTATTAAAGCCATTGATTTAGGATAAGAAAGAATCTTAAATTAAGAGATTCAAAACCTGTGGATCTGCATTAAGATAAGATTCAAAATAACCTAAATTTTTCATTCTTGAAACAAGGCCTGAAAAATCATTAGCATCCGAAAGTTCAATCCCGACTGTTGCTAAAGCTGTTTCGCGGGAATTTCTTTTGGTATATTCAAAAAAAGAAATATCATCTTTTTCTCCCAAAACATCGAGAACAAATTCTTTCAGTGCACCCGGACGCTGAGGAAAGTTGACCAGAAAATAATGCTTAATCCCTTTGTAAAGCATTGCCCTTTCTTTAATCTCCTCCATTCTTGTGATGTCGTTATTGCTACCGCTCACAATACAAACCACATTTTTTCCATTTAATAATTCCCTGTAGCTTTCCAGTGCTGCAATTGATAACGCTCCGGCAGGTTCCAAAACAATAGCATCTCTGTTGTACAGTTCCAATATGGTTTCGCAGACTTTACCTTCTTCTACTGCAATGCAATCTGAAATATAATTTTTACTGATGGCGAAAGATAAATCTCCCACTTTCTGCACAGCCGCACCATCCACGAATTTGTCTATTGAAGATAATTCTACATTTGTACCTGACTCCAATGCTGCTTTCATGGAAGCTGCTCCTTTAGGTTCTACCGCAATAATTTTTGTTTTTGGAGAAAGAACCGAAAATACAGAAACTACCCCTGAAATTAAACCGCCGCCGCCTACCGGAACAAAAACATAATCGATCAACTCATTCGTCTGCTCAAGAATTTCCAGCGCCAGAGTTGCCTGACCTTCAATAATCTGGGCATCATCAAACGGATGAATAAATTCAGCATTATTATCTAAACTATACTGTATTGCAGCATCTTTGGCATTATCGAAAGTATCTCCTATTAATTTAATTTCAACAAAGCTGCCACCAAACATCTGCACCTGCTCAAGTTTTTGCTTCGGCGTGGTAACCGGCATAAATACAATTCCTCTTATTTGAAGCTCGCTACATGCGAAAGCTACTCCCTGAGCGTGATTTCCGGCACTTGCACATACTATTCCCCGACCGGTTTTTCCATCTTCGAACAGACTATTCATCTTATGATATGCTCCTCTGATTTTATAGGACCGCACAGGCTGGAAATCTTCTCTTTTAAGGCTTATTTTTGCATTAAAATCTTTAGAAATTCTAATATTTTCATGTAAAGGAGTTGTTTTTACCACAGAAGATATTTTTTGCTGAGCTTTTTTTACTGCTTCTATCGTAATGCTGAATGTTTCTGTTTCCATTTAATTTGCTCTAAATTTATTTTACAAAATGGGTCGCTTCTACGATAAGCCTGTTTTGACAGATCATTTACTGTGTTTTTATTGCTTTCATGGCCGTCATTGCCTTGCGTAGTTTTCTTCCGACAATTTCTACAGGATGATTTCGAAGCTGCTCATTTACTTCAACCAAAGCAACATTATCTACCCCATTATCTCTATTTTCATTAAAATTTTTGCCCACAAGATCAGTATCCACTTTTCTCATAAAATCCTGAAGCAGAGGTTTACAGGCCTGATCAAAAAGGTAGCATCCGTATTCTGCCGTATCTGAGATGACACGGTTCATCTCAAACAATTTTTTTCGGGCAATGGTATTGGCAATCAGTGGTGCTTCGTGAAGAGATTCATAATATGCAGATTCAGGTTTGATTCCGGCTTCAACCATCGTTTCAAAAGCCAGCTCAACCCCCGCTTTGATAAAGGCTACCATTAAAGTATAATGATCAAAATATTCCTGCTCGGCAATTTCCACTTCTCCTGCCGGTGTTTTCTCAAAGGCGGTATTTCCTGTTTCAGCTCTCCATTTTAAAAGATTAGCATCATTATTTGACCAGTCTTCCATCATTGTTTTGCTGAATTTTCCTGAAATAATATCATCCTGATGCTTCTGGAAAAGCGGACGCATAATGTCTTTTAATTCTTCTGAAATTTCAAACGCTTTCAGCTTTGCAGGATTGGAAAGACGATCCATCATCCCACTTACTCCGCCATGCTTTAATGCTTCGGTAATGACCTCAACTCCATACTGAACCAATTTGGAAGCATAACCTGCATCAATTCCTTTTTCTACCATTTTATCAAAAGAAAGAATCGAACCAGTCTGCAGTAATCCACATAAAATCGTCTGTTCGCCCATCAAATCGGATTTTACCTCAGCTACAAAAGAAGATTTAAGAACACCTGCTTTATGACCGCCGGTTCCCACACAGTAAGCTTTTGCCTCACTCCAGCCTTTTTCCTGAGGATCATTTTCAGGATGTACGGCGATTAGAGTAGGAACACCAAAACCACGGAGATATTCTGCTCTTACTTCAGAACCCGGACATTTCGGAGCTAACATAATGACGGTGAGATCTTTTCTGATCTGCATGCCTTCTTCCACAATATTAAACCCATGAGAATAAGATAAAGTTGCACCTTCTTTCATGAGAGGCTGCACTGCATTGATCACTGAAGTATGCTGCTTATCGGGAGTAAGATTAATCACAAGATCTGCTGTTGGAATCAATTCTTCATAAGTTCCTACGGTAAAATTATTTTCAGTAGCGTTTTTCCACGAATCCCGTTTCTCATCAATTGCTTCTTTTCGCAGAGCATAAGAAATATCAAGTCCGCTGTCTCTGAGATTAAGCCCTTGGTTGAGTCCTTGTGCACCGCATCCGACGATAACTATTTTTTTTGATTTAAGAGCATCAATACCGTCAGAAAATTCTGAACTGTTCATGAATTCTGCCTGCCCCAACTGATGAAGCTGATCTCTTAGTGATAATGTATTGAAATAGTTTGCCATTTTTAATTTTTTTATTTTCTTAATGATTTATGATTTCTAATTTTTACATGGTGAAAACGTCGTCTCTTTTTTCAAGATATTCGTTTTCTACGATTTCTACGGAAGGTTCTTTTCTTTCAAAATCGAGTATTTTTTTGTGGAATCCTTCACTATTTTTAATAATGGCTATCCTTGCTCCTCTTACAAACTCTATTAGTCCGTATTTGGTTAATTCTTCAGTAAGTCTGTCGATTTCTTCACGGTGTCCTGCGGTTTCGAACACAATATAATCCTTTCTGATGACCACCGTAGAAGCTCCATATTGTCTTAAAAGTCTTTCTACATACATTTTTTCGGTGACCACAGCTGCCGGAACTTTGTAAAGTGCCTGTTCCTGCCAAACAATCTCGTCATCTGTATTGTAATATGCTTTCAGTACATCAATTTGCTTTTCTAACTGTCTGCAAAGCTTACGTACTACTTCTTCCCCTTCACTGATAACAATGGTAAACCTGTGAATTCCTTCCACCTCAGATGGCGATGTATTGAGGCTTTCTATGTTTATTTTTCTGCGTGAGAATATTCCTGATATTCTTCCGATGAGCCCTACAGAATTTTCCGTAAAAAGACTTATTGTAAATTCCTTTTTTTCCATTTTTTGATTTATTTAAGCCTTATATCCGAAACTGAACTTCCTTGCGTAACCATAGGAAATACATTATTTTCTTTTCCCACCATCACTTCCAGAAGATAGGCCCCATCATGATTTAACATGGTTTCGATAGCTGCCCGCAGATCTTTTCTTTCTGAAACTTTCTGACCTTCTATATAATATGATTTTGCCAGAGCCACAAAATCCGGACTGGTAATATTAACAAATGAATAGCGTCTTTCGTTAAACAGCTCCTGCCACTGACGAACCATTCCTAAAAACTCATTATTAAGGATTAAAATTTTAACTTTAGCTCCAAACTGCATGATCGTTCCCAGTTCCTGAAGCGTCATCTGAAAGCCTCCGTCTCCGATAATCGCAACAACTGTTTTTTCCGGTGCACCATACCATGCTCCGATTGCGGCAGGAAGTCCAAACCCCATTGTTCCCAAACCACCCGATGTAACGCTCGATCTGGAATGATTGAATTTTGAATACCGGCATGCAACCATTTGATGCTGACCGACATCTGTTGTGATGATTGCATTTCCTTCTGTAAGCTCATTCAGGATATTGACTGCTTCTCCCATGGTCAATATTTCAGATGACGGATGCAATTCGTCGTTAATTACCTCCTTTATTTCTTCTTTTTCCAACTCCCGGAATTCGTTAAGCCATTTCGAATGATCTTTTTTATGAATTAATTCTGTAAGCAAAGGCAATGTTTTTTTACAGTTTCCCCAGACCGGCACTGTAGTTTTAACGTTTTTATCAATCTCTGCCGGATCGATGTCCAGATGAATCACTTTTGCCTGTTTTGCATACTGATCCAGTCGCCCTGTTACACGGTCATCAAAGCGCATTCCGACAGCAATCAGAACATCACATTGATTGGTCATTACATTCGGAGCATAATTTCCGTGCATTCCTAACATTCCCACATGAAGCGGATGTTCAGTGGGAAGCGCACTTAATCCCATTACTGTTGCAGCCGAAGGAAATCCTGATTTTTCGATAAAATATTTAAAATCTTTTTCTGCTTTTCCTAAAATAATTCCCTGACCGAAAAGAACAAGTGGTTTTTCAGCTTTGTTGATTAATTCTGCTGCTTTTTCTATATATTCATTTCTTATCTCCGGTTCGGGACGATAGCTTCTGATGTGCTCACATTTTTTGTAACCAGTATAATCAAAAAGCTGAAGCTGAGCATTTTTAGTAATATCAATTAAAACAGGGCCCGGTCTTCCCGTAGAGGCGATGTAAAAAGCTTTGGCAATAGCATCGGAGATTTCAGAAGCATCTGTAACCTGATAATTCCATTTGGTAACGGGTGTCGTAATATTGATAACATCTGTTTCCTGAAAAGCATCAGTTCCCAACAGTGAAGCAAAAACCTGCCCTGTAATACATACAATAGGATTACTATCGATCATTGCATCAGCAAGCCCCGTTACCAGATTGGTTGCGCCGGGTCCGCTTGTTGCAAAAACAACTCCTGTTTTTCCTGAAGTACGGGCAAATCCCTGTGCAGCGTGGATTGCACCTTGCTCATGCCTCACCAGAATATGTTTAAGTTTTTCATTATAGTCGTAAAGTGCATCGTAAATGGGCATAATTGCACCACCGGGATAACCAAAAACAGTAGTAACTTCTTCGTGAAGTAAAGCTTCAAGCACAGCCTTTGAACCCGTCATTTCAACAGTATGAAAATCTCCTGTTGAATTATTTTTTTTAGTATTCAGAATTGTATTCATTTCATTTAATTGTAGTGAAAATTTATTGATCGGTCACGCAACCTTCCGAAGCATCGGCAACAGATTTTGCGTACTTGTATAAGATTCCCTTTTTTACTTTGAAATCACGCTGTACAAAAGCTTTTTTTCTGAGCTCGATCTCTTCTTCAGAAACCATGAGATTGATAGTATTGTTTACGGCATCAATTTCAATAAGATCCCCGTCCTGCACCAAACCGATTAATCCGCCTAAGAAAGCTTCCGGAGTAATATGTCCTACAACAAAGCCATGAGTTCCGCCTGAAAAACGGCCATCGGTAATGAGAGCTACATTTTTCCCTAATCCTGAACCCATTAAAGCAGAAGTAGGTTTCAGCATTTCAGGCATTCCGGGAGCACCTTTAGGACCTTCATTTTTAATCACCACTACATTTCCCTCTTTAATTTTATTTTCTTCGATGCCTTTTATGAACTCTTTCTCCCCATTGAAAACAACAGCTTGCCCGTTAAACGATTCACCTTCTTTACCTGTGATTTTTGCAACACAACCTTTTTCAGCAAGATTTCCATATAAGATTCTGATGTGTCCGCTTTCTTTGATGGGTTCTTCAATTCTTTTGATAATATTCTGATCCCTATCGATAATTGATGTCACATGCTCCAAGTTTTCAGCTAAAGTTTTTCCTGTAACGGTAAGACATTCTCCATGAAGAAAACCCAAATCCAGTAAATATTTCATTACTGCAGGAACTCCGCCCACTTTATGAAGATCATCCATCAGATATTTTCCACTGGGTTTTAAATCTGCCAATAATGGAGTTTTGTCGCTCATTTTCTGAAAATCATCAATAGTAAGAGGATGCCCGATCGCTTTTGCAATCGCTATAAAATGAAGAACAGCATTTGTACTTCCTCCTAAAATCATAATCAACCTCAAAGCATTTTCAAAAGCTTTTGCTGTCATAATATCTGAGGGTTTAATATCTTTCTCCAGTAGAATTCTGATGTAATGACCGGCAAACTCGCATTCTTCTTTTTTTTCTCTGCTCAATGCCGGATAGGAAGATGAGTAAGGAAGGCTCATTCCTAGAGCTTCAATTGCTGATGCCATTGTATTGGCGGTATACATCCCTCCACAGGCTCCCGCACTTGGACAGGAATTTTCAATAACTCCCTGAAAATCTTCATCCGAAATTTTTCCCGCTATTTTATTTCCCAAAGCTTCAAATGCAGAAATGATATTCAGATCCTGACCTTTATATCTTCCGGGCGTGATGCTTCCGCCATAAACCATTATTGAAGGGCGATCTAAACGTGCCATAGCGATAAGAGAACCGGGCATATTTTTGTCGCATCCGGGAACGGTAATCAGACCGTCATAATACTGTCCTGCACAAACCGTTTCTATAGAATCTGCGATGATATCACGGCTGATCAGTGAATATCGCATTCCGTCTGTACCATTCGTCATCCCGTCACTGATGCCAATGGTGTGAAACATTAGTCCCATCAAATTCTCCCGGTTAACTCCCGACTTTACAATTTCAGCTAACGAATTGAGATGCATGTTGCAGGTATTTCCATCATAACCCATACTTGCAATGCCAATCTGCGCTTTGTCAAAATCTTCTTTCTTAAAACCGATCCCATAGAACATAGCCTGCGTGGCGGGTTGCGTAGGGTCTTGGGTAAGCGTTTTTGAATATTTATTGAGACTATGACACATATTGTAATCTTTCTTTTAAATAAGAGTAATCTTCTTCCAGCACCAAATGTCTGTAGGCTGTCTGAATTAACGCGGCTTTTGTGTCTTCCCAGGGTTTTGCAAAACTCACTTCATCCATTGATCCTAATGCAACGATTTCCGCTGCTGTCCCACAGAAAAATGCAGCATCTGATCCACGCATTTCTTCCGGAGTTGAAAACTTTTCCTCGTACTGAATTCCAAGCTGATCACATATTTCAAAAACAGTAGCTCTGGTAATACCTGGAAGAATATTTCCCTTTGGTGCCGTAAATAAAGTGTTATCTTTTTCATAAAAAACATTAGCTCCGGAACTTTCTGCCACAAAACCATTTTCATCTAAGACAATAGCTTCGTCGAAACCTTTATCTTTAGCTTCCTGACAGGCAAGAATAGAATTTACATAGTGACCGCTTACTTTTGCCTCCACCTTAAAAGCTTTAGGATTGGGTCTTTGAAAGGATGAAGTCATTACTTTCATCTGATTGGCAAGATATCCGTTGTCCCAATTCCAGACTTCGATCACGAGTGAAGATTGTTTTCCTTTTGAAAGTGACATATTAGGCGAGCAAATTACCAAAGGACGGATATACGCATTCGAAAGATTATTTTTTTCTAATAACCGATAAGTAATCTCCATCATTTCCTCTGCAGAATATTCGAAAGGAATCATCATTAATTCTGCAGATCTTTTTAATCTCTCATAATGCTCTAATGCCTTGAAAATTTTAGTTCCGTTTGACGTTTTGTAAGACTTGATTCCTTCAAATACAGCATATCCGTAATGAAGAGACTGACCGTAAAGATCTGTTTTTGCATTCTGTGCATTTATAAACTCTCCGTCAAAAAAAAGAATTGTGTTCTGGTTGTAATACATTTATAATTGTTTAAAATTTTTCACAAAAAAAAACCATCCTGATGAGGATGGTTTATACATTATTTTTAAAACTAATAATTACATGCCATCTCTCACCATTGGTAATCCAATAATGATAATAATGACAATAATAATAGTAGTTAATCTGTTCATGTTGTTTCAATAACCAGACAAATGTATATATTTTTTTTAAATAAAAGACAAATACATTATATATTTTTTATTTTTTTCTTCTTTTAAAAACAAAATAACCAACAAAAAAGAGATTTCCTTACCTATATAAACAAATAACAAAATTAAAAATAGTTGCGGAAACAAAATCAAGTTTTTCTTTGAAATAAAATGTAGTAATGCTAAATTTTAAGCTGATAAACATCTGCTAAAAAAAGTTATAAACGGTTTCAAAACTGAACCCGCTTTATTTCATAAAAAATAATAACCAGAATTATTTATTTTTCAGCTGTTGTAGTAAAACATCTTCAATTGCAGCCTTTTCTTCTATAACTTTATCAACCACTTCATTCGGAACAGTTACAGACAAGACATATTGCTTTACTTTCCACTGTCCGTTTATTTTTTCTAAAACTCCGGAACCACGACAGATTTTCATTTGCGTATCGAGTAATTCATCAAACCAAGCCATTTTTCCGTCTTTACTGAAATAGATATTTCTTTTTAAAGAAGTAAAGTTCCAGGTTTTCTTTTTGTAGAAATGAGGTTTTGCCCAGGTTTTAAATTCCTGTTTATTCCATATTTCTGTAGCATCAGTTCCGATAAATGTAGATTCATCTGCGAAAAAATTAAAATATTTTTCAAATTCTGCATTGGCAGCAGCGACGTTGAAATCATCAAGCATTTTTGAAATTGCTGTTTTTTCTTTTTCAAATTTCGCATTTTTAGATTGCGCTGAAAAGCCTGAAAAAGCAAATAGGAAGATTGCTAAAGCAAAGAAAAGTTTTGTTTTTTTCATATTTTATATATATAAGTTGTAAATAATTCTAACGCTAAGTTCGCAAAGTTTTATTAAACTAATTGAAAATATTTTTCGTTCGCAAGGGCGTTCTACTCAGCAAAGATTGCAATTACATTTAACTGGTTTCTTTATCAATTATATCCGATGCAAAAAAGAGTTTCACCTTTATTCACAGGTGGTGTTCCTACTTTATATAAGATAATTCCATTGGTTTTTGAAATAATATCATGCTTTTTATCTCCAAATCCGTTGGTAATATATCCTAAAATTTGATTCTTTTTCACGTGATCTCCACTTTTTAAATCGCTATAAAAAATTCCGTCATCGGGAACTCGGATGTAGTCTTGGTGATTTAAAAGAATTGTCGATTTTTGATGCATGTTTTTTGGTATTTTCATCGTGTAATTTCCTGAGTTTTCAAGCATATTATACACGGCCCTTTTAATCAAATTCACATTATCTCTCTGAACGGCACCCAATTTTCCGGCTTCAATGCTTAAAGCAGTAATTCCTTGCTGAGTAGCTTCTTTGAACGCATATTTCGCAGGTTCTGTCGGCGATAAAGTATAAGGATAAGAAACTACATATTCTATTCCTGATTTTACAGATAATTCATGAGCTTTCATGGTATTTTCAGGCATATCTTTTCTGTCGTAATAGCAGACAAAAGGCAGCAAATCTTCATTGGCATCGCCGCCATGAATATCTAAAAATAGAGTTGAATTAGAAATAATTTCTTTGGTGATAATATGTGCGATCTGATCAGTCGGAGTTCCATTTTCAGAACCCGGAAAAGCTGTATTTAGATTTTTTTGATCTAAAGGATTAATAAAAGGCGTTCTTTTTTGAAAAGATTCTACATTGGCAACCGGAATGATAATTAAACTTCCTTTTACATTTTCTGGCTGAATTTCTTTTAATAATTCCTGAACGGCAATAATCGGCGGATATTCGTAACCATGTATCCCTGCAACAATAGTAAAAACGGCACCTTTTTGTTTTCCTTTAATAATCGTAACCGGCAAATATGTTTCTTTCAAATCACTTTTAATGGAAAAAGCAGTATCTTTTCTGAAAGAACCGCTTTTATTTAAGATTTCCTTCACCGATTGAGATTTTAGCATTGAGAAAGAAGCAAAAACTGATAATAAAACCGTTTTCGAAATAAATTTTATCATTTTAAAGAGCATTGAATTTAAGATTCCAGAATTTCCATACGTTTTGCAATTCTATTCGCCAACCAGCTTACATAGAATAACTGGAAACTATGGTAAATCATGACAGGGAGCAGAAACAAAACTTTTTGTTCGTCGGGAATTCCTAAAACCAAAAGAAACAAACTTCCGTGAACGAGGGATTTCTTTGAGCCGCAAAAGGTAGTTGTAATGACATCTTTTGGTTTAAAATTCATTTTTTCTGCAATCAATTTAAGAATATAATACGTTGCAAAAAACAGAAATATAACAGTGAATGCCAATACAATAAAGACAAATGATGGAACGGCAACGAAAATATTTTCAATAAAAGCCGTTGAAAAACTTTCATAAACAATCAATAAAATAATCAGGCGGTCAAATTCTGAAATTACATTTGAATATTTAGTTACCCATTTCTTGAAAAATGGATTCAGCAAAACACCTAAAATAATGGGAAGTAAAACTTTTAACAGCAACTGTTGAATAATCTCTGTTTGATTTCCACCTTCACCATTTGATGTGAGGAAAAAGCTCATGAGAAGAGGTGTCATAACAATTCCTATAATTCCAGAAATGGAGGCATTAAAAATTGCTGAGGTGACATTCCCTTTTGCGATGGAAACCATTACAACCGATGAAGAAACCGTTGATGGTAAGCTTGCAAGGAAAAATACCGAAAGCCAGATATTGAAATATTCAGAATCTTTGATGAAAGGATAAAAGGCCAATGCCAATAAAGGAAAAAGGATAAATGTTCCGGACTGAATCAGCAAGTGTAATTTCCAGTTGGATACATCTTTCACAACTTCTTTCAGATTCAGTTTTAAGCCATACAAAAGGAAAATACCTGCAATTCCCCAATCGATAAACCCTGAAAGGTTGAAATATTGATTATAAGATTCGTGAAAAGGAATCAGCTTTGCCATGAAAACCATCCCGATAAGTAAAAAAAGAAAAGTATTCTGTTTGGTGAAAATTTTATTAATCAACTTCATTATAGACCATTTAAAAGAAAAATCCTCAAAGTTTCTAGCTTTAAAGATGCTCAATTTACGAATAATTTATTTTACAGGTTTAATAGAAACGGCAAAACCTCCGCTTCGGGCCATTTTAAAATTGATTTTAGACTTGCTTGTAATCTGTTTTTTGTAGATGTTATAGCTTTGAGGATTATTAATGTAATCTGCATCTTTTCCATCTTCATAAATTATGGCTTCGTATTTTTTATTTTTATCTAAAAACGAAAAATCTACCGTATAATCTCTTTTATTTTCATCAGTAATTCCACCTACGAACCAGTTTTCTGTACCTTTAGCTTTTCTTGCGGTGACAACGTAATCTCCAGGTTCCGCCGAAAGAATTTTTGTATCATCCCAATCTGCCGCTACATCTTTGATAAACTGGAAAGCATCGATGTGTTTTGCATAATTCTCCGGTAAATCTGCTGCCATCTGTAAAGGCATATACATCGTCACATACAATGCCAATTGCTTTGCTAAAGTGGTTTTCACAAAACGCTTGTCTCCCGGAAAGTAATAATCTAATTTGGTCTGAAAAATTCCCGGTGTATAATCCATTGAGCCGCCCATCCATCGTGTGAAAGGAAGAATCGTCTGATGATCGGGATTGTTTCCTGCGAAAGCTTCATATTCTGTTCCACGGGCTGCTTCCGCTGAAATATAATTCGGATACGTACGGCTTTCTCCTCCAGGACGAACAGATTCGTGAGAATTCACCATGATTTTATAATCGTTCGCTTTTTCTACAATCCTGTAATAATGATTGATCATCCACTGCGAATAATGATGCTCCCCTCTCGGAATAATATCGCCAACATAACCCGTTTTCACAGAAGTGTAACCATATTTATTCATCAGCTGAAAAGCCTGATCTGCCCATCTTTCATAATTCGTTGCTGAACCTGAAGTTTCATGATGCATGATTAATTTTAAACCTTTAGAATACGCATATTCATTCAACATTTTAATATCAAAATCGGGATAAGGCGTCATAAAATCAAAAACATATTCTTTCGAATGACCGAACCAGTCTTCCCAACCGATATTCCAGCCTTCAATTAATAATCCGTCGAAACCGTTTGCGGCAGCAAAATCAATGTACTCTTTTACCCTTTTGTTGTTGGCTGCATGTTTTCCATTGGGTGTTAATTTAGAAAAATCGGTTACACCCAGATGAACATTATCTGCAGTAGAATAAGCCCACTGCGCTTTTCCGATAATCATTTCCCACCAAACGCCCATATATTTTGTGGGTTTTATGTAAGAAGTGTCTGTATATTTTGTAGGTTCATTTAAATTAAAAAGCATTTTAGAATCCATCAGATCTTCAGCTTTTGGCGAAACGATAATGGTTCTCCACGGTGTTACAGAGGGTGTCTGAATATATCCTTTTGCACCTTGTCGGTCTGCGGTAAGGTGTGTTTTAAATTTAAAATTTTGAGCATCTACTTCAAGATGTGAAGCCGCATAATCTAAAACGGCTGCTTCGGCAATATTGATGTACAAAGGCTCTTTTCCAACCTTTTTCAACATTAAAGGCGACTGAACTGCATTTTTAATCAATTTCTGAGAAGCATTGGAATCAAAAGCTTTGTCCCATCTCGCAGGAATTTCAGAGACATTGGTTTCCTGATATTTATATTCCTGAGAATCGTAATCGGCAACCATCCACCAAGCTTTCATATCGGTTGGAAAATCAAATTCTGTATCTTCTTCTTTAATGACAAAATAATTAAGGTTTTTCTGTTGTGGAAATTCATATCTGAAACCTAAACCATCATTAAATAATCTGAATTTTACTACAATACTTCTGTCCGTAGAACTTTGGTTCAGCGTAACCGCCAATTCATTATAATGGCTGATGTAATTTTTCTTTTCACCCAAAACCGGTTGCCAGATTTCATTTTTCGAATCTCTTTTTTCGGATGTTTTTACGAAATCGTTATTCAAATCAAATTTAGCATCCTCAGTTTTGGTAATCTCAGAAGAAAACTGCACCGAAGTATCTTTGAACAAACGCAATCCTAATTTTGAATCTTCAACTACTGTTGCGCCGTTGTATTTTAAATTGTAAAAAGGAACTCCGTTATTAAGCTGGAAATTCATTTCAAACTTGCCATCGGGAGATTTCAGAGATTGTGCATTTAATCCTGAAAACATCATTGATAGTAAAACTGCACCCATTGTAATTTTCATCCTGTAGAATTTAATAAACTTTAAAAGTAAAAAAATAGCACCAACAATTGGCCATAAATCAAATTAAAGATTCTTTGTATTTCGAAAATAAGTAAAAAGCTTTGTTTATTCTAAATTTTTCACTGCATTTATTTTGTTTTGCTTTGCATTTGAAATTATCGCAAGGTTAGACAAAGTTTTTTCTAATATATTTTTTTTTAAGCCAAACAAAGGCACTTCGTTTAAGTAAGAAATACAAAAAATTACAATTATCAATATGGCAGATTGAAAATATTTTTTTCGTCAGGAGATTTCAGAGTCTGTTCATGTAATTCAAAATACATTATCAAAAGTATAACTGTAACAGTTGTAATTAGTTGAATTTTTTAAAATTAAAAGTGAAAATTAGAACCATCATAAATCAAATTAAAGATTATTATATCTTTTATGTAAATTTTTATTTTGAAAATAAGTGAAACGGCTTTGTTTATTCTAAATTTTTCACTGCATTTATTTTGTTTTGCTTTGCATTTGAAATTATCGCAAGGTTAGACAAAGCTTTTTCTAATATATTTTTTTAAGCCAAACAAAGGCACTTCGTTTAAGTAAGAAATACAAAAAATTACAATTATCAATATGGCAGATTGAAAATATTTTTTTTCGTCAGGAGATTTCAGAGTCTGTTCATGTAATTCAAAATATATTATCAAAAGTATAACTATAACAATTGTAATTAGTTGATTTTTTTTTTTAAATTAAAAGTGAAAATTAGCATCAAGAAACGATCATAAATTAGATTAAAGATTATTTATATCTTTTATGTAAATCTTTATTTTGAAAATAAGTGAAACGGCTTTGTTTATTCTAAATTTTTCCCTGCATTTATTTTGTTTTGCTTTGCATTTGAAATTATCGCAACGTTAGACAAAGCTTTTTCTAATATATTTTTTTAAGCCAAACAAAGGCACTTCGTTTAAGTAAGAAATACAAAAATATATTACAGACATTCTACTTAGCGTAGTCCGGAATTTTGCTATATTATCATTATCTTTGCAGACTTAAAACTATACTATAAATGTCAAACAAAAAGATGATTACGGCGGCTTTGCCTTATGCAAACGGACCGGTTCATATTGGGCATTTGGCGGGAGTTTATATTCCTGCAGATGTTTATGCGAGATTTCAGAGAAGATCAGGAAAAGACGTTGCGTTTATCTGCGGAAGCGATGAGCATGGAATTCCTATTACCATAAGAGCCAAAAAAGAAGGGGTTACACCACAAGACATTGTTGATAAATATCACGAAATCATCAAAAAATCGTTCTCAGATCTGGGAATTTCTTTTGATGAATATTCAAGAACGACCTCAGAAAATCACCGTGAAACAAGTCAGGATTTCTTTAAAGTTCTTTATGAAAAAGGAAAATTCACAGAAGAAATGTCTGAACAGTATTTTGATGAACAGGCAAATGAATTTTTGGCTGACCGATACATCGTTGGAACCTGCCCGAACTGTGGTAACGAAAATGCTTACGGAGACCAGTGTGAGAAATGCGGTTCTACCCTTTCTCCATCAGAACTGATCAATCCAAAATCAATGTTGAGCGGAAATGTTCCGATTTTAAAAGAGACAAAAAACTGGTATTTACCATTAAATGAATATGAAGATTTTTTAAACGAATGGATTATCGAAGGTCATAAAGACGACTGGAAACCCAATGTTTACGGACAGGTAAAATCCTGGCTGAATGACGGTCTGAAGCCTCGTGCAATGACCAGAGATTTGAATTGGGGAGTTCCCGTTCCACTTCCGAATGCAGATGGAAAAGTACTTTACGTTTGGTTTGATGCACCGATTGGTTACATTTCTTTCACGAAAGAATGGGCAGCAAAAAACGGGAAAGACTGGAAAGAATATTGGCAAAGTGAACATTCTGATTTAGTTCACTTTATCGGAAAAGATAATATTGTGTTTCACTGTATTATTTTCCCTGCAATGATGAAGGCTCACGGCGATTTCGTTATGCCGAAAAATGTTCCCGCTTTTGAATTTTTGAATCTTGAAAACGATAAAATCTCAACTTCAAGAAACTGGGCGGTTTGGGCACACGAATATGTAGAAGATTTCCCGGGGCAACAAGATGTTTTAAGATATGCTCTTCTTTCTTCGGCTCCAGAAACAAAAGATAATAACTTTACATGGAAAGATTTTCAGACAAAGAATAACTCTGAGTTAGTAGGAATTTTTGGAAACTTTATCAATAGAGTTGCGGTTTTAATTCATAAATATTATGATGGAATTGTTCCAAAACCAAGTGGTTTTTCAATTAATGATCAACTAACATTAAATATTATCCGCAATATTCCAAAAAATATAGCTTTTTATCTTGAAAAATATGAATTTAGAAATGCTCTAAATGAAATGATGAATATAGCAAGAGTTGGGAATAAATATCTTGCCGATGAAGAGCCATGGAAAACAATTAATAATGATCCTGCAAGAGTTAGAACTCAAATGTATATCGCGGTACAAATTTCTGCAATGCTAGCAACTTTTTGCGAACCATTTTTACCTTTTACATCTAAAAAGTTAAAGGATATTCTTAATCTAAAAGTTATAGATTATCCAAGAAGTCATTTCTCTCCACTAAATTCGATGATACTTAAAAACTCAATAAATATTGAGAGTAAAGTAAGTTATTTAGATCTTGAATGGGATGATTTTGCATATATATTAGATGAAATAATACCTGCAAACCATCAAATCAACGAATCTTCTCTTCTTTTCTCAAAAATTGAAGACGACGTGATTGATTTTCAAATTCAGAAATTAGAAAATACAAAACAAAGCAATAAAAAAACAAACCCTAACGCCAACCCAATGAAAGACGAAATACAGTTTGATGATTTTACAAAAATCGACCTGAGAACAGCTACGATTTTAACTGCCGAAAAAGTTGAAAAAGCAGATAAATTATTAAAACTAACTGTTGATACAGGTGTTGACGTGAGAACTGTGGTTTCAGGAATTGCAGAAAGCTTCACTCCGGAAGAAGTAATCGGAAAGCAGGTAATGATATTATTAAACCTTGCTCCAAGAAAAATCAGAGGCATTGAATCTCAGGGAATGTTGCTATTGACAACAAAACCTGACGGAAAATTATCTTTTGTAACGCCGGATGACAGTAATGTTGAGAACGGTATTGAGATTGGATAATTTTTAATTTTAAGTCGTTGCTAGTTTTTAGCTGTTATTTGATGGATTGATATTCAATGCATTAAATACAAAAAATATATTGTTAAACATTTTCGGACACCTATATAAACGAAAAAAGACGCAAAATTTGCGTCTTTTTTTATTCTTGGATATCTCTTATTTAATTTTCTTCGCCATGTAATCACTTTCATTTCCCAAACGGTCTATTCCTTTTATCGCAACAGCATTTAAGGTCTTACCATCTTTAAACTTAGGAATTTCTTTTGACAGTGTTTCTAAAGTAAGAATTTCAGTATTCCAAACTCCGTCATATTGCGTAAAAAGAACCCATTGAAAAACACTTCCTATTTTCTTTGAACTCCAACTTGTCTGTACAGAACTACCATTGTCATTGGTAAATAAACTTGGTTTTTCTAAAGGCATTGCTTTAATCCACGGACTTCTGGGAGTTAAAGCTTTTTCTTTGTACGGCCCGTTTTTTAGTGTCGAAAGCATATTTGAGTTTTTCGTTAAACCGGCAATACTCCAATGAACTTCTCCTGCATCATTCGTCAGAATTTGTCTTGACAATTCGATCTGATTTTTAATTTCAGTTGGCCGGTCAGAAGTTTTTATTTCAACGGTATTTAAACCTGGCCAAAGATGACGGTTCATTGTGTTTTCAGATTTCCACCAGCTCAGTAATGAAGCAAAAGGCTGTCCTTTAGATTCAATCGGCCAATACAGTTGTGGCGAAAAATAATCAACCCAGCCATTATTTAACCATAATTTAGCATCAGCAAACAATTCGTCATATTGAGAAGAGCCTACAATTCCTTCCGGATAACCGGGTTTCCAGATTCCAAACGGACTTATTCCGAATTTTACATAATTTTTTTCTGCATGAATTTCCTTATAAATTCTTTCAACAAATTTATTCACATTATCTCTCCTCCAATCTGCTCTTGATAATGTTCCGCCAGAACTTTGGTAAATCGCCCAAGTTTTATGATCAGGAAAATCTACACCTCGATTGTACGTTGCATATGGATAGAAATAGTCATCAAAATGCACTGCATCAATATCATATCGCTTTACAATATCTTTCACAACATTTGAAACATGCCCTTGAGTTCGCGGATCGGCAGGATCAAACCAATACATCCCGTTTTTTAATTTAATCGTAATATCTGAAAGTTTACTCGCCATTGAAAGATTCGTCACTGCTCCGCCGTTTGAATGATGCGCCCGATAAGGATTTAACCAAACATGAAGTTCTAAACCTCTTTTGTGAGACTCTTCGATCCAAAACTGTAACGGATCATAGTTTGGATAAGGAGGTTCACCCGTTTTTCCTGTTAAAAAATATGACCATGGTTCTAATTCACTTGTGTACAAAGCATCTGCGGAAGGACGAACCTGAAAAATCACAGCGTTAAAATTATTTTCCTGAAGCATATTCAACATATTGATGGCTTCAGCTTTTTGCTGCTCTACAGAAAGATTATTTCTTGAAGGCCAATTGATATTGGCAACACTCGCAATCCAAACTCCTCGGAATTCACGATTAATTGCCGGAAGATTTGCTTTAAAATCTTCGCCGACAGGAATTTCTGAAATTGGCGGAACTTTTTCAGAATCGGGAGCTTTGACGGTAATTTTTGAAGTTTTCGTTGTTTTTATCGGCTTAGCCCTTGAAGAATTTTCTCTTATCACACATGAAGTGCTGAAAGATGCGAACAGACCCAGTATACAGACTAATTTTATTTTTGTGATTTTCATATTTAATTCCTGGAAAAGGATTTCTGAATTGTTAAAAGACAAAACTAATGATATAAAGATAATTTTAAAAGTCTTGCACTGCAAAATTTAGTTAAAACAAAAAAAGATTAGGAAGTGATGCCTTATTTTCATGAAAAAAGCCCCGAATAATCGGGGCCTTAGATAATATTATTTCATTCTTCGCAAAATATCCTTTGCTCCGTGATGAATTAGAAGAATATGAACTTCATTTTTGGAAATAATACGATAGATAATTCTGTAATTACCTTCAAAAATCTCCCTCACATTATCATCATCCATCTCCGTAACTCGTTTTCCAGTAATCATTCCAGTTTTTAAAATCTCAGTTTTAACTTGAATTTTTTCTATTTGGAATCTGGCATATCTTTTAGAATCTAAACTTATAAAATCATAGATTTCTTTTAAATCTGTTTTGGCTGATTTTAACCATTTTATTCGAACCATTGTCCCATTTCTTTTTTGAGATCTTCTTCCGAAATAATATCATTTTCGTCCGATTCTTTTATTCTGGTTTCCAACTTTTCAATCATTATGAGCCTTTCAATCACTTCATCTATGCTAATTTCATCCGGAAATTCATCTATTTGTTTATGCAGTTGCTCTTTAGTAATTGTCATATCAATAGTATTTTAATAAAGCTAAATTAATAAATAAAAAATAAAGCCCCGAAAAATCGAGGCTTTAAATATATTTGGAATTTCAGATTATGCTTTCGCTCCTCTTTCGATTCTTTTTCTTTCTTCTTCAGAAAGTACTTTCTTTCTCATTCTAATGAAGTTTGGAGTTACCTCGATTGCTTCATCAGCCTGGATATATTCCATACATTCTTCCAGAGAGAATAAGATTTTTGGTGCAACACCAGTATCTTTATCTTTACCTGAAGCTCTCATGTTGTTCAGCTGTTTTGCTTCAACGATGTTTACAACCAAGTCACCTGGCTTGTTTTGCTCACCAATTACCATACCTGCATAGATTTCCTCGCCCGGATCAACATAAAACTTACCTCTATCCTGAAGTTTAGCAATAGAATATTCTGTAGCCGGACCTTGAGTTTTAGAAATCAATACCCCGTTACTCCTTCCTGGAATAGCACCTTTGAAAGGCTTATATTCTGTGAAACGGTGCGCCATAATAGCTTCACCTGCAGTAGCTGTTAACATCTGAGAACGCAATCCGATCAAACCTCTTGAAGGAATTTCGAATTCCATGTGTTGCATTTCACCTTTAGTTTCCATAATGTGAAGATCACCTTTTCTCTGAGTCGCCAAATCGATTACTCTGGAAGCGAATTCGTCTGGTACATCAACAACCAAAGATTCGTAAGGCTCTAGTTTTTGTCCGTTTTCGTCTTCTCTCAAGATAACCTGTGGCTGTCCGATCGTCATTTCGTAACCTTCTCTTCTCATGGTTTCAATTAAAACTGACAAGTGAAGAATACCTCTACCGAACACTAAGAATGTATTTGCATCATCAGTCTGCTGAACTCTTAATGCTAAGTTTTTCTCTAATTCTTTAGTTAATCTTTCTTTCAGGTGGTTTGAAGTAACATATTTACCATCTTTACCGAAGAAAGGCGAATTGTTGATAGAGAACGTCATATTCAACGTAGGCTCATCAATTGAAGTTCTTGGCAATGGCTCCGGATTTTCGATATCTACGAAAGAATCTCCAATCTGGAAAGCATCAAAACCTACTACGGCACAGATATCTCCAGCCAATACTTCGGTTACTTTTTTCTTTCCAAGACCTTCAAAAACGTATAATTCTTTTACTTTTCCTTTAACAATTTTTCCGTCTGCCTGAGCTAAACCAATCCACTGGCTTTCTTTAAGACTTCCACGGATTACTTTACCAATTGCAATTCTACCCAAGAAAGAAGAGAAATCCAGAGATACAATCTGCATCTGTAGGTTACCTTCCTCAACTTTAGGCTCAGGAACATATTCTAAAATACCATCCAATAACGGGAAGATATTATCAGTCTGCTCTAATGAAGTGTTGAACCAACCTTGCTTAGAAGACCCGTAGAATGTAGGGAAATCTAACTGCTCTTCAGTAGCATCCAATGCAAAAAACAAATCGAATACTTTATCGTGAACTTCTTCAGGACGACAGTTTGGTTTGTCTACTTTATTGATAACAACCAAAGGTCTAAGACCTAATTCTAAAGCTTTCTGCAATACGAATCTTGTCTGAGGCATTGGTCCTTCGAATGCATCTACCAATAAGATTACACCGTCTGCCATTTTCAAAACACGCTCTACTTCACCACCGAAATCGGCGTGACCAGGAGTGTCGATTACGTTAATTTTAACGTCTTTATAGTTAACAGAAATATTTTTTGATAAAATGGTAATTCCTCTTTCTCTTTCAAGATCGTTGTTATCCATTATTAATTCCCCACTTTCCTGATTTTCTCTGAAAATGTTTGTAGCATGAATAATTTTATCAACCAAAGTAGTTTTACCGTGGTCAACGTGTGCGATAATCGCAATATTTCTAATGTTTTGCATGAATGATTTTTACGGGTGCGAAATTAGTAATTTTTAATCAATTAATCATCATCAATATTTATTAATTAACAAATTCATAATGAGAAGTTTACTTGAAAGTCATTTATTTTGAGCGATAAACCATTAAATTGAATCATATAGCTTTTAATAAATTAAAAAAAATCAAAAGGAAATTTTATGAAAATGAATATTCATCACAAAAACTCATAATTATTTTATCAGGTAATGAGTTTTTTATTAATTTGCATATACTAAATGTAGTACGGCTATGAAAAGAATCATTACATTCTGTTTTTTTTGGGCTCTAAGCAGCCATTTTTCTTCACAACAGGCAGCAGACAAAGCACTTCAGACTTTAAATGACAAGTTTTCTCAGGAACATATTTATATTCTTACAGATAAAGATCTATATCTTTCGGGGGATATCGTGTGGTTTAATGCGATGATTTTCAGGAATTTTACTATTTCCGATATATCAACTAACTTTTTCATTGAAATGTATGACCGCAACAAGAAACAGATTTTGAGAAGACGATTTCCTGTTTTTAATGGTCTTGTACAAGGCAGTATTCAGCTTCCTGAAGATTTGAATGAAGATGTTTATTATTTCCGTGCCTATACTCCGATGATGAGCAACCTGAGTGAGGATTTTCAATATTTAAAACAGATTCCTGTCTACAATCCTTCTTCGCCAAAAAAACTGGTAGCAGACAAAACTTCATCATGGTCTGCAACACTGCATCCTGAAGGAAATTCTTTCATCCAGAATATTCCGGGTAAAATTGCGGTGCGACTTCATTCGAAAGGAACTCCACCATTGCAATGGGAAGGTTATGTAATTGAAAAAAGTAATCCTGAAAAGAAAATTACCACATTTAAAGGTTTAGACGGAAATGTTGGTATTTTTACAATAACTCCTGAAAAAGATAAAGTCTATGAAGCTGTCATTACAGATAACAATGGCGTGAAAAACACAGTTTCTCTTCCAAAAGTCTCTGAAACGGGAATAAGCCTGCAGGTCATTAGCGAAAAAGATAATATTAAATATAAAATACAAAATACTGCCGAAGTTCTTCCTTATTATAATGTCGTTGCCAATATCGGTGAACAGGTAGTTTATAAAGCTAAAATTAACCAGCTTAAAGATGCATTTCAGTCAATTCCAACCAATCAGTTAATTAACAGTATTTTGCAGATTACGGTTTTTGATGATAAAGAAAATGTGCTTGCAAGCAGAATGTGTTTTGTGATGCCTCAAAATTTGAATATTTCTTCTCCTGAAGTAAAACCTGAAACTCTAAGCACTGAAAAAAGAGGTTTTAATTCATTTAATATAAAATCTAAAGATATTCCCAGCTTTTCTGCTGCGGTATTTGATCCTGAAGACAAAAAATCTTTAGATGATGAGAGTTTTCTAAGTTCTCTTTGGCTTACAAGTATTATTAAATCTAAAATTGACCGTCCTGCTCAATATTTCGGAGATAAAAGAAATGCAGAAGCTTTGGATGCATTATTAATTTCTGAACAATGGAAAATGTTTGACTGGAAAGAAATTATTTCCGGGAAATACCCTAACATCATCAATAATGCTTCAAAATATATTTCATATAGAGGAAAATTAACTATAAACGCAAAACCTGCACCCCAACAGAACCTCATCCTGTTTATAGAAGGAGAAAAATCCGGAAACCAAGTATTTGAGGTAGAAACAGACAGCAATGGCGAATTCTTTTTTGATAATATGATTTTTGAAAAGCCTATTAAAATTACTTATCAAATAAACGAAGCCAACGCAGCGCTTAAAAGCAGAACCAATGTTTATGTAAATCCGGTAAATACATTTATTTCATTAAAAAAGGAATTACCACCTGTTGAAAATTACACTCTTGTCGATAGAAAATCTGCTGCTGAAATTTCACAGTCAGCAGAAATTACAAAAGCAGTAGAATCCCGAAAATATAAAAAAGAATACAATGAAAAAGTTACTCTGATTGAAGAAATAAAGATAAAAGCAAAAAAGAAAAATCTTACCGAAGACCTCAACAAAAAACTGAGTAGCCCACTTTACAACAGCATTAACGAAACTGTTTTTGATTTCATTAATGATAACCAATCTGCAGCCAGCTCACCCAATATTATGCAATGGCTACAAGGTCGGGTTGCGGGTTTATCCATTAATTATGATAACGGAATTCCCACTCCGTATATTCGTCAGTCGAAAGCGAATGTTTATTTAGACGAAATGTTGCTCGATGCAGGTTCAATCAGCGGAATATCTGTTTCTGATATTGCGATGGTAAAAATTATTAAAGACGGGAGCGTTGGAATGAGTGGCGGCGGAAACGGGGCTGTACTTATTTATACAAAACGAGGCGATACCCAACCTGCCTCTCGTGGAAATTCTTTATCTAATATGACAGATGTGAACTTTTTTGTAATGGAAGGCTATAATGAAACTGAAAAATTTCCAGATTCAGATTATGGAAATTCTGATTTATCAAAAATTGGTTATGATTACCGATCTGTTTTGTATTGGAACCCTCTCGTTGAAAAAAATGATGACACTGACACTACAAAAATTGATTTTTACAATAATGATACCGCAAAGAAATTCAGGTTTATTATTTTAGGATTTGATACCGAGAAATATATACCGGTGTATTATGATAAGATTGTTCCTTAAGTTTTGTAATAGCAAATTAATGATTTAATATAAAAGCTAAATATTCAAAGTATTTGCCTTTTACATACCTGTTATCATAATTATTTTTTTGAATATAACACAACGAAACATCAAAATTTGAACGTTATCTTTGGGATACACAACAACCGCAACAATGACCGTTGCTGAATATAACGCGTTGTGAATTGCTTTCATTTTTCAGTATCTTTGGGATACACAACAACTCTTCTGTTTGTATTACTGTAATTTCATCAGTTGTGAATTGCTTTCATTTTTCAGTATCTTTGGGATACACAACAACTCACTATATTTGAGTGTGTATAATCCTGATGTTGTGAATTGCTTTCATTTTTCAGTATCTTTGGGATACACAACAACCTAAGATCATTGGAAGTTGCTGTGAATATTGTTGTGAATTGCTTTCATTTTTCAGTATCTTTGGGATACACAACAACTAAGTTAATATAAATTTTTATACGGTGCAAGTTGTGAATTGCTTTCATTTTTCAGTATCTTTGGGATACACAACAACGATAAAACCCACCACCACGACCAATTAATAGTTGTGAATTGCTTTCATTTTTCAGTATCTTTGGGATACACAACAACTTCTGTTCTTCACGCAATAATTCTTTCTGCGTTGTGAATTGCTTTCATTTTTCAGTATCTTTGGGATACACAACAACTTAGACACAAACGGCTACAAGCTAATTCAAGTTGTGAATTGCTTTCATTTTTCAGTATCTTTGGGATACACAACAACATACATGGTCTTCACAACAACAAATAAATAGTTGTGAATTGCTTTCATTTTTCAGTATCTTTGGGATACACAACAACCGTTGACAACATCGAAGCATTAAGAAATTAGTTGTGAATTGCTTTCATTTTTCAGTATCTTTGGGATACACAACAACTCTAAGCAAGTAATGGATGTTATTTTAACAGTTGTGAATTGCTTTCATTTTTCAGTATCTTTGGGATACACAACAACAAAATAAAAATAATGAATTACTTAGAGTTAGTTGTGAATTGCTTTCATTTTTCAGTATCTTTGGGATACACAACAACTTTAAAAGAACATTTTGAAATAGTTTGTACGTTGTGAATTGCTTTCATTTTTCAGTATCTTTGGGATACACAACAACGTTAAAATATGTTCAAACCAAAACCGATTGGTTGTGAATTGCTTTCATTTTTCAGTATCTTTGGGATACACAACAACACAATGAAGGTTTGGGATAGAACCCAGAATGTTGTGAATTGCTTTCATTTTTCAGTATCTTTGGGATACACAACAACTGTAATAGATAATTTTACAGTTCAATGGTGGTTGTGAATTGCTTTCATTTTTCAGTATCTTTGGGATACACAACAACGATTCAAAAAAAGTATTTAAACTTCAAAATGTTGTGAATTGCTTTCATTTTTCAGTATCTTTGGGATACACAACAACAAGAAATTAAATAATCAATAATCCTAAGCAGTTGTGAATTGCTTTCATTTTTCAGTATCTTTGGGATACACAACAACGACAAGTTCTTTACATAACGCAACGACTTCGTTGTGAATTGCTTTCATTTTTCAGTATCTTTGGGATACACAACAACCACTTCCAGACGATGATGACATTTGTCAAAGTTGTGAATTGCTTTCATTTTTCAGTATCTTTGGGATACACAACAACAAAATAATTGAACTATTCTCCGGGATTGGTGTTGTGAATTGCTTTCATTTTTCAGTATCTTTGGGATACACAACAACTTGACTTAAATTATCAATATTAGTAACAGAGTTGTGAATTGCTTTCATTTTTCAGTATCTTTGGGATACACAACAACATGCCCTTCGAAATACTCTCAAACTATCAGGTTGTGAATTGCTTTCATTTTTCAGTATCTTTGGGATACACAACAACTTATTGCTTTTTATGCAATAACCTTTGTGAGTTGTGAATTGCTTTCATTTTTCAGTATCTTTGGGATACACAACAACTCTTTGAATGCATCATTTAATGCAGATGTTGTTGTGAATTGCTTTCATTTTTCAGTATCTTTGGGATACACAACAACGGTAACATTAGACAATGATGGAAGTTGGTTGTTGTGAATTGCTTTCATTTTTCAGTATCTTTGGGATACACAACAACGATTTAGGATTTGGTGATTTTGCTTTTATAGTTGTGAATTGCTTTCATTTTTCAGTATCTTTGGGATACACAACAACCTCTCTAAATTCTTTAAAAGGGCGTTCATTGTTGTGAATTGCTTTCATTTTTCAGTATCTTTGGGATACACAACAACAGTTAAAACTTTCGTAATTGCAACTGATAAGTTGTGAATTGCTTTCATTTTTCAGTATCTTTGGGATACACAACAACTGGGCTAAAATCCAAACGAATGCCGGAAATGTTGTGAATTGCTTTCATTTTTCAGTATCTTTGGGATACACAACAACTGAATTTGGAAGCATTGGAAGACATATTGAGTTGTGAATTGCTTTCATTTTTCAGTATCTTTGGGATACACAACAACACGCTTAAATAATATGTTCTTTAAAGAAGCGTTGTGAATTGCTTTCATTTTTCAGTATCTTTGGGATACACAACAACGTTGAGTAAAAAAATAAGGCTTTTAAACCTGTTGTGAATTGCTTTCATTTTTCAGTATCTTTGGGATACACAACAACATAATAAACTTGCACCCTGCTTCCAAGTCAGTTGTGAATTGCTTTCATTTTTCAGTATCTTTGGGATACACAACAACGAGTTAAAAAATGACCTTGTTAGACGTTTAGTTGTGAATTGCTTTCATTTTTCAGTATCTTTGGGATACACAACAACAAACATTGCTAATATCCTGAATGACCAAATGTTGTGAATTGCTTTCATTTTTCAGTATCTTTGGGATACACAACAACCTCAAAAAATAATCTACTGATTTTCAGTAGATTATTTTTGTTTTTAGGAATCAAAAATTAAAACAATTCGAGTTGTTGGAAGGTCGGTGGCGGTTCTTCTTTATTTCTGGCAAAGAAAATTTCTATGTCACCAAATTGTTTATCCGTGATACACATTATGGCAACTTTACCTGCTTTTGGCAACATAAACTTCACTCTTTTGATATGAACCTCAGCATTTTCACGACTGGGGCAATGGCGAACGTACATTGAAAATTGAAATAGGGTAAAACCATCATCAATCAAACCTTTACGAAAACGGTTGGCATCTTTCATATTGGCTTTGGTCTCCGTCGGTAAGTCGTATAATACTAAAACCCACATAATTCGGTAAGCGTTAAACCTTTCGGCATTCATTTTTATGGTTTTGTTTTGCGGTATGACAGGTTGCAGCCCGACTTGAGCGGAAATCCTTTTTTGCCAGGTCTTAAATACTATTTAATCTGAAATCGTCTGCAAAAAAGATTGAGAGCGGAAGGCGGAAATAGCTGCCATAAAAAAAATTACTGTAATTCAGGATAAGAAATCATTCGTTTTTCTCCTGTATAACATTTGTAAAGCGAAGAAGCCGTTGTTTTTACAGCCACTAATAATGGTCTTGTTTTATCATCAATTCGCACATCCCTGGTTGCAATTTGGAGAATGTGTGCTTTAAATTCTTTCGTCAGTTCCTCAGTATCAGGATTTACTTTCAGCCATTGCATTACCAACAAATCCACAAACGGACGGTAAGGCTCCATCAAATCATCTGCAAGACAATATGGATTATATTTATTTTTATGGAAAATTCCCAATACAGGAAGCAAACCGGTTTCCACGATCGCTCTCGCCACAATACTTCTGAGAACCGCATATCCAAAGTTGAAAAACTGATTCGGCGAATCCCCAAAACGCTGTCTCAAAAAATCTAAACTAATGAGATATTTCCAATAATGTTGTGCCGCAATGCCTTCCATATTGGTGATATCGCCCGATTTCACATTCTTTTGATACTCAAGCATGGGTTCATAATAATTCCCTAATCTGATCAAAACTTCTTTTTGATTCTCAATTTTACACTCGACGGTTTGTTTCCAGAGTTGTTTTTTGAGCGGCTCGCTTGCTTCTAACTGGTCTTTTACCCTATCCGAATGTTCTGTATGTCCATACAATGGCAACATAATTCCATGTGGCAAATGATGCGCATCACAACTCACGACCACCACATTATTCCCCATCATTTTCTGTATCAATTGATGCGAAACCGTGATTTGAAAATGATCCAACATCAACAATCCCAAATCTTCAACAGGAACCTTGCCTCTCATCTCGTTGGTGGAAGGTTCCATAATGTACATCTGCTCATCTTTAAGTTTGAGGTAAGCAGGATTGCCGATGTAGATGGAGCGGGTGATCATAATCTATTTAGTATTCGTTAACTTGAACAATTTTCCCAATATGATTGAGCCTCACTTTTACTATATTTCTTAATCCTTCTAAGCTTTTTAACTGTATGTAAGAAATATTACGAAGTTCTTTTCTTTCCTCAACAGAAGTTTCTAAATGATGTCTGAAAACAAAATCTCGTACAAAATAATTACCATAACCAACTTTTGAAATCTTTTGAACTCTAAACATATTCTTAGAAATAATACTTAGGTTCCTATCATCAAATAAATCAATTTCTTTTGGATTAAAATCTTCAGATGGGAATAAGAAAATTTCATTTTGCTTCAAAGAAAATAAGAATTGATACCCTTCACTGCTCTTATATGATTTATCTACTATATCTAAACCTTGGCTAACTCTTTCAACCGCTTCGTACAATGAAACTATATTATCATCCAACTCTTGATTTTCGTTAATATAAACTGCTAAGTGATGATTATTCCCCGTACTTACAAAATCTACTGCGATTCTTTTTCCATTCTCATCTAAAATGTAATTTCCAAAATGGTCTTTTTTGTAATGCAAAGCTTCCGCATTACTAATTCCCGTAATTGTAACGGTCTTTACAGCAATACCTTTAGATTTATTAAGCCATATTGGGTTCTTTTCTAAATCAGAAAAAGCTTCCTTGGAATTTCCATTAAATGCTTTTAACCTTTCGGTCAAAATATCACGCATCCCTTTATCAGTAACTTTTTCAATATTCTTAAAATCTTTAAAATTATCGGGATTGACAGATTTCCTGACGGTATAGCCCGTTTCATACCAACTTAGAGTTACACTTTCAGGCACTTGTTCAGTTCTCGTTACATCCAAAAAGAGTGGATTCTTAGCCAAAACATTTTTTCCAGTAAATGCTCTCTTAGAATCTCCATCAAACTCCTGCAATCTTTCTAACAAAGCGTTTCTGAATTTCTCATTCTGAACTTTATTTATAGTTTCTAAATCAAACTTTCCGGATACTTTTTCTTCCTTAGTTTTTAGGAATTTAGAACTTCCATAAATAGTTTCTTTATGAAGTTGTCCTCTTGGTGTCAGTTCTGTTTTTAAAACAACACTCCCCTTTTTCTTAATTTTATTGATATTCTTCGTTACAACTTTATTTTTAGCCTTATGAGAAATTAAGACCTCATCTAAATGCTTTTTCGCATCTATCCTGAAATTTTTAATTGGTTCAATAAATCGTCTTTGCTTAGAACCATTTTTCTTTTCAAATACTTTGGTAATTAAATTTTCGATATTTGAAATCATTTTGTGTTGCTTGTGACTCTCATCTTTTCTTGCATTCAGATAATTCAGATATTGAATATGATTATGAGTTGTAAAAGCAACCGTCAAAGCGTCCATTGCGTGGTGGCGATGGTCATTTCTTTTAGTCCAATCTATAATTCTTTGTTTCTCTTCTCCTTTAGAATTAATAACCGTTTCCGTCAAACCTAATTTTCTGTATTTTTCCAGATTAAGTTCTTTCATTGTGTTCACAAGATTCCAGTCTTCACGGAGTTTATCTGTGATTCTTCCTGTTGTAGGAACTACAGAGTTGGTAATTTCAAAAAGAATTTCTTTTGCCTTTTTAGCTATATATTGTGTGTTTCGCAAATCTCTTTCTATAAACCCATCTCCTATTTCAATACCCTTTTTCTGGAGTTTTTCATATTTAGCTTTCGTAATCCCACCTTTATCATAAAGTTCTTTTATTAGATTGAGGAATTTTTCTAATCTCTCTTTTCCTTCAATTTCAAGATAATCAAAAGCTGTAAAATTCCCCTTTTTAAGATTAGCACCTCTAGGAACTAAAACTTTATTAGAAAAACTATCATCGAAGAATCTGGATTGTGGAATAATATGGTCGATGTCATATTTATCTGTAAAAAGTTCATCTCTTTTGATTTGAACATCAGTGTATAAATCTTTAAACAGATTTTTCTCTAATTCTAAATATAACTTATATCGAATAAGGTCGTTTCTCGACGGCGATTTTATTCCAAATTCTCTCTGTAAAACTTCCGCATATTTCTGATGAAGTAAAGTTGCTTTGCTGATTTCGGAAGTCATATTTGCACGCTCTTCCGCATTATTTTTCAATTCACGGGCGAGTTCTATTCTTATTTCGTCTGGTCTTCCATATTCTTTAGATACTTCATTGACGAGATTTATCATTTGATTCAAAATCTTTTCAACCACAGGATTTCTTAAAGAATTTTTTGGTAGAATCTCCAATTGCTCTTTCAAAACTCTGTTTTCAAGTTGTTCTTTGGTTAATGAATTTTTAGAATGACTATTATATCCTGCAAATTCACAAGCACTAGGTTCATTAGGCCTATCTTTTCTTCCTCCGTAAGAAAACCCTGCTTTTAGATGGGTGATAATCTTTCGCATCGCTTTTGAACTCAAACTCCCATAATCCTGAGAGAAACCAATTTCAGCCAATACTCTGGAATGCTCTTTTTTGAAACCAAATTTCTTTTCTAAAAGCTCATACAATTTTTCGTTTCCAGAAGGGGAATCATCACCTTCATAGGAATATAACAAATGCCAAAGCTGATAAGAACTTTGCTTTTCAAAATCACTTCCATCTAATTCTGGATTGAAATCTAATATAGAAACATCAATCCCTAATTCTGATAACTTTTCACTGACAAACTTTTTTATAACTGTAGCAGAAGAATGAATTTTAGAAACATTTATCTCGTCGTCTATAGTCAGTTTAAACTCTTTTGGAAATTGTATTCCTTCATTAGCTATAATTTTAAGAAAGGCTGTGTAGAGATTTTCATTAGTATTATTACCTTCAATATCTTTAAAATTCGTTTTCCACTCTTTACCAGAATAGCCAACGATATCCAAAACATCTTTTGCAGAAAGTCTTCCTTTAATATTAACTTCCTCAAAAATGGATTGTTTAAAGTCTAAATCTATTGGGAAAATTTCTTTAGATTCTACATTCTGAAACTGTAAATTATTAAGAACCTGCCAAATTTTAAACTCTTGAAACAATGGAGACGACTTAGGTGCTACTTTTAAACCAACCGTTTTCTTTTTAGTTTTTCCGTTTTCTGTAATTTCTATTTCTCTATTTTCAAACTCACAAATACTGATTAATCCTTTTTGAGATTTGAGTCTCCTTTGATAAAAAATAACAATATCACGGATTTCTTCTTTTAATTCTTTCGTTAATTCTTTATGATATTTTGCTTGAGTTTCCCAAATATTTTCAAACTCATCCAAATAATCCTGTCTGTAAAAGACCTGATTTTTTAGCTTTGTATGAGGATTTACTTTGAGTTGTTGATATAAATATTCGCCAACTGTTTGGTTACTGAAATACAATTCTTTACTTCTGTCGCTAATGGCACCAAGATAACCACTGGAATTGTTCAAATTACTATTTATTTCTTGGAAAACAATAGCCAAGCTTTCAAAATCCAATTGTTTTTTAATAGCTTCGCTTCTCCAAAAGTATCGTTCTATCTTTTTCTCCTGCATCGTCCCAACTTGTTTGATGCCAATTAGAGAAAACGGTTCTTTCAAAATTGCCCAAGTTGCATTTTTATTTTTGCCTTGTAGCTCTTTATAAAGATTATCTGTTAATATTTCTGAGTAATATTGTTTTTGAAAATTCCAAATTTTGTCGAACTCTGCTTGTAAATCTGAACGATAAAAATCCGGTAATTGCTTTTTACCTTCTTCTAAAAGCTTAAAAGAATATTCTCCTGGCGTAAGATTTTCTTCATATAATTTCTTGGCGACAACCATTCCGTCAACAATCTGACCTTCATCTTCATTCTTGGCTTTCCTACTGCTTTTGTAACCTCTTTTTTTATTGATAAGAAGTAATACTCTTGCAAATTCAGACAATTCAATTCTTTCTTTAGCTGAAATTGCTCTAATTTCTTGAGTCTGAAAAGTTGAATTTTTTCCAACTTCAGTTAATAAATCAGCTTCTTTTATGATATTATTCTTTTGTAAGACATCAATCAAATTTTCTCTTCTCAATTTGAACCTTTGAAGATTTCTTCTGGCACTTCTGGCTAATGTTCTACTGGCATTGGTAGTGATAGGCTTACCTTTTTCAAAATTAATTTGCTCATCCACAGTCAAAGGATTCACACGAACACCTAGCTTAATGATTTTATTATTCTCCGAATTCTTCTCATCTTCTTGAACAAGTGCCCATCCAATAGATGAAACTCCCAAGTCCAATCCAAGTATATTTTTAGTCATAATTATTTAGTTTTTTGAAATTCCTTAAAATTAAAAAGAAATTATTTCATACAAATGCGGAAAACCGTAAACACATTAAAAATATTATTTTTAGATTTGTATCCGAAAGCAATTCACAATAAGGATTATTCCGTTGTGAAAACATTTAGCGCCTCGCCTATCTGCGGGGCATTTTTTATTTTAAATGTTTTTGAACTTTCTGATATACAAAGAAAAATAACGTTGGTTTTTACTCACTTTTAAATTCAAACAAAATTTCTACACTTTTAATAACATCTGTTTGAATACTTTTTTTCTCTTTTTGTAATATCTTTTAATCATATCAAAACATTTATTTTCTCTGAAAAAGTCAGTATTTTAGCCAATCAAAAAAAATTCATGAAGACTGTAGATTTCATTCAAAAGCAACTCAACATATCAGATAAAAGCATTACTGCAACTTTAAAATTATTGTCCGAGGATTGCACCATTCCATTTATATCGAGATACAGAAAAGATACAACAGGAAATTTGGATGAAATTCAGATCGAGCAGATTGCAAAGCTCAATAATCAGTTTGAAGAGATCATTAAGCGTAAAGAAAGTATTTTAAAATCTATCGAAGAACAAAATGCTTTGCATCCTGAACTGAAACAGAGAATTGAAGAATGTTTTGATCTTCAGGAACTGGAAGATTTATATTTACCTTTTAAAAAACGCCGAAAAACAAAAGCAGATGCAGCTAAAGAAAAAGGCCTTGAACCATTGGCTAAAATAATAATGAGCCAAAAATCTCAGGATATTTATTTTTTAGCTTCTAAATATTTAAATGATCAGATTGGAAACGAAGAAGAGGCGTTACAAGGTGCAAGAGACATCATAGCAGAATGGATCAACGAAAATATGTATGTCAGAAAAAATCTTCGCCGATTATTTCAAAGAAAAGCTATCGTAACTTCTAAAGTTGTAAAAGCAAAGAAGGAAGAAGAAGCCGCTCAAAAATTTTCTCAATATTTCGAATGGGAAGAGAGCTTAAACAGAATGCCTTCTCACAGACTTTTGGCAATGCTGAGAGCAGAAACGGAAGGTTTTGTAAAGACCAATATCGGAATTGATAAAGATGAAGCAATAGATTTTATTGAAAATGCGATTATAAAATCTAAAAATGACAGCTCTGAACAGGTTTCTTTAGCCATAAAAGATTCTTATAAAAGACTTCTTGAGCCCGCAATTTCCAACGAAACTTTACAGGAAGCAAAAGAAAAAGCAGATAAAAAAGCCATCGAAATATTTTCAGAAAATCTCAGCCAGCTTCTCTTGGCTCCGCCTTTAGGTGAAAAAAGAATTTTAGCCATCGATCCAGGTTTTAAAAGCGGATGCAAAATCGTTTGTCTGGATGAAAAAGGAGATTTATTGCACAACGAAACCATTTATCCTCACGCTCCGCAAAATGAAAGCGGAATGGCAATGAAGAAAATCCGCTCGATGGTGAATGCGTACAATATTCAGGCAATCTCTATCGGAAACGGCACAGCAAGTCGTGAGACCGAATTTTTCATTAAAAAAATTGCTTTTGACAAGCCATTGCAGGTTTTTGTGGTTTCAGAGGCAGGAGCTTCGGTTTATTCGGCAAGTAAAATTGCAAGAGATGAATTTCCGAGTTTTGATGTGACGGTTCGTGGTGCGGTTTCTATTGGAAGACGGCTTTCTGATCCACTGGCTGAATTGGTGAAAATTGATGCAAAATCTATCGGAGTAGGTCAATATCAACATGATGTAGATCAAACCCAGCTGAAAAACGAGCTGGATTCTACGGTGATGAAATGCGTAAATTCAGTCGGAATCAATCTGAACACCGCCAGTAAATCTCTTCTCAGCTATGTTTCCGGGATTGGTGAAAAAATGGCTGAAAATATTGTAAATTATCGTGCTGAAAACGGAGCTTTTGAAAACAGGAAACAATTGAAAAAAGTTCCAAGGCTTGGCGAAAAAGCTTTTCAGCAATCTGCAGCGTTCATCAGAATTTTAAACGGCGAAAATCCGCTGGATAATTCGGCTGTTCATCCCGAAGCCTATGGAATTGTTGAAAAAATGGCAAAAGATTTAGGCCTGAAAACAAATGACATCATAGCCAATAAAGAGAAAATAGCTTTAATACAACCCGAAAACTACATTACAGACACCATTGGGATTTTAGGAATAAAAGATATTTTAAAAGAACTTGAAAAACCAGGATTGGATCCTAGAAAGGCCGTGAAGGTTTTTGAATTTGATCCTAATGTGAAGAAAATTAACGATTTGAAAACAGGAATGATTCTCCCGGGAATTGTCAACAACATTACTGCTTTCGGATGTTTTGTAGATTTAGGAATAAAAGAAAGCGGTCTGGTGCATATTTCTCAATTAAAAGAAGGTTTCGTTTCTGATGTAAATGAAATCGTAAAACTCCATCAACACGTTCAGGTGAGAGTCACCGAGGTTGATGAAGCAAGGAAAAGAATTCAGTTGAGTATGATATTGTAATTTTTTAAAGACAAAAAAATAAGCCGGCTGAATGAGCCGGCTTATCTTTTATTTTTTAGATTCTTCAACAGAAACTTTTCTAAAGTCTTTGAACAATTTGCTTAGTTCTAAAGCTGATTTACGAGCTCTTGTTCCAGCTGCTTTGTTTCCTTTTTCAACTTGTTGATTTGCCTCTGTTGTGAACGCTTCAAATTCAGCGTTGATTTTTTCGATAAGTTCTTTCATGTCTATAAAATTTAGGCTGCAAATATATGTTTTCAGACGATTCCAGCCTAATTGTAGAGGTTTTTTTTAATGGAATACACGAAAATATAACATGAAAGATCAAAAAAGAATAAAAAAGAGCTAAAAAAATTACCTGAACGATAGATTTAACATTATAATTCACTTTTCTTACTTGTATTTTTTACATCTCAATTTTTCTTTGAAAGAAGTTATGGTGCCAAATAATAAACCAATAATTCCAAAGTATTTTATTTTTATAACTAAAACCTAAGCTTAGATAAAATAAATTGAAATTACCTTAAACATAAAGCATTATTTTTTGAATATTTCAGACATAATATTCAAAATGAGTGCTAATTATATTTTATAATTGCTTATTTTTGACGAATATTATTATAAAAACACTCCACTCACACAATGTTTAAAGTATTCGATGAATTAAAAAAAAATGGGTTTAGTATAAATCTTGTTTCCGAAATAATTGAGCGTAACAATTTTTCAAGAAAATTTAATACATCAGATTATTTTTCTATTTTCTTAATTGGTGAAGATCTCGATATTACTGTTGAGAATAAAAAATATCATATTTCTGGTGGAAACTCTGTATTTATAGGCCCTCAGAAAAATGTAGAATTTGGAAATGCTTCCGGTAAAGAAATTTACGCAATTGTTTTTTCTAAAGAATTTTTTGATAAAACTTCCAAGGACAGTATTTTTTTAAATTCAAATCTATTTTTCAATTTTAAATCTCACATTTTTGTCGCACCATATTTTGGAAATAATGAATATAATAAGATTATTTTAATCGAAAGACTCAGAAAATTCTCTGCTGTAGATCAGGAAAAATTTTTTATTTCCGCCGCTCATAATGCTATTGAGAGTTTAATTCTTGATGCTCATCTTCATATTGATCATCAAAATGACCCCAAAGAAGAACATCTCCATTCTGTAAGTTTGGTCAATAGATTTACTGTGATTCTCCAAAGAGATTATAAAAAAGAAAAGAAGGTTTCCTATTACGCAGGTGAACTGCGGGTATCAAGCAGAAAACTTACCGACATGACAGAATTTGTTTACGGAAAATCTGCGAAGCAAATGATTATTGAGAAAATAACTTTTGAATGTGAAAAGGCAATTAAATTTTCTAACAATACTTTATCTGAAATTGCATTCGATTTAGGTTTTAAGGATGAGGGTAATTTCACCAATTTTGTGAAAAAGCACAGTGGGAAAAAACCATCGGATATGAGAGAACTGGCTGGTTAATTTTCATCAGATTACATCATTATTTTATCATAAATAATAAAAATTGCTCTATTTTATAGAGCAATTTTTATTTGTAATTGTTTGTCAATACAAAAAACATAAATATCTGAATTTCAATTATATATAAAATAATATTACGTATATATTTATAAATTTTTACGTAAAAATTATTAAATCAAACCCACACTAAATTGTATTACGTATTTCTACTGATTACATTTGTAGTATAAATAAATGAAAACAGATAAAAATCAATCAGTATCATAAAATACAAGAACACCAAATCACAAAGTTTTAAAAGTTTTTATTAGTATTAAATCTATTCTTTTCAATCAATACATTCAATCATATTAATAAACTTTTCATCATCAGTTTTCAGTGGTCACTGGATTTATTAAGTTAATTGATAAATCCGGTAACCTTTTTTATCTATCAGAGAAAACACCAGTTTTCAGTTGCTTTTTCACTTAAAAAGCATTTTCAGGGGTAAGATATTCTTATTAAAAACACTATTCATTACATCGAATACAGTGTCGTCTACTCATTTTTGTAAAAATTCACAAAAAATAAGCGTGTTTTTGCAAATCTCAATCTCTAAATGACATATATCTTTGCACTCGAAAAGAATAGATAATCATCTAATTAAAACTGATTGATAACATGAAACAATTTTTATTTACAGCATTAGCTCTAGTAGCTTTTGCAAGTTCTAAAGCTCAAAACGTTACTTTAAACGTTATTCTTAAACCAATCCAGACTTTAACTGTAAAGGAAGAACAGAAAACCGTAAATCTTGAATATGCTACTACAGCAGATTACCAAAATGGGGTAAGCAAGACAAACGATGATCACTTGACGATTTACAGCACAGGTGGATTTCAGGTGAAAGTAAAAGCAACTGAAGCAAACATGCAACTTAACGGTAAGACTATGGCAGTAAGCACTGTTAAGCTTTCTTCTTCTGCAGGTTCACAGGCGTTAAGCAATGCAACTTACCAACAAGATTTAGCACTTTCTGCAACTGAAACTACTTTGGTTTCTTCATCTAGCGGTGCTGTTAACAAAAGTGTAAGTGTAAAATATACAGGTTCAGGAGCAAACGCATACATTGATAACTATGTGCCAAACCAAAACCCTTCTACTTATAAAGCTACTTTGGTTTACACTATTGTGAGTGCATAATATATTTGAAAACTGATATGATGATACAGTGTCACAATAATTTTTGTGACACTTTTGTCATAAATAGAACTGATATGAAAAAATTTGCTTTACTTTTCTGCTTTCTCATTATCCGGATCCATGCGCAAACCGGTATTTCGGTGTCTCCGCCAAGAGTTTATTTTGAAACTATTCCCGGTAGCAGTAGTACACAAAAAATTACAGTAACCAATGTCAGCGTAAAACATACGCTGGATCTCGCTGTAAGCTTAGGCGATTGGGAATATGATGAAAAAGGAGAAAATATAATGCAACCCGCAAATACTTTAAAAAACTCCTGCTCACAGTGGATAAGTATCAACAAAGAAGATGCATATTTCAGTCTTGCACCCGGAGAAAGGAAGGAATTAAATGTAACTCTTACTGTACCTACAGTCTCTAAAGACGAGCTTGCTGCACATACTGCCGTACTTTTTGTGAGCCAGATGAACCCTGTAGACGGAACAGATAATACAGGTGCGAAAATAAAAGTAAGCGTAAAATCAGGAATTAAAATTTTTCATAAGAAACCAGAAACTTCTCTGAGAAAGATAGAAATCAAGGATTTAAAATTCGATACCGCAAAAAAAATCATTAATCTGCAGTTTGAAAATCAATCTGAATTGTGGACTGACGGAAAAATCACTACCGACCTTATCAATACAACTACCGGAAAAAAAATTGCAGTAGATCCTGTAGTATTTTATACGCTTCCGGGAAATATTAGAAAATTAAGCATTCCCGTGAAAGATTTAACCGAAAAAGGTGCTTACAATTTATCTGTTTTAATTGATAACGGAGACGATAATACTCTGGAAATGGCAGAACTGAATTTTAATTATGAGTAAGTACTACACTGTTTTTTTTCTGATTTTTATTTTTATATCAAAAGCTCAGGTTTCTGTAAGCTCATGGACCAACAGCTATATGCAGGTTAACAATTACAACGGTAATACTAATCCGGATGCCTATACAGTCACTTTTTCAGGTAACGGAAATTTTAATATTCCTCATTGGAGACTTTCGGCAAAACTTCAGCAAAATATAATTTCTGAAAACGGTCAATATACTATTCCCGGAAATAAAGTTTCTTTCCATCCAGTATCTGCTACAGGACAGGCAGTTCCTGGTCCTCCTCCATCAATAGCTCAAATCGGCGCACCTTCAAATGTTTTTTTACAGGAAAATGTAGAAGCTTTTTTAGTTCCTCAATCAAATGCACCACTATACAATGCATCTTCCTCACCAAATGCATACTACTATTTATCATTAAAATTTGCTGTTACTCTCATGGGAGGAGCTTATCTCGGAACATATCCGGCATGGACTCGTTTTTATGCAACAGTAGAATTTACGGCTTATGATCAAAATAACAATATCATTGGCAGAATACCCCATACTTTTCAGTTTCATATCGGTACGCTTTCCGGAACTCCGCCTACAACACAGGAAATGTCTTTAATTATAAATTCAAACGCTGCAAATGGTACATTGGAATTTGACAGTATGCAGGATTATAATGACGGAAACAGTATTAACTATCCTAATGGTTTAAAAGTAAATACGAATACCAATTTTCAGATTAAAGTCCGTGCGCTTCAAAATAATCTTACTTCACCTTTGGGATATACAATTCCTATTTCTGCGATTCATCTGAGACTACAGCCTTTATCACAGGGAACTCAGACTGTCTATCCACTTACATTATCATCTACAAGCCAGATTTTAGCCAAAGGAAATACAAGCCATAATACGACCTTTAATTATGATCTTATTTATTTTTCGTTAGCTCAGGATCAACAATTGATCAACGCCAGACCCGGAGAGTACTCTACCACTTTGCAGTATGAAATCACTCCCCAATAATTTTTCTGATGATTTTTAGTTGCGGAAATAAAATTCTGTTTTCTGTTTTTTTGGTGCTGTATTTTTTTAAAATTAATGCACAAACCAATCAGTTTCCTGTAAAAATGGAAATCGAGAAGGATAGCAATGCTTCAAAATCAAGATTAATCAATATCGTTGTTGCACTGCAAAATACTGGTTTAGAAACTTTTTCAGGAAATCTCCACCCTATTTTACCCGATGGTTACAAAGCCATTTCAGGCCTGCAGATTCCTGTAAATCTACAAAAAGGTGAGAAGAAATATATTCCTTTAAGAATAATAGAAGATAACAACGTCAAAGCAGGAAGTTCTGATATTAAAATTCAACTTGTAGATCAAATCGGTAATATTATTGCTGAACAGATCACCAACAACATTATAGAAGTTGATAATAATCTGAGCATGACTTCACTTTCACCAATTATTTTCAGAAATACTACAAATGAACCTATTTCTGTAAAAGTACGTGTATTGAATACCGGAAATATTGCTCAAAACATTACTTTAGTCTGTAAATTTCCCGATCCTGACAAAGGCAATTTTTTTATTGAGCAGCAAGCGGTAATAGATGTGAAAAAAGATTCTATTTTTACGTTTAGTTATCAACCTTCAAAGAGTCTTTCGGATATTGCAAATTATACAATAAACATCTCCGGTTTTAGAAATCCCGAAAAGGAAATTTTCAATACAACAAGTATTACGGTTCAGAATATATCAAGCATACAAAAATTTCAGGAAGCACAGTATGGCAATATTACAGACCCTTTAAGAAACGAAATCACAACTTCTTACCGAAGAGTAGGGCAAAATTTGAATATGTATCAAGTTTATGGTTCAGGAGGTTTTAATCTTCCTTCCGGATATCTTGTAATGAATGGCAACGCATCCTTATTCAGCAACCAGCAACTGCCTATTCTTACCAATACAAATATCAGCTTTTATCAGGGAGACAACTTTTATAATGTAGGATCGATCAGTAAAATGTTTGAAACTACACTTTCGGGAAGAGGTGCAGAATACAGCCATAATTTTGGAAGCAGTAAACGGATAGAAATAGGGATTGTAGATCAAAATTTCAATCTTATTGAAAAAAATGCTTTTCTGAAAAATGGTTATGGCTTCTTCACCAAAGGAAGCCTGAATACCAATAACGATAACAAAAATATCTCTGCTGCGTACATTTACAGATATGATCCTTTCGAAAAAGCTAAACATCACATCTTAGGAACTGAAGGAAATTATGCTTTAAATAAAATATGGACATTTAACGGTAAACTAAATGCCGGTTTAAGCTCTTATGAATTACGAGACGTGTTAAAACCTTCTCTGGCATTAGAAACTAACTATAAAGGAGCAATAAAAGCATTCGACATCAGTGGTAATTATTTTTACAGCTCTGATTATTTTCCTGGAAACAGGCGTGGAAGTGCACAACTTCAGCAAAATATTTCAAAAAATTTAGGAGATTATAATATTTTCACGAGTTTTAGTTATTCCAATTTTACACCAAGATTTTTTTATTTTGACAGAATACAAATTTCTGAAAACGTAAGGTATGAAACCGGTATAAAATTCCCATCAATTAAAAAGCTGAATTTTGGTCTCAGTTACCAATATCAAAACGAATCATCCAATAGTTACAACAACTTCTTCGGTAACTGGCAAAGTGAAGAAACCAAACAGTTTAGCGCCCATCGATTGGTAGAATCGCTTACCTGGTCTAATTATAAAACCAGACAAACAGCTTTAGTTTCTCTTGAAAACGGGATTTCGCAATATCCGCTTCAGGAAAACCCGCAGTTTCAGCTCAGGTTTAATGCAAACTACAGTTTTAGGAAACTGAATTTCAATGCTATTTATCAAAAAGGAAGCTATTATCTTTCAGAATATGCCTTTGCCTATCAAATCAATAAAAATGAAGATTACAAAAAACTTTCTCTGTCATTATTTTATAACGAGCAGTTTTTAAAGCAAAAACTCAGCGTAAATACAGGGATTTCTTATGTAGAAGATATGATTTACGGAAAAGCTCCTTCAGGCTTTATTAATGCCAAATATAATACAAAAAAATTTGCAGCATTTTTAAATTCTTCATGGTATAATTATGCTGTAGGTTCGTTAACGAGCAATATCCTGACAATGGAAATAGGAATTACTTTTAATCTTAAAAAAGCATCTTTAGATTCAGGTAAAAAAGGGAAAATTCAAATCTTTACTTTTTACGATAAAAACAACAATAATATTTTCGATCCGGAAGAAAAACCTGCTCATGATTACATTGTCAGCATCAATAATGTCGTGCTGAAAACAGACGATTCCGGAAATGCACTATATAAAGATATTCCTTTTGGTAATTTTGAGCTGAAACAGCTGATTCAACAGGGTTGGTACTACGATGAGCAGAAATTAGATCTTGATAAATACACTTATCCACTCACTATTCCGTTACATCAGAACGGTACTTTAACAGGCGAATTGTTTTTAGATTACAATGCGACAACTTCTGTAGATTTTGATATCAAAACATCATCAGTATTTTTTAACATACTGAAAGACAACAAAATAATAGAAAGATTCAGCCCAAATGACGAGGGAAAATTTACCTCATTTTTACCGACAGGAAATTACACAGTTATTATCGATGAATCTTCTCTTCCTGCCAATGTATACTGCGAACAGAAAATCAGAAACATTAATTTAATTGCTGGAGAAATAACCAAAGTTCCTGATTTTATCCTTAAAGTAAAACAGAAAAAAATCAATAAGAAAACATTTAGCAATTAATTATTTTCTGTCAGATTTTTGAAGATATTTATTTGCTTTTCATTTTACCATTTTTAAATCTTGTACTTGCCGTCTGATAATATGAAATAGTTTCAGAAACCAAGCTGTTATTTTTTGTTTTAAGCTCAGACAAAGACTGATCATTTCCGGAAACCCTGAACTGTTTCACTCTTTTTCTGTCATCAATTTGAGTAAAAACATTCGATTTTAGCATCCCCAAAGTTCGGTAATTTCCCAAAAAAGCTCTTTCATCGCCCACTTTAGTTTGATTTATGTCTTTTCCAAATAAAGAGGTTGTATAGTTCCAACCCAGATAACCGAATACAGTTGGCATCAAATCTATCTGTGAAGTCAATCTTTCGATTTTTTCAGGCGAATGATTCAGGTTATAAATAATGGCAGGAATATGATGCTTTGCAATATTGATTTCCCATTTTCCTGCACTGCTTGCACAATGGTCTGCAACGATTACAAAAACGGTATTTTTAAACCAGGGTTTTGTTTTTGCTTCAGCAATAAATTTTCCCAGCGCATAATCTGTATATTTCACAGCCGCATTTCTATCTCCTTGCGGAAGATTTATTTTGCCGTTGGGAAAAGTATAAGGTTTGTGATTGGAAGTCGTCATCACAAATTCAAAGAAAGGTTTTCCTTTTTTATGGTTCAGATCTGCATATTTTATCGACTGTTTATACAAATCTTCGTCACAAATTCCCCATGCATTTTCAAAACTGACCTCATCATCTTTAATTGGAAATCTTGAAGTTTTAATTTGATCAGAAAGTGGGTTTCCTCTGTCTCTATCGACAATATCAAAACCTTGTCCGCCAAAAAAATTATTCATATTATCAAAATAACCGTCACCACCATAAATGAAATACGGATGATAATTTTTAGACCTGATGATTGTAGAAATCGAAAAAAGATTATCATTATTTGGTCTTCTTACAATACTGTTTCCGGGAGTTGGAGGTACAGATAAAGTTAGAGCTTCCATTCCACGCACAGTTCTTGTTCCCGTTGCATATAAATTGGTAAAAAAGATGCTTTCTTTCGACAACTGGTCATAATTGGGCGTTAGCTGATCTTTATTGCCAAACTCTGCAAGAAAATCTGCGCTGAAACTTTCAATAGTTACCAAAATAATATTGGGTTTTTGCTCAGAATTTCCGGCTGTTAATCTGGAAATATCGTCGTAATTACCGGTTGTAAATTTTTGATTTTCCTGCAAAAGATCTTTTTTCAGAATTGCGTACGCTTCTTTATCCTTAAGTTTAGGATAAAATGTTTCATAATCGAGTTCGTTTGATCTGAATGCAGAAATAAAAGAAAATGCTCCGTTTTTTCCCAGCTCGTTTATCACCAGATTATTACTAAAATCTGCCTGTTTGTTTTTAAGTATCAAACCCAGGCAAACTGAAATAATAAGTAAAGGAAGTCCAAATAGAAGACGCTTCGAAACCGGAATTTTATCTGAAAATGTATATTTAAAGATATTTAATTTTCTAAATGCTATAAAGCTAAACACGATTAATCCTGCCAATACAGCAGCAATTACAGGAAGCGGATAAGATTCGTTGATATTTTCAAAAACTTCATAAGTGTAAATGAGATAATCAACAGCAATGAAATTAAAACGTACACCAAACTCATCCCAAAAAGGAATTTCTGCCAAGAGACTGAAATAAATAATAATGAAAATCAGCGTTAGGTAAAAATAAGTAAAGCCTTTGTCAAATGCTGAACCTATAAATTTTTTAGGTAAAATTATAAGATATAAACCGTACAGAAACAGAAATAAGATTCCTACAGTAAAATCATAAATAAACCCCGTAAAAAAAGCCCTAAGAATATACATAAGATTAAAATCTACATCTTTTGAAGACCAGATTAGGAAAGAAATCCTAATAATAAAAGAAAGTAATAGATATAAACTTAAAAGACTGAAAAATGCAGCAAACCTTGATCTGAAAAGGCTCTTAGTAAAAACTGAAACTCTTTTTGATTTCTCCATAATTAATTTAAACGGCTATATTAGTTATCAATTTAGAAGAAATATTGAATTTTAGAATTTTACAGAAAAAACATGAAAATTATTGTCAAAATAATAATAAATCTCCCATTGCTGAAATCTACAAATTTCTTTTATAATTGCCAAACCGAGACCACTACCCTTATTATCTGAAGAAAATCTGGAAAATCTTTTGAAAACCAAATCAACGTTTAATTTTTCTGATCCGGAGTTATAGACAGATAAAGATGTTTCGCTGAGTTCAATCTTAATGATTCCCGAATTAGGAGTGTATCGAATTGCATTAATAAGAAGATTATTAATTAAAATCTCTGTTAATGAAGAATTTCCCACAGTTTTCACATTAGATTTGATTGTTTTTCCAATTAAAATATTTTTCTGTAAAAAATGTTCCTGAAGTACTTCCAAACATTGTATGACAAGTTCATCCAGGCGAATATCAGAATTTTCAAACTGATCATTTTCAATTTTTGCCAAAAGCAGTAAGTTCTTATTAATTCTGGAACTTCTGGTTAAAGCAAGATTCATGTCTTCGGCGATTTGGTATTGCCTTTCAGTCAAATCTTTGTTTTGCAATAAGATATCAAGCTTATTTTTCAGAATTGCCAAAGGCGTTTGCAATTCGTGAGAGGCATTTTCTGTAAATTCTTTCTGGGTTGAATAAACAGAAACACTGTGATCAATCAGTTTTCGGAGCGACTCGTTGAGATCTTCAAATTCTTTGGTATCTGTTTGTAGAAAATCAATTTTATCATGATTATTGAGATTGAATTTTTTTAGTTTTTCTAAAGTATCCCTGAAAGGAGCCCAGATTGTTTTTGATAATCTTCTGTTTAAAATAAATAAGCCCGTTACAATCAACAGAAAGAAAAACCCTGTCACCAAACCGATGATCATTACCGTATCTTCTGTTTCCTCGATATTGGTTTCTATGGTGAATAAATAGGGAATATTTTTGATGTAAACAACCTTTTTCAGACATCGGTAGCGTTCAATTTTCTTATCAGCTGAGAAAGGCTTGTATTTTTCAACACTGAAAATAGAATCCGGCTGAATTTGATTTTTAGTAATTTTTTCAATATTTGTTCCCGGCTGAATTTTATTCCAAAGCGCAATATTCTGTTGAATTTCATCATCATTCATATTGGCCTGATTAAAATCGTAGGAAGTTTTTTCAGCGACAATTGTATTATGCTCATCCAGCTCTTGCTGCCAAATAAAATCTACTGCAAAATAATATACGGGAACACTGATCGTAAGTACAATCAGAACATAAATTATAAAAGGTCTTGTGGTTTTGCTTAAAAGTGGCTTCATCCTAATTTTCCCATTTGTAACCTGTTCCGTATACCGTTTTCAAGTAATGGTCGCAACCTGCATCATAAAGTTTTTTCTTCAGATTTTTTACATGTGCGTAGACAAAATCATGATTATCGAGCATATCTGCAAAATCTCCGGAAAGATGTTCTGCCAAAGTACTTTTTGAAATAACTTTATTTTTATTTCCGATAAAATAAATCAGCAGATCAAACTCTTTTTTGGTTAAAATAATAGTCTGATTATTAATCGTTACGGTTTTCGCCAATAAATCGATTTGTAACTCATTATTCTGTATTTTGTTGGAATTATCAAACTGTTTTCTTCGAATAATCGAAAAAACTCTTGCCATCAATTCAGAAAGATGAAAAGGTTTTGACAAATAATCATCTGCACCCATCTGAAGCCCATGAACACGGTCATCTACAGCATTTTTTGCAGAAACTATGATAACACCTTCTTGCTTATTCTGGCGTCGCAATTCTTCCAAAATATCCAACCCATTTCCATCGGGAAGCATAATGTCTAAAATAATGCAATCATATTGATAAGTGCTGATTTTATTTATTGCCTGATGAAAAGTAAACGCAAATTCGCAGAGATAATTTTCTTCAGAAAGATACTCAGATATGCTTTTGGCTAAATCTTTTTCGTCTTCAATAATTAAAATTTTCATGCTGCGAATTTAGATTTACAAATTTAGATTTAAATATAGAATTTTAGATTGAGATAATCACTAATGTCCGTGCTCACCAGAATTGCTCAATTTAGCATTCACAAAAAATGCCCCTTTCACTACAATTTTTGACTCTGGTTTGATTTCGCTTACCGAAGTTATTGCCGTATAACCCATATCAGAAGAGCCTTTCACGATTTCAATCTTTTCGAAATTCATTGTTTTAGAATCTTTTTCATACGCTTCACCTTTTTCCTCATTATGTTCTTCTGCTTTTTTATTGGTCTGAACAAAAACATAATATTTCCCATCGGCTTCCACAATAGCTTCATCGGGAATTGCTGGGGTTGTACTTTTATCCAGGCTTACGATTCCGGTAATGTTCATTCCGTCAATCAAACCGATTTTATTTCCGGTAACATTGGCGTGAACGGAAATTGTTTTGCTTTCGTTTTCAAAAGACGAACCGATGCTGTAAATTTTCGCATCATATTCGGTTTCAGGATTATTGGTCAATTTAAAATGTACAATTTGTCCGACTTTCATTTTCGGTAAATCTTTTTCAAAAACCTGTAAATCAAGATGAATCGATTGGTTATCAATAATATCTAAAACCGGAGAAGAAACATCTACATAACTTCCAATCTGCGCATTGATATTGCTGATTGTACCGCTAATCGGCGAAGTAATCACCAATCCTGAACGTAGATTTCCATTCGTTACTTTCGCCGGACTGATTCCCATCAACTGCAACTGTCTCTGCAACGAAGCTCGCTGAGTTCTTAAGCTTTTCAGTTCTGAATCTGCACTCTGAAGATTCTTTTTTGCTCCTGCATCATTGTCAAACAGTTCTTTTTGTCTTCGGAATTCCTGTTCAGCAAAAGAAATTCTGCTGTTTACTGTTAAATATTGCTCCTGAACCTGAATATATTCCGGATTATTAATGGTTGCCAAAACCTGACCTTTCCTTACAAAATCTCCAATCTGCACTTTAATGGTCTGAATAACACCGCCGTACAAAGAAGTTACAGTCGCTTTTTTGTTGTTCGGAACTCTCAGTAAGCCATTGGCTTTGATGGTTGAAGTCAGTTCTTTCATTTCAATAGTTCCTAAAGTAACACCGACTGATTTCATTTGTTCTTCGGTTAATTCTGCGATGGTTTGTGGAGCTTCTTCGTGATTTTCTTCCGTTTGCTCGGTTTCTACTTCGCCTTTCGGTTCTTCTTTTTTCCCACAACTGATGGCGAAAATTGAGACGAATAGTAATGAAATGATTTTATATTTGATTTGCATTTTTATTGATTTATGATTGAATTAATAATAACAACAGATTCGTTCACCTGCTGAATAGATTCCAGATATTTTAATTGAATATTGGTGGCGGTTTGCAAAGCGAAAAGATATTCCACATAAGAAATTTCTCCGGTTTTGTAGCCTAATTGTCCGGCTTTTGTAATTTTCTCAGCATTTGGAATTGCCTGATTTACGTAATACTCATATTGGTTTACGTTTTGCTGATATTGGTTTAGAGCATTTTCCAACTGAGCTTCCAGTTGTTTTTGCTGAAATTTTGCATTCGATTCCGCCATTTGTTTTTGGTAATCTAAAGACTGCATTCTCGCTTTTGCCGCCCCAAAAGTCAAAGGAATCGAAACACCGACTGTCGCCGAGTGAAAACGGTTTCCGCCGTTGAAATACTGCTCCATTCCGTTTACGTTTTGAAAACCAATTAATGATTGATTGGTGTAACCAATTGTAAATTCTGGAAGTCCCTGCGATTTTTCTACATTTTTATTCTTTTCGGCAATTTCCATTTCCTGATAAAAAGCTTTTACCAAAGGATGTTTTGCAATCGCCGAACTGTCCAAAACATAATCGGCTTTTAAAGGCTGATAATTTTGGTCGAAAGGAACTGCAATCTCTTCTGAAGTATTTAAAATGGTTTTTAAATTTTTATAGGCATTCATCAGATACACATCATTTTGTTTCAGCAACAGGTTAATTTCACCTTTCTGAGTTTCCGCCGTATTAATTTCGATTTTCTTAATATCTCCGGCTTTAAATCTTACCGTGGCAATTCTGATAAAATCATTATACAAACTGTCTAAATTTTTTAGTTTTGAATGATTATATTGCAGATATTCAATCTGATAATAATAGGTTCTGACCTGTTTTGCCAATTCGTTTGCCGAAATCTCTCTGTTGATTTGCTTTCCTTTGATTTGCTCATTGAGCAATTCTCTTCTTGCTTTAAACAAAGTAGGAAACGGAATTGTCTGAGAAATTGAAAATGACTGGTCAAATTTTCTGGAATTATACTGTCCTAATTGTGTATCAACATTCATTTTCGGAAGTTCTTTCGCTGTTGGTTTTAAAGCTTCAGTTGATTGAATATCTAAATCTTTTGATTTCATTAAATAACTGTTTTCCAAAGCCAATTGAGTTGCCTGTTGCACGGTCAGAGGATTTCCCTGTTGCGCTTTAAATGTTTGTCCCAAAAATAAAAACCCTAGAATAATTGCTGTTGTAGAAGTTTTAGATTTAAAATTTTTAAAATTGATTTTGGAATTGAAAATAATGTACAACATCGGCAAAACGAATAATGTGAGAAAAGTCGCTGTAACTAATCCCCCGATAACGACGGTTGCCAAAGGTTTCTGAACTTCCGCACCTGCTCCCGTGGAGATGGCCATCGGTAAAAATCCTAATGAAGCGACTGTTGCGGTCATTAAAACCGGTCTTAGTCGGGTTTTTGTACCTTCAATTACAATTTTTTCAAGATACAGATTTCCCATGGAAGCAGAGGGCAATTTTTCATTGTAATTTCCAGTTTGTCCTTTATCATTTGTATCTTGTAATTTGCCATTTGCTTTTCTGAAATCATCAATTAATTGATTGAAAGTTCCGATTAAAACAATTCCATTTAAAACGGCAACTCCAAACAAGGCAATAAAACCAATTCCGGCACTGATGCTGAACGGCATATCTCTGAGCAATAAAGCGAAAACACCACCAATCGCACTCATAGGAATGGCTGTAAAAATCAACGCCGCCTGTTTAAATGAATGAAATGTGAAATACAATAAAAGGAAAATCAATAATAACGAAATCGGAACGGCAATCATCAATCTTTCACTCGCCTCTTTTAGATTCTCAAATTGACCTCCATAAGTAAAATAATATCCGGAAGGCAACTTGACCTTTCCATCTAATTTTTGCTGAATTTCTTCTACAACACTTTGTACATCGCGGTCTTTTACATTAAAACCAATCACAATTCTTCGTTTTCCTGCTTCACGGCTGATTTGTGCAGGACCGAGTTTGTAATTGATATTTGCAACCTGCGAAAGCGGAATTTGCGCACCGGAATTGGTAGAAATCATCAGATTATTCACATCATCAATATTGGTTCGGTTCAGACTGTCCAATCGAACAACCAGATCAAACCGTCTTTCATTTTCAAAAACCTGACCAGCAGATTTTCCTGCAAACGCAGTACTTACAGCATTATTGACGTCTTCGATATTCAAACCATAATTTGCCATTCTTGTTCGGTCGTATTCCACATTAATTTGCGGAAGTCCGCTCACACGCTCGATTTGTGGCGCAGTTGCACCTTTTACAGATTGAATCACTTTGGCTGTTTTGTCTGCATAAATTGCTAAAGAATCTAAATTTTCACCAAAAATCTTTACCGCAACATCCTGTCGGATTCCCGTCATCAATTCATTGAAACGCATCTGAATTGGTTGATTTTTTTCAAAGAAAACTCCTGGAATATTTTCCAGTTTTTCAGAGATTTCATCGGCTAATTCTTCGTAGGATTTTTTGTTTTTCCAGTCTTTTTGTGGTTTTAGAACAACAATTAAATCGCTTGCTTCTGGTGGCATCGGGTCGGTCGGAACTTCGGCAGCTCCGGTTTTACCGACAACCATTTTTACTTCGTTAAATTGTTTGATGATTCTTGAAGCCTGCATCGAAGTTTCAATACTTTGGCTCAATGAACTTCCTTGCGGAAGAATGCAGTGAAAAGCGTAATCTCCTTCCTGCAATCGCGGAATAAATTCGCCGCCCATATTTTTAAAAAGTAAAAGACAAACGGCAAATAACGCAACTGTAATTCCTACAAACCAATATTTTATTTTCAACGCTTTTTCTAATAACGGCTGATAAATATTTTGAAGTTTATTCATCATTTTATCTGAGAAAGTTGATTTGTTTATCGGCTTTTTAGATAAAAACAAAGCACTCATCATCGGAATGTAAGTCAGTGATAAAATTAAAGCTCCTAAAATCGCAAATCCGACTGTTTTTGCCATAGGTGTAAACATTTTTCCTTCAACACCAACTAAAGTCAGAATTGGAATGTAAACAATCAGAATGATAATTTCTCCGAAAGCGGCACTGCTTCTAATCTTTGATGCAGAAAGGAAAACTTCTTCATCCATTTCAGATTGAGTAAGAATTTTATTGGTTTTTCTTAAACCTAAATGATGCAGAGTTGCTTCAACAATAATTACAGCTCCGTCGACAATCAACCCAAAATCAATAGCTCCCAAACTCATTAAATTGGCACTCACTCCAAAAACATTCATCATTCCCAACGCAAACAATAATGAAAGCGGAATTGCTGAAGCAACAATTAATCCCGCCCGAAAATTTCCGAGGAAAATGACCAAGACGAAAATGACAATTAATGCGCCTTCAATTAAGTTTTTTTCTACGGTATTGATGGCTCTTCCCACCAAATCAGTTCGGTCTAAAAATGGTTCAATCACCACATCATTTGGAAGTGATTTTTGAATAGTTGGAATTTTATCTTTAATTCTTTGAACGACTTCGTTACTGTTGGCATCTTTCAGCATCATTACAACGCCGCCAACTGCATCAACCTCACCATTATACGTTAAAGCTCCGTAACGGACAGCGTGACCGAAACCGACATTGGCAACATCTTTTATGAAAATCGGGACGCTTCCTGTTTCATTTTTAACGGCGATATTTTTGATGTCTTCAATCGACGTTACAATCCCTATTCCACGGATGAAATAAGCATTCGGTTTTTTATCAATATACGCTCCGCCCGTATTTTGATTGTTCTTTTCTAAAGCAGTAAAAACGTCGGTAATGCTTATTCCCATTGCTTTTAAGCGGTTCGGATCGATGGCAACTTCATATTGTTTTAATTCCCCGCCAAAACTGTTGATTTCTGCAACACCGGGCGTTCCGTTGAGCTGTCTGCGGACAATCCAATCCTGCATGGTGCGCAAATCTTTGCTGCTGTATTTTTTCTCACTCCCTTTTTTAGGATGGAGAATATATTGGTAAACTTCACCTAAACCTGTACTTACAGGTGCCATTTCGGGAGTTCCGACTCCTTTTGGAATTTCTTCTGAAGCCTGTTTTAATTGCTCGCTGATTAACTGACGGGCAAAGTAAATATCTACATTTTCCTTAAAAACGACTGTAATTACAGATAATCCGAATCGGGAGATACTTCTTGTTTCCTCAATATCCGGAACATTGGCAATACTTTGCTCGATGGGAAAAGTGACGAGCTGTTCAACTTCCTGTCCTGCCAAAGTTGGGCAAACGGTAATAATCTGAACCTGATTATTGGTGATGTCCGGAACGGCATCAATCGGTAGTTTTGTGGCACTCCAAGTACCCCAAATGACAAGCATCAAAGTCATTATCCCGATGATAATTTTGTTTTTGATGCTAAATCTTATGATATTATCTAGCATTGAATTTAATTTTATTGAAAGTCAAACTCAATTCATAAAATAATGAATTACGAGTGACAAAGATGAACAGAAATGCCCTGCAACAGTATTGCAAAGTTTCCACGACAAATGGCTGAAAGACAAACATCTTCCATTAAATCAATAAAATTAAATTTTGGGAGGTTGCCAAATCTGGTCGTACACCAGATAAGCGAAATCATTTTTCTGAAAATGAATTTTCTTTGAGAAATATTCTGAAGTTTTTTTAGTTAAAGGCATTAACGGCTCAACTTTGAAAGATGTAACCGTCATCTGACAACAATTGCAAGAGCATAATGGTGAACAAATATCACCTTGATCTTTGGAATGATTTTCTTCAGAATTAATTAAAATACTGTATGAATCTTTAGAATTAGCAAGAGACTGTACATGAACATCATTACATGGAACTACAGATAGTACCACAAAATAAATTGTCAGAAACAGTTTCAAAATATTCATTAGACAAATGTATAGATTTTTTGCGGGAAATTTACAGTCGGCTAAAACAAAACATTTTTAATATGTAATTAAATAAATCTTTTAAATATGATTAAAAAGATTATTAAGCTCAACATTACCAATCATTTACATATTTAAAATAATAAAAATTCACATTAACGCAATATTACCAAACGTTAAATCGATGCAATAAATAGTTAAACTTAATGTTTTTTATTAGGAATAGATTATCTTTATCTCTGAAATGATAAAAACAACCCCAAAAACTTCCAGCATATCTCATGAACTGAGATTTTTTATATGAAAAGCAAAATTACCGGTGTAGGCAACTACATACCCTCAGAGACCATTACCAATTTATTTTTTGACAAGCATATTTTCCTTAATGAAAATGGCGAAAATTTGAAGGAAGATAATTTTTCAATCACCAATAAACTTAAAAAAATTACAGGAATTGAAGAAAGAAGATATGCAAGCGAAAATCAGGTAACTTCTGATTTAGGATTTATTGCCGCTAAAAAAGCAATTGAAAATTCCGGGATTGATCCTGAAACTTTAGACTACATTATATTTGCACATAATTTCGGAGATGTGAAGTTTGGAACTATACAATCTGATGCGGTTCCGAGTCTTGCTTCAAGGGTGAAAAGTTTATTGCAGATAAAAAATAATTTTTGCGTTGCTTACGACTTATTATTTGGTTGTCCCGGTTGGATTGAAGGAATTATCCAGGCAAATGCTTTCATGAAAGCGGGTATTGCAAAAAAATGTCTGGTAATTGGGGCAGAAACACTTTCAAGAGTTGTTGATGTGCATGACAGAGACAGTATGATTTATGCAGACGGAGCCGGAGCAGTCATTTTGGAAATAAATTATGATGATGATGATTCTGGTATAAAGGCGCATTTGTCTGCTTCTTATACTTTAAATGAAAAAGATTTTTTGAATTTTGCAAAATCTTACAATACCGAGAATTCTCCAGATACAAAATACATTAAAATGGATGGTCGCAAAATCTATGAATTTGCGCTCATCAATGTTCCTGATGCGATGAAAAAATGTTTTGATCAGAGTGGCTATTCTATTGATCAGTTAGATAAAATCATTATTCATCAGGCAAATGAAAAAATGGATGAAGCTATTGTTCAAAGATTTTATCAGCTGTACAATAAGCCTGCACCTGCCGATATTATGCCAATGGTAATCAGTAAACTCGGAAATAGCAGTGTAGCAACGATCCCAACATTATTATCAATGATTTTAGATAATGAATTGCCTGAACATACAATCAATAAGGGAGACATTATTTTATTCGCATCTGTTGGTGCTGGAATGAATATTAATGCTTTTGTTTATAAAGTATAGTCCGATTAAAATTTTTATTAATATTTAGGGGAGAAACATTGAATTGTTTCTCCTTTTTCTATCCGTTTTACCTTAAAATTAATTATTTCTAAACATACTTATGATAAATTAATGAATTGGCATCTTAATGTCAATCAATGAATTACAAATAGAATCTGTAAAATTTTACGAATTATTACACCATAATTTATAATTTATAGTGATCAGATATTGCAAACCTAGGAAACAAAAGTTAAATTTACACCATAGAAAACAGATAATATTGAAATTTAAACCTATATTTACAAATAATAAATAATAATATCAATCAAACAAAACATAAATAAGAAAAATTTAAACAAAACAAATCCCTACCAAATCAAATATTTTAACAATTCTTAATATGAAAATATCTAATTACAAGCTGACGCATTGCATTGCTTATTTATTATTAGCGATCATAGTGTCTTCAATTTTCTTGATTATTTGGATTGACTATTTAGTTTCTGATATTATATTAACCATCTTTTGTGTAGCTGTTTTTTCATTGTTGATGCGCCTTCAGTGTGTTGTTTATGAAAATTCGGGAAATTGTGTGACATTTAGAAAACACCATCCTTTTACATTTAAAAAGTTTATTCCTCCTTTCGTTGAGCTTCCTCAATCCAGCATCAAAGATTTTAATTGTAAAAATAATTTAGGCGTTACAAAGCTGACATTTAAATTAAACTCAAGAAAAAGAAAAAATACAGTAGTCAAAATGTTGCTTTTGGGATTCACCAATTCTCAGAGTAAAAAAATAGTCTCATCATTACAAACGATAAGACTAAATAATGATAATTCACCATTTTCTTAGTTGATAAAATGGCAACTATTTTTGATTAAAATTAATTTAATTCCACATCTTTAAAAACACTTATAGTTCCATCAAAGTGAGCTATAGCAATCTCTATTGCTTTGTCGAAGTCAACGAAATGCTCCTTTTCTGCTTCATCTTTTTTGTCTTTGTCGAAAATCTTTACCTCAAAAGGATTTTCATTTATTAATACCAACTCACCTTCATATTTTTTCTTCTTTTTGTAAAGAACACTTATACTTTCTACTGTTTTAGGGTCTTGTAAAAGTTCATTTTTCAGATCTACTGTAATTTCCATATATTTTTTTGTTTGGTTTATTAAAAAAAATCCCAAAAATTTCTTTTCAGGATTGATAATTGTAACATCAATGATAGAGATCATTGGAATAAAATAAAAAATAAATATTTAATCTAAATCAATTTTATTTTTCATTTTGTATGAGTTACTAAATTTATAATATAATTTTTGGCTAAATAATTCTAATGAAAATTATAGCACAACTGATATACATCTCTGAAATAAAATTCTTCCGTTTCAACAGCTTGTTTTGTGGCAGGAATAGTGTTTGAATAAACCGAAAACTGGTCAAATGGAGTTTTTGTAACCGTTAGAATTTTTTTGGTACAGAAACAATAATCCTGATCATTTTTTTGGTGATCATTTATATGAAGTGTTTTTATTTCAGTAGCGTCCTTCATTGCAGCTATTTCGAAAACAGATTCTTCCAAAGTAAACCAAGGTTCTCCATGATAAAAATAATGATCTATAATTTCAGGATGATTGATTTGCGATAAATTTTCGGGTGCCGAAGAATGGTAACCACCACAATTTTTGCAGAAAGCTACTCTGACATAAACATTTTCCATACTACTAATTTTGGTTGACATCTTTATTACAGAATTTGTGCCATCATCTATGGATTCTTATAAAAAATTTTTATTTTTTATTAATATTAAACATAAATCTTGCGGTTGATAATTTTCAGCACTCCTTCCTTTTCAAGCATTTTTACTGTACGTACAACCGTTTCCACTCTTAAAGCTGTGAGTGATGCAATCTGTTGTCTCGTTAAAGGAATCTGATAAGAAAATTTCGTCTGATCATCGGTGAAACTTTTATAATAATCTAAAGCACCTTTCACACGAACTGCCGGTTTTAGAGACGAATTGTTTTCCAGCATGATGTATTTATAATAAAGTCGCTCAGATAAAAACTTATTGATATCTCTCGACGTTGCAGGGTTTTCATCAAGCAGTTTTTCAAAACTTTTCTTTGACAGTTTCAGAACCTTACATTTTTCAAAAGTTATCGCATTTACGGGATATGTACGGTCGATAAACAATAAAAGTTCACAAACACTTAATCCTCTTTCCAAAATAGCAAAAATAAGCTCTTTACCTTCTTCATTATAGGTATTGAGTTTTATTCTCCCTTCAACTACCTGATAATAATACTTCGGCACATCACTTTCATTAAAAATAATTTCGGCAGGCTCAAAAACTTCTGTTTCTGCACCATAAGCACGTAAAAGTTCTTCAGAAATAAGCATATATATACTTTTTAATTAAACATTTAGAAAATAAAAAATCATTCAACAATGATTTTTTATGACTTTTCAGGGTATTTTGCAACAATTATTCCACACCTGAACGAATTGCTCTATTTTCATTGATATTTCTTCAAATTAAAATCATTAATCATTTCTAAAATACAAATTCTTAAAAACAAAAAATACCACAATATAAATTACAAATAATTGAAAATCAATATACAAATCTGATTACAATTATTTAAATTTTGAGATTTAACCCAAAAAGGCACAAAAAATGTATAGTTAATAGCAACCAAAAAATTTATTATTATGAGAAGTATATTGTGGCTCGTTGCAGTAATCTGCATTATAGCATGGGTATTAGGAATGTTGGGAGTAATTCCGGGAATGGATACAGGAAGTTTAATTCACGCCTTATTGGTAATTGCAATTATAGTTGTGGTAATTAACTTACTCACCGGTCGAAAACCACTCAATTAAGGATACAATTTTAAAATTATAAAAGCTGAAAATTAATTTTCAGCTTTTTTTTATAAATTAAATCAAACTTATATCATAAAAAAAAGAGAACAAAACCGCTCTCTTTATATCATAGTTAACAGCAGTATTAATTTAATTCGAATACGCCGCTTTATTTTGAAAAACATTCATTCCTTCAATTTTTCCATTTTCATTATTATAAATGACTTCAACTGAAAAACATGAAATTTCGTACAAAACATACTTTAAAGTATTCAACACTCTTTCATTCATGATTCGTCCCTGGTTGATAACCAGATCAGATTGTGTTTGGTTTGGCAAGTTTTTAAAATCGTAAAGTGAAATAGTCATAGCTGTTAATTTTTGTTAATTAGTATACATTTCACTATACAATTTCTTTACCAAAATTTAGATAAACCCCTTTATAAATTAAAAATATTTCTATTTAATTAAAATATTTATTACAATATGATTACGGTCATAAAAATTCATTAATAGCTTTTGGTTATAGCAAAACATAAATTTGAATTATTAATTAATATTTTTGACCAAATGCGCAATCGATTACAAAATTAAGTATCCCGACAGTGCAGGACAATTTACTTATTTAATTAATTTAGATTGCGCTTATAAAGAAAGTATTTTAATACTATTTATATATATAAAATATTCAGACGCTATGAAAAAACTCGTATTTCTACTTCTTACATCAGTATCGATATCATTATCGGCTCAATATAAACCATGGACTTCATCAAAACAGCCTTTACAGGAAATCAAAGCTTTAAAAAAGCAAATCAAAAAACCTGAATTCAGAAAAATTGATTACTTAATAACAGATTTTGGTGCAGTTGGTGACGGAAAAACAAAAAATACAGAAGCTTTCAAAAAAGCCATTGAAAAATGTAATGCAGAAGGCGGAGGAAGAGTGGTTGTTCCCAACGGAGTTTTCTTGACTGGAGCCATTTATTTAAAATCTAACGTTAATCTACATTTAACTGATGGTTCGACTATTTTATTCAGCCAGGACAGCAACGACTACCCTATCGTTTTCACACGGTGGGAAGGAATGGAATGTATGAATTATTCATCTTTAATTTACGCTTATGAAGAAGAAAATATTGCGGTTACAGGAAAAGGGACTTTGGATGGAAATTCTGATTTAGACAATTGGTGGTTTTGGTGTGGTGCTACAAAATACGGTTATAACGAAACCCGTCCGGGAAGGCAAAACCCTGCCCGTGCAAAACTTCACGAATATATGGCCCAGAGAAAACCTGCACGAGAAAGAATTTTTGGTGACGGTTATTATTTAAGACCCAATTTCGTTCAGCCTTACAAGTCTAAAAATTTCTATATGGCGGATGTTTTGGTTAAAAATTCCCCGATGTGGAATTTGAATCCTGTTTTGTGTGAAAATGTGTTGATTGAAAGAGTGAAAGTAATCAGTCACGGCCCCAACAACGACGGTTTCGACCCTGAAGCCTGTAAAAATGTCTGGATTAAAGATTCTTATTTTGACACAGGAGACGACTGTATCGCCATTAAATCCGGAAGAGATGAGGACGGAAGAGACATCGGAAGACCAGCCGAAAACCACATCATCGAAAACTGCGAAATGAAAGACGGTCACGGCGGTGTTGTTATTGGAAGCGAAATTGCAGGCGGGGCAAGAAATATTTATGCTATTGGAAATGTAATGGACAGTAAAAATCTTGACAGAGCTTTAAGAATTAAAACCAGCTCAAGCCGTGGCGGAACTATCGAGAACGTATTTTTCTACAACACAAAAGTGGGAGCTTACAAAGAAGCTGCCGTTCGTTTCAATATGCATTATGAAAAACCGGGAAATCACATTCCGACGATGAGAAATATCTGGGTTGAAAATTTAACCGTTGAAAAAGGTGGAAAATATGCTGTGTTTTCTGATGCTTACGAATCTTCTCCGGTAACGGATTTCACCATGATTAATGCTAAAATGGTAGGCGTTCAGATTCCTTACAAAGTAGATTATATGAAAAATGTGACTTTAAAAAATGTAACCGTTAACCGACAGCCTTTAACTGAGTTAAAACCGTAAAATAAATTATTCAGAGTTTGCGTAAATGAACACAAAGAACACAATGTTTTTAAAAATTATATTGCTTAAAAGTCCACAAAGCCGCTTCGCTTATATAAGATTTCTTGTAAAAACTTGTGCTTTTTTAAGCGAAGCGGCTTTGTGAACCTAAAATGAATTGATAGTTATCAAAAATCTTTGTGAGCTTAGTGTTCAAAAAATTGATGTGATAGAAATGAATACAGAATATTTTAATAATTAAAATGCAAAGAAAAACCATTTTCGCCGGACTTTTGGTTTTGTCGGCATTCTCACTCTCATATTCCCAGTCGAAACATTGGCAGAACAACGAGCGTGAGCTGCATTACAAAGAAGACAAAGGCGATTTTTTATTGGTCAACGGAAAATACCGTTTCAACCGTGCGTTGTACGGAGATAATCGTGCGTCGAGAGTTGAAGCTGGAGATTTGCCGGAATTCGCATTGTATCTTCCGGGAATGGGCGGAAATCTTCAATTCGTCATTCAAAAAGGAAATTCAATTAAGAAATTAATTCAGGCTGATAAAATTGAAACGCGTTATCGTCCAGGAACGATGCTATATGAAATCGAAGACCCGATTCTTGGAACGGGAAATTTAAAACTGACCGTTTTAGCTCAAGCGAAAGAAGAAGGTTTGGTTATAAAAATGGAAACTCTCAACATAGATTCATCAACAAAAATCTATGCGGTTTATGGCGGAGCAAGTGGAAACACCTTTAGCAGAAACGGTGACATCGGTGCAGACCCAGAATCAGGATTTTATTTATTACCAGAATATTGTTTGAATAATCAGTTTCACATTAATAAGAATCAATTTCAACTCAATTATTTAAATAAGAAAAAAGAAACTCAAATTGTCAGCGGAAGTTTTTCAAACGTTAATTCGTTGCAACAAACCGATGCTCAGACTTTAGAAAAATTGGCTGAGTTTACACAAAATAAAATAGATAAATCTCCGATCATTTACGCTTCTTATACTTCACAAAAAAATCCGATTTATATTCAAATTGCGAAAGGAAAATCAGCTAAAAACTTTTCAGATGAAGCATTGAAAAACATCTTTGATGAAGCTGAACAATCGCGTTTAACATTAGCTAACAGAATTCAGTTAAAAACGCCCGATGCAGATTTGAATAATTTCGGAGCTAATTTAGCAGTTGCTGCAGACGGAATTTGGGAAAGTCCGACTTTCCTACACGGCGCGGTTGCCTGGAGAATGCGGTTGAATGCTTGGCGTGGCGCTTACACAGCCGATGCCTTAAGTTGGCACGACAGAGCAAAAAAACATTTTGAAAGTTATGCGAATTCTCAGGTTTTAAAACCCGATTCTGCACCTGTAGAAATGGATACGATGCGTCATCTTGCCCGTCACGAGGAGAAAATGGGAACTTCTGTTTTTTCAAGCGGATATATTTCCAGAAACCCGAATGACAACACAAAACCACATCATTACGATATGAATCTGGTATTTTTTGACCAGCTATTTTCACATTTCAATTACACGGGAGACAAAGATTTTCTGAAAAAAATGTGGCCAGCAATGTTTCGTCATATGGATTGGGAAAAACGAAATTTCAAACGTGGCGATTTGTACGATGCTTATGCGGCGATTTGGGCGAGCGATGCGCTTCAATATTCGGGTGGAAAAGTGACGCATACTTCGGCATATAATTACAGAGCCAACCGTGAAATGGCTAAGCTGGCGAAAATCATCGGCGAAAATCCTCAACCTTACGAAAAAGAGGCTGATGCCATTTTAAAGGCAATGAAAAATGAACTTTGGATTAAAAACAAAGGCTATTTTTCTGAATTTAAAGATGCTTTAGGTAATCAAATTGTTCACGACAAACCGGGAATCTGGTCGATTTATCACGTTTCCGATGCGTTTATTCTGAATGAATTTGAGGATTATCAGAACTTACAGTACATCAACAATCACACACCAAAAATTCCGATTACGGTAAAAGGTGCGGATAATAAAGACTATTTTACTTTAGCAACGACCAATTGGCAACCATACGACTGGTCGATTAACAATGTTGCTTTGGCGGAAAATTTACAGACCGCTTTGGCGTATTGGCAAGCCGGAAGAAACGAAGATGCCTATCAACTTTGGAAAGGAAATTTGGTTGAAAGTATGTACTACGGAATCAGTCCGGGGAATTTTGAACAGCTTTCTCATTACGACGCGTTTCGAGGAGAATTGTATCGTGATTTTGCCGACCCGATTGGTGTGGCTTCAAGAACTTTGACGGAAGGACTTTTCGGAGTTTATCCAAATTTGCTTGAAAATAAAATCAGCATCAAACCTGGATTTCCGAAAGACTGGAATTCTGCCGAACTGAAACTTCCGGATTGGGATTACCAGTTTAAAAGAACTTCAAAGAAAACTGAATATTTATTCAGTTCAAAATATCAAAATGATGTTGTTTTGGAAATGCAGATTCCGGTAAATTATTCCAATATCAAATCGGTAAAAGTAAATGGTAAAAAAGTAGATTGGAAAGTGAAACCTAATTCTATTTTACAGCCAATTATTCAGTTTGAAACGCCAAAAGGAAAAGATTTTAAAATTGAAATCAATTATTCCGGAGAAGAATTAAAAAAAGAACAGACCGATTTCACTTATTATATTTCAGAAAATCTTCAGTTGAACTTTGATTCAAAAAAGAAAATAAAACAAATTTACGACCCACAAAACTTAATTAAAAATTCCCCTCCTTTGGAGGGGTGGATTCGACCAAAGGGAGAAGACGGGGTGGTTCATCCAAAGTTTGAATTAGTCCAGGAACAAAGAAAAGGAACATTTTTCGTTCAGGTTGAGCAAAACGGAACGAGTTGGTGGCAACCTGTGAATGTGGATATTCGTTTTCCTTTAGAAACAAAATGGATGAATAAGAAACTACAAATCCTGTCTAAATCATCCAATCAGATTAATGTAAAACTGAGCATTAATGATTTAAACAAAACTTTTTCGATTCAAAAAAATCAAAATACAACCATTGAAATTCCTTCAAATTATTTAAGTAAGGGAACTAATTCGATCCAACTTGAATACAACGGAATTAAACAAAATAGTGAAATCACCGATTGGAACATTGAAAATCAGGGTCAGTTCAATACTATTTCATTAGCTTTAAAATATAATGAAATAGTAACTGAAATTTTCAATCAGAAATACCTTTCGCCAAGATTGAAAGTTCCTACTCTGCAACTTCCGTGGCAGGGAATCGGGAATTGGTGTTATCCGTTGATTACTGCTCAAATTGACGATAGCGGATTGATGAACAAGAGAAAAAACAACAAAGTTGATTTCCTTGGAATTCCTTTCTTAATTGATAAAACGGATAAAAATATTGCATTTGCAAGTCAGTGGGACAATTATCCGGATTCAATTGAAATTCCTTTGAACGGAAAGGGAAAGAAAATTTATTTTCTGATGGCCGGTTCTACGAATCCGATGCAGTCGCAGATTGTGAATGGAACAATTACAGTTCAATATGTTGATGGTTCGACTTCAGAATTAGAGTTGAAAAATCCAACAAATTGGTGGCCGATTGAACAGGATTTGTTTGATGATAATTTTGCTTTTGAAATTCCTGATGATAAAATTCCAAATCGTGTTCAATTGAAAACTGGCGAATTGTATAAAGGTGGAACTTTAAATAAATATACGAGCATCAAAGGGTTTACAGACCGCCAGATTGATGGTGGCGCTGCAACGATTCTGGATTTGCCTATTGACCCGAACAAAGAATTAAAATCGGTAAAACTGACAGCTGTGAGCAATGATGTTGTAATTGGGATGATGAGTGTGACTGTTTTGAAATAGAAGTTAAAATCAATAGGGGCGGGCTTTAGCCCGTCTAAATATAATGAATTGCAAAAAGGCTTTAGCCAAAACTTAATTTAAATTTTGGCTAAAGCCAATGAATATTTACCAATACTAGAACGGGCTAAAGCCCATTCCTATTGATAACTATTCTAGAATGATTGTTGAAGTATTTTGATACAAAAGTAATCGCAGCCCGACTTGAACGGAAATCCTTTTGTAAGGAGGAACGACGAGCAAAAGATTGAGAGTGGAAGGCGGAAATGTCTGCCATAAAAAACAAATTGACATTCAACGTAATCAATAGCTGCCCAAAATGAAATATAACATTGAATAAATTTAAAATGAAAAAAATTGCAATATACCTAAGTCTTTTCTGCATCGGATTTTCATCCTTAAATGCTCAGAAAATCGACCGCAAAAAAGTCGTTCAGCGACACAATGTTGTGAACACTAAAGCAGATACTTTATCAACTTTAACCGTTGGAAACGGAAAATTTGCCTACACTGTGGATATTACCGGAATGCAGTCTTTTCCGGAATATTATAAAAATGGAGTTTCTTTGGGAACGCAATCTGAATGGGGTTGGAACAGCTTTCCGAATACTGAGAATTTCAAATTTGAGGAAACTTTAAAGCCGTATGATTTCAATAATGAAGGGCGGAAAGCGTTGTACAGTGTGCAAATCAAAGAACCGGAACGGAACAAAAAGGCAGTTGAATATTTCAGAGTCAACCAACATCGTTTGCAACTCGGAAACATTGGAATTGAACTGACTAAAAAAAACGGACAAAAAGCACAGGTTTCAGATATTCAAAATATCAATCAGAAAATTGATCTGTGGACAGGAATTATCACAAGTGAATTTTCTTTAGAAGGAACTCCTGTAAAAGTCTGGACGGCTTCTTTTCAAAATTCAGATAAAATCGGGGTGAAAATTGAGTCGGATTTGGTAAAACAGAAAAGATTAAAAGTTTTTGCTAAATATCCTTATCCGAGCGGACAGTTTTTGGATGAAGCAGCTTTTTACGGAAATGCTGATAAACATTCAACAAAAATCATTTCTTCAAATTCAACACAAGGATTGATTGAGCATAAATTGCAGACCGCCGATTATTTTACACAACTATATTTTACGGATGGAAAGTTAAGCGAATCCGGAAAGCATTATTTTGTTTTTGAACCTTCTTCAAAAAGCAAAAAACTGGAATTGACGGTTGAGTTTTCAGAGAAAAATCAAAAAACTTCGAAAAGCTTATTTTCTGATGCTGAAAAAGAAAGCACTTCAGGTTGGCAAAACTTCTGGGAAAGCGGTGCAGCGGTTGATTTTGAAGGAAGCACCGATAAAAGAGCCAATGAACTGGAGCGCAGAATTGTGTTGTCTGAATATTTAACGAAAGTTCAGTGTGGCGGAAGCAATCCGCCTCAGGAAACTGGATTGACATTCAATAGTTGGTACGGAAAACCACACACAGAAATGCATTGGTGGCACGGTGTTCATTACGCTTTGTGGGGACGACCGGAAATTATGGAAAAACAACTGGATTACTATTTCAGGTCGTTTGAAAAAGCAAAAAAGTTAGCCGAAAGACAAGGCTACAAAGGCGTTCGCTGGATTAAAATGTCGGATAATGATGGAAACGAAAGCCCTTCTTCCGTCGCTGCATTTTTGATTTGGGAACAGCCGCATCTGATTTATATGACTGAGCTTTTGTACCGCCATAATAAAGACAAAAAAGTTTTAGAAAAATATAAGGATTTAGTGTATGCAACGGCTGAATTTATGGCTGATTTTGCAGCTTATGATAAAGAAAAAAATCGCTATAACTTAGGAAAAGGGGTAATTCCTGCACAGGAAGTTTTCCCTGCAAAAGATACTTTTAACCCGACTTATGAAGTGGGTTATTGGGATTGGGCATTGAAAGTTGCTCAGCAATGGAAAGAAAGATTGGGCGAACCGAGAGATAAAAAATGGGATGATGTCATTAATAAATTGGCTCCGCTTCCGATTCAGGACGGTGTTTATCTATCGACAGAATCAGCGAAAGATTCTTTCACTTTTCCAAAATGGATGACCGATCACCCTTCTGTTTTAGGTGCATTAGGAATGGTTCCCGAATCTCCGAAACTGGATAAAAAAATCATGAAAAACACTTTGGACATCGTTTGGGAAAGATGGAATTGGAGTCACACATGGGGTTGGGATTTCCCGATGACCGCAATGAATGCCGCAAGATTAAATCTTCCGAATAAAGCTTTGGATGCGCTTTTTATGAATATTCAAACCAATACTTATCTGAAAAACGGTCACAATTATCAGGATGAACGTTTGAGAATTTACCTTCCCGGAAACGGTGGCGTTTTAACAACCGTTGCAATGATGCTTGAAGGTTGGGACGGTTCAGCAGGACAATATCCAGGTTTTCCGAAAGACGGAAGCTGGAAAATAAAAACAGAAGGTTTTGAAAAAATGCCTTAGAAAATTTAAACTAATCATATTTTAGTTAAGGTCTGTCAGAAATGGCGGGCTTTTTTTGTGTTGGAGAGTGAGAGAGTTAGTTGAAGCGGCTGAGAGGATGAAAGGTTGAGACCAATTATATTGGGTCAAAAATCTACTACAGTGTAATGTTTTCATAGTTTGGATGATTAATAATCCTTCTTTCGACATCAAAAACGGGAAAAAACAATTATCAAACTGTCTTTTTCAAAAATATGTAAACTTCAATATATCAAATAGTTAAAACCAATAAAAATATTAAACATGATGAATATCATTTATCATAAATTTTTGTAACTTGTCATTTCTCAGTATTAAAGATTTCATGTTTCAATTTCACGACTGAAAATTTATATCACTAAGCAAAGATCATGTCAGATACCCTAGAAATCCATATCAACGAAAACTCCAGAGTTCCGAAATATAAACAGATTGTAGACTCTATTCTCAACGGAATTGATGGCGGACAAATAAAAATCGGAGAAAAAATACCTTCTATCAACGAGCTCAGTGAATCCTGTTTTTTATCAAGAGACACGGTGGAAAAGGCTTACAAAGAACTACGAAAACGCCAGATTATCGAATCGGTGAAAGGCAAAGGGTATTACATTTCACGTTTTAATAAGAATGATATCATCAATATTTTCTTTTTAATTAACAAGCCGAGTACATACAAAATGATGATCTATAATTATTTCGTTAATGCAATCGGTACCAAAGGCAATGTGGAAATGTATATCTACCACTGTGACGAGACGCTTTTCATCAATTCTCTAAAGAAAAATCTGGGCGGTTTTGATTATTACGTAATTATGCCCCATTTCCGTGATGAGCATTCGAAACATACAAGTTCTACGCAGGAAGTTTTAGATATTATCGAACAGATTCCTAAGAATAAATTGTTGCTTCTTGATAATACAAAACCTAACATTTCGGGTGAATACGGTTCTATTTTTCAGGATTTTGAGCATGACATTTATAACGCTCTTGAGGAAGGTTTAGAGAAAATTAAAAAGTACGAAAAAATCATTCTGGTCTATCCCGACAAGTCGATTCATCCCTACCCTTTCCGTATCGTGCGCGGTTTCGAGAAATTCTGTAAAGATTTTAAACTCGACTACGAAATTCTTGACGAAATCTATCCCGACATGGAACTGCAGGACAAAGATATTTTCATCACCATCCGTGAGCGTGATCTGGTGAATCTGGTGAAGCAGATCCGTCAGAAAAACCTGAAATTAGGCGAAGACATCGGCATTATTTCCTACAACGAAACTCCATTGAAAGAACTTCTTGGGATCACTGTAATAACCACAGATTTCAAAGCAATGGGCGAATCTGCAGCCTACATGATTCTTAAAAATAAAAAAGAGGAAGTGAATAATGTTTTTAAGTTTATTCAGAGGGAATCTTTATAGAAAGCTGGATGATGGAAGATGGAAGTTTTTCTTCCGATAGAAATTTCCTTTTTATAAAAATCAGTGACCCTTATTTCTAGTTAAAAAGGGTATTCAAAACATACAATCAAACTTAATTTATAATGATTAAAAAAATCTTATTAGCTGTAAGTTTTCTTATGGTGATTGCATTTTCTGCACAGAAAAACAACGATATCAAATCTGTAACGGATGCGGCAGAAAAACTGAGATTAGCCATGATCAGCGGAGATAAATCCTCTTTGGAATCTTTGATCTTACCGGAACTAACTTACGGACATTCCGGAGGTCATATTGATGATGCTAAGGAATTTGTTGAGAAATTGGTCAGCAAAAAATCTGATTTTTTAACGATTGATATTACAAATCAAAACGTTCAGATTGTTGGAAATACTGCGATTGTCCGTCATCATTTTTACGCTACAACAGATGATTTAGGAAAAGCTCCTGGAGATGTGAGTTTGGATATTTTGTTGGTTTGGGTGAAAGCGAAAAAAGATTGGAAATTGCTGGCGAGACAGGCGGTGAAGGTGGAGAAGAAGAAATAGATATTCTAATGAAAAAAACGGGCTGAAGCCCGTCCCTATTGAATAATATATACTGTAAACAGATTTATTTCACCCTAAACCTCTGCAAATCCTCCGGCTTATCACAGCAAACCTGCTCCATCACCTGTTTGAACTGCATTTTCAGCATTTCAATTACATGATCTCCACCTTTTTCGCCTAGAGCTCCTACAGCGTACATAAAAGTTCTTCCCATAAAGGTAAATTCTGCGCCGCAACTTAAAGCCCGGGCAACATCCGGACCGGTTCTTACGCCACTGTCCATCATAATTTTAATCCGACCTTTGTATTTTTCACTAATATCTTTTACAACAGCGATGGTAGATTCTCCGGCATCCAATTGTCTTCCGCCGTGGTTAGAAATAATCATTCCGTCGAAACCTAAACGTACCGCTTCAGCGGCATCTTCGTCTGAAGCAACACCTTTGATGACTAATTTTCCTTTCCATTTATCACGAATGGCTTTTATTCTGTCGGAATTTAATCTTCCGGAAAAAGTGGAATTCATGAACTGCCCCAACTGTTTCACGTTCATATTTTTATCCATGTATTTTTCCATCGTTTTAAAACTTGGAATTCCGTGCTTCAACATTTCAAAACACCAATCTGGTCTTGCTAAAGCCTGGGTAACATTTCTTAAATTCAATTGTGGAGGCATTGCCAAACCGTTTCTGATTTCTTTGGCTCTGTATCCGAAAGTCGGAACATCAGATAAAACACAAAGTACATCGTAACCCGAAGCTTCACAACGGTCAAGAATATCGTCACGTAACCATTCTTCTCTTGGATGATAGAGTTGAAACCAAGCATTTCCTTCAGTTAATTCAGCGATTCTTTCGATACTGCTCGTCGTAACAGTACTTAAAATGAATGGAAGATTATGTTTAAAAGCTGCTTTTGCTAAAATCTCGGGAGCATTGGGCCACATCAAACCTTGTAAACCTACCGGAGAAATTCCAAAAGGTACAGAATAGGTTTTTCCGAATAATTCGGTTTCCATATGGGCTTCAGTAAAATTATTGTTCAAATATTGCGGACGAAGCAAAACGTCTCTTAACTCACTTGTATTTCGGTCGCGGTTGATATTTTCATTACAGCCGCCGTCCAAATATTCAAAAGCGAAACGGGGCATTTTTTTCTGTGCTCTTTCGATTAATAATTCGAGTGAAGCATATCTTGTATCAAATGGAAACGCCATAGATTTTGGGTGTTTGAGGTTGGGTGATGTCTGATGGTTGATAATTGACGATGCAAAATTAAGTAAATATCAATATTTTCGCTTAACTTCCAGCACCAATCGTCCAGCTTCCAGCAAATTTTTAATAATTCAGAATTAACGGTTGAAGCACTTTCATCTGATAATGCTGCTGTAAAAATGTTTCGTCTATTTTTTTGTTGGAGATCACCATTGATGCACCTAATGCAGAACCTAGCGGAGAATGCGTCGACATCACACTGTAATGGTGAAAATGGTGCGACATGAGTTTCATAAAAACATCATTATCCGTAAATCCTCCATCGATGTAAATGGTTTCAATACCTGAATTCCCAATGGCATTTTTGATGGTGTGAATCTGCAAATCCATCAGTTCAATCATTAATTGATGATAGGCTTCTTCGAAAGTTCTGAATGAATTCAAATCTGTCGCCGTAATCAATTTTCGTTTTAAAATAATCCCTTCGAAACGGAAATAGATGTTTTTATTTTTCATTAAACGCAGATACAAATCCTGATCAAAACGAACTTCACGATGGAAACCATATTCTTTCCCGTAATAATCGCAAAGTTTTTCAACCTGAATTTTGTATTCATTACCCATGAAAAAACGGGATGCTTTCACACGTTTTCCATCGATTCGCATATAATTCAGACAATTGTTTTCGATGTCTTCGTCTGTTAAACTTTCATCATTAAAAGGATTCAGAGAAATACTCCAGGTTCCTGTTGAAAGCAATAAGAAAGGCTCTTTTTTACTTAAAATATAAGGTAAGAGCGCTGAAGAGCTGTCGTGAATTCCGACACCGATTTTAATTTTTTTATTTCTGTAAGAAGTATTAATACTCGCAGAAGTTGGGACAATCGGAGGCAATAAAGCGTCAATTTCCTCTTCATAAACCCAATCGTGGTAATCAGCTTTGTCGTAATCCCAAAGATTGGTATGGCATCCGATTGACGTAAATTCCGAAACACAGATTCCGGTAAATAAATACGATAAATATTGTGGTAAATGTAAGCTGTAACGGATCTTTTTGAAAACTTCAGGATGCTTATACTTTAACCAAAATAATTGTAACCCTGAGTTCAGCATTCCTGCTTGTGGAGAAGCTGTTTCTCTTGCAATTTTTAATTTTCCGCCGTGTTTTTCATAGAATAAATCAAGAATATCCTGATCCATCGCTTTGGTGTAATTGTACAATGGCGTCAAAACATTTCCTTTCTGATCCAAATGCACAAAGCTCGCTCCGTACGTGGAAAAATTGATGGCTTTTACTTCATAATTTTCATCATCCAAAATGGCATTGAAATTATCTTTGATCCAATTTTGCAATGCAGGGAGATCTTCTGTAGGATAACCGTCTTCGTCAGTCGTGAGCGGCAATTCTGTATATTCCCGAACGACCTCTTTATAATTTTTATCAAATAAAAAGAATTTTTTATTGGTCTTTCCAATATCAAATACGATGGTTACCTTTTTTTTGGACATTCCTGTGATGAATTTTATTTAAACACAAATAGCGTAAATATTTTCACAAATTACTCTAATTTGTTTACTTATAATTTTTTAACATAAATTTCGCTAAGATTTTTGATTTGCACATTATTTTCAAATTCGCAAAATCATATTACTCGGCAAAAAATTAATATTTTAATCTAATTTTGAGTTTAGATGAGACTTCTCTTAAAAAATAAAATCATTAAGGAGTGTTCAGATCGTAAGAAAACTTATTATCCAAACACTTTTGCCTTAACGAAACTATATAAGGATACATATAATAATACTTTCGATTGCACCTGAAAGTAGAAATTATCAAATTAAAAACAGGCTTTTATAATCCTGTTGCTTTTACATTTAAGCCTCTTTCAGAGATCAGTTGTTCTCTTATTTTTAGGTTTCTGTACGTTGCGATTGGGTCTAAAGCTGCCCCAGTCTGTAATCTTGCTGCTCTTAATAACGGACGAACATCTGTTCTGTACGCATTTTGCAAAATATCCTGAGCCAAAACAACATCGTTATTTTGTTGCGCTTCTTTTAATGCTTTCTGATCTACCAAAAGTGCGGTTGCATAAGCAATTAAAATCGCTTCCAAAGACTGCAATAAGTCTTCTAAAGGGTCTTTGATGTTGTGACTTGCATCAATCATCCAGGCTGGATATGGATTGTTTGGATTATTTTCCATCCCATACACCAATTCATTGAAAATCAGGAACAAAGCATAAGGTTTGATTGATCCCACTGTTAAATCATCGTCTCCGTATTTGCTGTCGTTGAAGTGGAAACCACCTAATTTCCCTTTATACAACAAAGTTGCAACAATTTGCTCAATGTTTGAGTTTGGTAAATGGTGACCTAAATCTACCAAAGTGTAAGCTCTATCGCCACAAGCATTTGCCAACATGAATGATGTTCCCCAATCCTGGATTGTTGTTGAATAGAAATTCGGTTCGTATGGTTTGTACTCGATGAATAATTTCCAGTCTTCCGGCAAATCTGAGTAGATTTCTTTTAAACTCTGTTCAGTTTTTGCTAAAGCCGTCTGGAAATTTAATTGTCCCGGGAAACTTGCTCCGTCAGCTAACCAGACGGTTAAGCTTTTTGAGTCTAATTCTTTCCCGATTCTGATTACTTCTTTGTTGTGCTCAATGGCGTAAGCTCTTGCATCTTCATTCGCTGCGTTCAGAGAACCAAATTTATACGATTGTTTTGCGTTCGGCTGGTCTTGAAATGTATTTGAATTCATCGCATCGAAAATCAATCCGTGAGAGGTTGCTTTTTCTTTGATTGCTTTCACATCACTCGGAATATCCCAAGGAATATGAAGTGAGATAGCACCTGCAGAATGCGTTAAAGCGTGAATTAATCCTACATCATCTAATTTCTGTTCTAAAGAAGAGGGTTCGCCACCGTAAGAAAATCTTCCGAAACGGGTTCCTCCCGCTCCTAAAGCCCAACTTGGAATTGCCACCTGAAAGTCAGCAATTTTGTTGACAATATCTGAAACGTTGACTCCCGATTTTGTCAGTTTATCTGATAAATAAGCGTAGTCTGAATTGAAGTTTTCAATTTCGCTTTTATTGTTTTGTTCAATGATATCTTTTCCTATAATCATGATTTATTTTTAAATTTATTTTTACCACAAAAGTCACAAAATCTTTTTTGAAGATTTTTAAGTTTAATGTTTTCTGCATTAAAGTTCAAATAAGCCGTCACTTTTTAATTCAACAAATTTCGGTAATGCTTATCTGATCTTTTCACAAATCGAATAATATCTTTAAAACTTTTGTGCCTTTTGTGGTTAAATATTCAATTTTATCTTGGGAACGCATTGGCCATTCCGCCATCTACATTGATGATATTTCCCGTACTTTTATCTAAAATCGCAACACACGCAAACACTCCGTTGGCGATGTCTTCCGGAAGAATAATTTCGTTCAGAAGATTTCTTTTTGCGTAGAATGCAGGTAATTCTTCAACGGTGATTCCGTTTGCTTTTGCGCGACCTTCGGCCCAAGAACCTTCCCAGATTTTGCTTCCAACGATTACACCGTCAGGATTCACAGTATTCACACGGATTTTATCTGCTGCCAATTCTGCTGCCAATAATCTCGTCATATGCTGTTGCGCTGCTTTTGCAGTTCCATAAGCTACGTTATTCGGACCGGCAACAAGACCATTTTTACTTGCAATATTCACAATGTCACCACCTAAATTTTGCTTTTTCATGATTTCTGTTCCTGTTTTTGCGATCAAGAACTGACCTTTAACTAAAACATTTTCAAGCAAATTCCAATCTTTCAAAGTAGTATCTTCCAGAGATTTAGAAATAGCCAAACCTGCAGAATGAACTAAAATATCTACTCCACCGAAAGCTAATATCGTCTGTTTGAACGCTTCTGTAATGCTTTCTTCGATTGTAACATCACACTGAACGGTGATTGCCTGATCTTTGCTGTATTTTGCAGTAACAGATTCTGCAGCTTCCTTATTTAAGTCTGTGAAAACTACGACAGCACCTTCCTGAACCATTTTGTCTGCAATTGCCTGTCCGATTCCGCCTCCGGCTCCGGTTACGATGGCGATTTTTCTGGACAATGGCTTTTCTTTTGGCATTCTCTGAAGTTTTGCTTCTTCCAACAACCAATATTCGATGTCAAATGCTTCCTGTCTTGGTAATGATGTGTATTCAGAAATAGCTTCTGCACCACGCATTACGTTGATGGCGTTGACGTAAAACTCGTTGGCAACTCTAGTCGTTTGCTTATCTTTTGAGAAACTGAACATTCCCACTCCCGGATAAATGATGATTACCGGATTTGGATCACGCATTGCAGGACTGTTTGGGTGTTTGCACGTTTCGTAATATTCTTTATATTCGTTTCTGTACTGTTCAAAAAGTGGATTTAATTTTTCTAAAATAGCTTTAGAATCTGTTAAATCTTCATTTTTATCTAAAGTAAGAACCAAAGGCTGGATTTTCGTTCTCAGGAAGTGATCCGGACAAGACGTTCCCATTGGAGCCAGTCTTTCTAAATCATTACTGTTGATGAACTCTAAAACCACGTCGCTGTCTGTAAAATGACCGACCATTCTGTTTTCAGAAGAAGCCAGACCTCTAAGCAAAGGCATAATCTGAGCAGCTTTGTTTTTACGTTCGTCAGCAGGTAGAGATTCTACTTTCTGTCCGCCAAAAACCTGTCCGTTTTCTTCGATTTTTTTAGCGATGAATTCAGAAGCCATTTCGATAACTTCCAGACTGTTCATGTAAGATTCGTAAGAAGTGTCTCCCCAAGTGAATAAACCGTGGCTACCCAAAACGATTCCTCTGATTCCCGGATTGTTAGCTAAACATTTTTCTAATTGTAAACCTAAATCGAAACCAGGTCTTTGCCAAGGCACCCATCCCATTGTATCACCCCAAATTTCTTTGGTAACGGCTTCACTGTCTTTTGCTGCAGCAACGGCGATCAATGCATCCGGGTGAAGGTGATCGATATGTTTAAACGGAAGTAAACCATGAAGTGGCGTATCAATTGAAGGCGCTTTACTTTCTAAATCAAAAATACAGTGATCAAATAAACCCACCATTCTGTCTTCGTCTGCCAAACCTCCGTATACATTTTTCAGATTACGCAGTCTTTCTGTATACAAACCGGCAATTCCTTTTCTGGTTAAAGTTCCGATGTCTCCACCTGAACCTTTTACCCACATTACCTCAACTTCTTCATTTGTTAATGGATCTTTTTCAATGGTTTTGCAGCTCGTATTTCCACCACCATAATTGGTAATTCTAAGGTCTGCTCCTAATATGTTTGAACGGTATAAAAATAAAGCAACCTGATCATCCCCAAAAGATGCTGCTTTTTTTTCATCCCATAAATAATCTACGTATTTGAATGTTTTTACGTTTTCCATTTGTTTTCTTCTGTTTTTCTGAATTTCAACTCAAATTTAGATTGTTTTATTTGTTGCACTATCCCGCACTATACTGCTAAATGCTTTATTTAAAGATAATTTAACGTTTTATTATTATAAAAATAAAATCATCAATTAGTGAACTTATTGAGTTGTTATGATTAATATTTTGTGATTGAGTGTCATTTAAAATTTAAACATTAAGAAATCTAAAACGGATGACTCTAAAAACCATTATTCTTTAGAAATTCTTAACACTTAATATGAATGTTAATAACCAGGAAGCTGAGTCAGGTTCGGGTTATCAATCATCGGGTGACCTGCAGATTGCGCCGCAAATGGCAGTAATTCTGTTTTATTTGGAACAAATCCGTAGAAAAGACCGTCTCCACCGCCTTGAATCCAGTTTGGATAAGTTCCTCCGTTTTCCGCAGAGCCCGTTGGTTTTGTGTAAATGATATTTCCTATTTGTAATGTATTAACTGCACCTGTACTAAAACCTACAGTTCTTCTTGCGTTTGCATTAAAAGTACTTGTATATGCCTGAAACATATTCGCAGGATACCATAAATCTGTTGCTACAGTAGTTTGTCCATTCGCTGTTGCTACACCTCTCAAGGCAGTTTGATACGTTGCTATCGCAGCTGCAGTTCCATTTACAGGAATATTAGAAACCGTGGCAATTTGTGCAGGATCCGTAATATTAATATAAGTTACCGCCAAGAACGGATCACCATAGACCTGTGCGTTTTTATGGAATTTATATAAACGGATTGCAGGAATATTTGCATAAGCACCTGTTTTGTCTGATAAATTTTTCATCGCCTGTCTTGTAGCGTTGATTTCGCTTTCAAGCTTATTCATTCTGATTAAATCGGTACGAAGCATAAATTCGCCTCCAAATTCCCATTTACGTTCCTGAACTAAAGCCTGTTCGAAAGCAACCTGACCGCTTGGAATTGCCATTGAACCAATTCCTGCACGAGTTCTCACTTGTGATAAAGCAGATATAGCCTGAGCTGTAGGTCCTCCATTCAAATAATTTTGAGTTTCTGCATACATCAACAATACATCAGCATATCTGATTAAAGGAACATTTAGGTTTCTTGCATCTGCCGCCTGAGGTTCTACACACCATCCAATTCTGAATTTACCCTGCATAATACACGAAAATGTAGTTCCTACGTCTACATAAGTATCGCCAGCTGCACCCGCATTTAAGAAATAAATACTGTACGATGTACAAGTAACATCTCTTCTAGTGTCTCCAGCTGCAAAAGATAAATAGTACGTTGGAAGCATAAACTGTAGTGCTTTACGAGAACCATAAGTTCCACCACGAGTTCCCGGATGCGCATATACGCCGAAAGCTCCGTTGGTATTGGCACCGTATTGAGCGATTTGCCACATGATTTCGTTATTAACAGACGACAAATTTCTACGGCAGAAATTAAACCAGAGAGTTTCAAAACCACTTTTTCCTCCTGCAGCCTGCATTAGCGAGTGCCCTCCTCCATTAATAACAGCAGCAGCAGCATTATCTGCGATTTGATATAATTCTTGAACTCTAGCATTATCAGGACGGCGAGACATTGTTCCCGGAGTTGAAGTATTTAATGGCCAACGAAGAGAATATCCTGCTGCATACAAAGCAATTCTTGCCAATAAAGCATTAGCTGCAGGTCTTGTTAATCTTTCCGTTGTAGGAAAACCAGGTTGTCCTAAAGTTGGCATTGCGCTTATTGATTCCTGAAGATCTGCAATAATACGATCATAGATCACATCTCTTGAAGCACGTTTTGGATATAAAGTGCTCGGATCATTCGGATCAAGCTCTACAAGTGGAGACCAAACAGCAGGAACATCACCATATACTCTGATTAGATTGTAATAACAAAATGCACGAATTGCTTTCACTTCGCCCAGCAAGGCATCACGTTTTGCACTTGCAGGCATTTGTCCTAATCTGCTGATTGCAATATTCGTTCTTTCGATAGAAGCATACATTGCTGCATAAATTCCGGTAAGTGTATTTGGAGTATATGCGTCATACTGATAATTACAAATATTATATTTTGAATTATTGGTAGAACCGTCTTCACTAGAATGAGTTACGGTGTCACCTGCTCCCAACTGATAATACATTTCTGTAGGAACCAAGCTTCTGTAACATCCCTGAACAAACATATCTGCTGTAACAAGATCTGAAAATACAGATTCTGTATCTGCAGCATTATAAGCAGGCTGATCTAAAAAGTCATCATTACATGAGTTTATAGTCTGAGTTGCAATAATTAAAGACGGTATAATGATTAAACTTCTTAGAAGTTTTAATTTAGTATTAGATTTTTTCATGATTCAAAAATTTAATTAATTAGAAAGTTAAATTAACTCCAAGAACATAACTTCTTGAACGAGGATAAGTGGAGCTATCAAATCCTGGTGTAACAGCAACACCACTTGCCGCAGAAACTTCAGGATCATAACCAGAATATCCTGTAATTGTAGCCAGATTATTAACTGTAAAATAAATACGGGCATTGGTTAATTTCACATGCTCAAGAAATTCTTTTGCGAAGCTATACCCTAATGTTACCTGAGCAATTCTCAAATAAGAACCATCTTCCACATAATAAGATGAAGGATAGGTAATATTCTGAGAGTTTGTAGTTCCTAAACTCCAAAGACGAGAATTTTCGTCCGGATTTAATTCTTTTAACCTTGCAAGATTGTTGGTGATTAATCCTGTATTAGGATCAATTAAACGATAATAATTACCAAATTCTTCCGGAACGTTTTGATTAAGCGCATATGGACTTAAACTGTGCTTCGTAGCATTATAAATATCATTTCCTACACTGAATTTCATGAATACTGCCATATCAAAGCCTTTGTAAGAGAAATTATTACTGATACCACCAATAAAATCCGGAGTACCATTTCCAATTTTCTGCATTTTTCTGGTAAACTGATCTCCAGCTTCATTATCTGCAGCAAATTTCATGTCTCCCGGTCTGGGTGTTCCGGTTGCAGGTTTTACAACTCCAGGTTTTAAACTAATTGTTCCGTTTGCATTTTGAATGAAATCTTCAGTTGTATAAACTCCCTGATAAACATATCCGTACATATCTCCCAATTGCTCACCAACAGTTGCATAGTAAGTCACAGAACCCGTTCTGTTTCCACCTACACTGAATGTTCTGTTCGTTTGCCCGTTTTCAAGAGACATTACTTTAGATTTATTGAATGAAATATTAAAATCGGTAGACCATCTGAATTTTTCAGATTTAAAGTTTACTGTATTTAAAGTAAATTCCAGACCCTGATTTCTTAAAGACCCAATATTCTGATATTGTCTAGAATATCCTGTCGAAACCGGAAGAACACTCTGTAACAGCATTCCGCTTACGTTATTGTTATACCATTCTGAAGTTAATTTAATTCTGTTGTTAAACAGCGCAAGATCCATCCCCACGTTGGTCGCTTTCAGTTCTTCCCAACGAAGTGCAGGATTTCCTAAATTTGTGCTTGGTACATAAGCCGGATTTCCCGGAGTGTTATTGATCGGGTAATCTGTGAGAGATAAATTGGTCACAAATAGATTGTTTCCTATATCATTGTTTCCCGTAATCCCGTATTCAAATCTTAGTTTTAAATCATTGATAAAATCAACAATTTTAGAGTTTTGCCAGAAACCTTCCTGAGAAACTCTCCAAGCTGCAGCTACAGAAGGAAATACTCCCCATTTGTTATCTGGTCCGAATTTAGAAGAACCATCTCTACGAATTGTTCCTGTTAATAAATAACGGTCATCATAAGTATAATTTACACGTCCGAAATATGACAATAAAGAGTTGCTTGAACGTCCTGTAGATTTATCCTGTACAAAAGCATTAGCAATATCATCCAATCCGAAATTCGGGAAAGGAAACTTGGTTAATCTCATGCTGTTGTTCTCAGATTCAGAATAAACAACCTCGTAACCTGCCAAAACATTAAGCTTATGTTTTTCAGCGAAAGTTTTGTTGTATGTTAAAGTATTTGTGATTTGGTATCTGTAAGATTCGCTATTCCCAATACTTCCATTAATACCCGTATTGACAGGATCTGTAAGAAAAGCTCTTGAATTTTGGTCTGAAAATGCTGTCGATTTACTGTTGTTCCAGTTGTACTGACCCGCAACTCTGAAAGTAAAATTTTTCAGGAAATCGAATTCAAGTCCAGCATTGGCAAGAAATGTTCTTGAACGGTTATTTGAAGTCGATGCATTTGTTTCTACAAATGGGTTTTCAGTATCAAAACCAGAATCTAAACTTGAAAAATCCGGAAAAGTCTGCGAATTCAATAGCTGATCCTGAGTGAAAAGTGTTCCTCCTGTGATTGGCTGAAGAAGTATTTTCTTCATTCCGCTATAAGCTCCACCTCCGTTTGTAGAATTTGAATTAAACATTGAGCTAAAATCTACTCTTACTCCTTTGTATAATTCTGAATTGATATTGGCACGCAATGAGTTCCTTGTTTCGCTAAAATTATTCAGCAAACCATCTTGTTTATTATAATTGTAGCTAATGAACGCCTGAGTTTTTTCGTTTCCTGTAGAAATATTTACATTCTGATTCTGAGTTAATCCTGTACCACCCAACATTCTGTCCTGCCAATCTAAAGCAGAAGCCGAAGCATATTGATTGGCAATCCTGTTAAATGCTCCCGGATAATATCCTGGTGTATCTAAAGGTAAACCGTTGTCATAGACACTGCTAAAAGCTGTCATTTTATTCTGAAGCTGCGCAAACTCATACTGATATTTTACAAACTGCTCTGTATTTGAAATCATATCTATCTTTTTAGACAGCATATCAAACATCATAAAGGAGTTATAATTAATAGTGGTTCTTCCTTTTTTACCGCTTTTCGTTTTGATAACAATAATACCGTTTGAGCCACGCGCTCCGTAGATTGCGATAGCCGAAGCTCCTTTCAGAACGTCAATACTTTCTATATCATTTGGATTAATAATATTCAATGCATTATCCAACTGAAAACCGTCTACAATATACAAAGGAGAAGTTCCCTGCGTAATTGATGCACCACCACGGATGGTAACGTTTGCACCTGCTCCCGGAGCACCACCTGCGGTTACAATATTTAAACCTGCAGCTCTTCCCTGTAAAGCCTGTAAAGCATTCATTGCCGGTGTTGCTGCCAAATCTTTTGCAGAAACGGAGGCCACAGAACCCGTCAAATCAGATTTCTTCACTTTACCGTACCCTATGACAACAACCTCTTCGATATCTTTTGTATCTACTTTAGCAGTATCACTCGCTGCTTTTTGTCCGAACATGAAGCCAGACGCTAGCAAAAATAGCGGTGCAATGAGCGGCTTGATATTCTTTTGTTTAATGATCAAAGACATATATTAATTTTTATGTTACCAAAGTACACCGTTACAAAAGTTCTGGCATCCTGCCTTATCCTGCATCATATAATTCTTAATTTATGATAATTAATTAAATAAAAACCTCTTCTTAAAGCCAAAAATTATTAATTCAATTATAAAAGTCAACGATATTATAATTTTTTAAAATTTAGCAAGAAAAAACACGTTAATTATTTTAACCGAAAACGATTACTAAAGTTCATTTTCAGTTAACATAAAAAGGCACCGAAAATTTCAGTGCCTTTGACCTTCTAACTCGTAACTATATAAATATGATAAAAAAATAAAATTTCATATCGTAGAAGAATCTGTTGTGATTTATTCTTTATTTTAAATAAAAAATTTCTTCAAGATTCATGCTTTTCGGAGAATTATCATCATTGGTCTGCATAATGTCTTTATTGTATTCCCACCATTTTTGCATAATAGACTGATTCGGCAGATTTTGGTATTTTACTTCATCTTTACAGATTAAAACTCCAAATAAAATATTCGTTTCTTCATCTAAAAAGATTGAGTAATCTTCCACACCAGATTCTTTTAATAAGTTTTTTAATTCCGGCCAGATTTCAATATGACGTTTTTTATACTCTTCCTCGAAACCTTCATGAATAAACATTTTAAATGCAATTCTTTTCATCACTAATTATCTTAATGAGTTTCCATACCCTACAATTAAAATAGAGATAAACATTACCAACATTCCTACAGAAATCATCGTAATTGTTTTCTTGGAAACACCTTTCCATTCTTTGATGATTACGCCCCAAAGATTAGCAATTAAAATGATAAATGCCATGTGAAGAATCCAAGAGCTTGGTCCGTTCCCCATTTTGCTTTCACCCATTCCGTAGAAAAAAAATTGTAAAAACCACATTGTTCCTGCCAAAGCACAAAAAATGATATTCTTTGCTACAGGTACATTTTTCTTGGTATAATCAGTATAAGATTTATTTTTAAATGAAAGATAAAGGCAACCGATAAGATTGGTTGCCATCCCGCCCCAAAGTACAACAATGTATGTTACATTATTCTGAAAAAGAAATTCTCCCTGATTAGGATTTGCCAGTTTCCATGCTTCATTAGCTACAGAGGCCATTGGTTTTCCTGCTTCCAGTCCGAAATTGAAACAGGCGCTTAAAACTCCGGAAATAATCGCAACAATCAATCCCAAACCAAATTTATATTCTGTTTTCACTTCTGAACCATGGGAATCCAGAGAATCAGTCTGAAGCTCTTTATCTTTCATTACCCCAGCTTTTCCGCTGATTATAATTCCTATAACACAGACAAAAAGCCCTACTAAAACCATTTTTCCCCACGAAGTTGACATCATTAATCCTATATTGTCTTTTCCTGCCTGCGGTGAAAATTCATAAAAAATGGAAGGCACAAGTGATCCAATAACCATCGTTAAACCTAACATAATACTGCTTCCCAATGCAACACCCAGATAACGAACTCCCAAACCGTACATAAAACCTCCGATTCCCCAAAGTGCACCGAATAGGAAAGTTAACCCTAATATCGATGAACCTGCATTTTGAATAATATCCCAAAAATCAGGAATCGTAAGAAATGCAGCCAATGGCGGAACAATGATCCAAGAAAAAGTACCTCCGATCAGCCAAAACGTTTCCCAAGACCATACTTTTACTTTTTTGTATGGCAAATAAAAACTTCCCGAAGAAAAACCTCCTAAGAAATGAAATATAATTCCTAATAATGCATTCATAATTTATCTTATGTATTGAATTTGAAAATTACCAAGATGGAATCGATTGCGCATCTTGTAGTGTCATGCTTAAAATCCTGAAAAAAAATAAGACTTTTTATGATGACTTGCTGTCGTTATTTAACTTATTAAAATAGTGTGATTTATGCTTTTTTTAATTGAATTGAGTTTTTATATTTTTCTCCAAAAATGAATGCTGTTTTATTATTATTGAAATTTTTAGATATTGAATCAAGTTGTATTTATCTCTATATATTTGATTCTTATACATGAAAAAGACTCAACAATTTTCATTATTAAGTCTTTATTTCTGTTTAAAAATAATTTATTTTAGTTTATAAACCTCGCTGCTCGCCAATAACAGACAGCCTAAACCATAATCTTCAAAATCCGGTTCTTTGCTTACAGAAAGCGGTTGACCGTCTTTCGGCTCTTTTCCTGTTCCTTGTACCCAACCTAAAAAGCCGTTTGGCTGAACAGAATCTTTTGCAATGGCTTTCCATGCTTTCACCAAAACCGGAAGATAAGTTTCTCTGTCAATTAAACCATTATTTACGCCATACGCCATTCCATAAACAAACAAAGCTGTACCTGTCATTTCCTTTCCTCCAAAATTAGTCGCATCATGCAAGCTTACATTCCAAAAACCATCTTCTCTTTGAATTGGGAGCAATGCAGCCAACAAATCTTTGTAATCCTGCAGATATTCCTGATAATGAGGATCAGATTTTGGTGTGTCGTGAAGTGTTTTTGCCAAAGCTGCGACTACCCAACCGTTCCCGCGGCTCCAGTAACAATCTTCCCCATTCGGTTCTTTATATGGCGGAAGAAAACTTTTGTCCCGCCACCAGATTTTGTCTGCCTGATTGTAAAGGCCGTTTCCACCTTCTTTGTATTTGGTATGGGCATACATTTCGTAGTTTTTGTCGAAATATTTTTGCTCGCCTGTTATTCTACCTAATTTAGTAAAAATAGGCATCGACATTTGAAGGGCGTCAATCCACCACCAATCATCCACTTTTGAGGTAGCAATCATACTGTCCATCGCCGCTTTTACGTTTTTAATTCTCTCAGGATTTTTTCTTCCGTCGATTTCATAGAGATCAAGATAGGTTTGCCCGCAAGCTTGGTGATCAGCGTTCCGCGTGTATGTTCCGCGCTGTAAATTCCAGTTGTGATTATTTGCCCAAGACATTGCGTAATCGTAATATTCTTTTTTAGGATCTACCGAATACAAGGCCATCAAACCTTCATAATAAACTGCTCTTGTCCAAAGATTACTTGGCCATACTTTTTTGCCAACGATATCTTTTTTGGTATCGGGCCACTTATTCATAAAATATTGATTTGCTCTTCTAGAAACTTCCAAAACCTCTTTCTTATCGGGAAGATCAACCTTTGTTTTCTGTACAGAGCAGGAAGTTACTCCTGCAAGAATCAGTGCAAAAAAACCTGTTGTTAATAGCTTTTTCATAGGTATATATTTATTTTTCTATTTTCTTTTTAATCATAAATTTTTTATTTGAAGCTTTTCCCACTTTCCACTATATCTTTTGCTCCACTTCGCTACACAAAAGGATATCGTTGCAATCGGGGTTATGGTTATTGTCATCTATTTAAGCATTAGGAATATTCACAGAGTTTGTCATTCCATAGGAATCTGGACTCGAATCTTTCTATTTTATTTTCTAATACTTTGCCTAGATTCCTACGGAAAGACAAACTTTGAAAATAAAAAAATTAATCAGTTTTCCTATTTATTCAAACATCAGAAACGAATTCACAATGCGTTATTTGATATACTTTCTGAGCTCACAACCTTTTAATTGTTTAATCCCTTTTGTTACCAATTCTGCGTTTACAATTGCGCCTTTTTTGTTGGTGTGGGTATGATCTTTCGGGAAAAATTCTTTTACTTTTTCAGCACCCATTTTTTCATATTTTTCGATAACCCTTGTATTTAAATCTAAAAAATAGACTCCGGTTTGCTGTGCCACTTCTTTAGCCCAAACTCCATACTGATCTTTTTCGATTTTCCCTTCTGCATTAAATTTATTTCTCGGAATTGGCGAAACGATAATTGGGATTGCCCCTTTAGATTTTGCTTCGTTCGCATATTTCCTCATGTAATGTCCGAAAGTGTACACTGTTTCATTTACTTTTCTAATCGGATTATAAATATCTTTTGATTCTTCACCAATTCCTTTGATCGTTCCTCTCGCTCTCAAAGTATCTGCCAATTCACCACCATCATTATGACCGAACTGCATCAAAACATAATCGCCTTTTTTAATGGTTTTCATAATCGAATCCCAACGACCTTCAGTAATAAAAGTTCTGCTGCTTCGTCCCCCTTTTGCTTGATTCTGAATTTCAATTTTGTCTGTTTTAAAATATAAATTCATAAAACTTCCCCATCCCCAAAGTGAATCCGCACCTTTGCCTGAACCGTTTTGTACCGTGGAGTCTCCGATGATATAAAGCACAGGTTTATCCTGAAACTTTTGAAATGAAACCGCTAGAAATACGATTGATGCAATGATGGGGAGGATGTATTTTGTTTTCATAATTTATTGTTTTTGAACACTAATTACACAGAGTTTTTTTTAAAATGTTGCTGTTTAGTTTCACAAAGCCGCTATCACTTACTATAAGCTGACCGAAAATCTTTGATTTTCAAAACTTATTTGATCTTTTCAAAAGCCGAATCACAAGCTTTGCATAACTAATATGTTTAAAAATCTTTTGTACCTTTTGTGGTTAAAATATTCGGCTTTGGCAGCTCTTTAATTGATTCATCTAAATAATAATCGGTGTGTGGCGGCTGATTGTAGCCTACATTTTGCCAGACAATACTTAAGCGGTATTGCGGATTATGCATTAAAGTGTATAACCGGTGTTTTGTCGGAATTGCAGTTGAAAAAATTCTCAATTCCTGATTGTCGGCTGTTCTGTACATCACTTCTTCCCGCCAGTCTCCGAATAAATCTGCCACTAAAGCTGGATTTTTCTTTGTTCCGTTATTCGATTCACAATTGAAATCTTTGGCATCAAAAATCACATTGGTTTTCTCTTTTTTCCAGTCCCATTTTGAAATGACTGTTCCATCTAAAATTTCGCTTAAAAAATCCCCATCCCAATAAATTCCCATATTCACTGCCGGATTTTTGTCGCTGATCTTTTGGCCTTTTGAACTATAAACACCTTTTAAACCTGCTCCTGCAGCCCAGGATTCAGAACCTTCATAACGAGGGTCAATATTTAAAGACAGACCTCTTCCCGGACCCTGAAACTTACTCGCTTTACTGTAAACTGTTGAAGGTAACTTCCATAAAACTTTTCCGGTTTTTCCATCTCTGAAATGTGCTCCCGCATCATCAAATCTTTCCTGAATATCAAAAATTTCCAGCCCAGGATTCGACGGGTCTAAATCTCCAACATGCAACGCATCGCCGTGACCATATCCTGTGCTGGTCAACACTTTTCCGTCATCATCAACCGTCATTGCGCCGAAAACAATTTCATCTTTTCCATCGTTATCAACATCTGCAATGCTAAGATTATGATTTCCCTGTCCACGGTATTTTTTGTTTTCTTCTGAACTTTCGGTATCGAAAAGCCATCTCAAACTGAGTTTTTTATCTTTATAGTCCCAAGCTGCAATCGCCGTTCTGGTGTAATAACCTCTCGACATAATCACGCTCGGAGTGTTACCATCAAGATATGCAACTGCTCCTAAAAATCGGTCTAAGCGATTTCCTTTTGCGTCACCCCAGGTTTCGGTCATTTGTTCGTTAGTGGGATTTAAACTTCCTGAAAATCTTGGAACTTCATAATTTACCGTATGAATTTCTTCACCCGTTTCACCATTAAAAACTGTCAGAAATTCCGGGCCCGAAAGGATCATTCCGTTTTCATTGACGTAATTTTTCGTTGCATCTCCGATGATTTTGCCTTTTCCGTCTTTGCTTCCGTCAGCAGTTTTCATTACGATTTCAGCTTTTCCGTCCTGGTCTAAATCATACACCAAAAATTGCGTGTAATGCGCTCCTTCTCTAATGTTTTTGCCTAAATTAATTTCCCATAGAAATGTTCCGTCCATTTTATAAGCCTGAATAATCGGCGGGTCTGTTTCTCCTTTTTGGCTGTTGTCTTTTGACCTTCCGGTTTGATGAATGATGATTTCGTATTCGCCGTCACCATCCAAATCGGCTACTGAAGCGTCATTCGGAGTGTAACCTTGTGGAGTTTTTAACGGAATCGAAAAATAAGGTTTCTGATTGGCTGTATATTTTGCAAAATCTTGATCTACCGATTGATTCTGAGTATTTGATTTGATGAAATAGGTATAATTTTTTCCTTTGTTGGCGGTTTTGTCTAAAAAATTGGTTTCGTGGATTAATGGTTTTTCATTAAGTTTTTTAGTTTGATTATTTTCAGTTCGATACAAATCAAAATGAGTGTTTTGAGCTTCAGTTCCGAGCAATCGCCAACTTACAAACACACCGTTTTCTGCTGGAATGGCAACGATTCCACGCTTTAGATATTCCATTTGTTTTTGGGCTGAAAAGAGCTGTGACAGAAAAATGGCGGATGTAATGAATATATATTTGAATTTCATAAATCTTTGCTTTGTAGGTTTTTGGCTAAAGCCGAATTTGAATTCTCATTTTTAAACGGGTTAAAGCCCGTTTCTATTGAATTTTCATCCTTTTCAGAGTTTGAAATTTGACGTTGAATCTTTCGCAGCCCGACTTGAACGGAAATCCTTTTTTGCTTGGTCTGCGAGTTCTATATAATCTGAATAGTCTTGCAAAAAAGATTGAGAGTGGAAGGCGGAATTGTCTGCCATAAAAAAATAACTGTTTGAAATTCAACAAAGTTAAATAGCTGCCCAGATAATATTCATTCTTACCAATCAATCGATTGCGCAAGTGTAATTATTTTGTAGAAACCTGCTTCAATAACCACTTCACCCATTCCTCAGTTCCCTGGTAATTCGTAAAATCTGCTGGTAATTTTTTGCCGTCGATATATTCGTTGTAGCACCACGGATCACCCAGAGCAAACACAGTTCCTTTGCCTATTTTTGCAATGGCTGCGATGTTTTTACCTTCTGCGGATAATAGTTCTTTCGCCGGACTTTTCACGGAAATCGTCGCCACTTCCTTCATATATAATTTTTGTTCAGAGAAAATTTCATTTCCAGCCGGAATCATCACTTTTCCCTGTTCAAATTCTCTTTTCTGAACCCGGTTGTAACTGTCTTCATTAAAATGAATTCCAAATTTATTTGCCAGTTTATTAAAGTTTACAAACTCAGAATTTCCTTTATCGTTGCTCAGTAAAACTAAAACACTTCCGTTTTTCACCCAGTTTTCAAGAGTCTTAATAGATTTTGCATCGACTAAATTTGCTTTTCCACCGTATGCTTCTTTATCAATATCGGGATCTACGATGATGTAAATATTGGCGTTATCTAAATCTTTTTTGGTCGGAGCATTTGTCAGCATACTAATTTCCGCGCCTTGTTTTTGAAAGATTTCTCCCAACAGAGAAAATCCGCCGTTGGTGGTGTCATTCCACGTGTAATGCCAGGATTCCAAAGCTTTGGTTTCTTTATTTTCTCTTTTTTCGTTGTTGAAAAAATGGTCTAAAACAACTTTCGGTTTCTGTTGGGCATTGGAAAAACCAACGGTCAGCAAAGTTCCTAAGATGAATGATTTTATGATATTTTTAGTCATAATTTATTTTTATTTTGAATAATGAATTGGGATTAATTGAATCTCGCCATCCAGACCGGAAGGCTGAACTTTCCAGTTAGATGCATCGAAAGGCTTGTAGTTAATATTCACAAAATTGATTTCGTGATAATTTCGCCATGCAATTTTATTTTGGTCCATATATCGGATTCGGTTAGCCATCAGGTTTGAAACTTCAATCTGAATGGTATTTTTTCCTTTTTTAAGATATTTTCCAACGTTGATTTCAAACGGATTGCTCCAGACAATTCCGGCTTCTTTTCCGTTGACAATCACCGTTGCACTTTCGTAGAGTTTGTCGAACTTCAAAAGATAATCGTCTACTTTATTTTTCTTTAAATTAAATGTTGTTGTGTAAATTCCGGTTCCAGAAAAACTCTGCGTTGAAGTGTCATCCGTGAAATTTGTCCAGGGATGAAGTTTCGTCAAAGTTCTTGATTTCGGAAGTTCCGGACCACCTTCTTTGAATGATAATTGCCAAGGTTGATTTAAAATAATCGGAGCTTCAACTTTTTCAATGTATCTCCATTTTGAAATTGAATTGTCTGGAGTTTCCGAAGCTTTGATAATTAAAGATTCTCCTGATTTCAACTGGATTTTTACTGAATTATCCTGAGTTTTAGCGATTCCAAAATCCCCGTTTTCAGGATTCATCAAAGCGACTTGTTTCCCAATAAAATTCAGCGGAATATCTTGATTAATTTCTTTTGAAGTGTGATTGACGATGTAATAGTATTTCCCGCCATCAAATTGTCTTCTCACGAATTTCAATCCGGTGTCCGTCAGTTTTTCTCTATCAATTTTTAAAAATTCCATACCTTTTTCGACATCTGAAATCAGAATAATTTTTCCTTTTCCAAATGTTGCCAACTTTACATTTCCATTTTGCTGAAAAGGAATTGATTTCCACAAATTCTGAAGTTCAGTTTTTCTTTTTTCGGCTTCAAAATGTCCCGGAATATTTTTCGGTTCATTTTGAAATATAATGGATGCTCCTTTTTGAGCTAAATTTAAAATATTTTTCAAGGTAGATTCCGGCAAATAATCCAGTTGTGGAATGATGAGCACTTTGTACGAACCACCCTCTTTTGAAACCTGAATATTCTGATGATCCAACTGCGCCTCTCCAATCATTTTGTCGGAAGCCATATCCAGAGAATATCCGGATTTTCCCAATTTATCGAGGCTTTTATAAAACTCAGTTGGCTGTAACCACTTTTCAATATTGTGAATTTTAAAAGCCATATCTTTTCCTTTCGGACTCGCCCATTGGTCATAAATCGGCCAGTAAATCAAGATTTCATTATCTGATTTTCCGCTTTGTAATACACTTTGCGTGCGGGCAACGTAAGAATTTAGTCCGCTCAACTGTGGCCATAAACTATTCTCAGGTACAAAATTGGTCGACGCATAAAAAAGCCATCCCGGAAATTTTACATCCGCCGGTGTATACGTTGTTCCGTGATAAAAAACATGATTGATTCCCGATAAAAAAACCTGCTCCACTTCCGGTTTTGCCTGTGACCAAGAGGTTTTAAAATGCTCAGTCAGCCACGTGAAAGTTTCATTCGAAATCAGTTTCTTGCCCATCACATTCGCTGCCGAAGAAGAAAACTTCAGCATATTAATATCCGGAATATCCGATTTTTGAATGTCGGCACTGTCTCTTTTTAGACCTAAAATATCAAACGGCGTGCTTCCAAAAGTTTCAGATTCGGGAATATCAACTGCGGCGTATAAATCCAATAAATTTCCAGGTGAACCGTGTGCCTGATTGGTGTTTTTTGAGTTTTTGGAATGTGCCCAATTGGTAAAATCTGTGGTAAAACGGTTTAAAATGAGGTCACTCAAGGTTTCTCTATAATCCGATTTTATTCTCGCAGCGATTTCGTTTTCCTCGTTATCCACTAAATATTTGATGTACGGACTTAAATCGTACCCACGTCTTTTTTGAAATTCTTTTTTAAAATCTGGCGTCCAGTCTGCATTGTAAACTTCATAACTATCATTGAAAAAAGAACGGATTCCATAGTTTGAATTTCCGAAAGCTTTATCGAAAGTTTTGAGATAATCTTTTGTGGCGCTGGGAGAAAAATGGTCTAAAGTATAGCCTTCGCCACCGGGAGCAGCACGTTTTACTTTTTGCAAAGTTTTACCAATAAAAACAGCGTAAATAGACCATTTCCCTGAAGTCGGTTTCCAGTTTAAAGTTCCGTCAACATTGATTTTATCGTTTAAAACGACTGTTTCATTTTTATCATTGTAAGCCGTTACAATATCCAGTTTTGCTGTTTTTAAATTTTTCTGTTTTTCGTCTTTCAGAACGATTTTTTTTGAAAATTTTTCATTCGGTTGAATCTCGTAAGTCTGAACAATAATCTTAGTCGCCGCATCATTTTCACTGACTTGCGGTCCGCCAATCGGCCAACCGGTTCCGACTGCCATATCCACTCCCATTTGTAAGCTTTTTGCTTTGCTGGTCGTAAATTGAAGCATTTTCATCCATTCTGGGGAAAGATAATTGATGTATTGAGTTTCAAAACCTTTTGTACCATAAATCGGGACAATTTCTACTCCACCAAAACCTGATTTTGAAAGCGTGGTTAATTGTTTGTCTAAACCTTTTTCGTCAACGGCACTTCCCATCCACCACCAACGCGTCCATGGTTTGGCAGTTTCGGTAATTGCCGGCCACGGATTTTGTGCGGAGAGATTTCCGAAGGCAAAACAGAGAACGCTGAGCTTGACTATATTTTTAATTTTCATTTTTCAACTTTTTATTTAACCACGCTTTAAATTAACCACAAAAGTCACAAAAGAATTTAGACACATTTGTTATTTTAAAGGAGCTATTCTACTTTTGAGAAGAACACACTAGCTTTAAAAATCAAAGATTTTTAGTTTCCATCAGGTTTTAAAGATTCCATATAAATGCTTTCCGGCCAATGAAAATCTTCGACAGCATCGGGTTTATTTGGATCAAAACTTTTATAATTTTTTGATATGTATTTGCTCAAAGGCAACTTTTGGTCTACAATAGATTTCACAACACATTTTGCCAATTCGTAGGCTCCGTAAGGATTGAAGTGCGTATCATCTGCTAAAATCTGCTTTTGATTTGGATAAGAATTGGCTGGATAATAGACGAATGCTTTCTTGGAATTTTCTGGTCCCATCGCTTCAAACAGCGTCTTACTTACCATATTGAGGTCGATTAAATATACATTTTCTTCTCTCGAAATTTCCCGCATCGCATCAGGAAAATCATCTAAAGTGTTGACTATTTGATTATTGTCATCAAAAACTCTGCGATTCATTGATGTTACAAAAACCGGAATCGCACCCAACTGTTTAGCCTTCTGAATCCATTCTTTTAATCTTTTTCTGTAACCCGATTTTACGCTGTTTCCCGCTTTCTGGTCGTTGTGACCAAATTGAATAAATAAATAATCTCCGGGTTTTATTTTATTCCAGATTTTATCGATTCTGTGGCGGTCTTCGAAAGCTTTTAAGGTTTCTCCGCTTTCCGAGTAATTGGCAATCACCACTTCATTCGGAACGAAAAAATACGGCAACATTTGTCCCCAAGAAGCCCACGGTTCGTATTGGGCATCCACAACTGTGGAATCTCCTGTGAGATAAATGGTCTTTGCCTTTTTGTTAGGTTGAATCGTAACAGCGCAAACTTTTGGGGCTTTATCATTAAACTCAATCGTCAGCAAATTGTCCCAATGCAGATATTTTGTTTCTCTTGGTTTTAATTTTATCATTCCTATTTTTTCGCCGTTTTGATTTCTAATGATACTGTCTTTAACGTGAACGGTGGTTTGCTTTTCAATAATCTCGCCCTGTTTTGTTTCGATATCACTTAACATCAATCGACGGTTTTCTACACGGACGGTTGTTTCAGAAATTCCTTTTGTATCGCCTAAATTCAGTTGAATATCATAATTTCCTTCAGGAATCGCCACTGAAAAATAGAACGGTTTGTCGCTCGTGATGAAATCACCAGTCAAAGCATTTCCGCCTCTGTCGACTGATTTTAATCCGGAGATATCCATAAAACCATAACCGATTTTCTTGTCAAATTTTGAAGTTGACGTAATGGGAATGAAACCTTTTTCAACTCTGTCTCTACCAAAATCAAATTTGAAACTGGTTTGCTGTCCAAAATAAAATGAACAGAAAAAAATCACTAAAAAAGCTAATTCTTTTTTCATTTTAATCTGTTAAAATATTTTCTTTGGGCATTGTGAATTGCTTATTTTCATCACCCAAATCCGGCAAACCGAAATAGAAATATAAGATTCTTTTAAAAGTTCCGTTCAGGTGATTCAGTTCACTTTCAGGTCCTAAAGATTCGGTTTTATCATTAATGTTAAACGCCAAAACAGTTCCCAAAGGCGGAATCGCATCGAGGAAAGAAATATTTCCGTTGGGTAATTTCGGATAACCTTCTGCTCCATAAATTCCGTAAAAATCGAAAAGTCTGACGAACATTTTTTCTTCATTTGTTCCAACCGTTATTTTTCCTTCCGCAGTATCGAGCTGCAACCACGAAACATCATCAAAATAACCTTTAAATTCAGGATAAATCCAAGGCGATTGACCCGTTCTTGTGATATTTTTTAAATTTTGCCAAACATTGTAAGTCTGTCCTTGCAAACGGTTTTTCCAAACGTGATAAGGCCCTTTTCCCAGCCATTTTGCATTGATAACATAATTCTCAGGATAATCGAAACTTACGCCTGCAAACGGGTAATCTCCGGATAAATAATATTCGTAATTTAATTCTAAAATTCCGTTTGGATTGAGTTTCCAAATAACTTTTTTTCCGTTTTTGTAATTGACTTCAATCAGTTGGTTTTGTCCTTCTGCAAAAGATTTTATGGATGATAATTCCGTTGTTCCGTTGACGAAAACCGGTCCGTTTTTGAAAGTCATTTTTTTGCCTTTTTTATCGACAATGACAGATTTTAACAAACCGTCTTTCTTTCCGATTGTAAATTCTTTTTCTTCTGATTTCAAAATAAAAACGGAATCATTTTCAGCAATAGAAACAGGAAATTCTTTAGTTAAAGATTTTGAAAACTGTTGAGAAATTTCATCATTAGATTTAATTTTCCAGGTCCAGGTGTAGATTTCTTTTCCAAAAGAATCGTTTGCTGTCAATAACAAGCCTTCATTTTCTTTCCAGTTTGCAGGAAGATTTAAATTGATATTTCCTTTTTCTGTTGGTTGAATATTGGGTGATTCAGCTTTTCCAGTTTTAATAATATCAAAACCAGATTCAGAAGAAAACGGTATTTTAAACTTAACTAATTTCCACTCAAACTGACAGTCTTTTAAATTCGTAAAATGATAACGGTTTTCTACAGGAATATTTCCGTTAAAATCATTTGGTAACATTTTCAAATCAATTTTTACAGGACTATAAATTTCGCGAATTGCGTAAAAACTTCCTTCTTTTTCACGATGGGGTCCTAAAACTCCGTCGGGAGCGTTAATTGCGTTCACATCAATCTGATTGTTGAAATCCGTTCGTACCAAACCTTCATCCACAAAAGCCCACAGAAAACCGCCCGCTCCTTTCGTGGAATTCCAATGAAGCTCCCAATAATCGGCTAGAGAAGTTCCGCCACCACCGTCGTCTTGGGCGTGAAGAAATTCAGTCGGCATATAAATATTTTCGCCTTCAAGAATATTTTTTGTGCTGTAATAATCTTCGTAATGGTTGCAGTCGATTCCGTTGAAAGCGTTTCCAGGTTTGTGATGTGCGTGAATGACAGGACGGTTTGATAAATCATATTTTGCAAATTCATTATCCAAATCAAAATTATGCCCACCTTCATTTCCGTTGCTCCAGAAAATTATGGAAGGGTGATTTGCATCTCTCGTCACCATTTCTTTCACAAGCTTTTTGCCGATTTCTGTGCTGTATTTTTTTTGCCAACCCGCCAATTCATCCAGAACATATAAACCGAGCGAATCGCAAATCTTTAAAAATGACTTATTTGGCGGATAATGAGAACAACGAACAGCGTTCATATTCATTACTTTGATAAGCCGAACGTCCATTAAATCCATGTTTTCCGTCACAGCCCTTCCTGTTTCCGGCCACCAAACGTGACGGTTGATGCCTTTCATTTTTATTTTCGTTCCGTTAACGTAAATTCCGTCGCTTTTTTTGATTTCTATTGTTCGGAAACCGAATTTTTCTTCGGACTGAAAAATTGTTTTTCTTTTTTTATTTAAAGTGAATTTGGCTTTGTAAAGACTGGGCGTTTCGGCAGTCCAAAGTTTTGGATTTTTAATGGAAAACTGAATCTGTTTTAAAGTATCTCCTTTTTGAATCTGAACCTGAGATTCGGCAACCAAATTATTTTTAACATCAAATAATGCAACTTTTAAATTATTGACATTTTGAATTCCATTTAAATGAATATCAGAGCGGAAAGTTCCGTCAGCTTTGGCATCAATTGCAGTCCACGAAATATGTTCCTTTGAAGCAGCTTCCAAATAAACCGGTCTGAAAATTCCACCTAAAATCCAGTAATCTGCCAAACGTTCTGCATTGTTGACCGATTTATCAGCAGACATTTTTGAAACTTTGACTTCGAGAATATTTTCTTTTCCGAACTGAATTTTATCTGAAATATCATATTTAAATTCATAAAAAGCACCCTGATGAATTTTTCCGGCAGGTTTTCCATTGATTTTCACTTCTGTATCTGTCATTGAACCTTCAAAAACGATAATGATGGTTTTGTTTTTCCAGGAATTGGGAATGGTGAATCTGTGTTTGTATAAACCCGTTTCGTCGTGAAACTTGAAATTTCTTCCATACGTCACATAATCACGACCGTAGTTATAAGAGCCAAAACCTTGTTGTTCCCAATGAGAAGGCACATTTATTTTGCCCCAACTTCCGGATTTTCTACCAGAATTTATCCAAAAATCCCACTCTTTTGTGTGTTCAGCATCTTTCCCAGTTAAGAATTGAATTTCTTTAGACTGAGAAAACAAAAGTTGTGAACAGACACATAAAAGAGCGAATATTTTAAAAGAAAAATTCATTATTTTGCAGCGATGTCGGAGTCGTCTTTTTTATCGTAAGATTGTGTAAGAGAAGGTACTTTCATAACATTGACTTTGGTTTGTTTTAAGTTTTGAATGTTATTTAAGTTTTCCATTTCGGGTTTTAAAGCTTTGATTTTTAAATTTTCAAAAGTAAAATCTTTTAAATCAAACAAATCCGATTTTTCAATAGAGAAAGCGGTTTCACAACTTAAATCTATATTTTTGATGGTAATATTATTGGCTAAACCTTTTTTAGGTCTTGCTTCACCTTTTAAATCAAAAAACTGATTCCAGCCTTTTACGTAGATAAAGGTTTTTACATTTCCCTTGATGTTGTCGACAGTGAGATATTCATAATGTTGAGGCGTATCCGGACGCATTTTTAAGTGTAACAATCTTGAAGCATCTTTGACCTTAGAATTACGCAAAATTACATTGTAATTGTGAATTGATTCGCTTCCACAAGTCAGAACTGAATGGCAGAATCCGAAAGTATTATCTTCAATCAAAACATTTCTATTTTCGCCGTTATTTGGGTCTGAATCAGCTTTTGGACCTTTTCCACCTTTCAAAGCGATTGCATCATCGTTCACTGACATGTAGCAATTTTTAATGAGGAAATTTGAACAGGCATCGATATCCACAGCGTCTGTACTGGGTGCTTTTACCGGTTCTTTCGGTGCAAGAATCGTAAGATTTAATAATTTCACGAATTGAGATTTGTAATAATGCGTGCTCCAGAAAGGAGAATTTTTTACCGTAATATCTTCAATCTGAACATTTTTAGAGTTTGAAACGTAGATAATTCTCGGTCTCATTTCGTCCATATTGGTACATTTTGGATTCCATTCGCGTCTTTTCCAGAACGATTTCCAGAAACGAAGTCCGTTTCCGTTCAGTTCACCTTTTCCTGAAATTGTGAATCCGTCTAATCCGTCTGCATTAATCATTGCCGGGAAATATTTTACGGTCTGACCTTCCATTCTTGTTATTACAACAGGATAATCATTGATGTCATCGCTTCCTTTTAATTTTGCTCCGCTTTCTAAATGCAAATGTGTTCCTTGTTTAAAGAAAATTGAACTTATCAGGAATGTGCCTTTAGGAACAATAATTATTCCACCATTCTTTGAAGCTTCATCGATAATATTCTGAAGCTGTTTTGTCTGAAGAATTGTGCTGTCATTCTTCATTCCGTTTTCTGTAATGATGTATTTTTTGCCTAATTTGTTGATGTCGGTCGGTTTATTTTCTTTAAACCATTTTGGAATGGTGGTTCCGTCGGGAAATTTGTCCTGACTTTTCACTGCTGACGAAAAAATCAAAAAGGCAAATAAGGATAACAGGATATTGGATTTATTTTGACGCTTCATAGTTTACTTGTATTGCTAAAATAACTTGATCTCCATAAATATTTAAGAATAAATTTAGAAATCTCTTGAATAATTTTATATCACTAAAGAAAAAATTATTCATTTATTTCGTTTTATAAAAATATAGATTTTTAAGACTTTCACTATCCTGCTCTTTAGGGTGTAAGTAAATAAGATTATAAATCACTGAAATGAAACTGGTTTGATCAATATAGTATAACCTTTCTTTTAAAAATTCGAAAAAACTTTTCAACAGATTAAATTATCTCAAACATCATTGTTTACAGACAAAGAAAGAAGCTTTTTTACATCAACAAATCAGACAACCTTTACGTTTAAATATTTTATACATTTGGTCTTATTTAAAATCATTCTAACAAAAACATTTCCTAACTTTGATTAGTGAAAAAGCTGGTTTCCATATTGTTATTAACCCTGTATTTGGTTTCAACGACCGAGCTCTATCAGCTTTTGAAAATACCACAATTGGTGGAACATTATATAGAGCATAAAGGATTAAATTCGGAAATGACTCTTACTGCTTTTCTGAAAACGCATTATGACCATCCTGCAAAAGACGGTGACTATGGGAAAGACCAAAAATTACCGTTCATCATCCACGCCAAACCGCTGAGCTTCCTTTTCACACTGAATAAAGAATTTCAGATGGATGCTTATCAGGAATCATTTGTAAAAATTATATCTCATAAAATGCCTTCAAAAGATGAAGATTTTTGTTTTAAAGGCTTTCTGAATTCTGTCTGGGAACCGCCCAGGTTTTCTTTTTCTTAATTAAATCATCGATCTACAAATCGTACATTAAATATTTATTCATCATTAATTTTAGAATAATGAAAACATTTTTTTCAGCCATATTAATGGTTGTCTTCGCTGTTGGCATTCAGGCGCAAAGCCGTCTTGAAAATGCCAAGAAACAGGCATCGGAAAATAAAGAACTTATATTACTCAATTTTTCCGGCTCAGACTGGTGTATTCCGTGTATCAAACTTCATAAGAATATTATTGAAACTGATGAATTTAAAAAACTGGAAACCGAGAATATTGTCGTTTACATCAACGCAGATTTCCCCCGAAGCAAAAAAAATCAGCTTTCTCCGGAACTGAAAAAGGAAAATGCTTTTCTTGCCGATCAGTACAATCAAAAAGGGCTTTTTCCTTATACCATTCTTCTGAACTATGATGGGAAAATCCTGAAAAGCTGGGAAGGTCTCCCGTCTGAAAATGCTTTGGCTTTCAGTAAAGAAATAAGAGAGATGAAAGAAAATCAAAAACCTTAAAAAGTATGTTGAGAGAATTCAAAAGACCCCGGAAGCTGATGGGGAATGCTTTTGAAATAACCGTTGTAAACGAAGATGAAAATTCCGCAAACGAGCATATTGATAAAGCCATTGCAGAAATCCAGAGAATCGAAAAGCTTCTCACTACTTTCAATGAAGATAGCCAGACCAATCTCATCAATCGAAATGCAGGAATAAAGCCTGTAAAAGTCGATGAGGAAATATTCGATTTGATTGAAAGAAGCATTAGAATCAGCAGAATAACAGATGGATATTTCGATATTTCATATGGCGGAATCGATAAAAGCTTCTGGAATTTTGATAAGGAAATGAAAGAGCTCCCAAATCCTGAATTGATTAAAGAACATCTGAAACTTGTTAATTATCAGAATATTATTCTTGACCGCAGAAATCTGACTGTTTTTCTTCAGGAAAAAGGAATGCGAATCGGTTTTGGAGGAATCGGAAAAGGCTATGCTGCGGAAATGGCAAAACAACTGCTTCAGAATCGTGGCGTGCATTCGGGAATTGTGAATGCATCCGGCGATTTGACAACTTGGGGAAATCAGGCGAACGGAAAACCGTGGACTGTCGGAATTGCAGATCCTGATAATTCAAAACAACCGTTTTCTTATATGAATATCACCGATATGGCGGTTGCAACCTCGGGAAACTACGAGAAATTTGTCGTTATCAACGGTAAAAAATATTCTCATACCATCAATCCGAAAACGGGAATGCCCGTTTCAGGTGTGAAAAGTGTCACCGTTTTTTGTCCGAATGCAGAAATTGCCGATGCGATGGCAACTCCGGTAAGTATTATGGGAATTAGTGCAGCGCTGAATATGGTGAATCAAATCAATCATCTGGAATGCATTATTATCGACGACAAAGACAATATCTATTCATCTCAAAACATCAATCTAAAATGATTTCCTTGATTTCATTTCAATAAAAATAAATTCAATACAAATGAAAAATTTAATTAAAATAGCGATCGTAACTTTTTCTGTTGTCCTCATTGCTTCTGTGCAGTCTTGCGTAACGGTAAAAGAGTACGAAAAAAATAAACTCAACGATGCCGAAATGGCACTCGGAAACAGAACCATCGAAAAAACCGAACTCAGCTTCCAGTCCTACAGAGAAGGTTCTTCCGGAGCCAATGCGGGAAAAGTTGGCGGTGGATGCGGTTGTAATTAAAAGAGTTAACAATAAAATATAATTGTGATTTAAAATGAAAAAAATTATCATAAGTATCGTTGCTCTTTTCGGGATTTTCAATGTGAAGGCGCAGGAAAATACGAGCAACGAACAGCCAAAGAAACTGACTTTTGATGAAGCCAATCTGGTTTCAAGTTATTATAAGCAAGACGGAAACAATTCTGCCGTGACCGGCGGAATCGGTACAGAAAAACTGACCGATATTTCCAATACCATTGATGTGACGATGGTAAAATATGATAAAAAAGACAGAAAAAACAAGTTCGGATTCAGTGTCGGGATTGACCATTACACTTCTGCTTCTTCGGATATGATAGATCTGAAAGCCAATTCTTCAGCTTCCCACGCAGACAACAGGATTTATCCTGCCTTGAGCTGGAGCAGAGAAAACACGGACAAAGGAACTTCTTTATTGGCGGGTGTTTCCACATCTTTTGAATTTGATTACCAGTCTTACAGTGCCAATATCGGGATTTCACAAAAAACCAAAAACAGAATGGGCGAATTTACCGCAAAATTCCAGGCTTATATGGATCAGGTGAAAATGATTGCGCCGATTGAATTACGAACGTCTGACAACGAAGGAACAAGTGGAAGGAACACTTATGCGCTTTCTCTGGCCTATTCACAAATCATCAATCAGAATTTCCAGATGGAGTTTTTGGCAGACGGAGTACAGCAAACTGGATATCTGAGTTTGCCTTTTCACAGAGTTTATTTTGATGATAATTCTGTGCATCAGGAAGCTTTACCCGACAAACGTTTCAAAATCCCGGTTGGCGTAAGAGCTAATTATTTTTTTGGCGACAAAGTCATTTTGAGAGCATATTACCGTTATTATACCGATGACTGGGGTTTGAAATCCAATACTTTCAGTCTGGAAACGCCTGTGAAGATTTCGCCTTTTGTTTCGGTAAGTCCGTTTTACAGATATTATTCCCAGACTTCGGCAAAATATTTTGCACCTTATCAACAGCATACGGCGTTTGATGATTTTTACACCAGCAATTATGATTTGTCTAAATTCAGCAGCAATTTTTACGGAGCAGGAATCAGAATCAATCCTAAAAACGGTCTTTTTGGAATTTCAAGACTTAATATGCTGGAAATACGGTATGGTCACTATACGAAATCTATCGGGATGAAATCTGATATTATTTCATTAAATTTAAGATTTAAATAAATCATTTTTAATTTTGACTTGTTAAGATAATTGGCAAGTCAAAATTTTATTAAAACTAAAACTATGCATCATCAACTGGAAAAACATTATGTAAACAGAGTCGGCTGGCTTCGTGCTGCAGTTTTAGGAGCGAATGACGGATTATTGTCTACGACAAGTATTGTAATTGGTGTAGCAGCAACCAATCCGGACAGAAATACTATTATCCTCGCCGCATTGGCCGGAATGATTGCCGGAGCAATGTCTATGGCAGCCGGAGAATATGTGTCGGTAAGCTCGCAGGAAGATACTGAAAAAGCTGATTTATTAAGAGAAAAACGGGAATTGGAAGAAATGCCGGAAATTGAATTGAGAGAGCTGGCAAAAATTTATGAAAGACGAGGCGTCAGCAAAGAAACAGCTTTACAGGTTGCTACTGAATTAACAAATCACGATGCTTTGGCAGCGCATGCACACGATGAATTGGGAATTAATGAAATTACTCAGGCAAAACCTTTGCAGGCCGCTTTTGCGTCGTTTGGCTCATTTGCTTTGGGTGCAATATTGCCTTTCGCTGTTTCTCTTTTAGCACCCATTAAAGAAATGGTTTATTTCCAGTATGGATTTTCGATTGTATTCCTGATGATTTTGGGAGCTATTTCTGCGAAAACGGGCGGTTCTAAAATAGGAATTGCAGTTTTGAGAATCTGTTTTTGGGGAACTGTTGCGATGGGAATCACAGCATTGGTAGGACATCTTTTCGGAGTTTCGGCAACTTAAAGTTTTATGAATTGAATCATCGATTCAGCAATCTTTTTTTCTCTTGTTTTAATTCAGAATAAAACTGACTGTCACATACATTCATTGAAAAATAAAAAAACATTGCGAGGCCGATAAGCATCAAAGTTGTAGAAATTTGTTTCTATTGAGCTGCAATTTTAAGTTCAGCCAACTGATTATCAATCATTATTTATTTTTTATTCCGATAATTTTAAGAGATGCCGAACTCAAATAAATTTCTAAATCAGTGAGAGATTCAATGTTTTCAAAATTTTGACAAAGCATATCTTTTTTATTAAATGACAGCTCAATTTCCGGGTTGTATCCGGCTACAATTCTTACGACCGAATATCCGTTGTATGCCAATTGAAATCCTTCGAAAAGACATTTTTTTTCTGCTTTTTTATATAATTTGTGTTCCTCAAGCAAACTGGTACTCTCATCATCATTTTTATTATGATCCAAAGATTTCCAGCTAGAATAATTTTTAGGCTGTTTTAATGGAATACCCTCACTGTCAACAGGTATAAACATTTCAAGTTTTAAAACTTTTTTTAAAAACTGAGCATATTTAACCATTAAATTAAGCGTCTGCAAGTCTGCATACCCTTCATTTGAATAATAATCAATTACAAAAGAAGTCATCGGTATCAGCTTATAGAAAGCATTTCTAGACATAAATCAAATCCTTTTATCTGAAGGGCAAATATACAGATTTAACATCTTGGAATATATCTAAATAAGGGTTTATGATATGATCCTAACCCTGAATAAACCCAATTTTTTTTATACGAATAGAATTTTCTTTAGGCATCAGCTCATTTCAGAAAAATACAGAAGACTCTCAATATAATTTAAAATAGTTCTCTATTCATCAACAGAAACTACGATCACGCATACTTATGATTCATGATAAAAATGTTAAGCAGGTTCTGTCTTATTTTCGAAATTTACCCATCTTGGCACACAAATTGAAACTAAGAAATCAAACTATTTTAAAAATAGCTATTTAAGGGAACCAAAATATTCTCAGCAGATGCTGAGGATATTTTTTTTGTATATGAATTTCGGTAAGCAGTAATAGTGAATTAATCTTTGAAGAAAAATCTCTCTTTTTCTAATGTAGATTTTTTTTTGAGATACAATGCTGCGGCTATAATGATAAACTGCAATCCGACGATAAACCCTCCCATCACATCCGTAAACCAATGAGCGCCCAAATAAATTCTGGATACTGCACCCAAAACAAGCATCAAAATCATCAATGAAATAAGTAACGCTTTATTTAGCCTGCTTAATATTTTACTATATGCAATTATTACAGAAAGTAATCCGAAGTAAACGGTATAAAAAAGAACATGACCACTTGGAAAACTCTGAAAATGGGTCTCCTGAACTATTTTTACAACATCACTTCCCGGTCTTGGCCTATCGATTAAAAATTTTAAAATCCAGCTTATTCCTCCTGTAAGAATGGTTGAAAATATAAGATAAGCTTCCTTTCTTCTCTGGTTTATATAAAAAATAAAAGATGTTGCCAATATAATTACCAATGCAACCGGCGAATATCCCAAAAAACTTACTCCTTTCATTATTTTGTCTAAAAAAGAATGCTCGTAGTTTTGAAATACAACAGATACATAAATATCCCAACTAAGCAATGATTCATTGTTAACAAAGGAAGTTAAAGCAATAAAAACACAGAGCAGAACAATAAAAAAAATGATGTCTTTTCTATATAAATGATGGAAGATTGAATATTTTTTCAAATTACTTTTTTACTATTAGTTATAAATAAACAGGATACTTAAACGGTTCGAAAGAACTTATATTTTCTTATTTCGAGCTTACAGATAAACTTAAGTTTTATCTAATTCGAGCTTTAAACAACCAAGAATGAACTCACTGTAATAAAGCTGCGCCTTGAGAGACATTGTTCTGGAATGCAGATCAAGCCTTTCAGAGAGGATGATATTTCCTTTATGTGATATAGCAAAGTAGGCAAACAGCTTGTTTCCTGATTCCTGAAGCGTTGTTGCATATCCGGTAATCCCAATTGACCAGTCACTGCTAAAAATCTCGGCAACCTCCAATGCCATACTTTCCGCTGTATTTGAAGAAACACCGTTAGTAATAAGTGCTTCTTTTTCGTTTACATCCAAAAGAGAAATTTTTTCTTCCACTCTATAAGCTGTAATGCCACCTTTGAAGAATTTTGAAGCATCTTTCATCTGTGAAAATGAAAATTGCAGAAATCCTGATGTCACACTCTCTGCTACAGAAATAGTTTGATTGGAAGAATGTAACTGCTCTCCTACATAATCTAACAAAGTCTGCAATTCGACCAAAAAATTAATAAAAGAATGAGCATTGAGGTGCTCTACAGTAAGGTCGATTTTTGAATGCTTTAAAATCATGATAATCAAATTCTATGCATTTGCCAATCTAATATTAAGCCAATACTTTGGGTAATTTTGTACACTTCTGTATTGTATTAAGATTCAAATCAATATATTTCAGAATTCCGGCATTTTAATTTTAAATATTAAAAACGACAAAGCATATTCTTCTGGAAACTGTACCTTAATGCGGGATTTTACAGCAAAAAATAACGCCACTATAATTTATTGGCGTTGTTTGTGATCCCAAATATTCAAATCCGAACAATTTTCAGAGTACTTAAAATAACTTTTGTTGCACTATAATTTAATTGACGGATGTCTAAATAATCCTTAAAATACGATAATTATCGATACATTCATCGATACAGTTTAAAATAAAAACATTCTCAGATTTAGCGAAACATCAATCTTAAAATTAAATTCTATTGCGGATAAAATCTCATCTGGTCAAAGACATTATTGGGTTTTGCTCTCAGCAGGTCAATTAACTGTTTTAGTTCAGATTCTTCCCAAGACTTCTGAAACATTTCATCGTGGATAAGCATTACCACATTATTTTTAGTAAAAGTATTTCCCGAATTACAAAGACTTTGTACCGATTTGTACATTTCGTCTACCGTTTGTATTGGTGTACCATCACTATCCCGATGCTGCCATTCTATATCCCATCCAACGACTTTATATCCTAACTTTGCCAATTGATCGGCAGTTTGGATTCCATTGGAGATATCGTTCTTTGATTTGCCATTCAGACGCCACATATTGCGACCGGGAAGACGTACAATTTTATATGGAAGCTTCAGCAAACTTTGATTATATACAATGTCATTAACAGATTTTTGAACATTATTGTAAAATGTTTCGTAATGGTTATTGGCATGCGTAAAACTGTGATTGTACTCATCTATGTAAGGATTTGCTTCGTAATATTTGGCATAAGTATCCATCTGTTTATTTTTAATCACATGTTCTCCAACCATAAAAACACTGATTTTTACCTTTTCTTTTAAAATAATATCGTTAATATTTTCACTTCCATTGAGTGGGCCATCATCAAAGGTAAGATAGATATAACACTTGCTTTGCGCCTGAATATGATTGAAAATCATACACGCCATAATGACAAAAAAAGAAATTTTCCTTTTCATATAAACGGTTTTTGTAAAGGTAGGTAAAAATGGAAAAATTTTTAATTATTTTCAAGATCGTAACTCTACCATTTATTAATCAAAATACTAAGATAATCGTCAAATTACATTTGGTTTAGAGTTATTTGTTTCAGACTATTAATCAAAAACGTTTTTACTGCCCAAAATAGGCTGAGATTAATCTCTCTCTCATTTTATTGAGGTACTTAATATCTTTTGTATTGGATAAAATGATAAGCGTAAGTTTTTTTTCAGGCAAATGTACCCAATTGGCACTGTGACCATATCCTTCACCCTGTCGTTCCACAAATAATGTACTCATTTTCCCAAAGCTTTTAGGATATACCCAATAGCCTAAAGCGGTATCTTCAAGATTTTTGACAGGAGTTAACATAATCTCTAAAGTTGATTTCTTTAATAAAATATTATTAAAAATCGCCTGATCAAAGACCAACATGTCTTTTGGCGTAGAATACATGGCTCCGGCAGAGTAAAAATTATCAATATAAGTGTTTGTGGGAGTGTGAAGTAAAAAAGGATCAGATTCGTCTGCGGTATAGCCGTCATCAATATTTTTAGTAATATCATTATGATGCAGCAATCCTGTATTTTGCATTTTTAAAGGAATTAAAATTTGTTCTTTTAAAACTTCTTCAAAAGATTTTTTATATATTTTTTCAATAATCTTTCCAAGCAAAATATAGTCACCGTTGTTGTAGCTAAACTTTGTGCCTGGTTTATCAATAAGTTTTTCAGACAAATAGGTGTTTATAAAGTCATCCAGATTCCAGATCGTGTTGTCGTATGCCTGATGAATAAATTCCGGTGTGCTGATGTCTTTATTTTCTCTGCCGCTACTGTAGGTCAGTAAGTTTCTGATGGTTGCTTTCTGCCCGGCTTCTCCTCTGTATTCAGGATAATAAGTAGAAATCTTAACATCCAAATCTATTTTCCCCTGTTCATACAATTGCATAATGAGAACGGCTGTGAAAGTTTTTGTAAGAGAAAAAATATGAAATCTGGTATTATCAGAAAAATTAATATTATAGTGTCTGTCAGCAAGACCTTTGTAGGTAAGCAATTCAGTTTTTCCGTTTTGAGCCAATAGTACGGCACCGTTGAAATTATCCATCTTTACGGAGGAATTAATAACCTCTTCCACTTTTTTTATTTGAGAATAACTTAAAGTTATGGTTAAAGTTAACACACCGATAAGAATATTTTTCATGTTGCCGATTTTAAAGCTAATATAATAATTTTTGATATGTACAATGCGTGGTTTACAAATGAAATTCCTATTTCTGAAGGCCCTTATAAATTCAGCGGACTTCCAGGTTTGATTGTGAAAATCGAAGACACAAAAAAACAACATATCTGGGAGCTGAAAGGAATTGAAAAATTCAGAAATATGAAATTTAGCTTTTCGAGATTTATTACTGTTACAGAAATGCAGTATAAAAAAGCTGTTGAAAACTACATCAAAGATCCGATGAGTAAAATGAGAGAACTTAAGCAAAGGTATGAAATCACTAGTTTGACGTCAAATTTACCCGACGAAAGTTCGCACTCAGATATTGATTATGAAAAAATGAGAACCAAGAAAATACAGGATAACTATAAAGAAAACAATAATTTTATACAACTTGATTAATTGATAAATGTCTCACTATTTTTTAACCAGGTCAGATTTTATATTAAAAATTTGGTATTTGATTCTACCATAGAAAATCATGATTATAACCTATTAAATACTGATTTTACCGATTGGTTTCTATACAGAAACCAACGCAGACCTTATTTTTTCAGCATATCCTGAAGATGTTTCCAGATCCCGTTCGAAAATAACACTTCCATCTGTTTTCTTTATAATCCTCAAGGTATGGAATGTTTTTCTGAATATAGAAAATAAAGGTCTGTCTTTTATCGCCAGAAATCGGTCAGAAATCGTAAAATCATATTCCGACCGGGAAAATTCTTCTTTATAGATGCGTACAGACCGTTCTGTTATTACGCATCTGTTTCTGAAATAAGTTGAAACAATCATAACAGGAAAAATAATGAAACCTAAAAGACTCCATGCCCCGATCTTTACAACTGATGCTTTACCCAAAATGAGACCATCAACCAAATTATAAAATGACCCGAATATAATAAACGGAGCAAGTATTGTATAGAAAATCAGTGTTGACTTTGACAAATTGAAGTGCTGTTTCATAGAAGCATATTTACTTTACTAAAGTACTTAGTTTTTATATCCCACCAAAATGTATGATAATCATATTCATATTTTTTTGTTTTTTAATTAATTTTATCTGAAATATCTGCTATTTTACATCAAAGCATGAATGAATTTTATTAAATTTATATTAACATCTTTCTGTTGGGTATTTGGATTGTTAATTGATAATAAAAAACATGTTGTCTATTTATGGGAAAATATTAAATAAACTGAAAAGCAAAAACTTGCATTTCTTTGATAAGCGAAGCGCCCTTGTTTTACTTTATTTCAGCATAGTTTTTTAGTTTCTTTTGTTTAACCTTGCGTTTATTTTATCGCAAAGGAAAACAAAGAATTTAAATCAAAAAGCTTTTTTAAAGGTAGACAAAGGCGTTTCACTTACTGAAGTAAAACAAATTTATAAATGTAATACAGGTAATAAAAATTAAAATAATAAAATATGGGTTTAGGAGAGTTTTTCAGAAGCCAGCTTTCACAGGTCATTGAATGGAAAGACCAACAGCCGGAAATACTGGTTCATAAATTTCCATCGGGAAATGATGAAGTTAAAAATGCATCTAAAATTATTGTGGCACCGGGTCAGGGAGCAATTTTGATTTACGAAGGCAAAGTGGCTGATCAGATAGATAGTGAAGGCATCTATAACCTTGAAACAGACAATCACCCATTTATCACGACATTGCTTAAACTTCGCACCAATTTTGAAAGTGAGCATAAGTTAAAAATCTATTTTTACCGTACTTCTGAAGTTGTTAACCAGGGATGGGGAACTTCACAGGAAGTTAAATATCTGGATCCCATTTATAAGATCCCTGTGGAATTGGGCGCAAACGGAACCTTTTCTTTCAGGATCGCCGACCCTTTATATTTATTCTCAAACGTAGTGGGATCCAGAGACCAATATTCTGTACAGGAGGCACGCGAACTGTTGCAAGGCAGGTTTCCGCAGAATCTTGCTTCAGTGCTTGCCAAAAGCGGGATCTCCTACCAACACATTGATGCACAACTACCCTCGCTGTCTAAACAAATTTATGACCAGTTGCAGCCGGAGGTTCAAAACCTTGGATTTCTACTCACCGACTTTAAACTCAACGGAACACTATTCGATCAGTCCACAACGGAAAGAATTGGCAAAATAGCCGATATCACGGCAGAGTCAATGGCTGCCGGAGAAGGCGGGCTGTTTTATGTAGAAATGGAAAAACTGAAAGCACTGCGTGATGCCGCAAGCAACGAAGGCGGACTTGCCGGTGCAGGTCTGCAACTGGGTGTTGGTATGGAGCTGGGTAAAACTTTTGACATTGCCAAGGAAAAACAATTAAATAGCGAGGCCACCGACATTGTTACAAAATTGCACCAGTTGAAGCTACTGCTTTCTGAAGATCTCATCACCCGGGAAGAATTTGAGGCCAAAAAAAAAGAGTGGTTAGATAAACTTTAATTCGTAAAAAGATGAAGAAAACTGTGGGGATTGTTATCATACTTCTAAGTATTGTATTAATTGGTATTATCATATTACGCATCTGGAATATTGAGATTATCGGCCTTCTAAATCTTATTCAAAGCAGTGCTACCATAATTTTGCTCGGTATTGCAATTTTGATACTCATTATTGTTTATGGTAGTTTTTTAAGAAATGAAAATCAGCTTTACAATAAGAACAGAGGCAATAGGGCTCATCCCAAACAATAATATTAAAACTGAATATGGCGAAGAATATCAAAGCAATCAAATGTCCAAACTGTGGTAGTATTAAAAAGACCGAAATCAAAGCGGATTATTTTCGATGTCTCAACTGCGATACCGAATATTTCCTTGATAATGACGATATCAACATCAATATTAATCAGACACCTTATCAAAGTTCACCACAAGCAACGGTCGCGAAAAAAAATCCAACTTCAGCAGTAATTATAGCAGTATTACTTGTATTCACACTCTTTATGGTGATTAATTATTTCAATAAAAGCTCTACCAAAGCAATATCGGCTGAGACAGAAAAAGTAAAATATGATTATTATGGAGGAGATATTGTCTATCAAAATTCAAATACAGGCAAAGCTGTGTTGCTAAGACTGGGGCGCGAAAATATTGTCGGAGCAGATAACAGTGTAGACTATGTCAATACTCACGCAGTTTTTGTCGATCCTGTAAGCAAAAAACAGTTCCAAGATAATATAGTATTTGAACGCACAAGGCGGCTGAATGATTACCAAAGTACTTTCAAAGTTTTTCAGGATGGGACTATATATATGACCTATCCCGGTGAAAAATTGTTTACTATTGACCGCAAAAATGATAAGCTTGTGGATGTGACCCAATCTATTTTTAGCAAACATCCGGAAATGCGCTCGGGAATAGCCAAAATAAAACTCAGTGATGACTACTTTGATCTGATGGCCAATGACGGTAATCAATATTATTATGTCCCGAAAGTAGATTTACTGACAGATAAACGTGACGAGGCAGAAAAAGCGATCTACAGCACTTATCCCGATACTTGGCTTGAGTTTGACATTTTTTCATCTGACAACCTGATGAAGATGATACTTGACAGAGTTACGTTAAAACCAACTGGTATCAATCTGCTACCAAATCGTAAGTTTTTCAGTCCAAAATTACTTTATCAGGATGCTAAAAATTTAATTATTGCTACTTGTTCCACCGCCAATACGGACGGACCTGTAATGCTACAAAGCCTGGATGTGATGACGGGAAAAATCATATGGTCTCAGCCTGCCGTTACTTTTTATTACAGAAGTGCTGCAAAATGCAATGAAGGATTTGCTATCAAATATACTTCGGGACAAGATCACGATTACATATCCGGGGTATTGGTGATATCACCGGAAGGGAAAGTAATAAGTGATTATCTGCTAAAACGTGGAGAATAAACAAATGTTTTCCGGTATTGATATAGAACCACCCCTTTCGTGTAAAATTTTCAATCCTTTTTAGAGTACCTTAAAAAATGGTAGAATAACAATTCAATTAATTTGCTAAGTTAACCTATTAATTTATTATATTTACGGTAATGATTTATCAGGAATCAATTAAAATCGAGTGCATTAAACACGATTAAAGGATTTTTTACTAAAAGTATTGCTTTTTGTTATCCACTTTTTATTATTCATTTTCAAGATAAATCTTCACATAAAAACATAAATTTTAAAAAAAAATTAGCTATGGCATTTTTATTAAGAACTGAAATCACGATCAATGCGACGCCCGACAAAATCTGGGCAATACTTACAGACTTCAAAAATTATCCCAATTGGAATCCCTTTGTAACTTCTTTGACAGGAGAAGTGAAAACAGGAAATAAAATCACAGTACGCCTTGAACCGCCCGGTGCGAGTGTAAATAATTTTAAACCTACTCTAACAGCTATAGAAACAAACAAGAAATTTAGTTGGTTGGGCGTCTTTCTATTCAGAGGAATTTTTGATGGAGAACACAAATTTGAACTTATTGATAACAAAAATGGATCAACCACTTTTGTACAGAGTGAAAATTTTATTGGAATTCTTGTACCACTTTTCAAAAAGACGCTGGACAATAACACCAGACGAGGATATGAAGCAATGAATAATAAATTGAAAGAGTTGGCTGAAAAACAATGATAATACCATAAGCAGCCTCTTGGCAAAATATACTTTTGAACCATTATTCATCGAATAGAATAATCAAATATGAATGTCCGTTTTTAAAAAATCAGCTAGCTTTTAATATCTGATTTCTATGACAAGCAGAACCTTAGAAATTAAGTTTTACTAATTATGGACATTCATAAAAAATAATGCCAACAGAATCTGTTAAAATTATTTGGTGCTCAATGGCATTTGTGACCCCGGAGGTGCTTTTTCGAACACTATTTTGGAAGATTAGATAAGCTTGCTGAACTTTCAAAAATTATTTTTTTTAGAGCCTGTTTAAATTTTATTCATATATAACATGAAAAACTGACAATCAATTTAATACTTAATCACTTCTTAATCAGTCATTTATCCTTAAACATTTTTCTCCTTGATTTTTAAACAGACTCTTAATATTTTTATTAATATTATTATTAGGATAATAAGCAAGATTCATAAAAACAATGATTTTGTAAACAACTTTCACCCAGGAAAAGTGTAATTGTCCTATCAGTACTTCTATATTCGCACAATTATTTTGACTAAGTCAAATAATTATTTATTATTCGAAAGTCTAATCATTTTCTGCCAATATCAATAGAATGGTTATCCATAGCATGATTTTTTTGACTTTTACCTGACTTTCCTTTCTTTTCCTGAATATCTTCATCTACCAGTTCATATGATATTTCAATATAATTGACAGTCGGACTTAAATCGGAATACTTTTTGGAAATGACAATTATCTGACTCAAAGAAACTTGAGACAATCGATCATTTAAGCTTTTCTGAATATAGATACCAAGAAATCATATGAAAAACGCAACCCAAAGACTGTCAAAACCTTTATCAGCATTGAAGGCGCTTAATTTCTTTATGGCAGATATGCAGGCAGGCATAGGGCCGTTCTTAGGGATCTTCTTACTATCAAAAGGATGGCAAAGCGGTCCTATAGGTACTGTAATGTCTTTAGGAGGCATAGCAGGAATGATCATGACCACACACCGGCGGGAGCTCTTATTGATTCATCCAAACGTAAAAGAATATTTATAGTCATCCCGGGAATCTTCACTGTTATAGCATCTGCACTAATATTATTATCACAAAATTTTTGGGTTGTAAGTTTATCGCAGGTGGCGACTGCAATTGCAGGAGCTGCAATCGGCCCAGCTGTAGTGGGAATCACATTAGGAATTGTTAAGCAAAAAGGTTTTAATCGTCAAAATGGTCTCAACCAAGCTTTTAACCACGCCGGAAATGTTGTCGGTGCAGGATTGTCAGGTTATCTCGGACTAAAGTACGGAATGCACGCCATTGTACTCCTTGCCGCACTATTTGGAATTTTGAGTATTGTCAGTGTCCTTATGATTCCATCAAAAAGTATTGATAATGACGCTGCAAGAGGTGTTGCTAACGATAAGGGAGAAAATGAAAATGTCAGCGGCCTCAAGGTTCTGCTGAAATGTAAACCTCTTCTTATACTGGCAGCAGCACTTGCTTTTTTTCATTTGGGTAACGGTGCATTGCTTCCGCTTTATGGAATGGCGGCAGCTTCCAAAATGCAGGAAAATGCTTACATGTTTGTGGCTTTAACCGTTATTATTGCTCAAGTAGTGATGATCCTTGCCTCAATAGCAGGGATGAAGATTGCAGAAAAGAACGGATACTGGATGATAATGCTCATTTCATTCATATCTCTTCCGATAAGAGGGCTCATCGCCTCGCAGATGATCAGTGAAGTCGGATTATATCCAGTACAGATCCTTGACGGTATCGGTGCAGGACTTCAGAGTGTCGCAGTGCCTGCGTTGGTTGCTCATATATTGAACGGTACCGGCCGGATCAACATTGGGCAAGGTGCTGTAATGACCGTTCAGGGTGTAGGTGCAGCGTTAAGCCCTGCTATCGGCGGATGGATCGCCCAGCAAATCGGTTACAGTCATGCGTTTGTAATTTTAGGGTTCTTTGCTGTCGTATCGATTATACTTTGGTTTTATAATGCCGAGACAATGAAGAAAGAGTGCGCACCGAGTTCAAATCATTAAATTTTCCTTAGAGCTATTAAAATCCATACCTTGGAAGAATGACTACAGATATTTTCATATACCTAATTACTCTTATGGCAATTTTAGGGGTAATCATCAGACCATTTAAGATTCAGGAATCTATTTGGGCTGTAAGTGGTGCAGTATTACTTTTAATTTTTGGATCAATCACTTATCAGGACGCATGGAAAGGCATCATTAAAGGGCTTGACGTTTATCTTTTCCTGATAGGAATGATGACCTTATCTGAATCGGCACGAAAGGAAGGCCTATTTGACTGGCTTGCTTCCCATGCGATAAACCTCGCAGCAGGCTCCTCATCAAAATTATTCGTTTTGATCTATCTGATAGGTCTTGCAGTAACCATATTCATGTCAAATGATGCTACAGCAGTTGTTTTGACGCCGGCCGTTGCGGTAGCCGTCGCTAAGGCAAAGATTAAGAATCCGCTTCCTTACTTACTGATATGTGCTTTTATCGCCAACGCGGCTTCTTTCCTCCTGCCAATCTCCAATCCTGCCAACCTTGTTATTTATGGTTCAAATCTTCCGTCATTGATCACCTGGCTAAAAATATATACCCTTCCTTCGATAATTTCAGTATGCATAACTTTTCTCATCCTTTTCCGGACCCAGAGAAAGTTTTTAAATCACGAAATTACAGATGAACAGAAATACCTTAAATTAGGCAATGGAGGAAAAGTTGCTTTGGCAGGAATTATCATTACTACATTCGTACTTCTACTCTCCTCATTTTTACATTGGGATCTTGGTATCCCAACATTTCTTTCTGGTGTAGTTACATCAATTCTGATATTAATTGTCTGTAAGAAAAGTCCGCTTGAGTTGATACGCCATATCTCCTGGTCGGTAATACCGCTCGTTGCAGGTCTTTTCATACTTGTAGAGGCGGTGCAGCAGACAGGCATTATCAGCAACCTATCAAAGCAATTAGCCGATTTAGACGCCACTTCACCAGACAAAGCAGCCTGGAATGCAGGGCTTATCACAGCATTTGGGAGTAATCTGATCAATAATTTACCGGCTGGTCTCATTGCCGGAACAACGCTATCTGGCATACATCTGCATGAAGTTGTCCGAAGTGCTGTACTTATCGGAATTGATCTCGGACCTAATCTTTCGATCACAGGATCGCTCGCGACAATTCTATGGATTAAAGAGCTAAGAAAAAACGGATACGATATAAGCGCATGGCAATTTCTAAAATTAGGTATACTCATCATGATACCTACCTTAATGGTAACTTTGGCAGTTGTAATATTGCAGGAATCTTTGTAAGAACAAAATAACCAATCCTGAAAATTCTATGGATAATATTACATTCTCAATGTCAAAGTCTTGACAGGGATCAGCATTAACTGCAAAAATATCTATTGAGCTGTAATAAATTTTCTTTTTAGTATTCATAAATTTGCGATCAGTTAATTTGATATTATGACAGAAGACGTAATCCCTAAGCCAATTGATAAGATTGCGCAGCCGATGCAAAGGTTTATTCAACAGGAAAAATCAGGTGGATTGCTTTTGGGCATCAGTGTGATCATTGCATTAGTATTTGCTAACACAGGTTTATCGAATGGCTATCATCACTTTTTGGAGCAGACCTTTGGTTTTCAGTGGAAGGAAGATGTTTTTTTTGACTTCAGTATTCATCATTGGATCAATGACGGATTGATGTCCATTTTCTTCTTCGTGGTGGGACTGGAATTGAAACGTGAGATCATCGGTGGAGAATTGTCAAATCCCCGCAAAGCACTGTTGCCTATCGTGGCAGCTGTTGGTGGAATGGTGATGCCGGCTTTGATATTTTTACTGCTTAATCCATCCGGTGAAATGCATAAAGGTTGGGGCATCCCGATGGCAACGGACATCGCCTTTGCATTGGGTGTACTGTTTCTCTTAGGAAAGAAAATTCCACTTTCTCTCAAAGTATTTTTAACAGCATTGGCGATTGTAGATGACTTAGGGGCAGTCTTGGTTATCGCATTTTTCTACACTTCTAATATAGAAATAGTATATCTGGCCATCGGTCTTCTTATACTTGCTTTGATGTATCTGGGAAATAAACTTGGCGTACGTTCCATTTTTTTCTTTGCTTTCCTCGGCATCTGCGGTGTATGGACGTGCTTCATCATTTCCGGTGTCCACGCAACGATTGCGGCAGTACTTGCTGCTTTTACCATTCCTGCAGATGTCAAGATCAAAGAAAATCTCTTCATAACCAAAATCAGCAGCTATCTCGAACGATTTAAAAATTTAGATCCTACAGAGAATACGCCTACTTTGACTAATGATCAGCTGCATGTTCTTGAAAAGATCAATGAAGTAACACTCGCAGCCACTCCTCCACTTCAAAGGCTGGAACATTCGATGCACCCAATTGTAACTTTTGTCATCATTCCTATTTTTGCCATTGCAAATGCTGGTGTTTCTTTAGATATCGACTTTGACAATCTTTTTAACACCAATGTAGCATTGGGTGTTGCCGCCGGCTTATTGATAGGAAAAGTATTGGGAGTCGTAGGTTTCACTGCCATCTTCATCAAATTAAAGATCGCACAATTACCCAATGGAATGAATATCCGCAATCTATTAGGTCTAGGTTTTCTGGCATCCATAGGATTTACGATGTCATTATTTGTGACTTCTCTGGCTTTTACTCACGAGGAATATCAGACTCAGGCAAAAATCGGTATATTTGCAGCTTCACTTATAGGTGGCATTATAGGCTATATTATACTCAACAAAAATTCTAAAACAACACAAAGTGATGAATAATATGTTTAACTTCATCAATCTTCATAATGGTGAAGAGGGAAAAAACAAGGTTCTGGAAAACGTAACTTCCAATATATCCTTTCGTGGTTCTAATCTCTGGATTCTGGCCTGTGCGATAATCATTGCGTCTGTAGGTCTAAACGTCAACTCGACTGCCGTGATTATCGGTGCAATGTTGATTTCGCCTTTGATGGGTCCGATCGTCGGTGCAGGATTTGCACTTGGAACATACGATTTCACGCTTCTTAAAAAATCTTTTAAAAATCTTTTGATCGCCACCGTGGTAAGCCTTTTGGTTTCTGCCCTATATTTTTATATCAGTCCGTTCAAAGATGTGCAGTCGGAGCTGCTTGCGAGAACGTCCCCAAACATTTATGATGTACTCATCGCATTTTTCGGTGGACTGGTTGGGGTCATTGCGATCACAAGGGTTGAAAAAGGAAATCCCATTCCCGGCGTAGCCATCGCTACAGCGTTGATGCCGCCCCTGTGTACTGCCGGTTTCGGTTTGGCAACTTTTAATTTTTCTTTTTTTGTAGGAGCATTCTATCTTTATACCATCAATTGCTTCTTTATATGCATCGCAACCTTCCTTGTTGTAAAGTATCTCAAATATCCTTCCTCTATTGTCGATAACAAATATGAGAAAAGAATCAGATACAGTATAACTTTTCTGATTTTAATTATGATCATACCGAGTTCATATCTCGCCTACAACCTCTTTCAGGAGAAGAAATTTACGAAGACCGCAGAACTTTTCCTCCAGAAAGAATTTGAAAAAAATGGTTATACATTAATTTATAAAAAAATAAATTACAATGCCACTCCCAAAACGATTGACGTGGCTTTCCTGAACAAAAAATTCACACCGGAAGAAATCAAATTATACAACAAATTGCTTGCTGATAATGGGCTGTTTAATACTACAATTAATATCAGGCAGAACAATTCTGACCTCAAGTCGGAGATTCTGAATGAAATTAATAAAAATAACACCAACATTTCCGAGAAGGATATTGCATTGTCCAATCTGCGGTCGGAGCTTGATAAATATAAGGTTTCCGATTCTACTTTAGGAAAGGAACTTCAGATCCTGTTCCCCGACATGTCTGATGTTTCGTATGGTAAAATATCTGAGTTTGCAGGAACGGACAGCACCAGACTTCAGCTTTTTATGGTTTACTCCGGCAAAGGCATCAACGAACCTCAGCTTAAAAGATGGCTGGAAAAAAGGCTCAATGAGAAAAATATCGAACTCTTAAAAAGACCCGAAATCAAGGAATAGATAATAAATGCCATTCATATGTTAAATGGCATTTTATTTTTTCTGTGGTTTCAGGAAAAACTTTTGGCGGTCTCGCCAAAGAAAAAGGGGCGGAGAATGTCTTCAAAATTATAAAGCCCTTTCTGTTTGTTTTTCAGGTTCTCGGCAACGAACAAGGCCCCGCTTCCAAAAGCTTCCCGTGATATGGATTCGTGGACCAGCCGAACGGTCTGATAAGGGAAACCAAAGATCACTTCGTGTTTTCCGACGATTCCGCCTGCTCTTACAGAATTAATACTGTCAGTCTCGATATCTAATGTTTCAGCAATTTTCATTGCTGTCCCCGACACTCCGGATTTGGTCTTGAAATGCTCCTCGACCACCTCGATATCAACGCCCGGAGCAATATTTTTTAATAGAGAGGCAGCAAATAATAGGTAATTGACTCCTAAAGTTATGTTTGGTGACCAGAATACAGCGGTCTCCTTTGCCAATTCCTTTAGAAGCCTGACTTCGTTTTCCCCGTAATGGGAAATGGCGGAAATGATCTTGATCTGCTTTGATGCTGAAACCTTTCCGTAATGATGGATGCCATTCTCATTTGAAAAATCGATAATAAAGTCTACGGGATGCTCTTCCAGTAATATTTTAATATCAACTGTACTTTGAGAATATATTGTGGCACAATCTGGCGATGAGATTCCCAGAATATCTTTTGCGGAGAGATTGTCTAATGTATCAGTTTTCTTTAAAATCCACTCCAGTGAAAAATCACTGCTCTGAAGAATAACATTCGCAACAGCCTTTCCCGCCTTTCCAAATCCTAATAATCCTATTTTCATAATTACACTTTTATATTATTTAATTGATGATTTCGAATAATTGATTTTAGTAAGATACAAAAAAATTAAAAAAGCACCCTCTTTTGCATGAGTACGCTTCCGGACACTACGATTTCAAAGCAACTTCAGCTTGCATCCAATATGCTTTTGGTATATCCCTACTGACCATACACACAATGGAAGAATTGTTTTTTATTTCAACAATGAAGCTGCCAGTAAAGTAAATCTCCACGATAAAAAAAGATAATGAAACTTAAACGATATATAAAATACTTTACTAGGATTGATGCATCTTAAAAAGATTAAATATTTCATATTGGCTATATGATATTTGCAATCTGAGGCTGCACGGCTATTCTCAAATCAAAAATATAATTCTCAACTGACATATCAAAAAGCACTCTAAGAATCAGCTTTTAAAGCTTTGGCAAATCAGATCTTGAACGAATTAGTTTTATCACAATAATAATTTTACATATTCTATAAATTATACCATCATCATTGGTTATTCTAACATACTTTGATTTAAGAATACCAGAACTTTGCACATCAATATCATCGTGATAAATAATTAGACTATGCAAAATTCTATAAGTACCCTATTAGTAACCACTGACTTCACGGAAAAATCAAAGAATGCTTTAGAGATGGCAGTGCATATCGCGTTGAGGCATCATTCACGCATTATCATATTGCATAATATTAATCATTTTTTTGTGATTGATAAGACCGGGAAACAGCTTTTAGGTGCAGATGTTGTCAAAAACAATGTGAAGCGCGTCGAAAAGACCTTTCAAAAGATGAAAACTTCTCTGGTCTCAGAGTACCCCAAATTGGTCATTGAGACCATACTGACATCTGATACGTTAATTAACGGCATAAATAAAGTAATAGATGATGAGGATGTAGACCTTGTGGTGTGTGGTACGTCAGGAAAACAGGATTTTATCAGGGTCGTAATCGGTTCGCTTTCGTACGAGATACTGACAGGAGTAAATACTTCTGTACTTCTCGTTCCGGAAAGTTGCACTAAATATACATTTGAAAAAATACTTGTACCTGTGAGGGTCACTGATAATCTGTCAGACAAGATAGACCTTTCTTTGACTATTGCTAAAAAGAATAAAGGCTCTATTGATATTTTGGGAATCAGCAAGGAGGATAATGTCAATACAATTGGGAAGGCATACCTTGACGTAAGGAGAACACTTGAATATTGTTCGCAGCGATATGATTCTCATTTTGTGGAGACCGGAGACAATGCACTTCAAATCTCAGAGTACTCAAAGGATGATGGAGCGGATATTATCATTCTCAACTATCAGGATGAACAAAGCTGGAAATCAATCTTTATGGAAAACTTTTTCAAACAAATTATTAATAATACGGTTGTTCCGCTATTCTTTTTAAAGAACAGATACGAAAAGAAGATAGATAGCACAAAAGTCGGTGATGGCTATGATGTCCTTCTTCCTCATCCAGGATAAATTTCAATTTAAAATGAACATAAAAAAATATTCTGAAAAGAATAAAATAGAAGAAAATAAGAAACAGGAAATTGTTGAGTTCCTATTTGAGCATCTGGAGCAATTTGGTGATCCTGAAGGTGACATCGCTGATGCCATTGACTACGCTTTAGGATATGGTAACAAGCCTGGCGGAATAATCATAACTGCCACAGACCCGGAAAATCAAAAAATTGCCGGCGCTGTGGTCGTGAACAGGACAGGAATGAGCGGGTATATTCCGGAAAATATCCTGGTATATATTGCAACCGATAAAAAAGTGCGGGGAAGAGGAATAGGAAAACTCCTGATGCAACATGCAATCGAGGCTTCACAAGGAGATATTGCCCTTCATTGTGAACCTGACAATCCGGCTATACATCTTTATAAAAAATTAGGTTTCACCAGCAAGTACCTTGAAATGAGATTAAAAAAATAACATGTCATATATTACACTTAATTCAAATAAATTAAAATACAATTACCATTATTTAGATCAGATTTTCACAGAACATCACATTCAGTGGGCTGTGGTTGCAAAACTGTTATGCGGAAATGAAATGTTCCTGAAATGTCTTCTCGAATTCTCTGATAAAGAGATCTGTGACTCCAGGCTGACCAATCTGAAGCATATTAAAACAATATCACCCAAGACTCAAACTGTATATATAAAACCGCCGGCAAAAAGACTGGCAAAAAGCATTGTTAAATATGCCGATGTGAGTTTCAACAGTGAAATTGAAACCGTAAAAGCACTTTCGAAAGAAGCCGTGTTGCAAAACAAGATTCACAAGATTGTCATCATGGTAGAAATGGGAGAATTGCGGGAAGGGATTATGGTTAGGGATTTATCTCGTTTTTTCGGTAAAGTGAAAAAATTTCCAAACATTGATATTGTAGGAATCGGAACCAACCTTAACTGCCTGAATGGTATTTTACCGGATGAGAAAAAGTTGATGAAACTCCATAGTTTTAAAGAGATCATAGAAGAATCGCATCGCACGAGAATACCTTTCATCTCCGCAGGATCATCAGTTACCATTCCTTTGATATTCCAGGATAAAATCCATTCTGGAATCAATCATTTCAGAGTTGGAGAATCTTTATTTTTCGGTACAGATGTCTACAACGACTCTACCATCAGTGGGATGTATCAGGATGTATTCAAACTTACCGCCGAGATCATTGAAATTGCACAAAAGCCAATGATACCTGCAGGGAATGCCGGAACTAACCTTACAGGTGAAACACCTCAACACGATATTTCAAATAGAGGAAAAACTTCTTTCAGAGCAATTGTTGACGTTGGTGTGCTGGATATCGACCCCAAACAGATCGTCCCTCTTACAAAGGATGTCAAAATCATCGGTGCAAGTTCGGATATGATGATATTGGATCTTTCCGAGAACCTGAATAATTTGAAGGTCGGAGATACTGTAGACTTTAGCATGAATTACCTGGCTGTATTGCGTGCAATGAATTCAGAATATGTAGATAAATTGATCGACTACGAAATCTTTCCTGCAGAATTGAAGATCTTAGATCATCAAAATTGATCTCCACAGACTGAAATCAAAAAAATCGGGATTTAATTAATATCAATATCTTTGATTTTAAATAACAGAATTTGATTTCAAATATAATTTCTCTGACACTAAAAAAGCTCGACAAAAGCTCAGAAACCAGAAATGAATTTCTGATGATGCCTTTTTCTGATTTTTATAAAAAACTTACGTCAGAAGTGCATTATAAAAATAAATTTTATGCTGTCCTGTTTTTCAGGCGTGCAGAGGGCTCTGTTGTAATTGATAATCGGGAATTTGCTCTTGACGTAAATCGTTTTTTTTTCATCAACTACAATCAGGTCTACAGTTTCAAATGCAGCGAATCAAATGAGGGTGATGTGATATTCTTTACCAAATCATTCTATAACCACGTTTACACGGGTAATAAAATGATCAGGAGCGATACTGCCCTTCGGAATGTCTCGCCATTTATTTCACCAAAATCTGATAATTTATTTGATATTAACAGGACATTTTTGGAACTGCATAATGAATATCAATCTAAGCGTAAATCTAAGAAAGAGATCCTATGCCTTCTTCTGAAAGTACTTATGCTGAAGTATATTCGAAATTCGTCAAAAAAAAATGTGATCGACCGGTCTGTAGATCATAAGAAGAAATTGGTGGATGACTTCAATGACCTTGTAAATGTTCATTATAAAGAATTAAAAACGACTTCAAAATATGCTGATCAATTAAATATAAATTCCAGCTATCTTAACACATTGGTCAAAGAATTTCTTGATATAACAGCAGGTCAGGTTATTAAAAACCGTGTCATTCTGGAAGCTGAAAGATTGTTGCTTCACACCTCTCTTTCGATCATCGAAATCTCGTATGAACTAGGTTTCAATGATAATTCCCACTTTGGAAAATATTTTAAGTCAGTCAAAGGCATTTCTCCAAATAATTTCAGAATAGCTCATGTGAATATCAGATTCTGAATTAATCCAAAGCCTTTAGGAAGGATTCCAAGTCGAAAAACAATTCTATTAATATAGAACCGCACTTTCAAGAATGGTTCTCTACACTTCCATAATGAATTTAAATAAACCTGTTATTACACGTCGATTAATCAATTTGGCTAACAGTAAGTCTCTAGTTATTTTTATGAAAACACAATTATTTTTTTAAGATTAATGCGGCAGTTTATCTCTGACGTAGCCATAGACCCAAGTTCCTGCAACAGCACTCAATAAAGTAATGACAACCGCAAAAGCTCCTGTTCCGATCTGAGCAAAAAGAGGTCCCGGACAAGCGCCGGTAATTGCCCATCCAAATCCGAAAATCAATCCGCCATAAATTTGGCCTTTATTGAATGTCTTAGGAGCAATAAAAATTTTCTCTCCGTAGATGGTTTTTACTTTGAATTTTTTAATCAGCCAGACAGAAATCATCCCCGTTAAAACTGCGCTCCCAATCACACCATACATATGAAACGATTGCAGACGGAACATCTCCTGAATTCTGAACCAACTGATAATTTCCGCCTTTACAAACAAAATTCCGAATAAAATTCCTACAATAAGATATTTCAGGTTGTAGTACGATTGATGTTTCAGAAGACTTTCATTGGTGCAAATGCTGTCCTGATGCCGGATGTCTTTTTCTTTTGTCATTATTAAATATTTTAGAGTGAAAGTATGATTGGCAAAATTACATTTGCCATTAAAAACCCACCGATCATAAAGCAAATGGTCGCTACTAAAGAAGGCCATTGAAGATTGGAAAGTCCCATTATTGCGTGTCCGCTTGTGCAACCTCCGGCATAGCGTGTTCCGAAACCTACAAGAAATCCACCTACAACCATCATAATGAATCCTCTTAAAGTTAACAAGCTTGAAAAATTCATCAGTTGCCTCGGGACAAGATTGCTGAAATCCGTAATTCCGTACATCGCAAGTTCTGCTTTAAGATTTGAATTGACTGTAATTTCTCCGGAATTTACCAGGAAATTGGCAGCAACCATTCCTCCAAAGAAAATTCCTAATACAAAAAACAAATTCCAGGATTCCTTTTTCCAGTCGTACTTGAAAAAACTCACATTTGCCGGAATACAGGCTGCGCAAATATGTCGCAATGATGAACTTATCCCGAAAGATTTATTACCTAAGATCAGTAATATCGGGACGGTAAGTCCTATTAACGGACCTGCAATGTACCATGGCCACGGTTCTTTTATAATATCTAACATTAATTATTTATTTAAATTATTTTAAAACTTTACTTTGACATACAAAATCGCTTTTGGGAACATCAGTTTGTGCGATGGCTTTAAATCCTCCTTCAATTTCGGTAAAATTTCTGAAACCTCTTGCCAGAAGAATGCTCGCCGCCATCATACTTCGGTATCCACCTGCACAATGAAGATAAAAATGTTTGGTCGGTTCAATATGGTTAATCCATTCATTGATATAAGCTAAAGGTTTGTTATAGGCTTCATCGACGTGTTCTGCTTCGTACTCATTTTCTTTTCGTACATCAATGATTTTAGCATCTTTATCTTTAATTTCGTTTTCAAAATCTGTAGCAGAAATTCGGTGAACCTTGTCAATTTCTTTTCCGCTGCTCTTCCAGGCTTTAAAACCACCTTTCAGAAAACCCAAAACATTGTCAAACCCTACTCTGCTGAGTCTTGTGACCGTTTCCTCTTCAGTGTTTTCATAGGTAATTAACAAAATAGGTTGTTTTACATCTACAATCAGAGCTCCGACCCAAGGTGCAAAATCTCCGTCTAGTCCAATATTAATCGACTGAGGAACAAAACCTTTCGCAAAATCATCATTATTTCTGACGTCAAGAATCAAAGCCCCAGAAAATTCGGCAGTTTCTTCAAATTCTTTGGGAGAAAGTGCACAAAGACCTTTAGATAAAACCGCATCAAAACTTTCGTAGCCTTGTTTATTCATCGCTACATTCATCCCGAAATAAGCCGGTGGAGGAAGAAGTCCTTCTGTAACGGCTTTTATAAAGCTTTCTTTGTCTTTTTGATTCAATGCATAATTGGTTTTCTTTTGATTGCCCAACGTATCAACGGTTTCTTTCTGCATATTTTTTCCGCAGGCAGAACCCGCTCCGTGTGCGGGATAAACAACAATATCGTCATTCAAAGGTAAAATCTTCTGACACAAACTATCGTAAAGCAGCCCCGCTAATTCTTCCTGAGTCATACTTGCCGCTTTCTGTGCCAAATCCGGACGACCGACATCGCCCAAAAACAAAGTATCTCCACTGAAAAGCGCTTTTTCTTCTCCATTTTCATCGATTAATAAATAGGAAGAACTTTCCATCGTATGTCCCGGTGTATGCAGAACTTTTATTTTGATATTTCCAACTTCGAAAACCTGATTGTCTTGAGCAATTATGGCTTCAAATTCGGGATTTGCAGTCGGTCCGTACACGATTGGCGCATTTGTTTTTTTGCTTAAATCAACGTGTCCGCTTACAAAATCTGCATGGAAATGCGTTTCAAAAATGTATTTTAATTTTAAATTGTCTTTTTCCAGTCTCTCGATGTAAGGTTGAGTTTCTCTTAAAGGATCAATGATTGCGGCTTCATTTTCAGAAACAATATAATAAGCTCCCTGAGCGAGACACCCTGTATAAATCTGTTCTATTTGCATTTTGATATTTTAATTTGATACAAATTTCCGGGTTTTAATTCTGTTGTACAGCTACTTTTGTTACATAAGATTTTTATTAATTATCTCCTATTTTGAAACGCCGAATGATCGCAGCCCGATTTGTCCCTGTTTCTTTTATTTATTTTAAAGGAATCGGCGAATCTCGTTCCTCGATTTGAACTTAACTCTTTAGTTAGAAGGAACGACGAGCATAAAAGTGAGATTGGAAGGCGGACAAAGCTGCCCAAATAATATCATAAGAAAAGTTCTTTGATAATGATGTAAATTCCCATCACCAGAATGAACCAACCGAAAGCAGGCTTGAGCTTTTTACCATCTATTTTTTTTGATAATTTTGAGCCAATGATGATTCCAACGATGGCAATTGCGGAGATTCTTCCTAATAAATTCCATTCTATTTTAATGTGATTCATTGATGAAAAAAATCCGATCAGAGAATTTAAAGAAATGATGACCAAAGAAGTTCCGATGGCTGTTTTCATCGGTGTTTTCAATAGATTAACCAATGCAGGAATTATCATAAATCCGCCTCCTGCTCCTACCAAACCTGTCAGAATACCGACAACGAAACCTTTTCCTGTCACCAAAAGTGAACTGTTGTTTTGTGAAGAGAGCTTTTCGATTTCTAATTTTACTCCTTTTTGAATCATTTTATAGGAAGCGACAATCATTAATCCTGCAAAAACCAGTACCAGAAAAATGTCTTTGGTTACGAGAAAGTTTTCAAATTTTATAATCTTATCAGGAATTAAAGGAAGAAGAAAATTCCTTGTAAGGAAAATGGAAATGATGGATGGAACACCGAAAACAAAAGCCGTTTTGAAATTCACCAATCGTTTTTTGAAATAAGAAAATGAGCCAACCAAGCTGCTGATTCCTACAATGAAAAGTGAATATTCTGTTGCCAGAAAAGTATCTAATCCAAAAAGATAGACCAGAACGGGAACGGTAAGAATGCTCCCTCCGCCACCGATTAATCCCAAAGAAATACCAATAAAAACCGAAGCGATATATCCGAAAATTTCCATATTCTCAACTTTATGTTGCAAAATTGGTAAGATTGGAAATGATCTACCGCTACTTTTGTTACATAAGACCTAAAGATTGCTTGAAAGTATAATTTTATTTCGTCCGAGTTTTAATTTTCCGGAATCTTCCAGCTGTTTCAGAAGTCGGGAGACCACTACCCTTGCAGTTCCAAGCTCATTGGCCAGTTGCTCGTGGGTTACAATAATTGTTTTAGAATTGAGATTTTCAGATTTTTTTGTGAGAAGATTCAGCAGTCTTTCATCCACTTTTTTAAAGGCAATAGCGTTGATGATATCCAGCAATTCTTCAAAACGTTTGTGATACAGTCTGAAAATATAATCCAGCCATTCAGGATATTCTTTGATGAACAAAGAAACTTTGTCTATGGGAAGAAAAAAAATTTCTGCATCTTCCTCTACTTCGGCTCTCACGATGCTTTTCTCGTTGTGCATTCCGCCTAAAAAAGACATTATGCAGCTTTCGCCGGCTTTGATGTAATAAAGCATAATCTCTCGACCGTCTTCTTCCGTTCTGATAACTTTCAGCAGTCCCTTCATCACAATGGGAATAGCACGGATAGACGAATTCTCGTCTACAATCACATCGCCTTCCTGGTAGACTTTGGTGATACCGTTTTGATTAAGTTTATCAATCAATTCAGGAGAGGAAATGAATTCAGAAGAAATTATATCTAAGTTCATTTTTTATAAATATCCTACGAAATTACACAAACACAGCTTTATATCCAATTCATAATAAGTTTCATAAAGTAAAACAAGGGCGCTTCGCTTATCAAAGAAATACAAGTTTTTGATTTTCAGTTTGTTTAATATTTTCCCATAAATGCACAACAGGTATATTAAAGCCTACAAAGATGAAGAAGCTTGTCTCGTAGACGCTACTCATGAAAAGTTAATTTCAGAATTATTATTTTACAAAGTCCAAAGAGTTTTGAGTGCGAAAAGCTGGGAAGAAAGATCACAAGTAAAAGTAATTGCCAACAATCATTTTCCTTTAATAGGTTTTTTGAAATGTCCAAACTGCGGAGAACATCAACTCTGCCCTATCATCTATCTTACTAATTAACAATAGTTTACAAAATAAAAAAAAGGAAAAACCACTGATAAAAGTGGTCTCTCCCTTAGAGTGACTTCGGAGGGATTCGAACCCCCAACCAACGGAGCCGAAATCCGCCATTCTATCCAGTTGAACTACGAAGCCGTTTTTGATAAGTAGTGAGTAATTAATAATCAGTAAATTAAATATTATCAATTACTCATTACCCATATTTTAGAATGTAATCTTCACTCCTCCCGCAATCTGCGCACCAAGAACTTTGTAGCCTTTGTACGTTTGGTATTTTGAGCTCAGAAGATTGTTTCCGAGTGCGAAAATACTGAAATTTTTGTGAACTTTATACTCCGCCGAAAGATTTAAATCTGCATAACCTCCCACTTTATCATTTGTATCTTCTGCAGATTGGAAAATCATTGACGGACTTCCCACTCCTTCAAGCATATACGAGTTTGTCGTTCTGTCGCTTGCGAAAATTCCTTTGAAACCTAATGATAACTTTTTCTCAAACATTGTGTATTTCGCACCGATACTTCCTGTGACTAAAGGAACGTTATAAATGTTTTTGTAATTTTTTAAATCATATTTTAAAAATCGAACATCAGCATCCAAAATTAAATTTTCTAAAGGAAAATACTGCAAACTACCTTTGATATCACTTACATTTCCGTCGTCATAAATGGCAGAAAAAGTATTTGCAAAATCGTAACCGGGTCTGTCTAAAGTAAATTCATTGGTAAAAAGATTATTGGCTCCGAAGAACATAATGTTTTTCATTTTTCCGAATCCTGCAGAAACATCATATTTAAAAGTTTCATCAATATCTCCTCTCAAACCTGCATATAGATGATACTGAGTTTCCGTTGGTCTCAACATCTGATCAGATACCAGAAACGGATTTTCCTGTAGTAATTCTGCGTAAGTATTTAGTTTTAAACCACCGTCAACTCCACCATAGAACTTGAATTCCTTAGAAGCCGCCACCTGAAATTCAGCCTGCGGAAACCAATACGTTTTATTGTTTTTCAATTCTTCTGCTAAAATCAGATTTGAATTTCTTGCATTCAGGAAATTAATTCCGGAGCCTAACATCAAGTAAGATTCTCCTTTTGCAAAAGTTAATTTCGGAGTAATTCCGCCATTAAAAAATGTCGCTGAATTTTTATTTAATAAAGTAAAATCAGTTTTCACGGTTTCTAAACCTAATCCTAGATCAGCATTCATTACAATCCCGCTTTTTCCAAGCTCAACTGCGTGTTTTGAAAGGTTTGCCAAGATCGAAGCCTGATTTTCTTTGGCATCAAAATGATCACTCAAAAATGAAGATTTTACTCTTATATCATTCAGAATTTCATTAGAATAAAAATCATAATAACCGTTTACCTTAAACTGATTGACTTTCTGTTGCAAATCAACATCAGCAGAAGGATTTACGGCATAAATTCCGTAATAATTATAATTGTTTAAACCATATTCTGCGTTCACATTGATTTTTCCCTTTTCACCGTAAGAATTTAAGAAAGCCCCTAAAGTCGCCGAACTTTGCTTAGAATCCCAAGGATAATCTTTTTTCAGTCCGTTTGTAGACAAAACATGAACATCTGCACCAACTTCCAGTTTATTTTCAAGGGTTGTAGAAATATTGGCATCCGCTAAAATCTTTCCGTAATTACCCATCCCAATTTGGAAATAGTTATTTTGAGCTGTTCCGTCAAATTTCGGAGCAACATCTTCTCCCTGAATTGTGGAAGTTTTAAAATCTGAAACTGCTGGAACATCCGTAATGGTATATTTTACCGGATTCGCTGACTTCTCTTCAGGTGGATAGTTTTTTTCAATCACCACAGAAGTTTTTTTCTTCTCGATTTTCTTTACTTCCGGCTCTCTTTTTTTGTTAAGAATCAGCTTTTCTTCTTTGATTTGGGAAAACGCTACAGACGAAATCCCCAGAAATAATATAGATAATATTTGAATTTTCTTGTTCATTGCTTATTGTATTTAAGTATTTGTGATGAAGTATTCATGATTTAAATTTTAAATACTCACCCATTGATACATTATACATTTTACTTTTTAATCTGTTTTTTAACCTCTTTTGCTTCTGCAACAATTTCAGGGAAATCTGCATAGTTTGAGATAATCTGGTCGCAAGTGTAACTCGCTTGGTAATTATCTTTTAGACCAATATAGTTTTTCGCCATTAAAACCAAAGCTTTTGCGCCCCAATAATCTTCTGAAGCATAATTATTGGCAATTTTAAAGATGGTTTCGTTGGAAGATTTAAAGGCTTTTCCTTTATTCTGATAGAATGCTTTTGCGTAAAATGCTTCAGCCGCAACTTCCGTATTGGATGATTTTTCTAGAGCAGAATATGCTGTTTGCGCATCTTTATCTTTCCCAGAATTCATCAGACTTCTTGCCTTAATTACTTTTGCAGTTTCAATTACCGCCGCAGAATTTTTACTGTTGGCAATTACGGCATTTGCTAATTTTTCTGCTTCTGAGAAATTCTTTTCTTCTGCATACAATTTCATCAATTCAACATTAGCATAATTTTTAACGTTGATATTCGATGAATTTTTAATGTTCTCCAAATATTTTTTAGCTTCGGCAAAATTCCCTTGGGAAATATAAATCTGAGAAACTCTCGTTGCTGCATCGTCCTGATAATCGTTCTGAACATTGGCAACTTCTTGAAGAACCAGCAATGCTTTTGTAGGATTATTCGTCTGATAATAACTTTCTCCCAACTCATATTTAGCCTGGTAAAGACCTTCTCCTGTAGGATTTTGAGTTAAATATTTCTCGTAATAAGAAATGGCATTTTTGTAATCTTTCTTCGTGAAATATTGTTTTCCGGTTGATAAGTTGATTTCGTCAATTTCCGAAGCATCAACATTTACACCGATATTTCTTGCGAAACTTTCATAACCTGAAACATCTCCGCTTTTCGTGAAAATAGGTTTTGCAGCCTGAACAATTTTCTGTGCATAAGCCGTATTTTTATATTGTTCACCTAAAGATTTAAGCTCAGATAATGCTTTATCATTTTGATTCTGGTCGATATAATTCTGCGCTCTGTAAATCAATGCATTGGCTACCAAATCTTTATCAGAAGAAGATTTAATAACTTTTCCGAAGAAATCATTTGAATTGACGTAATCATTCTGAGCAGCGTATGCAACTCCGATTTCATACTGTGCATCATCGATGTATTCAGACGCAGGATATTTTGAAATCAATGATTTTAAGTTGGTAATTTTTGCAGCATTATCATCTTTAAATCCTAAAGCCAAAGCTTTTTGGTATAAAGTATAATCTGTAGCATCATCATTGTTTTTATCGTAAATCGCAATTGCCTGATCCAAATCGTTATTGGCGTAATTAATATCTGCTAAACGAAGTTCGGCATCATTTTTAAACTCAGGTTTTGGATTTTTTAAATATTGTGTAAAAAACTGTTCAGCCTGATCAAATTTTTTAGATTTAAAGTACGCATATCCCAAATCGTAAGAAAGCTGCTGTTTTTCGGGGAAAGTTTCGTTCGTCAGTTTTTCGTAACGGGCAATTGCAGAAGGATAATTTCCTTTCTGATAATAAACCTGTCCTAACCAATACAACGCTCTGCTGTGGAATTCTTTATTTAAATCAAATTCTAAACTTCTCAGGAAATACTTTTCAGCTTCGTCAAAATTTCCTTTGTTAAATTCTTCCGTTCCTAATAAATAAGAAACTTCCTGGTCAACCTTATCTGTTTCAGGAGTAGAATTTGGTAATTTATCAATCGCATTTAAAGTCTCTTTAAAGTTACCGGAATACAGATAAGATTTCACCAAAAGCGATCTCATTTCTGAAGTTTTCGCATCGTTATTGTTGATGGTAATATAGTTCTGAATCACATTTGTAGGATTTTCAAACGGATTCCCGATGTCGTAACTTAATTTTGCATACTGTTCGTGCGCCAGTTTTTTCACACTCTTATCATAATCCATCTGGTAAGCCGAACGGAAAGCTGAAAGAGCTTCCTGCTTTTTTTCGACTGCCAGATAAGCATTTCCTAACTGATAATAAGCATTCTGAGCCAAAGCCGAATTGCTGTTTAACAATTGGTTGTAATAAGAAACTGCTTCATCATATTTTTTCAGCTGTGCTGCAACAAACCCCATTTCATACAAATCATTTTCTGACGGGTTTTGCTGAACACTCAGATAATCTTTCAGATGCGGATAAGAAGCATTATAATCATTTTTCATGAAATAAGATTCACCAATGATTTTATGAACTTCTGCTTTGTAAGATTCTGAAATATCTTCGTTTAGCAAAGCATTTCCTTCCGAAATCGCTTTATCATAATCTTTATCATTATAATACATCTGCACATAGTACGGACGCACCAGTTTTGAAAATTTAGGCTGATCTTTTACCGAATCAAAATATTGAAACGCCTGATCATTCTGTCTTTTAGAATAATACAAATGTCCCAACATGTAAGCGATGTCGCCTTTTTGAGATTCATCAGCAGTTTTGTGAGCTTCTTCCAATGCATCAATAGCACCTTTAGAATCGCCCATCATAAATTTAGCATAACCCAATTTCAATATATACTGCGTGTTTTCTTCACGAGTTAACTGATATTGATTTACCTTTTTTAAGGTTTTCAAGGCTTCTTTAAAATCTTTTTTAGCCAAATAATAATCCGCTAAAGGTAAATTTGCCTGAGCAAAATAGGCCGAGTTCGGATATTCTTTCATAAAAGCTGTCAAACCGTCTTCTGCATGATTTTTCTGAAGGATCACTCCGATCACGTTATCAAAGAACTGCGCTGCCTCTTTTTTCGACTGCGCCAGATTCTGATTATAGAAATACTGACGTGCATATTCGTATTGAGAAGCGTTATATATTTTGGTCTGATAGAGATTTTCGGCAAGATTAAACCTGTAGTTTTCCTTTTGGGTAAAGTATTGAGACTGTTGCGCTTCGGAAACTCCGAAATAGAAAACAGCAGCCGCTAAAAGTATTTTTTTTGATTTCATTAATATCAAATTTTAAAATGGGAAGGTCATCAAAAATAAGACCATTTATTTTAAATTTCAGATAAGATTTTATCCACAAATTATCAACGAAAATATCGAAAAGATATTGTATAAACAAGTCTTTTCACATAATGTTAGTATGTGGATTATTTTTTAATACTAATTAACTTTTCAATAAGAAATATTAAGAAAATCTTAATTATTTATCAGAAATAATTACATTTGTTTTTTTCAACATAAATTGTCATTGAATGAATCAACTTTTCAGAAGAAAACAATACTCAGAAACAGACACATCAACGAGTTTACACAGAGTTTTAGGAGTTTGGGATATCGTATTTTTTGGTATTGCAGCAATTATCGGAGCGGGAAGTTTCAGCAGTTTAGGCGAAGCAGTCTTCAGAGGCGGTCCCGGTGTTATTCTTCTTTATCTGATCTGTGGTTTTGCATGTGGATTTACTGCTTTATGTTACGCTGAGTTTGCAAGTAGAATTCCAACTGCAGGTTCTGCCTATACTTATGCTTACGCAAGTTTTGGGGAATTGATTGCCTGGGTAATTGGCTGGGCACTGATTATGGAATATTCTTTCGGAAATATTTATGTTGCCTTTTCGTGGTCAGATTATTTTACAAGTTTTCTCGAGCGTCTCGGAATGCATATTCCTGATTATTTAACCTGCAGTTATACCGAAGCGAAAAAAGCTTTTCAAAATGGTTCAGAAAATAAAGAATTGATAAACGCTTGGGTTAACGCACCGTTATTAGGAAGTTTAAAATTCATCGTTGATGTTCCGGCTTTGGTAATTAACGGATTGATTACCTGGCTGTGTTACAGAGGCGTAAAAGAAAGTAAAAACTTCAATAATTCTTTGGTTATTTTAAAACTTGCTGTTATCGTTTTGGTTATTTTGGTTGGTTTTTCTTATATCAATACGGAAAACTGGACTCCCGTAAGTTTAGAAACCGGAAATCCTTCTTTTATGCCGAATGGTTTTGCCGGAGTGATGAGCGCCGTTTCAGGAGTTTTCTTTGCTTATATTGGTTTTGATGCTTTAAGTGTACTTTCTGAAGAAACCAAAGATCCGCAAAAAACATTACCGAAAGGAATGATTATCTCTTTGGCTCTGTGTACAGTAATCTACATCTGTCTTACTTTAGTTTTAACCGGAATGGTTGACTACAGAAAATTCGACGGAGTCGGCGATCCTTTATCATTCATCTTTGAAAAAACAAACGCAAACGTTGCCTGGATGGAATTGACGGTTTCATTCGTCGCAATTGTAGCGATTACCACAGTTTTATTGGTTTTCCAGATGGGACAGCCAAGAATCTGGTATGCAATGAGTCGTGACGGATTGATGCCTAAAAAGTTTCAGGATGTTCATCCAAAATACAAAACTCCGGCGTTTGCAACGATTGTTACGGGAATTGTAGTGGGTGTTCCTATTATCTTTACTGATAAAAGCTTCATTTTAGATTTTACAAGTATCGGAACTATTTTCGCTTTTGTTTTGGTTTGTGCAGGCGTTTTAATGCTTCCTCCAAAAACAAAAATAAAGGGCAGATTTCACCTTCCTTATATTAATGGAAAGATTATTTTTCCTGTTATTTTTATTGGTGGGTTGATCGGTTTTCATTTTTTTCAACCTGATTTTTTCAACCATTTGATGGAATGGAACGATCCTAAAGAAGGTGAATTCAAAGCTTCTATTTTCTTTTTTATATTAATTAATTTAGGACTTTGTATTTTAACTTTCATTAAAAATTTATCCCTGATTCCTTTAATTGGATTGAGTTCTTGTTTATATCTTTTAACAGGAATGAGTCACGAAAACTGGTTCTATTTCGGAATTTGGTTTGCTGTGGGTTTGGTGATTTACTTCTGCTACGGATATAAAAACAGTAAGTTGAGAAACGTTTAATCAGTTAATGAAATATCTTTTCACCCTGCTTTTTTTAACCATAATCGGATGCAACAAATCAAAAGTTGAATCTGATAAAAATTTATCAATAGAAAATTCTGAAAGGAAGAAAGTTCCATACAAAGATTTTTTGAGTTCAATTAATAAAAAATCAAAAGAAGAGAAAAAAAATTATCTGTTTAAATTTATCAATTACGATGTTCCGAATTACTGGACTTCTACTCTATGGTCATTTAACGGAACATCGAGAGAGCCACAAAAAGGAACAATTGCGTGTGGATATTTTGTAACGAATACGTTGACCGATTTTGGTTTTGATATTAATCGAGCTTATTTGGCGCAACAGGCTTCATCGGTAATGATAAAAAAACTTTGCAGTGACATCAAATATTTCAGCGAACGAAAGGATTTAGAAAAGTACATTTTAAGTAAAAATAAAAATCAGGTGTACATTGTCGGACTTGATTTTCATACCGGTTTCATCACAAGAGAAGATAAAGATACTTATTTTATACATTCAAATTATATTAAAAATAAAGGGGTTGTAAAAGAACTTACAAAAAACTCAAAAGCTTTAAATGCTTCTAAAACTTTCATGATCGGAACTTTAAATTATTGATAACAATCCAATCCTTGTTTTTTCGAAAATTAGTGAAACGTCATTGTATATCTTAATTTGAGAAACTATTAAATACCTGTTGTGCATTTATAAATTTGTTTTATTTCAGTAAGTGAAACGCCTTTGTTTATCTTTAAAAATTAAATTCTTTGGTTTCCTTTGCAATAAAATAAACGCAAGGTTAAACGAAAGAAACTCCAAAACTATACTGAACTAAGTAAAACAAGGGCACTTCGTTTATCAAAGAAATACAAGTGATTGATTTTCGGTTTATTTAACATTTCCCTTTTAAATGCACAACAAGTTATTAAATAACTCGTTGTTTAGCTTTGCATTTAATTATCGCAATGAAAGACAAAGTTTTTGACAACCTGCATATTGTTTAAGAAAGCAATACTATATTTGAATACAATCATCTAAAACAAAACAAAGTTTTATTTTACAATAAATAATTGGCGAAATTATTGCTAAGATTTTTATAGAATCAAAAACAAAAATGCCATGTCTGAAAGAATCCAAACCTACAAAGAATTCTACGAGTTTTATTTAAACGAACACAGGAAACTGGGAACAAGGATTTTTCATTTTCTTGGAATTTTGTTCGTTTTTCTTGTCATCGGATTTGTGATTTATACCGGCAAAGAAAGGTTTTTATGGTACATCCCTATTTTCGGATATGGTTTTGCCTGGCTGAGTCACGCTTTTATTGAAAGAAATAAACCCGCAACTTTTAAATATCCTCTTTGGTCATTGATTTCGGATTTTAAATTATTTTTTGAATTGTTGATTGGAAAACAAAAATTTAAAACTCAGGAAAAAGCTTAACTTTGATTATCATTATATGAATGTCGATTTTTAATTATAATACGAAAAATCTACAGTCTTTTTGTCTTTCCGAAGGAATCTAAATCATTTTATTTCAACGTGATGAGATTCTTTCAGAATGACAAAAATGAGCTAAAAATTAAACTATTACGCATATACATAATCATTAAAATTACAATATGAAAAATATTTTTAAAATAATAAGCTACACTTTTTCAATAGCATTTTTCATGATACAATGCAAACCGACGCCAAATTCATCTTCAGGTGATGAGAAAACATTCATCATCGCATCAGAAACAAAAGACTGCACCGGAGTTGCTCCGATGAAATGTCTTCAGGTAAAAGAAAAAGAATCCGACAATTGGGGAAATTTCTACAGCAACATCGAAGGTTTCACTTACGAACCTGGTTTTGAATATGTTTTAAAAGTAAAAACAGAAAAAATTGAAAATCCGCCAATGGACGGCTCTTCAATCAAATACAGTCTGATAGAGCAGGTCTCGAAAACCAAAAGATAAAAAAATCCCTTTCAAATTCGATTGAAAGGGATTTTTATTTTTATAACCGTTTTATTTATTCTTGAAACCCTCTGTTTTTTGGAGAAGGTGGAGATTGAGTTTTTGTAAAATCATCCATTTTTTGTGTTGCAGTCATCGAAACGACCAAATCATTCAGCATCGAACTTGCTGCTGTTGGTGAATTCGGAAGCAAAACCAAATTACTTCTGTTATTTGCGCCAATGGAGCTTAATGTGTCATAGTGCTGTGTTACAACGATTAAAGCAGAAGCTTCCTGAGCATTAATGTTCGCAGCATTCAGCATTTTCACAGATTCTTCCAGACCTTTTGCAATCTCTCTTCTTTGATCTGCAATACCTTGTCCCTGAAGTTTTTTAGATTCTGCCTCTGCTTTTGCAACCGCAACAATTCTTATTCTTTGTGCTTCAGATTCGTATTCAGCAGCCGTTTTTTCTCTTTCAGCAGCGTTGATTCTGTTCATTGCATGTTTCACCTGTTCATCCGGATCGATATCAGTTACCAAAGCTTTGATAATATCGTAACCATAACTTTGCATGGCTTCCTGCAATTCACTTTTTACAGCTACTGCAATATCGTCTTTTCTTACGAAAACATCGTCTAATTTTGTTTTTGGAACTTCAGCACGAACAACATCAAATACGTAAGAAGTAATCTGATTTTCAGGATTTTCCAAACGGTAATATGCATCTTTTACATTTTCTCTGATTACCTGATACTGTACAGAAACTTTCATTTTAATGAAAACGTTATCCAACGTTTTGGTATCAATAATAACGTCTAATTGTTGAATTCTTAGATTCAGACGCTTTGAAATCTGATCCAGAAAAGGAATTTTTAAATGCAAACCGGCGTGACTTACTTTTAAAAATTTACCTAATCTTTCTACAACTGCTGCAGATTCCTGCTTTACCGTAAAAAAAGAGGCGAATAATGTGACAAGCCCGAAAAAGACTAAAATACCTAAATACACCATATTGTTTTTATTTTAATTAATTGATATGTTGAGAAGATACAAAAAATTTGTAAATAAATCAAATTAAAATGAATACCGTTACATCGTCATTCCAATGTCTATTCCTTTGATTTTTCGGTAAAGATCGGTTGCGTAATTATCTGTCATTCCGGAAACGAAGTCGACAATCCCCAAAGTTTTTTGATAATCGCTTCCCTCTTCATACACAAACTGTTTCGGAAGAAGTTTTAAAGCTTTGGTATCGTAAGATTTCCTTTCATCCTTTGTTTTTAAAATAGAAGGTATAAAATGGTCAAGTAATTCATACATTACATTGTAACCTGCATTTTCAATCTCAACCACAGTTCTGTGATTGTAGATTTTTTCGATAGAGAAACTTTCAATATCCTGTAACGAATTATTTTCAGATTTATAAATATCCAGCAATCCTTTTTGCAAATTTCCTTCTAAAATGGTATTAAAATTAGATTTGTAAAGTTGTAGAGATTTATTAATTAATGCATTGATAACTTTGGCTCTTAAATAAGAAATCTGTTCGTTTTCATTTCCGATTGAACTCAGTTTTGTGTCTATTCTTTTAATATCATCGGTTTCCGATTTCACCAATTCAAAAAATAAATTTTTACAGTCTGCCGTTGATACAATTCCCAAACGATGCGCATCTTCCATATCGATAATATTGTAGCAGATATCATCTGCAGCTTCTACCAACCAAACAAAAGGATGCCTTTTAAAAATATAGGGCTCGTCACTTTCCTGAATCAGATTTACACCTTTTGCAATTTCAAGGAACGTTTCTTTTTCGTTCTGAAAAAATCCGAATTTTTTTCTGTGAATAATTCCTTTTTTCCTGGCAATGGCTTCACAAGGATATTTTGCAATACTCGCCAAAGTGGTAAAGGTAAGCTGAGTTCCTCCTAAATCTTTCCCTTGTTGCTGATGTGCCAAAACACGAATTGCATTGGCATTTCCCTCAAAATTGACCAGATCAGCCCACTCTTTTTCTGAAAATTTAGGCTTAAGGTCATTTTCATTTCTTTCAAAATAGCTTGCAATCGCATCTTCACCGGAATGCCCGAAAGCCGGATTTCCTACATCATGACACAAACAAGCTGCTGCAATGACGTTTCCTAAATTATGATTGTAAAAATTCTTTGAATCGTCTGTCAGTTCACTTTTATAATTTTCAGCAATATATTCTCCGATCACGCTTCCTAAACTTCTTCCTACAGAAGAAACTTCTAACGAATGCGTTAAACGATTGTGTACAAAAACACTTCCCGGAAGCGGAAAAACCTGCGTTTTATTTTGCAGTCTCCGGAAAGCCGACGAAAAAATAATCCGGTCAAAATCTCTCTGAAAATCGGTTCTTGAAGCTACAGTATTTGGATTATTACCGGTTCTCTGACTGGTATAAATTTCGTTCAAATTCATCATTTTCCAAAATTAATTCAAATTTTACTTTTAAAGGAATAATATTTGAGTTTTTGTTGAAAAGTACGAGATGCCCGAAGGTCCCACAATTGTTCTAATGAAAGAAGATCTGCAAAAATTTGCAGGTGAAAAAGTAACGGAAATTACAGGAAGCGAAATTCCTGAAAAAGGTGAAATCGAAGGTGAAATTTTAAGAGAAATCAAAATATTCGGTAAGCAAACTTTTCTGATTTTTGATCGTATTATATTTAAAGTTCATCTGATGATGTATGGTTCTTACAGTCTATTTAAAAGAAAAGATATTGATACACTTAAACTTGGACTTAAGTTTAAAGATGGCGGAATGTTTTTCTATACCTGTATCGTGAAAGTTGTTGATGAAAGCTATCTTCTAAAAATCGATTGGGAAACGGACATCATGAGTGATGAATGGAATCCTGAAAAAACTGAAAAAACTTTAAAGTCAAATCCCAAAATGATGATTTGTGATGCTTTGATGAATCAGGAAATTTTTGCAGGTGTCGGAAATATTATTAAAAATGAAGCTTTATTCCGAGTTGGAATTCATCCGGAAAGTTTGATTGGTAATTTGCCTGATAAAAAATTGAAAGAAATCATTGCAGAAGCACGTAATTATGGTTTTGATTTTAAAAAATGGAAGAAAGCGAATGTTCTGAGTAAACATTTTCAAATTTATCATCAGAAAAACTGTCCGGTATGTGGAGCAGAAATTATTAAAAAAGACACCGGTAAAAGTAAGAGGACAAGTTTTTTCTGTGAACATGATCAAAAGCTGTATTAAGTTTTATTAATTCATAAGAATTTTGATAAAATAATTGTTAAAAGTAAATTAATATGCAAATCATTGTACTTTGTTGTTTTTGTCAAATCAAAAATAAATAATACACAATAATTAACAAATCAATAATATTTTACGAATTAAATAATCAATTTAATTCGTAAATTTTAGAGTTATTAAATAATTAAACTCATAAAATTAACACTAAATACACATTCAGGCACTTTAAAACAGTGATAAACATCATAATAGATCTCTTTGAGGTTTAATTTAATTGCCGTAATATTGCATTATAAAATTCGCAATAAAAACTAAATTAATTAAATATTTAAAATTATGATCGCAATTATCGGAGTAGCAACATGTGCAGTATTAGTTTCTTCTTATATCGCAACGGTTAAAAAAGAAAACAACTAATTATTAACTAAAGAATTTTGTCTATAAGACAATTTTATCAGTTAACATTCTTTATGTTTGCAGTATAAAATTACTGCCCGCTCTTCTACTTACTCGGAGTAGAAGAGCGCAAAAAAACATAAAATATGATTACACCCATTGAGAAACTTCAGAAATTACTTTTTTCTCATCTCAATGCAGTTATTACCAATCTTCAGAAAGAGCCGGAATGCGAAGATTATTTCGGATTTAATTTTCAGCTCAACAATTATCAAATAAAATTCAGAAAAGCTAAAATAACGCCGACCAAAATTGGTCAGTTTGTTACTTTATGGAAAAGAAATTCTATTTCTAAAGAAACAGAACCCTTTTCTTCAGAAGATCGATTTGACTTCTACTTAATTTTAACCGAAACAACAGAGAATTTTGGGGTTTTCTTATTTCCAAAAAGCATTTTAATTAAAAATCAAATTCTTACTGTAGATTCGAAAGACGGAAAGCGAGGTTTCAGAGTTTACCCTAACTGGGATATTCCGGAAAATAAACAGGCAACGAAAACTCATAATTGGCAGACAAAGTTTTTTGTTGATTTTTCTGATGATGATTTTGTTGAGAAATTTGAGAATATCTTAATGTCTTAAATTTTATCTCGCAGATTTTTCTGATTGCGCAGATTTCTATTTTCATTATTTTTAAACTTTTTTAAACCATTAAGCGAATGAAGTTTTTAAGAATAAAACTGTTTAGATTTTTTAAGATTCACCAAGTAAACCATTAAGCAAAGCGCAAAAGTTAATTTTCTGATTCTTAAAATTCCTCTTACATTCAACAATCATAATGGTAAGAATAGTATGAGCTTAATTGATTTGCGAAATCTGTCTGAGCGAAATGTTTTAAAAATTTTAAATAAACTTAAAAATCTTTAAATCGATTATCTTTGCAGCTCAATAATAATGCACTGCAAGTATGAATCTGTACAATCTCATCATTCAGGATAAAGAATCTGTAAAACTCGATGATGTTTTTCTTGAATCTCGAAATAAGGAGCAGTTTGTACAGCTCATCAAAGAACAGACCTACGCTAAAGAATTACAGGAATACGGACTTCCCGTCAACAATAAGATTCTTCTCGAAGGAAGCTCGGGTTGCGGGAAAACAATGACTGCAAAAGCCATTGCCAATGCTTTAGACAAGAATATTATCATTCTTAATCTCAGCAATATTATTTCCTCAAGAATTGGTGAAACTTCGCAAAATATTAAAATGATTTTCGACAAAGCGGCGAGAGAAAGATCAGTTCTTTTTCTTGACGAACTCGACCAAATCGGAAAAGCGCGTGGAAGTGATGATAAAGATGTCGGTGAAATGAGAAGATTGGTCAATACTTTGATTCAGCTCATTGATTATTATCCTGAAAATGCGCTTTTATTGTGTGCTACGAATCATGCTGAAATTATTGATACCGCTATTATCAGACGTTTTCAGCTCAAAATAAAATACGAAATGCCTTCCAGAGAGTTTCTTGATTCTTTTTATGACAGCCTTTTATTAAAATTTCCTGAAGATGTGAGGAGTATTGATAGAAAGTACGGGATTTCTTTTGCGGAAGCGAAGGATCATACTTTTACGGTGGTGAAAGGGAGGCTGATTGAGAAGTTGGATGGAAAAAATCAAGACAATTCTAATATTTAAATGAAGATTTTTCTTTTAGTGTTGATTTAAAATTGTTTTAGAAAGGATAATTATTTATTTTAGCGTGATTAGTTGAATTGACACAATGAGTTAATACAAGAGTTATCGGTAACCTAAAAAAAAAATAAATCTTGAGAATATTAAGTGATTTAGAAAAAGAAATTTGCACAAAAATTTTAAAAAATAGTGGTTCTAATAATTTTATTGCAAATATAATAGATACTGATCTAAAAGGCGTTTGTATTGAAGTTAAACGTAACCCAAAAAGTGCAGGACTTATATTTACAATAAATTCTGACATCCCAACAGATGAAGAGAAGGAAAATATTATATTTAGAACTGAAAAACTATCCTTTTTTATTCTGCAATTAGTTAACTTATTAAAAATGCTTGAAAAAGATGGTTATATTTTATTATTGGAACGAGGTTCAAATAGCAAACAAGACAACAAATTTGGAAGATGTATATCTAATCTTCCGTCAATAAAACATACTTTTTCTGATGAAAATATCATTTCTCTTTTATGCGCATACTCAAATAAGGAAATTTATTCTACAGATGAGTTTGAAAGATTTTGCAAAAATGGATTTGTTCCAAGAGATGAACAAAGGTTTAAAAAACAGATAACTATTACTCAATCTGCATTAGGCATTGCCATTTTAGCATTATTATTTAATATTTGTTACAATTTATTTAAAGCAACATCTGATAATATAAAAATTAATAAGAATCAATATCAAGGTATTATTCAAAACACTAACGATATTAAAAATAAGTTAGATTTCATAATAAAAAATGAAAATGATGATATAAATTCAGGTTTATTAAAAAATATAAACTCAAAATTGGATTCTATTAAAAATCAATTAAAGAAAAATATAAAAGAAAAAATAAACTAAAGGTTCTCAAAAAGCCAACCAAACGCCCGAGTACGATTTGCTTTATTTAATATCTTAAATTTAAAAATCAATTTATTAAATCAATTTTTCAAATACAAAATGTAGCATAACGAAACAAAAAAAGGATTTCAAAATTTGAAATCCTTTTTGCATATATTTTTTAATCTTACAATCCGATTACCGGCATTGAAAGCATCAGGATATTTTCGTTTTCTTCAAGTCCGTCAAGCGGCTCGATGATTCCCGGTCTGTTTGGCTGAGACATTTTCATGGTAATGTCATCTGCTCCTAAAATCCCCAACATTTCTGTCAAAAACTTAGAGCTGAAACCGATATTGATGTCTTCCCCATTGTAATCGCAAGGAATCTGCATATCTGCTTTATTTGCATATTCTGTATCTTCTGCATGAAGATGAAGAATGTTGGCAGACAATTTAAACCTAACCTGATTTGTTGATTTATTCGACATGATTGACGCTCTTTTGATCGCACCCAATAAAAGGTTTCTGTTAATCGTCAAAACATTCGGATTTTCTTTTGGAATTACAGCAGTATAGTTAGGATATTTCCCGTCGATTAATCTACAGATCCAGATATGTTTACCAAAAGTAAATTTAGCCATATTCTCGTTGAAGTCGATGGTAAGATCTTCGTTCGAGCTTGCTAAAATATTTTTGAAAATGTTCAAAGGTTTTTTAGGCATGATGAATTCCATGGGCTCGGCGTTCATCAAGTCTGTTCTTTTATATACAACCAATCGGTGAGAATCTGTAGAAACAAAATTTGTTTCGTTTTCTCCAAACTGGAATAAAACTCCCGTCATTACCGGACGAAGAGAATCATTACTTGTTGCAAAAAGTGTGTTGGTTAAAGCTTCAGACAAAACTCCTGCAGGCATTGTTACAGATTGTGCTGCATCAAATTCAGGAATTTCAGGATAATCATCTGCGTTGTCTAATGCAACCGCAAAGTTATCTTTCTCGTCTAAAATCTCAAGCAAACTACCTGTACCTTCAGCATTATCTTTTACCACCAAAGTAAGAGGCTGCTCACCATATGTTTTGATAAAATCTTGAAAAATCTTAGCAGGAACCGCAAATTTACCAGAATCATCAGACTTTACTTCCAATGAAGTAATCAGCGTAGTTTCTCCATCGGATGCAGTAATGGTAACGTTGTTTTCGTTTAATTCAAAAAGATAGTTTTCTAAAATCGGTCTCGACTGAGAACTTGATATTACACCACTTACAGTTTGTAAAGCCTTCTGTAGTTCACCACTTGAAATAATAAATTTCATAGATTTAAAAATAAGTTTCTACAAATATAACAAATACAAAACAGATAAGAAAAAATAATGTTGAGAGTTATTAACAAGCATCAAATAAATTTATCTTTGCTAACAATAAATAAAGATGCGCAAACCGCCAATCCATAAAAGTTTAATTAATGCATTTCGAGGTGTTTTTCTGATGATGAAATCAGAAAGAAATTTTCAGCTGGAATTGTTGGCTTTCGTCGTGAATGTTTTTTTGATTTTTTATCTGAGACTTTCAAATTTAGATACAACTCTTATTCTATTAGTTTCGTTTGGAGTTTTAACAGCGGAAATTTTCAATACTGCTATCGAAAAAATATGTGATATTATTCAGCCTGATTTTGATAAAAGAATAGGTTTTATCAAAGATATTTCTGCCGGAGCAGTTGTTTTGATGGCAATTCTCTCTATAATTGTTGGTTTTTTGGTGTATTGGAAGTACATTTTTAATTAATCCTGTCATTGCGAGAAACGAAGTAACAAAGCAATCTCAAAAAATGATTTTCCACAGATTTCACGGATTTACACAGATGATTGTATTATTTGTGAAAATATTTGTATAATTTGTGTTTAAGAATCAATCTAAAATCAATCGTATATTTTGGTGTGATTCTATAATTTCAACCAACATTTCAAAAAGAGTTTGTCCGTTTCCATAAATCAACTCATCCAATTTCTTTTGAATCAACTCTACATTAAACGGTTTTCCCTGTCTGATTTTGTTTTCATAAAATTCTTTGGTCAAATCAAAACCTAAATCTTCTTTTGACTTCTGAGAATCTTTCCACATAATATCAGTATTAATTCCATACAAAATGTCATCAAAACCGTCCAAAGTTCCGACTTGCCAATCTTCATCTTTCATAAAAAGTTCAGAAACTTCTGCATAGAAACCTCCAAGATTTGAAAAATGACTGCCATTGATGACAGTCATTTTTTTATTTATATTATTCTTTTTCATTATTAATTGCAATCTAAAATCATTTATTGATTATAAAATTCCATTCAGTTATTCAAACCTCACAGGTTTTAAAGACCTGTGAGGTTTTTAGACTTCTCGTGGTTGCAAACCAATAATTTATTTAAAATATTCAACGCCGTTTTTAAAGATATTATGGTAATTCGCAGTCGGAATATTCTTCATTAAACCTTTTGCAAAACGTTCAGGATGCCCCATTCTACCAAAAATCTTTCCACATGGACTTGTAATTCCTTCAATTCCGAACAATGAATTATTTGGATTGAACGGCATTCCGTGAGCGATATTTCCTTCTAAATCTAAATATTGCGTAGCGATTTGTCCATTTTCAAACAACTTTTGAATTTCTGCTTCTGAAGCCATAAAACGACCTTCGCCGTGAGAAATCGGAATGGTATAAATCTGCCCTTTCATTCCTTTCAACCAAGGAGATTCGTCATTCAGAACTTTTACGTTGACCATTTGAGAAATATGTCTTCTGATCGCATTATGAGCCAACGTCGGAGAATTTTCATCCAGATCTTTGATTCTTCCGTAAGGCAACAATCCTGACTTCACCAACGCCTGAAAACCGTTACAAATCCCGATAATCATTCCGTCTCTGTCGAGCAATTCATGAACTGCATTTCTCATCTTTTCGTTCTTCAAAACATTCACGATAAATTTAGCAGAACCATCCGGTTCGTCACCCGCAGAAAATCCTCCGGAGAATGCTAAAATCTGTGACTGTTTAATTTCTTTTACCCACGCATCGATGCTTTCATCAAGCAATTGATGATTGATGTTAATTAAAGGTAAACTGTTAACAATTGCACCTTCTTTTGCAAAAGCATTCAGCGTGTCATACTCACAGTTTGTCCCAGGAAAAACCGGAGCAAAAACTCTTGGCTGAGCAATCCCGTGTTTTTTAATGATGATATTTCTTGCAATAACTGAGTTTAATTCTGAATTTAATTCAACTGTAATTTTTTCTTTTTCTACTGTCGAAAAAAGGTTTTCAAAAGTTTTCGTATTGGCTTCAAGTAATTTTTCGATTTTGAAATCCAAATTATTGATTTTCAGAATATTTGAATTTTTAACTTCACCAATTAGTTGAAGATCAACAAAACTCAATTCTTCAGTAGATTCTATAATTAAACTTCCAATGTTTTTAGCTAATAAAACGTTTTCATCAGCAACATTTATTTCAGCACCCAATCTGTTTCCGAAACTCATTTTTGCTAAAGCAACTGCTACTCCACCTTCCTTAACTGTTTTCACTGAAACAATTCTTCCGGCTTTAATATTTTCGAAAATCAAATTATAAACAGCTTTTAGATTTTCATAATTTGGAAGTCCGTTTTCCTGTGGAATATGATTGAAGAAATACAATTTATTTCCAGCCTGTTTAAATTCCGGAGAGATAATATTTTTCTTTTCTCCATTCGCACAAGCGAAAGAAATTAACGTTGGCGGAACATTCAAATCCTGATATGTGCCACTCATCGAATCTTTACCCCCGATTGCTGCTAAACCGAAGTTAATCTGTGCATCATAAGCTCCTAAAAGTGAAGCCAATGGTTTTCCCCATTTTTCAGGATTCTGACCTAGTTTCTCAAAATATTCCTGGAAACTGAATCTGATATTTTTATAATTGCCGCCCATTGCAACGATTTTCGCAACGCTTTCAACGACTGCGTAAGAAGCTCCCAACAATGAGTTTTGTTTTGAAATTTCGGCATCAAATCCCCAACTTGCCAAAGAAACGGTTTCAATATCTTTTGCTCCTAAAATCGGCAAAGTCTGAACACTTCCTTCCATCAAAGTCTGCTGATATTTTCCGCCTAAAGGCATCGCAACCGTAGTTGCACCGATAGAAGAATCGAACATCTCCAACAAACCTTTTTGAGAAGCGACGTTTTTATCACCTAAAATTTTCAAGAAATTCTCTTCATTAAAAGCTAGAGTTTCTTCTTTTACTTCGTTAAGATGGGTAATCTTAACTTCCTGGCTTTTTGAGCAACCATTCGTATCTAAAAATGCTCTTGAGAGGTCAACAATTTTATTGCCTTTCCAGAACATCTGCATTCTTCCTGAATCTGTAACCTTTGCAACTTCAACAGCCACAATATTTTCAGCTTCACAGAACTTGATAAACTTTTCTTTATCTTTCGGTTCAACTACAACCGCCATTCTTTCCTGAGATTCAGAAATAGCAAGCTCGGTTCCGTTCAAACCTTCGTATTTTAATGGTAAAACATCTAGATTAACTTCCAAAGAATCAGCAATTTCACCGATTGCTACAGAAACACCTCCAGCTCCAAAGTCATTTGATTTTTTAATCAGTCTTGTCACTTCAGGATTTCTGAATAATCTCTGGATTTTACGCTCTTCAACCGCATTTCCTTTCTGAACTTCAGAACTCATCGTGTGGATCGAAGTTTCGTCCTGCTCTTTTGAACTTCCGCTTGCCCCACCAACTCCGTCACGACCGGTTGCTCCTCCTAAAATAATAATAGAATCACCCGCTTCAGGTTTTTCACGTCTCACCCAATCCACAGGAACCGCTCCGGCAACGAAACCGACTTCCATTCTTTTTGCTTTGTAGCCTTCGTCATAGATTTCAGAAACCATTGTAGTCGCCAAACCGATTTGGTTACCATAAGAAGAATATCCGTTTGCAGCATGTTTTGTGATTGTTTTTTGAGGTAATTTGCCCGGTAAAGTTTGGTCAACAGACTCCAAAACGTCAGCAGCACCCGTTAATCTCATCGCCTGGAAAACGAAAGAACGTCCGGATAAAGGATCCCTGATCGCACCACCTAAACAAGTTGAAGCCCCACCAAAAGGTTCGATTTCTGTCGGGTGATTGTGTGTTTCATTCTTGAATAACAAATACCACGGTTCTTTTTTACCATCGTACTCAGCTTCAATTTGGATTGTACAAGCGTTGATTTCATCTGAAACCACCAGGTTTTCCAAATCACCTGTTTTATGGAAATATCTTCCGCAAACGGTTGCCAAATCCATTAAAGAGATCGGTTTTAATTCGCGTCCTAAGAATTTTCTTTTTTCGATGTAATCATTGAAAATAGTTTCCAATGTATGTTTAAATTGTCCTTCAAATTCAATATTTGACAATTCAGTTTCAAAAGTTGTGTGACGACAGTGGTCACTCCAATACGTGTCTAAAACTTTAAGTTCCGTTTCTGTAGGATTTCTTTGTTCCGATTTAAAATATTCCTGAATGAATTTTAAATCATCCAAACCTAATGCAAAACCATGATTATTAAAAAATTCCTCCAGTTGAGCATCATCAAAATTGATAAAATTTTCGTGAACAATTACTTTTGAAGGTGTTTCTTCCGCAGGGATATCTAAAATGGTTAAATCTTTTTCCTGAGATTCTACTTTATTGATGAGAAGATCTTTGATTTTTGCTAAATCAGATTCGGAAATCCCTTCAAACTCGATTAATTTCCCACTTCTTACTTTAGACTTCTCATTTCCAGTCAGTAAAGCAATACACTGTTGGGCAGAATCTGCACGCTGATCGTATTGTCCAGGCAAAAATTCCAATGCGAAATAAATTCCCTGTGCAGGATTTTCTTCAATTAAAATATCAGTAACCGGATCTACAAAAGTGCTGTTAACCACTTTTTCAAATTCGCCATCATTTAAACCAAAAATATCGTAAACGTTGTATACTTTTACGCTTTGGATCGACGGAACGACCGCTTTTACTTCATCAAAAATTTTTGGACTTTCCACATCGAAAATTCCTCTTTTTTCTACGAAAATTCTTTTATTCATTTTTACTTTTTTATCGATCAAAATTGAATTCAGTTAAGATTCCTTTTCCATATTCTGAAATGTCATAATGATGAAAATTTTCAATTTCTTTCTTAACTGTAATTGGATAATATATTTTATATCCTTGTGAAATATAATGTTTTAAAAGATCTAGAGTAGGTCCTTCATATATTTTTATATTTCTATTGTTATTGGGGTAATTATATAAATAACAGTTGTAAAAACATCCTGCTACCAATACTTTTTTATCACTTTTAATTTTTGAAAACTGAGTATGAATTGACTTTGTATAGACTAGAAAATCGTTCTCCATTTTCTCGTTGACAAAAACGGTTCCTTTAAACTGAACTTTATTTGAGCTTACATAAATTACAAACGGGCTTAGAATAAATGAAGAAAATATAATATTCTTTACCATCTTATTCTGAATCAAAAATACTAAAATCAATATCACAAATGGAATAAGCGGTATATTATAGTTGCTTTCAAAAGGATATTTTAAATATAAGAAACTAGTAATAAGAATCATTAGAACTGAGAAAATTAATATTTCTTTATTGCTTTGAAAATTCCTGACTAAATTCTTCGAAAAAATGATATAAATACAACCTACTAAGAGTCCTAAAATTCCCAAAACACCGTAAATATACATGGTGTACTGACTTACTATACTTTTCAGATCGATCGAACTTTCGCCAACATCCGGCAAAATATTCAATGAATACTTACTAAAAACCGGAGTAAAAATTAAAACAAAAGTTGACACTGCAACACCAAATATTACCAAATAATCTTTCAAAGATCTAATTCTAACCGTAAAATACAAGAAATACAAAATTGGCATTAATAAAATAATATTTGTAAATCTTGTACTCACCATTAAACCTAAAGCCACACCTGCCCAAAAAATATATTTTTTCAAAATAAACCATAATCCCGACAGCAAGAAAAACAAGCTCCACACATACTCCATATTACTTGTAGATGCTATAAAAACAGCCTGTACAAAACCAAGAGCCAGAGCAGCCATTACTTTATCTTTAACTCCTAAGTTTCCTATTATTTTGTAAAAAACAACACAGCATAAAGCAGTAAATAGTACACTTAAAACATTGAGAATTAGCCATGCGCAATCTCCAAAAAGTGACGCCAAATATTCTGAAACAGGATAACCAGGAAATCTTGATGCCCTGTAAGATCCCGTCTCGAGAATTTTTTTCCCTGTATGAAGAACCAGCCAATTGTCCAGATCTAGTCCAGGACTATTCCAAATAAATGGTAATCTTGATATGATTACTGAAAAAAAAATAAATGTAATATTAATTTTATCCTTCATGTAGGCTCATAAAATATGCAGCCCAAAGACTGCATATCAATTATACTTTAAGGTCAGCTTCCAGGCCAATCAAATCCTGATTCGCATCAATAATCGGCTGAACTTCATTGGCAATGAATTCTTCCGTTTGAATAGGTGCAAAACCGATGAAGTTTTTCGGGTCCAGAACTTCTTTTAATTTTGATTTATCCAGTTTTAATGAATTGTCGTTCAGGATTCTTTCGATCAAATCGTTTTCTTTTCCTTCTTCTTTTACCTTTTTAGAAGCTTCCATAGAATGAACTCTGATTACTTCATGAATTTCCTGACGGTCGCCACCAGCTTTCACTTCTTCCATGATGATGTATTCTGTTGCCATGAAAGGAAGCTCTTCCATAATATGTTTGTTGATTCTGTTCGGATAAACCACGATTCCGTTCATGATATTATTCCAAATCAATAGAATCGCATCAACTGCTAAAAACGCCTGAGGAATGGTTAATCTTTTGTTTGCTGAATCGTCCAATGTTCTTTCAAACCATTGTGTTGAAGCGACCATCGCAGAACTCGTTGTCAAAGACATCACATATTTTGCCAGTGCTCCAATTCTTTCGCTTCTCATTGGATTACGTTTGTAAGCCATTGCAGATGAACCGATTTGATTCTTTTCGAATGGCTCTTCAATTTCTTTCAGATTTTGAAGTAACCGTAAATCGTTTGTGAATTTATGCGCAGATTGAGCAATATTTCCTAATAAAGCCACCACTTTAGCATCAATTTTTCTGTCATAAGTCTGCCCGGAAACTCCGAAAACCTTTTCGAAACCGAATCTTTTAGACAATTCTTTATCTAAGTGTTTCACTTTAGAATAATCACCGTTGAAAAGCTCCAAGAAACTTGCTGCAGTTCCTGTTGTTCCTTTTACTCCTCTGAATCTTAATGTTTCTAAGAAAAAATCCAATTCTTCGATGTCTAAAACTAAACTTTGTAACCAAAGAGTCGCTCTTTTTCCAACGGTCGTTAACTGAGCTGGTTGGAAATGTGTGAATCCTAAAGTTGGAAGATCTTTATATTGAATGGCAAAATCAGAAAGATTTTTCATTACGTTCACCAACTTTTTCTTCAAGGTTAAAAGTCCGTCACGGATTTGAATCAAATCTGTATTGTCTCCTACAAACGCTGAAGTTGCCCCCAAGTGAATAATTCCTTTTGCTGATGGCGCCACATCACCATAAGCGTGAACGTGAGCCATCACATCGTGACGGAATTTCTTCTCATATTCTGCCGCTTTATCATAATCAATATTTTCTGCATTGGCTTTCAGGTCAGTGATCTGCTCGTCTGTAATTTCAAGACCAAGATCTTTTTCGATTTCAGCAAGAGCAATCCAAAGCTTTCTCCAGTTCTGGAATTTGTTGTTATGAGAAAAGTTAAACAACATTTCTTCGCTTGAATAGCGTTCTTCCAAAGGATTTTTGTAGGAATTCATTCTTTTCTTTTACTTTTTTATAGATATGCAAAAGTAAGATTTTTTGGTGAGAGATAAAAATTCATAAAGCGCGTTTTGAATTTTGCTTACATCAGAGCAATTTCAATAGATTTGGCCTAAAATTTTAATTTAAGTAAATTCCAAAAAACCATGTCCAGGTTATTAAAATAATCTGCATCGGAATTCTTTCTTTATAAAGATAGCTCATTCCCGGACCGGAATAATCACCCTTAAAAATATTCACTTTCTTTTTGGATGAATTTATATTTGCCACAAAAACCAAAACAAGAAAAACAATGAGTAAGGCTGCAGTCAATTCACGGATTGAAGGAATCATCAAACCAAATCCCGCCGCAATTTCTATTAATCCCGTAAAATAAACCCAAAACATTTTCGCCGGAACAAAATCAGGAATCATTAAAGCCATTCCTTTCTGGAATTTAAAATGAGCAAAACCTGTGAAAAGAATGAAAACTGCCATTCCTAAATTTCCCGAAAACAGAAAATTCCAGTTTCCCTGAAAGATTTTTGTTCCCAATAACGCTAAAATAAATGTTGTGAAAAGAATGACTAATAATTTCATAATTCTTAAAATTGAGCCTAAAGTTAAACAAAAAAGAGATTTTCCCAATGAAAACCTCCTGACTGAAACTATTCAGCTCATATTATTTTGCCTCCGAAAGCTCTTTAACAATTTGTAAGCCTTTATTGAAGCCTTCATTCATGTGATCACGCCATTCTTTATCAACCTGAACTTCGGTATGGAGTTTCGTTTTTCCTTCAAAATCAATCAGAATATATTTTTCAAAGCAGCCACTCCATTCCATCACTTCTTTGCTTTGGGTATCTTCGTTTCCGTCTTTATCGACCATTCCCAAATGTTTAAAAATAATCTGACCAGGTTTTTCAAGACTGTCAATTGTTGAGACCATCCCTTCTCCGTCTGCATTAGTGAAATATGTTTTTCCGCCAACTTGCCAATCGGATTTCATTATTGACGCTGATTTGGGATTGAAAAATTTAGTCCATTCGCTGTACGATTTGTTTTCCCAAAGAACGTCCCATATTTTTTCTTTTGGTGCATCGATGATAATTTCGTAAGATAAGGTTTCCATATTTTTGATTTTTGATTTGTTTTAATTTAAACACAAATGACACAAATTTTCAGCACGAATTACACTAAATAAAGTATTAAATATTAATAAGAGTTTGTGATATTTGTGAAATTCATTTGCGTAATAAGTGTTTAATTACAGTTGATTTTCAGATAAGTTTTTCACATTCTGAATCGCCTGTGGAACTTTCTCTTCAAAAAAGCTTTTATATTCTTCATTGGAATTAATTTTTAAAATAAGCTTTGTACTTTCATCATCTCCTTCAAGAATATAAGATTCAGTGGCATCACCCCAATCCATCGGAGTTTCAATTCCGTTGTAGATCTCTCCTAAATGCAGAAATACCATTTCCTTATTTGGAATATTCTTAACGACTTCGCTGTACATTCCGTTGTTTTGCGGATCTAAAAACTGTATTTTACTCCCTTCTTCCAAAGTTCCCATATAATAGGAGCCTTCGATAAAAGCGGAGGTCCATTGTCTGTAGGAAAACTCGTCCCAAAGTACACTCCATACTTTCTCGGGTGCAGCGTTTATTTCAATTTCAAACTGTAAAAGTTCCATTATATTTTAAGTTTAGGTTCAAATTTTAAGCAAAAATAATTTATCCTCCAACGAAATCTCCACCGTTTATATGAATAATTTCTCCGGTAATAAAACTTGAATCTTCAGAAGCCAGAAAAACATAAGCGGGAGCAACTTCAGAAGGCTGTCCTGCTCTTTTTAGCGGTGTATCTCTTCCAAAAGAAGCAATATCTTCAAAAGTTTCTTTTACCAAAGGTGTCCAAATCGGTCCTGGAGCAACTCCATTGACAAGAATTTTCTTCTCGGCAAGATTTACAGAAAGTGAACGGACGAATGTAGCAATTGCACCTTTTGTTGCTGAATAATCGATAAGATGATCACTTCCCCGATACGCTGTAACAGACGTTGTGCAAATAATTCTTCCGCCTTTGGTCATTAAATTCAAACAATCTCTCGTAAAGGAAATCATTGAAATAATATTGACATCAAAGGTTTTTTTTATTTGTTCATCCTTAATCTTGGAAATTTCACTTTTAGGAAACTGAATTCCGGCATTATTAACCAGAATATCGATTGTTTTCCAATCTTTTTTAATTTTCTCCAAAGTATTTTTTCTAAAAGTTTTATTGGATATATCGCCTTTAAAAAGCACACATTTTCCACCTTCTTTTTCAACGAGTTTCTGTGTTTCTTTGGCATCTTTTACACTGTCTTTGTAAATCACTGCAACATCGGCTCCTTCTCTTGCGAAATGTACTGCAACCGCTTGTCCGATTCCGCTGTCGCCACCGGAAATAACGGCTTTTTTATTGAGTAATTTTTTACTACCCAAATAATTTTCTCTGATAATCTCAGGATTTAAACCGTCTTTCGGTACTTTTGAAAGCGATTTTGACTTGTTCTGTGTCTTCATAAGCAAATCTTTTAGAGAAAAGCATCAAACAGCAAGCCGAAGAGGAAAGTTGGGTGATGGAAGCTGGATGCGGGAAGTTATTTTCAGACTAAATATTACTTCCAGCCTCCATCATCAAGCTTCCAGTCAAATATTTAAGAATTATAAGCTTCTTCCAAATCCTGAATGATGATTTTCTGCATTTTCATCATTGCCTGAAAAACTTTCTGAGCTTTTTCCTGATTTGCATCATTCATCAGTTCGATTAATCTTTTAGGAACAATTTGCCAACTGAAGCCAAACTGATCTTTCAGCCAGCCACACATACTTTCTCTTCCGCCCTCAGAAATAAGTGAATTCCAAAGATGATCGGTTTGTTCCTGATTATCTGTCATGACAACCATCGAAATTCCTTCATTAAAATCAAATTGATGATCATAAGAATTATCCATACAGAAAAAAGAATATCCGTCGATTTCGAAGTGAGCATGCTGTACATTTTCAGGAACTTCATGAGTTTCATTACCCACTCCGTCTCCGTATTTTAAAATGCTTCCGATTTTTGAATTCGGAAAAATTTCAGTGTAAAACTCCATCGCTTTTATAGCTTTGCCATTATTCTGATGAATAAACATTAACGTCGGAATAATTTTTTGTTCTACATCGCGGTTTTCAGCCAAATAAACCTGCCAAGTCACACCAAATTTATCACGAACCCAGCCGTATTTTTTGCTCCAGGGATATTCTCCGATTTCCATTAAAGCCATTCCGCCATCCACCAAATGATCCCAATATTTCTGAACCTCATCTTCAGTTTCACAAATTATCATGAAAGAAACTGAAGCATTTTTCTGAAAGTGAGGACCACCATTTAGCAACATTAATTTTTGACCGAAAAGATCAATATTCATCACCATTTGAGTATCTGCCGTAATTTTTCCGTCAAAAACTTTACAGTAAAATTCTGCGGATTCTTTTGCATCTCCGTCGTACCAAATACACGGGAAAATATTGTTATTCATAATTTTTATTTTTATTTTTTTGTCTAAACACTAATGCCACGAATTATCACTAATATTTTCAATTACAATCTTAAATATCAAATAGGTATTTTTTCTATAAAAAGATTCTTCACTATGCTATGCTTCTTTCAGAATAAGAAAAAGTGTCTAAAAAATTCTGCTTTCATTGGCCAATGAAATCAAAACTCTACGAGATAAACGCCTTTGCGAAAACATGCACAATCAACTAAAAAAAAAATTTTTGTCTGCTTTGCATTTTTTAAAAAGTCAGATTGCTACGTCACAAGCTTCTCGCAATTACAATTTCATCAGTTTTAAAAGAGAAATTGTTTTCCTGCATATAACCTTTAAGCTTAAGAATAGTATTTTTTCCAAAACCGTGAAATTTTATCAGTTCATTTTCAGAATAATCTGAAAGCTTACTAAGAGAATCTATTTTCTCTTTTGCCAGTGCTCTTCTTGCAGGCATTGCAATAACGCCCTGTAAAAAATCGTTTTCTACAGCATGATGCTCAGTACAAATGGATCTTAAAGATTTTGCCATTATTACCAAATTGATCATGATTAAAAAATTTCAAGTTTAATGATTTTCTACGTATTTGTGAAAATTATCTAGTATTGCATACCAACCATCTCGTTGCATTTCTGCAGAATTCTGAGTTTCAGGATCGAAAATTTCGGTTACTTTGGTTGTATTTTGGTCAATTTTTTCAAAAATTACTTCTACCACTCTCCCATCTTCCAAGTGATATTGGATTTTTTCATTGGTGATTACCTCATCATAAATTCCTTCAAAATCAAATCCGAAGCTTCCGTCTTTTGCTTCCATTCTTGTTTTGAATTTGCCACCCATTCTCAAGTCATTTTCAGAGCTTGGACATTGCCAAGATTCGTGAGCAAAATTCCATTTTGTGATATGTTCGGGAGTGTTGAAATAGTCCCAAACTTTTTCTACTGGAGCAAGAATTGTAACATCTACTTTAATTTTTTCCATAATTTTATTTTAAATTGTAAAACCACAAACAGCCACCCTATTACAGATAAATATATGATTAATTTGTATATTTAGCGTTATAATTAATCATCCAATGCACCCCATATTTGTCTTGAAAACTACCAAAATAGTCTCCCCAAAACTGGTCTTCAAGCGGCATTTCGATGTTTCCTCCTTCCGAAAGTCCTTTGAAAAGCCTGTCTGCTTCTTCTCTTGATTCGGGGAAAACTGATACGTAATTGTTGTTTCCAACATTGAGTTTCTGTCCGAAACTTGGAACAATATCTGAAGCCATCAATACATCTCCGCCAATCGGAAGCGCAATGTGCATCACTCTGTTTTTTTCTTCATCAGTAAGATTTTCTGTTCCTGGAGCATTACCCATTTTGTGGATTTCACCACGAAATTCTCCGCCAAAAACAGATTTGTAAAATGTAAAAGCTTCTTCTGCTTTTCCGTCGAAATTTAAGTAAGGATTTAATTTTGTCATGATTTTTTATTTTAATTAATATTTTTATTTTTTAAATACAAATAGCACTAATTTTTTCACGAATAGACACTGATAACGTTTGTGAAATTTGTGTAAACTATTTGTGTTGTTAGTGTTTAGTTTTAACGCAAAGTTCGCAAGGATTTTTTAAATGTTTGAGAATATTTTTCGTTCTCAAAGGCGTTTGACTTCGTCGAATCTTCGATTTCACTCAGCTAAGAAATCGGTATTTATTATTTACTCAATTTGTAATTCTTAAAGTAGTAGAGTTGATTAAAGAATCTATTTTTATACTCTCTAATTTTCGTTTCATTAATTTTTTAATTATTCAAAAACTTTTCAATTTCACTTACTGTAAAATCAATCAGTTTTCCATCAATATTTCCTCCGAAATCTGCCATCATATAAGAGCCATGAGTTGCAGGGAGAATCATTAATTGAGAATTTTCTACCAAACGCCACATTTCGACAACGTGTTCCGGTTTCATTACATCTTTGTCGCCAGAAATAAATAAGGTTGGAGACTTTATTCCTTTCAAAAGATCTTCACTCCAGTCTTCGAAAGTCTGCATTCTTTTGCTGTCTTTTTCAAACATATTTTTGAGAGCAGACTGATCTGAATTTAATTCTAAAAAATTATTTTTGAGTGATTCGGGCATAGATTCTAATGTGACATTTTCCATTCCTTCAAAAAAGCCATCTATCATCCCTGTTTTTTTGTAAAATGCAGAAGCAACTATAAGTTTTTCAACCAGATCAGGAAACAGATGGGCGATTTGCATCACTGTATTTCCACCGTTACTAAACCCCCAAAACGATGCTTTCTCAATTTTAATTTCTTTAAGAAGTGAAGCAACGTCTTTCGTATCCTGCTCGAAAGTTTCAGGTATATTTCTATGTTCTGTCATTCCGTGATTTTGGAGATCAATTCCAATGAGTTGAAATTTATTTTCAAGCTTTGGAATAATTTCCTTAAAATCAAACCGAATCGAACCAGCTCCGCCGTGAATCAATACTAAAGGTTTTCCGGAACCATAGATTTCATAGTACATTTTAATTCCGTTGACTTCTTTATGCCCTTTTTCTACAGGATTCATTTTTAATATTTTAAATCTGTATCAAAGTCATATTTCATTCCCGGATAGTTAAGAATTCTTCGCATTAAACCCATTTGTCCGCACAGATAATCTTCACGACCGATGCACATTCCGACGAAATTTAAAACTGTTTCAGGAAAGAAATCGATATTCATTCCCATCGGAAATGCTTTATCTAAATCTTCATCAGTTGCCGACAATAATTTTTGATACACCAATGGTGAAATTTTATGAAAACTAGTTTTGAGCTGTTCTAAAGTAGGGTATTTAAAACTTTCGTCCAGTGCTTTTCCCTGAAAGAAAAAATCTTTAAACTCAAATTCTTCATTCAACCCAAGTACATTTCCCAGTGCATAACGCATATCGAGAAAGTTGCCAATCATCCAGATGATATGATTGGTACGTCCTTCAATTCTTCTAAGGGCATCTTCATCTGAAATTCCGTCAAGAACCATCAGAAAACTCTGGCTGTGACCACGAAATGCGGGGATGATGATGTCTAATTTTTTTGATATTGGTGTATCCATTTGTTTATTTTTTTGATTTTTTTAATTTCCCACAGATTGCTCAGATTTACATGGAGATTGTGTTTATTCGTGAAAATATTTTTGAGATTTTGTATTAAAATTTTCTCGTAGATTTTGCTGATTACGCGGATTTTTTCACTTGAAAAAACTTATAAAAATTGTGGAAAGTCATTTTTTATATTTGTTTTTAAATTATTCTGTTGGCATTTGAGAAAGGTCTGCATAAGTTACGTTCCAGCCATGACCGTTGATGTCCCAAAAAGAATTTTGATACATCCAGCCATAATCCTGAGGTTCTTCATGTTGGTAAGCTCCGTTTTCCACAGCAGCATTTACAACTTGATCAACTTCTTCACGACTATCTAAACCAATGGCAACCAAAACCTGCGTTGTATCGCCTTTAGGAACCGGTCTTTCAGAAAAAGTCTGAAAATATTCTTCCGTTAAAAACATTACATAAATTGTATCACTCATCATCACGCATACTGCCTTTTCATCTGAAAACTGTTCGTTGATGGTAAAACCGAGATGAGTCCAAAATTGTTTTGTTTTCGGAATATCTTTTACTGGAAGATTTACATAAATTTGGTTGATTTTCATTTTGTAATCTGTTTATTGTTAAACTTTAAACCAAAATTACCAAGTTGCAACGAAAATCAACTTGCCATAAGACAAGATTTAAATTTTCTTGGGATGCGAAACCAATTCTTTACGAATTCTGCTTAAAGAAGTGTCTGTCACACCTAGATAGGAGGCAATTTGCTTTAACGGCGCAAACTGTATGACATGTGGTTTTTGCTCTAAAAGATTGAGATAACGTTTTGTAGCAGAAAGTATAAACATTTCTACAGAACGCTGTTTGTAACTGAAAAGTTCCTGAGACATCCAGGCTCTTCCCCACTCGCTCAAATTTGGAATTCTATGATAAAGTTCCTGAAATACTTCAAAATCTATCTTCCATAATTCACAATCTGTGATGCAGACGATATTTTCCTGCGTAGGAATTCTTTGAAATAATGATGAGACTTCGATTACGATTTCATTTTCCACGAAAAAGTGCGTGGTAACTTCGTTTCCGTTGAAATCATTGACGAAGGAACGAGCCAAACCTTTTTCAAGAATAAAATATTCATTGGCGGTTTTTCCTTCTTTAAGAATAAAATCTCCTTTTCGAAAATTTTTTTTTTCGTGGGCTTTAATTATTTCTTCTAATTCTTCAGGGAAGAAAAAAGGAAAATCGTAGTAAACGTTAAAAGCTTTTTCAGTCATTTAAAATGTTTTTTTGAGCTTTAAAATTAAATTTTTTATTGGAATTGGAGATGATATATTTTTTTTCTTTTGTCATTTCGCAAAAATCTAAATCAATTTTATGTTTTTCAGATTTTTTCAGAATGGTAAACTTGACGAAAATTATTTTTATCTCTAAATAATTTATGTGAAATCCTTTGTATGTAATATTTTAATTATCGCAAAGGCAGACGAAGAATTTTAAATTACTAAACGTCTTTATGATATATAATGGCGTAAACTTATCAATGAAATACAGATTATACCCTTTGAAGCAACGAGTAAAAAGAAACATTTAATTAAAACTTAAAATAATGATAGCTGAATAGGTTTTGGAGGAGCTGGTTTTTCGGCATCTCCGAAGACAGTTTTCCCGCCAAAACGCCATGAATTTTGTCTTTCCTCTTCAATGACATCGTTGATATCGAAATCGGGAGTGAAATTTTTCTCCGCTTCTGAGATTATCGTATGAAGTTTGTTGATGGATTGTAATTTATCCGAATTTCCAAGTTTGGATTTTTCGATACCTTTCTGTAAAATTGAAATTGTTTCGTCATATACATTGATCGGAACAGGAAACGGGTGACCATCTTTTCCGCCATTGGCAAACGAAAACCTTGCCGGATCTCTGAATCTTGAAGGCGCACCGTGAATAACTTCACTTACCAAAGCAAGACTTTGTAAAGTACGCGGTCCGACTCCTTTTAACAAAAGTAATTCTTCAAAATTTTCAGGCTGGTTTTCTCTCGTCATGTATAAGAGCGTTCCGAGTTTTTTTAAATCAACATCTGAAGCACGCACATCGTGATGATTGGGCAAAATTAAATTCGCAAAGTCCTGCATTATTTTTTCTGAATCGGTATGTGAAATTTCAAGAATGCCATTACGGTTTTCCTGAGCTTCACTGGCTGTTAAATTCAGAATATTTCCACGGTTGATCCCCTGAATTCCTTTGTGAGGTTCATCCACAAAAGATTTCATGTTTTCGGAATGCCAATGATAACGTCTTGCCGTTCCATCAGCGTCGTTCATTCCCTGTTGAACAACAGACCAGCTTCCTTCATCAGATACAATAAAATTATGCAGATACAATTGATAACCGTCCTGAATCGCCGTGTTATCTACTTTCGCAGATAATTTACTTGCACGAACCAGCTCACTACCGTTCAAACCTGTTTTGTCGGCAATGACTAACAATTCATTTGGAGTTTCTTTGGAAAGTTTTCCTTTTCCACCACAAATATAAATTCCAAGTTCTTTAGAATTCGGATTAATTGAACGTTTTAAAGCTCCCATAACAGAAGTAGTGATTCCTGAAGAATGCCAATCCATTCCCATTACTGCACCAAAACTCTGAAACCAAAAAGGATCTGCCAATCTGCGAAGAACTTCATTCTTTCCATAATCAGAAAGCATTACTTCAACAATAGATAGCCCGAGAATCGACATCCGTTCATACAGCCAAGGTGGTACTTTGCCGTAGTGAAGGGGTAATGTTGCGGTTCCGGAGCGTTTCATTGTTGGTTGTTGGTTGTTGGTTGTTGGTTGTACAAAATTAAAGCCTTATGAGGATATTTCATAAGGCTTTGAGCATATTTTTATTTTTTAAAGCAAAAGATTTTATTTCTTTTAAAGCTGTTCAAAAATTTACAAAACAATAATTACCGTATGTTTTTACATTTTGTAAGCTTTTGAATTACTATTTTTTTTCAATTATTTCTTTTGGTTCTTTTGGGGTAAAAAATTCTTATAATATAATTTAATGCTTCACAATTTCTTTTACAATTCCGCCCTGAGGTTCTCTTACGGTTTGCGTAAAAATAAAAGCTTTGGGATCAATCGAACGAACGATATTCTGTAATTTTCTTACCTCAAGTCTTGTTACGATGGTAAAAATAATATCTGCATCCTGGCTCTGTTCAAAAGATTCTTTCATAAAACCTCTTTCTCCTCTGTAAACGGTAATCCCTTTATTCATCGTTAAAACCAAAGCTTTTTTAATTTCTTCACTGTTTCCGGAAACGATGGTTACGCCTGTATAAGCTTCAATTCCTTCAATCACATATTTGGTAATCTGACTTGCTACAAGATACGTCATAATTGCATACAAAGCGGTTTCAAATTTAAGAAAAACGGTAGCGATGATGAAGATAATAACATTCATTCCCAAAATAATTTCAGTAATACTGAAACTGCTTTTTTTGAATGTTAATAAGGCTAAAACTTCCATACCGTCGAAGGTTCCACCACCTCGCATGGATAAACCTATGCCTATTCCCATGAAAAATCCTCCAAACACAGCGACAAGAAGTTTGTCGTGGGTTACTTCCGGAAAAGGAACAAAAGAAATGGTTACAATAATAAATAGAATCGTCAAAAAACTTCTGATTGCAAAATGTTTCCCGATCTGAAAATAAGCTAAAATGATGAAAGGAATATTTAAGACCAATAAAACAATACCCAAATTCCAGTGATAAACTTCGTGAATTAAAAGTGAAATTCCGGTAACGCCTCCGTCCAAAAAATGGTTGGGAACGAGAAACGATTTTAAAGCAAAACTGGCAGAGATCACCCCTAAAATAAGATAAATAATATCCGAAAGAGTAAATAGCGTACCATGTTTAGTTGTTGCTGAGCTCATACAATGATTAGTCGTTTTTTAGTTTTGTTTTAATGATATCCAGATTAGCCTGCTTTTTTTCTTTTCTGGTATTGATAGCAGTTTTTGTGAAATAATGATGACTTTCGAGAAATTTCTCCTGCAGTAAATTCCAGTCGCGCTCTGAATTTACAATTCCAAACATAGAAAGTTCTTCGAATAATTTATCACCAATCACAAAGAAATCATTTCTTCCTAAATAATCCAAATCGGCATCTGCTAAAATCTGTTCTAAATGATTGTGCGGTGTCTGCGGAATTTTTGTCGCCATAATCATTCCCTTTATTTTCTTGGTCTGCGATTCGGAATAACCATAATCTGAAAGATATTCTTCAGCAATTTCACACGATTTTTCTTCATGATTTTTTGAACCGAATAAAAATCCTGTGTCGTGAAATAAAGCTGCCGTTTTCAGCAACACTAAATCTTCTTCTTTAACGTTTTCAGCTTCTGCAATTTTTTCTACAGAATCAATAACGTCTTTTACATGCATCACGCTGTGATAGGAAAGATGCTCAGGAAGATTTTCCCTGAGTCTGCTGATGATGATTTTTTTTAATTTTTCGTATTCCATATTTTTAAATAGAGAATGTTTTTTTACCACAAAAGGTACAAAAGACAAATAAAGATTATTAAAGTGTTAATAAAAACTTATTAAAGTTCAAATAAGGCTAAGAAATTTCTTCATGCTTTTTTGAACTTTAAACAGTATTTTTCGATACTCTAATATTTAGAAAAAAACTTTTGTGCCTTTTGTGGTTAAATTATAGGTTAATCTTTTTTAATTTCCAGTGCAAAATACATATCCATATCGCCTTTTCCTTTGGTGTGAATTTTTCCTCTGTATTCGCAATTGATTTTATCTTTTATCAACTGATAGGTTGATTCAGAAATATTTATTTTGCCTTTTTCGCTGTTCTGCTCCATTCTTGCAGCAGTATTTACAGTATCACCCCAAATATCGTAAGCAAATTTTTTAACGCCTACAATTCCTGCAATCAGAGAACCTGAATTAATCCCGATTCTGATATCTAAAGTATTAGGATTTACCTTTTTCCTTTCTTCAATAAAATCAATAATATCTAAAGCTACCAAAGCTGTCTGATATGCATGATTTTCATTTTTATTCGGTAAACCACACACTGCCAAATAGGCGTCACCAATTGTTTTTATCTTTTCTAAACCATGCTTTTCCATGATTAAGTCGAAAGCAGTGAAACATTCGTTGAGTTCTACCAACATTTTTTCGGCTCCCAATTTTTCGGAACTTTGGGTAAAATTAACAAAATCGGTAAATAAAACAGTGACTTCATCGTAATATTTTGCTTCAGAACTACCGTTTTCCTTCAGTTCTTCTGCAACTTCGTGCGGAAGAATATTCAGTAATAAATTTTCTGTTTTCTGTTTTTCTTTCTGCAGTTCAGAAGTTCTTTCATCCACCTGTTTTTCAAGCAAATCATTTTGATCCTGAAGAATCTGCTGTTTTTCCTGCTCCTGTTTTAAATTAACATCAGAAAGACGGTTGACTTCATCCAGCTGTTTTACCAAACTTAAATTGGTTGATGCGAATTGCCAAGCCAAATAAGCAGAGATCGAAATCGGAAAGCTTATGAAAATAAACGCCAAAACATATCCCATGAAATCATCTCCGAAAGCTTTATTAATGTCAATCGTATTTGTTTTATTTAAAAACATGAAAACGATAGACATTACAATAAAAAGAAAGAATACCAAAACTCCTCCTCCTACAATGAAAGCAGATTTTTCTCTTCTGATCATTGCTCTTACAATTAAATAAAAAGATTCAAAAGCAACAAAAGAAAGGTAAAAAAAAGCAAAACTAGCAGCTGAAGCCGCACTGAAATAATAGAGAATAAAAATAGAAGCTGAAATAATCAACATTACCTTTAGTCTTTTTTTTGTTTTTCCAAATAAAGTATTGACAAATCCTGTAAGCGAAGTACCGAATGCCATTACCGAAAGAAATGCAAAAAATGTATAAGAGTCGACATCTAAAGGATTTCTTATTTCTGACAAGAGCAAGACCATATAACTCATCAAAGAAATCGAAAAATTGTACGTAGAAAAATACAGATTATAAATTGCTTTTCTGTAAAAAATAAATAACAAGAGATGAATAAATCCTAATGCACCAAATATTCCGCAAATCAACATAGTGTAAAAGTTGAAATACTGCACTTCTTCAGTTTTATCTCTGATAAATTCGTTAGCAGAAGCAAGTTCTACACCGATGGCAAAAGGGACTAAAGTAATAGTCTTTTTTTTGTCCGCAGCAATCGGTAAAAATCTTATCGCTAAAACATTTACCTTGGTATTATTTAAAGTAAACAATTCCGGGATTCTATTTTTAATCCTGAATTCTCTTGATTTTTCGTCGCCGATTTTGCCAATGCTTTCAATCTTTTTACCGTTTAAATAAATTTCGGAAGCACCAAGTTGCTGAATTCTAAAACATAAAGATTTATTAACCGACGCAGAATCTATCTTAAAATAGTACCGAACCCAATAAATCTGATTTTTTTTTGAATCTTTTTTATACTTATAATTCGTTGGATTCCACGAATAAACTTTTCTAGAATTAAAATTGACATGTTTCCATGAAGAATCATCAAATTGTGGTGAAGCAAAAGCAGGGTTATCACCAGCAAAAAATTTACTTTCTTCATCAATAGATGCACCTTTTTTTATTTCCTGCTCGGTAAAAATTTTAGGTTTTTCGAAAGAATTTTGGGCAAAATATAAATTCTGCAATCCGATTAACAAGAAAAATATAAGTACGAAGAGTATATTTTTTTTCAAAATTTCTAAATTTTAGATTTGTTTACAAAATACATTTCCATAGCGCCCTTTCCTTTGGTTTCAATCTTTCCGCGATATTCAAAACTAAAGTCATCTTTTATCAAATTATAGGTCGCTTCGGAAATATTTAATTTTCCTAAAGCACTGTTCTGCTCCATTCTTGCAGCGGTATTTACCGTGTCTCCCCAAATATCGTAAGCAAATTTTTTCACTCCGACGATTCCCGCAATCACAGGCCCGGAATGAATTCCGATGCGAATATCCAAAGCATTTGGGCTGTTTCTTTTCCTTTGCTGAATATAGGAAAGAATTTCCAAACCAGCATTTACTGCGTTTTTAGCATGCTCATCATTAGAAATCGGCAATCCGCTTACTGCTAAATATGCATCACCGATGGTTTTAATTTTTTCTAAATTATATTTCTCCATGATTCTGTCGAATTCTGTGAAACAGATATTCAGCTCATTTAAAACTTCCTGAACACCTATTTTTTCTGAATTGGCTGTAAAATTGACAAAATCGGTAAATAAAACCGAAACCTGATCGTAATGTTTTGCATTTGATTTTCCCTTTTGTTTTAACTCTTCAGCAATTTCATGAGGGAGAATATTAAGCAAAAGGTCGTCAGACTTTTTCTTTTCGGCATTAATTTCTTTTGTGCGTTCAAAAACCTGACATTCCAGAAATTCGTTTTGAGTCTCCAGAATTTCTTGTTTTTCGGAAGATAAAGTTTCTACCTGCTCGATTTTCTGGTGAAGATTTTTATTATCATTTGCAGAACGCCACGCCAAAAAAGCAGAAAGCGTAAACGGAAGGCTGAAAATAAACATAATGTAGAGGATAAAAATAAACATTTCACCAAAACTGCTTCCGGGATTTACCGCCAAAACTCCATCTGAATAAATCAGATAAATTAATGTGCAGAAAAGAACAACAAAGAAGAATAGCAATCCCGCACCCAAAATTCTGGAGCCCGGAATTTTCTTAATGATTGCCCGAATAATCAGATATAGCGCTTCAAGGGAAACAGCTAAAATGATAACAACCATCAACTGCTGACCAATTTCCAGATCTACCCCGAAAAATATCATCAATAAAAGCATTAAAACTGCCAAGCCAGCCAGGATTTTAAATCTTATCCCAATTTTTCCAAAAAGATTATTGAGCATAACACTTAAAAATACTGCGGCAAACAAGCCTGACAGAGAACTAATATATCCTAATCTCACACTCGTTTCGACATCTGATGTTTCAAATGAAAAATACCATGTGAATAAAAAAAGAGACATCCACAAATTAAACATAGAAAAGTAAAGATTTGAGAGATCTTTTCTATAAAATAAAAATGTAAGAAGATGAATAAGGAATAAGGTAAAAAAAATAAATGCAATTCCTTCCAGCAAAAAGCTTCGGGTAAGGGATTGTCCCAATAGTTGTGAAACATATTGATTGGGGTCTGAAAGTGTAATTTCAAAACCTTTAATACGCTGTTCAGCGAAAGGTTCAGTATTTTCGTATCTGATGGCAAGTGAATGTCTACCGGCATTTCCGCTACTGATGATTACGGGAATTATAGGATTAACATATTTCTTTTCACCCACTTTATCCTTCGCAAAAGTCCCTAAACGTTTAACGAATTTTCCATCCCAATACACGTCCATCGCTGCACCGCTTCTGAATTCCAATCCGATCGGCTGATTTTCTGCTGATGCATCAGTACATATTTCAGTTCTTAGCCAAACAATATCTTTTGGATTTTTACTTTGAAGTTTTGAGTTTTTGAAGTTTTTGGTAATTGATTTTTCCCATTCAGAATCATCAAAATTCTTATCTGCCCATTGTTTTTGATCACCAATCCTGAATTTCCAGGGTTTGTTGAGTTCAATTTCCTGATTATTTTGGAAAAAACTGTTTTTCAAGAAAATACTGCACGTATCATTTGCCGTCTTTTTTGCCTGCATGCATATTGACAGCAGAATTAAAATAAATAAACAAATGTTTTTTTGATATTTCATGAAAATTAGTCGGTTTGATCGGAATTTTATGCAAGATATTAAAAAAAGAACATCATTTTAACGCATTTTTTAAAAGAATTCTTTATTAAATGAAATTTTTATCTTAATGTCCGTTTTCAATCATAACTCTAAAATCAGCCGTCATTTTATCATTGCGTAGGAATCTAAACATCCTGAAATAAAGCAATTTAGATTCTTCCGGAATGACAAACAAACTTTTAAAACTAAATTATTACCAATAATGGACATTCATAGATTTTTATTACAAAAATAATATTCCGGCAATTATTTTCTTATAAATTTAAAGTTAACTTTGCGAATCGACAAAATACATTTGCATTGCGCCTTTACCTTTGGTTTCAATCTTTCCGCGATATTCAAAACTAAAGTCATCTTTTATCAAATTATAGGTCGCTTCGGAAATATTTAATTTTCCTAAAGCACTGTTCTGCTCCATTCTTGCAGCGGTATTTACCGTGTCTCCCCAAATATCGTAAGCAAATTTTTTCACTCCGACGATTCCCGCAATCACAGGCCCGGAATGAATTCCGATTCTGATATCTAAAGCATTCGGATTGTTTAATTTACGTTGCTGAATGTATGAAAGAATTTCCAGACTTGCATTAACTGCATTTTTTGCGTGTTGCTCATTTGAAACCGGCAATCCGCTTACTGCTAAATATGCATCACCAATGGTTTTAATCTTTTCTAAATTATATTTCTCCATGATTCTGTCGAACTCTGTGAAACAGATATTCAGTTCATTCAAAACTTCCTGAACTCCTATTCTCTCAGAATTTGCAGTAAAATTGACAAAATCGGTAAATAAAACCGAAACCTGATCGTAATGTTTTGCATTTGATTTTCCCTTTTGTTTTAACTCTTCAGCAATTTCATGAGGAAGAATATTAAGCAGTAAATCATCAGATTTCTTTTTTTCTTCGGCAATTTTTTTATTGTCTTTTCTTTTCTGGTTGTAAGAAAATCCTGCAAAACCTAATAAAAGAATAGATAAGCCAGCTCCCACTGCCCAAATGTTTTTCTGGTTTTGTGAACTTTCCAATTCTGCTTTTGCAATGGTATCTTTTTTCTCCTGGTTTATTTTGGCAATCTTTTTTTCCTGATCGTATTTTAATGCAACTGCTTTTTGCTTTTCATCGAATTTAATCTGAATTTCTTTTCGTTTTAAATCTTCCTCAAGAGCTAATCTTTTTCTTTCTTCTTCTGTTTTTGCAGCTGCCTGTTTTTTTTCGTATTCAAAACGGAGTGCCTTTAATTCGATTTCCTTTTGTAAGCTGATTCTCTTAGCTTCTTCCTCAAATTTCACCCTTACTCTTTCGTTGGCAACTTCAGTTTCAGATTGTGTTTCAGATAAATTTCTCATCTTTTCCAACCCATAAGCTTCGTCGTTTTTGTCCTTTGATTTTTTCAGATAATAAAGAGATTTTTCATAATCTCCCAATTGTTCATAAGCTTCCTGAAGAATATCATAATTCTGAATAAAAACCTCAGACGGAACTACTGTTTTTAGATTTAAAAAATAATCAAGCTTTTCAGACTGCTCTTTTGTAAGCTTTTGCAGTTCGGCTTTTTTTATTTCATTATTTTTAAAATCAGCTTCCTGATTTAGTAAAGTCTTCAGATCAACCAGACCTTTTTGATGACTGTAATAAGAATGCATATAATCTTTATCATCACTCAGCCTTAAAGACTTATCTATTAAAATTTTAGCATTTGCATAATCTTTTTGTTTATAACTAAGATCAGACAAAAAATAATAAATCATTTTAAGATTATCATTCAGCTTATGTTTTTCGTAATATTCTTTAGATTCTTCCAGAAAAATACGTGCCTTATCATATTGCTTCGTTTCACTATAAATATCACCTAAAAACATTTTGGCATTTGCCATTTTCAATTCATCTTTATTTTTAGCGGCAAATTTTAAGGACTCTTCAAAATAAAAGGATGCTTTTTTTAAATCTTTATTAGATAGATAAAATACACCTGCTAAATTGTAAGCTTCATGTAAGAATTCCGGAAAATTGGTTTTGGTAAATTCAATGTATGTATTTAAAGATTTATAGCCTTCTACCGGATTTTCCTGAACAAAATTGTTTTGAAACAACCTTTGGTATGCAACCAAAACCAGCTTTTTATCTTTAATTTTCTTTTGGCTGTAAAGATCTAAAATCTGATTACAATAATTATTTGCGACAAGATTTTTTTTATTTACCGAATTAATTGTTGCCAAAAGAAAATAAGTTAAAGCCCTTTTTTCGTAATTCTGAGTTTTATTCAAGTACTTTTCAGCCTCATTAAGATATTTCTCACCATTAGAAATATCCATTTTCTGCAACAACAGATTTCCGATAAATAGATTTGATCTGCCAATTTGCTCAGTATCATTCAGCTTTTGGTTGATCGGCAAACCCAATTTAGCATAAACCAATGCACTGTCAACATTTTTAGCATCAATATATCTGTTCCCGATTTCATCTATAATCTTTATTTTATCTGTAGTAGTTTTTGTTAGAGCCAATTTATTTTTAAGCTCCTTAATTTCTTTAGAATCCTGTGCTTTTAGGTGTAAGTTTCCAAAAAACAGATAACAGATTATTGTAAAAGAGGTAAATTTATTCTTCAATGTTTGGTTATTGCGTTGATGCACAAAAATAAAAAAATCATTCCGTTAAACAACAGAATGATTCAAATTGATGAGAAATACTTTTATTTATTTCAAAGAAGCAATGGCAGCTTCGTAATTAGGCTCTTGTCCGATTTCCGGAACCTGCTCTGTGTAAATTACTTTAGCTTTTTCATCCAACACAACAACAGCTCTGCTCAAAAGTCCTTTTAAAGGAGAATCTGAAAGCGTAACGCCATAATCTTCACCGAAATTCCCTCTGAAATCTGATAAAGTTTCTACATTATTTAAACCTTCAGCTGCACAAAATCTTGACAAAGCAAATGGCAAATCTCTTGAAACATTAATCACAACTGTATTATCAAGTGTTGAAGCTTCTTCGTTGAATTTTCTTGCAGAAGCAGCACAGATTCCCGTATCAATACTTGGGAAAATATTTAATACTACTCTTTTGCCTGTATAATCAGCAAGATTTTTTTCAGATAAATCTGAGGATACCATTGTAAATTCCTGAGCATCATTTCCAACTGCCGGAAGTGTTCCAACTGTATGTATAGGGTTTCCTTTGAATGTAATTGTAGACATAATTTATTTTTTAAAAAAGTTTATCAAATTTATTCAATTTTCAGCCGATTTTGTTAGAAATAAAGGTTAAATAATTCTTAAAACGCAAAATCTCATTGATTATTAAAGTGTAAAAAATTAAAAATTAACTAAATTTGTGAAACTTAAAATTAAATCAATAAACTAACACTATAATGTCAGACAAATCAAAAATCTATTACACCCTTACGGATGAGGCTCCAATGTTGGCAACACATTCGTTTTTACCTATTGTAAAAGCATTTACAAAGTCAGCAAACATTGAAATCGCAGTTCCGGATATTTCTTTAGCAGGAAGAATCTTAGCTAACTTCCCTGAGTTTTTGACTGATAATCAAAAAATAGGTGATGCTTTGGCTGAGTTAGGAGAATTAGCTACTCAACCTGATGCAAATATTATCAAATTGCCCAATATTTCTGCTTCTGCACCTCAATTGGATGCTGCAATTGCTGAATTGCAGGGAAAAGGTTTCGCCGTTCCAAATTATCCTGCAGAACCGAAAAATGACGAGGAAAAAGCAATCAAAACTAAATATGCTAAAGTTTTAGGAAGTGCCGTAAACCCTGTGCTAAGAGAAGGAAATTCTGACAGACGTGCTCCGAAAGCCGTTAAAAATTACGCAAAAGCAAACCCTCACAGAATGGGTAACTGGGCTTCAGACAGCAAAACTGACGTTGCTCACATGAGCAGTGGAGATTTCTACGGAACAGAAACTTCTACTACTCTTGAGAATGCTACAAAATATAAGATCGTTTTCAAAGGAAATGATGGCGCTGAAACTCAACTGAAAGATTTTGCAGGTCTTCAGGCGGGAGAAGTAATCGATTCTTCTGTAATGAATTTAAATTCTTTGAAATCTTTCGTACAGGATGCGATTGAAGAAGCTAAAAACAGAAATGTACTTCTTTCTGCTCACCTGAAAGCAACGATGATGAAGATTTCAGATCCAATCGTATTTGGAGCTATTGTTGAGACTTTTTTCAAAGATGTTTTCACTAAATACTCTGAGACATTCAAATCTTTAGATGTTAATCCGAACAACGGTTTGGCCGATCTTTTTGATAAGATCAAAGGAAATGCTCAGGAAGCTGAAATCAAAGCTGATATCGAAACTGCTTTGGCAAACGGACCAAGAGTGGCAATGGTAAATTCCGACAAAGGAATTACGAATTTCCACGTTCCTTCAGATATCATCGTTGATGCTTCTATGGCTGCTCTGGTAAGAGGCGGAGGAAAGATGTGGAACAAAGACGGAAACGAAGAAGATACTATTTGTATCATTCCGGATCGTTCTTATGCAGGTTTCTATCAGTCTGTAATTGATGATATGAAAGCGCATGGAAAATTAGATCCAACAACAATGGGTTCTGTTCCGAATGTTGGTTTGATGGCGCAGAAAGCTGAAGAATACGGATCTCACGACAAAACTTTCCAGGCTTCTGCCGAAGGAACTATTGAAGTTCAGGACGAAAACGGAAACGTTCTTCTTTCTCAGAAAGTTGAAAAAGGTGATATTTTCAGAATGTGTCAGACGAAAGATGCTCCAATCCAGGACTGGGTAAAATTGGCTGTAAACAGAGCGAGATTATCTGATACTCCTGCCATTTTCTGGTTGGATAAAGGAAGAGCGCACGACACGGAAATGATCAAAAAAGTTGAAAAATATTTAGCTGATCACGATACAAACGGACTTGACATCAAAATTCTTGACGTAAAAGATGCAATGACTGAAACATTGCATAGAGCAAGAGAAGGAAAAGATACAATTTCTGTTTCAGGAAACGTATTGAGAGATTATTTAACCGATCTTTTCCCAATTCTTGAACTTGGAACTTCTGCTAAAATGCTTTCTATCGTTCCATTGATGAATGGTGGTGGTTTATTTGAAACCGGAGCCGGAGGTTCTGCTCCGAAACACGTTGAACAGTTTTTGGAAGAAGGCTATTTAAGATGGGATTCTTTAGGAGAATTCTTAGCTTTACAGGCTTCTTTAGAGCATTTGGCACAGACTCAGAACAATACAAAATCCCAGGTTTTAGCAGATGCTTTAGATGAAGCTAATGCTAAATTCTTGGCGACAGATAAATCTCCTGCAAGAAAAGTCGGACAAATCGATAACAGAGGTTCTCATTTTTATTTGGCAATGTATTGGGCGGAAGCTTTGGCAAATCAAACTGCTGATGCTGAATTGGCTGAACAGTTTGCTCCGGTTGCGGAAGCAATGCAGGAAAATGAAGAAGTAATTAATGCTGAATTGATCAATGCCCAAGGAAAACCTCAGAATATTGACGGTTATTACAAAACTGACACTTACAAAACGTACGAAGCAATGCGTCCAAGTACTGTTTTAAATGAAATTATTGACGGAATTTAATTTTTCGGATTTAATTATAAAATTGAAAGCTCCTTTTTTAAGGGGCTTTTTTGTTTGTCTAAAAACGAATATCACAAATGTTTTTCACGAATAACACAATAAAATATGCGATCTATTTGCCATTCTGACGAAGGAAGAATCTCTATGTAGTATTAGCGAAATATTTTTAAGTTTTGGCTAAAGGCAATCGTTATATATTACAAAATTAAAGCGGGCTAAAGCCCGCTCCTATTGATATTGATTAGTATAAAATATGAAATTTACCAAAAACTAATTCCTAATTTCTAAATAATCAAACATGCGCTTTTCTAATTTTAATCATACTCAAAATAAACAATCCTAAAACTCCCAGTACAAAATATCCTTCGGCAACTTCCATTTGAATTTGAGGTTTAATAAGTGAGACAATTCCGTAGCTGATTGCTGATGTGATGATAAAAGCAACTCCGCCCGTTAAACCTCCTGCAATGCCCGCAGAATCCGGAAATCTTCCGATACAGTAGGAGAAATAATTATTAAAAATAAATCCGGCCGTTATGTGGATCACAAAAGCAAACGCCACCAGACTGTAAATATTATTTGAAAAATAAGATACAATAAACATCAAAATGATTAAAAATATCTGGATAAAGTTGGCGTAACGAATTTTAGGCAAAAACGCTTTATTGATTAATGCTTTTCCTAAAAAGCCACCCGTCATCCATGCAAAACCGAGGATTAATGAAACATAGCCGGCAACCACTTCAGAGTAACCCATTTTGTGTTCTATGATAAAAGAACCACAAAGATTGAAGAACATAATCATTGAATAACTCAATCCGCACATAATCATTCCGTAGAAAAAATCTTTAGCTCTGAACATTAAATCATATTCTTTCAACAAAAAATCAACACGAAAAGGATTTCTACTCTTTAAAGTTTCACCAGAAAAAATAAATTCCAAAACCAAAAGAACCAGACTATATCCTGCCAAAACATAAAAATTCGACTGCCATCCGAAAACTTTTTGCAGATAACCACCGATAAAAGGTGCAATAATTGGCCCTACTGACCAGACAATTGTCATAATACTCAAATAATGCTTTCTTTCATCCCCTTCATAAACATCTACAAAAAATGCCCTCTTGGAAACTACTGCAAAACCTGACAAAATTCCCTGTAAGATGCGCATTGCATAAATTACAAATATGTTTTGAGTGGTTGCAGTAATCAAAAAAGAAACTACAAACAAAGCCAAAGAAGCCAATGATATTTTATACCTTCCGAAAGAATCCACAATGCTTCCTGCAAAAAACTGAGTTAAACCATAACTGATTAAAAATATGGATAATGTAAGCTGAATATTGCTTTCCGGCTGATGCAATTCGGTCGCCATACTCGGCATTGAAGGAAGATAAATATCTGTCGCCAAACCCGACATCGGAATTACGGCAAATGCTAAAATCGTAGCAATAAATTTATTTTTTTCTTTAAGTGTAATCATTGTTGATGCTAAAAAAATTCATGGAAACCAAGATTCCTGAACCAAATTCAGAAATCTAAAATTTGTTTTAATTGTTTACCAATCTCATAGAACCTTCGCTGTATCTTTCGCCAGTATTTGGATATTTTTTTAAAATAGAATCGATAATTTCCAGGTCAGATCGAGAAAGTTCAATATTGGTAGCTTCTATATTTTCCTCTAAATATTTAATACGTTTTGTACCCGGAATAGGAATAATATCTTCACCTTGATTTAGCACCCATGCCAAAGCGAGCTGCGTTCCTTTCACACCTTTTGATGCGGCAAAATCATTGATTTCTTTTGCCAAATTCCTGTTATTTTCCAGATACTCTTCCTGATAACGGGGAAGTGATTTTCTAAAATCTTCATTGCCAAAATTCTGAACATCATTAATATTCGAAAAAAGCCCTCTCGCTAATGGAGAATACGGAACCAGAGTAATTCCCAATTCTCTGACCGTAGGTAAAATTTCCTTTTCAATATCTTTCGTTAATAAAGAATATTCCGACTGTAATGCGGTAATCGGATGTATTTTATGTGCTTTTCTTATTGATTCTGCTGAAGCTTCTGACAAACCTAAATATTTCACTTTTCCTGCTTTTACCAAATCTGCCATGGCTCCGACTGTTTCCTCGACAGGAATATTGGGATCTACTCTGTGTGCATAATACAAATCGATTTCATCAATTTTTAATCTCTGAAGACTTAAATCAACAGCTTTTTTGATCCATTCCGGCGAGCCGTCGAAATAAGTTCCGGGAGCACCACTGTGACTCGCTTTTCCGTCTTTAAACCTGAATCCGAATTTTGTCGCAATAAAAATTTTGTCACGATTCGGAACAAGAACTTTAGAGATCAGCTTTTCATTTTCTCCATTGGCATACATATCTGCAGTATCTAAAAAATTGATACCAAGATCCAAAGCCTTGCGTAAAGTGTTGATGCTTTCCTTTTCGTCCGCAGGTCCGTACGCAAAACTCATTCCCATACATCCTAAACCGATTACTGATATCTGCTCTCCTGTATTTCCTAATTTTCTAAATTTCATGATAATTGTGATTTAAAATTTATAGTGCAAAGTTATACTTGAAACCCGCCGTCTGTAATATAGAATTCAAACGAAGAATTATAAAATTCAAACAACAGAAGTTCTTACTGCATTGGGAGTCACTCCTGTTTGTTTTTTGAAATAATTGGTAAAATAGGCTGGTTCTTCAAAACCTAAACCGTAGGCTATCTCAGCAATATTCCAGTCTGTGTGTCTCAACAATTCATAAGCTTCATGAATGATTCTTGAGGTAATCTGCTGACTTGTTGTTTTTCCTGTAATCTCTTTCACAGAACGGTTTAAAGAATTAACATGGATAGACAGATTTTCAGCGTAATCTACCGGGCTTTTTAATCTTAAAAAACTTTCAGGACTGTCAATCGGGAATTGTCTTTCTAATAATTCCATAAATAATGACGCTACTCTTTGCGAAGCATTCTGATAATGTTCAAAATTCTCTACAGGACGCATTTTCATCGTTTCATGGATCAAAAGATGAAGATAAGCCCGCAACATATCATATTTATGTAAATAATCCGACTGGATTTCGGTCATCATTTTAATAAAAATATCTGCAACAGTATTCTGCTGTTCTTCGTCAATAAAGAAAATCGGAGTTCCGCCAACTCTGAAAAGCGGTGATTCCTGTAACATTCCCAAACGGTTTCCATCAAATAAGAAATGGTCGGTAAAAAGGCAGAAAAACCCTTTCTGATCTTCATTATCAGCTTCCCACGAATATGGAACAGCAGGATTTGAAAACAATAAAGCAGGCTTATCCACACGAACCCATTTATCTGCATAATGCAGCCTGCCTTTTCCTATAATTAATGAAATTTTATAATAATCTCTCCTGCTGTAAGGCGTAATTGATGAACAATTCTCTCGTGAAAATACATTAAAATGCCCTACTCCGGGAGTTTTAATGCACTGTAAATCTCTGTTAAGCGCATTACGCTCATAAAAACCTTTTACTGTTTCTCTTGATTCCATAATTCAAAATTATAAAATTCAAACAGATATAAAACTGTAAAATAATAAGAATTGATAAAATAAAAAATGACCAATCTTTCGATCAGCCATTTAAAAATTGAATTTTTGTTGATAATTGATTCAATGGTGTCGGTTTCCGTGCTTTGCTTTATGCACTTTTACTTTTTTATCCATGTGTTTGTATCTCTTATCGTTGTTTTTGTTTCGGTTATATACTGCTACAGGATTTTGTCCTTTATAATATTTACTTTTGAATTTTGCATACTTTTCACGACCCATTATTCTTTCCAATTCACCATAACGGTCAGTAGACCATCGATCGGGATTGTTTGCATATACTCTGTTCCAGCCATCATAATCGGTGTATTTGTCGTTCAGCGAATTTAATTGATTGGCTTGTGTTGCAGAAAGTAACAAATCTGAAACCACGGTTTGCCAGTTTACATCGGTCACACTTCTTCTGTAATCATCATAATAAGCTGACTGCGCATATCCTAAACTAAAAGTTCCAATGAATAATGCTGTTATTAATATTTTTTTCATTTTAATCAATTTTAAATATTGTATTTCAAGAATTTCAATACAGATGCCAAATTATATATCAATGGTGATAAAATTTGTTAAAAAGTAAATGAAGATTATTTCAAAGAAATTATATGATACGCTTGAACAAGAAACTGAAAGAAATTATCATCGTTATCTCAATTTTAAATCAATATAAATTGCTGAAGATTAAAATGAATAATCTGTTCATATTATAAAAATTTGTATTTTTAAGGAAGAGTTTCACCAAAAGACATCAGTATTATGGAAAATATAAAGTTTGAAATCACCCCTTATCAGGATGAATTACAATTATTAATTGATGATAAAAAAGTTGGTTATATGTCGATTTCTGTTGACGGAAGACTGCTCAATGTTTATTATACAAAAATTGATGAAGATCTTGAAGGTCACGGTTACGCCAAATTACTATTAGATAAGTTAGTTAATTATGCTGAAGAGAAAGATTTAATGATTGATCCCGAATGTGATTTTGTAAGACAACAATTAGAAAATCATCCTAAAAGATATAAGGGAATTTGGCATGACTAAATTATTCCCACCAATTTTGAAACTGTTGATCTGTTTTACTTAAATATAGTTTTTCACCGATTTTAGGAGTGAGAATATGAAGATTTTTCTCCTTTCCTAAAGCCGTAACTTTTTGCAGAGGCTCATTCCAAGGATGTAAAGCCAGAGCAAACTTCCCGGAATGTACCGGAATAATATTATTTGCCTGAATATCTACACTCGCCTGAACCACATCTTCCGGCAAAGCGTGAATGTATTTCCAGGCTGCGTTGTACTGCCCGTTTTCCATTATGGCGTAATCAAAAGGTCCGTATTTTTCGCCGATGGTTTTAAAATGGGTGTCGTAACCGCTGTCTCCACCTAAAAACAGTTTTTTTGTAGGAGTTTCTAAAACATAAGACGTCCATAACGTATTATTTCTATTGAATTTTCGTCCTGAAAAATGTCTTGCAGGTGTGTAAGTAATTTTAAAATTATTTTTCAGCTTAACCGTTGTTTCCCAATCTTCCTCAATCAGCTTTTCCGGAGAATATCCCCATTTTTCGAAATGCGCACCAACTCCTAAAGGCATAATAACTTTTCCAACCTTTTCACGGATTGATTTTACGGTCGGAAAATCCAAATGATCGTAATGGTCATGCGTAATAACCAGATAATCAATATTCGGAATATCTTGAGGCTTAAATAAATCTGAACCATCAAAAGCTTTATTAAAAAACTTAAAAGGCGCGCCAAAAGTGCTTAAAACAGGATCAATCAGAAAAGAAATTCCATCAATTTTTATGAAATAAGAAGAATGTCCCATCCAGATAAAGACATCTTCATTTTCAAGAAGATTTTTCAGGTTGGTTTGAACATTCGGGATGCTCTGTAAAGGCTTCAGCAAAGGATCTTTTTTACCAAATAAAAAATTAACCATTACTTTTGGCATCGAAAAACCTTCCGCAATTTGCGGCGTAAAACTTTGATTTTGAAATTGTTTATCTTTATAATTCTTAGATTTCAAAATTCTTTCCAGACGTTCTCCTTTCGGTTCTGCTCCAAAAACTTCCTGTGAAAGCACTGAATATGCCACAATTGCAATAACCGCAACCAATATGATAAAATAAATCATTGTAAAAATTTAAGATTCAAATGTAAAAAACTTTCTTTAAGTTTGATACTCTTTCATCAATGACGCATAAAAATGAATTTTACTTTTTTATATTTTAATTTTTTAAACTAAGTTAACCGCAAAAGAGGTAAAGAATAATTTTGAAAATAGAAATCTACAAGCTTTCAAAACATAGAAATCTCAAATTATATAGTTTTGTACGCTTTTGAAGAACTTCGGGAAATCAAATCTTTTATTTCTTTTGAGGTTTAAAAAAATCATCTAATAAAATCCAAATTATATTAAAAATTCTTTATCAATGTCCGTAATTATTAATAACTTAGTTTTCAACAGTTTTTTTATCATTCTGAAAAAATCTAAACTACATTATTTTCCACCTGTTGAGATTTCTACGAAATAACAAAATGACCGCTGAAATTAGCATCATACATTTAAAAAAAATTAAATTTGCTTATCAAAAAGCTAAAACCTTGAAATATTTTTTATCCATTTTATTTGTTCTTTCGGTTTTTTCATGTAACCCTGTGAAAAAGTATAACGAACAAAGATTAAGTTTGATTCAGCCTGAGAAACTTCGTGAAGATGTTGATTTCGTTTACCGAAAACTACAGGAATTGCATCCCAATCTGAATTGGTATATTTCAAAAAAAGAACTCGATTTTAAGTTTGACAGTTTAAAAATGACGATCAATACACCTTTAACTTCCACTCAATTTTATTTTAAATTACAGCCAATTGTTGCGAAAATCCGTGAAGGACATTTATCGTTGAAGATTCCTGCGAAAAGATTTTCAAAGAGAGAAATTAAAGCTTTAAAAAACAAAAAAGGTCTTTTCGGAAGGTTTGAATATTATGCAGAAGATAATCATTTGTATTTTATTGAAAACAAAGATTCCATTCAAAATATACAACCGGGAACTGAACTTTTGAGCATTAATGATGTTCCGGTTTCAGATTACATGAAAAAATATCGTGAGCTGATCAGCAGTGATGGTTACAATGAAACTTTTTATAATCATTATTTAAAAGACGTTTTTTTTAATTTTTTTGTTGCCGAGAAAGGAATCATGGACAGTGCAAAAATCGAAACGCTTTACAAAAACGAAAAACAAATTCTCACTTTAAAGCGTGAAACAAAGGATAAAAAAGATCTTGAAAAAGATAAAGCCGAGAAAAAACGTACTCCTGAAAAAAAACTGAATGATTATGTTGCTTCAACAAGTTCTTACAACAGGAATTTTAAATTTCTTGATAAAGACAGTACAATTGCCTACATAAAAATTAAAAGTTTCTCCAGAACGTTCGCCAATAAATTTTATAAAGAATCTTTTGCAAAAATCAAAAATGCAGAATCCTCTTACCTCATCATTGACATCCGTGAAAATTACGGTGGCTCATTGTATGAAATCAACCAACTGTATTCTTATTTAGCTCCGGAACCGTTTGTTTTGATTAAACCTTCGCAATTGGCTTCAAGAAATACACCTTTAAAAACGAATTATTTCAGAAAATCAAATCCTCTCGAATACACGCTTAAAACTTTGGCTTATCCCGGATATTTTTTATATCAAACATTAAATGTTTACAAAGGAAAAGACGGTATTGCCTATTACAAAATGAAAGAAAGCAAACCGACGAAGCCAAAAGATGATGTTTTTAAAGGAAAGGTTTATGTTTTAATTAATGGCGGTAGTTTTTCGGCATCATCGATAATTTCATCTAAATTAAAATTTGATAAGCGTGTAACTTTAGTTGGTGAAGAAACAGGCGGTGCAAACGACGGAACGGTTGCAGGATTTTACTCTTACCAGAAACTTCCAAATTCCAAAATAGATTTACCGATCGGATTGCTCTTGGTTCAGCCCAATATTACTTTTGAAAACACTCAGAAAGGTGTTGTTCCAGATGTAGAAATTGAGGAAAGTATGCAGGACATTATTGATAAAAAAGATTTGGAACTTGATTGGGTGAAAACTGATATTCAGAAATTGAAAGCCAATAAAATTCACGATTAAATTAAATGAAACATATCATTAAAGGTTTAAAAATTATTTGTTTTATCATCTTCGTATGGTTTATTATTCATTCTGTGTACATTGTTTCTGATGGCTTATCAGATAAAGGAACAATTGCCGATGTTGCAGTAATACTTGGTAATAAAGTGAATGAGGATGGAACTTTATCTGAAAGACTTGAAAAACGTCTTGAAACTGCAGTCGACCTGTACCGAAATCATCGAGTAAAAAAATTGATTGTAAGTGGCGGTTTGGGAAAAGAAGGATTTTATGAAGGTTCGAAAATGAAAGAATATCTCATCAGCAAAAACATTCCTGATTCTGTAATTACTGTTGATAATAAAGGAGATAACACAAGATTGAGTGTCGAAAACACTTTAGAAATTCAGAAGAAATATTCTTTTAAAAGTATCATTGTTGTATCGCAGTATTTTCATGTGACAAGAACTAAAAAATTATTTGAAGAAAAAGGATTTGAAGATGTGAACAGTGTAAGTCCGAGATATTTTGAATGGCGTGATTTTTATTCTATTCTTCGGGAATTTCCGGCTTATTATACACAATAATATTAGTCAAAAAATAATCGACGAACTTCCCAGTCCGCCGAAATATTTTCAAACTATTTTTTAAGTTTGCTCAGAAGATTCTCAATCTGACTGACATATTTTCCATAAAAGCTTTTATACCAATATTTACCTAATAAAAACAATCCGAAAAGACCTATTGCCACTGCAGAAATCAATATCGTTGCAATTCGCAGATCACTTAACGGTTTTGGATGCGGAATAAATTCAATCACAATAATCATTTCACAGACCAAAAACGGAACAAACGAAAGTATAAATGAAAGATAATATTGTTCATTTAATTTAAATTGAAAAAGTAAATCCTGCAAAGACTCATATGTTTTCATCATCGGACTGCTAATTTCTTTGTACAGTTTAAAAAACTTACTGAAGAAAAAAGAGACTACGATTACCATTGAAAAAAGCAGAACCGTTAAATAAAATTTAAACTTAAATAATGGTGCGTCAGGAAAAGGAATCCACACGACGGCAAATCCGAAAAGCAATATTCCTATTGTCGACCAGAATTCCATTCTCATATTTTTTCTGATTTTTTCTAAAGGAAGATTAATTTTTTGCGACTGCTCTGTTGAAATTTCCGGTGTTTCATCAGAAACATCTTCATTCCATGTATTTTTTAGGTCATCTATATTCATAATGTTTGTTTTTAATTCTTGGCTGGAAGTTGGAAGATGGGTGTTGGAAGTCTTCAAGTTTCAACCTTCCGGCTTCTAACCTATTTTACTGTTTATTACTTAAAATTTCTTTCAGTTTATTTTTGGCGCGGTTCATTTTTACTCTTACGTTTCCTTCTGAAATACCCATTTGTTCGGAAATCTCTTTTCCTGAAAAGTCTTCGAGATAATAAAAGATAAATGCTTTATCGATCGGGTTTAGCTGATTAATGGCTTTGTACATTTCTGCCAGCTTTTCTTCTTTTTCCAAATCATATTCGTCCTGAACAATTTTATAATTAGAAAAATCTTCGTTGGCAATAAAACTTCTTTTCTTCTCAGATTTCAGGAAAATAATTGCCGTATTTAATGCAATTCGGTACAACCAGGTTGAAAATTCACTTTCTCCTTTGAATTTCGGGTATGCCTTCCAAACCTGATATGTAATTTCCTGAAACAAATCGTCACGATCGTCTTTATCGTCCATATACATTTTAGAAATCTTAAAAATGATTCCTTTATGCTTTTCGATTTTGTTTATAAATTCCTGTTGTAAGGTCATTTTTTTGTTCCGCTCTGTAGAGTTAGTATCACATTAAAATATTTGTTACAATTTTTTTAAGATATTTAAAATTAATTAAAAAACAGATACCACATCTTTATTTCACACTTGTGGTGGCTCAAAAATTGTGTTTATTCAGTACATCACAAAAAAATATCAATATGCCTTACATTACAAAACAAGAAAACAAAGATTTTGAACTTTACTACGAAGATTTCGGTTCCGGACAACCGATTATTTTAATTCACGGATGGCCTTTAAGTGGAAAATCCTGGGAATTACAGGTTCCTGTACTTTTAGATTTAGGGTACAGAGTTATTTCTTACGACAGAAAAGGTTTCGGAAAATCTGCTCCGTCTTCAGATGGCTATGATTATGATTCTTTAACCGCAGATTTACATGAACTCATTACTCAATTAGAATTAAAAAATGTTATTCTTTTCGGATTTTCAATGGGTGGTGGCGAAGTAGTTCGTTATCTAACAAATTACGGCTCTGAAAACGTGGATAAAGTAGCATTAATTTCTTCCATCATTCCTTTGGTAAAACAAAAAGATGACAATCCGGATGGAGTTGCTGAAGAAGAATTATATGGAATTTTAAACAGTCTAAAAACTGATAGAGTAACCTTCCTGGAAACTTTCCATAAAAACTTTTACAATTACGGACTATTATCACAAAAAGTGAGTCAGGCACAATTGAATTATGACTGGAGTATTGCATCTTGCGCATCACCAATTGCTACAATAAAATGTGCAGAAAGCTGGGCAAATACAGATTTCCGACCAGAATTGGCAAATGTAAATGTAAAAACGCTGATCGTCCATGGCGACAATGACCAAATTGTTCCGATAGAAACTTCCGGACAACAGGCTGCTAAAGGAATTGCAGACAACGATTTTGTTACTGTTGAAGGTGCTCCACACGGATTAAATGTTACTCATGCAGAACAATTGAATCAAATTCTTACAAAGTTTTTGACTAATAATTAAAGTCTTTTTTCAATAGATCTGATTTAATAATCAGAAACCCGCAATAATTTTTATTGCGGGTTTATATTTTTAATTATCAATGAAGTAATAAGTTGTTTTAACGGTTTATCTGTCATTCTGAAAGAATCTCAACATACTGAAAACAAAGCAGTTTTGATTTTTACTAAATAATAAAATGAACGATGATTTTAGCTTAAAAACAGATTTCAGATTAAAAAATATAATCCGTACTCAGGAAATTAGAATCATGGTCTCTTACAATCGTATTCAGCAATTCTTTATTGGAATCTGTAATTTTTGTTGCCACTAAAGAACGAATCGAGAACGAACGTAGTGCATCAAAAACAGAAAGCGTTCCTTCTGCACTGTCTTTTCTTCCTGTAAAAGGGAAAACATCGGGTCCTCTCTGAGCCTGACAATTGATATTTACACGGCTTACCAGATTCACAAAAGGATCAATCAATTGTGAAACTTCAGTTGCATCTTCACTGAAAATACTTACCTGCATTCCGTGATCGGCATTTACCTGATAATCGATAGGTTCTTCAATATCATCAAACGGAACAACAGGAATTACAGGACCAAACTGTTCTTCGTTATACAGTTTCATTTCACTATTTACAGGATAAACAACTGCCGGGAAAACAAAAGATTCTTCTGTAAATCCGCCATTTTCATTAAGAACTTTTGAACCTTTCGACAAAGCATCATTAATGTATTCTTTCAAATATAATGGTTTATTGACTTCCGGAAGCGGAGTTATTTTCACATCTTTTTCCCACGGAAGACCAGGTTTTAAAGCTGAAACTGCAGCTGTTAATTTTTGAATAAACTCTTCCGCAACATTTTTTTGTACGAAAATTAATTTCAGAGCGGTACATCTTTGTCCGTTGAAAGAAAGTGCTCCTAGAATAATTTCGCTTACAGCGATGTCGAGATTAGCATTTTTAGTAACGATGGCTGCATTTTTTGCATCTAAACTTAAAATCGCTCTCAGACGGTTAACTTTCGGATGCAGCTTTTTTAATCCATTTGCGACTTTACTCGAACCAATAAATGCCAAAACATTTACTTTCCCGCTTTCCATGATTGGGGTGATAATTTCCGAACCCTTTCCGTATAAAGTATTTACCGTTCCTTTCGGAAAGGCTTCTTTAAATGCTTTTAATAAAGGATAATGCGCTAAAACACCATGTTTTGGAAGTTTAAACAAAATTGTGTTTCCCATAATTAAAGCAGGAATCAATGTTGTGAAAATCTCGTTTAAAGGATAATTAAATGGTCCCATACTCAAAACAACGCCAAGCGGAGCTCTTCTGATTTGTGCAATTGTTCCTTCCGCCTGTTGGAAACATGAAGATTCTCTGTCTAAATCTTTCAGCGCATCGATTGTCTGGTTGATATAATCTACCGTTCTGTCGAATTCTTTTGTGGAATCTGCCAAAGTTTTCCCGATTTCCCACATCAGTAATCTGATTACCAAATCACGCTCTTTGATCATTAAGTACACAAATTTCTGCATACATTTAATTCTTCCTTCCACAGACATTGTCGGCCACTCTCCCAATCCGTTATTGTAAGCTTTTACCGATGCATCTAAAACATCCATTGCTTCTTTCGGACTGATATTGGGAATGCTTCCCAACAGTTTTCGTTCTAGACCGTTTTCTGTTTTAATGCAAACTGGCGAATAAATTTCGGTTACATCACCATTCCACTTTACCAATTCTCCGTTAAGAAGATATTCTCTTTGATGGATTTCGGGAACTTTATATTCTTCAGGAATTTCATTTTCTGATTTGAACAGATCACGAAATGACGATTCATTAGATAAACTCATAAATTATTCGATTTTAATAGTTTTGAAATTTGAAAGAATAAAGTTAGACCTAAAAATTCGTTTTTAAAAGAAACGAGTAATAGATTTGTTCTATTTAAAGGGTATTTTAATGATTATTAAAATTAAATAAATCGATTCATTGGTAAAAATTGAATTCTACTTTTTATCTCTGAATCTTTTTTTCATTGTTACTAAAATCACTCCGTTTTTTGCTTTACTTCCATAGATTGCAATAGCTTGTACTCCTTTCAATATATCTATTTTTTTAATCTTCTTTACATCAAAATCTTTAATATTTTTGGCATCAGTAATTTTTCCGTCAACCAACCAAATCGGCTCACTGCTGTCATAAATTGATGAAGGCATACCTCTTGTTGATGCAGTTACATTTTGAGAATCTGATGATACACTAATCAGCTTACCCTGAATTTCTGAAAGAGCTGAGATTTTTACTGAATCTTTTTCCTGAGCATGTAAAGAAACAATTCCTCCTGCAGTTAATATAAAACCAACGGCAAACTTTGAAAATAGAGCGTTGATAAATGAATAATTCATATTTCTATTGAGTTGCGAATGGTAAAAATTTCCGCAGATATTCTTTGATTCGGATTTAGATAAGATTTCTACAATCTTATCATCAGAATCATTGGTAAAATCTCTGACTGTTTTTGAGCAAACCGAACAGAATCTACCTTTTTCATGTTGAGTCATTGCTTCCCAATTTTCATGACAGGGTTTTTTTATCGTAATTTTCATCGTATCTTTTTGTTTAAAGATGTTTTATTTGATAAAAAGGTTGGAATTGATTATTATTTAAACCAAAAAACTCAGCATTGCGCTGAGTTTGATTCTATTTTTCTGTTGATTTCACTGCCCAGAAAACCAGTAAAGGCTGCATAAATAATCTTGCTAATCTTTTCCCGTCGGTATTGAGTCCGAAACTGTTTCTGTTGTTTTTATATTGGGCAATATTTCCCGGAAAAACTGCCGTAAAAAATGCTCCTGAAATTTTACCAACAATGGATTCATACTTTTTGGGAGTCGCAATAATCGTCGATCCTAAAGCAATTTCTGCAATTCCTGAATACACAACGGTATCATCTTTGTCGAGTGGAACCCAATTCGGAACCTGTGCCTGAAATTCTTTTCTTGCAAAAGTAAGGTGACCGATTCCTGCTGTTATAAGCATAGCTCCGAGACCGTATTTTGCGATTGTTTTGATGGTGTCTGCTTTCATAATGTATATTTTGATGTTGTGAAGTCAAGAATGATTCCAATTTAAAATTTTTCCTGAACAAACTTGTAATTAATTTAGGGAGTTACATAAATAACAATATGAATGTCAGAAATAAATTAAGTTATCATCAAATAATCACTATTTATTCGAAAAATCAGATCCAAAATCAGGTAAATCTATTCCAAAAACACATCATGATTTTTACTAAAATCAATTTCTTTCGAAAAGCAAGAGATAATTTTTTATGATTTTATTTATATTTGAAATATTCAATCAGGATAAAAAAGTTGGAGAGAAAAATACAATTAAATGAAAGAAGAAAGTATCAATAAGTTAAACGGTCTGTTTTCAAACTTAAAAACAGAGGAGCAGAAACGCAAAGAAAGTCTGGAAAAAAAGAAAAGCGAAGACGATCTGTTTATTGAAGGTTTTAAAACATTGTGCAAAAACTTTATTGATCCTAAAATGCAGGAATTCAGAAGAATGCTCAGACAGAATGATTTTGGATGTAAAATAACATTCAGCGATGAAAATAAAACCGGCTTAGGAATCAATTCTCAAACCAATATCAAGCTTCAGATTTCAAGAAATGTAGATTCTAATTTTTATACAAATGATAAGTTTCCGCACATCATGTTTATTGCTGATAAAAATTTAAAAAGAATCAGCGTGCATCAGGACACAATTTTCCAAAACGGAACCGGAAGTGCAGCAATGAAAGAACAGTTTTATACACTTGAAACCCTTAATGAAGATAGTGTAGAAAAGGAAATTTTAGAGTCGATTGAAAATATTTTAGTGAATAAATAAGTTTGAAACCTGATTTGAAAATTTACTTATTTTAGTTTTCTATATTTCAGATCAGAAACCAAAACAGAATCATTCAAAGCAGCCAGAAACGCCAGCAAATCTTCCTTTTCTTTTGGATTAAGCACAATGGGTTTTTGTAGTTGTTTAGACAAAGTCGCACTTTTTTCAATTCCATTTTCATAATGATCTAAAACTTCATATAATGTTTTAAATCTGCCGTCATGCATGTAAGGATAAGTATAAGCAAGATTTCGCAAACTTGGAATTTTAAACATCATTTTATCGGAAGACTCAAACGTTTTGTTCCATTTTCCGTAATCTTTTAGTTCGGAATTATAAGATAGTCCGTTATTGGCAAATTCATACGTTGAAAACAAGGGTTCTTGATGACATGAACTGCAGTTTTGCTTAAATAATTGATACCCATTTTTTTCAGATTGAGTAAATTTTGCTTTTCCCAGCTTTACTTTATCATATTTTGAATGAGCCGATACAATCGTCAGCTGAAATTGTGAAAGTGCTTTCATCAAACGCTCAGAAGTCGCCAAACTGTCACCAAAACTCTTGTAAAAAAGCGCTTTATATTCTTTAGATTGATTAAGTCTTCTTACAGCAACATTAATATCTTCGCCCATTTCTTTCGGATGATTGATCGGCGCTAAAGCCTGAACATCGATATTGATAACCGAACCGTCCCACATAAATGTTTTTTGCCAAGCCAGATTAAAAATTGCTGGAGAATTTCTGTCACCAATTCCGTCTTCAATACCTTTGCTTAAATGATTTCCTGCATGAGAAAAAGCCTGATTCGACAAATGACAAGTTGAGCATGAAATGGTATTATTTCTTGATAAGACAGGATCATAAAACAGTTTTCTTCCTAGCTGTACTGTTGAAGACTCCAACGGATTTTTATTGAAATCATAAACAGGCTTTGGAAAATAAGTGGGATAAATCAAGGATAAATCCTGCAGACTGTATGAAAATATCAACAGCAAAAAACTGATGGCTAAAAAAAGTTTTAGCTTAGAAAATACAGATTTAATCATTTACGGATTGATAGTTTTCATCAGGGTTTTGGAAGTTTTGAAGAATACGGATGATAACTAATATATCATATTCAATGAAGTAAATGAGAGAATTATGTTTCGTTATCAAAACTTTGTGATATTTTGTGTCTTCGTATCTGTTAAAAACAACATTTCCTTCACAGATTATGTCAACTATTTCATCTAATTTCGTTAGAAAATCTTCAAAAACTTTTGTGTTCCATTTTTTGAGCAGATATTCTTCAATATTTCTTAAATCAGAAAGCGATTCATCCGAAAACTTAATTTCCATCTTTATACTTTTCTAATCGTAGCCTTGCCGCTTGCATCACATCTTTATAGTCATGTGTACGTCCATTTCGAAAATCCTCTTCAGAACGTTTTAAAGATTCCAGAATTTCCTCTTTGGTTTCATTTTTCCATACTTTAGGTTCAATAGTTTTTGAAATAACTAAAAGCTCTTCCGGGGTAAATCTTTTCTCCTTTAATTTTTTGAAAAATGTAGGTTTTTTAATTCCTGATTTTTCAATAATATATGACATTTTGAAAGGTGAGTTTTTCAGAATCTCATCAATATTATTCTGAATCTCTATATATTTTTCTATTTCTGCTATCATAATATTATTAATTTAAGTATAATTTTATGAGACAAATTTAATCATTTATTCAAACTAAAGTAAACAAATTGTCGGCAGACAGTTTAAAATATTTAATAATCTTAATTTTTACTTTTTTTCTTCTTTTTTGAAGTAATAACTACCGCTCCAAATCTCGCATTATCACCATAAATCGCTCTTGCCGATTTTTCATCGAGTACTTTAACCGATTCTATATTTTCTTGATTTAATTTTTTCATTTTATCTTCAGAAATTCTAAACCCGTCTAAAAATATTTTTGGTTGCGTAGATTCTATATCTTCTTTAGATGGCATTCCCAACCAACCAGATAGACCAATTGTATCATTCACTTTACGAAAACCACTAAAACCTTTTTTTAAATCGATTTTCTTTATTTCTTCATCAGTTTTTAATTCCTGTGCATCAATTGTATTTGAAAAGCTCACACTTGCAACCAGACCCAACGCAAATCTCCCGAAAACGGATAATGCTATATTTCTATTTAATTGGTCATCTTTAAAGTTTCCACAAATATTAAAATTAGATTTGATTTCTTCATATATTTCTTCATCAGAACAATGAGTAAAATCTCTGACTGATTTATTACAAACCTGACAAAACTTACCTTTTTGATCAGATGTCATTGCGTCCCAGTTTTCATGACAAGGTTGAGGAATATTTAATTTCATAATGTATTTTATTTTTCTCCTAATTTAACTAATATTTACAAATGAAAATACCTCGGATCTGGATATTGAAACTCAAAATTTAATTTTTCAATTAATTTTGCAGAAGAAATTGTTCTTCCGACTGCTGTTCTAGTTCCCTCATAATGCAAATTTTTCTGAGCATTAATCACCTCTTCTTTGTTGGGATGAATTGGTGCTACAATATTGTAAACTTCAGATTCAGACTTTTTATCCAGCATTTTTTGAATGACAGAACAAATATCTGCGTAATGAATATGATTCACCAACTGATCCAGATTAGAAATATTATAATTCTTTAAAAGTCTTTGATCTCCCATTAATCCGCCCAATCTCAAAATATTGGTTTGTGGGAATTTATCTAAAATAAAATTTTCACTTTCCACTCCTTTTGCAGGTTGATCGTCTTCTGTAAATTCTTGTTCTGTCTCAGGATAAACACCTGTCGAACTTGTGAGAAATAACTGCCCTTTAAAATCTCCGAGGAAGTTCAGCAGGTTTTGGCGTTTGTCATTCATCGGAATTTGAACACCTCTGATCCCTGAAAACGGCATGCTGATAATGATGGCATTCAGTTCTTTTGCCGCTTCCCACTCTCTCATTTCCGGATTAAGCTCGTTATGAAAACTCACCAACGTTGTGTGATACCCTTTTGATCGTAAATCTTCAATTTTAGATTCTGTGGTGCTTGTAGCAAAAATTTCGTATTGATTTGATAATCGTTCTGCAATATGATTTCCCAACCAGCCGCAGCCGATGATGCCTATTTTTTTCATTTAATACTCTTATTAAATTTTAAAAGTGTTGTTTAAGAAATCAAAAATATCATTTTAATGCTTATTTTTCTAAAAAATACTGATGATTTTCAGTATCGTCAATGTTTTACTTTAATAAAAAATATTTCAAAAATTTATTAATTATATTTTATAATACAAAGAATATAAAACCTATGAGCATGAAGTCATTCATGTTGGAAACCAAAAGGTAAAAAACACTTCATTTATTATGAATACAGTTAGTTGTTCCAATTTTAATTGAAACAGGCAATATTAAAAGAAAAAATTGCTCACAGTAGAGCTGCACAAATAAAAAAATAACGAAAACAAACGATATTATCTTACATCAAGGTCAAAATGATTTTACCAACCTACATTTGCTAAAGAATTAAAACATAATACTAATCAAGTAAACAAAATTAAATTATGAGCACACTTACTTTAAAAGACGGAACAGAAATTTTTTACAAAGATCAGGGAAAAGGACCGGTTTTGATGTTTCACCACGGATGGCCTTTGTCTTCTGACGATTGGGATGCACAGGTGATTTTCTTTCTACAAAGAGGTTACCGAGTAGTGACGCATGATAGAAGAGGTCACGGACGTTCCAGCCAGGATATTTATAATCACACGATTGACCAGTATGCTTCTGATGCTGCAGAATTGGTAGAATTTTTAGACTTAAAAGATGTCGTTCACATCGGTCATTCAACTGGTGGTGGCGAAGTGATCCGTTATGTAGCCAAATATGCCAACGGAAGAGCTAAAAAAGCAGTTTTAATCAGTGCAGTACCTCCAATTATGGTGGCAAGTGATGAAAATCCTGATGGTGTTCCGATGTCTGTTTTTGATGGTATCAGAGACCAGACTTTGAACAACAGAAATCAGTTTTTTATTGATTTGACTTTCCCTTTTTATGGCTATAACCGAGAAGGTGCAGATGTGAAAGAGGGCGTACAAAGAAACTGGTGGAGACAGGGAATGATGGGCGGAATTGTAGCTCATTATGACGGCATCAAAGCGTTTTCTGAAACTGACCAGAGAGGAGATTTAGAAGCAACTGAAATCCCGGTTTTGGTAATGCACGGTGAAGATGACCAAATTGTTCCTTTCCAAAATGCGGCTTTGAAATCTATTAAATTGTTGAAAAGCGGAACTTTGAAGACGTATCCCGGTTTCCCGCACGGAATGCCGACTACGGAAGCTCCGACGATCAATAAAGATCTTTTGGAGTTTATTGAGGCTTAAACTTTCTGCATTTTTACCAATAACTTTAAAATTATTTATATCAGATTTATAAATAATCAAAGTTTTAATAGATTCACAAAAATAAAGAGACTTCATCTGATGTATAATGAAGTCTCTTTTTAATGTTTCTTGTGTAGAATTTTTAAATAATATCACAAACTTTTTAGAAATAAAAAGAGCAGAAAACTTATTAATTATCTGCTCTTCTTAATCATATGTGTTTAAATTAATGTAGTTACGCTATTTTAACGTTTACTGCATTAACACCTTTGTTCCCATTTTGTAAATCGAATGTTACGACATCATTTTCACGAATATTATCTACCAAACCTGAAGTGTGTACGAAAACTTCTTGTCCACCATTTGATGGAGTAATAAAACCAAATCCTTTAGTTTCGTTAAAGAATTTTACTGTTCCTTGTTGCATTGTATAAGTATTAAAAAATTATTGTATTCTTTTTGCAGGATCATCCCACTGCTTTGATCAAAATCAAAACGATAATAAACTTTTGAAAAAATTATGGATGTATAGAATTTAAGAGTGAAAATCAAACTTCTTAAAAGGTAGAGCACCTAAAATATTAATGACAAAAATTGCGAAAATCTTTTAGTAAAAATTAAAAATAGGCTAACTTTAATTTCAAATTTATACCGACAAGCGCTTTATTATTTTACAAATATATGTTAAATAATTGGATTCTACAATTATTTGATTAAAATATATCCCTGAATTTTATTAATTTAATAAACCACCCTTCAGTTGTACGGAAAATTTCATCTAAAATTTAAACATAAAATAAGTCATGCATAGTTTTATACATGACTTATTTTTTGCTTTAAAAATAATCGTTTACATCCAAGGATCCAGAACAACCTTTACACAGCCATCCTGTTTTTTATCAAAAATTTCATAGCCTTTTGCTACGTCGTTTATGGATAGTCGGTGCGTGATAATATCGTCTAATCTTACTTCTCCGTTTTCAACATGTTTCATCAATTTGTCGATAATCGCATGAACAGGTGCTTGTCCGGCTCTTAGAATAATTCCTTTGTCGAAAATCTGTCCGAGCCTAAAATTATCATAATTCACAGCATACACTCCTAAAACAGAAACTGTTCCGCCTCTTCTTACAGCACTCATACAAGCTTCAAGAACTTTCATAGAACCTTTTTCAAAATTGATAACTGCTTTTGCTCGGTCTAAAAAATTACGTTCAGGCTCAAAACCTACTGCATCAATACAAAGATCGGCTCCTCTCCCATTCGTCATTTCTCTGATTTTCTCAACTGTACTTTCGGCATCTTCCCACAAAATGGTTTCGCAACCTGTCAATTTTTTAATCTGGTCTAAACGATATTGCAAAGTATCAACAATAATTACTTTACCTGCATTTTTAAGAATAGCACTTTTAACTGCCATAGAACCAACCGGTCCCGCTCCAAAAATTGCTACCGATTCTCCGCCTTTTAATTCACCCCACATTACTCCGGTATAGCCTGTCGGAAATATATCTGTTAGAAACAAAGCCTGTTCATCCGTTAAAATATCAGGAACTTTTCGCGGACCAAAATTCGCATAAGGAACTCTTACGTACTGTGCCTGTCCGCCATTATAACCTCCGTACAAATCGGTATAACCAAACATTCCGCCCCCTTTTTCGCTTAAAATTCCTCCTTCCGGACCATAATTTTCAATATTTGAATTTTCACATCCTCCCGGAAGGTCATTTTCGCAAAAATAACAGCATCCGCAAGCAACAGGAAACGGAACAACTACTCTATCGCCTTGATGCAAATGAGTAATATTCCTTCCTGTTTCTACAATTTCTCCCATAAATTCATGTCCCATTACCATGGGTCTGGGTTGTGGAATTCCGCCTGAATACATGTGAAGATCGCTTCCGCAGATTGCAGTGGAAGTTACTTTTAAAATAATGTCATTTTCATCCTGAATAATGGGATCGTCGACGGTGTCGCAGGTAATTTTACCCGGTGCGTGAAAAACTGCTGCTTTCATAATAATTATATTTTGTGATTTGGTTGTATTTTATTTAATTCCGTTTCTCTGTTTTTCAAAGTCCCATGCTCTGTGCGAAGCAACAGCTTTGATAAAGTTTTCATCTCCGTTTGAACTTTCCTCAAGAATGACCGCATAATCTTTATGATTTAATTTAAAAATATCGGTCTGCTCGAATATCGGCTTTGTATTTTCATCAAAGAATATGGCTTTACAATGTCTGAATGCTTCATTGACGAACTCCACTATACTGTTTTTATAGTCCGGTTGAAGCCAGTTTTGCGAAGAAGTTTCTCCCGGTGCAACATAAACAGCATCAAAACATACACTCATCGTACTAGAAATTGAATGCAGCGGAACAATTAATGATCCGTCGTCCGCTTTTACCGGAGCAATTTCCGGGGCAACAAACTGTATAACACCACCCTCTTTTTCAATCTTATCTAGAAAATCGCTCACTCTTTTTCCGTCGCATCCGTCTGCTACAAGCACTGCAATTATTCTTGATTCTATTGAATTTTTAGCCGTATTTTTCATGCTTAAAGCATCAGAAACTTTAATTTTCGGTTCACGCTCCTCACTTTGCAGTGTTGCAGGATCTGCATCTGCAGGGATACTTCCATTCGGCTGTTCGAGAGCTTTCACTTCAACACCTAATTTTTCAGCAACGATTTGAGCTAATTCTTTATTAACAAAATTCAGCTGTCCCACCATTCTTTCTCTGATCGCATGAATGGTAACTTTTGTCAGTTCAAATATCAATGCTTTCTGAAGATGAGTTTTTTCAGGCTCTGATTGACTGCTGTAGAATAATTTTGCCTGAGAATAGTGGTCTACAAAAGACTGACTTCTTGCTCTGATCTTGTTTCCGCTGATTTTTTCACCGTAAGACGCAAATCCGCCATCTTTCATCATTGCCTGAAACGGACAACCGCCGCCAATAGAATTGGGTTCGTAGCTTACTTTTCCTTTCGCAATCTGCTGTCTCATATGACCGTCGCGCTGATTGTTGTGAACCGTCTGAACTGATCTGTTGATAGGGATTTCATGGAAATTAGGTGATCCTAATCTTGATAACTGTGTATCGGTATAAGAAAATAATCTTCCCTGCAACAACGGATCATTGGTAAAATCGATTCCCGGAACGATGTGTCCCGGATGAAATGCAATCTGTTCTGTTTCAGCAAAAAAGTTATCCGGATTTCTATTTAAAGTTAAAGTTCCAAAAGTCTCTACAGGAACCAATTCTTCAGGGATAATTTTAGTAGGATCTAAAAGATCGAAATCAAAATCATGCTCGTTTTCTTCGGGAACAATCTGTACTCCAAGATCCCATTCCGGGAAAGCACCGTTTTCAATTGCTTCCCAAAGATCTCTTCGGTGAAAATCGGGATCTGCTCCAGAAATTTTCTGAGCTTCCGGCCAGGCTACAGAATGAACTCCCAATTTGGGTTTCAAATGAAATTTCACAAAGAAAGAAGAGCCTTCACTATTGATAAATCTGAAAGAATGTACACCAAAACCTTCCATCATACGTAAACTTCTAGGAATTGCACGGTCGCTCATCAACCACATAATCATATGCATACTTTCAGGCATTAATGAGATAAAATCCCAAAAAGTATCATGTGCGGAAGCAGCCTGAGGAATTTCGTTATCGGGTTCAGGTTTTACTGCATGAACCAAATCAGGAAATTTCATCGCATCCTGTATAAAAAAAACAGGCATATTATTCCCCACAAGGTCATAATTTCCTTCTTCAGTATAAAATTTAATCGCAAAACCTCTCACGTCTCTTGCCAGATCTGTACTTCCTCTGCTTCCTGCAACGGTAGAAAATCTTACAAAAACAGGTGTTTCTTTTCCCGCTTCAGATAAAAATTTAGCGCAGGTATATTTCTCCATGCTTTTGTGAAGCTTAAAAACCCCGTGAGCTCCTGATCCACGAGCGTGAACAATTCTTTCCGGAATTCTTTCATGGTCGAAATGAGTGATTTTTTCCCTTAAAATAAAATCTTCCAGAAGGGAAGCTCCACGTTCTCCGTCTTTCAGAGAATCCTGATTGTTATTAATTTTAAGTCCTTGATTGGTGGTGAGTTTTTCATCAGAATTATCAGTTTTATAGTAGTTTAACTGATCTAATTTTTCATTTTGTGGTCTGTTCTTATCCATATTAATAATTATATTTAAATGATGATATAGAAATTGAAAACTAAGTTCAACCTCAAAAAATATGCGCCTCATCAACAAGATAAAAGTATGAGTGAATGAAATGAGGCGCTGAGTAAAAAATTGTTTTACAAAAGAATTTTATCTATTTACAGAAGTTCCCGCAGAATCATTTGTTATAGTGGATGATTCAGCATTTAATGGAGCATTCTGAATTGTTGAATCTGAAGGAGGTAAAGCCATGGATGTATCTGATCGCAAAGTATTTGAAACAGTAGAATCACTGGTCTGAAGGTCGGTTTTTTCTTTAGAACAACTCATAAGAAGTGCACCTGCGACCATTGTTATAAGAACATAAGTTTTCATAATTTTAAAATTTATATTGATTGGTTTAATCAAATATAGACGTTTAAATTTCACTTCTGTTATGACCGCAATCATAGGGCTGAAATCATTCAAAACAAAATATACCACATCACTGCATAAGTTGAAAATAGATTTCTACAGTGGTCTTATTCTTGAATGAAATACAGTATTAATTATCAGATTGCTGCTCAACACAGAAAATTGGCTGCGAAAAATATACAGAAACATTATTCTTGAGTTACCGTGAAAACATTTAATGATAACAGTAAAGGATGTATGACAACTATTACTAAGTATAAACAGTCAGCAAAAAAAATTAATTATCAAATCTTTAAAAATAAATAGTATGCTTAAAAAAATGCTCGCAGGATTAGGAGGAGCCATCGCTCTCAACCTTCTGCACGAAATTTTAAGAAAAAACTTTGACAATGTACCTCACATCAATGAAGTTGGGGAAGAAGCGTTAAAAAAAATGACAGATTCTACCGCTCTTGAAATTTCAGATCCGGATAAACTGTACGCCGCAACATTAGCCGGGGATATTATTAGTAATGCCATTTATTACGGAACTACGGCAACCAGTTTTAATTTCACAAGCGGAATCGCAGCGGGAGTCGGAGCTGTAGTTTTACCACAAAAAATGGGCTTAAATGACGAACCAGTCGCAGAAAATAATAAAAAGAAAATAATGACTGTCGGTTATTATCTTTTTGGAGCTATTGTTACCAAATTTATTTATGATAAAATAAAATAAAAATTTCCCTCTGAAAATCAGGGGGAAATCATTTTTTAACATAAAGCCTAACTATATGGATGATATATCTTTATGCTATTGTAAATTTAAGTGTTCAACCAAGTCATTTTCTATGCGTTCAGTCATAGAAAGATTATTTTAAAGACAAATTCTTCCTTCACAGATTTTCACTAAATTTTCCTGTTCCAGTTTTTTCACCGTTCTGATAACCGTTTCTACCCTCAAGCCTGTAAGATTTGCAATCTGTTGTCTCGAAAAAGGCACAACAAATTTAAATGGTTCTGTAATTTTGTGATGAGCTTTCAGAAATTCAAGTACCTTATATATACGGTGAGACGGCGCATTGACAGACATTGTCGTCAACATTTTATGTCGATAAAACATTCTTTCGGCATTATGGCGAAGCAAATTCTGCATAAGATCTTTATTTCGATCAAGCATTTTCATAAAATCTGATTTTCCCTGCTTAATAATTATAGAATCGTTGAGACACTCAGCGTTAATACAGTATGGAACTTCATAATGAAGAAAAGTTTCTGAAAAACAGTGTCCTGCCGAAGGAAGACTGTGAATAAATTCTGAGCCGTCGTCTCTATATGTATTGAGTTTTACGAGTCCAGACCGGATTTGATAATAGTATTTTGGCATTGAGCCTTCATAAAAAATAATTTGTCCTGCTTTGTATTCGTTAATTTCCGCTCCATTTTCAAGAAGAATATCTTCGTCAATTACCATAAAAAATTTGAAATTGTAATAAGTTGATAAACAAAATCTCATGAAAGTGAAACCTTATTTCCACTTGTGCGATTTGTCCACCGTAAATGTAGACTTAATCATTACAAAAGTTTATGATTAGTAACATAAACGTAATATTTAGTTGAATATATTAAGAAAGAAAATTATTTTCAGCAATACATACCACACATTATATGTACGGCATAGTAATTGAATTTAACAGATCACACCACTACACATATATTATTATGATTTCAAATTGCCTGTATTTTTACAGGCAATTTTTATATCTTTTCGTATACCACATTGTTTCTCAAAGGCATATTTGTTGTTTTAACATCATCAAAAAATATTATGGACAATTCAAAAACAATATCGGTACTCAATGATTTATTGCAGATTACGAATGATCGAATAAAAGGTTTCGAAAGTGTGGAAGGGAAAGTTTGGGAAAGTTATTCTGATTTAAAAGGAGAATATGATAAAATGATTTCACAATCAAAAATTATGAAAAATGAAATTATAAATTTGATTACAGAACGGGGTGGAAATCCTTCAGACAGCGGATCTGTTGCAGGAAGTCTTCACAGAGCCTGGATTAATATTAAAAATTCTCTTCCGGTAACCAACAATGATCAGGAAACTCTGCAAAATGTAGTTTTTGGTGAAAAGCATGCCATTGAAGCCTATGAAAACGCCTTGAAAAGTGGAGATTTATGCTCTGAAAGTTCATCTGTCATTGCTGATCAGCTTCACAGCCTGAGAACATCTTACCATCAGTTTAATAATATTGAACATTACAAAAGCAAAGAAGATTAATCATTTCTAAAACCAAATTACATGAATTACCAAGAAGCCTTACAGCACAAAAAAGAATCATTACAAAACGCAGACGATTCTGTATTGAAAATGTTTCATCTTGTGATTGCTCCTGCCAATACCGATGAAAGTAAAAAATTCATCGATGATTTTATGAAAGATCCTGAAAAATTTGATGATGAAAGCTGTAAAAAATATTCTTCAGACGGATTTTTTGAAGTGGTGAGTTTTAATAAAGAAGAAAAATAATTAAGTTTAAATTATAACAAAAACGGCAAGATAGTTCTTACCGTTTTTTCATTTTAAAATGTCAAATTAATGTTATCCGTTAACGATAATTCCGCCATTCGGATGGAGAACCTGTCCTGTAATCTGCGCAGAAGCTTCTGTTGCAAGAAATAAATAACTTGGCGCAATTTCTTCTGTCGATGCATTTCTTTGTAATGGCGGTTTGTTATCATCTTCCTCTTTTTCGTCAAAAGTTTCTTTCGTTAATGGTGTGGCAACAGGACCGGGTGCAACTGCATTTACCCGGATTCCTTTTGGTTTAGATTGCAATGCCAATGATCTCGTGAAAGAAACAATTGCCCCTTTTGATGCAGAATAATCTAAAAGTTCTTCATGACCTTGATATGCAGTTGCAGAAGTGGTATTTATAATACTGCTTCCCTCTTTTAAATACGGAAAAACAGCTTTTGTTAATAAAATCATTCCAATAATATTTGAGTTAAAAGTGGTCCGAATATCTTCTTCTTTTAATTTTGAAATATCATCCTGCGGAGTTTGTGTTCCCGCATTATTGACTAAAATATCAATGCTTCCGAATTTTTCGACAACTTCTTTGGTAGATTTTTCGCAAAAATCATTATCGTTAATATCTCCTTTCAAAACAATACAGTCACTTCCTAAAGCAAGAATTTCTTTTTTGGTTTTTTCCGCTTCGTCATCGTCACTGTGATAGATAATGGCAATATTTGCTCCTTCTTCTGCAAAAAGCAAAGCCGTTGCTTTGCCTATTCCACTTCCTGCTCCCGTAATGAGGGATGTTTTGCCTCTAAGTTTTAAATTATTCATAGTTTTATTATATGGTTTGATCTTTTTTATTAATCATAATTGCTAACCGATTTTGGAAAGCAAATTTTAAATATATCTAATACATAAATGAGAAATTGCATCACTTTTATTATAAATTTTATCTGATGGTCAGTTTTAATATTATCCAATTTAGAAATTTGAAATCTTTTGTATTATGCTTATAATCATGATAAACACTAAAAAAAAGATTAAATACCACATCTTGATCATTTTATTGTTGATGGTCTGAAAATTGTAATTTTCACCGCAATAAACCAATCAAATAAAATATTATGGCAACTAAAAATGCAACAGTCAAAAAAAGTACGACTGCAAAAACCTCAACAAAAGAATCAAAAACAAGTTCTAAAACTCCTGCCAAAAAAGATGCCGCAAAAGATCTGAGCGATTTGTTTGAAGATGGATTGAAAGATATTTACTGGGCAGAAAAGGCATTGGCTAAAGCATTACCTAAAATGCACAAAAATGCAACTGAGCCTAAATTGAAAACAGCCATTGCTAGTCATTTGGAAGAAACTAAAGAACACGTAAAAAGAATAGAGGGATGTTTTAAAGCATTGAAAAAAAGAGCACAGGCAAAAAAATGCGATGCGATGGACGGACTTTTGGAGGAAGGAAAAAGCATTATGGAAGAAACAAAACCAGGCGCAGTACGGGATGCAGGAATTATTGCTGCAGCACAGAAAGTTGAGCATTATGAGATTGCAACTTACGGTACTTTAGCCGCTTACGCAAAAGTTTTAAAAGAAAAAGATTGTCTGAAATATCTGCTTTCAACTCTGGATGAGGAAAAAAACTGTAACAATTTACTTACGAAAATTGCAGATACCAATCTCAATTCAAAAGCGATTAATGAGTAATCATAAAGTTAGTTAGAAAGATCCGTCAGCGGATCTTTTTTTATGTTCTTTTGGCGTTTATATCTAAAATTCAAAGCATTATGATTATGATCATAGTAAACAGTTTTTCAATATTATATATCGTTATAAGAGTCTTATTTGTAATTTAAATAAAAGATCCTTTCACAACAAATCCGTTTAGATCCTTTGACTTCGCCGAACCTAAAGGTTTCAGGATGACAAACAGTGCGATAAGTTTCATTGTCCAGACCAAAAGATTCTGCAACCCAATTTGTCATCCCGTAGGGATCTCAGCGTTAGTATTAGAGATATTATATTGAAAGATTGCGTTTAGATTCTTTCAGGATGACAAACATAGAATTTATCCCTTATTTTCTTCACAAATATTCCGTAAGAATCATTAAAACTCGTGTTGAAACAAATGATTCAAAAAATCCATTTTGGGATTCTGGATTCTTATCATCTCTAATTTTTTTATTCGAGATAACTTTTTTATCTCTTTTTCCCGTTCGATAGCCTGATGAATCCAACCGAACTTTTCATAATAAACTAAGAATTCCACATTATATTTTGCCGTAAATGATTTAGGATTTAGCTTTATTTTATGTTGGTGTAATCTCCTATGTAGATTGTTTGTAACACCTGTATAGAGAACAGTTTTATTTTTATTGGTAAGAATATAAACGTAAAAACGTATAAATTCCTTCAGTGAGTTCAATCATTATGTGTGTTTTTTTATTTAAGCCAATATTTAATTTTCCCCACATATTCTGTACACAATTACATATACAGTTTGTCATCCCGTAGGGATCTCAACATAGTATTGAAGAATCGTATGGAAAGATTCCCGTTTATATCCTTTCAGGATGACAAACTTTGCGCTTATTTCTTTTTGCAAAACCCAAAAACTTATGTATACACTTCTGCACACAGTTTGTCATCCCGTAGGGATCTTGACTTATTATTGGAGGCGTTGCATTGGAAGATTCACGCCTAGATCCTTTGACTTCGCCGAACCTAACGGTTTCAGGATGACAAACTGGCTGGTAAAAGGAATGATTAACAGAAAAACTCAGCATTCCGCTGAGTTATAATAATTTATTCTGTTTTTTCATCCTTCTTTTTCACCTCCGAATTTTTCGCTGCCTTTACCAGCTCATTCGTATCGGTGTAAAGCAATTCCCAACCCGAAACCTCTTTCATAACCGTCAACAGATTAATGTAGGCTTTCAGGTTTTTCTCTAAATCTTTCCGAATGGCAGATGCGCTCGACTGATTTCGGAGATCTGCATTGGCTTCTGCCTGATCGGCAAATAAAGTTTCAAAATCTTCATGCTTTGTTTTCATTTCCATGAAAGCAGGATTAAGAGAAAGCAAAGCTATTTTCTGCAGGTTTTCAGGAGTTTCCAGTTCTTCGATCAGCTTTTTCATCTGAGCGGTTTGGGAGGAATAACTTAAACGGTCAAGATTCAGTCCGTACGTTTTGAATACGCTGTACAAATCCACCGCCGACTGATAATTGGATGCCGTAGAAAGTTGTCGGTAACCGTTGAGAAAGGCTTTCAGATTGGTGTAAGCGACATCCCTTTCATGGTCTGCATTGGCAACGTCTTTTCCTTTTCCGCTGTAGATTTGTTTAGTATACACCAAATCGTATTCATTGTAGGAAGTCTGCAAAATTGCGGTAAGCGGATGGTTGGAAATCACAGGATATTTTCCCGACTGGATGTTTGAAATAATTCTCTGAGCCAAAGTCGCAAGATCTTTAGTGCTCAATCTCACTAATGAAATTTTCATCATTTAATGTGTTTGTTTGTTAAAAATTTATTAATTACTCAAAACAAATATAAATAATTCCGCATTTAGTTTCAAACATTTTGTGGGAAATAAAATGCAGTTGGAGGAACTTCCCTGCAACTTGTTGGAGACTTCCTGCAATTGCAGAAGGTTACAAACAAGGTTGTTTTAGACAAAATGCAGATGCAGGAGGTTTGTTTTAAGGTTGTTTTATCTAAAAGTAATTTGTCTTTGGTTATAAATAATGTTGTTTTAGAGAAAAAAGATTTTTGTTGGAAGAAAATGGTTAAAATCTCACCTAAAACTTAAGTGAAGTATCAATTATTAAACAAATCAAAAATTGTTTTGGAATGATTTCAATGTAGATGTAATTTTCCTATCTTTTTTCTTAATTTTGTTCAAAATAAAATATAATGAGCAATCATTTAGATACTGAAAAAGGAGATATTGAGGAAGAAATAGGAAATGAAGAAATTGATGTTTTAACTCCTTTTGATCCAAAGAAAATCAATATTAAAGTAATTCCTTTGACAATTGGACAGCTTGTTGATAAGTTAGAATATAAAGAAATAAATATACCAGAATATCAAAGGAAAGCTGGTTTATGGGATGAAAAAAGAAAGAGTAGATTTATTGAATCATTGATGTTGAAACTTCCTATCCCATTGTTTTATTTTGATGAAAGAGAACAAGATATATGGTGGGTTGTTGATGGCTTACAACGAGTCACGACAATGAGAGAGTTTATTATAGAAAAAAAATTCAAATTAAGTAAATTGGAATTTCTAAGAGAGTTAGAAGGTTGTGGTTGGGACGAATTAGAAAGAATTTATCAAAGAAATATTAACCAATCTCAAATCACTATAAACCTTATTCAAAAAGGTACACCAGAAAAAGTAAAGCACAATATTTTTAGAAGAATTAATCAAGGGTCTATAGAGTTAAGCTCTCAAGAGCTGAGAACAGCTTTACTCTGGGGTTATAAAACTGAATTTCTTAAGAGTTTAGTCAGGGGTACAGGTAAAGAAGCAAAGAAGTTTATTGAAGTTACTGGAGGAAAGGTTAAAACTGACCGACAAGAAGACTTAGATTTTGCAAGTCGCTTTGTAGGTTTCTTTCTTCAGGGTTATGAAAATTATGAACCAGATATGGATAACTTTCTTACCGAAGGAACATTATTAATACCTGAAAGTAAATTAAATCAAATTAAAATTAAAGATGCTTTTTACCAAGGATTAGATACGGCATTCACAATATTTGGAAACGATGCATTTAGAAAACGTTTGAACAAAGATGATGCAAGAAAACAATTGAATAAATCAATTTTTGAAATCCTGTCAGTCAGCTTCGCTCAATTAGAACCTAAAGAAAGTAAAAAATTAATAAAATCGAAAGATAGATTTATAGCAGAGTTTATTTTACTACAAAACGATAAAAAATTTTTAGATTCAATTTCTAATGGGACTTCTGGAAAGGATAGAACATTATTACGAAACAAAGAAGCTCGAAAACTTATCGAAAAATTTAAAAAATGATAAAACAAGTACAGATCAAAAATTTCAAATCGCACAAAGATAGTGGGGGATTAGAGTTGTCAAACCTGACAATTTTGTGTGGAAATAATAGTGTAGGTAAATCGTCATTTTTTCAACCATTATTGCTCTTACGCGAGGCTTATTTTAGTAGAAAAGGATTTGAATATTTGGATCTATTGACTGATTCTGTCAAGATTGGAAATGTTAGAGATGCATTATATGAAAATGCAAATGATAATACGATTAGTTTCATAATTGAGAGTGAAAAAAAAACGTATTCATTTTTATTTACTATTGAGAACGAAGGTGAACTAAAAAATTATATTAACAAAGATCAAACGTGTGTTATACCAGAAATAGATACAAATGAAGCTCTATTTAATCAAAATTTTCAATATATAAGTTCTTCAAGATTAGAACCTAAAATATCTTATCAACGAAATGATGTTATTGTCGAAAAAATGGGACAAATTTCGGAAAAAGATGGGAAGGCCGAGTTCGCAGTCCATTATCTTCATATACATCAAAACGACAAAGTTTTGGAAAAGTTAATCAATCCAAATTATGTAGGAGATACCCTACTCAATCAAATAATTGCTTGGGAAAGAGAGATTAGTGAAAATGTTATTATTGAAACACGTGACTCGGGATCCTTAGGTTTTGAACTAATTTACACCTACGAGGGTAACTTTGTCGCAGGAAAATCTCTAAGTAAGAGTCCAATAAATGTAGGTTTTGGTTTGTCTTATACATTACCAATCTTAGTTGCCGTTCTCTCAGCAAAACCTGGTGGATTAATAATCATTGAAAATCCTGAAGCTCATTTACATCCTAAGGGAATTGCAAAACTTTCTGAATTACTTTGTAATGCCGCTCAGGCAGGTATACAAATTATAATTGAAACTCACTCAGACCACATTATAAATGGTATTCTCGTGCAATGCAAAAAGCACGAAAACCACTCTAAAGAAGGAATTAGCAAGGAGAATGTATTAATCTATCAGTTTGAAAGAGATGAAACAAGCCCTAGCTCAATAGCACATAAAATAGTTATTGAAGAAGGAGGCGTAATCCGTTTTGCACCCGAAGGTTTTTTCGATCAAATTACTACAGATACTGACTTTTTATTTGATTTATAATGGAGCAAAAATTTTATTTTTATATTGATGATACTTTTTTTTTAGAACCTTTAACTATTGAAACTGTAAGAGATTTTCAGTTATTATTTGAAGTTTCACGACAATTAGGAGTCAAAGCAATTTATAATAAAAATCTTTTTCAAAAAGCACTTAGTAATATTGAAAATGATAATGCTTTACCAAGGTTTAAAAATAAAGTGAAAGATTTTTTAAAAGACTTTGAAGGTATGAATGAAATAGCTCCTTCTCAAGGAAATATTAATATTACTTTAGCAAAGATATGCGATCAAACACAAAATCAATTTAGTAATGCAAGAAATGCTTGGTCATTTATTAATAAATCATTGCCTGCAAGAAAGTTTAATCCACATTATCCAAAACATGGTAGAAAAAGAGATAATGGCACTTTGATTCTTTGTCATCCTGGCGAATCGCAATTATATTGTATGGACAAAAATTCCCAAAAATTATTAGATGATGCTATTTTTGATTTGAGAAAAAGATCCAACTTTCATATCAATTATGACGAGGAAGAAAAATTGTTTATATTGTTTCCTAATGAACATACGGCTGACAACACTTTTCACGCCTATCATAATAATTTAGATAAGTCAAATAATAATATACCAACATCCATTAAAAAATATTTTGGTAAATGAAAGAGACTAATCATTTTATTGATAGTCTCTTTTATTTACATTTAATTATTGATCAGATACTTCTTAAAAAGTTTTAAAACAAACTTTCATCCACAAAATTCGGTAGCGTCACTTTCAAATTCGGTTCTGCTTCCATGGCTCTTTTGATGGCGAAAACGGCACCTTCATTTCTTGCCCAGCTTCGTCGGGAAATTCCGTTGTTGACGTCCCAAAAGAGCATCGATTTTAATCTTCTGTCGGCATCATCGCTTCCATCGAGCAACATCCCGAAACCACCGTTGATCACTTCGCCCCATCCAACGCCACCTCCGTTGTGAATAGAAACCCAGGTCGCTCCACGGAAACTGTCGCCAATTACATTGTGAATCGCCATATCTGCCGTAAATCTCGAGCCGTCATAAATATTGGAAGTCTCTCTGTATGGCGAATCCGTCCCCGAAACATCGTGATGATCTCTACCCAAAACCACCGCCCCGATTTCTCCGTTGGCAATGGCTTTGTTGAAAGCTTCTGCGATTTTCATTCTACCTTCCGCATCGGCGTATAAAATTCTAGCCTGTGAACCAACGACCAGTTTATTTTCCTGCGCTCCTTTAATCCATTGAATATTATCCTTCATCTGTTGCTGGATTTCTTCGGGAGAATTTTTAATCATTTCCTCTAAAATGGTGCAGGCAATCTCGTCTGTTTTCTGTAAATCTTCCGGTTTTCCGCTTGTACAAACCCAACGGAACGGCCCAAAACCATAATCAAAACACATCGGTCCCATAATATCCTGAACGTAAGAAGGATACTTGAACTCTCTTCCCAAGGTAGGATTTTCTGCCATCACATCAGCTCCGGCTCTTGATGCTTCCAGTAAAAAAGCGTTTCCGTAATCGAAGAAATAAGTTCCTTTTGCGGTATGTTTGTTGATGGCGGAAGCGTGTCTTCTCAAGGTTTCCTGAACTTTTTCTTTGAATAATTCAGGGTTTTCTGCCATCATCGTGTTGGATTCCTCAAAGGTTTGTCCGACCGGATAATAACCGCCCGCCCAGGGATTGTGAAGCGAAGTCTGGTCTGAACCGATATCGATTCTTAAATTTTCTGCATCAAATTTCTCCCAAACCTCAACGATATTTCCAAGGTAAGCTATAGAAACCGTTTCATTATTTTTCTGAGCTTTTCTTACTCTTGTCACCAGTTCATCAAGATTTTCGTGAATTTCATTGACCCATTTCTGATCGTGACGGATTTTGGTAATCTTTGGATTGACTTCTGCAATTACCGTGATACAACCTGCAATATTTCCTGCTTTTGGCTGAGCTCCGGACATTCCGCCTAAGCCAGAAGTGACGAATAATCCGCCTTTCGGTTCTTTATTTATTTTTCTGAAAGCATTCAAAACGGTAATCGTCGTTCCATGCACAATTCCCTGCGGACCGATGTACATATAAGATCCAGCGGTCATTTGTCCGTACTGCGTTACACCCAACGCATTGAATTTCTCCCAATCATCAGGTTTAGAATAGTTTGGAATCATCATTCCATTCGTTACCACTACTCTTGGTGCATCTTTATGCGAAGGAAACAATCCCATCGGATGACCGGAATACATCGTCAATGTTTGTTCGTCCGTCATTTCCGACAGATATTTCATTGTCAAAAGATACTGAGCCCAGTTTGAGAAAACCGCACCATTTCCACCGTACGTAATCAGTTCATGAGGATGTTGCGCCACTGCATAATCCAGATTGTTCTGAATCATCAGCATAATTGCTTTTGCCTGCTCAGATTTTCCGGGATATTCTGCAATATCTCTCGCTTTCATTTCATAATCCGGACGAAAACGATACATATAAATCCTTCCGTATTTTTCCAGTTCTTCCTTAAATTCCGGCAACAATTCTGTGTGGAACTTAGGTTCAAAATAACGTAAAGCGTTTTTCAGAGCAAGTTTTTTCTCTTCATCCGTTAAGATTTCTTTACGTTTCGGAGCGTGGTTGATGTTTTGTTCGTATGGTTTTGGCTGAGGTAATTCGGTAGGAATTCCCTGTTTTATTTGTTGTTGGAATGTCATTTCTAAATTTGAGATTTCTTATTTGAGATTTGAAATTTTGTGGTTTTAAAGATATTCAAATTAGAAAATCCGTGCAACTAATGTTAAAAAATATGCAGCGTGATGGAAATTCCCCTCCTCTGGAGGGGTGGCGAAAATTCGACAGAATTTTTGACGGGGTGGTTAATCGTGCGTAAACCACCCCGTCTTCTCCCGTTGGTCAAATCCACCCCTCCAGAGGAGGGGAATTTTAATTGCTGTAATTTTTAATAATAAAATCTTCTAATTCTTTCATCACCAATGACAGATTGTTTTTGATGTCAAAATCTGTGATTCTAAAAATATTCAATCCTAAAGACTCCAAATAATCTTGTCTAATTCCATCATATATTTCTTTTTCATCATGACTTGAGCCATCTATTTCTATAATCAAGCCAAGAGTTTTTACATAAAAATCAACAATGTAATTCCCGATAATTCTCTGTCTGTCAAAATCGATTTCGTGAAATGTTTTTGCACGAACTTTTTTCCAGAATATAACTTCATTAAGAATTCGGGCTTTGCGTTTTTTAGGTAAAAGTATTTTTAAATTGGGATTGTAAGGAAGATAGGGTTTGCAATTTTTGTAAATTGGGATTCCATTTATTTCTGTAAGAATTTCTTTCATCGGATTGTGTTTAATGAAAGATAAGAATTTTTTCTGAAAATTTTAGAAAAATAAGCTTAATTGATTGCATATAACCACCCCGTCTTCTCCCTTCGGTCGAATCCACCCCTCCAAAGGAGGGGAATTTTATGCTAACATAATTGGAAATGATCACAAAAACAATGAAACCTCACTGAAATCAATGAGGTTTTATCTTTATATTTAAAATATCAATTATTATTCTTCACCAAAACCCATCCGGTGAACGTTCTGCCATCCGGAAGCGTAATAACGTACCAATAACTTGATGTAGGAATTGGTCTTCCGGCAATCGTTCCGTCCCAAACAATCTGAGTATTTGTATTTTGCTCGAAAATCAGATATTGATAACGGTCAAAAACTTTTACGTTGGTTTTTTTAGTTCCGAAAACATGAAGGTTTCTGATGATCCATTTATCGTTCATTCCGTCTCCATTTGGTGTGATGGTATTCTTAATATCTAAAATTACTCCATCCTGTTTTACAATACACGTTCCTTCAACATATCTCACGTAGAACGTTGTAATTCCTGTCGGCAAGTTGTAGAAAACATTGCTTTGCTGCCAAGTAATTCCGTCGATTGAATAAACAATCGGCTGTGAACCCGTTGCAGTGATGGTATATGTATTTCCGTTTGCAACCATTTGCTGAATTACAGGAACATCATAATATTTTGCTTCAAAAGTTGTCGTGTAAGAACAGCCGTTGTCTGAAGTAACTGTGACCGTATAAGTTCCAACCATTCCTATATTGACTAAAGTATCGGTAGTAGAAACTATTTGTCCTGCAGGATTCGTCCAGACATAACTTACAATAGTATGACCTTCAACTTTTAAAGTATAATTGAATGTTGCATCCGGACAGAAAAACTGAGTCGGAATTGCGAAAAACGGCACATTTTTCAAAGAAATCTTTATGGTAGCCACTTCTGGACAAAATCCGGGAACGCTTACTTTAACGTAAATTATGTCTGAACCTGAATTCTGATTAAAAGAATAGTTTACCGGATTTGTTATCGTATTTGTTCCTGCATTTAAATCTGCTAAAGACGGATAATATGTAAAACTCACAGTACTTCCTGAGTAAATCTGAGATTGGAATTGGGTAAGATTTACGACTTCAATTCCATCATTTAAAGTATCACAAACATTATTTAACAGGAACGGACCAGAATTTTGAAGCACTACTTTATTTCCAATCATAAAATTAATGCTCGCAATATCGTCACAACCAGGAATGTTCATCACTTTCACCCAAATCTGTGTTGGAAAAGGATTTGCTGTAAAATTCTGAGGATTTGCAATTGGGTTTATACCATTTTGCGCATCATTTTGCGTAAGATAAAAAGTGAAAGTATTGATCTGGCTCGGTATATCAACGTACAGATTGGTATAGTTCATCAGATTAACTTCATAAATTCCATCAAGATTTTCGTCACAAACTATTATGCTCGAATTGATCGCTTTTGGAGGGAAATAAGTATTCAGCTGAATCGGAGCCACCGAAAAACAGCCCGTTGTTTTTGACTGAAATCTGGCCCAAACCTGAACCGATGAAACGGTGGTTACCATACTGTTTCCTATCTGAGCGGAAGGATTTCCTGCATTTGCTTCTGCCAAAGTATTGTAGTACGAAATAATCATATCAGAAAGTTGATAAGTATTCTGAGAAGGAATAAATATTTGCGAAACTGCGTCACTCAGTGTAAAAGTTTCATTCAGATTGAAATCTTCATCGCAGGTATTTAAAACAGCATTATTTAACAAAACAACGGTCGGCAAAAATGTCATCTGGATATTAACCTGTGAAGCAGAAAAACATTCGTTATTATTAAATTTTACTTTCACATAAACTGTTGCATTTCCCTGAACCAGAAATTCATTTGGATTTGTAATTTCTCCTGAAAAAATGTGTGTTCCAGGATTGTAGGAAGTATAATAAGTAAATGTAACTCCTGAAGAACCATTATAAATTTGAGACTGAGCCGATGTAAGATTATAGAGCTCTACTCCATCATTATTATTATCACAAATATTGGTAAGAGAAATGTTGACCGTTGAATTCACTGCCGGTGTTGAAACCAGACTTACCGTAAACGGATAGATTTGGGTGCAGTTATAAGAACTGATTTTTACGAAATACTGTCTTGTTCCAACAAGATTTACCGTGGTTACAGGATTATTTCCGCTTTGTGCTTCAGCTTGAGTAAGATAAAAAGTCGTTGTCGCATTTTGGTTTCCGATAATTGCTCCTGAAAATTGTGTTAAATCAACATTTTCAGAATTATCATTATTAAAATCACAAATATTAAAATTTGAAATTACCATTTCAGGATGTACCAAATGTATATTGATTGGCCTGACTGTAAAACAGGTATTACTCTGCTCAAATCTCACATAAAATGTTTTGCTTACGAAATTTCCGTTTTCTGTAATGGTCTGTGCTGGTGAGATAGGATTGGCATCTTGCAAGGCATCACTATACTCCTCATAAAATTTTGTAAAAGGAACAGTTGCCGGAGAAATAAGCATATTTACAGATGAAAGAGTGGTGAGATTCACGTTGATATCATCTGTACCGTTGAAACAGATGTATTCATTTTTATCATTTACAAGAATTTTTGTAAAAGTTATGTCTAAATTTACAGGCACCACCGCAAAGCAGCCTCCTGAAATAGTAACTCTTATGTAGACTGTATAACTTCCATTTTTGATAGTTCCAATTACCTCTCCGGAATCATTATAAGCATCCATAAAAGTGCTGTAAACCGTAAAGGTCGCTGCTTGAGAAGTAATTAAAGGTCCGATATTGAATTCAAAATCAAAAGCTTCTGAATTATCTGCATTAATATCACACATTGTGTATGCAAAAGAAACAGGAGAATTTACGTTCACTCCGGGTTTGAACTCAAAATTGACTGGCCCCAAAATATACGTACAACTTCCGTACTGAACTCTTGCCCAAACTTTCGTTGCCGGAACAATATTGGTTGCAGTGACAGACCCGGTATTATTCTGTGCGTTTGATTGTGAAAGAAAATAAGAAATATTGGTACCTCCCGTCGGAAAAAGCTGATCATTTAAAAGAGTAAGATCATAGGCAGATTCTATTCCGTCATTATTGGTATCACAAACCGAAACCAAATCTGTAAGAAGATTTTTAGTTAAAAAATTTAAAGTAAGAACCGCAACTCTGAAACATCCCGGAACATTCGGATTCTGAATCCTTACATATAAAACCGCATTAGCATTTAATGAATAAACGGTAGAAATGCTGTTCTGATTATTTTGTGCATCAACTAAAGAATTATGAAATGTAAAATTAAAATTCGCCGGATTCTGTGAGGTTATGTTCGGTTTAAAATCATTTAAATTAATCTGAACCGGAGCATTTCCGCAAAAATCCTGAGTGTAATCTCTGGAAATAGGATAAGTTGGATCAAAATCCAGGATAAAATCATCTGTTAAAGCCAAATTACTGTTTCCACAAATATTAAAATTAACATTGGCTGTGTAAACTTCATTCTGAGTAGGACAAACCGTTGTCTGAATTCCCGTTCCTACAGTTTGCCCTGCAGAATTCGTCCAGTTCACGGTTGGCTGAATGATACTTCCGTTCGGAGTAAACTTCCATGATTCCTGTAACGCCTGCCAATTTCCGGTATTTCTCGAAGCAGGAGAATATCCTACCGTTCCATCATTATTAATAATTCCGATTAGCGCATTTTCAAACTTTCTGGTTGCACAAGGTGTGAGTTTTTTATCAACAAAAACCTCCACAATATTGGTTGTCTCATGCAAAACAATCTGTGATGAAGAACGATCGGTACAACCCGCAACTCTTCCATCATAGAAATTGACTACGAATTTTCTGTACGGAGCAGTTCCTATGGTTGAATAGTAAATTTCTGAACTATCCCCTGCCGAAAAAACCATATCATGATAGACCCCGAAAATCGAATTCTTCGGAAGACCAGGATCAGGATTTTGCCAGATTACATTGGGGTAATTGATATTCCCTTGCTGATTCAGATCAAAAGTAACCATCCCGTTTGAACCGATAACTACAGACTCAAAGTACTGATTGAAAAAACAAAATCTGAATGGCAGATCTATTTTAGAAGTAAATACATCATCAAAATTGGCATTCAGTGAAGTTCCCTGATTCAGAGGAATGGGCGGGTCATAAGTTCCCTGATTGAGCTGATACGTAGTAGACTGTCTCAAAACCGGAAATTCCACATGAAGAGGAATGCATCCATTTGCATCAAGATTATTGGTACAGGTAACGTGAAAGTTTTCATTTCCTGCAGCATCTTTAATTTTGATGTTTACCGGAGCCTGTGAAAAGGCAAAAGCACCGATAAACAGTAAAAAAAACTGTAAATATTTTGTCATTGAATTTGGTGTAAAAAAATTATAATTCATCAATAACTATTTACTGATAAATATTATTCAAAAATAATATTTTTAAAATATAAAATAAACAAACATAAAGAATTATTTATAATTTATTAAAAATCAATTAACATTACAATAACAGAAACCTATTAATAACTCAAAATCAACACTATAATCTACCACACTACCTAAAATATTTTCTTCATTTCCAACCTCTGAACGATTAATTTCCATTATAAAAACAAAAAAAGTGAAAATCTCACGACTTCCACTCTCAAATTTTGCTTTTATTTTCTTTAATCTTTATCTGAAAACATAGAATTTGCAAGCGATGTAATTACCGATAAAGCAATACTGAAAATAAATGCCCACCAAAAGCCGCCAACTTCCATAGAATCTATAAAATAATCTGCGACCAAAATAATAACCGCATTGATAACCAGAGCAAAAAATCCTAAAGTAATGATCGTCAACGGAAGACCAAAAAGACTGAGAATAGGTTTTAAAATAAGATTTAAAATTCCTAAAACAATCGCAAAGATTACTGCTCCGCCAAAACCGTCAAAATGAACTCCCGGAAGGATTTTTGTGAGTAAAAACGCAACGATTGCCGTGATAAAAAGTCGGATAAGGATATTCATAGTTTTATTTTTTTATTCAGAATTATTTATTTAATTTTCATCATGGTCACTAAAGAAGTTGCCACATGGCTTTCTGAAGAATGATTTTCATCAAAAGTATAAATTTCGGTGCGAATTACACTAATTTTACCGCCACCTTTTACCACATAAGATTTTGAAATCAACGCATCTCCCATTGCTGGTCGTAAATAATTGACTTTCAGCTCTACTGTAACAACATAACAATCTTCTTCGTAATGACTTACGGCTGCATAACCTGAAGAAACATCAACCAAAGATGCAATCATCGCTCCGTTGAACATTCCTGCTTTTCTGGTCATCAATTCCATTTTCGGAATCTTGATCGAAACGAAATCAGTTTCAATTTCCAAAAGTTCGGCTTTGTAGAATTTTAAAGTTTCGGAACGGCTGAAACTGTCGGTCATGAGTTTTGTTTTTTCGGGAGACATGAGGTTTAGGTTTAGGTTTAGGTTTAGGTTTAGGTTTAGGTTTAGCAAATTTCTTTAAATAAATTTACATTTCAACAAAAATTCTTTTCGCTTACCTTTGCAAAATGGATTTAGAAGCTATTTATCAAAAACTGCAGATTCAGGATATGAATCAGATGCAGAAATCTACATACAAAACGACAGAAAACAATACGGATGTTGTATTGCTTTCGCCTACAGGATCTGGAAAAACACTTGCTTTTCTGTTTCCGGTTTTAAGAAATTTAAAGAAAGAATCTACAGGAATTCAGGCACTAATTTTGGTTCCGGCAAGAGAATTGGCTTTACAGATTGAGCAGGTTTTCAAATCGATGGGAACAGATTTTAAGGTGACAGTTTGCTATGGTGGTCACGATAAAAAGATTGAAATGAATAATCTCAAGGAAGCTCCTGCGGTATTGATAGGAACTCCGGGAAGAGTTGCTTATCACATGAGAAATAAAAATCTTGAGGTAAAGACCATTAAAAATCTTGTCCTTGATGAATTCGATAAAGCATTAGAGTTTGGTTTTCATGATGATATGGAATACATTATTGAAAATATGTACAATCTTTATCAAAGAATTTTGACTTCGGCGACTTCAATGAACGAAATTCCGAGATTTACCGGATTAAAAAACGAAAAACTTGTTGATTTCTTAAAACTGGAAAATAAACCGGATATTCAGCTAAAGAAAGTACTGACCATTTCGGAGGAAAAACTGGATACTTTATTCCATCTTATCTGTAAAATCGGAAATAAAAGAACGCTTATTTTCTGCAACCACAGAGAAGCAGTTGACCGTATTTCTGAATTGCTGCGTGAAAAAGGCATCGACAGAGAAACGTTTCACGGCGGTATGGAACAGGACGAAAGAGAACGTGCGTTGCTGAAATTCAGAAATGATACCGCAAGAGTTTTAATTACTACAGATTTGGCTGCAAGAGGTTTAGATATTCCCGAAGTTGAATCGATTATACATTACCAATTACCTACAACGGAAGATGCTTTTATCCACAGAAACGGACGAACCGCAAGAATGAATGCAAAAGGTTCGGTTTATCTGATTATGACCGCCGAAGAAAAATTCCCTTTTATCGAAAAAGGTGTACCTGAAGAATCGGTGAAAGAATTTTCAAAAGTTCCCGCTAACTCGCCATTTCAAACGGTTTACATCAGTGCCGGAAAAAAAGATAAAGTCAACAAAGTAGATATTGTAGGATATTTAATCAAAAAAGGTGAGCTTCAAAAAGAAGATGTTGGACTTATTGAAGTAAAAGATACAACGTCATATGTTGCTGTTTCAAGATCTAAGGTAAGAGAATTGCTGAAAAAATTAAGCAACGAAAAACTGAAAGGAAAAAAAGTGAAAATGGAGGTAGCTTATTGATTTTTTTAACCACAAAAGACACAAAAGTTATTAAAAATTAAAGATTAATTGATAAAAATTAAAGATCAAAAAAGATAGACTTTTATAACCAACCCTTTTTTTATCTTTTTTGCAGGTTTATTATAACTAAGAATTCTTTTGTGAATTTTGTGGTTAAAGATTTACTTCATTGACGAAGTTTTCGTCGGTAAAGTATAAACAGATTTTGAAGCAGTAATAAACAGAATATTATTTTTTTCACCGCCGAAAGTTACATTCCCTGTCCAGTCTTCCGGAATTTTGATGTGGTGAATTTTTTCGCCTTTAGAATTGAAAATTGTTACTCCATCTCCTGTTAAATACAAATTTCCTTCTTTATCCAACGTCATTCCGTCTGAACCCATTTCACAGAATAATTTCTTCTCAGACAGATTTCCTTCACCTAAAATATCATAAACATACGTTTTTCCTGCATCAATATCAGAAACGTATAATTTTTTCAATTTTGTACTTCCGATAATTCCATTGGGCTGAACGAAAGTTTCAATTTTTGAGATTTTTCCGTTTTGATTTCTGTAATATAAATTCTTTTCAGGAATTTCAACTTTAAAATCTTCCCAATAATCTCTTTTATATAAAGGATCTGTGAAATAAATTCCGCCATTTCCATCAAGCCAAAGATCATTAGGACCATTTAATCTCTTTCCCTCAAATCCTTTAGACAAAACTTCGATGGATTTATCTTTTCCGATTTTCCAGATTTCTCCTTCGTTGTCTGAACAGGTAATCAAATTATCATTTTCATCAAAATAAGTTCCGTTGGCACGACCTGTTTTATCAAGAAAAAGAGAAATTCTGTCGGTTTTCCAGTCCCAAACATAAATTTTATCATTTGGCTGATCGCTGAAATATACATTACCCGATTTGTCGGCTGCAGGACCTTCCGTAAAAGAAAATCGGTCTGAAATTAATTTTGGTTCGGTGTTTTCAAACATAGCATTATAATTTGTTGATTTGCAACTGAGAAATGCCAAAACCAAACCAACAAGACCTATATTCAGGATATTTTTCATACTTTTAAATTAGAGATTGCAATTTACAATTTGCTAAATGGTTTAAAAAATATTTATCTTTGAATTTTCCGGATTTATAATGAAGACAAATTTACCCGACAAACTGTATTATTCGATTGGCGAAGTTGCCAAAGCTTTTGACGTAAACGCTTCATTGATACGATATTGGGAACAGGAATTTCCTATTATTAAACCTAAAAAAAACAAAAAAGGAAACCGGTATTTTACTCCCGAAGATATTAAAAACCTGAAAATCATTTATCATTTGGTAAAAGAAAAAGGATATACGCTTGACGGAGCAAGAATTGCGTTAACCACCAACTCAAAAATCTCAGAAACCGTTACATTAATCGACCGATTAGAATTTGTAAAAGCTGAATTATTAAAATTAAAAGAATCTTTAGTGGAGAAAGATTCCGAGTAAATTGCATGTTGAATGATTAATTTAAGAAATAAAAAGCACATAAAAATCATCGCCGGAATCTCGTTATTTCTCGTTATATTGGGAGCTGTTTTTAATGCAAACACATTATTAATGAGTGCTGTAATCGGTATTTTCGTCGGTTCACTCCTGCAGATTTTCATTCATAATAAAAGAAATTTTTAAACGGTTTTCATCCCATCAAACTCGGCCATTTCAATGTATTTCCAATAGTACAATATTCTGGAATACAACAATTTATTTATTATTTTTCCATCATTTGTGTTTTGAATTAAATTAATTCATAACTTTATTCTATAATGATTTGAGAAATTAAAATCATTATCAAAAACATAAAATACAAAACGATGAAAAAAGCTTACTACCAAAAAATGGGTATTTTAGGAATACTTCTTCTTGCGCTCACTGTCTTTCAGAATTACACCGAAAAAAGTGACGAAAAATTTCCTGATCTCACCTTTATTTCTGAAAATTTACCCACAGAATCTCTTTCAGAATTTGATCCGAATGAGCTCGATGAAAATCAATGGCAAAAACTTGGATTTTCTGAAAAACAAACCGCAACAATTCTAAAATACAAGAAAATTGTTGGAGGAAATTTCCTTTCAAAAGAGCAGTTCAAAAACTGTTATGCGATTTCTGAGGAAAAATATACTCAACTTGAAGATTACATTTTACTTCCCGAAACCAACGCTGAAGCCAAAGGAAATTCAAATTTTAAAAATTTTGAGAAGAAATCTTTAATAATCACAAAGAAATTTAATCCCGACCAACTTTCACAAACTGATTGGGAAAATATGGGCTTTTCTGAGAAACAATCTGCAGCAATTTTAAAGTTTAAAAATTATTTGGGCGGAAGTTTTGTGAGCAAAGAAAAGTTTAAAGAGTGTTTTATTATTAATGAAGAAAATTATTTAAAATTAGAACCTTATTTGATTCTTCCTGCAAAAACTCCAGCGAATTTCAACCCTTATGCCGGAAAATTAAAATCATTTAATTCTAAAAAAATTCAAACGTCATTTGACCCAAATGTTTTGGATGTCAACGGCTGGATCGCTTTAGGTTTTTCTGAAAAGCAGGCCAATGTCATTGTGAATTATCGCGACCGAAACCTGAAAGGCAGTTTCAAAACTTTAGATGATATTAAAAACTGCTTCGTTATTTCTGTCGAAAAATTTGAAGAATTAAAACCATTTATCAAACTGAATCCTTCAACAATGTCAAAAAATTCAGAGGATAAAAAGCCTGAATTTAAACAGGAAAAAACCGATTTTTCAAAAACCGATATGAATTCGATTACCTTTAAGCAGCTTTCAGAATTTGGTTTGGATGAAAAAAGTGCAGGTTCTATGATTGGCTTCAGAAAGAAATTAGGCGGATTTATGACAAAAGAACAGATACTAGAAACGTATAACATTGATAAAGAACTGGTTCAAAAATTACTGAGTATCGCTCCGCTTGATAATTCAAAAGTCGAAAGATATTCATTGGTTGATGCTCCCGAAGAATGGCTGAAAAATCATCCTTATTTTAAATATTCTGCGGATAAAATCATTTATTACAGAATCAGCAATCCCGATGATAAGAAAATTTGGAAATTCTTAAAAACCAAACCGGAATATGAAGCGAGGATGAGACTTTATGTGAAATAGTTGATGGTTGATCGCGAAATTATTTAAAATTTAACCATTAAGATTTTTTAGAAATTGAGATAGTTTAAGAAAAATCTAAAGATTTTATAAGAATCTTCCTTAAAGCAAAGCTCAACTTAATATATCTAAAATACTTAATAAATCTTAATGGCTCAAAATCTTAAAGTTTATAAAAAATCATATATAAATTATGAATTGAGAACGATTTTAAATTCCTGAGAAAGCGAAACAATTCCTTCTGCTATATTTTCAGGATGTGTTGTAAAGCCTTTTAATTTGGAAGTTTTTCCTTTTAAAACCAAATCCATTAACTGTTTATCAGATAGTTTTTTACCGAAAATATCAAACAAAACTTTGAAGCCGCAGTTTTTAAAATCTGAACATCCGACTGCAGTTTTACCTTTCATCAGATTATGATTTTTACACTTCGGACATTTGGTTTCTTCCCAAGACTGTAATTCTTTTTTTACAGTCGGTTCACGTTTTTTCTTTTCTTTAACTTCAGGTTTTTCTTCTTCGAGATTAATGACTTTCCCTTTTCCGTCGACTACCCTTTTTGTTAATTCGCTTACCATCTGAATCAGTTCATCTTTAAACTGATTGGCTTCATACTCGCCTTTTTCAATCTTACGGAGTTTAGATTCCCATTCACCAGTTAATTCCGGGCTTTTGAGCAATTCGTCTTCAATGGTATCAATTAACTGAATTCCTGTGGATGTTGCAACTAAATTTTTCTTTTTCCTTTCAATATATTTTCGTTTGAAAAGTGTTTCGATGATGTTTGCGCGGGTTGAAGGTCTTCCGATTCCGTTGTTTTTCATCATTTCGCGAAGCTCTTCATCATCAACCTGCTTTCCGGCGGTTTCCATGGCACGAAGAAGTGTTGCTTCCGTATAAGGCTTTGGCGGTGATGTTTTTCCCTGATGAATCATCGGTTCGTGCGGACCGGTTTCTCCGACAACAAATTCGGGAATTGTCTGTTCTTCTTCCTTATCTTTTTCTTTATCTGTTGATTCTTCTTTCGGTTCTTTGGCATAAACAGCTCTCCAACCCGGTTCGAGAATCTGTTTTCCGCTTGTTTTAAATGGAATTGTTCCCACTTTTGCTTCTACCAAAGTATTTGAAATTTTACATTCAGGATAAAAAACTGCAATAAAACGTTTGGCAATTAAATCATAAATAAATTTTTCTTCTCTCGTTAAATTTTGAGAAGGCGTTACTTCCGTCGGAATAATCGCATGGTGATCGGTCACTTTTGCATCATCAAAAACCGCTTTCGATTTTGGAATCGGTTCCTGCAAAAGAGGTGCAATTAAATCCTGATACGGAGTCATTTTGCGGAGAATTCCTTCAATTTTAGGATACAAACTTTCAGATAGATAAGTTGTATCAACACGCGGATATGTCACATGTTTTTTCTCGTAAAGACTTTGAATATAATTTAAAGTATGCTCTGCAGAATAACCATATTTTTTGTTGGCTTCCACCTGAAGTCCGGTCAGATCAAACAGTCTTGGATTTTTTTCTTTTCCTTCTTTAATTTCAAATGAAACGATTTCAAAAGGATTGATTTTTAAGTATTCCAAACCTTTTTCAGCTCGGTCTAAAGTTTTCAACCGGTCTATTGCTGCGTTAAAAATAACGTCACGGTATTTGGTTTTCAGTTCCCAATATTCTTCAGTCATAAAAGCATCAATTTCTTTCTGACGCTGAACCAGCATCGCCAAAGTTGGAGTCTGAACTCGTCCAATTGACAAAACGGCTTTATTTCCACCAAATTTTTTAGTAAAAAGTCGTGTAGCATTGATTCCCAAAAGCCAGTCTCCAATTGCTCTTGCATTTCCTGCGAGATAGAGATTTTTGTAATCTTCGGCAGGTTTCAAACTGGCAAAACCTTCTTTAATAGCTTCCTCCGTCAAAGATGAAATCCACAAACGCTGAATTGGTTTGTTGCACTTTGCTTTCTGTAAAACCCAACGCTGAATGAGCTCACCCTCTTGTCCGGCATCCCCGCAATTGATGACCTCATCGCATTCCGCAACCAATTTTTCAATGACTTTGAACTGATTTTCCACCCCTTTGTTGGGTATTAATTTAATTCCGAAATTCTGAGGAATAATTGGCAACAAAAATAAATTCCAGGATTTGTATTGAGGACCGTAATCGTGAGGCTCTTTCAGGGTACAAAGATGTCCGAAAGTCCATGTCACGCAGTAGCCGTTTCCTTCCATGTAGCCTTGTTTAGGCATCGTCGCGCCCAATACTTTGGCAATATCTCTGGCAACGCTGGGTTTTTCGGCAATACAAAGTTTCATGAATGAATCGGAATTTTAGAAGAGGGCAAAAGTCGGGATTTTTTTTTGCAATTCCCAATTTAGTTATCACCAAAAATATTTTTTAGCCGCAAAAGAAACAAAAGATTTTTATGCTGGTAAAGAACTTGCAAAAGAAAACAACAGATTAGTAAAGTTTATATATCTACTTCAACGTCCAGTTTGTCATCCGGAGGAATCTAAACTTTTTTTTTAAATGTCTTGGTTGAGATTCTTGCAGAATGACAAACAGACAAAAAAAACAAGTCTGTTAAACCAATGAATTTCCAAAATATTGGATTCCGCCTACTTCCGACAATTGCATCATTTTTTCACTGGAATCAGCTTCGTGAGCTTTAGAATTTTTCAAAAAAGAATGGCTGTAAAAAGCGTAAGAAGGCTGTTCGGCAAAACCGTTTTTCAACATTTGATGAGCTTCTACGATGGGTTTTCCGTAGAGTTTTCTGAAATTTCCGATGTTGTATTGCGAAAATTTTCCGTAATGAACAATGAACTTTAATGATAACTCGATGGTGGTATTCAACATTTCACTCAATTCCTCAATCTTCATATTAAAAGCCTTTCTCATATCTTGAATCATTTTTGAAATCTTTTTAAATGAAGGTTTGCTGTCGTAACGATAAAATAAAATAGCATCGCCCTCAATTTCAGAAATATCAAAATACTGATTGTTTACATCAATTAAAATAGAAAGTAGTTGTCTTACAATATATTCGCCGGTATAAAGTTTTGTATTGAACACAAATTCAGTAAATCCACTGAAATCGGGAATCAAAATAATTCCGTTTTCTAAGTTTGTATTCTCCATAATTTTTAGGTTTAAAACCTCTATTTTTCTAGACGGAGAAGGATTTTTTTTACTTTAAATATTTAAGGATTTTTTATCATATAATTAAATTTCAATAATGAGTTTCTTATTGTAACCATTATACTTTTCAGTGATATAACCATGAGGATTGCAAATAATTTCTGTTTCTCCGATTTTATATCTTGAAGGCGTGTGAATATGACCGTGAATCCAGTAAAGAGGTTGATGTTCTATAATAAAATCTTCAAGATTGGAAGCATACGCTGAAGTTACAGGATCGGTTTTAAAATGTCCGGGAACAGATTGCAAACTTGGGGCATGATGCGTAACCACAATATTTTTCATTCCTTTTGAGCTTTCCAGACTTTCTTTCAACCAATGTCTTGAAATTTGATGAATCTTAAATGTATCAATAGTTCGCATCTTCGAGTAAGATGGATCTCTCCGGATTAATTTATAATCGTTCATCTGAGTCTGACAAAGACTTCCATAAGCCATCGGACTTCCAAATATTGAAAAATCCGTCCAGAAAGTTGCGCCGTGAAATCTTATATCTTCAATATCAACAAAAGAATTTTCTAAAACAGAAACATTGGAATTTTCTGCGGCTTCGAGAATTTTATTTAAAGTTTTTGGATAAGAACCTTTGTAATATTCATGATTTCCTAAGACATAAATGACAGGTTTGTTTGGAATTTTAGTTTTAATCCACTCAATTCCTTTTGTCCCTAAATTAATATCCCCTGCCAATATTACAACATCGGCTTGATCAAAAGAAAAATCACTAAAGCCAAATTCCTGATGTAAATCACTGATGATCTGAATTTTCATAGCTCTAAAATAATATTATTCTACAGAAAAACAAGTTCTAAAGCAAACATGATTTAAATCAGTAAGCTAAATTAAACATATAACTAGCTGATTTTAAATAAGTTGTATTTAAGTAAATTTTAAAACACAAATAAAGTCTACTTTTTTAGTAGACTAATAAAAATATATGTTCTATATTTGCAACCGTATTCAAGTTAGGAAATGGAAATGAAGACAAAATTCAGATATAATTCAATGAGGATGATCAACATCAATAATATGATGGTGCATTGCTGTATGCCTTTATATGTGAATTTTAGTGGATGACCTTACTTTTATTATGACATATTTTTAAAGGCTTTACCACGTTCGTTGTAAAGCCTTTTTTATTTAAAAAACGATTTGGAAAAAATGATAGAAATAAAAAACATATCAAAAACTTTTCATCAGAAAAAACAGTCTTTTAAAGCTTTAGATAAAATTAATTTAAACATTGAAAAAGGCGACATCGTGGGAATTATCGGCTTTTCGGGAGCAGGAAAAAGTACTTTGATAAGAACCGTTAATCTTCTGGAGAAACCAGATGAAGGGCAGATTATTATTAATGGTATAGATTTCACGAAACTAAATTCCAAACAGTTGGCAGCCGAAAGAAAGAAAATCGGAATGATTTTTCAGCATTTCAATCTCCTTTCGTCAAGAACAGTTTTTGAAAATATTGCGCTTCCATTGGAATTGGATCATATTTCAAAAGATAAGATCAGAGAAAAAGTAAACGAACTTCTGAAAATTGTAGGACTTGAAGATAAAGCTAATGAGTATCCGAAAAGTCTTTCGGGTGGACAAAAACAAAGGGTTGCCATCGCAAGAGCACTTGCTAATAATCCTTATCTCCTGCTTTGTGATGAAGCGACAAGTGCGCTCGATCCGGCCACAACACAGTCGATTTTAGAATTATTAAGAGACATTAATCAAAGATTGGGAATTACTATTTTGCTGATTACACACGAAATGGAAGTCATCAAAACAGTCTGTAACCACATCGCAGTAATCGATAAAGGACAATTAGTAACAAAAGGGACTTTAAGTGAAGTTATTTCCGCCAAAGATAATCCCATCGTGAAACAATTTTTAAACTCAGGTGCTATGACAATACCACAGGAAATCAATAAAAAACTGCAGAAAGAACCACAAAACGGGCTTTTCCCATTGGTAGAAATCCAACTTAATCAAGATATAAGCGTTGAAAAACTGCTTTCAATAATATACGATCAGTATAAAATTCCATACAAACTTTTAAAAGCCGATGTTGAATATCTCGGTGATTCAAACTTCGGAAAACTGCTTTTGCAATTGCAGGGCGAGACAGAGGAAAATCAGAAAGCCATCTATTATTTTAATCAGAACAACATTCAAAATACGGTAAAAGGATATGCTTAGTGATACTGTAATTTCGCTTTTGTCGAAAGGAATTTGGGAAACAGTTTACATGACTTTTGTCTCAGGGTTTTTCGGTTTTGTTATCGGACTTCCCGTTGGAATTCTTCTATTTTTAACCAGAAAAGGGCAGCTTTTAGAAAACGTTATTTACAATCGAATTTTATCGGTAATGGTTAATATTTTCAGATCAATTCCATTTATTATTTTAATTGTGTGGATGATTCCTTTCACAAGATCTTTAGTTGGAACTTCCATTGGTATGAATGCAGCACTTGTTCCTTTAAGCATCGGTGCCGCTCCGTTTATTGCAAGATTGGTTGAAAACAGTTTACTCGAAATTCCGGGCGGATTAATTGAAACGGCTAGAGCTTTAGGAGCAAGTCCGTTTCAAATCATCAGAAAAGTTCTGCTTCCGGAAGCTTTGCCATCTTTAATTAATAATGCAACGATTACTCTGATTACGCTTGTTGGATATTCTGCAATGGGCGGAGCTGTCGGAGCAGGCGGATTGGGACAAATCGGTTATCAATACGGGTACATCGGTTATGATGCCTTAATTATGAATCTGGTTTTGGGTTTATTGGTGGCTTTGGTTTTTATCATACAGTTTTCAGGAGACAGATTAGCGAAAAGGTTTAATCATCGATGATTTGAGTAGGTCTGTTTGAGAGTCTGAGAGTTTTAGCGTTTTTAAGAAATGAAAACATATAAATTATGAAAATCTATTCCTTAATATAACTAAACAAATATCCAGCTTCCATCATCCAGCTTCAAACAAAAAAATAAAAATAATTAACAATGAAAAAAATAAAAATTTTAGAATTAACAGTAGGTTTACTTTTATTCGGAGCTTGTAATTCTCCAAAAAAAGATGACCCGAATTTCATAAAAGTCGGAATTACATCCGGACCTGAGCAACAGATTGCCGAAACTGCTAAAAAAGTAGCTAAAGAAAAGTATAATCTTGATGTGGAACTGATTTCTTTCAACGATTATGTAATTCCCAATGAGGCACTGAATAACGGCGATATTGATGCAAATGCTTTTCAGCATGTTCCTTATCTGAACGAACAGTCGAAACAGCGTGGTTATAAATTAGCTGTTATCGGAAATACATTTGTCTATCCGATTGTGGCATATTCCAAAAAGATAAAAAATATCAGTGAACTACAAAACGGAAGTACCATTGTAATTCCGAATGATCCGACAAATGGCGGTCGTTCTCTCCTACTTTTGCAGAAAAATGGATTATTAAAATTAAAAGATGGAATCGGATTATTACCAAAAGTAACCGACATTGCTGAAAATCCGAAACAATTGAAAATTCTTGAAATTGAAGCACCACAGCTTCCAAGAGTTTTGGATGATAAAGAAGTGGTGATTGCGATTATCAATAATAATTTCGCTGCTCAAGCCGGATTGGACGCTGATAAAAACGGAATATTTAAAGAAGATAAAGACTCACCTTATGTGAATGTCGTAGTTTCAAGAGAAGACAATAAAAATGAAGATAAGGTAAAAAATTTCCTGAAAGCATATCAGTCTAAAGAAGTGGAAGATAAAGCCCGAGAGATTTTTAAAGGTGGAGCTGTAAAAGGCTGGGAATAATAGTTATTGGCTGATCGTTGTTAGTTGATTGTTATTAACAATTTCCTTTCCCTGAAAGCTTAGATTTTTATAGGCTAAGCTATAAACTTTAAACTCTGAACTTGTAAGAGATTCTATTAACCTGTTGTGCATTTATAAATTTGTTTTACTTCAGTAAGTGAAACGCCTTTGTTTATCTTTAAAAAGCTTTTTTTGATTTAAATTCTTTGTTTTCCTTTGCGATAAAATAAACGCAAAGTTAAACAAAAAAAACTCAAAAACTATGCTGAAATAAAGTAGAACAAGGGCGCTTCGCTTATCAAATAAATACAAGTTTTTGATTTTCAGCTCGTTTAATATTTTCCCATAAATGCACAACAGTTTATATTATTATTATTTGCAAACATCGTTTCGGACAAACCTTTGCTTCCGAATCGGTGTTTTTTTATAAAATAGATTATTAACTTTAAAATTCTCCGTGCTGAATTGACATATTGTCTAATCGGTTAAATCTTTTAAGGTACAAATCATTAATTATTCTCATTACGGTGGTTAAAAATAACCATTTCATAAAATATTTATTTTCTCAATTTGAGATAATAAATATTTTATCTATTTTTGTAAGCAATTAATAAAGAGTTTTTTATGTTGAAGAGAACTATACTGTTAAGTTTATTTACGCTTATATCTGCCTCTGCTATGGCTCAAAATACAAAAATTCCTGTTTACCTGGATGAATCAAAACCAGTAGAACAACGAATTCAGGATGCACTTTCCAGAATGACACTGGAAGAAAAAGTAGCAATGCTTCATGCACAGTCAAAATTCAGTTCTCCAGGAGTTCCGAGATTGGGAATTCCTGAATTCTGGACAACCGACGGTCCACACGGAGTTCGACCTGAAGTAATGTGGGACGAATGGGATCAGGCCGGATGGACAAACGACTCCATTATCGCCTATCCTGCGCTAACTGCTCTATCCGCAACTTGGAACAAAAAAATGTCCTGGAACTATGGCAAAGCTTTAGGTGAAGAAGCAAGATACAGAAAGAAAGACATTCTTTTAGGACCCGGAGTGAATATTTACAGAACGCCTCTCAACGGAAGAAATTTCGAGTACATGGGAGAAGATCCATACCTGACTTCAAAAATAGTTGTACCTTATATTCAGGGAGTTCAGTCTAATGGAGTTGCAACTTCTGTTAAGCATTTCGCTTTGAACAATCAGGAAATGTTTCGTCATACAAGCAATGTGATCGTTGACGACAGAACATTATACGAAATTTATCTTCCTCCTTTCAAAGCAGCGGTTACAGAAGGAGATTCTTGGACGATTATGGGCGCTTATGATATGTACAAAAATCAGTATGCAAGCCAGAACAAATATCTTTTAAATGATATTCTTAAAGGAGAATGGAAATACAAAGGCGTGGTGGTTTCTGATTGGGGAGCTGTAAATAATACCGAACAGGCAATTCACAACGGACTGGATGTAGAATTCGGAAGCTGGACGAACGGTCTTTCTGCCGGAACCAGAAATGCTTATGATAATTATTATTTAGCAAAACCTTATTTAGATTTAATTAAATCAGGAAAAGTAGGTACCAAAGAGCTTGATGATAAAGTAACCCGACTTTTACGTTTGGCATATAAAACAACGATGAATACCAAAAAACCTTTCGGAAACATCGCTTCAGACGATCATAAAGCAGTGGCAAAAGAAATTGGAGAAGAAGGAATTCTTTTGTTGAAAAACCAAGGAAATATACTTCCTATTGACATCAATAAAGCTAAAAATATTGCCGTAATCGGTGAAAATGCCATTAAAGTAATGACTGTTGGTGGTGGTTCATCTTCATTAAAAGTAAAATATGAAACTTTACCTTTAGACGGAATTAAAGCAAAATTTGGTAAAAACTCAGATGTACAATATGCGAGAGGTTATGTGGGAGATGTTGGTGGTGAGTACAACGGTGTAAAATCTGGACAAGACCTGAAGGACAGCCGTTCGCCTGAAGAATTATTAAATGAAGCTGTTGAATTAGCCAAAAAATCTGACTATGTAATTTTCGTAGGTGGATTAAACAAATCTGACTTTCAGGACAGCGAAGGAAATGACAGAAAAAGCTATGGACTTCCCTACAATCAGGATAATGTAATCTCAGCTTTAGCAAAAGCAAATAAAAACTTCACTGTAGTTTTGATAAGTGGAAATGCTGTTGCAATGCCGTGGATTAAAGAAGTTCCATCAATCGTTCAAGGTTGGTATCTAGGTTCTGAAGCAGGAAATTCTATGGCTTCAATTCTATCTGGTGATGCAAATCCTTCCGGGAAACTCCCTTTTACATTCCCGGTAAAGCTAGAGGATAATTCAGCGCATGCGATGGGAGAATATCCCGGAAACAAAGAAGAGTTGGCTGCAGGAAAAGGAAAAGATCAGAAAAATCCTATCAACATAAAATACAACGAAGGAATTTTCGTAGGATACCGTTGGCACGACACGAAAAAAATCAAACCTTTGTTCAGCTTCGGTCATGGTTTAAGCTACACCACTTTTGAGTTTGGAAAAGCAAAAGCTGATAAATCAACAATGACTCAGGACGATACAATTACATTTACTGTTTCTGTAAAAAATACAGGTAAAAAAGCAGGTGCTGAAGTAGCTCAATTGTATATTACCGATGTAAAATCTTCTGTTGAACGTCCTTCAAAAGAACTGAAAGGTTTTGAAAAAGTATATTTAAATCCAGGTGAAGAGAAAGAAGTGACTTTCACCATCGACAAATCTGCTTTAAGCTTTTTTGATGCTCAAAAGCACGATTGGGTTGCAGAACCTGGAGATTTTGAAGCACAGATTGGAAATTCATCTGATGCTATAAAAACTAAGGTAAAGTTTAAACTACAATAATTTATTCATAATAAAGAAACTCCCCGAAACTTAATAAGTTTCGGGGAATTTCATTTTTTCGTTTTACTTCGAAGACTAACGGATCATCGTATTAAAGATTCTGATCCTCATGCTTCCCTTCATTAATCTCTTCAACCATTTTAGCATTAAAAGCAGGAAGATCTTCCGGAGTACGGCTGGTTACCAATCCGTTATCTGTAACAACTTCGCTGTCTTCCCATGCAGCTCCTGCATTTTTCAAATCAATACTTATAGAATCTACAGAAGTCATTTTTCTGCCATTTACAGCACCTGCGCTAATTAATATTTGAGGACCGTGACAAATTGCCGCTACCGGTTTATGCTGATTGAAAAAATCCTTTACAAAAGATAAAGCCGATTCATTTGTTCTTAACTGATCCGGATTGATAACTCCTCCCGGTAAAACCAATGCATCATAATCTGAAGCGGAAACCTCATCTAAAGTTTTATCTACATTATATTCCTGTCCCCAGTCTTTTTCTGCCCATGCTTTGATAGTTCCCGATTTCGGACTTACAATATGCGCTGTCCAGCCTTGTTGTTCCAAATGTTGTTTTGGAGATTTTAACTCACTTTCTTCAAATCCATGCGTTGCTAAAATTGCAATTTTTTTAGACATAATATTTTATTTTTGGTATTATGCTATTGACCAAGAAAATATAATGCCGTGAGTTTGGGATGTGGTATTTAAAAAATGTTAAAAAAAATTGATTGATGGTTGTTACGTTTTGGTTATACGCATTTTTTTATTGAAGGTTAAAACTTCCAACACCGAGCCTCCAACATCCAGCTATAATAATTAGCTGTATAAAAATGACTAATCCGAACTTCCGCAAAAAGCTCTTCTTTGAAATCTTATGTCTGAAAATCATCATTCCTAAAACAGCACCAATTGTTCCTCCGAAAAATGTAAAAACCAATAAAGAAAATTCTGAAATTCTTCTTTTATGATAAGCAGCTTTCCATTTGTCCAGAGAATAAACGGCGAAAGTGATGATATTAATGATTAAAAGTACATAAAACATGATGGCAAATCTAAAACAAAAATAAACATCAAAAAATACGCTATCTCCCCATTTCAACAATATAAAAATTTTTACATTTGTTCCTTAAAATAATCAATGACAGTAAAGGATTTGGTGGGCAGCTATTCTGTTCAGGGAAATAATCAGGAGGCAGGTGAAAAAATAAGTTATCATGGCATTTTAAGATTATCTCTTGACGAAAACAACCGTATTATTGCAAAATGGCTGATTGGCGAGCATATTCAGAATGGTACAGGTTTTTATAAAGACCAGATTTTAGTTATTAATTTTAATTATGAAGGTGAAGATCAATATCTTTACAAAGGGGTTGCCGTTTATCGATGTGTCAACGAAAATACATTAGATGGATTTTGGTCGGAAAAATATGGTGATCCTATGTATTTGGGGAGTGAATATTGTACCAGAATTCAGAGCTGATTTTAAAAAAAAGAACACTCCTTATAAATCCTGCTCTATCGAATTTTCATCCAGCATATTTTGCTGTTTCTGCTTCTGCATATTTCTGAAATTTTCTTTGTATTCAGGTGCAATGCTTGTCCCCATACTTTCAAGGGTTCCGACCATGTTACTGCTGAAATTCTTTTTTGCTTTCAACAAATCAGATGCAGTAGTTTGTTTAGCATTGTCGTATCGAAGTTTACTCACTGAAAGTACCTGATCTTTTAAATTACTGGTTGATACAGATTTTATCAATTCAAAATCATAATCTCCTTTTTGATCTGATATTTTAATAATCAGCCCAGGCAATCCCGAGAATTTATACGGACCATATGATAACGGGACTTCGGTAGAATATCATGCCACCCAGTTTCAACCTTTATATGTAATCTCGGCTTTTTTACATTTAAAAGAATTAATAACTTTTGTTTCATCAATAAGCTTCCAGTGAGCTATGGGTGATTCTTGATAAGAAAGTACCGTCATCCCTACTCTTTCAAAGTATTTAATGTTTTGATTAGACTGCTTTATCGTATAAGGAAATTTCGTTCTCGGAAAAGACTTCCCTCTAAAATCTGTACTCTGGGCTGCACCTAAAGTAGCTCTCTGAAATTCACTCTGAAAGATGGAGTCAAACTTTAAAGCTTTATCACTTATAAAATATGCTTTATCACTGAGCACCTGCAATCTGAAAAATTCTTCGTGGGTAAAGTCGGGAGTTGATTTGTATATTTTACCTATCAGCAGATACGTAAAGTCTGCAATAAGCGCATCTTTTTTATCTGACTGCGAATAAGAAATTATAAATAAAAAGAACGCTAGAAATACTGAGTTTTTTTTTGAAATATTCATATGATTTGTAATAAAGTAAAATGCACTTGTAGCGAGGCTACAAGTGCAATTATATTTAAAATTCTTCAACCTTGCACTGCGCATTACAAATTTGAATAGTGATAAATAAGTTAAATGGATTTATTTTTATAAATTAGGACAGCTCATTTGAGATCCTTATATCTATCTTCTTACCATTTAATTTTGTCTCTTTGAGGTTCGCCCTCAGACAGTGATGAATTATTTGCCGAGCTATTATAGGCATTTGTGTTTTCTTGAGTTTTTTGCTCAGTCTTATTCATCTGGAGTACTTCGCTGTTTTTTTCAGATATCACTGATAATTCTTCAACTTCCCTACAACTGAGTGCAGAAATTGAGGTCATTATTACTATTAATATTGAGATAAACTTTTTCATATAATTATTTAATTTAAAAGCTTATCCCGGCCGGGACAGATGTCTGTTTGAATTCTGCTGCTAAGGTATAATCCATGCACCAGCGAAAAAAAAGAAACAAGTCCTTACTCTTAAATCCAGGATAAATGACGTCCTAATCTATAAATAAGGACGAATGGAATAATGTAATCAACTAACAATCAATAATTTGAAAAATGATAATATTTTAATTTAAAAACTCGATTTATGAACCGTTTTTAAGTCCTAATTATTAGTTTTGTAGAATAATTACAAATCACCTCCAACATAATGTTATTACGAAAGTGTTTTTTGGTCTTTTTGCTCCTATTTTTATTTAATTATGGAAAATCAAACAGTCGGGAAACTTATGAAGAACTGAAAAAAAGCTATGAAAAGTTTGATGAAAACGACAAAAAAGCGTTAAGATTTGTATCACTGTATCTAAAAAAAGCAAAGCAAGAAAAAAATTACTTTGAGCTTAAACAAGGTTATGAAGATTTTTCTTACTACTCTCCCGATAAAACAACGAAACTAAAATATTCCGACAGTGCAATTGTATCGGCAAAAATGTCTGCAAACAACGATTTAATATCATCTGCATACCTCTATAAAGGAAGTCTGTATCATTTTTACGGAAAAAATTACCAGAGTGCCTTAGATTTGTATCTGAAAGCTTATCAACACTCTAAAAATACCAAAGATGAATATCTTAAGTATAAAGTGCTTTACCAAATGGGGCTCGTGAAAAACTATCTTGGATATTATGAGGAAGCTGCTGAACATTTTAAGGAATGCGCACAATATTTCGAACCAAAAACAAGAGGAAACTATCATCCTAACATAATCTATAACTCAACCAAAGGATATCTCAACAGTTTGCATCAACTTTCTTTGTACTATCATCAAAGTAAAGACTATAAGAGCGTAGATTCTATTAATCTTATCGGACTGAATCTGTCGTCTCAATCTAAAGATTATGTGCTCGAAAAAGCCTATTTTCTTAAATCTAAAGGAATTTTGGAATACAATACAAGAAATTATAAAAAGGCCGTAGAAAATCTTAGCAGCGCTATCGCAATTTTGAAGAATAACGATGATTTCTACTGGTCTTCTGTTACCAGTTATTATATTGGAAAAAGTTATCTGGAATCCGGAAAGGAAAATGCTGCCATTAATCACTTTACCAAGGTAGATTCGATATTTCAGAAGAAAAATTTTATAGTACCTGAACTTCTTGAAAACTACAATTTTCTGATAAATTATTATCAGAATAAAAAAGATTACACAAAAGAGCTTGAGTATTCGAAGAAGCTTTTAAAAGCCGACAGTATTCTTAATAAAGATTTTAAGTATTTATCATCAAAAATACATAAAGACTACGATAAAAAAGTTTTAGAGGAAGCTAAAATCAAGCTGGAAAGTAAAAATAACTGGAAAATCGCGGCCATCATATTTCTTCTCTGTGCATTAATGATATTAACATTAATAACCAGAAATTATTATAAGAAAGGAAAAATTATAAATTTAAAATACCATGATTTAGAAAAAAGGCTGTTGCTACAAACTAAGCCTGTTTCATTATCATATGAGAGCATCTCTACAGTCGGAAAATCTGTAATGAATGAGAATGTATTTTTAGATTTACAAAAAAATCTGCAAAAATTTGAGAACAACAATGAATTCACAGAAAAAGGCCTTACCCTGTCGTTACTTGCCGAAAAATTAAATACAAATACTTCTTATTTATCTCAGTTTATCAATGAAACAAAAGAAATGAATTTTAACCGGTATCTTTCCAGTCTCCGCATTAATCATATTACTAAGCAGATGTATAAAAATCCTAAATTTCTACTGTTAAAAGTTCAGGGTTTGGCAGACGAATGCGGAATTGGTTCGCGACAAAATTTTTCAGATTTGTTTCAGGAAATCAATGGAATTCGCCCGACAGATTTTATAAAACAGAGAAAAAAAGAACTTGAAGAAACAGCTTCACAAAATGTGATTATTTCGTCTTCCTAAGTATAGTTTACCATCACATATGCTCTAATTTTTCTTAGTTCAGATAATTTTGAACCCTATACTCATTTTCCATTATCTTTTTAAACTCTTCTTTCATAAATCGGTTTTTTGAGAAGAATTTCAGGTTAACGATTTGTTTTACCATAAATTGGGAAATTTAAGAAATCAAGAAAAACGGTAATTGTGACCTGATCGCATTTTGTATTAGTTTTTATGGGTGATTGGTATATTGATTTTTCATTTCGTGGCAGAATTTTCTGTATGACCCGATTATGACAGCTTACTTTTGACTTATTTTAGAATAATAATTCAAAATCTGTTTTTTTATATTTGAAAAAATTTAAATTGAAAATTTAATATTTTATTTAAGTACCACATCATTATTCTATGGCTTAATTATTGCCAAATCTCTTTCACCACCAAAAAAATTTTGATATGATTACAATACTTAATGATGCCCCTGAAAATGTTGCCGCATTTAATGCTACTGGAGAAATCAACAGAGAAGATTTTGAAAATCTTGTCATTCCACACGTTAAAAATAAAGTCGCAAAGTTTGATGAACTGAATTACATGCTGTATCTGGATACCGACCTAGAAAATACAGACATAAAAAGCTGGCTTACAAATTCTCTTTCACAAATCAATACCATTTCTAATTATAATCGAGCGGCCATCGTGAGTAGTAATGAAGATGCAAATAAATTTAGCGATATAGATGGATTCAGTAATTTTAAATTCTTCTCTAAAGATAATGTTTATCACGCGCTCTATTGGTGCAATAATGGCAATGAGCCTGAAAAATAAAAGACCTAATCTCAGAGTTTAACCTAAGTTAAAAATATTCTGTAAGAAAACTATTTTACTGTATAAAGTCGGGAAAAATCATGAAAAGTCTTTTTCACTAGCTGTGAGAGAGACTTTTTTTTATTTTTTCAGAATAGCTATTTTAAATCTACTTCCAGTAATTCCAGTTGATGCCATCGAAAATTGCTATAGAATTACTTTTCGTGTCATAACACATCATTCCGGGGTAAGGATTAATAACTGTAAGATCCGGATTCAATATATGAGGAAGAACCAATGCTTTATCAGCTGCTTCTAACACCAACACTCCTTTGGCAGAGCTTGACGAAGCACCTATGATGACGCCTTTACCGATCTCGCTACCTGCAAAAGGAACTAATGTTAAAATATTTCCTTCATCAGACATGTCTTTCCATGCACTGTTTTCGTAGAATCTGACCTTTTTTGTCAGCCTGTCGAATATAAATGTACCGTTTTGAACATTGCTTGTTGCAGAACCTGCCGCTCCAAAATTTGGAGTGTCAAGAACAGCGGGTAAAATAAGGCCTTTTTTATTAGCAGTAGTATTATCGGTTAATACATTTGAGGTGTTCCCATCAAATTCTATAATAGATCCTATTCCTGATATTCCTGTTTTTCCTATTCCTATCTGGGCATTCAAAGTAAATATGAACATAATGGCCATCAATAACAAAGTTTTTTTCATGTGTGTAGAATTAATCGTTGCAGCTTCTTTTAATACAGTTCCATACAGAACCATTGAATAGTTTAATACACTGAGAAGCAATGTCGTAGATAATCATTCCTTTTTTTGGTTCAGAAACTGCAGAAGAATTCGAAACCCTTGTGATAACCATTCCTTTATCTGAAGAATTGAGAGCCAGAAAACCATTTGGAATTCCACCTTCGGCATTCGTAGGTCCGACCGGCCAGTTTTTAAATCTTTCTGAAAGAGTAGAAATGCCGAGATTTGTGGTGGATGGGGTAACTCCTGTTGTTCCCGGTTTATAACAATAATCTACCGAAATATTGATGGATGCAATATTGCTTGATAATCCTGCATTATCTTTAATGGTGTACTGCACCACAGATGCTGTGTTAAAAAAATTATTGACGGGAGTAAATGTTAAAATTCCGGCATTATCAACAATCCAGGTTCCCTGATTAGTAATAGTAAATCCTTTTGTATTACCTCCTGAAGTGGAAATATTGGATGCTCCAGATGGGGCAACCAGGTTGATGCTTGACGGAATAAGTATTCCACCATCAAAATCGCTGTCGTTAGTAATAAGATTAAATGTTTTGTATACATTTTTGGGAGCTGAAAAAGTATCATCCCCTGCAAAAGGAGCTCTGTTGATTCCGAAATTATTTCCTTGTGAAGTGCCGTTTGTAAATGTTGTAGGAATGACGTTATTTGTATTACTAAGGCTATTGCCTACCACAGAAAATCCTGAAGGAACTTCCAATTCCACCGTGAAAGGTCCTGGATAGGTATTGGTATTAATATTATCGAAAAAATAAAATCCTGTTGAAGACGTTGTGGTTGTACGGAATACAACCCCGTTATTAAGCAGTCTTACTGTAGCTCCTACGTATGGATTTCCATTGGGAACTCCTGCATCATTATCATTATAAACATTGCCGGCAACACTCGCTGCAAAAGTAATAGATTCTTCATTGTAGGCACCGATAAATGCTAAATCTGAAGTCCCCGAAAAAGTCTGTATCAGTTTTACTGCCTGTGTATAGTTGCTGGTTGTAATACCAAACTCAGACCAGTCGGCAGCTAAAACTCTCACTCCACGTACACAGGTACCGGTTCCCGATGTTCCGGAAACACCTGGAGCATAAGCGGGAGGATTAACGTTAGCATTATAAAATTTCCAGCATGCATTTCCAATAACCGGCACACTGTTAAAAGCAACGTTATAAGGAGTTCCTACTACAGCGTTTGAATCATTTATAAAATAAAAACTGTCGGGTGCGCCTGAAGGGTCTCCCATTTGAGTAAAGATAAGGTCAGGAATTCCGTCACCTATTGAAGACTGCACAATCCCCATCGTGTTGAGGCTTATACTAGAACCTGACGGGATATTAAATAAAGCGGTTCCCAAGTCTAACCCCTGAATACCATCTGACAAATATGATATTAAATTGTTATTAACCGGAACGGGAGTAATGTTACCGTTTCCGCCATACATTTGCCCTACACCAATAAAAGTGCTACCATTAGGTGAGGGAATATTATAAATAGGCAATGCAATGAAAGTTCCAGGTGTAAAAGATATTCCGTGGGAAGTTAATGTAGCATTATTAACACCTGTACTATAAGTTTTTGGCTGGTGCGCAGTACCGGTTCCGTCTGCATCCCAAGTAAACGCAAGAAGATTATGGCTATTGTTAGGTTGAATTGCTGTGTTACTATCCCAATACCCTGAAAAATCAGAATAAATTCTCGAGACATGGTGCTGAGCCAGTAAATTACAGGAAATACTCAGTCCTGCAAGAACCAAGAAATGCTTTATCATCAAAATTTCAGTTTTCTAGGATGCTAAAATAAAGATTTCGGATTCCGAAGTGAATTATATTTTGTTAAATTTTTCAATATATGAATATTGTCATAAAGACAGTTTTTTAACATTTATTTCATTGAATTATGAAAAATTCATCATGCTAAAGTACTTTATATGAAGCTTTCACAGGATGATACCTCAAGTTTAAAATTAATTTACATTTTATCAGCTTTACCGAAAATAATAATTATCTTTAAAAAATAGTCAACAAAATGAAAGATTGTTATTATAATTATTCATTATGAAAGGTCAAAGTTTTTTTGTATTTTAGTTATTCAAACTAATTTAGAATCACATCATTCTCCAAAAACCATGAAGAAAATAATTTTCCTGTTATCAGTTTTCACAACCCTGCCTTTTTTTTCTCAGGTTAATGAAAGTACAAATCATTTTAAAACAATAAGAGAGGCAATGGGTGACCTTAATAAAGACGGACTGCAGGATAAGGTGCTTCTTTCTATGAATACAAAAGATGTAACTCAGCCACTAAAGCTTCAGATATTTTTTTTGGGTCAGGATAGAAAATTCAAATCTGCTTTTAGTTCTACAGAAGTTTTCGATCCGCAATATCCTGATGGAAAATACGGCGGGAATCAGATTTCTGATATACATATCGAAAACAATAATCTGATTATTTACAAAGAAATCGGTGATGTAAAACATGAGGAAACTTTCCGTTTCAACAAAGGAAAATTTGAGCTGATTGCAGTTTCGAAAATATATTGGGACGGCAAAGAAACAACTGTTGATACTAAAATTGATCTTCTTACAGGAACTATCACCGAGATTACTCAGATTTTAGGTTCAAAAAAAGCAAAGAAAAATCGAAAGAAAATTACCGTTAATACTCTTCCCACGCTTGATAATATTAAATCTTATAAACATGAATTTAATTAAAAGCTTTAATTTTCTGAAACAAAAAATAATATTGTAATCAGACAATTCAATAATATAAAAATTAAAAACCTCAACTTTTAAAGCTGAGGTTTTTAATTTATACTAATTTCAGTGAGGAGTGTGGGCTTTTTCGTAAATAATACCTTGTTCTTTTAAATTTGCCCAAAACTCTTTCGGAATCTCTGCCTTCCATCCTTTTACATTATCCACAACCTGTGATGGAGTACTCGATCCCGGAATAACAGATACAAATTCATCAGCCGCTAAAACAAACTGTAATGCCGCGTGAATGATATCTACGTCGTATTTTCTGGCAGTTTCAAGAATTTTTTTTCTTTTTTCTTCCATCCCTTTCGGAATAACATCTTTATAATTATAGCGCGTTCTGCCTGCAATATAACCTGAATTATATCCTGCTCCCGAAACCAGTTTCACTCCTGCTTTTTTAACGGCAGGCAACAGACGGTCAACGGCATCCTCATGCTCAAGAATTGAATATTGTGTCGCTGAAAGACAAATATCCGGGTCTGCACTTTCAAGACAGTCGAGAATAGGTTCAATTTTATTTACCCCCATTCCCCAAGCTTTGATAATTCCTTCATCCCGAAGTTTTGATAATGTTTTAAAAGCTCCTTTTCTAGCCTGTTCAAGAAAATAATCATACCGGTCACCCACCTGATCCTCAGACAAATCGTGAACGTAAACAATATCAATGTGACCTAATGAAGTTCTTTTCAGACTTTCCTCGATAGACCGTTTAATCGCATCTTCAGTATAATCATGTTTGAAATCGTAGTACAATGGTGCTTTCCACATCGTAAGCGGAACTTCTTCTTCCTCAACTTCCCTAAAAAGCCTTCCTACTTTGGTTGAGAATAAAAAATCGGCTCTGTTTTTATGTTTCAGAAAATCTCCGAAACGTCGCTCACTTTTTGTAAGTCCGTACCACGCACGGAGAAGTATCATAATATCTAATTCCTTCATTCCATGCAGCCTCTAAAACGCTTTGTGCCTGCTCATCGGTTATTTTTTCAAACGCTGTTCCGATTGCTACGCCTCCCAATCCCAATGCGTGCTCTTCTGTTATAATCTCATTTTTCATATTGAATATTTTATTGTGATGATAACAGAAGTGCAAACACTGTGCTGATAAAGGCAATCGCCTTTTTTAGTTTAAAATTTTAATAAATATTTAGGATTTCTCAAAAAACTTTTCAGGGGTAATCGGTAAATCCCTGAAACGTTTTCCCGTTGCATTAAAAACAGCATTGGCAATCGCGGGAGCAACTCCGATAATTCCAACTTCCCCTAAACCTTTTGCCCCACTTGGATTGATATTAGGATCAGGTTTATTTATGAACGATACTTCAATAATCGGAGCATCCGCATTCACCGGAAAATGATAACCTGCTAAATCGTTTCCAATCAAACCTCCTAATCTTTCGTCAATCAGCTGTTTTTCCATTAAAGCCATCCCGATTCCACCAACTGCAGCTCCTGTAATCTGATTGGTTGCAGGCTTCGGATTAATAACTTTTCCGCCATCTACCACGGCGACCATTTTTTCAACAACAATTTTTCCTGTTTTGGAATTTACCCTTACTTTACAAAAATGCGCTGCGGAAGAACAGAATGAATATTTTGATCTTTCATCTCCGGGGCCAGAACTCGCTTCCACTTCCAAAAGTGTCAGGTTATTTCCTTCCCATATTTTTTGATACGGAACAAAATGTTGTCCTTTTGTTTTCAAAGAAACTCCGGTATCAGAAAGAAGAATATCTTTTGCCGTGGCATTTTTATACGCTGAATCTGAAGATGCAATATATTCCGAAAGTTTCAGCTTTAAGGCATCAATTACAGCAACAACAGCTCCACTGATGGAAGACATTCCGGTACTTCCGCCCTGACTTCCTGCAGGTGGTAAATCTGAATTTCCAAGCTGTATTTTAATTTTAGATTTTGGTATTCCTGTTGCATCGTGAAGAATATTCATCATTCCGGTTCCAGTTCCTGTTCCAATGTCGGTCATTGCAGTCTGAAGGATGATATTTCCTTCTCTATCCATCACGATTCCTGCACTGGCTTTATTTCTTCCGGCATTCCACATTCCGACTGCCATTCCGTAGCCGATTTTCCAGTCACCATCTGTTTCTGAGTTGGGAATTACCTTTCTTTGATTCCAGCCGATCATTTCAGCTCCTTTCTGGATGGCTTCTTTTAAATAATTGGTCGACCATGGCAGACCTGTATCCGGATTTTTATGTAAAGCTAAATTTTTATATCGCAATTCTGCAGGATTCATTTTAAGCTGATAGCTCAATTCATCAATGGCTGATTCCACTGCAAAATCTCCTGTACAGTCGCCCGGACCACGCATCCAAGTTGGTGCACTGAGATTGAGTGGGACAACAGCGTTTTCGGTTTTTAAATTATCAAACTGATAAATCAATCTTGTGACACGGGTAATTCCGTCACTGAAAGGATCGTAAATAGCACAACCATTTTTTGCCTGATGATGAATTCCAAAAATTTTCCCTGTAGAATCTGCTCCAAGTTTAATTTTTTGCCATGAAGCAGGTCTGTAACCTACTGAATGAAACATCTGAGGTCTTGTAAGCATTAATTTTACAGGACGGTTAACCTGTTTTGCTCCCAAAACAGCAGCCAAAACATGAGGCCAGACTTTTAAGCCTGAGCCAAAACCGCCGCCAACAAATTCACTGAATACCTGAATATGATCAACAGGTAAGTTGAAAAGTCCTGAAATTGTTTTCTGAACACCATTCACCCCTTGACTCTTGTCGTATAATTTTAATTTATTTCCATCCCATTGTGCAATGGTGGTGTGCATTTCCATCGGGTTGTGAACTTCTTCTGCGATATTATATTCCTGCTCAACGGTGAAAGGCAGATTTTTCCACGCATTAAGATTTCCTCTTTCTTTTCCGGCAGGTTTTAATTCTGTGTTAATTCTTGCTTTGTTAAAATCAACTTCAAAAGGAGCTTTTTCATACTCTGCTTTTACCAAAGAAGCAGCATACACCGCTTCTTCAAAAGTATTTGCAATTACCAAGGCAATCGGCTGACCTTTGAAAAAGACTGTATCGGTATGAAAAACCGGTAATCCGAATTTTGATTCTTTTATTTTGGTTTCATCTGCAAAACCGGGAACTGCAGGCTTTTTAAGATGCGAAATAATATCTAAAACTCCTTCTGCCTGTTTTGCCAAATCAAGCTGTAAAGATTTAATTTTACCTGAAGGAACTTCACTTGTCACCAATACGGCATAACAAATGTTGTCCACTTCATACTCTGCTGCATATTTTCCTTTTCCGGTTACTTTTGCCAAAGCTTCTACTCTTCCGTCAACAGGAATCGGATATGCTTCTGTTTCGTCAAAAAATCCCATTCTTTTAATTTTAAATTGAAAATTTTTTAATTATTTAAGATTTCAGGCTGTTTTGAAGAGCCGTTTCAATAGCACCTTTCAGCATCGGAATTTTATATCCGTTTTTTGAAAGAGGTTTAATATTTTCTGTTGCGATTGAAGCCGCTTTTGCAAATGTTTCTGCGGAAGCTTTTTTCCCTTTCAGATAATTTTCAGCTTCGTACCAACGCCAAGGTTTATGGGCTACTCCGCCTGAAGCTAATCTTGCTTCAATGATTTTATCTCCTTCCAAATGTAAAGCCGAAGCAACCGAAACCAATGCAAAAGCATACGAAGTTCGCTCCCGAAGTTTTACATAAGCAAAATTTTTCGAGAATGGCTCAATCGGAATTTCGATATGGGTAATCAAAGCATTTTGAGGAAGTATATTATCCATTAAAGGCGTATTTTCCGGCAGTTTATGAAAATCTTTAAAAGGAATTCTTATTTTCTTTTCATTCTCAGAAGTTGCAAAAACCTCCGCATCAAGCGCTGCAAGTCCAACACATAAATCGGAAGGATGTACCGCAACACACTGTTCATTATACCCAACCAAAGCGCTCAAACTATTCTCACCCTTCAACGCACTACAACCACTTCCCGGATTTCTTTTGTTGCACGGCATTGTCACATCATAAAAATAAACACATCTTGTACGCTGCAGCAAATTTCCTGCTGTACTTGCCATATTTCTAATTTGCGGTGAAGCTCCTGCCAAAACTGCTTTTGCAATCAGTGGTGTATGTTGAAGAATATTTTTATCGGTTGTTAATGCCGTATTTCTAACCATTCCACCGATGCTGATGTTCTTTTTAGACATATTTATTTCATTGGAAATAGCCGAAGTAATGTCTATTAAAGCATCCGGTTGAGCAATATTTTTTTTGAGTAAATCAACCAGGTTAGTTCCTCCCGCAATAAACTGCGATTTTTCGGTCTTTGAGCGTAATGCAGCATTTATGTTGGCTGCTTTTTCAAAAGTATAAGGTTTCATTGTGCTGCAACTTTTTGGATGGATTGAACAATTCCGTTATAAGCTCCGCAACGGCAGAGATTTCCGCTCATAAATTCCTTTATTTCTTCTACCGATTTTGTATGCCCTTCTTTTACACAGGCAACAGCAGACATAATCTGTCCCGGTGTACAATATCCGCACTGAAAACCGTCACATTCAATAAAAGCTTCCTGCATCGGGTGAAGTTGTTCTCCGTTTGCCAATCCTTCAATTGTTGTAATCTCTTTTCCGGGAACCATAACCGCCAAAGTAAGACAGCTTAAAGCCCGTTCTCCATCGATATGAACTGTACAAGCTCCACATTGACCGTGATCACATCCTTTTTTTGTTCCTGTAAGATTTAAATCTTCTCTCAAAACGTCTAAAAGCGTTGAGCGGGAATCACTTTTTAGTTCATATGATTTTTTATTGACGGAGATTTTAACAGGAAGCACGGTCTTTTTCGGAAGTATAAACGTTTTCACATCATTGTAAAAAGCTTTGACTGACGTTGGTATTGCAGCCAGTAAAGCTGCCATTGCAGAGGTTTTGAGGAACAGCCTTCTGCTGTAATTTGGTTTTTCAGGCATTGCGGTAGAATTTTAAATTCAACGATATGAGATTTTAGTAAAAAAATAATCTCATATCTTTCAAATATACTTAAATAATAAGCTGTAATTTAGACTTTAAACTAATTTAGAGATAAACAAAATAAGAAAATTTGATGCACAATCATAATATAATTCATCAAAAATACAGTTGAGTCTTTCAATTGATTTTAGCTTGAAATTTCATTGTGTTCTGATAAAATATTTCAACTCAAATAAACACAAAAAAGACTGCCTTTCGACAGTCTTTTCATTTACTTTTTATTGAGAAGAGAAATATAATCTCCGTATCCCTTTTTTTGCATTTCAGCTTTCGGAATAAATTTTAATGAAGCTGAATTGATGCAGTATCGAAGTCCGCCTTTATCTTTCGGCCCGTCATCAAAAACGTGACCCAAATGTGCATCTCCGGTTTTGCTTCTTACTTCAGTTCTCGTCATTCCGACTGAGTTATCAACTTTTTCATCAATCAACTTTTGACTGATTGGTTTTGAAAAACTTGGCCATCCGCAACCTGATTCAAATTTATCGGTTGAGATAAATAAAGGTTCACCTGTCGTAATGTCTACATAAATTCCTTCACGGGTTTCGTCCCAATATTCATTCTGGAAAGGTCTTTCCGTATCATTTTCCTGGGTTACCTTATACTGTTCGGCAGTTAATTTTTGTTTTAAAACGCTTTTATCCTGCTTTTGATATTTTACTTCACTTTTCTTAGGAAGCGGGTTTGCATTTCTGGCCTCTTCAAAAAGACCAGGTTCAATGTGGCAATATCCGCCCGGATTTTTATCCAAATAATCCTGATGATAATCTTCAGCTTTATAAAAGTTTTTTAACGTAATCGTTTCTACTACAACCGGCTTTGAATAATTTTTCGCAAGTTTAGCTACTTCACTTTTTACGACTTCACCCGTATTGTTATCGGTGAAATAAATTCCGCTTCGGTAGTTGTCACCTACATCATTTCCCTGTCTGTTCAACGTGGTCGGATCAATTGACTTAAAATATAAATCGATCAATAATTTCAAATCTACCTGATCAGCATCATATTTTACTTTTACTGCTTCCGTAAAACCAGTAGTATGACTGATTACCTGCTCATAAGTTGGGTTTTTAATTTTCCCGTTAGCGTATCCCACTTCCGTTCCTACCACTCCTCTTACCTGCTGAAATAAATGTTCGGTTCCCCAAAAACATCCGCCTGCAAAATAGATTTCTTTTACATTTCCTGCATCCATGATTTTCTCATTTTCTTTTTTAGTTTCAGTGGATTTCTTTTTGTTTAAATCTCCACAGCTTGTTGCAAATACTGCAATTCCCAGAATTAATCCGAGAAATATAAATAGGTTCTTCATTTTTATTTTTCTGTTCATTTTTAAATTTTTGATTTATGTTGAATCCGCAATTTCTTATTGCAAATTTCAGACTAGATGTAATGTAAATTCAGTGATAATTTCTATACAATTTATAGTATATTTTCACTGATTTAATCGCATTAATATATACGAAAACTTAGATGATGCGGATTCGATTTTGTTAAACCTGTTAATCAAACCTTCAAGGTTTTTGAAACCTTGAAGGTTTAGAAAGAAAATTCCTCTTTCGTCGAAATGACAATTTTTGTAAGTATACCCTAAAAACCTTAGCCCCGATTGCAGCTTTGTCTGAGCTCATTTTTTGAATTTGGTGATGACATTGCAGATGTGGAATTCAAAAAATAACGAGTGCGGAAAGCGGGAAATAGCTTCTGAAAGAAAGGATGCTGGAAAATGGATGCTAGAAGTTTACATGATTGAAAACATTTTTCTTTATGAATTACTTTAGAATCTGATAAAAAAGTAAGTATTAAATATTTGATATAAAATCGGACAAAAACATTAAATTTGCAAATCAAAAAAAGCTAAAAGCCAAAAGCAATTAGCCAAAAGCAACAAATATGACTTCACAGGAAATAAGACAACAGTTTTTAGACTTTTTTCAATCGAAAGGACATCTCATCGTTCCTTCTGCACCGATTGTGCTGAAAGATGATCCTACCTTAATGTTTTCCAACTCTGGAATGACGCAGTTCAAAGATTATTTTTTAGGATATAAAGAGCCTAAAGCCTCAAGAATTGCCGATACACAGAAATGTTTAAGAGTTTCCGGGAAGCATAATGATTTGGATGATGTGGGTCGTGATACGTATCACCACACGATGTTTGAGATGTTGGGAAACTGGTCTTTTGGTGACTATTTCAAAAAAGAAGCCATTTCTTGGGCTTGGGAATTGTTGACTGAAGTGTATGGAATTCCTAAAGAAAATCTTTACGTAACCATTTTTGAAGGTGATGCTAAAGAAAATCTTGAAAGAGATACCGAAGCTTACGATTTGTGGAAACAGTTTGTTTCTGAAGACCGTATTATCAACGGAAACAAAAAAGATAACTTCTGGGAAATGGGTGCAAGCGGACCTTGCGGACCATGTTCAGAAATTCATGTTGATTTAAGAAGTGCAGAAGACAAAGCTAAAATTTCAGGATTGGAATTGGTGAATAACGATCATCCACAAGTGGTAGAAATCTGGAATCTGGTATTCATGCAATTCAACAGAAAAGCAGACGGTTCTTTGGAAAATCTTCCTGCAAAACACATCGATACCGGAATGGGATTCGAACGTCTTTGCATGGCTTTACAAAAGAAAGAGTCTAATTATGATACAGATGTTTTCACTCCTTTAATTGCTAAAGTTGAAGAACTTTCAGGTAAAAAATATACAGGAATTTTAACGGACGAAAAAGACATCGCCATCCGCGTTGTAGTGGATCACATCAGAGCAGTTTCTTTTGCAATTGCAGACGGACAGCTGCCTTCCAACGGAGGAGCAGGTTACGTGATCAGAAGAATTTTAAGAAGAGGAATTTCTTACGCTTATAGATTTTTAGACCGAAAAGAACCTTTCCTTTATCAATTGGTTGCTGTTCTTAATGAGCAAATGGGCAAATTTTTCCCTGAGCTTGAAAAACAGCAGACTTTGGTAACCGAAGTGATCAAAAGTGAGGAAGAATCTTTCCTGAGAACTATTGAAACAGGATTAATAAGAGTTGATAAATTAATTCAGCAGACGATTTCTGAAGGTAAAAAAGTATTGCCAACAGAAGAGGTTTTTGAATTGTATGACACGTATGGGTTTCCAGATGATTTAACGAGAATTATTGCGGAAGAAAAAGGCTTAACTATTGATGAAGCAGGATTTGAACAGGCTTTAAACGAACAAAAGAAACGTTCAAAAGCCGATTCTGCTCAGAAAGTATACGATTGGGTAACTTTAGAAGAAAAACCCGAAAACTTTGTAGGTTATGATACATTTGAATCTGAAACCTACATTACAAGATACAGAAAAGTAGAAAATAAAGACGGAGAGTTTTATCAGGTTGTATTGAGTGAATCACCTTTTTATCCTGAAGGTGGTGGACAAATAGGTGATAAAGGAATACTTGAAAATGCAGTTGAAAGCTTAGAAGTTTTAGAAACTAAAAAAGAAAACGGATTGATCATTTCATTAATCAACACACTTCCGAAAGATGCAGGAGCTGTTTTCTATGCTAAAGTAAATGCAACGGAGAGAAAAAATTCTCAGTCTAATCACTCGGTAACGCACTTGTTGCACGAGGCTTTAAGAGAAGCTTTGGGAACTCACGTGGAACAGAAAGGCTCATTTGTTGGTCCGGATTATCTGCGTTTTGACTTCTCTCATTTCAGTAGAATGACTGAGGAAGAATTGACTTTGGTTGAAGAGAAAGTCAATGCAAAAATTAAAGAAAACATTGCGCTTCAGGAATTCAGAAATATTCCGCTTCAGGAGGCGATTGACAAAGGTGCAATGGCTTTATTTGGCGAAAAATATGGCGACAGCGTGAGAATGATTCAGTTTGGAAGTTCGAAGGAACTTTGTGGTGGAACGCACGTAAAACACACCAGTGAAATCGGTCACTTCAAAATTGTTTCTGAGAGCTCTGTTGCAGCTGGAATCAGAAGAATTGAAGCCATTTCAGGAGACAAATCTGAGGAATATTTCAACAATTTAGAAAAGCAGATTCATGAGCTTTCTCAATTACTGAAATCAAAAGATGTTGTAAAATCGATTGAAAAATTAATCGAAGAAAACACTTCATTGAAAGCTGAAGTTGAAGGTTTCAAAAAAGAAAAAGCAAAAGGCGAAATCGGCGACTGGAAAGGTGCGTACGAGCAAAAAGGAGATAAATTACTTTTAGTAAAAAGAACTTCCCTGGATGCCGGTTCAGTGAAAGATATTGTATTTCAGTTGAAAAAAGAAATCCCGACTTCAATCACGGTTGTTCTTTCTGACGCAGACGGAAAACCAATGATTACCGTGGGTGTTTCCGATGATTTGGCAGGAATTTATCAGGCAGGAGCATTAATTAAAGATTTAGCAAAAGAAATTCAGGGCGGCGGCGGCGGAAATCCGGGCTTTGCAACGGCAGGAGGTAAAAATCTTGACGGTTTGGAAAATGCTTATCAGAAGGCGTTTAATATTTAATTATTTCTTATGAAAATATTACCACATTGTGGTTTCTAAAATATTTTGTTATCGAAACGTACTACTAACAAATCCCGTTCAGTCTTTGAACGGGATTCGTTTATAATAAAATGAATTCATGGTAATTTCGATCAGAGTTTTCTGAAAATTTATATTGTTTTTTTTATTTGAGTGTAAATTTTGTTTTTCAGTTCATCTACTTTCCATACAAGATTACTCTCCAATGAATTTATTATCAAACTGTCAAAGATCAAATCTTTAAAATTATTTCTTTCCAAAATCCTTAAAAACTCTTAAATGAAACCTAATTTATCATTCCTTCGGGAATTGAAAAGCATAAAAATCATTAGTACTGCATTGAAATACAGCGTATTTTATTTTTAACAAAAGATTATATTTTCTGTTATCGTTTTGTAACTTTCTTATCAATAGTTTTGTCTTAATAATAAAAACTCAATGACTAGACTTTTATCCGCGCTTCTATTACTTTTTACTGTTCTTACTTTCGGTCAAAGCCAGCTTAAAGTTTTCAATAAATCTACTAAAAAACCGATTGAAAATGCCGCCGTTTACTGTGACGATAATCTGCTTGGAAAAACCAATTACGAAGGCGTTTTATCTTTTAAAACCAAATGTAAAAAAGTAGAAGTTCTAGCCAGTAATTTTGAAGATGCTTTGGTAGATGTAAAAAAGTCGATGGAGGTTTCGATGCAGCCATTATCTGATAAAATGAGCAATATCGACCGCGTGGTGATTCAGGATAAAAGTGACCCGAGAGCCTTGAGAATTTTGGATGAAGTGAATAAAAGAGCCAAAGATAATTCTCCAAAGTCTTTGGATTCTTATGATTTTAAATCGTACACTAAATTTTCTATCGACGTCGATAAAGATTCGGTAGACACGTTCAAAAACTTTTTGGCATCCCGAAAAGATTCTCTTTCTAGAGTTGAGAAAAAAGAAGCCAAACAGAAAGAAAAAGAAATAAAAGACTCTTTGATTAACGAAGATTTTCTGAACGCTTCTCAGGAAAGCCAGATGTTTCTTTGGGAAAAAGCCACGGAATACAAATATTCTAAAAGTTTCGGCGAAAAAACCAATATCATCGACAACAGAATGTCTGGCTTTAAAAATCCTATTTATGAAGCTTTGGCAATTAATATATCAAACCTTAACCGAACTCCGAGACAGTTGAGACCGGAAAACAGAAAGCTTTTTAATTTCTATCTTTCTGATACTTTGCAGATTGACGGAAGGAAAACGTATGTGATTAAATTTAAGGAAATCACCGACAAGAAAAAGCAGAACCCAAGAAAATTCAACGGAAAAATCTATGTCGATTCTGAAACGTACGCTCTGAAAAAGTTTGAAAGTGCCAACAAAAAAAGAAATGAAGGCGACATCGTCTCCGTCTGGAAACCGATTAACGGAAAATGGTTTCTGGATTATGAAGACATTAAACTGAAAATGGGCGACCAGACATTTAATATGTCAAAGAAAGACAGCGTAAAAACCGATACTTTGAAAAAAGGTCAACATCTCAGCGACCGACACAAATACAACCAGAAAACTTTTGGAAATTACCTGTATGTAAAAAACCGATTCTTTGATTTTAAATTAAATGAAGCGTTGAAAGCATCAGAATTTAAAGGCTATTCTCTGGAAATGAAAAACTCCGACGGAAGTCTTTTGGATAAATACCGAACCGACAGTCTTACCGCAAGAGAAAGCGCCACTTACACAAAAATCGATAGCTTTGTACAGAAGCATGATTTTGAAAAAAAACTTAGTTTTTTAACTCAATTAATTCGTGGAAATCTCCGTTATAAAATGATTGATTTTGATATTACAAAGATTTTCAGCTACGATAAATACCAAGGTATTCGTTTGGGAGCAGGATTGAAACTGAACGAAAAATTCAACAAAACATTTTCTCCGGACGGTTATTTCGGTTACGGATTTAAGGACCACACCTGGAAATATGGTTTGGGTTTAGATGTTAAACTCTCGGACAAAAGAACTTCCATTTTCAGGCTTGATTATGTAGATGATGTATTTGCAGCAGGAAGATTCAGCAATACGATGTGGGATATGATGATGAAAGTTAATGATCTGAATCTTGATCTTCACAATGCCAATTTTTATAAATCTCAGAAATGGGGTGCGTCTTATCTGTATGATATTTCGAATTCTTTAAGTATGAAAATTGCTGTGAATAAAGAGAAACAACAAGCTCTTTTTGATTACAGTTATAAGAATTTAGGCAACCGATTCGACAATACAAGCGCTACTTTATCATTCAAATTCTCTCCGAATGACAAAAATATCATGACGCCGAGCGGAAAATACACATATGAAAAAAGTTTTCCTCAGGCTTACGTCAATTTTGAAAAAGGTTTTGAAACATTGAGTGGAAATTTGGATTATTACAGAGCAGATGCATTGATTATTCATCAGTTCAGATCAAAACTAGGTTATACTAACATCAAACTTTTCGGTGGAATTTCTTCAGGAACAGCTCCGATCTGGAAGAACTTTGAAATTGCAGGTCAGAACGACAGAAACCCGGATCATTGGTATTCTAATATTAATACACCAAATAATCTAGCTTTTGCAACGATGCCTTCAGGAACTTTCTTTGCAGATAAATTTGTAGCCTTTAAAGTTTCACAATATCTTCCTTTCAGATTCAAAACCATTGGATCGAGATATTCAAATATCGAACTGGAATATCAGGCTGCGATTGGTGATTTTAAAAACAGAGGCGATCATCAGTTTGATTTTCAGGTTTTGGATCATTATTATCAGGAAGTTGGTTTGATGTGGAACCGATTTTTGGGGAGGAATTTTGGCGTTGGCTTTTCATATCGGTTAGGGTATTATCAGACTTCAGAGTTTAAGGATAATTTTGGGATTAAACTGAGATTTAATTTATTGAACTAATTTTTTAACATTCAGATGTAGTTTTTTAGACGGGGTTAAGTTTAGCTGCGCTTTAAGAATTTTTTATCCCGCAGATTTCACGGATTTTTACTGATTAAATTGTAATTCCATTTTCTTAGTTGGATTGTTTATCGCAAGGTTCGCAAAGTTTTTTTAAATGCTGAATGTTTTTAGGATATACAATGGCGTAAACTTAAGAGAGAAATACAAGATTTAATGAATATCTGTTTTTAATCATCTGCTAAAATTTAACAGTCACTTCGTCATTTCGATTTTACGGATTTTCGCAGATTAAATTGTAATTCCATTTTCTTGGGTTGAAGATTTATCGCAAGGTTCGCAAAGTTTTTTAAATGCTGAATGTTTTTAGGATAGACAATGGCGTAAACTTAAGAGAGAAATACAAGGTTTAATGAATTTCTATTTTAATCATTTGCTAAAATTTAACAGTCACTTCGTCATTTCGCAGGAATCTCGGGAACTATTTTTTCTACCATTAACCTTAGTTTAGTTTTTGGATGGGTTAAGTTGAGCTTCGCTTTAAGATGAATGATAATTTTGGCCTACGGATTTCACATATTTTCACAGATGAATTTTGAATTATATTTTCTGAGATAAATTTTTTACAAAAAAAGACTCAGAAGATTTTCACAGAGTTATATTTATTCAAAAGTTTGCAAACTTATTAATGAGCATTTTTTTGCATTTTGTAAACTTTTGAATTTCTATTTTACAAATATTTCTTTGGATCTTTTGCGGTTAAAAAAAAATCAGGCTTCAATTTTATAGATAAAAATCTGTGTGATCCGCATGAAATTAAATTTTTCCAGTAATTACATAAAACATAATCCTATTTGGTTTCTGTTTTGTTAGTATCTTCCAAAAAAATATTATTTATGAAAAAACTACTTTTTGCAGTAATGACTTCATTACTGTTATTATCTTGTCAATCCAAGAAAGATAAGGTTCAGGATTTTGTTGATATGTACAACCGTTCATCAAGTATGATGGCCGTTAATCAAATTAAATCCACGAAAGCAACTGCTGTTTCTGAAGATCAGGTCGATATTTCTGTAGAAACAAATTACGAAAAAGGCGACATGGAAAGTGATTTGGTAACGAGTGCTCTTCCCGATCTGATCGGACAGGCCATCAGAAGCGAAAAAGCGGGAAAAGAGCTTTTCGAGAGCGGTGTAAAATTTAATATAAAAGTTTACGGTAAAAATTCTCAGGTTATTTTAGACCAGCCTATTGACAAGAAAAAATTATCAAAAGATGTTGATTTTAAAGCAATAGCCAAAGGTGATAAACCAGACAGTAAGCAACTGAATATTATCTTAGAATCATTCAACAAAAACCTTCCAATTGTAGATGCCTCTTCTGGAACAAAAATTACCAGCATTAAAGCGGATGCCGACAACAATCTGGTATATACCTGCGAAGTTCCTGACAGTTTAAAAACGGCTTTAGCAACACAGGGAGCGGAAAAAGCAATGAAAGAAGCGATGTTGAAATCAGGTCAAATCCGACAGGTTTTTTCGCAAATATCCGTTCTGGGAATTAATCATATCAAATATTTATATGTTGATAAAAGTGGGAATGTTTTAAAAGAAATTACGATTACTAAAGAAGAAGCAATGTAATACAATACTTTGAAAATAACTGTAAATCCCGATAATTTCGGGATTTTTATTTTGATTCATTCTAATTATTTACTTTTACTTAACAATCTTTAACATTAATTAATTTAAACTTAAATCATGCAGTATGCCGGCTTAAAATATAGTTCATAATAGACTCATAGTTTTGCCTCAACTAAACTATAGAAAGTATTATGAAATTTAACCACTCAATTGCAGCTTTATTCTTAGCCGCAACAGTTTTTCACAGTTGTAAGGACGACAATGAAACAGTTGAAAGCCCGGTAAACGAAGCCATCAAATTAGAAAACTTCTCAAAAGAACCAGCTTTTGTTTACGGAATGGCAGGCTTTGAGAACTTAAACATTACCACTTTAATTTCAAGCTCGGATGTGCTTGCAGGAAGTCCAAATTTCGTTTTCGCAGGTCAGCCAGATGGAATGGGAATTATGAAAGATCCCGCTTCTGATGGTTATTTAATGATAACCAATCATGAAATTACACAATCTGTTTCAAGAGTTTATTTAGATAAATCTTTTAAACCTGTAAAAGGAGAATATATTCTTAACGGAATTGGTGGAATGACAAGATTGTGTTCTGCAACTTTGGCAACACAAAAAGAGCATGGTTTTGATGCATTTCTTACTGCAGGCGAATCTGGTGAAGAAAGTATGGTTCACGCTCTAAATCCTTTGGCTCCTGTTTCACAGGCAGCTGATAAGACAAGAGTAAAACCGGCTTTAGGAAAAGCTTCCATGGAAAATGCAGTTCCACTTCCTAAAGATATTTCCAACGGAAAATCTTATATTTTAATTGGTGAAGATCAGTCTTATTCTACTTCACATCAGTCTGCAGGTCAGCTTTTGATGTATGTAGCACAAACTCCGGGAGACCTTGATAACGGAAAATTGTATTCATTAAAGAGAACCAACAACAATACCACAGAAACCGATATGACAAAAGGTTCTCAGTATGATGTGGAATTTGTTGAAATTCCGAATGCTAAAAATTTAACAGGGGCACAAATCAATCAGAAAAATATGGAGATCAGTGCAATCCGTTTTTCAAGAGTTGAAGATGTAGATTATAGAAAAGGAGCAGGAAAAGGAAGAGAAATTTATTTTACTGCAACAGGAGAATCTAATGACGGTGTCAATCCGAAACCCGGATTAACGATGTGGGGAAGAGTTTATAAATTGGTTTTAAATGAAAGCAATATGATGACAGGAAAGCTCGAAGTGGTTGCAGAAGGAGATTCAAACCCTGGAAATAATTTGATCAATCCTGATAATCTTTGTGTAACTGAAAACTTTGTGTATATTCAGGAAGACGGAGATTCTTATTATACTGCTGCAGCTCACGATTCTTACATTTGGCAGCTGAATATCAGCACAAAACAGTACAAACCATGGCTGAATATGAAGCACGACAGAAACAATACAGCTTGGCAGACTGCTTACAACCAATCGGGGAATTTAGGGAAATTCGGTTCTTGGGAATACGGTGCGATGATTGATATTTCAGACATTATAGGAATTCCAAATACTTTTGCCGTCAACATTCACTCTCATACATGGCAGAAAGATGCATTCAAAAATGCAGACGGAGCTGGTGTAAATACCAACAAAGAAGGCGGTCAGATTGTATTGATCAGAAACGTTCAAAAGTAATATTAACCATGAATCCTGAAAAGTATCAGTAGAGTTTTCTCTACTGATGCTTTTTCATACTATTAAATCGCTATGATTAAAAAAAATCAATGAAAACCAGCGATTGCATATGACTGCTAAAAATGAATAAATTCTATATGAAATTTATACTAAAATATCCGGTTATCTTATTTCTCACTTTTATTTTTTCTTTATTCGGAGTTCTGCAATGTCAGAAAAATCATAAACCTTTAGCGGATGATTTGAATGAAGTAAAAAAGGAAATTTTAAAGAATAATGTTGAATTTCTGCGTCAAACCAATGAGCTGATTAATTTGATTGAAAAAGAATCAGACCAGAAAAATCTTCAGGTGAAATTTGAAAACCTGAGAAAAACCTACAAAAAAATGGAATGGGCAGTAGAATACTTCCTTCCCCACTCTTCCCGTTTTATCAACGGGCCCGCTCTTCCGGAAATTGAAATGGCTGAAAACGTAGAAATTGAAGCTGAAGGTCTTCAGACGTTGGAAGAAATGCTTTATCCTTATGAAAAACAAAACAAGGAAGAAGTCATCCGGCTTTTAAAAAAACTGCTCAATAAAAACAATACGATTAAAACCAATTTCCTGGTAATTTCGATGAGTAAAGACCAAATTTTTGACGCCTTAAGACAGGAAATCTTCAGAATATCGAGTTTGGGAATTGCAGGTTTTGACACACCGATTTCAGGAATGTCTTTAAAGGAAATGCCTTACTCTTTAGAATCAATAAAACTGACGATTCAGCAAATATCAACAGGAAAATCACAAAACAGTCTTCAGAAAATCAATAAAGAAATTGATTTTGCCAATGATTTTTTAAAGAAAAACAATGATAAGCTGAGTTTTGATTACATTAATTTCATCCCAAATCATTTAAATAAAATTTCTGCTTTATTACTTGAATTTAAAAAAGATGAAAATATACCTGATGTGGAAATTATTTCTGCTTTACGTAAAAATACATCAACCTTTTATTCAAAAGATGCTTTCGATCCTAATGCTTTTACTCCCGGAAAAGAATATGAAATATCACCCGAAAAAGTAAGTTTAGGAAAAGAACTTTTTAATGACAATATTCTTTCTGACAACAATATGAGAAGCTGTGCAACATGTCACATCGCCGAAAGAGCCTTCACAGACGGTTTAGAAAAATCGATGTCTCTACAGAATTCTGCTTTGCCAAGAAATACACCTTCATTAAATTATTCAGCCTTTCAACATGGCCAGTTTTGGGATATGCGAAAAGATGATCTGGAAGGTCAGAGTTTTGCCGTCATTACCAACAAAGAAGAAATGCATGGTGATTTGAATGCGATTATTGTAAAAATCAATCAGAATAAAAAGTACAATGTCGCTTTCAAAAAAATTTATAAATCTGAAAAAACACAGGTTTGGCATCTTCAAAATGTTTTAGCAAGCTACATCCGTTCTTTAGCTGAATTTAATTCAGATTTTGACCACTATATGAGAGGAAATCAAAATGCTATGACCAGTCAGCAAAAAAAAGGATTTAATCTTTTTATGGGAAAAGCGCAGTGTGCGATTTGTCATTTTGTTCCTTTGTTTAACGGAAACGTTCCGCCGGATTATAAAAAAACCGAACAGGAAGTTTTAGGACTTGCGGTAAATTCTGAAAACAAAATTGCAGATCAGGATCCGGGACGTGGAAAATTTCATGAAACAGTAGCCTTTCTTCAACATTCTTTTAAGACCCCAACTTTAAGAAATATCAATAAAACTGCTCCTTATATGCATAATGGCGGTTACAAAACCTTAAAAGAAGTGATGAAATTCTACAATAAAGGTGGTGGAAAAGGCTTCGGATTACACTTTGAAAATCAAACGCTTTCAGATGCTCCCCTCAATCTTACCGATCAGGAAACCAATGATATTATTGGGTTTTTAAAAGCTTTGGACGATAAATAATGAGCTCCCGGAAAATTCTCCGGGAATTCTTATTCTTTTTAAAGAATAAGTTAGTTCTAAAAACTTTCTCAGAAAGATAAATATCTGTAATTTTGTTCTGAGCATAATTGTATGAGAAAGAGTCTGATTTTTACATTTTTATGGGCATTTATTTTTGGTTTTTCACAATCAAAAATTACTGTTTATGATGAAGCAGATCAAACCCTGATTTCTAACGCAACAATTTCATGTGACCATAAAATTCTGGGAAAAACCAATTCTGAGGGTTTTTTGGAATTCAAATCCAAATGTAAAAATATTCAGATTGAAGCATCTGGATTTTATAAAGAAAGTGCGTTATCTGAAGAAAACGCCAAAGTTTATCTCACAAAAAAATCATCAAAAATTTATGCAATAGAAAGCGTAATTCTAGAAGATAAAAGTGACCCGCGAGCTTTGGAAATCCTTCGAAAAGTAGAAAAACTATTTAAAAATAATTCACCGGAAAGTCTGGATTCGTATGCTTATAAATCGTACGAAAAAGTCTCTCTGGATATTGACCAGGACAGTATTACAGCGTTCAATAATGTATTTACCAATAATTTAGGTTTTTTCAAAAAAAATAAAAAAGAAGATTCTCTGAAAGATATTTCAGCACGAAGAATTTTTGCCAACAGTAAACTTTTTTTATGGGAAAGAGCTCAGGAATTTATTTTTTCTAAAAAATATGGTGAAAAAATAAATATTCTCGATAACCGAATTTCCGGATTGAAACAGCCCATCTACGAAATGATTGCCCTGCAAAGTAACCGAAATAAAATCCCAAATCAGATCAAGCAGGAAAACAGAGGTTTGTACCGTTTTTTTCTCACAGACAGCATAGAAATCGATGGAAGAAAGAATTTTGTGATCCGTTTTCGTGAAGTCAATTATAAAAAACAGATGAAAAAGAGAAAATTCAGCGGAGTAATGTATATTGATACAGAAACATACGGAATAAAAAAAATTGAGAGCATCAGTAAAGAAAAAAACGAAGGCAATATTACCAGTACATGGATTTTTTTCAATAACAAATGGTTTTTATCTGAAGAAAATGTAAAACTTCGCATGAGCCGGATGATGATGGGGCAAGACAACGAAAATCCTGAAAAAGAACAGGAAAAAAAGAGCAGTTTCGGAACTTATGCTTACTTGTATTCAAAATATTCCAACTATATCTCTCCTATTGAAGAAAATCCTGAAGAGTTTAAAGGTTATACTTTTTCGGTAAAAAATACAGATGGGAAAATGCTTCATCTTTACAGAACCGAGCCTCTATCTCCGAGAGAAAGCCATACGTACAAAACAATCGACAGCCTGGGAAAACTCTATAATATTGATCGTACAGCGAGGGTTTTGACAGGTTTGATTAACGGACAGGTACGCGTAGGAAGTTTTGATTTTGATATTGGCGAAGTCATTAATTACAATTTATATGAAGGTTTCAGATTGGGTTTAAAAGGAAAGCTGAACGAAAATTTTGATCCTTATTTTTCTCCTGACTATTATTTCGCATACGGTTTGGGTGACGATAAATTCAAGTACGGAATCGGGCTGGATATGAAAACCTCGCTAGAAAAAAACTCTTATTTCAGAATTGAATATTATGATGATGTAAATTCTTCCGGCGAATTTTACCGCAGACTATGGACATTCAGAATGCGAATGATGAATTATGGAAACAACTTAAACAACGACAAATATTACCGTTACAAAGGAGTATCTTTATCTTATCTAAATGATATTACTAATGGCTTAACGCTGGCTTTTGCCACAAGAAGAAATTCTGAAGAAGCTTTGTTTGATTACAATTTCAGGGGAAAAGGCGGGTCATTTGAAAATTTTAATACTTTAATTACGTTAAAATATTCTCCCAACTCCACAAATATTATGACTCCGCAAGGAAAATCTGTGATTGATCAGAAATATCCTGAACTTTATTTTAATTACGAGCAAAGTGTAAAAGTTTTTGGCGGAGATTTTAATTATACCCGTTTCGATGCCTTATTTGTTCAAAATTTCAAAACGAGATTGGGAACTACCGGACTTCGCCTTTACGGAGGTTTTCTTTTGGGCGAAGCACCGATCTGGAAGAATTTTACAACAAACGGCTTGGCTTCACCGAGTCGCGACATTAATTTTAACCTTACTTCTTATCTCGGTTTTGCCACTTTGGAAGGTGGGAAATTTTACAATGATAAATTTATAGCCTATTATCTCACCCACAAACTTCCGTTTTATTTTAAAAGTATAGGCCAAAATGTAACGAGTTTTGATTTTATACTTCGTGGAACTATTGGCGATATGAAACATCCTGAATATCATGATTTCAGATTTAAAAAATTAGATCATCTTTATCAGGAAATAGGTTTGGAATGGAATAATTTCCTCTCTTCTTATTTTAATCTCGGATTATTTTACAGAGTCGGATATTACACCACAAACAATTTTAAACAGAATTTTGCCATACAGTTTAAACTAAAACTTCTTGAGTTTTAACAGGAATAAAAGTGAAAAAGCAATTATTAAAAAATGAAAAAAATAGAAATAAAAGCAGAACAGTTTTTTGAGTTACTGAGATTAAAAGATACCTCGATGTGGTCTATTTTCTCACAGATGATTGATGGTGAAGAAAAAGAACTTATTTTTCTGGATCATGAAAATAAAATTTTATTCAACTACATTTTACCCGATAATCAGGAAAAACTTGAAGAAGACAGAATAAAGTTTTCTAAAGAATTTGCAGAAAAACAGGCATCACTTAACTAATAATTAAATTATACTGAGAATTTTTAACTTCTGCGGCACTTTATTTGCCATAGCTGTTTTTGAATTGTACAATTTTGGATTTTTTTTTGAAAAAGTGTATATTTTTTTGACCCCGCTAATGAAATTTAATTGTTAGAAATTCTTTATGAAAAAAATTTATATCCTGCTTTTATCATTCGGATACCTTACGGTTTTTTCACAGTCTAAGATTATTGTGAAAAGTTCATCAGATAATACCGCAATCTCAAATGCGACAGTAAAATGTGATGAAAAATATTTAGGCAAAACTGATGCATCGGGAATTCTTAATTTTAAAACAAAATGTAAAAAAGTAGAAGTTTCCGCAAAAGGTTTTTATACCGATGACGCAGTTACAGATAAAGTGATGGAAGTTTTTCTATCAAAAACTGATCCCAAAACACAGAATATTCAGGCTGTGATTTTAGATGATAAAAGTGATCCGCGCGCTTTAGAAATTCTTAGAAAAATTAATGACAATTACAAGCAAAACTCTCCGTTAAGCCTAGATTCTTATTCATTTAAATCTTACGAAAAAATTTCTTTAGATTTTGATGAAGACAGTATTAAATCATACAACACCTACATTGCCAAAAGAATAGATTCTTTAAAAAATCTTCCACAACAACCGATGAAAAATCAGGAGAAGAAAGATTCTATTGAATCTGTAAATCTGATGAAACTGATGGGTAAGAGTAAAATGTTTCTTTGGGAAAGAGCATCACAAAGTTTATACTCAAAAAAATACGGCGAAAAAACCAATATTTTAGACAATAAAATTGCAGGTTTGAAAGAACCTATCTACGAATTGATGGCTTTCCGTTCCAACAGAAATGTAATTCCAAAAGAAATAAAAGAAGAAAACAGAAATCTTTACCGATTCTTCCTTACCGATTCTCTGGAAATTGACGGAAGAGAAAATTATGTGATTCGTTTCCGACAGGTTGGTTATAAAGAGAAAGCTGATAAGAGAAAATTCAATGGCTATATTTATGTAGATAAAGACACCTATGCTCTGAAAAAAATTGAAAGCAACAGCAAAATTAAAAGTGAAGGCAGTATCACAAGTATTTGGAAGCCAATAGATAACAAATGGTTTCTGGTAAAAGAAAACTATAAAATAAAAATGGGATCAGCAGCTTTTGATAATGACGATAAATCTGAAAACAAAAAAACAAAAGAAGAAAAAGAGGAAGATAAAAACAACAGAAAGAAATTTGGGACTTATGCGTTTGCAACCGCAGATTATTTTGATTTTAAAACTCCGATAGAAGAAAAGCCACAAGATTTTAAAGGATATACAATCGATGTGAAAAATTCTGACGGAAAACTCATCGATCAGTACCGTACCGAAAACTTAACAGACCGCGAAGCAACAACTTACACAAAAATAGACAGTTTGAGCAGCAAATACAAGCTCGATCAGAAAGCAAAGGCGCTGACTGGTCTTCTAAAAGGAAAAATAAGATTGGGAATTGTAGATTTTGATTTGGCAAGAGTGATTGGCTACAACAAATATGAACATTTCCGTTTTGGGGCAGGAGCAAAACTGAACGAAAGATTCAATAAATATATTTCTCCTGATGCATATTTTGCCTACGGAATTTATGACAAAGACTTTAAATACGGAGCCGGAATAGACGTTCGAACTACTTTGGAAAAGAATTCTTTTTTCCGTGTAGAATATTTCAATGATGTCATGGCGGCAGGTCGTTTTTCAGAAAATTTATGGAATTTCAGAATGAAAATTATGAATTCCGGTGTTGCGCTGAATAATGGAGTTTTTTATGGTTATGAAGGTTTCAAAGTAAGTTATGAGAATGATATTACCAACGGATTAACCTTAAATGTTTCAGCAAAAAAAACGCAGGAAGAATCTAAATTTGCTTATGATTTTAAAGGTTTGGGAAATCAGTTTGATATTACATCATCCACCATCACACTAAAATATTCTCCCAACTCTAAAAATATCATGACGCCAACCGGAAAGTATACGTACGAACAGAATCTTCCCGAGTTATACTTAAACTACGAACAGGGATTTAAAACTTTAGACGGAGATTTTAATTTCAGCAGGTTTGATGCACTTTTTGTTCATAATTTTAAAACAAAATTAGGGGTAACCGGTATCCGTGCTTATGGCGGAATTATTACCGGAGAAGCACCAATCTGGAAAAATTTCACCATGAACGGATTAGGAAAAGGACAGGGCGGATTAAATTTTAATCTTACCTCTTATCTTGGTTTTGCAACGATGGAAGGCGGAAAATACTATAATGATAAATTTGTAGGTGCTTATTTAACGCACAGACTTCCGTGGTATTTCAAAAGTTTTGGGAAAAATGTTTCGAGTTTTGATTTTATCTACAGAGGAACAATCGGTGATATGAAAAATCCCGAATTTCATCAGTTTGAATTTAAAAAACTAGACCATCTTTATAACGAATTGGGCTTAGAATGGAATAATTTCTTATCATCGCAATTCAACTTAGGATTTTTCTATCGGGTTGGATATTATAATACGCCGAAGTTTAAAGATAATTTTGCCATCCAGTTTAAACTAAAATTATTAGGATTTTAAAATATATTCAAACCAAAAACCTCTCAGAATTTAATTTTGAGAGGTTTTTTGATTGTTTAAATTGTCTGAAAATATTTTAACCGTTTTCTTCGCTTCTGAAACATCATGAACCCGAAGGATTTTCGCACCCTGTTTCAAAACCTGCAAATGCAGTTTCTGAGTTTCCTCGTTTATGTCTAACGCAGACTTTCCTAAAGGTTTATATATAAATGATTTTCTTGAAATTCCTATTAATAAAGGAAATTTTCCGAATCCAATAAACTGGGTTTCATTAATCATTTTCATCTGATCTTCGACGGTTTTTCCAAATCCGAAACCGGGATCAAGAATGATGTCTTTAATTCCTTTTTGTAATAGTTCGTTTGATTTTTTTGTAAAATACTGATTGATTTCCAATGTAATATCACCAAATTTAATTTTATTATGCATCGTTTCGTAAGACGGATTTACGTGCATTAAAATATAAGGAAGTTTAGTTTCTGCGACGGCATCAAACATATTTTCATCAAATTGGCCACCCGAAATATCATTTATAATATCAATTCCTTCATTAAAACCAAACTTTACCGTTTCCGCATAAAAAGTATCCAGAGAAATTAATGCTTCAGGAAATTCTTTTTTGATTTCTGAAATAACAGTTCCTATTCTTATTATTTCCTCATTACTACTGAGAAAATCAGCATTCGGTCTAGTAGATTGCGGTCCGATGTCAATCAGTTCTGCTCCATCTTTCATTAGTTTTTCAGCATGATGTAAAGCAGATTTTTTATTATTAAATTTTCCGCCGTCAGAAAAAGAATCCGGAGTGAGATTTAAAATTCCCATGATTTTTGGCAAGCTTAAATCTACCGGTTTCCCGTTGCAGTTTATTGAATAATTATTGATGAGCGATGAATGATTTTCCATCGTGTAAAAATACTCACTTCTTGCTTCAAGTCTGCAATTTCCATTCAAAAACTATTATCTGATTCCTTTTACCTAAAACGTAATTTGTATCTTTGAAAGATTAAGAAAATTTATGTCAAAAACTTCAGAACAGTTCGGTAAAGTGATTAATGAATGTCGTGATCTTTTCAGTAAAAAAATGCACGATTACGGGGCAGCGTGGAGAGTTTTGCGGCCAAGTTCGATTACCGATCAGATTTACATTAAAGTCAACAGAATCCGCACATTGCAGATGACCGATGTGAAGATGATTGACGAAAGTGAAGAGGGAGAATTTGTTGCGATCGTTAATTATTCAATTATCGGATTGATTCAGCTGGAGAAAGGCCTTTCGAATGATTTTAATGAAAATCCTGAAGAAATTTTACATCTTTACGACAAATATTCTACTGCAGCTCAGACTTTAATGGAAAAGAAAAATCACGATTACGGTGAAGCGTGGAGAGACATGAGAATCTCGTCAATTACCGATTTGATTTATCAAAAAGTACTGAGAACCAAACAGATTGAAGACAATCAGGGAAGAACTCTGGTTTCAGAAGGTTTAGATGCCAATTATTTTGACATGCTGAATTATGCAGTTTTCTGTCTTATTAAATTTTCTGAACAGAACATTTCAACCGAATCAAAAACTAATTCATTATGATCAAAGGTTTATTACGTTTCATTATTGCTATAATTTTCATTGCTTCAGGTTTTGTAAAAGCGGTGGATTTGGTCGGTTTTTCTTTTAAAATGGAAGAATATTTTTCGCCATCGGTTTTTAATATGCCGTTTTTGGAGAAATTTGCCTTGTTTTTTTCAATTATTGTAGTCGTTCTTGAATTATTTTTAGGCTTTTTGCTGTTATTAAAATTAAAACTGAAATTCACACTTTCCGCTTTGATTGCACTTTGTGTTTTCTTTGGATTTCTGACGTTTTATTCAGCGTATTTTAATGTGGTAACCGATTGCGGATGTTTCGGAGATGCTATTAAATTCACACCTTGGGAAAGCTTTATGAAAGACGTAGTTCTTTTGGTTGGTTTGATGATTCTTTTTGTTCTCTACAGAAAAGAATTTATTAAAAAAGATGCTTATTCAGATCAAAATAAGGCTGAAAATAATAAATTTAAATCAATTGCGCTCAAACTGTTCTGTGGAATTATGATTTACATAATGGCCCAGGGAATTATCAACGAGCCGATTATCGATTTCCGTGATTATAAAATAGGTACAGATATTAAAGCTGAGAAAAATAAAATTAGTAAAAATCCTTCTGAGTATAAGACTGTTTATTCGATGAAAAATTCTAAAACCGGAGAAATTCTAAAGGTAAATCAGGATGATTATGTAAACCAGACAAAATATTGGGAAGAAGGTTCGCCATGGAAAATTGAAGAAGGTAAAAACGAATCTAAACTCATTAAAGAAGGCTATAAATCTGAAATCGTAAAATTTAAAATTGAAGACCCTACAGGAAGTGATTTAACGGACGAAATCATTAATGCTCCAAAAACAATTTTAGTTTTCTCTTATCATCCGAAAGAAGTTTCGCCTGAATTAATTAAAAAAATAGAAGCCAAAGTCAATGCCCAAAAAGGAGCTGTAATCTACGGTGTTTCTACCGAACAAAATACTTTTAAAACAATCAAAAACGCAATGATGGACGGAACTGCAATTAAAACCATCGCAAGAAGTAATCCATTTGTTTTGATCTTAGAAAAAGGAAAAATTATAGACAAACAATCTGCAAAAAACTATGTTGACTGAGATGGTCAATTGTAAATGGGTGAATTGTCAATTTTCATTACTTTGAAAACATTAAACTCAGAACGTTAAACTTTAAACTTATTAAAATGCAAAAATCAAATAAATCTATCGCCGGTTATCACTTATTAATGATTCTTTCGTCTGTTGACGGAGAATTTGCTCCCGAAGAAGGTATGTTGGTACAACAATATCTTGCTGATGAATTTCCTTTTAAAATAAATTTAGATAACGAACTGGAAGCGATTGCTTTGCTTCAACCTGAAGAATGGAAAGATCATTTTGAATTTCACGGGCGTTGTTTTCTGGATGATTCTACGGAAGAAGAACGTCTGCACTTTATTCAGTTTGCAAAAACGCTGATTAAAGCTGATGATAAAGTGACTGATGAAGAACACACTTTCTACATTCTTTTAAAGAATCTTTGGAGCTTAAACTAACGAAAAATACAAATATTGATATGAAAAAAACCTGCCTGTCCCTTTTAATAATGAGTACAACAATGTTCCAATCTCAGATTTTCCCTGAAATGAAAGCTCCGGTTGCCGATAAAAAGCAGCATCTGAGAAATATTCATAATGATAAAGTGAATGATCCCTATTACTGGATGATTGATTATTTTAAAAAAGGAAAAGATTCCACCCAGGTTGTTGAATATCTCACTGCTGAAAATAATTATTGGGAAGGAATGATGAAAGATACAGAACCTTTCAGGGAAAAACTTTTTCAGGAGATGAAGGCAAGAATTAAAGAAAAAGATGAATCTGTGCCTGTTTTCAAAAAAGGATATTATTATTACACACGAACTGAAACAGGAAAACAGTATTTTAAATATTGCAGAAAAAAAGACAACCTCAGTTCGCCCGAAGAAATTCTTTTGGATGTAGATCAGCTTGCAGAAGGTCATGCTTATTATTCTGCAGCGGGTTTCAGCATCAGTCCGGATAATTCTAAAATGATTTACGGAGTGGATGACGTTTCAAGAAGGCAGTATAAATTATTTTTAAAAGATTTAACGACTGGTAAAACCGTCGATTTGGGAATTAAAAATACAACAGGATCAGCGACCTGGGCAAATGACAACAAAACCATTTTCTATACCGGAAAAAATCCTGAAACTCTTTTAACAGAGAAAATTTACAGACATTCTTTAGGAACCGATCCTTCAAAAGACGTTTTGGTTTATGAGGAAATAGACAAGACGAATTATATTGGTGTCGGAAAATCTAAGAATGAAAAATTTATTATGATTGTTTCTTCAGCAACAACTTCTTCGGAAACAAGATTTTTAAGCGCAGATGAGCCAAAAGGTACATTTAAAGTTTTCCAGCCGAGAATAAAAGATGTTTTGTATGATGTAACGCCTTTAGAAGATAAATTTTTAATTACAACCAATAAAGATGCGTTGAATTTCAAAGTCATGGAAACTCCTTTGGATAAAACGAATGTTGAAAACTGGAAAGATTTTATTCCGCACCGCAAAGATGTTTTGATGGAAGGAATCAGTGAGTTTAAAAATTATCTCGTGTTCAGTGAAAGACAAAACGGACTTTCGCAATTGGCAATTATTGACAGAAGAACCAATAAAAAAGAGTTCTTAAAATTCGACGAAGCAGCTTACACTGTTTATCCATCAGGAAATCCTGAATACAATACCGATTATTTCAGATTCGGATATACTTCTATGATTACGCCGAGCTCACAATTTGAGCAGAATTTACAGACAGGAAAAAGAATTTTACTCAAACAGCAGGAAGTTTTAGGAGGCTACAATAAAGCCAATTATGTAACGGAAAGACTTTTTGCTTTTGCAAAAGACGGCACAAAAATCCCGATTTCTATTGTTTATAAAAAAGGCTATAAAAAGGACGGAAAAAATCCGCTTCTACTCTACGCTTACGGCTCTTATGGAAGTTCGATGGATGCAACGTTCAGCAGTACAAGACTCAGTCTTTTAGACCGGGGTTTTGCCTTTGCGATTGCACATATTCGCGGAGGTCAGGAAATGGGAAGGCAATGGTATGAAGACGGAAAAATGATGAAAAAGAAAAATACTTTTACCGATTTCATCGATGCCGGAGAATTTTTAGTGAAAGAAAAATATACTTCACCCAAACATTTGTACGCTCAGGGTGGAAGTGCAGGTGGACTTTTGATGGGAGCGATTGTCAACATGAAACCTGAACTTTGGAATGGAATCATTGCACAGGTTCCGTTTGTGGATGTGGTCAATACAATGTTGGATGAAAGTATTCCATTGACAACGAATGAATATGATGAATGGGGAAATCCGAATAACAAAGAAGCATACAATTACATGAAATCTTATTCTCCGTACGAAAATATTGAGAGAAAAAGCTATCCGAACTTATTAGTTACAACGGGTTTGCATGATTCTCAGGTACAATATTTTGAGCCTGCAAAATGGGTGGCAAAATTAAGAGATTTGAAAACTGACAAAAATGTCCTATTCTTAAAAACAGATATGGAATACGGTCATGGAGGTGCTTCCGGAAGATTTGATTATCTGAAAGATATTGCGCTTGAATATGCATTTATGTTTAAACTGGAGGGAATTAGTAAATAAATGAGTTCTCGCAGATTTAGCAAATTTTGCAGATTATTAAATGACTGAAAATGAAATTTCATATATAATTCGTAAATGTATTTTTAACGTTTACAATCAATTAGGGCCTGGTTTATTGGAATCAATTTACCAAAGAATATTAATCTACGAACTTGAAGAAAATGGCTTAAATGTAAAATCTGAAGTTTTAATTCCAGTATATTACAATAACAAAAAGTTTGACTTAAATTTTAGAATTGATATATTAGTGGAGGATAAAGTAATTTTAGAATTAAAATCTATAAAAGAATTAGAAGCAATACATTACAAACAACTGTATTCTTATCTAAAATTATCAAACAAGAAATTGGGCTTATTAATCAACTTTAATACGACAAACATTATCGATAGCATAAAAAGAGTCGTTAACAATCTTTAAATCTGCTAAATCAAAATAATCTGCGAGAAAAAATAAAGGTTCTTGCAGATAGCAAATTTCACGTACTAAATTTAATTTATAAAAAACAAAAAAGATAATATAGAAACTATGAGAAGAAAAATAGTTGCAGGAAACTGGAAAATGAACAAAAACGTCATTGATGCTCAACAATTAATGATTCAGTTATTAAGTTACAAAAATGAAAATACAACCAACTGTGAAGTTTGGATTGCACCGCCTTCATTGTATTTAATGATGGCAAAAGATATTTTTGAGAAAAACGAAATCGGAGTATTTTCTCAGGATATGAGCGAATTTGAAAGCGGAGCTTATACAGGCGAACTTTCAGCAGATATGCTTGAATCTATCGACGCAACCGGTTCTTTGATCGGTCACTCTGAAAGAAGACAATATCACGGTGAAACTGACGAAAGCTGCAATAAAAAAGTAAAATTAGCTTTAGATAAAGGTTTAATTCCTGTTTACTGTAACGGAGAAACTTTAGAGCAAAGAAAAGCCGGACAACATTTTGACGTGGTAAAAACTCAGACCGAAACTGCTCTTTTTACTCTTTCTGCTGAAGAAATAAAAAAAGTGGTGATTGCTTACGAGCCAGTTTGGGCAATCGGAACGGGTGAAACTGCAACGCCGGAACAGGCGCAGGAAATTCACGCTCACATCAGAGGAATTATCGCTGAAAAATACGGACAGGAAGTTGCTGACGAAATTTCTATCCTTTACGGTGGTTCTGTAAAGCCTGATAACGCAAAAGAAATCTTCTCTCAGCCAGATATCGATGGTGGTCTTATCGGTGGAGCTGCTTTAAAACTTGAAGATTTCTCAAAAATTATTGAAGGTTTTAATTAAGAAAATTATTCATACGAAAAAGTAAAGACATATCATCTGGTATGTCTTTTTTAGTTAAATTAATAAAATATTGATTTTTAAATTATTTATTATTCAACATAATTTAAAAATTATTAAACTATTAATAAAATAACAATCAAAATTTAAGTAATATCTTTGCAGAAGTTTAAGGTTGAACCTCGAGTTCATTAATAGGGAATCAAGTGAAATACAATAATTCTTGAGCTGTACCCGCAACTGTAAGCTATTCGACTTATTATAAGGAAAACCACTGTTTTGCCTGAAACAAAATGGGAAGGTAATAATAAGATGCAAGCCAGGAGACCTGCCTTAAATGAATTTCAACTTTCGGGAAGAAAAGTTTATGAAATAAGAATCTTTATAGGTTTTTTCATGAATGTTTTTCCCTGCAGTGAAGTTTCGGGAATAAAACTTTAATTTAAATTATATCATGAAGAAAATCTATTTTCTTATTCTTGCGTTTGTAATTTCTTTTGCAAATGCTCAGACTGAAGGAGTCTTGGTACTCAACGAAGGCGGTGCGGGAAGCAATTCTGCTGAAATTTCTTTCATTAATAACCAATCGGTTGTCACCAACAATTACTACAAAAGTAAAAATAACAATGCTGTATTGGGCGATACAGCTCAGGATATTAAAATTTTTGGTGATAAGATTTTTGTAGTTTTAAATATTTCAAACCAAATCAAAGTCATCAACAAATCTGATTTTTCATTGATTACAACAATCTCTTCCAATCTTGACAATCCAAGATACATCGCATTCAGCGGAAATAAATTTTATGTAACCAATTGGGGAGGAAACGGTTCTACAACAAATTACGTATCCGTTTATAATATAAGCACTTATGCTCACGAAGCAAATATTCCTGTAGGAAATGGTCCTGAAAAAATCTTTGCTAAAAACAATAAATTGTATGTTTTATTGAAAGGAGGTTTCGGATTGAATCAGTTTATGGATATTATCAATACTACAACCAATACGGTTGAATCTCAGGTAAATGTCGGAAATTCTCCAAACAGTATTTTTGAAAAAGATAACTTATTGTATATTATGAGTTCGGGAGATCCTTATTCTGCAACATCTTTTGGAAGACTTACTGTTTACAATACAACGACACAAACTGTAGCCTCAAGCACAACATTTCCGGTGGGAGTAAAACCATCTTATATGGACACCGACGGAACGAATATTTATTACATGAACGAAGCTTCGATTTATAAAACATCAATCGCTTCGCCTTCAATTACTACAACTCCGATTGCCATTACGCCGATTACGGTAAACAGCTATGGAACTGCTTATGGATTTAATGTTGTAAATAATAAAATATATGCAGCTGATCCACAAGGATATATTGCACCGGGAAAAATTTACACTTACGATCTACAAGGTTCTTTATTAAACACTTTTACGGTAACTTCCCTGCCAAACCAAATTATTGCATACAGCAACGCTTCTCTTTCAACTGTTGAAAATGCTAAAGCTTCTAAATTGTCATTATATCCGAATCCTGCAAGCAACAAATTCTTTGTCGAGGGTTTATATTCGGGAAATGTTAAGGTTTATGATTTAAATGGAAGAATTGCAATTAATACTCAATATTCAGAAAACGGAATTGATGTAAGTGCACTTTCTAAGGGAATTTATATTGTAAAAATTACTGATAAAAATAACAGTTTCAGCGAAAAATTAATCATTAAATAAGATTACAATGCGAAAAATATTTAGTCTTTGGTTTATTCTTATTGTTGGAAATTGTCTAGCGCAATTTACGGCGAATGATGTAAAGTTTTTTGTGGGAACAGGTTCTCAGACTGCGTATTTTGTTGCAGATTTCAAAGATGGAACCGATGACAGATCATATGTTTGGGGAGTAAAATTTAATCCGGGACAAAATGTGACCGGACCTCAAATGTTGCAGATGATTAAAAGCGCAGAATCTTCATTTGATTATAATTTAACCTTCAACAATGGTTTTCTCGATAAAATTTCCTTTAATGAACATCTTGCACAGTCTGTTCCTGATTATTGGAGTTTGTGGAGTGGAGACGATACTAATAACTGGTCTATGGCAGGTTGGATGAATACCGGAACCATCTCAAACGGAAAATGGTATGGTGCAAGTTACGGATTCAGTAATCCAACTGCTCAAGCTCCTGCAACACCAATTCCAGCATACAGTTCGCTTTGGTACAATGCTTCTCAAATCACCAACTGGATTGGAACAGGTTCTAACAAAAGCTTAGTTGTGATAGATTTCGGAACTAATAATTCAAACGGAAACGCCAATTCTTTCGTATTCGGAATTCAATATAACGGAACAATTACTGCGGAACAGGCTTTACAATTAATTGATGCACAAACAAGTACATTTAATTACACTTCAGCTTCCAATCAGGTTTCAACTTTATCATTAAATTCTTTTTCAGGAACAGCAAGCGGAACAAATATTTGGAAATTATACAAAGGAACCAATTTATCAAACTGGAAAACCAACGCCAATCTTTCAGCGATTACTTTAAATAATAATGATTGGTTCGGATTGAGTTTCGGTACAAGAAGACCTTTTACGCCAACTGAAGCGAATCTTACTTTAAGTGCTTCAAATTCTGTAAAGGAAACTTTTAAGATTTACCCAAATCCTGTGACTGATTTTATTGTAATCGAAACAAAAGATGACATTAAAAATATAAACATCTACTCTATTTCCGGGCAAAAAGTAATGAATACTTTACATAAAAAAATTAATATTCAAAGCTTTCCATCAGGAGTTTATTTTGTTGAAATTAAAACATACAAATCAACAACCACTCATAAGATAATTAAAAAATAAACGATTCTAAAAACACAAAAAATCCCCGCTTACTTTTGTCAGTGAACGGGGATTTTTATTTTAGCTCAAGAAAAAATTATTTCTTTTCTTTAGATCTCTGTAAAACCTCATCTACCATTCCAAACTCCTTTGCTTCGGTAGAAGTCATCCAGTAATCTCTGTCTGAAGCTTTCTCAACCCACTCGTAAGTCTGTCCGGAATGATCTGAAATAATGTCATACAACTCTTTTTTAAGTTTCAACATTTCTCTCAAATTGATTTCCATATCTGAAGCCACACCTTGAGCTCCACCGGAAGGTTGGTGAATCATCACTCTTGAGTGTTTTAACGCAGAACGTTTTCCTTTTTCACCTGCAACCAATAAAACAGCTCCCATAGAAGCGGCAATACCTGTACAGATTGTTGCAACATCCGGTTTAATGATCTGCATTGTATCATAAATCCCTAAACCTGCATAAACACTTCCTCCCGGAGAATTGATGTAGATCTGAATATCTTTTGAAGGATCTGCACTTTCCAGGAAAAGTAGCTGAGCCGTTACAATGTTTGCAACCTGATCATCAATTCCTGTTCCTAAGAAAATAATTCTGTCCATCATCAAACGAGAGAAAACGTCCATTTGTGCAACGTTTAATCTCCTTTCTTCCATGATGTAAGGCGTAAGATTGGTTGGGTTAAACATTCCCATATACTGATCGGTTACCAAACCGTTGTTTCCTAAATGTTTCGTAGAGAAATCTCTGAATTCTTTTTTAATGTCCATATTTCTATTGGTATTTTTAAAATTTATTTGAACTGTAAATTACAACTTTTATTCCTAAAAATTTATAAGACTTTTTGTCAGTTTAGATTGTAAGGTTTAGGTTTAGGTTTAAAATTCTTCAAATTAATTTTAACCTGTATGAATAATTAATTATCCGTTTAAACCCGAATTATAGACTATCAACTGACAACTAAAAACGATCAACTATTTACTATCTCTTCCTATCCACATAAATTCCTTTAATGGGCGAATATTCTATAATGTCATTCAATCTCATCGAAGCCTGTTTCAATAAAGTAATTTTTTTGATGAGCTCAAAATACTTTGCTTCATCGGTACTGCTGTATTTATCAAGCTCAGAAATAGTCTCTTTCATTAAATAATCGATATATCTGTATTTATGAAGCAAAACATCTCCTTTAATTTGCTCGGCAACTTTATCACCATAATTAGGCGGATGAATATTTCTTGAACTCCAGTTTTCAAGCTCATCCAGAGGAATTAATGCATCAACAACTTTTGTGGTGATTTCTTCATCCATAAAACTTATAAAAAAGCTTCCGCTTCGAAGCTCGTCATTCTGAATTCCTTCTTTTACCTGATCAATGATAATTTCGTTTCCTTTTACCAGAAATTTATACTGTTCTTCATCAAAATGATGCAAAATTTCTTCAATAACGGTAATTTGATATTCCGTATTATTATCGTCGGTTCGTTTTAAAACAATATCTCCAAACATCAACATATGATCGATCAATTTGTTTTCCATAAACAAAACATCATACAGATACGGATCACTTTTCTCCTCATCAAAAGGAACAATCTCCATTTTTACGGGAGCGGCACTTTCTTTTTGCTGTTGAGCGTGCTGACTTTGATTTTGTGAAACCTGCCTCTGAACATCCAGTTCATTAAACAAACTCTGCTCAGAAAGACCAAATTTATTCGAGACTTCCTTTAAATAAACCTCCCTTTTCAAAGCATTCTGAACGAAACCAACCGATTTTACAATATCACGGATTGCTTCAGCTTTTTTGATCGGATCATTTCCGACTTCTTTTAAAAGAATTTCAGCTTTAAAATCAATGAAATCCATCGCCTGATTTTCGATGAATTTTTCGACATACTCCTGTGGATGTTTTCGGGCAAAAGAATCGGGATCATCGCCATCCGGAAATAGCAGAACTCTGATGTTCATCCCTTCCGTTAAAAGCATATCTATACTTCTGAAACTCGCTTTTATTCCTGCGTTATCACCGTCAAAAAGAATCGTTACATTTTCTGTGAGCCTTTTGATCAGCTTAATCTGCTCCGTCGTTAAAGAAGTTCCTGAGCTTGCCACCACGTTTTCAATTCCGGACATATGAAGTGAAATCACATCCATATAACCTTCCACTAAGAGACAGATATTTTTTCTTGAAATCGCCTGTTTGCTTTGATTTAAACCATACAGAACATTTGATTTGTGGTAAATTTCTGTTTCAGGAGAGTTGAGATATTTGGCGGTTTTAATATTATTTTTAAGAATTCTGGCCCCAAAACCTAAAACTCTTCCCGAAAAACTGTGAATCGGGAACATTACCCTTTCACGGAAACGGTCGATTCCGTTCGGAGCATTTTCAGGGAAAATTGCCAGTCCTGATTTTTCTAAAATCTCCTTAGAATATCCTTTTTCAATCGCATATTCGGTAAATGAATTTTTCTTTTCTGGTGAATAACCAAGCTGAAATTTTTTGATAATGTCATCTTTCAGTTCACGCTCTCTGAAATATGAAAGTCCGATTGCTTTTCCCTCATCATTTTCCCAAAGAATATTTTGAAAATAATCGTTGGCAACTTCGTGTATTTTGTAGAGAATATCTCTTTCAGACTGAGCATTTTTAGCTTCTTCGGAAAACTCGCGTTGATCTTCTTCAATTTCGATTCCGTATTTTTTGGCAGCGTGACGGAGAGCTTCAGGATAGGTGAAATTTTCAATTTCCATTAAAAACGAAATTGCAGTTCCCCCTTTTCCCGTGGAAAAATCTTTCCAAATCTGCTTGCTTGGAGAAACTACAAAACTTGGCGATTTTTCTTCATGAAACGGACTCAAACCTTTGAAATTGGATCCCGCTCTTTTCAACTGCACATATTCGCCAACAATCTCTTCTACCCTGATTGTTGAAAATATTTTATCGATCGACTGCTTGGAAATCATATTGGCAAAAGTAATGAAATGATTTTGAGCTTCAATAAAATTACTTTCAATTGCTTAAAATTTAGTTTAATTAATTATTTTTTAGTGTACTTTTAGCGAAAAAATTGAATGAAGAAAATTTACCTTGTTTTAGCATTTATTTTCACTCTTCACCTTTTGATGTCTACAGACTGTTCCGGTTTTCACAATGAGGATATCGAAGTGGTGCCGGACCCAATAAAAATTAGTTTAGATAATTCTAAAGTATATCATATTAATGATACGATTACAATTCGAGGTCGTGTTTCTGTAAACGGATTTAATGTGATTTCGAAAGATTCTGTGAAAATGGAGAAAAATCCTCTATTTATGATTTCTGTTTCTAAATTAATTAAAAATAAAGTCACTTACAATTTACAGTATGCTCTGAATAAGTTTAAAATTATCGCTAAAGATTTTCAGATCGATAATTATGCAAACTGTCCTAATGGTAATTTATACTCTTCAGCAATCGAAAATACCGCAGAAAAACTGTATCGTTACGAAGTTAAACTTATCCCTCAGGAAACAGGAGATTTTTCAATTTGTTTTAATGATACTTTTTCGCTTGAAAATGTTATTAAAAAGCAAAATTTATTACAAAACTATCCTACAGGAACAAATTCTATGGTATGGGAAAGTTGTGGGATTAGCAGTTTTACGGCAAATCTTACGGATGGTGATATATTTATTGAGGTAAAATAAATGAAATCGCAAAACTAAAATTCAATTGTTTGTGCAATAATGAAATATCTCAAAAAAATATCTTTTCTGATTCTTACATCAATTTTTCTATTTATTTTATATTTAGAATTTGGTGGAAACTATATTTTAGATAACAAAGCGAAAAGAACAATTTTATTAAATATGAGAGTCAATAAAAAGCTCCCACAAAACGTAACCAGATTTTACAACACTATTTACAAAAATTCATTATCAAAAAATTCATGGAACTTTTTTCTTAGTTCAGATTATCAGAAAGATTGCCCTTGTTATCAAATGTCGCATAAAATTTTGCCAACATTAGAAATTAAAAACGTTTCTCCAATTGATTATTTTCATGTTACACGGTATATTGAACGCAACTTCACTCAAACCGAATGCCTAAGTTATAATTTGAACAATTTTGATTTTTTAGAAAAAAGAAAAGGAATTGATACAGTTTCAAAATCTTTATTCAATAAGTCTATCGAAAATCTAGAGCCTTTAGAACTTGCAGAAGTTTTTGCAATCTATGAGCAACCTTTAAAAAATAACCGAAACAGAAATCCTGAAAAAGCAAGTAAAAGCATCAAAAGGCATTATAATATTTACCTTAAAAATTTAATCAATTAATAATTTCAGTCCAAAATTTATTTATACTTAAAAGGTTTATTAATTTTGTAGTCTCAAATAAATTGCATGAATTTTACCATCCATCAAATCAACGACTGGCAAAAAATCGTAGAATCAATTTTACCTAAACTAAAGCACAATATTCTTTTGTTAAAAGGAAACTTAGGAGCTGGTAAAACAACATTCTCTCAATTTCTGCTTAAAAATTTAGGCAGCGAAGATGAAGTCAATTCTCCTACTTACTCCATTGTCAATGAGTACAATTCACCGAAAGGAAAAATTTTCCACTTCGATCTTTACCGTTTAAAAAATATTGATGAAGTTTATGACATCGGTATTGAAGAATATCTCGACAACTCATTTTTATGCATCATCGAATGGCCCGAAGTGTATCAAGAAGAACTTTACGGACTGGATTATCACTCGATGAGCATCAATAATACGGGAGAAAGCAGAGAGATTACATTCGATTAAATAGTATATCTTTGCTTAAAGAAATCGATTGTACAAAATAATTTTCTGTAAGTTATAATTGAATAAATAATGAGTACTACAAATATTTTTACTCCTTTTTCCGAGGAAGAATTAATGCCGCAGGAAGAGAAGCTGGAAGTTATTAAAAAAGGGAAACAATTCAGCATCGGAGTTCCTAAAGAAACTTGTCTTAATGAAAGGAGAACATGTATAACTCCTGATGCAGTGCAGGTTTTGGTAGAACATGGTCACGAAATAATCATCGAAGCCGGAGCAGGACAAGGCTCATTTTTTACAGATTTACAATACTCAGAATCTGGAGCGAGAATTACTCAGGATGCGAAAGAGGCATTTTCCCAGGATTTGGTTTTGAAAATAAATCCGCCTACAGAAGAAGAAATCGATTATTTAAAACCGAATATGTATCTGGTTTCCGCACTTCAGATCAATTTACGAGATAAAGATTATTTCTTAAAATTAGCCGAGAAAAAAGTCAACGCCATTGCTTTCGAATTTATCGCTGATGAATACAAACAATTGGCATTAGTAAGATTGATCGGAGAAATCGCAGGAACGGTTTCTATTTTATACGCTTCAGAATTATTAGCTTTATCAAACGGATTAATGCTTGGCGGGATTACAGGAGTAAGACCTGCAGAAGTAGTGGTGATTGGAGCAGGAATCGTAGGTGAGTTTGCCACAAAAGCTGCCATTGGTTTGGGAGCAAGTGTAAAAGTTTTCGACAATTCCCTTTCAAAACTGAGAAGACTTCACACTTTGGTTGACAGCCGGGTTCCTACATCCATTATTGATCCTAAGGAATTAAGAAAAAGTTTAAGAAGAGCCGATGTCGTTATCGGAGCTTTACCAAGGCTTAATTCACAACCGATTGTTACCGAAGATATGGTGATGAAAATGAAAAAAGGCAGCGTAATTATCGACATCGTGATTGACAACGGAAAAGCCATTGAGACTTCTGAATTAACAACAATGGAAGATCCTTACATTATCAAACATGGCGTGATTCATTGCGGATTGCCAAATCTTACTTCGAAAATGCCAAGAACGACAACAAAAGCGATCTCTAATTTCTTCCTTTCGTATATCTTAAATTATGATGAAGAAGGCGGTTTCGAAAATATGCTTCTCCGCAAAAACGAAATGAAACAAAGCCTGTATATGTATAAAGGAAGACATACCAAAAAAGTAATTTGCGACCGTTTCGGACTTACGTACCACGATATCAATCTTTTAATTTTCTAATTTTTCTTGATGAAAAAACTTAAATTCTTTTTAATAGGACTTCTCCCGGGATTTCTGATTGTATTTTTTGTTCTTAATAAAAAAGGCGTAAGCTGCAGCGGATATTTACCAAACAGCCGTGTTATCGCCGAAACATTATCAAAAGATTTTCAATATTCTGACCAGTTTAAAAATGAAATGACCGCTTTAAAAGTTGATGAAAAATTTTTAAAAGACAGCATCATTACTTTAGGGAAAATAGATTTTGACCGCAGTCATGCTCAGAAAAAACCTTGTCCTGATTATGTACTCGTCTATCCAGAAAAAAATCCTGTTTACGAGGTTACTTATGAAAAGTGCGAAGAAAAAGCAGTTTTAAACAGTCTGAGAAAGCTGAAATAAAATTATTATATGCCGCGAATGCACGAATTATTATTTAAAAACTTTTGCATTCGTGACAAAAAAATTAGCGGAAAGCAAAATCATTTCATCTAAATATTCTCTTTAAAAAATGGAAGGCAATCTCTATCTTATTCAAGATTATCTGATTTTCATCGGCGTTTTTGCTATTTTCTTTTTTTTAACGGTTGCTATTTATCTTTTCAGCCAAAATCAGCGTCTGAAAAATAAAAATTTCAGGCTTTTTGAAACCAATAAAATCATTGAGCAGAAATTAAATGAAGTTCAATTGGAACATATCGGAACCAAACTCAATCCGCATTTATTTAAAAACATTCTCAATTCTGTACAGTCTCATGCCTATCAAACGTATATGTCACTCGACAAACTGGCAAATGTTCTCGATTATATTCTTTACGAAAGCAACAACAAATTTGTAAGTCCGAAAGAAGAACTAAATTTCGCTTTAAGTCTTATTGAAATCAATAAAATTAAGGTAAACCCACTTTTTGATTTCAGAATTAAATCTAAAATTGATAAGTCTGATTCTATTTTTGAGGAAAAAGTTTTTGCACCTTTAATTTCTGTTGATTTAATTGAAAACGCCTTTAAACACACCGATTTTCTTGCACAGGATTCATTCATATCCATTCAATTGGAATTAGATAACAGAATTTTTTCGATGAAAGTGAGCAATAAAGCTTCTCTGAAAAATATTTTACCAAAAGAAAACAGCGGTTTTGGAAGCCAGTCTTTGGATCAAAGACTGAAAATGATTTATAATGATTTTTACACACTTCAAAAAAACTCAAAAAATGGTATCTTCACGGCAGAATTAACAATTAATTTGGGCGAATTCTATGATAAAATGCGTTATTCTTGATGATGAATTGCTGGCGATAAGCTATCTAAAACTCATCTGCGAACAAATTGAAAACGTGGAAGTTGTAAAAGCTTTTAATGATCCTAAATTATTTCTCAGCGAAATCGGAAACATCGACTGTAATCTCTGTATTTTAGACATCGAAATGCCTGGAATGACCGGATTACAGATTGCCGAATTAATTTCAGATTCAAAAAAAATCATTTTTACCACCGCTTACAAAGAATATGCAGCCGAAGCTTTTGACCTAAATGTTGTAGATTATGTAAGAAAGCCCATCAAAAAAGAAAGACTGGTTCAGGCATTTCAAAAAGCAGCTGATCTTTTAGCAAATACTAAAAAAGAATTCATCGAATGGAATACCAACATCGGTAAATCTACGATTTTCACTGAGCAAATTGTTTATGTTAAAACTTCTGACATCGACAGCCGAGACAAAGAAATTACTCTAAAAGATGGAACTTCAATTGTTTTGAAAAATCTTAATTTTAAATCTCTTTTAGAAATGCTTCCTTCAAAAGATTTTGCACAGGTTAATAAAAAAGAAATTATCGCACTGTCTTCGGTAAAAGTTCTGTCAACCAACGAAATTATCACTACAATTTCCCTAGAACCGAATCAGTTTTTAAAAATTCACATCGGCGAAATATATAGAAATTCATTGATAGAAATGTTCGGGAAATAAACTGCTTATTTTCATAGAATATATCTGAAACAAAATAATTCTTATCTCAAATAATAAAAAATCTTAAATTGCAAATCTCTTTTATTTACTGAAAGAGATTTTTTTTAACATCATATTATGAAAAAAATAAGCATACTTTTCCTTTTTATTTCAGCATTTATTTTTGCTCAGCAATCTGCTTTAGACCAGAAAATCAACTCTGTTATTAAAGATAAAAAAGCAACCGTGGGAGTTTCTGTTTTAAGCTTTGAAAATGATTTTAAATACAATAAAAATGCTGATAAAAATCTTCCGACTTTAAGTGTTTTTAAATTTCATATTGCAATTGCAGTTTTAGATTGGGTTGATCAGGGGAAATTATCCTTAGATCAAAAAGTTGTTTTAAAAGAATCTGAATTATTACCCAAAACCTGGTCGCCGATAAAAGAAAAATATCCGACCGGAGATATTGAATTAACTTTAGGTGAAATCATCGATTATACCGTTGCATTGAGCGATAATAACGGATGCGACAAATTATTAAAGATGATCGGAGGCACACAAACTGTTCAGAAATTTATGAATTCTAAAGGTGTAAAAGGTTTTCAGATCAAAGTGAATGAAGAAGAAATGCATAAAGACTGGAAGAATCAATACAAAAATTACAGCACAACACAATCTGCCGTCAATCTTCTGAAAACTTTTTATGACGGAAAACTTCTTTCAAAAAAATCGACAGATTACCTGATGAAAATTATGCTCGGAACAAAAACCGGCACGAATAAATTGATTGAGCAACTTCCCAAAAACACTCCTGTAGCGCATAAAACAGGAGCTTCAGGGAAATATGATAATGATTTAACGGTTGCTGAAAATGATATGGGAATGGTAACTTTACCGAATGGCAAACATTATGCAATAGCTGTATTTGTAAACAATTCTACGGAAACAGATGACGTGAATTGTAAGATGATTTCAGACATTTCAAAGATTGTCTGGGATTATTTTAATAAGTAAAATTTTAATGTTAATTTTAAAACCATCAAAATGAAAAAAATATTTTTAACTCTGGGAATTTTTAGCTGCGTATTTTTCTATGCACAAAAAAGTGAAAACTTCTATGAAATAAGTTACAACAGCATTTGTTGCGGAACACCTTCTACGGCTCCGGTAATGAATTATATTGAAAGTTTTAAAACGAAAAACAAAGTAAAAGAAATTGAAGTTTTCAGGCAATCTGGTTTGGGAAGAGAAGGTGAATTCAAATTATTTGTAGGAATTGATGCTCTTTCAAAAACAAAGAGACAAAGCTTTATAAAAGGTCTTAACTCTGCTATTAATTCTCAAAATAATACGAGAAACCAAAGCAGTGACGGAATTGTAAACTTCCAAAGTACAGAATTGGTAAAAAAGGCAAATTTAAAACAGATTAATAATCTAACTATATATAAAAAAGAAAAATTAAAATGATCAAAAACATTGTCGTTATCGGAGCCGGAACTATGGGAAATGGTATTGCACATACTTTCGCACAAAGCGGTTTTAGTGTAAACTTGGTAGATGTTTCTCAGGAGGCTTTAGACAGAGGTTTAAAAACGATTACCACTAACCTGGACAGGATTATTGCAAAAGGAAATCTTACAGAAGAACAAAAAAATGAAACTCTAGGAAATATCACCACTTTTACACAACTAAAGGATGCAGTAACAAATGCAGATTTAGTAGTAGAAGCGGCAACAGAAAATCAGGATCTGAAGCTGAAAATTTTCGCTCAGATGGATGAATTTGCTCCTGAAAACTGCATTTTATCAACCAACACATCATCAATTTCTATTACTAAAATTGCTGCAGCCACAAAAAGAGCAGACAAAGTAATCGGAATGCACTTTATGAATCCTGTTCCGATCATGAAACTGGTAGAAATCATCAAAGGCTACTCTACTTCTAAAGAAACTTTTGATGCGATTTACGAAATGAGCAAAACGTTAGGAAAAGTTCCTGTTGAAGTGAACGATTATCCGGGTTTTGTGGCAAACAGAATTCTGATGCCGATGATAAATGAATCTATCGAAACATTGTACAACGGCGTTGCAGGAGTGGAGGAAATTGATACGGTAATGAAATTAGGAATGGCTCATCCGATGGGACCGCTTCAATTGGCAGATTTTATCGGACTTGATGTTTGTCTGGCAATTCTAAACGTAATGTATGACGGTTTCAAAAATCCTAAATACGCTCCAAATCCATTGCTTGTAAATATGGTAATGGCAGGAAAATTAGGTGTAAAATCAGGAGAAGGTTTCTACGATTATTCTGAAAGCAAAAAGGCGGAAAAAGTAGCAAAAATGTTTTCGAAAAAGTAGGAAGCTGGGTGCTCGAAGTTGGAAGTTTAAATTCTCAAACTTTGAATATTAAATCATTAGTTTTATCTTTAAACCTTAAACTCTAAACCTTAAACCGTTTATATTGAAATTTAAAGAAAAATACATTCAAATATCAATGGTCATCATTACTTTAGTGATGACCATTTTGCGTTTTTTACTGAATGAAAAAGGCAGGGTAACTCCCGATGGAATCAGGTTTATGAGATCGGCTCATGTTTTTCCGGAAATCGATAATACCATTACACCTTTAGGATACATTTTCAGTATTAAATTTTTCACTTTTTTTGGTTTAGATGAATTTTGGAGCAGTAAACTTGTGGGAATTTTTTCATTTTTACTCATTATTTTCATCGCTAAAAAAACAAACTTTTATTTACGGGAGGCAATTATAACCTGTTCATTATTTGGCTTTGTAAGTATTTTTGCGGCAACATTCAGTGAAACATTAACTTTATTTTCTGTTTTTATTTTATTATTTGTTGCTCATTCAATTATAGAAGAAAAATTTACAAATAAAAAGGCACTACTTTATTTATCGCTTACTTTAATTTTAACTTTTAATATTCGGTACAGCGCACTTTTCATTATCGGAGGAACAGGATTATTCGGCTTAATAAGGTTGAAAAAAAATTATGGGAAAACATTTATATTCTCTGCCATTATCGCTGCATTTTACATAGTTTTTTATAAATTTTTCTTCATCGATTTATTTAATAAAAATTATGTGGGTGATTTTCTTGAAATAGGTTTAAAGCCGACTTCTCTTTTACTTATAGAATTTGCACAAGGTTTAGCGACGAGCTTCAATCCTTTTGTGCATATCTCAAATCCGGGAGGAGGAATTATCAATTTGGGAATTTACGGAATCGGCTTAATGAATATTTTAGTAATTATCTTTCTTTTTGTACGAAAGAAGCTTTCAGAAACAGAAAAATTTTTTGTTACTATTGGAGTTTCCGGAATTATCTGTTCATTTTTAATCCAATATTTCTATTCTACTGATCCTTTAGGTTATCGTTTATTATCTCCGTTTACTTTTCCTATCTGGTTGGTTTATTTTAAAAAACTTTTTGAAATTTTTGAAAAGAAAATCTATTTAATAGGAGCATTAAGTCTTGTGACAGGATTTACTTTCACATGGCTTTCAAAAGCAAATTATTTAAAGAACCGGGCTGAAATTTCAGATTATTTAAAAGCAGAAAATCTTGATAAGGTTCCTTTGAAGTTTTACATAAAAGATTTTGAAGATCTTGAAAAAGTTCAGATTTCTGAATTGATCGGCACTGTAAATTCAGATATAGATTTTACTTTTAAAGCACAAGACACCTTAAAAAAAACAACATTAACGCCTTATAAAGTTTTACAAAAAATTAAGCTCGACAAGAACAAATACCAATAATTTTATTATCTTTGATTTAAAGTTAAAACATTAAAAAAATGAAATTACCAAAGTTTTTATTGGCAGACAATTCGGAATTTCCTGAAGATTTATTCGTAGTACATACAGAATATCCAAGATTCATCTTAAATGTTGAAGAAGAGGAAGTTGAGTGGCTAGATGATTTGGAAGGTGACGATGAAGAAACAATGGCAGATGAAGCTACAAAAGTAGTGGAAGCGGCGTTCAAATGGTGCGACGAAGAGTTGGCTAAATACGACGAAGAAGAGGAAGATTAAGAAAATTCACTTATAATAAAAAAGGAACTCATTGCGAGTTCCTTTTTTATTTTGTTTATTCGGATTTATTGAATTTCAACAGTAACAGATTATCCTGATACAACTCTAAAGTAGTTCCTGAAACCACATATTTATTGGCTTTCTGCATCATATCGAGGAAATTTTTCTCAACACTCATATTATTGCAAGCCATTTTTGTAGAACCTAATCCTGAAGGGGTAAACTGTCCTGAAGCAGTTTCCATTACCACAGAACCGAAATATCTGTTGCAACCTGCATTTCCATTCACTTTTGAGCCTTCGATATTCAATGTCGGAGCCTGTCCTTTTACATTATCTGCTAAAGTCCATTTTGTATTGGCGATTGACGGTTGTGCTTTGCCAACTTTAGAAGCAGACGAAGATGTATTTTTCATTGTTCCGCAAGAAGCAACTAATGCCATTGCGAATATTCCTAGAACTATATTTTTCATGTTACTTTTTGATTTAATTCAAATTTACGGAAATTATTACTAATTCATTTCTAAAAATTTAGATTTATGTTAAATCAAATTTCCTGAAAAGTGATGGTCATAAAACAAAAAAAACGGACAAACGTCCGTTTATATTATGTGTAAATTTTATCTATTATCCTCTTAATTCAGCATTAAATTCTTTCTGGAAAGATTTAATTAAAGAATCCATTACGTGGGAAATTTCTTTTTCTTCTAAAGTTTTTTCTTCGTTTAATAATTCAAAGCTCATCGCATAAGATTTTTTGCCTTCCGGAAGATTTTTCCCTTCGTAAACATCAAATAAATTAATATTTTTAATGAAAGGAGATTTATTCTTTTTTGCCGTTTGATACAATTCCTGATACGTAATATTTTTATCAATCAACAGCGCTAAATCTCTTCTTATTTTGTTGAATTTCGGAATATCTTTAAATTTCAATTCATTCTCAGAGCGCAATTTCTGAGCAAATTCAAGCTCGATTTCTGCATAGAAACATTCCTGATCCACATCAAAATCTTTCAGCATCTGAGGTGCAACTTTTCCGATTCTTACCAAAGTTTCATCTGCGCATTCGTAAGCAATAGCATCAGAGAATCTTTCATCTTCCAAAGCAATCTCTTTGTAATCGATCGCTAATCTTTCCAACAAAACCTTTACATAAGCTTTCAGATTATAAAAATCTGTAGCAGATTTTGGCTGTAACCAGTTTTCGGCAACATTTCTTCCCGAAACTAAAATAGCCAACTGCTTTCTCTCTTCGTAAGTTTCTTTTTTATGATAAATTTTTCCGAATTCGAAAAACTTAATGTCCTGATTTTTTCTGTTGATGTTATAAACCGCATTTTGTAAAAGTCCTTCTAATAAAGACTTTCTCATGAATGCCAAATCTCCGCTTAACGGGTTTAATAATTTCACAGCATCGGTTTCATCTTTTACAGAAGTTAATGAATTATTCATCACTTCGTTGAAACCTAAGCTCTGTAAAGTTCTTGCCCAGGAATTTTCCAGTTCATCCTGATCGTTTGCACTCAATTTTACAGGCGTAAAAGATATTTTCTGTGGCGCATCGATTTTATTATAACCATAAATTCTTAAAATCTCTTCGATTACATCAATTTCTCTCGTAACATCGGCTCTGTAAGTAGGAACAGAGATTTCAAAACCATTCTGAATTTCATTTAAAACCTGAATTTCTAGTGCTTTTAAAATTTCTTTTACCTTTTCTCTGTGAATTTTTGTGCCTAAAATCTGCTCGATTTTTGAAAATCTGATGATCACATAATTGTCTTCAATTTTCTTAGGATATTCTTCCAGCAAATCTCCTACTAATTTTCCTTCTGCTAATTCTTCAATTAATTTGATGGCATGAGTAATTGCAGTTCTTGTAATATTCGGATCTACCCCTCTTTCAAATCTGAAAGAAGCATCGGTATTTAACCCATGGAATTTCGCTCCTTTTCTTACCGCAACCGGATTGAAATACGCACTTTCCAGGAAAATAGTTTTTGTTTCATCAGAAACTCCGGAATTCGCACCCCCGAAAACTCCGGCAATACACATCGGGTTATCTTTTCCGTCTTTGATAATGATTTCAGAACCGTTCAATATTCTTTCAACACCATCCAGAGTCGTGAATTTTGTTCCTTCATCGACAGTTCCTACTTTTATTTTTTTATCTGCAATCTTATCTGCATCAAAAGCGTGAAGCGGCTGTCCTAAACCGTGAAGAATATAGTTTGTAATATCTACAATATTGTTGATTGGGCTTAAACCAATAGCTTTTAAACGGTCTTTTAACCAAGACGGGGAATCTCCAACTTTTACGTTTTCAATAACAGCACCGATATATCTTGGCGTTAATTCTGTATTTTCCACTTCAAGCGTAAAATTATGAGAACCTTCGTTATTTAAAGCTACAGAAGAAATTTTTTCAAAATCAGATTTTTGCTGATTGGTAGAAAGAAAAGCGTGCAGATCTCTTGCAACACCGTAATGTGACATGGCATCGGTTCTGTTTGGCGTTAAACCAATTTCAAGAACCTCATCATTTGCCAATTCAAAATAATCTGCAAAGTTTTTTCCGACTTCATATTTTGTTTCGTCTAAAATCATGATTCCGCCGTGATCGTCGCTTAAGCCTAACTCATCTTCTGCACAGATCATTCCCTGAGAAACCTCGCCTCTGATTTTAGCTTCTTTAATTTCAAAGAAACTTCCGTCTTTAGCATAAATTTTAGTTCCAACCACTGCAACAGGTACAGTTTGTCCTTCAGCAACATTCGGCGCACCGCAAACGATGTTTAAAATTTTCCCGTTTCCTATGTCTACCGTTGTTTTGTTTAATTTATCCGCATTCGGATGCTTCTCACACGTCAAAACTTTTCCTACAACAATGCCTTCAAGACTTCCTTTTACACTTTCAAACTTTTCTATTCCCTCCACTTCAAGACCTATATCGGTAAGAAATTCGCCGATTCTCTCGGTTTTCAGTTCTGTTTTGATGTAGTCTTTCAGCCAGTTGCTTGATATTTTCATTCGTAGAAATTTTAAAAAATTAATCTTCAGATTTTGTATCCCTCATTTTTAACAACAATGAAATACCTGAATTTTACCTCTACAAAGGTCGTGTTTTTTTAAGAAATACCGAAATTCAAAAAGGTTAAAAAAATCATATAAATCGCTATATGGATTGAGGAAAAAGTATTCTCAGATAAACTTAACTGTGAGAAGTTTGTGTAGAATTTTGTATGAATTTGAAAAGAAAATATAAAAAATCATACGAATTTCTGTTTTTAATCATAACTCTAAATCAGCAGTCATTTTGCCATTGACTTCGTCGAATCTTCGATTTCCGGAGGAATCTGAGCTGCTTTATTCTGGCTGTATTAAGATTCCCTCCCGTAATGACATACAAACTCTTAAAGCTGAATCATTATCAATTATGGACATTCATAAAAAAATACATCATATTCTGATAACAAAAATAATTTAGCTACTTTAGTTTTAAATTTTTCAAAATATCAAAATCATGAAATATATTTTAGGTTTAAGCTTACTTTTATGTACGTTTTTCTCGTATGCACAGAATTATCCGTTTGCGACAGAATTTGTCACTGGAAAAGTAGTCCTCAAAGATTTATCCGAACAGAACGGACAGATAAAATGGTATCCTACCCAAAATGACAAACTGCATTTCAGAACAGATGAAAAAGCAAAACCTACAAAATATAATCCCAGTGATATTGCAGGTTTTTCTTCTGAAAACCTGAAGTTTGTACCTTTGTATAATTTCAAAGCTTATGCAGATAATTTTGCATTGGTAGGAACGCCTACAAAAATTACAGAAACGTTCGGAGAAGTTGTTTCAGAAGGAAAATTCAATATTTATTTCACATCAATCAGAGGATATAATGCTCTTTCAAGAACGCTGGAAAATTATCATAATTTTGTATTTCAGGATGCAAATGATCCTGAGAAAAAGCTCTACGCTTATCCTTACATGATCAGAATGAAAGAAAAGAAATATGAAAAAGCAAAAGAAGATCTTTATATTCTGTTTAAAGATTATCCCAAAATTATTGAGAAGATAAAAGCTTTCAAAAAAGAAGACGATTTTTCAGAAGTCGTTAAAATGATTGAGAATCTTAATCAGTAATAGGCTCAATTACCTTCCCACAGAATCACTTTTCTTAAACGCATCCACTTTCAGATACTCATCACTCTCTTCTTTTTTCTTCTTGTCTGAAATTAAAATTCCGAAAAGGTGATCGATTTCGTGCTGGAAAATTACAGCGGTAAAACCTTCTACCATTTCAGAAAATTTCTGACCTTTTAAATCAACATATTCCAGCTGAATCACTTTGCTTCGGTAAAACTGGTCTCTAAATTCGGGAATCGACAAATCTCCTTCCGGACCAAGATTCTGCAATTCAGATCTCCATGTGATAACGGGATTTAAAAAATATTCCAACGGTTCATCTTCTTTGTCAAAACGCTGTACCCAGATTACTTTTCTGTTGATTCCGACTTGCGGAGCGGCAATTCCTACTCCACCATCGGTTGAAAGAAGAGATTTTTCCATTCTTTTTACCAAAGTTGCCGTGTTAGGATCTTTTGGATCAATTTCTGTCGAAAGATTTAACAAAATTGCATGTTGATGAGAATCTGTTGTCTGATAAATCGGTAATGCCGTATTAATGTCACCTTGATTGATAAGAGCAATTTCAGATTTTGTCAGTTTTTGGGCATTGATGAAACTGATAAACAGAACGAAAAATATAGAGAGTTTTTTCATTTTTAAAGAATGTTGAACAAAGATAAAATATGTTTTTAGGTTTTGGCTAAAGCCAATGGAATTATTTGCATAAAAACGGGCTAAAGCCCGTTTCTATTGAATACTTTCAATTTGTCATTCTGACGAAGGAAGAATCTCTAAAAATATAGCTAAGATTCTTCCTGCGTCAGAATGACATACTTACTATTTTTATTCTCATACAGATTTACCAAATTAAGAAGAAAAAAATCTGCGAAATCTCTAGAATCAACGTGAGATTAAAACTTGGCTCTTTTAACTTTTTACCTGGTTCTTTAGTACGTTTTCGTCATATCTGCCGGAACAATCAGATTAAAATCTGTCGGAATATAGTCTTTTTCAGGAATTTTTAATTCAGGATTTTCAGATTCGAAAACAGAGATTACCGCCACTTTCAGATTGGGATTTTTCTGTTTGATATACCAGTAAATTCCGCCAAATTCTTTGCTGTGGAAGTTTCCGTTGTAGTGAATGAATAATTTTCCGGGTTGTAAGTTTTTAAGAATAGATTCTGCCATTGTAGCGTCTTTTATTGCCTGTGCAGAAATAAAATTCATCACTTTTGTACCTTCAGCATGGTCGCCCATCATTTTTTTCATTTCAGAATAACCGGGAGTATCTAAAGTGACATTAATCGGCAATTGTGCGATGTAAGATTTTTCTCTTTCACTTAATTTATTTAAAGATTCCAAACCTTCTTTTGCAGTTTGGGAGGCATATTTTCTCGGAACATTGGTTGCGATAAAGTTCAGGTTTTTATCTTTTGCGAAATCTACCAAAGGTTTGTAATCTGTAGTGTAATTGTTCCACAAACGAACCGAATCTTTCAGATTTTTAGCATCAATTTTACCTGCAAGATATTTATTAAGCTGTGGCTGATTGTCTCTTTCAAACATTTCTGCACCCAAAGTAATCTGCCTGTTTTTCTTGTCGTATAAACCTTCTGTAACTTTCAGTTGAAGCCAGTGAACGATAGAATTATTGTGAAGTTCGCCAAAGAAAACAACGTCATAGTCTGAAAGCTGTTTTATAAGTTTTTCTGTTTTAACGGCTTTTCCTTTTTTGTTATAGAATTGATAAGGTTTAAAATCCTGTGCGTTGATGACGGAAAATCCGAAAACTAATATGGCTGTAAAAATATTTTTCATTTTTCATTTTTCATTTTTTTAAACACTAATGACACGAATAGGTTTCACTAATATCACAATAATTATTGAATATAAATTTACAAATTTGTGTTATTCGTGAAAAAACATTTGTGCAATTTGTGTTTATATACAAAAAAACCGCTTTGAATCTTCAAACAAAACGGTTTTCATCAACTATTTTAACTTTTAATTTTCTAAACCTGCTACAAGGTCTTTCCACTCTTGTAATTCAGGGATTCCCGGTTTTCTTTTTCCGAAAAACTGTACGATAAATTCTCCTTCTTTGTTGAATACTTCAATGGCAGTTACTTCACCGTCTTCCGTTGGTTTTTTCACGATCCATGCTTCAGCAATTTTGGTTACGTCTAAATGCAAATTGAAATCAGGATCCATCACGTTGAACCATTGTTGATGCCACATTGTTTTCTTCACTTGTCCTGTATGAATTTGGATAATTCCTCTGTTCCCAACAAAAATCATGATCGGAAGATTTTTTTCTGAAGCATCTTCCAAAACATTTACCACTTTAGAAGGATCAATCTTTTTAGCATATCCTTCCGGGGCCAATCTCAAAGCCTGGGTTCTTGAAACTCCGAATTTTCTGGTCATCATAAAGAAATCGTGTGTATCTTTTAGCTCTGTCCATGATTTTTTGAAACCTTCTGCATCAATTTCAGAATCTGGTTTCTCAGGAGTTTTTGGAGCAAGTGTTTCAAACTCGAAACTTTCGTTTTGATTTTCAGCTTCAAACTCAGCTACAATTGGGTTGAAAGCATCAACGTTGCTGTCTTTCGTTAAATAAATTTTGTGAAGCGCCAAACCATCTTTTCCAAAAAACTGGAGACTTTTTTTATCCCCTTCAACCACAGCAAAAGCAAATTTCCAATGATTTTGGAAGATTCTCAAATCGATGTCTTCACCTACGAAAAGTTGTGCATGAGGACTGCTGAAATCTCCATTCAGATAAGTGCCTTTTCTTTCGTGAACGCATTCGTCATTTCTTGTAAGCGCCATTACTTTTCCTAATTTTTCAACTTCTGTTAAGATATTGGCAAATTCAGGTTTCAGAACGGTAACTCCTTCACCGACGTTAGTTAATAATAATTCTGCTTCGCTTACATTCAACTGTTCAGCGGCATTTCTTATTCTCAAATGTGGATTTTCTGCTTTCAGAGCTTCCCATTTTTCTTTCAAATCATTAATTATTGTATTCATTTATTTATTTTTTTATGGTTAAAACTGTATAAATTCTTTTGATTAATTCTTCACCGGTTTTGCTTTTTATCTCTTCTTCCTTTTCAGAAATTTTCATTCTCTTAAACTGACTTTGAGAAATTACTTCCTCTAAATCTTCATTGCTGTAAAGTTTAAAATGATAAGCCGTGAAAGGGAGCTTTTCCATAAACTTTTTTTGACCAAACGCTAAAACAAATGTTCCGTTGTCTTTTAAAACACGATAAATTTCATTAAGGAAACCAATGGGATTTTTCCAGAAATACACTGTATTTACGGTAAATATTTTATCAAAAACCTCATCTTCAAAAGGAAGTTTATCTCCTTCATATAAAACAAATTCAGCGTGATCTTTAAATTCAGCATTTAATTTTCGGGCTTCATGATGCATTGTTTCGGAAATATCAATTCCGATATATTTTATATTCCGGGCTACATGCAGAAGACTGTTGACGTGTGCTGCATTTCCGTGACCGATTTCCAGAATATTTTCGTTATCTTCCATCGCCATCGCATGAATGCTTTCTAAGGTCATCCCGATATTGGTGGCATTCATCATTTCACCAATCTCTATCCCTTTTTTACCTTCCGGATTACAAAGGTTTTGTGCTAATATTTTTAAATCTTTTTCTTCCATTTAGCCAAAAATAATCATTGGGTTTGCGTGTACAGGATGCGGACAGATTGTACATGGAAAATTATAGGCCTGAGAAATATTTTCGGAAGTAAAAACCTCTTCCGGAGTTCCGTAAGCTGAAACTTTACCGTTTTTCATCAATAAAATTTTATCTGCAAACTGAGCGGCAAGATTCAGATCATGTAAAACAACAATTGCAGAATTGACATTTGCTGTAAATTTTTTAATGATTTCTAAAGCTTTGTACTGATGTTTTACATCGAGATTATTTAAGGGTTCATCTAAGAAGACAAGTTTTTGTTCAATATCATTTTCAAGCTGTGCCATTACTCTCGAAAGATGTACCCGTTGCTTTTCACCACCCGATAAAGTATTATAATCTCTTTCTTTAAGATGATAAATATCTGTTTCGAACATCAATTTATTCATTGCTTCGAAATCTTCTTTTCCGGGTTGAGAATCGAAATAAGGGTATCTTCCCATCATAACGACATCTTTCACCTGCAAAGGAATTTCGTTTGAATTATGCTGGGAAAATTTCGCCTTATGCAAAGACAATTCTCTCACTTCCCATTCTGCAATGTTTTTATCTTTGAACTGTATTTTATGCTTTCCTTCCTTCATTTCATTTGCCAAAATACTCAGCAAGCTGGATTTTCCGGCTCCGTTTGGACCAACAATTGCCAGAAATTCACCGTAATTCAGGGAAACATTTACATCATTCAGAATAAAAAATTCTTTGTGTCTGTAATCAATCTGGCGTGCTTTCAACATTAGAGTGATTTTTTAAATTTAATTAAAATAGCGATGAAAATAGGACCGCCAATCAATGAAGTTAAAATACCGATCGGCAATTCTGACGGAGCTACTATACTTCGGCTGATTGTATCTGCAATTAAAAGTAAAATACTCCCTAAAATCGTGGAAAGTGGTAAAATAAAAACGTAGTTGGATTTAAATAAAAGTCTTAAAATATAAGGTACAATCAAACCTACAAAACCAATTGTTCCTGAAAATGCTACACAGGTTCCTATCATTAAAGAAGTGATGACAACGATTTGCTTTTTCAGCCTTTCCACGTTAATTCCTAAATGTTGTGCATCTCTTTCGCCCAGCATCATTGCATTCAGCGCTTTTCCTTTCGGAAGCAAAATGGTGTAAGAAATTGCGATTACAATGGCCAAAACCATATTTTTAGTCCATGTTGCTCCTGCAAGGCTTCCCATGTTCCAAAATGTGAGGTCTCTTAATTGCTCGTCTTTTGAAATATAAATAAGAAAACCGGTAATCGAAAAACCGATTGAAGTAATGGCAACACCGCTTAGCAACATCATCACAACGTTTGTTTTTCCGGCACTTGTGGAGATTCTGTACACCAACATCATTGCCAGTAAAGCTCCGATAAAAGCTGAAATTCCCGTTAAAGAAAACTGAATCACTTCAGGCAGATATTCTTTAAAATATCCTCCTAAAACAATTGCAATTGCTGCCAGTAAAGTTGCTCCCGAAGTTAAACCGATTGCTTCACCCGTTGCCAAAGGATTTTTGAATAATCCCTGCAATGTCGTTCCTGAAACTGCCAACATACTTCCTACTAAAATTGCCATAACAATTCTGGAGGCTCTTACATCCCAAAGTACATATTTATCACTTAAAGCTAGATTGGGATCGCCTTTAATACACTGAGCCAAAACTGTAAAAGGTGAAATGCCATTGAAATCATATACCCCGACATAAAGTGCCACAATTGCCAATAAAACCAGCAAAAGCGCACTCATTGTAAGATAAAGGTATAATTTATTTTGTGCTTTCAACTAAAAGTTTATTTAATGAAACTGCAGCCTCACCAAGTCTGGGTCCAAAACCTGAAACTAAACCTCCATCCATCGCAATGATTTTTTTGTTTTTTCCTGCGTTGGTTTGCGAAACACCCGGCATTTTTAAAGCACCTTCGTTTCCACCTGATCCTTCAAGACCTGAAGAGAAGAAAAACAATACATCAGGATTGGCTTTTACCACCGCTTCCGGAGTTAAAGGTTTGAAATCTTCAAAATCATTGATTGCGTTTTCGCCTCCTGCAAGACCGATCAAAGCTGCCATTGGTGTATTTTTACCCGAAACCATCATCATATTTCCTCTTGCGTAGATGAATAATACTTTTGGTTTTTTAGCAATTGGCTGAATTTGTTTTAAGTCAGTATCAATTTTATCATTTAACTTCTGATAATCTGTATTCCCGATTGCTTTTGCGACCTCAGCAATTAATTTTTTAGTTCCTTCAACAGTATACTCCTGTTTGAAAGTTTCCGTTTTAATTCCTGAAGCTTTTATTTTGCTCATCAATTCAAGGTTGATGTCTTTATCCGAAGCTAAAATTAAAGTGGGGGAAACTGCCATGATCGGTTCAATTGTAATTGATCTTACATGACCTAGATTTTCTGAAGATTTTTTTAAAGATTCGGGATAAGTACTTGTAACATCTGTTGCCACAATTTCTTTTTCGTGACCTAAAGCGGCAACGATTTCTGTAATTCCACCGTTCAGGGTTACAATTTTATTGTTTGATTTCGGAGCTTCAGCAATGAGTTCGTTTCCTTGTTCTGTAGGTTTATGCGCTTCTTTTTTGCAAGAATACACTGCCATTAAAACAGAAGCTGCAAGTATGAATTTTTTCATTTTATTTTTTGATTTATTTAAATTATAAAGGAGCATACTCAAACTGAGGGAAGCCTCTTTCCCCCGAAGTATTTGTAATTCTTGTGAATCTCAGTTTAAAAAAATATCCATCTGCATCTTTGATGACATAAAAACGGTCACCAAAAACTTCAAGACCATTGGTGCCTACTGGATTTCTCCAGTTTGAACCTATGATTCTGTGATCATTGTAGATAAACTTAGACTGAATAATATTTTCAACTTTAAAGTTGTTGTACGCTTCGATACCTGAAGCCGGCGACGGAACTATTACTTCATAAACTCCTACTCCGCCCATATTATTATTGTTGACAAAGTCGGCATAAACATAACTTCCTGCTCCTGTAATTGTATTGGTAAAAACAGTGAAACAAAGATCCCAGTTTTTCTTTTCAGGCTGAATGAAAACTTCTTTGTTATTTTTTAAACTAACGAAACTATAGTTGTAAGCCACATTTTTGGTAACTGTAAGTTCTTTATGAGTTGTAGAGTTCAGTTCTGCATATTTTACGGTATAACCTGCACCAGCTCTTATCACCTGAACTTTCATCCACCCTCTGTTTTCGCCTCCTGTAGCAACTGAGCCTAAAGGAACCGAACCATTATAGATCTCTTTACCCAGATTGACCAAATAAATCCCGTTCTCGGCATCATTTACTGCAATACCTTCTATAGCGGTATAACCCGATGGAAAATCACCTTTCACATCATCAATAAATGCTACATTTGCTGCATTAAAATTAGCAACCTGTACCTCGTCCTTTAGTGCAGCAAGACTCGATTCTGTTACGGCATCAATATTTGTAGCACCAGCAATTTTTCCTGCTGCCATCATTATAGATGAATTTAAAATTACCTTGAAATCATTACCTGAATAAAATGCCAAATCCCAATCGGTTCTTTTGGTTAAAACCTCTTCTTTTTTACTCAAATCATACCAAACCTGATTAGGCTCTGTAGCACCACCAACGTGCGCATCGACTATTGAACCTTGTACCGGAGGTACGGCTACCGCATCTTCATTATCGTTGATACAAGACTGTAAAATAAATGAAGCACTGAGAAAAAGGCTAAAAAGTATTTTTTTCATTTTAATTCTTTATTAAAAATTATAATTTAAACGAGCGAAGTAACTTCTTCCGTAGAAAAGATTTTGCATATCTGCACCTGCATTGTGAGCCCCTCCGGAATTGATTGTATTTCTTACCGATGATACATCAAAAATATTCTTGATTCCCGCACTTAATTCCAAATGATTATTGAAAAACGGTTGCGTAAGCGTGAAATTCAGCATATTGAAATCTCCTACTTCGCCTAATATATATTCTGGTGCAGCACTCGGATTTTGCTCAAACTTTTGTGTAAACTGTTTTCTAACGCCTGTATATTTGTAATACAATGCGAACAGCGTTTTTGTTTTTTCTGATGTATAATTGGCAGCAAGATTTGCTTCAGTATAAAAATTATAGTCATCAGGAGAAACTACTGTACCAGAAATCAGTTCCTGAGAAATTCCCAACACTGAGACACCTGCATTTAAAGAGAAATTATCTTTTTTCACCGTTAAACCTCCACCAAATACCAGAGATTTATAATTATTAATATTTAAAAAAGTATATTTAAGTGGCTGATTATTTACAATCACACTTTCTATTCTGTCCTTCACATCAAGATACATTCCGGATAAGCTTACATTAAATTTCCAGGCGTTTACTGCAGGCATATTGTAATCGTAAAACAGACCGAAAGAATATCCGGTTTCAGGTTTTAAATTTTCATTTCCGCGAATATCATGATTATTATCTACTACAAAAGTGTACAGCTCATCGTAAGTAGGAAACCTGTTGGAAGACCCAAAAACAGCTCTCACATCTGATCTTGAAGTGGTATTATATCTTGCCGTTAAAGAATAGTTATATTGCGAATCAAATTTATCGCTTAATGCCAATCTCACTCCGGGACGTAATGAGAATTTATCGTCAACTTTCCATTCTGCTGAAACAAAATTCGCATAATTAAAGATTGATCTTTCGATATTAATTCCGTTATTATTGAATTGAAAAGTTGATGAGCCTGCAAAACCACTTGTATTATCTAGCTCATATCCTAACTGGAAATTAATTTTATCATTATCTAAGAAATTACTAAACATTCCCCGTGAGTAAAATACCTTGGTATCATAGTATGTATTTTTTTCGTCTCTTGAAATTTCATTTCTATTGGGAACATCATAAAGATAATTCTGAGATTTTCTTTCCTGAGTCTGATAAGAAAAATCACCCTGATAATTAATTCTTGACCCTAATTTTGTCTGAATATTAAACTGATGAATCCACCTCTTGGTAAAATAATCTCTGTCTTGCGAAACAAAGGTTCTCTCGCCACCACCAAAAGGATAATCTGTAATTCTGGGATCTCTGAAGTTGATCTCTTCTGTCAGAAAATTCACCTTGTAAAAAAATGAAGTGTTATTTTTTGAGTATCTAATCGCAGCATTCCCAGTGAGTTGGTCTTTTGGAAGCCATTCATAGCCTCGTTTCAGATCGTTATTTAAATTAAAATATTTATATCCATTCAAATTGCCTCTATATCCCTGAAAATCATTGTGATTCACATCGGCAGTCAAAGACCAGTTATCTGAAAGTTTAAATCCTAAATTTAGTGTCTGAATATGTCTTCCGTTCCCTTTTTTGAACCAATCGTAGTCTTTACCTACAGTTTCTTCCTGTAAAGATAAAAGTGCCGTTACTTTTTTGGAGTAATTTTTCTTTGTAATGATATTAATAACACCAGCAACCGCATTATTACCATATTCTACACCCATTGCTCCTTTTACAATCTCAATACGTTCAATATTGTTTACATTGATTTTACTAAGATCAATTTGGTTACCCATCCCCTGATCTCCAACTACAGGAATATTATCGATAAGAACTTTCGTGTAAGAACTGCCTAAACCCATAATTCTAGCATTGGAATCACCATTTCCGCTATTGGGCTCAATAAGGATATTTAAGTTTTGATTCAGAACTTCTGCAGCTGTTGTTACAGCCATATTCTTAATTTGCTGTGCATCGATCACCTCAACCTTGTAAATTGATTTGTTGATGGATTGCTGCATATATTGACCCGTAATGACAACTTCTTCTATTTTCTTCTGATTGAGAGAATCTTTTTCCTGTGCATTCAACCAAAATACGGCAGATAATGACACAACAGAAAGCACTTTCTTCTTCATAGACTCAAAATTTTGCGACAAATATAGTACTTTATTTAGAATAATTAAAAACTAATAATAATCAATATAATTTGTCAACAAAATATGAAACCACTGTAAACAAGCTTAAAAAGGGGATTTAATTAAAATACAAAATATTACAATAATTTTTAAAATGTAAATTCATGTCAAAAATCATTATTTTATTTAGAACAATTAAAAATTAATGACTAATTTTGTTCGATAATAAAAGATTAGAAAAATGAAATTAAAACTACTTTTTACAGGATTGGTATTCTCGGCTGTTACAGCAAATGCACAGGTTTCTACAATCAACGAAAACTTCAATGATTTTACAGCAGGAGATACAGCTGCAGCATTTCCACAGAACGGATGGTCAACTGTTTTAGCAACTAATCCGGTGCCTTTTCCACCCGCTCCGGTAATGGTTGTTACCAATGCTGCTGATAAAGCTATTCAGTCTTATTCAGGAAATAATTCTACAATGCCTTCTTACCTCATTACTCCTCAGATTGTTACTCCTACAGGAAATAAAACCCTTAAATTCACAGCCCTGAAAGCGGCAAGCTCAAACGGAACTATCGAGGTTGGATTAGCTTCAAATCCTACAGATATGAGCACATTTGTATCTTTCGGAACAGTTTCATTAACGACTACAACTGCTCAAAATGTAAGCATAGCTGTTCCTGCTTCTGCATCTACATATATTGTTTTTAAATTTATACCGACATCAACTCACAATCTTCTTCAGATCGACAATGTGGTATATGATTTGACAGCTAATTTGGCAGTGACAGATAATACTAAAAAATCAGAAAGCATTCAATTTGCGGTTAACTCAGACAATACAGCTTTACAATTTATAGGCAAAAATGAAATAAAAAATGTTACCGTTTTTTCTGCAACGGGACACCATGTAGCTTCAGGGAAAGTAAATAATAACAGTTTTGATATCAACACGCTTCAAACCGGAGTTTATTATGTTTTAATTGAGACTAATGATGGCAAAGCTGTGAAATCAAAATTCATTAAAAAATAATTGATCTTAAATAATTTGAAAAAATGACTGCCAATGGCAGTCATTTTTTTTGTTAAAAACATGATTTTCATAATATTATAAAAATTTAACATTGATAAAATTAATGAAACATGATATTTATCCTGTTTTTATTTAGAATTATTTAGAATTATTAAAAATTATTATTTAGTTTTGTAGAATAATTCTAAATAAGGAAAATAGTTATGAAAACAAGATTATTTTTGGTGTCAATTTTAGCAATAGCAGTACAACAGACTGTGCTGGCTCAAACAGATGCAAACGGGTATACAACAGCAAATGTAACGATGGGTAATGCCTATGCAAATCGGGTATTTTTCGATCTTTCTGCCAATACAACTGTTTCACAAGCCGGAGACAACTGGGATATTGCCTTCTACAGAAACAATGCAATGGATAAAGGAGTAAAAATTAATGATGCAAAGAATGTTACCGTTTATCAGGCTTCAGGTATTCCTTCAGAATTTGATTCTGTAAATCCTTCACAACTATCAACATGGGGTTCTCCGCTATACAATCCGGATCAAACAACACGCTTACAGGACGGAGCATTTGACACTGCTACAAAAGCTACAGCAGGACCTCTGAATTATGGATGGGGAACTTATAATGTAGGAACCCATACTGTAAATGGAGAGGTAACTTTTGTCTTAGATTATGGCAACGGCAATTTTACTAAATTTTTTATAACTTCTTTCGCAAGCGGCTATACTTTCAAATACGCAGTCTGGAACGGCAGTTCATGGGGAACTACACAAACCAAAACTTTAGCAAATGGAAGTGATGATGCATACTTCAATTATTTTTCTTTCACGACAGGTGATAAAGTTCCAAACATGGAACCGCCAAAAGCAAATTGGGATCTTATGTTTACAAGATACTATACATTTTATACGAATACGATGATGTATAAAATGGCGGGGGTTCTCCAAAGCCCAACCATTACGGTCGCCAAAGTACAGCCTGAAACCCAGGAAACTTCAGTGGCAACCTTACCTGCATCCACAGCTTTTTCGGGGAACATTACTACAATTGGTCACTCTTGGAAACCCACAACAGGATTTTATACAGATGTTGTTTACTACATAAAACAGGGATCAGATTATTATAGATTATATTTTATCTCCAATGGAGGAACAGCCAACGGAAATATGTATTTTAAATACAAAAACATTACAGCAAATCTGGATGTAACAGAAGTCAGCAAAAAAGCATCTTTCGGTATTTATCCAAATCCTACTACAGCTGATAAAAAGGTCACAATTTTATTTGATGTAAAAGAAAAAGCAACCAACAAAGGTAATGTAGAAGTTTACGATCTTACAGGTAAAAAAGTGTACAGTACAGAACTAAGCAACCAGGCAGGCTTTTACAAACAAGAGATGAACTTATCTCATCTTCCGTCAGGAAATTATATCGTAAAAATTTCTTTTGGAGGTAAAACAGAAACCAAAAAACTTATTGTAAAATAATAATGTGAATAGTGAATAAGCTTTGCTGTCAATGGTGAATTTTAAAATTGACAATAGACTATTCAAAACAAGTCAGATTCACTTTTAAATGAATACTTTCTATTTTTTCTAATAAAAAGGCAGTTTCAAAAATGATGAAACTGCCTTTTGACTTTTCTAATTTTAGTAGTATTAATAGATTTTAAATCCTTTATAAACCTTTGCTGATTCTTCAGAGATTTTAGAGGCATTTTTTCTGAATTCTAATAAATGATCGGTTCCGTTATGATGATTGTGATGCTGAATACTTTCCCAAAGCTCAACAAGAAAGAAAGTTCCTTTGTTTTCATTATCTTCAATGAGATCATACTGAAGACATCCTTCTTCTTTTCTTGTTTCTCTTACCAAAGTCTGAAACAATTCTACAGCTTCCATCAAATGATTCTCTTTGAATCTGAACAGCGCAACAATGTGTAAATTCATGTATTATTTTTAGGCTGTAAATGTAAATTATTTTTGATTTGAGTTTAAAAACAATTCTGCTAAATTTTTCACAAAAATTGTTGTCGTTTTGATTTTAACCAAAGAACACAAAGATTTTTTCTAAATTTTAATCTGTATATTTTTTGTTCGCAAAGGCGTTTACTAATTCCTAAATTTTGAATCTAAAAGATAGATTTAAAAATGGTAATCGAGCTCATTACAACAACTAAAGTTCCGATAATGACAAACATACTTTTAACAGGAAGTTTTGAGGTCAGCATTGCAGAAACAGGTGCGGTGATAATTCCACCAATGAGAAGTCCGAGAATAATATTCCAATGCTGAATTCCTAAAGTAAAAAAGAATGTGATTGCGGCAGTGATGGTCAGAATAAATTTCGCAACAGTCGAACTTCCCACAGCAAATCTCGGGGTAAAAGAATTTTTAATTAAAGTGCCTGTAACCAGCGGTCCCCATCCTCCACCGGCAAAAGAATCGATAAAACCACCGATAACGCCGAGTCTTGTAAGATTTGTTTTCTTTTTTAAAGATTTATTTTGTTTAGGTTTGAAAGCATTCGAAAAAATTTTGAAACCTAAATACAAAGTATAAAAAGCAATAACCGTTTTGGTGATTTTTGAGTAGTATTCGCCTAAATAGGTCAGGCTCAATGCTCCAAGAACAGCTCCAATGATGGCAGGAATGGCCAATTTTTTGACTAAATTTTTGCTTACATTTTTAAGTTTAATATGACTGATGCTTCCCGCTGCAGTGGTAAAACTTTCAGCAGAATGAATACTTGCACTCACAATATGCGGCGAAATTCCCAAAAACATAAGCGTGGTTGTACAAATCACACCGTAGCCCATTCCCATTGATCCTGCGACCACTTCTGCAAAAACTCCGACTAAAAGCATCCAATAAAAAATGTAATTGTCTTTGGCTAAAATAATTTGAAGTTCATCCAAATATCCCAAACTGTAAAGTATAAAAAACACAACAGTAAAAACTGCAATTGTTACCAAAAGCAAATTAATTCTAAACTGGATTTTTGGAGTAATCACCATGTTAATATATGTTTAAAATTGAACCATTAAATCGAATAAAGTATTTAGATCGATTAAGAAAATATCTTTGATATTATAAAAAGCTGCTTAATTTGTTTACAAACCTTAAAAAATCTTAATGGTTTAAGTTAATTTTATAAAATCATTACTGCGCCAACGGTAGAATTACTCGTTTCATCAATCAGAATGGCATTTCCGGTTGATTTACTGTCTTCAAAACTGTCAAAAACCAAAGGCGATGCTGTTTTTAATCTTAATTTCACCACTTCGTTCAGCTTGATACTTTCAGTAATTGGCGTTTGTTCAAGTGTATTGACATCAATTTTGTACTCGATTCCTTTAATGATGGTTTTCACCGTTTTGCTTTTGTGTTGAATGAAATATTTATTGCCTTCATTCAATTCTTTTTTATCGAGCCAGCAAACAACGGCTTCCAATTCATTTTCAACTTTCGGTTGCTGATTGGTTTTTACTAAAAAATCTCCCCGACTGATGTCGATATCGTCTTCCACATGAATAACGGCTGGTTGATTTATGAACACAAAATCGGTTTCTTTTCCTCCTGTTTCAATTTTTGAAATTTTAGTCTGAATATTTTGCGGAAGCACGGTAATTTCATCTCCTTTTCTATAAATTCCGGAAATTACTTCACCTGCATAACCTCTGTAGTCATGAAGTTCATCCGTTTGCGGACGAATCACGTACTGTACCTGAAATCTTGGTTTTTCATTGTCTTTATTTTCATTAATCTCAACATTTTCAAGGAAATCCAAAAGCGTTTCGCCTTTGTACCAATCGGTTTTCTCAGACTTTGAAACAATATTATCCCCATGAAAAGCAGAAATTGGAAAATAATGGACGTTTTCGAGCTTCAGTTTCTTTGCAACCAAATCATATTGCGCTTTGATATCATTATAAATTTTTTCAGAATAATCTACCAAATCCATTTTATTGATTGCAACCACTACATTTTTTATCTTTAAAAGTGATGCAATAATCGAATGTCTTCGGGTCTGCTCAATTACACCCTGTCTTGCATCAATAAGAATTACAATCAGTTGCGAATTTGAAGCTCCTGTAATCATGTTTCGGGTATATTGAATATGTCCCGGTGCATCTGCAATAATAAATTTCCTTTTCGGCGTCGAAAAATACCGGTAAGCCACATCAATCGTGATTCCCTGCTCTCTTTCGGCTCTTAAACCGTCTGTTAAAATAGCGAGATCAATTCCGTTTTCATTTTTATTTTTTGACTGTTTTTCCAACGCTTCAAGCTGGTCAATCAGTATGTTTTTGCTGTCGTATAGCAATCTGCCGATCAATGTACTTTTCCCGTCGTCTACACTTCCTGCGGTGATAAATCTTAGTATGTCCACGTTTATTATATTAGTAATGAGTAATTGGTAATGAATAATCAGGTGAAGGTTGAGGTTGAGATTAAGGTTTAGCGGAAAAAAAAATTGATTTTAACAAATAATTTTAAATCTTCGAATTATAAACTTCCAGCTTCAATCACCAGCTTCCCGCTTAAAAATAACCTCCTTTTTTCCTGTCCTCCATTGCGGCTTCAGTTGCTTTGTCGTCAATTCGGGTTTCGCCGCGTTCGGAAATTCTGGAAGCGGTGATTTCTTTTAAAACATCATCCAAAGTTTCGGCTGAACTTTCTACTGCGGCAGTACAAGTCATATCTCCTACGGTTCTGTAACGCACTTTTCTGTTTTTAATCTCATCATTTTCATCAACCTTAATAAAATCTGAAACTGCAATTAACTGTCCGTCATACTCAATTACATCACGGTTGTGAGCAAAATAAATCGATGGTAGCTGTATATTTTCTTTTCTGATATAATTCCAAACATCTAATTCTGTCCAGTTTGAAATCGGGAAAACTCGTACGTTTTCGCCTTTATTGATTCTTCCGTTATAAATATTCCATAATTCGGGACGCTGTAATTTCGGATCCCATTGCCCAAACTCATCACGTACCGAGAAAAAACGTTCTTTTGCTCTGGCTTTTTCCTCATCTCTTCTCGCTCCGCCAATGCATGCATCAAATTCAAATTCTTCAATGGTATCTAATAAAGTATGTGTCTGTAACCAGTTTCTGGAGGCAAATTTTCCTTTGGGCTCGGTTAAGTTTTTAATTTTAATCGTATCTTCAACTTTTCTCACAATCAGTTCTGCACCCAGACTTTCGGCAAAATAATCTCTGAACTGCAGTGCTTCCGGAAAATTGTGTCCCGTATCAATATGCACAAAAGGAAAAGGAATTTTCATGGGAGCAAAAGCTTTTTTCGCCAAATGAACCAGTGTAATCGAATCTTTTCCGCCACTGAAAAGTAAAGCAGGTTTTTCAAACTGAGCTGCAATTTCACGCATGATGTAAATGCTTTCGGCTTCAAGCTGTTCGAGATAATTTAATTGATAGTCACTCATTATTATTTAAAAATTAAATGTGAATTAATGTGAATGCAGACCGCATTCTTTTTGTGAATTTTCCCACCACCAACGTCCGGCTCGAGGATTTTCGCCTTCTTCAATAGCTCTTGTACAAGGTTGACAACCTACGCTGATGAAACCTTTTTTATGCAGAGACAATTCCTGAACATTGTTTAGTTTTAAATAATCTAAAACATCCTGATACGTCCAGTTGATCAATGGGTTGTATTTGTAGAGATTTCTGTCTTCATCCCACTCCAGAATCGGCATATTTTCTCGATTTTCAGACTGTTCCGCCCGAAGTCCGGTAATCCAGATTTTTGCATTTTCGAGTGCACGATTCAAGGGTTTAACTTTTCTGATAAAACAGCATTCCTTCCTATTTTCAACGGAATGATAAAAAGCATTAATTCCTTTTTCTGTAACAAATTTTTCAACATCGGCTGATTCCGGAAAATAGACTTCTGTTGTTTTTTTATAACGTGAATTGTTTTTTGAAAGTAAATCGTAATGCTCGTAAAAAAGCCTTCCCGTATCTAAAGTGAAAATTTTTATCGGTAAATTATTTTTAAAAACAGCGTCGGTAATAACCTGATCTTCCTGACCAAGCGAAGTTGAGAATACAACTCCTTCTGAGAATTTCGACGAAATAAACTGTAGTCCGTCTTCTAAAGTAAGCTGCTGTAAAGTATTTATATCTTCCTGTGAAAGCATTTTTTCTGTTTGATACCAGCAAATATCCAACAAAAATATTATCCTACCAAATAACTAGACTTTTAAAATTAAATAGAAGACAAATTAATCTTTTAAATCTAATAACGTTTTCTCTTCTAAAATTTTCAATGATGCATCTCTCACTTCAATCAAAACATCATGTAAACTGCAGTGATCTTCATTGCAGTCTGCACATTTTTCGTAAAAATTAAGGCTTACACAAGGCAACATTGCAATGGGACCATTCACCAGACGAATAATCTTTGCTAATGATACGTTTTGAGGATTTTCTTTAAACAAATAACCGCCACCTTTTCCCTTTTTACTGTCGAGAATGTCTGCTTTTTTCAGTTCGAGCAGGATATTTTCAAGAAATTTCAACGGAATTTTCTTGTGTTCTGCAATTTCAGAAATAAGAATTGGGCCTTCATTCCTCTTATCTACGAGATATGAAAGTGCCTTAAACGCATATTGAGATTTTTTTGACAGCATTACAGCAAAAATAATAAAAAAAGTTGGATGTAGAGGATGGAAGTTAGGAGATGGATGCTGGAAGTTAAAAATCGCTTATCATCAAAATATAACTCAGAACTTGACTTCCAGCTTCTGACATCCTGCTTCCAGCTAAAAAACATATCTTTGTTTCATGTTCAGTAAAGAAGAAGCACAGCAATTAAAAAAGGAGTTTTGGACGGCTTTTGGCAAGTCATTCCCGAGAAAATGGATCTTGTACGATACCAAAGTGAAAGATTTTTCATTCAAATTTTATGCAGATAAGAAAAAGGCAGAAGTTTCGTTGGATATTGAAATGAAGGATGAAGTTTTCAGAGATGCGTATTATAATAAAATCTGGTCGCTGGAAGATATGCTGAAAGATTATATCGGTGATTTTCACAAGGAGGAATTTTATACCTTAGAAAATGGTAAAGTCATCAGCAGAATTTGGGTTGAAAAAGAAGGCGTTTCTGTTTTCAATAAAAATACTTGGCGTGATGCTTTTGAATTTTTCGTTGAAAAAATGGATGGGTTTGAAAGGTTTTATTATGAATTTGAGGATTTTATAAAGGATGTTTAATCAGTATGATTTTTGAAATTTTAGCAGAAATTTTATTTGAATTGATCTTTTTCAAACTCCCTGTATTCATTTACAGGAAAGTAAAATTATTTTTTGTCAAGAAACAAAAAATCGAAAAATTTAAAATAAAAAAGCCATGAAAATCTGACATTGCTAAATGTACAGAACATTGGAGTTTAAAATTCCGGCAGAAAAAATGATTTCCAATATTACAGAAGACGATACTACTGAAATTATCTTTCTTGATTAGAAATTAATTCAATCAAAACAAAAAGACATCTGCATTTCTACAGATGTCTTCATATTTATAGCAATTGCTGATTATTTTTGGTCAGCTTTTACGTCGATAGCAATTTCGATATCTTTGCTGATCATCCATTCAGCCGGATCAGTTTCGTCAGTTCCGAATTTGATTCCCCAATCAGCACGGTTTACCGTGAATTGAGCTTTTAAAGTAGCCGATTTATCCACAATATCCACTTTTGCAGGGAAAGTTACGTTCATAGTTTTTCCAAGAAGCGTAAGATTTCCACTAACCGTTTTGTTTGCTCCGGCAATAGCATCTGTTCCCGGAGTTGCAAGATCTTCAACTTTCGTGATTTTAAAATCTGCAGTCGGGAATTTTTCTACGTTAAAGAAATCCTGATTCTTCAAGTGACCTTCAAGATCTGTATATTTTTTGTCCTTTTCAGTTACAGAAGCCGGATCTACTTTTAGAGATTTCATATCGATTACAAATTCTCCGGAAGCCAATTGATTGTCTGCAACAGATAATTCTCCCGCAGAAACTGCTAAAGTTCCCCAACGTGGAGCAAAACCTCCTTTATGGAAAGCTTTCCAGTTTACTTTTGAAGCAGCAACATCAACTGCGAAAACATTACCCTGTTTTTCAGCTACAGTTTGTTCCTGACCTGCAGTAGCAGCTTCTTTTTTATCTCCACAAGATGCAAGAAGTAAACCTAAACCCGCTAAAGCAATTACGCCAATTTTTTTCATTTTTTTTAAGTATTTAATATTATTATTGATTGTTGTCTTAAGTAAACCTCAAAACTTTTATTTTATTGTTTTGACTCTGCAAACCTCCGAAAAACTGAAGGCTTTATTGTTAACATAGGATAAGAAAAGACTAAAAATATAAAAAACTTTTGAAATTTGAAGTTTAAAAAATAATGAATTAATCGAAAATAGCTAAAAAAGTCTCTATTCACTGATTTGTTTTATGTATATCCTTAATTTGTAATAATTTAATTTTAGCTACATTTGTGTCATTATGAAAGAACCTCAACACGTTGAAATAAAGCAATTTAGATTCCTTCGGAAAGACAAAAAAGACTGTCGATTTTTAGTATTATGATTAAAATCTGACATTCATTATCTATTTAAAAAAATAAATGTTCAAAACTTCTGTGGAAATAAAATATAACATCAAGCTTTTTACGATCATCTCTTATATCATTTTCATAGTTGCGTTTTTAATTCCGAAAATAATAAATACTAACTCTTATCGGTATGGAGAGTTACACAACTTATGGGCATTTTCAGTATTGGCTGTCTTCGTATTTCATGGAATTTCAATTTTATTAACTGTTTTAAATATTGCTTTTATAATTCCGAAAATCAATGAAAATAGAAAGAAATATTATATTCTAACTCTTTGTAATGCTCTTATTTTAATATTTTGGATTTGGGTTTTGATAATGATTTTATTTTTCACTTAGTTATAATAAAATTTAATTTATGATTTGGAAACCAATTACTTTACAAGAATTATCATTAGAAATTTCGAAAGGAGAAAATGCCATGAACGAAGACGTTTTAAAATTTTGGAACTCAATAAAATTCATCCCTACAAAATGGATTGAAAATGAATACGGAGATGAAGGCGGAGGATTTTGGGCAGTTGCAAAATATTAGAACTTTGTACTTTATTACAATGATATAGAGGAAGGATTTAATATTTCAGAATTTGAAAGAGAAGGAGAAATAAAAGAATATTACGCTGAACAGGATGAATTACAGCACGCAGTGATGAAAATTTTACATTGAATTAAATTTGATAAAATATAATTACAAAACATTTTCATCTTTCCAAATTTGTATCTTTGATTTAAAATATCAGATCATGGATTTGCAAACTAGAAAATTAAATTTAATAACATATTTGGCTCAATTGCAGGACGAACGTTTTTTTGAAAAAATTGAAGAATATATTTTAACAAGATTCGAAAAAGAAGACCATTCCGAGTTTTTTCCTTTCACTGTTGAAACATTAGTTAATCGTATTGAAAAATCTGAAGAAGATTTTAAAAACGGAAAATTTAAAACTCAGGAAGATTTAGAAAATCAATCTGTAAATTGGTAATTAATGAAAATTATTTGGACTGAATTTGCAATTCAAAATCTTAAAGCTATTTTTGAATATTACGCCGTTAAAGCTGGTCGAAAAGTAGCTCATAAATTACGAAAGCAAATATTTGAGTCCACAAAACATTTAATTCAAAATCCAGAATCAGGACAGCTTGAATTTTATCTTGAACATTTAAATAAACATTACAGATATATTTTAAGTGGAAATTTTAAAATCATTTACCGAGTTGAAAACAATCAAGTGATAATAAATGATATTTTCGATGCCAGACAAAATCCAATTAAAATGATGGATGAAAAGCGTAAAAGATAGTGATAAAACAAAAAAAGAGAAACCTCGCAGTGTCTCTTTTTTATATTCTATCCAAATTTCTTTTTTCTTAACCAGAAAAATAATCCTCCTAAAAATCCGATAATTGCTAAAGGAAGCAGCAAATTCAGGTATTGCCAGTTTGTTCTTTCGTCGGTGATTCTTTTGCGGTCGAGAAGACGTTCTTCGATGTTTCTGTTTCTCAGTTCCATCAGATTGCTGTCGTCGAGAAGATAATCTAAAGCATTTCTCAGGAATTGCTCGTTACCAAACTGTTCCTCCGTCAACATATCAACACCTAAAGGTAAAGCCTGTCCTTTAATGACTTTATTTCTGCCAACATCTCCGTCTGCAATCACAATCATTTTGTTTTCAGGACTTGAAGCTTTAAACCCCGGATAAGATTTTCTTTCAATTCTTGAAGCATAAGCAGAATTAAATTTCCCTTCCAACGCTACTGCAAAAATCTTTGGTGTGCTTGGTTTTTCCATCTGCCCGAGACTGTCGACACTTGCAATCTCTTTCAGCTCAACATAATTTGGAACCTGCTTTAATAAAGTTCTTTCGCTTGATTCAAATAAAACATGAGTTTTAAACTTTCTTCCGCCCAAAGTATCAATGGATGTAGGAAATTCTAATTTTACAGGATTAATATTTTTGGTGATCGGATGATCATGCTCTGCAATTCCCAAAGGAAAATAAGGCCAAGGAAGACTTGTGTATTGTGCGTTTCCTCCTACTTCACCGGTCACTAATTTTAAAAGTGCATATTTTTTCACATCTTTTACCAAAGCCGGATTGATTCTTAAACCATAATTAAAAAAGAAATCCGTCATGTTGATATCAACTGGGAAAGGCATTACTTTTTTAGACTTCGTCAAAGTATCCATTTCAGCATTTACCGCATCAATCATCCAAAGCGTTTTTCCACCGTTCATGATGTACTGATCCAAAATTACTTTTTCATTATCTGTGAAAGCTTTTCTAGGTTTTGCAATCACCAAAGCGCTCATTTGTTTCAATAAGGGAACGTCTGCCTGAGTGATTTCCACATTGTTTTTGGGAACAATCGGACCTGCATCATAGCTTTCCGTTGCCAGTCTCATAAAACTTTCAAATTCTGTCGGACTCAATTCATCCTGGTTTACCAAAATCCCAACTTTTTTTCTCTTATTTGTAGCAACAGCTTTAATATTCGAAACTAAATTATATTCTAAATTTTCAATTGATTTTCTTAATTGTTCATCTGCATTAATATTCGACTGCTGTACGACCAAAGGAATAGAAATTCCGCCACCATTATATTTTACCACCGCATAAGGAAACAGATAAATCTGGGTAACTTTTCCATCTTTAAAATCCGGAAGAACCGAAGGCTGCATCCCCATTGCCATCAATGTATCCTGAGACATTTTGGTTTTCATGGGATCGATGAATTTAAAATCGATTTTCGGATTGATCTTTCTGAATTCTTCGAGCATAAATTTCGTTTCACTCTGAAGCTGCTTAAAACTTGCAGGAAAATCGCCTTCCAGATAAACATCAACGGTTAAAGGTTTTTTAATTGATTCTAAAACTCTTATTGTGCTGTCTGAAAGGGTATATCTTTTTTCTTTGGTTAAATCTAATCTGATGCCCGAAAACGCAAGAACCAGCGTAATAACAAAAGTTGCGATCAATAAAATGGCAAACGGAGATTTTAGGTTAATCTTCTTCATGTTTTTACTTCTTTTTATTGATAAAATGATTAGATAATGTTAATGTAAAACCGATGATGAATACAAAATAAGCAACATCTTTGAAATCGATAAGACCTCTTGTAAAGCCTAAGAAATGCTGATAAAAACCTATATTCTGTAAAATAAAATCTGCTCCGCCCAATAATTTATAACTTGCCAACTGCTCAATCCCGAAATACATGATGAAACACATAAAAACTCCCAAAAGATAAGCCATAATCTGATTCTGCGAAAGCGATGAAGCCAAAATTCCAACTCCGGAAAATGCCGCAATCAGAATAATTAATCCAAAATAACTTCCGAAAGTCATACCCATATCGATATTTCCTTCCGGAACTCCCAAAACGTAGATCGTGTAGAAATAAATCAGTGAAGGAATCAGGCATAAAATTCCAACAACCCAAACTGAAAGAAATTTTCCTGCAACCAAATCTGAAACTTTCAGAGGTTGGGAAAATAACCAGTTTAAAGTTCCTGTCTGCTGTTCTTCTGCAAAAGTTTTCATCGACAACGCCGGAATAATAAACATCAGTAACCAGGGAACCAGAACGAAATAGCTCTGTAAAGACGCCAATCCGATATCGAAAATATTAGAATCATTCTCGAAAAAAAACAGAAACAAAGTCATGATCAGACTGAATGCCGCAATGATAATCCATGCGCTCCAGTTCCCGAAATAACTCCAAAGTTCTTTTTTAAATATTGCAATCATAGTTTTATTGTAAAATGTTGTCAGTTGATTGTTGTTAGTGTTATATTCTTTCGATCAACCATAAACCAACAGCTATCAACCAATCATTAGTTTTTCTTTTTGCTTTTATTCACCAGTTTCACCGTCATCATGATTAAAAATACCAAAACGAAAAATCCGGTAATTAATTGCCACCAATATTCGATGACCTGATATTTTAATATAACGGTAAAAACGACCAAAAATAAAATAAAAGTGGCAATTTCATTTGCCTGTCTCAGTTTTAAATTGGCAGTTTGTAAAGTTTTTCCGTTGAGTTGGGTTAAATGTTTTACTTTTTTCCAGCACCAGTAATGGTAAATTGCCAAACCGATGAGGAAAGTCAGTTTTAAATGAAACCAAGGCATTTTCATTAAACCGGTATTCAGAAATATCATGACTAAACCACAAACAGCCATGATGATTCCTGCAGGAACGGTGATGATATTCCATAATCTTCGAGCCATGAATATATATTGCTCTCTCAGAATCGACTTTTTTTCATCTGAAAAAGCATCGGTATCTTTATAATACACAAAAATTCTTACGAGATAAAAAATTCCTGCAAAATAACTGACCATAAAAATAATGTGTAACGCCTTGATGATGGTGTAAAGCATCGTAAAAATTTGTGTGCAAAGATAGTTTATTTCAGAAAAAAAGTGAATTTTATATCCGGAAATGATGATGAAAAAGAGATTATTTAGAGTATTTTAAAATTTAAATATAAGTTTCATATCAATATTAAAATTAAAAAGCAGATCTGAGCCTTCATGATTCAACAGATAGTCAAAAGGCAAACCATCAATTGGCGGATCATTCGGCATTTTGCCATCCATATTGGTGTAAGAAATCTTTCTCTGCCTTAATCCAAAACCTATTTTGGGCATAAAACCAAACCATGATGTCTTTTTATGAAGTAAAATACTATAGTTGATGTTGAATCCGTATTTTATTCTATTATAATTTGAAGAAGTGAAAGAATAATAGTCTTCATTTCTGTCATAATAATTTCCTGAGACGTTTTTTCCGAAATGATTTAGATAAAACGCTTCGGCAGAAACGAAATGCTTTAACCTTGATTGAGGAGCCAAGCTATAAAATACTTCGGGTCTAATCTCAAAAATTCTGCTTTTACCATCAAAATCACCAATCTTTATAGGAGTTAAACCGTCTGTACCATAAGCTACTTCACCACCAATCCACCATCTTTCTGATAATTTCCGAATATAGCCAACATTATATCGTTGATCACGCAAAGGTGCAAAAACACTTACTGTTATCATTGATTTATAATCTCCGGACTGAGCGAAAAACGGGCTCGAAAAAACATAAATAAAAACTAGAAGTAGATATTTTTTCATAAAATATAATGAGCAGATTAATCTTCTAAAAATAACATAAATCCTGATTCAGAAAGAAAATAATTTCATTTAAAAAATCATTTTTGAAAGGAAATACTATCAACTTTCTTTCCGTCGGCGTACTTCTTAATGTATTTCAATTTTCCGGTTTCATCATAATATTTCCAATCGCCAAAGTAATACCAATGTCTCTGAGCATCTGAAATATCAAGTTTCGATTGCCCTCTTTCCATGACTTTACCATTTGGAAAATAAAGTTTTGTTTTAGTAACAGATTTTCTGATGTTATCTTTCTGATAGAGTTTATCCTGAAAGGTAGTTTTCCAGACCCCTACTTTTTCGCCTTTTTTATATTTCCCGACAGCAATTAAAGTTCCCTGATCTGAAGAATACTCTTCCTTCCATTTTCCATGACGTTTTTGTGTATTATTAGGAAACTTCACATATTGATTCATCTCAGTTTTGCAAGAAACGAAAACAAAAAAGGATAACACGATGAGTAATATATTTTTAAACATAAAAAAACAGAATTTCTGTAAATATAGAAATTCTGTTTTATTCTACAATTGTAGAAGTGTTTATTTTTTAAGAAATCACACCTAATTCTTTTCCTACTTTCTCAAAAGCAGTAATTGCTTTATCTAAATGTTCTCTGGTATGCGCTGCAGAAAGCTGTACTCTGATTCTTGCTTTCTCTTTTGGGACAACCGGATAAAAGAAGCCAATCACATAAATTCCTTCATCCATCAGTTTTTCCGCCATTTTTTGTGCTAATTTTGCATCATACAACATGACAGGAACAATTGCAGCGTCTCCATCCGGAATATCAAAACCTTTAGATTTCATTTCTGTTCTGAAATATTCTGCATTTTCCATTACCGTATCACGAAGTGAAGTGTCGTCTGAAATCATTTCTAAAACTTTCAAAGCCGCACCCACAATTCCGGGAGCCAAAGAATTTGAAAATAAATATGGTCTTGAACGCTGTCTCAGCATATCGATGATTTCTTTTTTACCTGAAGTAAATCCACCTAAAGCACCACCCAAAGCTTTTCCTAACGTTGAAGTAATAATATCTACTCTACCCATCACTTCGTTGGCTTCATGAGTTCCACGACCAGTTTTCCCAATAAATCCGGTAGCGTGAGAATCATCCACCATTACCAAAGCATCGTACTTATCTGCTAAATCACAAACTCCTTTCAAATCTGCAACAATTCCGTCCATTGAAAAAACTCCGTCTGTAACGATGATTTTGAAACGGTGATTTTTTTCGGAAGCCGCAATTAACTGGGCTTCCAAATCTGCCATATTGTTGTTTTTGTAACGGTATCTTGCTGCTTTACAAAGACGAACTCCGTCAATAATTGAAGCGTGATTCAATTCATCAGAAATAATAGCATCTTCTTCAGTAAATAAAGGTTCAAAAACCCCTCCGTTTGCATCAAAACAAGCCGCATACAGAATGGTATCTTCAAGACCTAAAAATTCAGCAATTTTTTCTTCCAGTTGCTTGTGAATATCCTGAGTTCCGCAGATAAATCGTACCGAAGACATTCCGTAACCGTGAGACCCAATCATTTCCTGTGAAGCTTTCATTACTTCAGGATGGTTTGACAATCCCAAATAATTGTTTGCACAGAAGTTCAGCAATTTTTTTCCATTAGCTTCAATTTCGGCACTTTGCTGAGAAGTGATGATTCTTTCTTTTTTAAAAAGTCCGTCGTTTTCGATGTTTTTCAGTTCGTTCTGTAGATTTTCAAGATATTTTCCGGAGATCATTATAATTAAATTTAGTTGCGCTAATTTAATAAAAACACATCAAACGAAACACTTTTGAAAATCTTTATTGATTTTTTAAATTTAAATCTTTGTATAAATTAAAACCTATTAGTCCACAATATTTGTAGGATAATATTTATATTTGAATTTTAAAATTGAACCATAATGAAATTGACACAGGTAAAAAGCGTTGAAAATATAACATCAGAAGAATTTATTTCGAATCATATGAAAACCTGTAAACCAATAATTATCAAGGATTTTGTAGAACATGAAAGCCCCGCTTTTCAAAAATGGAATTATGACTATTTTAGAGAAATCGCAGGAGAAACCAAAGTGAATGTGTATGGAAGTGAACTCGAATCCATCGACAGAGTAGCAAGTCAACCTGTAGCGCAAACTACTTTTTCAGAATATTTAGATTTAATCAGTACAAAAACTACTGAATATCGTTTGTTTTTATTTAATCTTTTAAGCATTAGACCCGAACTTAAAAATGATCTTCAATATAGAGATCTTACAAAGGGAAAAGTTTTGAAATGGCTTCCCTTTATGTTTTTTGGCGGAAAAGGATCGATTACGAGAAATCATATTGACATTGATATGTCTCATGTTTTTATCACTCAATTTCAGGGTATTAAAAGAATCTGGCTTTTTCCCTGGGAGCAATCTGACTTAATGTATAAACTACCTTACAACTTTCACAGTTTGGTCAATCTTCAGGAAGCCGATTATGAAAAATATCCGGCTTTGGAATTTTTAAATGGTTATGAAGCTGTGATTAAACCGGGAGAAACACTATATATTCCTTCAGGTTGGTGGCATTATATTCAATATGAAACAGAAGGTTATTCTGTATCAGTTCGTGCCCTGCCTTCAAGTTTATTGGAAAAATGGCGAGGTTTCAAAAATTTAGTCATCATTAGACATTTTGATAATGCAATGAGGAAAATTTTTCAAGAAAAATGGTTTAATTATAAAGTAAAAATTGCCAATAAGCGCGCTGAAAGAGCAATAAAAAGGACTGTTTGAGTTGAACGCTGGAAGTTCGATGTTAAATAAGGCTTCAATTCAACAATTTTTTCGAAATAAATTTGTCTTTATTTCTGTAATAACATCCTGCTTCCCGTTTCTCCCTATTTCTTGATAAATTTTTTAGTAAATTCTGATGTAGCAGTTTTTATCTTAATCGTATAAATTCCACTTATTAAGTCTGAAACATTTAAAATTTTTCCGTTAGAAATTCCACCTTCCTGGATATTCTTAATCAAACTTCCTTTTGCATCAAAAATTGTAATAAAACTGATTTTTTCTTCTGTTTCAATATTCAATTTTTCAGCCGTCGGATTAGGGTATATTTTTATTGATTCTTTTTTTGTGATTTCAGAAGCAGAAAGTGCTGAAAGATTATTAATCTGAATATTATCAACTCTGAAACCTGAACCAAAATCATCATAAACGAAATCGATAACCTGTACGTTTTTATTCGTTCCCAAAGTTCCTGAATAAATTTGTGCACCATTCATAAAATACTGTAAAGTATTAGTAGACTGCTTAATAACAATTTTCAAATTATACCATTGATTTTCTGTAAGAACCGGCCCGTCAACAAAACCTGTAGCATTTCTGTAACTTAAAACTCCTGTAAGATAATCTATTCTGAAAGCAGCTGTATAATCTGAAATTAATGCATTGTTGTAAATTGCAATTTCGTAATCTGAGAATTCAAGATCCGAAAAACTGTAATCAAAAGAAACCTCTACATCACCACTTGTCACCAAACTTGTGATATTTTTTTCAATCCCGCAAACATCCTGAACAGTTTCACCGCTGATCATATTGAAAGACCGGGTTCCGTCTGTAGAATTTGAATTGATAACCTGCGCATATGCTGCAGGAAGTCCGCCCCAAAGTGTCCAGCCTTGTTGACCTCCCAAATTTCCAACCGTATATCCTTCACTGCTTTCAAAAGATATTTTTTGCATCTGCGCTTTGGTGTAAAACGCTCCAAATGACATAAATGCCAGTAAAGTAGATAGAGTTTTTCTCATAGAAATATTAATTATTAATGAATCAGCAACTTATGATTTTATAAAATACAAAAGTAGTATGTTATTTTAATAATTCAAATATTTCTTATTATATTTATTTAATAATCAGTTTTAATATATTATGAATTCTATATTACTAAATATTAATATTATTTTTAAAAATAAATACAATAGAGACGATACATAAATTTGCTATTAGCCAAAATATTTTAAACAAGTAAAAGCTTTCAAAATGAAAGCTTTAGATAATATATGAATGAGATTTTACTTTTTCACGTCAATTTTTCTAGAATACGCCATGTAATGATTTATTTGCCTGTGTATTTTCATTAAACGCTGCAAAGGAAAGTTTTAAAATAACCTCTGTTTTTAAAGTATTTTAAACCGATAAATTATTTTATTCTTTCACAAATTTTAAATTCAAATTATTGATCATAATAAAATAAACTCCTTTTTCCAACACCGTAATATCAATCTTCTGGTCGGCTTTTCCTTTTTTTACCAATCTTCCGTCAGCTGTGAAAATCTGATAATCTGTTTCATTTTTTAGACCCGAAATAAATAATTCATTCTTTGCAGGATTCGGATAAATGTTGAAATCCTGGTTTTTAATATCTTTTACGCTTAAACTATTATCCTGTACAACCGTAGAATTTTTCTCTAAAATCTGATATTCGTAATTAAACTGAACAGTTGCGATTGGAAAACTCACAGTTTCGTTAAAATATTGGTTGTTTGAAGTATTGTTTAAAGCAAAAAAAGCAGTTTGCCCGCCTGTTCCTGTGACTTTAATCGGCAATGGCATTTCAAAAAAGCTTACTGAAGAATGACTTTGTGTTTGTGAAGCTTTAAAAATGACCTGATTTCCGGTTTGTTTCCACCGTATATCATACGTAGGATAACCTTGTCCATAAATCCAGTCATTAAAAAATTCTGTGAAATTTATACCGGTTGAAGTTAAAAAAGAAGCACTTAAATCTGAAGTTTTCACATAATTATAAGCTAAATTCGGTCTTGCATGATAATCTTTTAAAGCCTGATAAAATACAGTATCACCTAAAATCCATTTCATCATTCTTACCACGTAGCCGCCTTTCGAATACGTTAATCTGCCATTGAAAATAGTACCGACACTTCCCAAATTACTGTCTGCAACATACACACTTCCCCCTGTATCGCTTGTAATATAATTTTTTTCGCCTAAAAGATAATTCAGAAATTCAGTATTCGTCATAACCAATTTTTCGTAAGCAACATGCTCTCCAAAAGTGGCAAAACCTTCATTTAGCCAAATGTCATTCCATACGCCACAAGTAACTTTATCTCCAAACCATTGATGTGCTAATTCATGGGCAATCAACTGTTTGCTCCAACCTCCCATTGAAGACATGGTTTGATGCTCCATTCCGCCTCCTGCTGTGAATTCCATATGACCGTATTTTTCATTTCGGAAAGGATAGACTCCAAAATAGGTTTCGAAAGTGTTCATGACCGTTTTTGTCCACTCAATATTGGCCATACTTCCAGCATCCGCATTCGTCGAAGGATATAGATAGTTTACAAATGGAAATGGCGGAGTTCCCATTGTATCATTTAATTTAACAAAATTTGTAATTGACAGCGCCACCAAATATGCCGCTACAGGATACTGTGTTCTCCAGAAAGTACGTTTCTGCCCGTTTCCTAAAATCGTTTCCGACATCAGTTTACCATTGGAAGCAACACTATATTGAGCCGGAGTGGTTACTTTTATATCAAATTTTTCAATCTTATCGTTTAAACTTTGCTTCGTAGGAAACCAATCCTGTGCACCATAAGGTTCACTTAAAGTAGCTAGAACGGCAGTTCCGCTTTGGGTATTGGTAAAAAAAGAATTATTTGCAGCAGAAGGAGCACCATTATATTGAATCGTAAGTGAATCTAAAACATTTGCAGCCAAAGCTGATGTAAAATTAATTTTTATTTCCTTTGTTGATAGCTGTTGAAAAGTAAGATTCTGACCATGATAATTAACCTGAGACACATTCATGTTATTATTTAAATCAAAATAAATACTGCTGATTGCCTGATTCGGTTTAAAATGAGAAGTGACGGAACCCGAAATGTTATAAACAGCAGGATCAATAGAAACATCCATTCTTTGGTACTGCAAATCGTAGTTTAAAGTATTGGGATTGATATTTCCTGCAGCCATTTTTGCCGCATAAGATTTCATTTCTTTTTTGATTAAACCTTTCTTTTCGATATTCTCATTTTCATATTGAGCCGAAAAAGTATGAAAAGCAAAGATGCTTAAGCATAAAAGGTAAACATTTCTCATAGTCAGATAATTAGGGAATAAAGATAAAAAAAACCTTTCAATCGGAGATCAAAAGGTTTATATATGAAATTAAAAATTTTTATAAGTCTAAAGCCGGTTTCAGAATTGCTTCCATTTTGCTTTTTACCTGACCAACAGATCCAGAATAATTATTAACCATCAATGAAAAACAAAGCGTTCTTCCAGAGTTGGTTTTTAAATATCCTGCCAAAGTTTTCACTTTATTTAAAGTTCCTGTCTTCGCAAAAACCTGTCCGTTTCCTTCAGTTAAAAACATACTTTTCAATGTTCCGGATTGTCCACCGATTGGTAAAGAATTGAAATACGTTTTGTAATGCTTTTCATCCATCAAAGAAGTCAAGAATTTCACCTGAGAAATTGGTGTTACGTGATTGCTTCTGGATAAACCGCTTCCATCCATATAATTTAAGCCTTCCAGATCAAAAGCAATATCTTTCAGGTGACTATTTACAACCATTCTTCCTGATTCTGAAGTCTGGTCACCCATTTTAAAGTAACCCACCGTTTTTAATAAAGCTTCGGCTAATGAATTATCACTTCTTTGATTTGTATAATAGATAATATCACCCAAAGTCGGAGATTTGTAAGCAGCAATCATTTTTCTGGCTTCCGGTGAAGATTCTGTGATTTTAGGCGTTACTTTTCCGGTAACTGCCACTCCACTTTTCACCAAGCTTGCTTTGAAAGAATTTGCTAAAAAAGCCGGTGCATCTGGTAATTTTGTAGTTAAAGTTCCATTTCCGTCATATTTCTCAGCATACACCATTTGATTGGCATATGGTGAAACATAAAAATATTTTTTATCTTCGGCTGAATTCATTGATTTTTTTACGATCAGTTTTTCATTTGCCGGATTAATTTCACGGGTTGTACCAACAGGAAGATAGTAATTATTGCTTTCTAGCCACACAACATTTTCCGGAAGTCTCGAAATATTACCTTTGAAAAGCGCTGTCTGAATAATAATATCACCATTTACCTTTTTGATGCCTTCGCGTGAAATACCGCCTGCAAAATCTGAAACAATATCTTTGTAAGACCAGGCTCCTGCTTTGTTGGTTCCCAAACTCGGGTCGCCACTTCCTACAATGTAAAGATTACCATTTAAAGTTCCGTTCTCGTCGATTTCTCCCGAATATTCCAATTGCGTCATCCAACGGTAGTTTTCACCCAACATACTCATTGCAGTTTCGGTGGTTAAAAGTTTCGTTGTAGAAGCAGGAACAAGCGGAGTTTTTTCGTTATACGAAGAAATTACCTTCTTCGTTTTCGGGTCGTAAACTACAAATCCCCAAGTTGCGTTTTTCAGCACCGGATCTGCCATCATCGTGTTGACACTGATATCTACAAGTTCCTTAGGCGACAAAATAGCTTTCTCCACATACGCAGCCGGCGAAGGAAGGTTTAAGCCAATTTTTGAATTGTCGTGATTCTGAGAGTAAAGAACTGTAGAAACGGTCGATTGAGCAAGGAGAAAACCAGTAGTCAAGACCGTAATACCTGAAATATATTTTCTGAAATTTACCATCTAATTTTTCTTTTTGTCATATTTTTTGGATAGTTAAAAAAACGATTGGTTAAATCATCAATAAAAACCCAAACATATAATCAACGCCCAAATGTAGAAATTATTGTTGTAGGGTAGTTCAGTAGACTGTTATAAAACAATATAAAGTTTGTTAAATTTTGTTAAAAATCTACAAATATATCTTTTTTAATACTTTGATATGCAGTGATTTCGTCAAATTCTTTTAAACTTAATAAAACCAAACCTTTAAATTTCTCATAGTTTTTACCTCTCGGAAGCTTTAGTAAAATCTGGAATTGATATAAATTGTTTAGTCGTGCAATCTGTGCTCTTTCAGGACCCAATATGCAATCTTCGGGAAGATATTTTCTTAAAATTGAGCCTAAAAACTGTGAAGCACGATTCACTTTATCGTCTCTTCGGTGTTTCAGTTCGATCATGATTAATTTTGTGAAAGGCGGATAATTGAATTTTTGTCTTTCTGTGAGAAAATATTTATAAATTTTAGAAATATTATTCATTTTAATCAACTGAAAAACAGAATGATCAGGATTAAAAGTCTGAATTAAAATTCTGCCTTTTCCGGAAACCCTTCCCGCTCTTCCGGAAACCTGAGTGATTAATTGATAGGCTCTTTCTTCTGCTCTAAAATCCTGCACATATAGCATAGAATCCGCTTTTGGAATTGCCACCAATTCGATATGATCAAAATCCAGACCTTTTGAAATCATTTGAGTTCCGACGATGATATCGGTTTCCCTGTCCTCGATTTTCTCGTATAATTTTTCGTAAGCAAACTTTTTCCGCATAGAATCAACATCCATTCTGTCGACTTCACTTTCAGTAAAAATTTTTGAAATTTCTTCATGTATCTGCTCTACTCCCACTCCTCTTTCGTTCAGGTTTTCAGAATAACATTTTGGACAGGCTTTCGGTTTTGACGCTCTCTGTCCGCAATAATGACATTTCATTTCATTGGCAGCTTTGTGATACGTCATTACCACATCACAATTGGAGCAGTAATTGACGTAACCGCAAGATTCACATTCCAAAACACTGGCATAACCTCGTCGGTTGTGAAGAATCATCGTCTGATTTTTCTCTTCTAAAGTTTTTTTGATTTCATCAATTAGTCTCAAAGAAAAGTTACCCGAAACTTTCTTGGAATCCTGGGCTTCTTTAAAATTTATCAGTTCGAATTCAGGAAGCTTTACATTTCCGAATCTTTCATTTAGAAATACATATTTTAATTTTTCTTTTCGGGCTAAATAATAACTTTCCACAGAAGGTGTTGCCGAACCTAAAATCACATTTGCACCATAAAAATTCGCCACAACCAAAGCTGCATCTTTCGCATTGAAAAACGGAGAAACTTCTCTCGGTTTATATCCGGAATCATGCTCTTCATCCACCACAATCAACCCTAAATTCTGATACGGCAAAAACAGAGAATTTCTTGTCGCAATAAGGATTCTAATGTCGTTATTTTTAATTCTTCTCCAGACTTCAACCTTTTCAAAATCAGTTAGTTTCTGATGATAAAAACCAAGCTGCCTTCCGTATTTTTTTTCTAACCGCTGAGTAATTTGTTTCGTTAAAGAAATTTCAGGAAGCAAAAACAACACATTTTTACCTTTCGAAATACATTCTTCAATTTTCTCTAAATAAATATGCGTTTTTCCGGATGACGTAACGCCATGAAGCAAAACATTTTTACCTTCCTCAAAGGCTTCATCCACTTCAGTTTTTGCAGATTTCTGAATTTCTGTAAGCTCTTCAACCTCTTCAATTTCACCTTCGTAACTTTCAATACGGTCTTTCTGCATGTAATATTCTTCAACAAGATTTTTATCTGCCAAAGATTTAAAATGTGATCCGGCAAAATACCCGTCTTCAAACAATTCTGATTTTTTAATAAGCAAATCAGGATTTTCGGTCTGTTTTTCTAAGATATGAAGAAAAAGGTCTTTCTGTTTCTGTGCTCTTTTTAGACTTAAAAGAACCTCGGTAAGATTATTATTTTTTAAAACCTCATCAGTGATTTTCACATAAGCAACTTCTTTTGCTTTGTATTTTTCAGCAATTTTTTCATCAATTTCAATGTATTGTAAATCAATCAGTGAATTGATGGTTTTAATAATATCTTTTTTAGGAATAAAAGCTTCGATATCTGTCAAATTAATCAGCTGTCGCACTTCCAATGCCTGAATAAGGTACATTTCGTTGACATCCAGATTCTCAAATTCAACAGTAACGTTTGGCTTTAATTTAAGATAAGTTTCACTTTCCAGTTTTAAAGAAGACGGAAAAGCAAATCTGTAAATCTCACCCAAATTGCACAAATAATAATCTGAAAGCCACTTCCAGAACTTAATTTGTTCTGACGGCAAAATAGGCTGTTCGTCTAAAATACTGATGACTTCCTTCGGATCAAATTGGGTCGGTTCTTCATCGTGCAGCTCAAAAACAATTCCAGTGTAGATTTTTTTTCCGCCAAACTGCACCAAAACCCTCATCCCGGGTTGGATTGTTGAAAATAATTCTTCAGGAACTTTATAAGTAAAAGTTCCTTTTAAATTGAGCGGTAAAATAATCTGAGCGTACTGCAAGGGAATAATTAAAGTGTAAAATTAGATTTTTCTTTATTTAAACACAAAAAAGTTATGTTGGTTTTTTAATAATTAAAATTTGTATTAAAATATTCATAAATTAAATAAGTCAGACATTCCTAATAAATTTCTAATTCAAAAAAACTTTATCTTTGCGACTATGATTTTACGAGGAGAAAACTTAATTAAAGAATACGGTCCCAAAAAAGTTGTAAAAGGCGTTTCTGTACAGGTTCAGCAGGGAGAAATTGTAGGTTTGCTTGGTCCGAACGGAGCCGGAAAAACCACTTCATTTTATATGATCGTAGGTTTGGTGAAGCCTACTTCAGGAAAAATTTTCCTCGATAAACAGGAAATCACAACCGATGCGATGTATCGCCGTGCCCAAAAAGGTATTGGTTACCTTGCTCAGGAAGCTTCTATTTTCAGAAAACTATCTGTGGAGGAAAACATTATGGGTGTTTTACAACTGACAAAACTCTCAAAAAGAGAGCAACAGATAAAATGTGATGAGCTGATTGAGGAATTTTCTTTGCAACACGTTCGTAAAAACAGAGGAGATCTTCTTTCCGGAGGGGAAAGACGTAGAACCGAGATTGCAAGATGTTTGGCAACCGACCCGAGTTTCATTCTTCTGGATGAGCCTTTTGCGGGGGTTGACCCGATTGCTGTGGAAGATATTCAGAAAATTGTAAGAAGTTTAACCGATAAAAACATCGGAATTCTGATTACCGACCATAATGTACAGCAAACTTTAGCCATCACCAACAAGACCTACATTATGTTTGAAGGAAAGATCCTGAAAGAAGGTCTTCCTGAAGATTTGGCAAATGATCCACAAGTAAGAGAGGCGTATTTGGGAGAAAACTTCGTTTATCAAAGTATTTTTGACAAGCCGAGTAAAAAAAGTTATGCGTATAATATTTGGGCTGGAAATTTCGATTCTAAATCTCAATTGCAGAGTTTTGTAGAGGAAAATTTTGCTCAGTTTGATGATTTAAGATTGATGTATGGTTTTGAAGACATCAGTTTTTCGTCACTCGTAAATTCTGAAATTCAGCATATTTTTAATGATGTTGTTGATAAAAACGCCAATAATTCTTTTGTTTTCCAGAAAAAAGAAATCAACTCCAATTATTCTTTGGAGCAAGCAGAAGCAAATTCTAAAGCAGCAAGCAAAAATGAATTACATTATCTGACGACGTATGTTTTTGAGGGGTAAAATGTAATTAATTCTTGCAAAAAATGTTATTTAAAAATTTATTTAATAAAAAGAAAACTACCATTTATTCTAAAACAAACGGTCTTTCTAAAATTGAATATGTTGAAAAACATCAACTCGAAAGCCTTTTTACATTATTACATCAAGCTGAAGATTTGATTCAAGCAGTTGCTTCAACAAATTCAGACATAAAATTCTTAAAGTTTAAAAATATTTTTATTGAGGAAATTTATGAAGTAGAAGGAGACAATATTGCAGAATTTACAAAGATTTGGAATTGGTTTAAACCAAATAAAGAATGGAGCGAATTTACTGGATCTAAAGGAATTGAACTAGGTTCTCAGATTTTTGATATTGTAGCTACCTGGAAATTAGATGATGATTTTATTCCCGGAACTAAAGTTTTATTGAACAATGAATATGGAGTAGTTCTTGATAAAACAAATCATTGTAATGCCGGAATAATCAGATGGGATACAGAAAAAGAAGTAGATGTAGAAAATTGGATTGGTATGTTTGGAACATTTATACAAATTGGAGGAATAATTATTACTCAAAATTATCAGTTTAAGTTTATTAATGATGATGGCAGTTTAAAAAATCATAATTAAAGTATCTCTATTAATTTTACATGTAAAAAATTATTAAAGCACTAATCTTAATGATTCACATCCGTAAAGCTAAAAAAATCTCAAGCATAGAAATTCTTAACAAATTAACTGCCTTAAAGGTTCAAAAAAGTTTTCATCGAATAGCCTAAAGTACTTGCTGAAAAATTTAATAGAACGTACCTTTTTTTCACAGAAACGGTACGTTTTTCATTTAAACTAAATCATGGCAAAACCTTTTAACAGAAAAGTTACTTTATTCGGGATTTACAAACAGTTTTTACTTCTGTAAAACCTTAACTGTTGTTGATTTTATTTTTCAACTAATTCACTTATAACAATATAACATCTCGATTATCTTTTATATAAATAATATTTGTAAATTTGAATATAAGAATACTAAATGGACATTCAAAGCAGAAAATTAGAATTTATTCAGGAGTTTTTGAAGGTAAAAAATGAGGAATTGATCTCTCGCCTGGAAAAATTATTGAAAACGAATAATGAAGATGAGTTTATTTCATTTACAATTGATGAATTTAACTCAAGAATTGATGAATCTATGCAAGATTCTAAAAATGAAAGCATTATTGAATCTAATGAATTACTTTCTGAAATTAAGCAATGGCAATAAAAATATTCTGGACAGATTTTGCAAAAAAAGAATTAAGGAAAATTTTTAGGTATTACAGAGAAAAAACAAGCTTACAGATCGCTCAAAATTTAGTTGAAGGAATCGTTTTAAAAACAAACTCACTAGAATTTCAGAGTAAAATTGGACAAAAAGAAGAACTTTTACATGACCAAAAACAAGAATTCAGGTATTTAGTTTTTAAAAGTTACAAAATCATTTATTGGTTTAACAAAGAAAAGAAACGGATTGAAATAGTGGATGTTTTCGATGTTAGGCAATATCCTGAAAAAATAACAAGAAGCAAATAGCTGGAATTTATACTTTATAAATTTTCCATCCTAAAAAATTTAATAGAACGTACCTTTTTTTCACAGAAACGGTACGTTTTTCATTTAAAATAAATCATGGCAAAACCTTTTAACAGAACAGTTACATTATTCGGGATTTACAGGCAGTTGGTTCCATTCATAAAACCTTACCGGCCGATGATTTACGGAACTTTGTTTCTCACTTTTCTTGGTGCTTTGGCAGCTCAGGTAAACCCTTTAGTTTTAAAATATACGGTGGATGAAGTGACAAAACTAACTCATTTACCCAATCCGATGCGGAAAGGAATTCATATTTTAATTCTCATTTCGATTATTTTATTGGGAAAAGAATTGCTGAATATCTTCATCAATTTCGGACAAAAATTCTATGGTGAGAAAATCAGGATAAATGTAAGTTCAGTTTTGGCACAATCGGCAATTGACAAGATTCTTACGTACAGAGTTGCTTATTTCAATGATGAAAATCATGCATCCGGAAAACTGCAGACAAGAATCGACCGTGGAATTGAAAGTTTAACAAGACTCGTTCAAAATTTTTTCATCGATATGCTTCCGTTGTTTTCAAATGCATTTATAGCTTTGATTATTATGTATTTGCAGAATGTTTACGTCGGTTTGGTTTCTACGGTTATAGTTCCCATTTACTTTTATATAAGCTCGTTACAGGCTAAAAAATTGGGTGGCGTAAGAAGAAGGTTGAGAAATCAGCGTGAACAGAAAACTTCAGGACTTTTAAATTTAATCAATTCCATTATGGTAATTAAAAGTTTTGTCCGCGAAAAATTTGAAGGCAAAAAACAGTACGATCTGCAAATGCAGTTGATGGACAGCCAGATGTTTACACGAAAAACGAGTTTCATTTATGACGGTTTAAAAACATTTATCGAGCAGTTTGGAGTTGTTTTAATTATTCTTCTGACGGTTTATCTCGTTTTAGACCAAAAGATGACCATCGGTGCAATCATGCTCCACATTATGCTTTTTAATAATGTTTCGTCTCCCATTCGTCAGCTTCACAGAATTTATGATGATATGAACGATGCGATGATTTATGCGGAAGGTTACTTTGAGATTTTAAATGCCGAAAACGAAGAAGAACCCAACGGAACTTTTGTAGAAAATAAAATTCAGGGTAATTTTGAACTTAGAAATGTGGATTTTACTTATCCAAATGGAACAAAAGCACTCAACAATGTTTCGATGACTTTTGAAAACGGAAAAACTACTGCTTTAGTCGGATTGAGTGGTGCCGGAAAATCAACAATTATCAATCTTTTGTGTAAATTTTATCTTCCCGATTCTGGTGAAATTATTTTAGATAAAGTTAATTTAAGCCAATACAACAACACTTTTTTGCGTGACGATTTAGGATTGGTATTACAGAAAAACCACATTTTCCAGGGAAGTATTGAAGACAACATCCGTTACGGAAATATGAATGCAGGTTTTGAAGAAATCGAAGAAGCTGCAAAAAAAGCATATCTTCACGAACAAATTTTAGATCTTCCTGAACAGTATCAGCACGATGCCACCCAACTTTCCGGAGGACAACAGCAGAGAATTGCCATCGCAAGATTATTTCTGAAAAATCCACCTATCATTTTCCTTGATGAGCCAACTGCAAGTTTGGACGCCATCGCAACGGAACAGATTAAAAATTCTTTGGATGCCATAAAAGAAGGCAGAACTGTTGTGATTATTTCACATTCTCTTTCACAGATCTTAGATTCAGATAAAATTTATGTCATGAAAAAAGGACATGTTGTAGAAAGCGGAACTCACGATGAACTGGTACAGATGAATGGAACTTACAAAGAAATTTTTGATGCTTCCGCAAGGAGTTTGAATCTGGATAAATTGATCAATACATTTAAGAATTAATGTAATAATTTACCGATAATTTGAACCAATAAGTTATTTTAGTTGATAAGATTTTTTTAAGTTTCAGATAAATCTGAATTAAGCAGTTCGCTTAATGAATATCTTCAGATAATTTCTTAACCCAACTTAACAACTTAATACATCTTAATGGGTTTAAAAATTTTCAGACCACATTTGTATAATAATGAACGACCATTACCTAAAAAAACTCGACCGCGTTACCGCCATTCTTACACAACTGCAATCAAAACCGATTGTAAGAGCACAGGATTTGGCAGAAAAATTTGAGGTGAGCGTAAGAACTATTTACCGTGACGTAAAAACTCTGGAAAATGCAGGGATTCCCATTATTGGCGAGGCCGGAAGCGGATATTCTCTGATGGATGGCTACAAACTTCCACCCGTCATGTTCACTAAAGAAGAAGTTCTAAGTTTTATTACCGCCGAAAAACTGATGCAGAAATTTTCACACGAAAGTCTGGGAAATCATTATCAGACCGCAATGGAAAAAGTACGTTCGGTGTTGAGAAATTCAGATAAAAACTTAATTCAAAACATTGAAAATCAAATTGGAATTTACAATTACAATCCGAAAAAAGAAGACACGATAAAAAATATTATTCCCACAATTCTGGAAAGTATTGCAGAAAAGCAGCAGATTTTAATAGAATATAAAACAGTTGACGACAAAATTTCTAAAAGAACAATTGAAGTTGTCGGTGTATTTTTTGAATTCAATTATTGGTATATGATTGCTTATTGTACGCTGAGAAATGATTTCAGACAATTTAGAATCGACAGAATTTTAAGCATCACAAAAACTCAAAACCCTTATTTCCAGGAATACGGACAAATTAATGACTATCGCCAAAATCCCAATGGAAATAAAACCATCGTGAAACTTTTGGTTGATCCCAAAATTATCGGACATCTCAATAATTCAAAAGTTTACTATGGTTTAACTGAAGAAAAAGAAACTGAAAACGGAACAGAAATGACTTTTGAAACCGATTGGATCGACGAAGGATTTCCCCGTTGGCTCATCACTTTCGCCGACTACGCCAAAATCATCGAACCTGAATTTTTGAAAATAACCATAAAAGATTTAATCTCAAAAGTTTCAAAAAATCTTTAAATTTAAAATATTCGTTAATTCGTGGTTGAAAAAAATCTCCCACGGAGTCCACAGATCTTCACAGATTTTAAATCTGTTTCATCTTCAAAATCTGTGAGAGATAATAAAAATATTCTCTATCATCCGTGTAAATCTGGGAAATCTGTGGGAGAAATTATTTGTACATTCGTGGCGACATTAGAATCTTTCCCAGAAAAACGGGGGTTCAATTCCCAAAGCTCTTAAATAGGTAAAGCCCTGTCCACGATGATGAACTTCATTGTCAATAAAATAGAGAATATTCTGATACACCGGAAATTCATATTGCCCGAATAAATTGAATGTTTCCTGAAATCTTTCTTCAGAGATCTGATTGAAATAATGGTTGATTACTTCCGTTTCAGAATCCCATTTTGCGAGAAGTTCCTCTTTGGTTTTTGGTTTAAAAGCTTCTTCAGAAAACTCTTCAACTTGTGCGTCTACGATTCCTTTCAAAGCCGGACCTGCAATGCTTATTAATTCCACTGCCAATTTGGCAAAAGGTCTCATTCCACCAATTGAAAATTCAAATAATTCTTTCTCAGGAAAAGCTTCGATTACTCTCCTCGTCAAGTTTCTGTGACCTTGCCAATGTTCTAATAACTGTGCTGTAGAAATAAAATTCTTAGTTGCTGTTGCGGTAGTTGTCATAACGTAATTTGTTTTATTTGTTAATGTTGATACAAAGGTAATCACGGTTTATGACAACAGTTTGTCAGTAGGATTTTAAAGTTTGAAAAAATGTTTTTGAAATTTTTAAAATAAATACATATTTCTCACGTTACAATGATATCCTATACACAAATGTTTTAATTGCAAATAATGTAGAGGTAGATAAATTTTTGAATCAGACCGGTTTTTTAACCGGTCTTTTTTATTCATTCATCGCATTCCATAAGCTGATCACCTCAACTTTTTCCAAAGATTCTGTAAGCTTAATTTTCTTTGAGATTTTCGGTAATAAATCGAAGAAATTATCACTAAAATGCGTATTTCCTATTAAATAAACGTCTTTCGCCAAAACATCTGTGGAAATTTCGATCTCTGTTGAAGAGATTTTTTTAATTTGAATATTGGGTTCTGATAATTTTAAATCTTTCGGTTTTGTGAAGAAATAATTGTTTTGAGCAATGATTTTTTCGTCTTTATCTTTTAAAGTTAGTTTCAAAAACACTTCATTCTTATTGGAATCTGGAATCAGGTTTTCAATTTTAATCGGGTTAAATTTTATGATTTCTTCTAAACCTTTTCCATCTGGAACACTTATAATTTTATTGATTACCTTACCATTAAAATCAATGGCTTCAATCTCAACAAAAACCTCATCAAATGTTTTCAAACCATCATTTATTCCGTAAAAATTTAGAATTCCGTCTTTTTCTTCTGTTAAAATTACCACATTTTCAAAACTTCTTTTTACCTGATAATGCAACGCTTTCCAGTTTCCTAAATAATCAATGGACGACCACGAAACAACCGGCCAACAATCATTGAGCTGCCAATATAACGTTCCCATATTGTAAGGTTTTTTGCGGCGATGCGCTTCAATCGCAATCTGCATTCCCCGAGCCTGAAGCAATTGTGAAACATAATTGTATTTCACAAAATCCTTAGGAATTTTATAATCTCGTTTCATATACAAATCAATGATATCCCAACCTCTGGAATGCTTTTCGTGCGCTTTTATCGTTTCGTTTTGTAAACTTAAATTTGGTTTTCCTGAAAACATTGAATTTGTTGTTTCCAAAGTCGGCATTCCCTGAAAACCGTATTCAGAAGCAAATCGCGGAACTTTTTCATTAAAAATCTCAAACGGTTGCTCGCCCCACCAAACGCCCCAATAATGAGAATCGCCTTCAGTTAAACTCTCTTTGTGACCCCAACCGATGGATGGCGAACTTTCCCAATAAATCTGCTTATCATTTGACGCATATCTTTTAATCGCTTCCGGAATTACTTCATGAAAAATTTTCTTATAATCTTTCCAAACCTGCAGAGAATCTTCTTTTGAATATTTGAATTGTTTTTGGTATCCCCAGTTAACAATAGCCTCATCAATTTCATTATTTCCGCACCATAATGCCAATGAAGGATGATTTTGCAGTCTTTCAACCTGATCTTTGACTTCCAATTCTACATTTTTCTGAAAATTTTCATCAGCCGGATAAAAACTTCCTGCAAACATAAAATCCTGCCAAACCAAAATCCCGTTTTCGTCGCAAGCTTTGTAAAATTCATCATCTTCGTAAATTCCGCCACCCCAAACCCGAATCATATTCATATTGGCCTCTTTGCAGTCTCTGATGAGCTTTTCATACTTTTCTTTGGTAATTCTTGGTGTAAAACTATCGGAAGGAATCCAATTTGTTCCTTTTGCATATATCGGATTTCCGTTGACTTTAAAATAAAAAGATTTTCCTTTTTCGTCTTTTTGCTGAATTAATTCTACAGTTCTAATTCCGGTATCAACAAGTTTCTGATCGAGAATTGTATTTCTGTTTAATAGAGAAAGAGCAAATTGATAAGAATAGGCATTTCCCAAGCCATTCGGTTGCCACAATTTGGGAGTTTTTATATCAAACGGAATTGATATTAAATTCTTTCCCTTTGTTAAATTATAATCTTTAAAGATACTATTAACACTTACTGAATAATCACCTTCTTTCTCGACAAAAATTTCCGTATGAAAAACCAAATTTGCAACTTCTTTTGATATTTTTTTCTGCTCGATTTTTATATTTTCAATTTTTGCCTGATTCCAAAAATTCAATTTTATATCCTTCCAGATTCCTGCTGTAACCAATCTCGGTCCCCAATCCCAACCAAACTGATACTGTGCTTTTCTGACAAAACTTCTGGGAGATTCAGGTGTTGTAAAAGGAATTTTTTTCGCTAAATCTTTTCCTATATTTACCGAAGATTTAAATTTAATCTGTAAAATATTTTCGCCAATTTTTAAATTTTTCTTTACTGAAATTGTCCATTTTCTGAACATATTATCTGTAGATTGTAACAGTTTCCCGTTTAAATAAATTTCTGAAAAAGTATCCAATCCATCAAAAATCAAATCAATATTTTGGTTTTTTAATTCTTTTGAAGAAATTTTGAAGAAAGTCTGATAATCCCAGTCTTCATTTTCAATCCACTGAACTTTTTTTTCGTTTTCATCTTTATAGGGATCGGGAATAATTTTGTTATTCATCAAATCCAAATGCACTGTTCCAGGCACTACAGCAGTAAACCATTTATTTTCTTTAGCATTTTTGAATTGCCATTTTTCAGAAGATAAATTTCGTTCTGAAAATTGTGCGTTAACTAATATTTGAATGAGAAGTAAAGTAAGAAGTAATATTTTGTTCATCAGTAATTTGATTTTAAATAAGATCTGAACATACAGTTTGTCATCCTGAAAGGATATTACCAATAAAAATAATAAGTAATTTTTCAGTGTTATAAATATTACAAACCTTGCCTAAATCCTTTCAGGATGATAAAATGAGCGCATATTTATTGAAATAATTTAATTAAAAATCAATAGCTACAAATTAACTTTTAATTTTTTGATTTCATCTGCATTGGCAAATGATTCATAAGATAACACCGCTGAAGAATGAAAATATTTACCGTGAGTTACATTTTTCAGCCCTGAAATATTACTGGAACGGACACCGCCACCAATTAAGATTTTGATGTCATCAGAATAATCCTCAATCATTTTTTTTAAATTTTCTTTTCCTTCAACTGCAGAATTTTCTCCACCTGAAGTGAGAATTTCTTTGAAACCAAGATCAATTAATTTTTCTGTGGATTCAAAAATATTTCTGGTTCTGTCGATTGCACGATGAAAAACACAAGGCTTTCCGTTGGCTAATTCAACCAGAATTTTATTTTTCTCAATATCAATTTCTTGATTTTCATCTAAAATTCCAAACACAAAACCGTCTGCATTAGCTTTCGAAAATTCAACAATACTTTTCTGCATTTGCATAAACTCTTTGTCACTGTACAAAAAATTTCCTCCGACGGGTCGAATCATGACATGAATAGGTTTTATATATTTATCTTTTAAATATCTTAATTCTTCAAGATCGGGCGTAATTCCGCCTGAATTAATGTCTGCGCAGAATTCAATTCTGTCGGCAACAGAATTTAAAGCAATTTCAGCAGAAGTAATATCAAAAGTGGCGATTTCTAGGAACATAAGTTGATTTGAAATTTGAGGTTTGAAATTTGAGATTGGGATTCGGTGTTAAAGATTTAAGATTAAGGATTTAAAATTAAAATCTTTTACTTTTCATTTGGTTCTTTTTACTTTTTACTTGCTCTTTCCTTACTTTAAAGCAAATTCAGGTTTTTCGAGACGGTTTCCTTTTTGATCGTAAACGGCAAAATTAAATCCGTTCTGAATACAATAGGAGCCGTATTCTCCTTTTTTATTGATCGCAATAAAACCTACCTGAATATCTTTTAATTTTTTGTTTCTGGCTTTTGTAATCTTTACAATTCTCTCCACCGCCTCTTTGCAAGCCTGTTGCGGATTTCTGCCTTGACGCATTAATTCAACAACAAGATGAGTTCCAACTGTTCTGATAACTTCCTCACCATGACCTGTCGCTGTCGCCGCACCTACCTCATTATCAACAAATAAACCTGCACCAATAATCGGTGAATCTCCTACTCTTCCATGCATTTTAAAAGCCATCCCGCTCGTTGTGCATGCTCCGGAGAGATTTCCTTTTGCGTCAAGAGCAATCATTCCAATAGTATCGTGATTTTCGATGTTGACGATTGGTTGATATTTGCTGTCTTTCAGCCATTCTTTCCATTCTTTTTCAGATTCTGCTGTAAGAATATTTTCTTTTTTAAAACCTTGAGAAACCGCAAATTGCAGAGCTCCGTCACCAACTAACATCACATGAGGCGTTTTTTCCATCACCGCTCTTGCCACAGAAATTGGGTTTTTAATATTTTCCAGAGCTGCAACCGAACCGATATTGTAATTTTCATCCATAATACAGGCATCCAGCGTAACCCTTCCGTCTCTGTCGGGACGGCCGCCATAACCTACACTTCTTTCCATTGGGTCATTTTCAACAAGACGCACACCTTTTTCTACAGCATCTAAGGCTCTTCCGCCTTTTGAGAGTATTGTCCAGGCTTCTTCATTGGCTTTTAAACCAAAATTCCATGTGGAAAGAACGATGGGTTTGTTGACCAAAGTTTTTTCGTTTTCTGGAACTTCTTTTGCAATTAAATCTAGGGGATTCAATAAGAATGTAGAAGATATTAATGCTGTATTTTTTAGAAATTTTCTTCTAGAGTTCATTTTTAATAGGTATTAAGTTACAGGTTTTAAACAAAAATTAATTTGCCCCGATTTCATCTACAAAAAGCCAAGCTTTAGAATCGGCTCCCGGATTTCCTATGGGAATAATTCCTGCGTTTTCTATTTTAATTTTAAGATATTTTGAGTTTTGACTGCCCACTTTAATATTGATTTTTCCTTTTTGAGAAAGAATTTCTTCTTTTCCGATTTCTTCGATCATTTTAAAATTCTTGCCGTCATCTGAAACAAAAATCTGAGCAGATTTTGCCAGATGAATCCAGCTTCCTTTATTATCTAACGTATTAAAATATACTTCCGAAAACTGAGTTTTCCGGCCGAAATTAATTGTTGCCACAACATCTTTACCCTGAAAACCTAACCATGTTTTGCCTAATTGTTTCACATTTCCAACAATTCCGTCAACCAGCGTAAATGCGCCTCCGAAAGAGTAATTTTCACTTGGCTGATGTTCTAGAGTAATTGTTTTTCCTGTTGTTTTTGATGTTGTAAAATTTTGAGAAGAAATGGCAGATTTTAATTGTCCGTTTTCAAAATAAGCAGATTTTATAATCATCTCCTTTTGAATAGAAATTGGATTTTCATACGTAAATGAATTGGCTTTTGGCTCGCTTCCGTCAACTGTAAATTTTATTCCGTTTGGATCTTGTGAAGTCGAAAGCTCATAAGAAACCCCATTTTTATCAGGAATCACTTTTCCGGCAATATTGTAGATACTTTTTGCGTAATTGATGTTCATTTGATCTAAAATTTTAAAATGCTCCACCACTCTGTTTTCAAATTCTTTATATTTTTCAGGTTTTGAAGTTCCCCAACCTACTTCTGAAAGCGCAAATAATCTTGGGAAAATCATGTATTGAACCTGTTTAAAATCAAGAATATATTCCGTCCATAAATTGGCCTGAACTCCTTTAATATATTTTGACTGTTCAGCATTTAATTCAGCCGGAATCGGGTTGTAAGAATACACTTTATCCAAAGGTGTAAAACCTCCGAAAGCATTTGGTTCCGTTGCCGGATCTCCCTGATAATGATCAAAATAACAGTATGCTCCCGGCGTCATTACAGCGTAATGATTGGTTTTTGCAGCTTCGATTCCGCCTTTAATACCTGTCCAGCTCATTACTGCGGCATTTGGTGCCAATCCGCCTTCTAAAATTTCGTCCCAGCCAATGATTTTTCTTCCTTTCGAATTTACATATTTTTCAATTCTCTGGATGAAATAACTTTGCAAACCATGTTCATCCTTCAGATTATTTTTTTTGATTAAATTCTGACAATGCGCACATTCTTTCCATCTGGTTTTCGGACATTCGTCACCACCAATGTGAATATATTGTGAAGGAAATAGCTGGATGACTTCCTCCAAAACATTTTCTAAAAAAGTAAAGGTTTCCTCTTTCGGACAAAAAACATCGTCGAAAACGCCCCATTTTGTTGCAGGTTCGAAAGGTCCTTTTGTACACGCCAATTCAGGATAAGCAGAAAGTGCTGCCAAAGCGTGACCCGGCATTTCAATTTCGGGAACTACGGTGATATGTCTTTCTGTTGCATAATTTACGACCTCTTTTATCTGCTCCTGTGTGTAAAAATATGGTCCATACGGTTTTCCGTCGAACGTATTGTCTACGTAAGCACCAATCATAGATTCTTTACGTTTTGAACCGATTTGGGTAAGTTTGGGATATTTTTTAATTTCAATTCTCCAACCTTGGTCGTCCGTGAGATGCCAATGAAAAGTATTCAGTTTATACATTGCAAGATAATCAATATACTGTTTCACTTCTTCTACCGTGAAAAAATGTCGGGAAACATCGAGATGCATTCCGCGCCAAGCAAATTTTGGTTCGTCTTCTATTTTTAAAGCCGGAATCTTTCCGTTTTTATGAGTTTCGAACATTTGAATCAAAGTTTGAACAGCTAAAAAATATCCTCGATCTGTGTACGACTTTATCAGAATCTGTTTTGGCGAAATATCGATTGAATAATAATCCTTATTGACATTTCCCTTCTCAATTAATTTAGAATATAAAAGATTGTCAGCTTGATTTTGGGCATTTGTAAATTTTAAATTTAATCTTTTCTTTAAAAAATCAGTTTCCTTTTTCGGTAAATTATTTGCCAAATTTAATGACTCTGGAATAATAAATTCCCCTTTCTGAAGCTCAACTTTTTGCGGATAAGGAATTAAATTCGGTTGAGTCTGAGAAAAAAAGAAACCCGAAATGAGTAAAGAAAAAACCAGAAGAAAATGCTTCATTTTTGGTGAAATTAGATTTCAGCGAATATAATTATTTTCTGAAAATTTTGGTCTATCATTTAACTATTTCAATTTTAAAATATCTAATTTTGCATAAAAATAGACGATGAAAAAAACAATTTTATTAGCAGCTACATTATTATTCTCTGTTTCAACACAAGCACAGATTTTAGATATTATAAAATCAACTGTTAAAAACCAAACCGGAGTGGATTTGAATAATCCTAAAATAACAACCACAACTACTCCAACAGCAACTCAGCAAACATCACCAAAAAGCAGTTCTCCCATCAATTTAGGAAGTCTAACATCAACACAAATTTCATCTGGTTTAAAAGAAGCTTTAAATCTTGGTGTAACTGAAGGCGTGAAAAAATTAGCTGTTACTGACGGCTTCCTGAAAAATGAAGCCGTAAAAATTTTAATGCCCGAAAAACTGAGAGTAATTGATACAAAACTTCGTGCTTTTGGTTTAGGAAGTTTGGCTGACCAAGGTGTAAAATTACTCAACAGAGCTGCAGAAGATGCCGTGACAGAATCTGCTCCGATTTTCACAAAAGCTATCACTTCTATGACAATTACTGATGCTAAAAATATTTTGTTGGGAGGCGACAATTCGGCGACAAATTATTTACAGAGCAAAACACAATCGCAACTTTTCACTGCTTTTCAGCCTAAAGTAAAAGCTTCTTTAGGAAAAGTAGGTGCCGATAAAGTCTGGACTCAGTTAATTTCAAAATACAACACTTTGACCGGACAAGCCGTTTCCACTGACCTTAATGAATATGTCACCAACGAAACCATCAACGGAGTTTTCAAAATGGTTGCCGAAAAAGAAAGCGGTATCAGAAATAATTCTGTGATGAGAACGACGAGTCTTTTGCAGAAAGTTTTTGGGGCGCAAGACTAAAACTGAAACATTAAAAATTTGAAAGATGTAAGATTGATTAAAGATGATGTTCCTTATTCCCTTTTTAATACAAATTTTTTATTACTACAGAAAATATAAAAAACCTTGTCGGTGCGACAAGGTTTTCGTTTTATTTAGAATTGCATTTCAGGAATCTCACCTTCGATGATTAAGTCGGCTTCGGTAGATTTGATGATGTGTTCTACGGAAACTCCCGGAGCTCTCTCAACAAGCTTAAATCCGGCTGGAGTTACATCTAAAACCGCCAATTCGGTTACTACTTTTTTTACACAGCTGATTCCTGTTAATGGAAGTGAGCATTTTTTAAGAATTTTGCTTTCTCCTGCTTTGTTTACATGCATCATCGCAACAATAATATTTTCTGCTGAAGCTACCAAATCCATTGCGCCGCCCATTCCCTTCACCATTTTTCCGGGAATTTTCCAATTGGCGATATCTCCGTTTTCTGAAACTTCCATGGCACCCAAAATTGTTAAATCAACTTTCTGTGAACGAATCATTCCAAAACTGAATGCTGAATCGAAAAATGAACCTCCGTCGAGAATCGTAATCGTCTGTTTTCCGGCATTGATGATATCTGCATCTTCTTCCCCCTCAAACGGAAACGGACCCATTCCCAAAACTCCGTTTTCACTCTGAAATTCAACAGAAAGATTGTCCGGAACGTAGTTGGCAACCAATGTCGGAATTCCGATTCCTAGATTTACGTAATACCCGTCTTTTACTTCTCTGGAAATTCTTTGTGCAATTTGTTCTTTCGTTAGCATATCATAATCTTATCCCGCCAAATTAACCATTTTTTCAGAATTACGAAATAGTTTCTTTCTTATCCTATGGTAAATTTTACTTGTCAAATTGTCGTAAATTTGTAGGCTTTTAATTTTACAAATGAAAATTTTATTAAATTATTTAAAACCATATAAATGGCTAATCTTCGCATCGTTGCTATTAGCATCTATCAATCAGGTATTTTCACTTTTTGCACCGGCAATTACAGGAAATATTTTAGATAAACTCGTAACACATCCTAATTTCTTTGATAAAGAAAAACTGATCCCAAGAACTTTAAATGAATATCTCTACGGAACCGATATTTATCACGGAGTTTTTTACTTTTTAACATTATTAATTGGAACTGCCATGATCAGCCGGATTGCAAAAGCTTTCCAGGACTATGTGGTGAGTGTAATTATTCAGAAATTTGGGGCTAAAATCTTCACAGACGGTTTACAGCATTCAATGAGACTGCCTTTCCAGGAATTTGAAGACCAGAGAAGTGGAGAAACGCTCTCAATTTTAACTAAAGTACGTGAGGATTCTGTAAAATTCATTAACAATTTTATCAATGTATTTTTTGGGATTTTGGTAAGTATAATTTTCGTTTCGGTATATGCCATTCGTCTTCACTGGTCAATTATGCCTGTTTACGTTGTTGGAATTATTCTCATTGCAGTTGTTACAAATTTATTGAGTAAAAGAATCAAGACCATTCAAAAAAATATTGTTACTGAAACCACCACTTTGGCTGGAAGCACTACTGAAAGTCTCAGAAACATTGAAATTGTAAAAAGTTTAGGTTTAACGAATCAGGAAGTTGAGCGTTTAAATAATAATACATACAAAATCCTGAATTTAGAATTGAGAAAAGTAAAAAGTATCCGTTCATTAAGCTTTGTACAAGGGACTTTGGTGAACTTCCTACAGCAAGTAATCACCTTCACTTTGCTATTATTGATATTTAAAAATATTGTAACTCCGGGACAATATTTATCATTAATGTTTTACGGATTCTTTATTTTCGGACCGATGCAGGAAATTGGGAACATCATTATTTCTTATCGTGAAGCCGAAGCATCACTTCAGAATTTTGACCGTGTGATGAAAAAAGAAGTAGAACCCAAACCTTTACTGCCAAAAAAAATCGGAGCTATTGAAGATTTAAAATTTGAAAAAGTTTCTTTTCAGCATCAATCGGCTCATTATAAAGCCATCAATTCTATTTCTTTTGATGTAAAAAATGGCGAAACGATTGCTTTTGTGGGGCCAAGCGGTTCAGGGAAAAGTACTTTGGTCAAATTACTTGTCGGATTATACAGACCACAGGAAGGAAGTATATTTTATAATAATGTTGACGGAAAGGAATTTGATTTTGACGAATTGAGAAATCAAATCGGTTTTGTAACGCAGGATACCCAACTTTTTGCCGGAACAATCCGTGAAAATCTTTTATTTGTGAATCCTTCAGCGACTGAGGAAGATTTACAGCTGGCTTTAAAAAAATCGAGCTGTACTGCACTTTTAGAACGTGCCGAAAAAGGAATTGAAACCGTAATTGGTGAAGGCGGATTAAAACTGAGCGGCGGTGAAAAGCAGAGAATTGCTATTGCAAGAGCATTATTAAGAAAACCGCATCTTTTGATTTTTGATGAAGCAACTTCTGCTTTGGACAGTATTACTGAAGAAGAAATAACAACAACCATCAAGGAAATTTCGAAAGAAAAAGAACAGATTACGGTTCTGATTGCCCATCGATTGAGTACGATTATGCATGCGGACAGAATTTATGTTTTGGAGCGTGGGCAAGTTATTGAAACAGGTTCGCATTTAAAATTGATTGAAGAGAAAGGATTATATTATGCGATGTGGAGACAGCAAATCGGGGAAAGGAAGATTAGTTTTTAGTTAAATGTGCTGAAAATATTTAGAGCACATAAGATTGAAAATCAAAAGATTTTCTGAGAGAGTGGAATTTTGGATGAATTAATATCAATCTAAATAACTAAAATAAATACCCCGAAATTAATTTCGGGGTATTTATTTTTTAAGAAACTCATTAAAAATTTTAGTCTCTTTTTCTAACGGTTCTCTGTTCAATTCTTTTTTCAAATTTTTCTCCCTGGAAAATTCTCTGAATCATAATTCCCGGAATGTGAATCTGGTTGGGGTCTAATTCTCCCGGCTCAACCAATTCTTCTACTTCAGCAATTGTGATTTTCCCTGCTCCCGCCATCGGATGATTGAAATTTCGGGCTGAACCTTTGAAAATCAAATTTCCAGCGTAATCCCCTTTCCAGGCTTTTACGATGGAATAATCTGCTTCGTAAGCGTGCTCTAAAATATGTGGTTTTCCTTTGAAATTTTTTACTTCCTTCCCTTCTGCCACTTCGGTTCCGAAACCTGCCGGAGTATAAAAAGCAGGAATTCCCGCCTGTGCAGCCCTGCATTTTTCTGCCAAAGTTCCCTGTGGAGTCAGCTCTACATCCAATTCGCCAGAAAGCATCTGTCTTTCAAACTCTGCATTTTCTCCAACATAAGAAGAAATCATTTTCTTGATTTGTTTTTTGTGAAGTAATAATCCTAAACCAAAATCGTCTACTCCTGCGTTATTTGAAATACAAGTCAGATCTTTTACATCGCTATCTACCAATGCATTGATTGAATTTTCAGGAATACCGCAAAGCCCGAATCCGCCCAACATTAAGGTCATTCCGTCCTGGATTCCTTCGATTGCTTCGACCGCATTTTTTACTCTTTTATCTATCATTTTTAAGTATAAAATTTGAAGGTCTTAAATTAGTATTTTTATTTGAAATTGAAAATGTTTTTATTACTTGAGAAAATGTAAATTTCAACGCAAAGCTCGCTAAGTTTTTTTTAAGTGATTATGCATATTTTTTGTTTGCAATGGCGTTTCACCAAGCTAAGTCTAAAGCATTTAACTTTTCGATTTGAAAAATTTTATTTTCCACAGATCACATAAATTTACACAGATTTTTAATTGAATTGGTTCAGATAATTTTTCACATGGTTTGTCATGCTGTAAGCATCTCAGTATAGATTTTGTCGGAAAATAGATTAGATTGTCTTACGTAATCAATCGAGTGAAAAACTAATTTTGTTTTGCGTGAGGGATGGAAGCGGCATCCTTTTTTGGGCTTGGGGAAGTTGCGGCTGCGAAAAAAAGATATAGCGGACAGCCCGACCTGAGTGAGGAAATGCAGCGAAGCAGAATGACCGAGCGAAGGGCACGCCCATACAATATAAGTAATAGGTAATGAGCAATTTAAAAATACTGATTTTCTATAAATATTTAATAATAAATACTTGCTAAATTAATTTTTAATTGTATTTTTGCAATCTGTTATTCAACCTCTGACGATGTCCGTGTAAGTTGCTTAGCCTAAACATTTTTTATATTATTAATAATGGATTTATTAAAGTACGTACAAGACAAGTACATCACAAAAAAAGAATTCCCTGAATTCAAAGCAGGTGATACAATCACTGTTTATTACGAAATTAAGGAAGGGCAAAAAACCAGAACTCAGTTCTTTAAAGGAACTGTTATCCAATTGAGAGGTACTGGTTCTACAAAAACTTTCACGATCAGAAAAATGTCTGGTGATGTAGGTGTAGAAAGAGTTTTCCCTATCAATATGCCGGCTTTACAAAAAATTGAAGTTGACAGAAGAGGTAAAGTTAGAAGATCTAGAATCTATTACTTCAGAGATCTTAGAGGTAAAAAGGCTAGAATTAAAGACGTTCCTTACAAGAAATAATTCAGACAACAACACATACGAAAAGAGGCTTTCTAATTTAGAGAGCCTCTTTTTATTTTAATAAATCATAATGATTATGATGCATTATTTTAATAGGATTTCATCCTATCCTTTAGAAAGGAATCCCTTTGGGAATTATTTTATATATACCCCAAAAAATTATTTTCAATTTTGTAGACTTTCAGTATCCCGCTTCCAGCTTCCCTCCTATTTAATAAACTCATACAAAGCATTCCAGAATTTATCGTAGACTTCAATGTGCGGAAGATGACCAACGTTTTCTAATTCTACGAGTTTTGAACCTGCGATTTCTCGTTGTGTTTTCTTTCCTAACTCTTGATATTGTCCCATCATTAGCTGAATTTCTTTGGGAGCACGATCTTTTCCGATTGCGGTTCTGTCTCTTGTTCCGATGATTAATAAAGTGGGAGTTTTTATGTTTTTAAATTCATAAACAACAGGTTGATTGAAAATAATATCGCTTGTTAATGCTGAATTCCAGGCAACTTGTGGGTAGTCTTTGTGTAAAGTCCAGCCCGCAATTAAATCGAGCCAAGGTTGATATTCCTGTTTCCATTTGTTGTCGTAGTAGAATTTTAACTGATAATTTTTGTAGGTTTCAGCGGTATTTTTTAATTCGGACTGATACGCTTCATCCACCGTCTGATATTTTGCTAAAGTTTTATAATCTTCCAGTCCGATTGGATTTTCAAGGATTAATTTTTCTACGGTTTCAGGATACATTAATGTGAATCTTGTAGCAACCATTCCGCCCATCGAGTGTCCTAAAACGATGACTTTATTGATTTTCAACTCATCTAAAATCGCTTTTGTATTATCCGCTAATTGCGCAAAGGAGAATTGATAGCTTTGAGGTTTTGAAGACTTTCCAAATCCGATCTGATCCGGAATAATGACTCTGAAACCTTTATCTGAAAGATCTTTTGCTGTCTTCTCCCAATACGCTCCGTTGAAGTTTTTTCCGTGAAGAAGCATTATTGCTTTTCCGTTGGATTTTTTTGGAGCAACATCCATATAAGCCATTTTTAAATTCTTTTTTTGGGAATTCAGGTTTAAAAAATGAACTTCAAAAGGATATTGATAATTGGAAAGTGTTGCGTCTAAAGGTTTTGTCTGTGAAAAAGCGAACGTTGTGGTGATTGTTAATGAAAATGCCGTGACAATGTTTTTGAAATGGTTCATGAAATTGAATTTAGATATAAATTTAAAAAAACCGCTTCAAAAGAAACGGTTTCGGTTGTTATTTATAATTTAATTATGATTACTTGGTTCTGATTTTTAACGCAAAGTTCGCTAAGTTTTTTTTAAAATGTTTAAGAATATTTTTCGTTCGCAAAGGCGTTTCACTCAGCTAAGACCGGAAAGTTTTTCAAATTAAATTTTAATGTTCGTTTTAAGAAATGGTTTCGGTAATAAGTTTTTCTTTTTTTGAAGGTAAATTCATCAAGATGATTGCCATTAAAATTAAGACAATTCCAATCCATTGAATGAGGATTACTTTTTCGCTTAATAACATAAAAGCCATTGTTACGGAAACCGGAAGCTCCAAGGATGAGATTATACTTCCCAATCCTAAACCTGTATTCGGAAAGCCTAAATTGAATAAAATTGGTGGGATGATTGTTCCGAATAATGCCAAAATAAAACCGTACGTCCAGAAAATAGAGTAATCAAAAGGTCGGATGTGTTCCGTATTTTCAGTAAAATTTAAGTAAAAAGATTTTAAATTTTCAGAATACAGCGGTCCGATTTGAGCGAAAAATAAAAAAATTAGAATAATTACAGATCCTCCTGTTAACATGATGATACTTTTTCTGAGCACCGGTAAATGTGTCGCCAATGTATTTGATGTAAACATCGTCATCGTAAATGAAGCTGCCGCTAAAAGCCCCCAAAAGATGCCGTGCCAATCTAATTTCACTTCTATATTAATAAGATTTGTAGCTAAAACAGTTCCTAATAAAACGATTAACGTGGCAATTACTTTTTTAGCATTCGGAAATTTTCTAGTGATAAAACTTTCCACAACAACACTGAACCAAACCGACTGCATCAACAAAACAATCGCAATAGATACCGCAATATATTGAACAGCGATATAGTAAAATAAACTTGTACACCCCAGAGAAGTTCCTGCCAATAACAGCATTCTGAATTCTTTACGGTTCGGTGACGATAATCTTTTTTTTGAAGTTATGGTCTGAATGAAATTCAGAATTAAAAGTCCGACTAAACCTAATACAAATTGAGCAGTTGTAACTTCAGACGTTGTAAATCCTTCGTTGTAAGACATTTTAACGAAAGTTGCAAGCATTCCGTAAATACTAGCGCCAACGCCAACAAATAATACCCCTTTTAAAATATTTTTCTTCTTCATAATTTTTTTCGCAGCCGGCAAAGTTACAACATATTATTCTAAAATTCAGACAAGCTTATCATAACAAAAATCACTTTAGAAAATTCTAAAGTGATTTTTGTTATGAAGTTTTTAACTCTATTTTTTAACAATAATTTTTTTACTGAAATCAATTCCGATGCCTTGTAATTTCACAATATAAACGCCACTTTCTATATTTTTAGTTGAAACAGGTATTCTTGAATCCTGTGAAGACCTGTTTTCAGAAAGAACTAATTTTCCTGACATATCATAAATCTGTAAATGAAGGCTTCCGATGGTAAAATCTTTCAAATAAATAAAAAATTCATCTTTTGCGGGATTCGGATAAATTGATAGTAAACTTTTATCGGGCTGAATATTAGAATTTCCATCCGTACAGTCTTTAGGAACAGAAAAATCTTCTTTTTGATCATTAATATTCATTTTATCTCCCGGTAAAGCATTTAACCCTAAACCTCTTTTGGCAAAAGTTTTCCAAATCATACATCTGTTTTCTCCTTTGGTTGTTAACATTTCGGCTGATAAAATAGCATTTCGTCCGTCGATAAATGTTGGATTGCAAGCCTGTAGCTTTAAAGCATCTGTCACCAGTTGTAAAACTCGGGCACTTCCGCTGTTTGTATCTGAAGTAACATCTGAAGAATACCCGTATTTTGCAGCATATTGCCAATGAAGATCCCAAAGCATTGATGCCCAGATAAAACCTATTCTGTGTACATCCGGGACAATTTCTCCATCTTCCTCAATTTCCATTCCGTTTGTATCTCCGTAAGTGTAATCGTTGACAGAAAAATCAGGAGAATATTTTGCAGGTCTGAATCCTGCTCCATTTGGCGATTGTCCACTTGCGTAAGTTCCTATACTTCTAGGAATATTAGCGGTTGCATTGGGTTGATTGGTAAGCATTAAAGCAAAAAAATCTGACCAGCCTTCTCCCATTTGCTCCTTGCTTGCAGATTTTAGAAGACAAGTGTAACCATTTCCTGTTAATCTATTTGAGATTCCGTGTCCGTATTCGTGGGTGATAATTCCGTTATCGAAACTTCCATCCGGTGTAACTGCAGTTGTGGGATCACTTTTTAAAGTAACATTTACTGTTAATGAATTATTAAGTTGTGTTTTGATAAATTCACCTTCGCTATTTGCAATTAAAACTGACGGAATCGTGATTGTAGGATCAGTTCCGCCCATTGAAGATGGGAAATTTACGGCAGTCGGATTATTATAAATGATTGCCGCAATTGCACCTGCATTTTGAGCATTTTTAACTTTTAAGACAAATGTACAGTTTGCGCCGCCGCCTCTTTCAATTAATCCTATTCTTCCGGCTAAAGAACCGGAAGGCAAAGCTGAACAACCATCGATTACAGAAGCTAAGACAACATCTCCTGTAACTCCGGTTCCGTTTAATTGGGGACCAAATTGTGCCGGACTTGCCTGTGGAACTCTCGGAATTGCTGTAACTGGTGCATTGTAAAAGAAATAGCGGTTAATGGTAGACCAAAGATACATCTGCATTAAAGGTTTATTTCCATCTGCGGGTGTGGTGAAATTGGCATTATTTAAACTACCTCCATCCTGGGATTCTGCAGCAACGTAATCATTTCCTATTCCACCTTTTCCAAAATTATTCTGTTGAAAATTTCTTGCTGATTCTGTAAATCCGAATTTGTAGAAAATATCGTGAACCTTATTATTGATATAAAATAAATTGGTGATTGCCGCACTTCTGTTAAAAGAAGGCGTTCCGTTTATTGAAAAAGGAAAGTCAAAATTTCTGTTTACACCACCATCTGGAGAGAAACCGGGTTCATTTTTATTTGCGGCATCTTCATAAGCAAAGACATTATTTCCTCTTGTTATTGTATAACTTGTAGTTCCTGTAGAATGCCAACCTTCCGGAGAGGATGCTAAAATCCACGGATTTGAAATAACAGAGCGACTTCCAAAAGTTGGCGCTTCAACTGGTAATGGAAAAACATTGTAAGTAGCATTATCAACTAATTTTAAATAATTTTTCTGAGTATTTTGAGATGTTATAATATCTGCAAATCCGCTTGAATAAGCATCTGAATGAAAATTACATGATAAATTTAAATTTTCCTTGGAAATAATTTCACCGGAATTTGCATCTACTAAAATATTCCAGTAATCTGAAGATTTTGGTTCCTGAAAAGAAAATTCATAAGCCAATTTTAAATTAGAATTAACTTCAACAAAAGTCAGTTTTTGTTTTACATAATTTTTTTGTTCTGAACCAGGAGAAATACTTTCTAAAATTTGGAAGTTTGCTATTTCATTATTTTTTAAAGCTAAAGCTATATTTTTAAGTGCTTTTTCTTTCGTAATTGATACATTTTCTGAACCTGAAGAATCGTAGTTTTTAATAAATGAATCTGAATAATACTCTACTTTTCCATTTTTAACCAAAGCAGTTCCAACAGCATTATAAACCGGATAATTTTTAAATTTTTGCTGAATTTTTACAATTTCACCTTTTAAAGATTCAGAAAAATCTACATTGTCAATCTCAAAATCTATTAAATCTGATTTTTTAAATTCTTGTGAGTGTTTAGTAGAAATATGGTTTTTAATCAGTCTTTTATTCTCCTGAGAAAAAAAAGAACACGGTAATAAAACAAAAAGCGTAAACAGAATCTGAACGCTTCTATTTTTTATTTTAAAAGTAAAATTGTTAGTCATGATTTTAGTTATTATTACTACCTGTTGTGCATTTAAGGGTGAAATGTTAAATAAACTAAAAATCAATCATTTGTATTTCTTTGATAAGCGAAGCGCCATTGTTTTACTTAGTTCAGCATAGTTTTGAAGTTTCTTTCGTTTAACCTTGCGTTTATTTTATCGCAAAGAATGACAAAGTTTTACAATAAATTCTTTTTTAAAACAAACAATGGCGTTTCACTTACTGAAGTAAAACAAATTTGTAAATGCACAACAGGTTATTACTGTATAAAAATAAGAAATCGCATTCGATTTACATAAAATATTATCACATTAAATACAAAAAGACTGCTTCAAGTGAAACAGTCTCAATTATTATTATTTTAAAAGAAATTATTTGCTGATAATAACCTTTGAAGTGGTATCAATTCCTAAACCTTTTACTTTTACGAGATACGTTCCGTTGATTAATCTGTCTGTAGAAATTGCTTTTTTAGAATCCGGAGAAACTTTGCTTTCAGAAGAAACTAATTTTCCGGACATATCGTAGATTTCAACATTCACTTTTCCTAAAGTGCTGCTTGGGAAGTTGATGTAAAACTCATTTTTAGCAGGATTTGGATAGATTGAGATTCCAACATTTTTCACATTATCTGTCTCAGATGTAGAAAGAAAACAATCAGCGGGAACCGTAAAATCTTCTACCTGATCATTGATATTGGTTTTAACTCCAGCCGAAGCATTCACTCCAAGACCTCTTTTTGCAAAAGTTCTCCAGATCATACATCTGTCGGCTCCGCCTGTTTTAGCTAATTCTGCTGCCAATATAGCATCTCTTCCATTAACAAATGTAGGATTACATGCTTGAAGCTTCAATGCATCTGTCACCAATTGTAAAACTCTTGCACTTCCGCTTGTTGTACCTGAAGTCACATCCGAAGCATATCCATACTTGGCAACATATTGCCAATTTAAATCCCAAAGCATTGTTGCCCAAACAAATCCGATAGAATGCACATTCGGAACTATCGCAGAACCGTTGTTATACTGCATTCCGTTTGTGTCACCATATGTATAATCATTGATTGTAAAATCCGGAGAATATTTTGCCGGTCTGATTCCCACTCCCGTAGTTGCCTGTCCTGCAGCATAAGTTCCCATTCCTCTTGGCACAGAAGCATTATCTCCTGGTTTATTAGTCAGCATTAAAGCAAAGAAGTCTGACCAACCTTCACCCATCTGCTCTTTACTTTGAGAAGAAGAAAGACAACCATAGCCGGTACCAGTAAGTCTTGTAGAAATACCGTGACCATATTCATGAGTTACAATACCATTATCAAAACTTCCATCCGGAGTTACCATTGTAGCCGGATCATCTTTTAGCGTAACATTTACGGTAGTATTTGCATTAATTAAAGCTTTGATATATTCGCCTTCAGCATTTGTAACTAAAACTGACGGAATTGTAATCGTAGCATCAGTACCAGACATTCCACCTACATTCGATCCGTTTGCTGAATTATTATAAACTATTACTGCAGCAGCTCCTGCATCTTGTGCATTTTTTACCTTAACCGTAAAAGTACATGTACCTCTTTCAATTAAACCTATTTTTCCAGTCATAGAACCAGCTGTTAATGCACTACAACCATCAAGAACGTTTGCCACTTGTACATTACCTGTAACACCGGTCGCGTCTAAAGGTAATCCGAACTGTGCAAATCCTACAATCGGTTCTCTAGCAACTGCGGCAGTAGGTGCATTATAGAAAAAATTACGATTTACAGATGACCAAAGATACATCTGCATGTAAGAAATATTACCATCAGGAAGGGTTCCAAAATTGGCATTATTTAAACCACCCCCATCTTGAGCCTCGGCTTCTACATAGTCATTCTGTGCACCTCCTAAGCCAAAATTATTTTTCTGAAAATTTTTCGCAGTCTCTGTGAAACCAAATTTATAGAAAACATCGTGAATACGATTATTTAGATAAAAAAGATTAGTAATTGAAGCATTTTGATTATCTAATGGATCTGCGGTTAAACTAAAAGGAAAATTGAAGTTTCTGGAAGCTCCTCCATCTGCTGACATTCCAGAATCTATTGCTGAAGTGTCTTCATATGCATGAACATTGTTACCTCTGGTAATTGTGTAATGAGTAGTGCCATCAGAATGCCATCCTTCCGGAGACGAAGCTAAAATCCAGGGATTTGTAAGAATTGCTCTGCTCCCAAATGTTGGTGCTTCTATAGGTAATGGGAAAACATTGTAACTTGCATTATCTGCTAGAAGAAAATTTGAAGATGAATACGATTTATTGAGGGGGCCAACGAATTTCTCATCTGAATGATCGTGGCCATAAGCTCCAGGATGAAAACTGCAAGATAAATTAAGATTTTCTTTGTTTAAAATCTCACCCGAATTTGCATCAATTAAAACATTCCAAGTATTTGCAGATTTTGGCTCACGAAGAAAGAATTCATAAGCAAACTTTAAGCTACCTTCATGTTCTATGTATACTAATCTTTGCTTTGCAAATCTTTTATGATTTGGAGTAATATCAGTATAATTAAGTATCGTAAAATCTTTAATATCACTGTTCCCAATAATATCTGCAATTTTGTTTAGAGCACTTTGTTTATTTAAAGAATTAGTATTGTTTTCTGCAGAATAATAATCTTTAATAAAGTTGTCTGTGTAATAAGTAACCTTACCTTCTTTAATCAAAGCAGTAGAAACAGCATTATATATTGGATACCCTTTATAAGTTTGCTGAGTCTTGACTATATCACCATTTAATGATTTTGAAGAATCCACATTATCAATGATGAATTGATTAAGATCTGATTTTTTATATTCTCGTAATTTATTTTGAGAAATATAATTTTTTATGATCGTTTCGTTCGATTGAGCAAACGATTTTGAAGGTATTATTGCTAAAATTGCAATAACTAGTGGTAGAATTATTTTTTTCATTTTGACTTTTAAAGGCGCAAATGTACAATTAAAACAATAATGAAAGTAATTTTTTTTTGAATTATTCATAAAATGAATTAAAGCGAATAATTCGAATGATTTTATCTAAATATTAAAGCAAAAAAACCACTCTTTCGAGTGGTTCTTATAGATAAAAATGATTGGCGTATTATTTACCTCCTTCCATTTTCTTTTTCAATTCTGCTAAAGCATCGATATCTCCAAGAGTTGATCTTTCTTCATTGTTTGAAGAAGATGAAGTATTGTTAGATCTGTTGTTAGAGTTTTCTCTTACATTTTTCTTTTCTTCGTCTCTAAAAATACCCGTATGAGATACTACTACTCTTTTGAATTCTTTGTTGAATTCGATTACTTTAAACTGAGCATCTTCACCTTTTTTGATTTTAGATCCGTCTTCCTTCTCTAATAATCTTGATGGGCAGAAAGCTTCAACTTCAGCATCTTCGAATTGTACAGAAGCACCTTTATCGTGTACTTCTACAGCTTTTCCAGCATGTACAGTTCCTTCAGCATATTTAGTTTCAAATTTATCCCATGGGTTTTCCTGAAGTTGTTTGTGACCTAGAGATAATCTTCTAGCCTGGATGTCTAATTCTAGAACTACAACATCTAATTTATCACCAACTGCACAGAATTCTGATGGATGCTTGATTTTCTTAGTCCAAGAAAGGTCAGAGATATAGATTAATCCATCAATACCTTCTTCCAATTCTACGAATACACCGAAATTTGTAAAGTTTCTTACCGTTCCAACGTGTTGAGAACCTACTGGATACTTAGCTTCGATATTTTCCCATGGATCTTTAGATAATTGTTTCATACCTAAAGAAATTTTTCTGTCTTCTCTGTCAAGAGTAAGTACTTCAGCTTCCACTTCGTCACCTACTTTTACGAAATCTCCTGCGCTTCTCAAGTGAGTAGACCAAGACATTTCAGAAACGTGAATTAATCCTTCTACACCTGGAGCGATTTCTACAAATGCACCATAGTCAGCAAGAACTACTACTTTTCCTTTTACTTTATCACCAACTTTCATGTCAGCAGAAAGAGCATCCCAAGGATGAGCTTCTAATTGCTTCATACCCAATTGGATTCTTGTTTTCTCGTCATCAAAGTCAAGGATAACAACTTTTACAGTTTGTCCGTCCTCTAGGATTTCAGATGGGTGGTTCACTCTAGACCAAGAAAGGTCTGTAATGTGGATCAATCCGTCAACACCTCCTAAGTCGATGAATACACCGTAAGAAGTGATATTCTTAACAGTACCTTCAAGAACCTGTCCTTTTTCTAACTGCGCGATAATTTCTTTTTTCTGACCTTCGATATCTGCTTCGATCAATGCTTTGTGAGATACCACTACGTTTTTGAACTCAGGGTTGATTTTCACAACTTTGAACTCCATAGTTTTACCTACGAACTGATCGTAATCTTTGATTGGCTTAACATCAATTTGAGAACCTGGTAAGAATGCTTCGATTCCGTGTACATCTACGATCATACCACCTTTAGTTCTAGACTTCACAAAACCGTTTACGATTTCTCCTGTTTCGTGAAGTTCATTTACTTTATCCCAAGCTTTAAGCGTTCTGGCTTTTCTGTGAGATAACTGTAACTGACCTGTTTTGTCTTCTCTTCTGTCAACCATTACTTCAACCTCATCACCTACGCTCAGGCCTTGGTTGTAACGGAATTCGTTAAGAGAAATAACACCTTCAGATTTGAAGTTGATGTCTACGATAGCTTCTTTATCTGTTAATCTTACAACTCTACCAACTAAAACGTCATTGTCGTTTAAGCTGTTAAGAGATCCGTTGTAGATTTCTTCAAGATCGCTTTTTTCTTTTCTCGCATCTGCATCAAGACCTGATTCGAAAGAATCCCAGTCAAATTGTTCCGGTGCTACGTTTTGGTTTAAAATAACCTCTGCTGAATTTGTCTCTTTTGACATTTTCTAATAAAATTTGTATTCCATCTTTTTTAATGGTCTGAGTAAATGTGGATTTAAAAAATACGGAAGTAATTAATTAATAATAATTTACCTTTTCAGACCTGCTCCACAAAAAGTGGTGCAAAATTACAAAATAATTCGATTTCTACAATACATTTATAAAGTTTATTTTAAAAACTTATCTACTAATTTCCAATAGGTTACCGTAAAAAGGAAACGTTTTATTTCAAAAAATCTTGCACGCTACAAATAAAACAAGATCAGAAGTCTTGATCAGATTTCATTCAAAATAGTAAAAAACTAGCTTTACTGAAAATCGGTAAAGCTTATTTTAATGAGAATATGTGAATTTTAATCAAAAGTTTTGCTGGAATCTTCCAAAAGTAAATTTAAAGCAGACAATTCATCCTCAGAAAGATCTCGCCATTTTCCGATAGGTAAATCAAGCTTAATATTCATGATTCTGATACGCTTCAATTTTATAACCTCATAACCAAGAAATTCACACATTCTACGGATTTGCCTGTTCAGACCTTGTGTTAAAACAATTCTGAAAGTCATATCATCAATTCTCTCTACCTCACATTTTTTGGTAACTGTATCTAAAATCGGAACACCATTACGCATTTTTTCAAGAAATTTTGAGTTGAGAGGTTTATCTACTCTCACCAAATATTCTTTTTCATGGTTATTTTTACCCCGAAGAATTTTGTTTACAATATCTCCGTCATTGGTTAATAAAATCAAACCTTCACTTGGTTTATCTAATCTGCCGATCGGGAAAATTCTTTTCGGATGATTTATATACTCTATAATATTGTCGATTTCACGTTTTGTATCTGTGGTACAAACAATTCCAACAGGTTTATTAAATGCAATATAGATCGGTTTGTCTTCTGATTCACGAATTGGTTTTCCGTCAACTTCTACAACATCGTCATCCGAAACCTTTGTTCCCAATTCAGGAATCTGACCGTTTATTTTTATTCTGCCTTCCTCCAAAAGCTTATCTGCAGCTCTTCTTGAGCAATAACCTACTTCCGAAAGATATTTATTTATACGCGTTTTTTCCATTAATCTATTCCTTCTACTGTATAATTTTTATTACTGAAAACTGTAATTCCGTAACTTAATCCTATAAATACGGCACTTGAATTTCCAAGTTGAAATCCTTCTAAAACCAAACCTCCTTCCTGGCTTAATCTTTTTGAATAAGAAACCTGCAGACCAGCTTTCAAACTCCAAAAATCAGAATTGGAAACTGCAGATTTATTAAACTGTTTTCCATAAGTAACATCGATAAAAAAAGCCTCATCTCCCGGATTAAAAATAATTTTAGGCTGAATCAACCAATACATCATGTGAAAATCAGGATCTATGTAGCTGTATTTCAAACCTGTGCCCAATGCAAAATTAGGAAGAAAATTATAACCACCAATTACGGAAATCCCATAAGTCAGTTTATTAGGAAGATAGGGCGAAATATATTGCTGATAATATTGCGAATCTTTATTTTGATTGTCTTTAATTTGATTTCCTAAATTGTACCCAATATTCAAAGTCGGATTTACATAAAAATTCATTTTTGGCTTTCTGGAATCATCAACCTGGGAAAATATCTTCAATGATAAAAACAAAAATGAAATCAATAATACATTTTTAACCATAATTTTCAAATCTGTAGTCGTTGTTTAAAAATTCAGAAGTTCCATCTTCAATTTTGTAATCACCGATTTTTGTTCTTCTCAACTGCGTAAGATAAGCTCCTACATTCAATTCCTGACCAATATCGTGTGCCAAACTTCTGATGTAGGTTCCTTTTGAACATCCAACAGTAAAACTTATTAATGGAAAATTAATTTCAACATCTTTAATGTAATGAATCGTTGTTTTTCTTGATTTCATTTCAACCTCCTCTCCTGCTCTTGCCAAGTTGTACGCTCTTGCTCCGTCAATTTTTATGGCTGAAAAAACCGGTGGCTTCTGATCTATTTCACCTAAAAACTTGTCTAAAGCATTTTTCACATCCTCTTCATTAACATTTGAAAAATTGTGATGAAGAATTTCTGGTTTTTCGGTGTCATAAGATTCGGTCTGAGCTCCGATTTTAATTTCCGCCCAGTATTCTTTGGGAGCATCCTGAATTTCAGGAATTTTTTTTGTGAATTTTCCTGTGCAGACAATTAATAATCCTGTTGCTCTCGGATCCAAAGTTCCGGCGTGACCGATTTTAAATTTTTTCGGAAGATCAAATTCACGTTTTAGCTTGTATTTCATTTTATTGACAGCCTGAAAAGAAGTCCAATCCAAAGGTTTGTCTAATAAAAATATGTGTCCTGACTGTAATTCTTCTGCGGTCATTATTGTAAAATTTCGGTAATAGAAACCAGTTTAGGTTGTTGACTTATTTTTTGCACACAGCTTTCAGAATTAATATCATTTATAAAACATTTTTTTCCGTTAACTAAATAATATATTTTTTGATAAGGATATATAGAATTATTTGGAGTAATATTAACAGTATACTTTGCAGGAATTTTAATCTTATAAATTTTATTATCAACAATATTTATGTTTTCATGAAAACATTTCCCATTTTTATAATACTTAGGGAAATTTTCATAAGACAAATTTTCATCTGAAACCAACTCTTTACATAACAAGATCCTTTCTGGAAATTTATTCTCAATTAATTCTACAAAAATTTCTTTTTCAGAATTTGTATTATTCTTTACAAAGAGTGTATGTGCAGGAGAACAAGAAAATATAAAAACACAGAAAAATACTACACTAAAAACTTTTAAATAAAACTTCATGAATTTATTTAAAAAAATAAAAATAAATCAACAAAGCAATCCCAACAAAAATACGGTACCAACCCCAAGGCTTGAAACCATATTTATTTAAAACTCCTATGAATGCTTTGATGGCAATCAACGCAACGATAAAAGCAACAATGTTTCCAACAATAAAAATCATGATGTGATCCTGAGATTCCAGAATCATTTCGTACCCTTTCATCGGATTAGCAGTTTCTTTACCCCAGGTTTTTACAAAAACTGAATAAACCGTCACCGCCAACATCGTAGGAACTGCCAAAAAGAAAGAAAATTCTGCAGCAGCTTTTCGAGATAAACCTTGCGTCATTCCACCAATAATTGAAGCAGCACTTCTACTCGTTCCGGGCATCATGGCAAGACATTGCCAAAAACCAATGGTGACAGCTTTTTTAATTGAAAGCTCTTTTTCATCATGAATGACAGGATTTTTAAACCATTGATCAGCAAAAAGTAAAACAACCCCACCTAAAACCAAAACCGATGAAATTGCAATCTGATTTCCTAAGACAGATTCAATCATATCATCGAAAATATATCCTAAAACCAACGCAGGAATCACGGCGAATGCTAATTTATAGTAGAATTGAAGGTTTTTAAGATCGAAAAACTTTTTCCAGTAAGCCACCACAACCGACAAAATGGCTCCAAACTGAATGGAAACCTGAAACATTTTTAAAAATTCTGTTTCTTCCAAACCCATCAGATTTGCAGTAAAACCCATATGCGCCGTTGAAGAAATCGGCAAATATTCTGTAAGTCCTTCTATAATTGCAATGATAATTGCTTTGATTAAATCCATTTTATGTAATAAAAATTAAAAAGACTAAGAAAGCCGGAGATTTAGCAACAGAGTCTAAATTTCCAAATTTCTTAATCTTTAAATAAAAATTGTACTTCTATTTTCTTTTTAAAATTGCATATACTTCAATCACGAAGCCAATGACAACAAGCAACGGCGCAATTCTAATTCTTCTGATCGAAAAAATACCGTCATTCCAAACATTCGGATCGAGTTTTCCGTCAACGGTGTTTGCATCGGGACCCATCATCAGAAGGAAACCTACAACGATGCACGCAAGACCAATCAGCATCCATTTAAAGTTTTCTTTACCGAAATAAAAATTACTTTCTTCAGACACTTTTGTTTCGTTACCATAATCTGATGCCGAAAATTTATTTGTTTTTTTGCTCATTTTTAAGAATAGTATAAATCGTCAACATTAGATCTCAAGAATCTCCAGGTTGCAATAATTGTACTTAATATCGTGATAAAAATTCCCAATCCAAAGATAGAAATAACCAACCAAATGTATTGATTTGTATCTTGTACGAAAGGAGTTTTGATAGTCGTGGTAAAATAATACCAAATTCCGAATAGTGCCAAAAGACCAATTATCGCACCTAATAACCCTAAAACAAGAGCTTCTTTTATAAACGGTGTCAAAATAAATCTTCTTTTTGCACCAACCAACTGCATAGTTTTGATAATGAAACGTTTAGAGAAAACCTTCAGACGTATAGAGTTGTTAATCAATACAATTGCCAAAACTAGAAACAATAGACAGAATGCTAAAATCCATTTTAAGATTTTATTTAAATTGTTATAAATTTTCTGGGAATCTGTATCGTTTTTTACATCGATAATTCCGGGAACGGCTTTTATCTCTTTTAAAACACCAGCAATTTTTGTAGAATCAGTAAACTCTGCCTTAAGAGCAACTTCAACTGATGCCGGATAGATATCTTCTTCGAAAAGCGCTTCCGTATCAATTCCCAAACTTTTTTTAGCTTCAGATGTAGCCATTTTCTTGGAAATATATTTAGTACGTTTTACAGACGGCATTGCTTTAATAACTTCAACGGCAACCGCTTCCTGTTTGGCTATTTTAGCAGAATCTTTAACATCGTAGTTTTCGTCGAAATAAGCGTTTACCACCAATTGCTCTTTTAAATAATCAGAATATTTTTGAGCATTGATTAAAATAAGCCCCATTAATCCTAACAAAAACAGCACTAATGCGATACTTACCACGACCGTAATATTGCTGGACCGAAGCCTTTTTTTATTAAACTCTTCTACAGATTTAGCCATTAATATTAAAATTTTTGGCTAAATTAGAAAAAATCTTCCGAAATTTGGGACGAATTAAAGAAAATCACTGTTAACAAAATCATAAAAAACATTGAGTGTAAAAGCAAAAAAACATCTTGGTCAACACTTTTTGACTGATGAAAATATCGCAAAAAAAATAGTTGACGGACTAAGTTTTGAAAATTATAAAAACGTACTTGAAGTAGGTCCCGGAATGGGAGTTCTTACTAAATATCTGATTGAAAAAGAACAAAGAATATTTCTCGCAGAGATTGATAATGAATCAATTGATTATTTAAAACAGAACTATGATAAAATCACAGAAGAAACTTTTGTCGGAGATTTTCTGAAGCATGATTTTGCAGGTTTGGATAACGAGCAAATTGCTATTATCGGGAATTTTCCGTATAATATTTCTTCACAGATTTTATTTAAAATTATTGATCATTACCAACAAATTCCGGAGATGGTGGGAATGTTCCAAAAAGAAGTGGCAGAAAGAACTGCGGCTGTTCCGAGAACAAAAGACTACGGAATATTGACAGTTTTAATTCAGGCTTATTATGAGGTAAAATATCTTTTTACAGTTCATGAAAATGTTTTTAATCCGCCACCGAAAGTAAAGTCGGGAGTCATCAGACTGACAAGAAATCCGAAAGAAGGTTTAGCCGGAAACGAGATTCTTTTTAAGCAAATTGTAAAAGCAGGATTTAATCAAAGAAGAAAAAAACTCTCAAATGCTTTGAAAATTCTAAATATTCCTGAAGCTTTAAAAACGCATGAGTTTTTAGATAAAAGAGCTGAAGAACTCAGCGTATCAGATTTTATTTCTTTCACTCAGCTTTGGAAAGAAAATCAGTAAACAAAAATGCCTCTCAGATCTGAAAGGCATTTTTTTATTTCATATTGAGAATTACTCTCTGTTTTTCAACATAATCCAACCCGATCTGCTCATCTGAGTTTTAGATTTATTGTATTCAAAATTAAATTTGTACCAATACGTTGCAGTCGGCAATCTTTTTCCACCCACCGTTCCGTTCCAGATTGGTGTTTCTTTTGAAAATCTGAACATCTCAACGCCGTATCTGTCATATATAGAACCTGTGAAGTTTTTGAAACTTCCTAAAGATGTAAGATCTAAAACATCGTTTACGCCATCATTATTCGGGGTGATCACATTGGTAATATTAAAGGTGAAGAAATCTATTGTGCCATAACAGCTTGTTCCTTTAATTCTCACTTTGATCGTGTAATTTGTATTGTCTAAAAGGCCAGGAAAAACGGTAGATTCCTGCCAAAAAATTCCGTCAATAGAATATTCAAGCGTTTGAGGAATATTATTAATCGTTGGATTGTGAGCTGTAACCGTTAATGTGTTTCCAGCATAATCGAGATTAGTAAAATACGGCAAAGCTGCAGCCTGAACTTTTACTTTAAATTCTTCCTGACAAACAGCATTATCTACTACTACGGTATAAATCCCTAATTCCGTTGCTACAATTGTTTGAGTAGTTGCACCGGTATTCCAAAGGTATGTATAATTTTCGCCTGCACCTGCATCTAAAGTAATTTTGTCTCCCACACACATTTCTACATCCAGCAAAGGCGTTTTGATTTCCGGTAAAACTTCTATTCTCACTTTTGCAGGCTGAAGTGACTGACAGCCTTTTGTACCAATTGCATATACCGTAAAATCTGTAGACTGGTGAAGTGTTACTGTTTGAGTATTACCAGATCCTCCGAAATTATTCCAAAGATAAGTAACACCACCTGCTGCTGTAAGTGTAACTGATTCTCCGGCACAAATTCTATACTGTGAAGACGCAAGCTGTGCAACCGGAGTTACTTCTCGCTGTAATGTAAGTTTCACCATCTTACTGCAGAAAATTCCGTTAGAGACTACTACATAAAGTATTTGTCCGTCTGTACCGTTATAATTATAAACATTAGTTATATAGTTGTTGTTTTGAGCCACTGCATCTGCCTGGTTTTCGTAAAAACGGAAAACTGCTGTCTGGCTATCAAGACTGATTGATGCTTTTGTTGCATTCAAATCGAAAGATGTAACAGTTGGCGTTGTGCAAAGCAAATAAGTACCGTCATGTGCTTCCGGAGTGGTTCCTCCAACTATTTTTATACTCGCAGATCCGGGACAAGGATTACCCGGAACACTTACTTCTATCTTGTAATCTCCTGGTTGTGTTGCTGTGATGGTATTGGTATTAGCATTAGGAATTACAGCTCCGTTGAAAAACCACTGATAATTTAAATTTGGTCCGCTTGTAGATGCAGTAATTACTTGCGGTACATTGTCACATACATTAATTTCTGCAGGCAACTGCGCTCCGGCAGGATCTAACAAATTTACTCCGATATCAAATGAACCCGCTTCTAAAAATACTGCGGAACCATAACTGCTATCTCTAGCATCCGCAACCACCATTTTAATATGGTAAGATTGGCCAGGAATTACAGTGGCTTCTGCAGTAAGTGGTGCTGTGATCCCGTTATAATTGGTTGCGTTTGGAGATAATGAGCCAAAATACTGCCCGTTTATAGGTCCGCAAGCGAAACTTGCCGGTAAAATATTGGGTACAGAAACAGGTCCTGCACCTCCAGGTAAAACAGCCAAATTAGTATAGGTAGAACCTGGTGTATTCGGTCTTAGTAACAAAGCAAAAGCGTCATCGTACTGAAGCGGAGGACAAGGATAAATACCTTCATATTCTTCAGATGCGAAAATATATCTGAATTTCATCTGAGAACTTGTAGGTACAAAATCAAATTCTAAAATAGCAGCATTACTAATCTGAGTAGTTACTCCAATCGCTGCAATAAGATCTGCATCACTTCCTCCACCGTTACCATCGCTTAATGTGTTAGGTTCATTGGTATTACCTGCCTTTCTTGCCCAACCTGTCGTTAGTACAATCCCTTCCTCAAAAGGGAATGTTGAAGTTGTTTTATTAAAATATCCCCAGAATCTATTGTTGTTTGTTACCGGTTGATTGGGGCTGACTGTCACGTTAGAAATATTAGGTGTTCCGCAAGAACCTGAAGTTCCAACCAATACATCTGTAACCAATTGTGTGGGAGTATAATTACTTTCAGGATAAGGGGTAACGTTTACATCAATATAATCTCCTGCTTTTTTTGAAGCTGAATTATTTTCTTTAATCGGCTTTCTTGACTGAATTTTCTGAGCATTAATAACATTAGTAGTGAATAAAAATAACGAAAACAGCAGTAGATATCTCTTCATAATAATTTTGTTTCAACAAATTTAACAGTTTTTTAAACATACGCTATCAATTATTCTGTTTTTAACATAATAAAAAAACACATCTTTCGATTTTTGAAAGATGTGCTTTTAAGAAGGTTTTGCAAATTAATTTCTGTTTTTAAGAAGTATCCATCCAGATCTTAATTCAAGTTTTTTACTTGCAGGGTTTTCCCATTGTACCCGATACCAGTAGGTCGCAGTAGGTAAATTAATACCTTTAAGAGAACCGTTCCACATTGTGTTTGATTTATCTGCTTTGAATAGCTCTGCACCATATCTGTCAAATATTGATGCTGCAAAATTTTTGTAACTGCTAATTCCAGAAAAATCAATATAATCATTTATACCATCATTATTCGGACTAATTGCATTGCTCATCAGAAATGTGAAAAACTGCAATGAAGTGCCGCATTTTGCTCCTATTACTCTTACAACCAAACTGTAATTGGTATTCTTCATTACATTATAAAATATATTTGAAGGCTGCCAAGTTACACCCCCATCAATTGAGTATTCTAATACACCTCCTGAAGGATTAGTTGTAGATATAGTCAAAACATCTTTATCGAAAACTATATTGGTAAATTGTGGCAGATCGGGATTAATGATTTGTGCTGTAAATAATCTTGAGCAGGTACCGTTACTTATTGTCACAGAATATGATCCCGGAATATTAGTCGTAATGGTTTGTGTAGTTGCGCCTGTACTCCAGAGATAAGTATAGTTTGGGCCAGCTCCCGCATCTAATGTCGCAGGATCTCCCGCACATACATTTACATCTTTTAAAGAAGAAACAATTGCAGGAACTACTTCTATCGTAATTGTAGCAGGGGTAGTAGATACGCAACCATTTCCACCCAATGCAAAAACCTGATAAGGTGTAGTGACTGTTGGTGTAACAATTTGTGTATTCCCTGTTCCTGTAAGACCTACCCAGTTGTAAGTAAATCCTCCACTTGCTGTTAATGTCACTGATTCACCTGCACAGATTTTTAGTTTAGAAGCTACAACAGAAGCAGTTGGCGGTCCCACAACAATAGTTATTGAGGCAGGATTTGCAGAAATACATCCATTTGCTCCTACAGCAAAAACGGTGTACGTAGTATTATTTGTGGGAGAAACTACCTGAGTTGCGCCATTGCCAGTAAGACCATTCCCCCAATTATAAGTTACGCCACCAGAAGCTGTTAGTGTAACCGATTCACCCGGACAAATTTGCAGAAATGTAGAAGATAAATTTGCAACCGGTAAAACCTTATCCTGAACTACAGTTACAGAAGTAGTAAAAGTACACGTTAAGTTTCCAGGTTGTGTAATGTTAGTCACTGTTAAAGTATAAAGACCTCCTGCATTCACTACAGGGTTTAAAGTATTAGCTCCGGACACGATATTTCCTCCAGTCGTTGTCCACAAAATTGTTGATCCTGTGGGAATTGTTGATGCCGAAGCATTTAAAGTTATTTGCGGAACTGAACAGGTGATCGTTTGAGGAGTTGCTATTGTTAAATTTGTTACGGCTGTTGTCTGTAGTTGTAAGATTACCACATAACTGCAGCCACCATTTTTTACAAGCACATAGATCGTTTGGTTTCCTGTGCTTGAAAAAGTTGTGGGAGTACCAATCGTGCTTGTATTTCCTGCATTAGCATCTGCCTGATTGATGTAGTAAGCAAAAGTTGCCGTTCCTGAAGAGGTTATCTGAGTTTGGGCAGATGTAAGATCATATACAATGCCTCCTTGCTGATAACATTTCAGAAGGGTTGCATTCTGTACAGTAATAGGTTGCGAGACTTCAATCGTTATTGTTGCAGGAGTAGTAGAAACACATCCATTTGCACCAGTTGCCAAAACAGTGTAAGTTGTCGTTGTTGCTGGAGTAACAGTTTGAGTATTTCCCGTGCCTGTAAGTCCGGTCCAATTGTATGTTGCACCACCAGAAGCAGTAAGGGTAACGGTTTCGCCTGCACAAATCAATATTTTACTTGCAGTGAGTCCTGTGGTAGGCGCATTGCTGTCTCCAACAACTGTAACTGTTGATGTAGCTGTACAAACTACATTTCCGGGTTGGTAGGTGTTGCTTATTGTTAAGGTATAAGTTCCTGCCGTATTTACTACAGGATTTAAAGTATTTCCGCCTGAAACGATATTTCCGCCCACTGTAGTCCAGGCAAAAGTAGAACCCGTTGGATAAACCGATGCAGAAGCATTTAATGTAATCTGAGGATTCGTACATGTCAAAGAAGCAGGTGCTGCAATAGTTGCTGTTACCTGTGGTGCTTTTACCAATTGCAGTTGCGCAACTTTTGAGCAAAATCCATTTTTAACTAAAACATATATTGTTTGACCTCCCGAACTTGGATAAGTTGTAGGAGTGGCAATAGTACTTGTATTTCCCGCATTAGCATCCGCTTGATTTTCATAATAAGAAAATGTTGCTCCGGGAGTTGTACTGATTGCGTTTTGAGCAGCTGTCAGATTAAAGTTAACATTTCCTGCTGCATAACAACTTGTAAGCGTAGCGTTCTGAACTGTAGGTGAAGTTCCGCCAACAATAGTGACGGTGGCGGTTCCAGGACAGGAGTTTCCGGGGATAAGTACCTCCACTTTATACACTCCGGGTAAAGTGGCTGTGTAAGAAGCAGAAGTAGCTCCGGGAATAACTGTATTGTTTAAATACCAAACATAGGTTGCACCAGAAACCTGAGTAGAAGCTGTAAAAGTTTGTGGCGCGTTGTCACAAACATTTATTGAAGCAGGAAGCTGAACTCCAGTCGGTCCTAAAATCTGTACACCGATATCAAATGAACCCGCTTCCAAAAACACACCCGAATCATAAGCAGAATCATCATAATCTGCTAAAACCATTTTAAAATGATAGGACTGTCCGGGAACAACCGTTGCTTTAGCTGTTAAGGGAACTGTACGCCCATTAAAATTTGTTTCAATAGAAGAGGTGTTGTATCCTCCAAAATATGAAGCATTTAGCGCTCCGCAAGCAAGAGGTGCTCCGCCAAACTGGAATGCAGGCCGTATATTTTTTGTACTTACGGCTCCGGCACCACCCGGTAAAACCGCTAAATTTTGATAAGAAGAACCTGGCGTATTCGGTTTTAGCAAAAGAGCAAACCCATCACTATAATCACACGGAAAACTACCATTGTATTCTTCTGAAGCAAATAAATATCTGAAAGTAACTTCTGTAGAAGTAGGAACAAAATCAAATTCGATGTAACTGGCATCACTCAGTAAAGTATTTGATAACCCTAATGCGGCGGCTAAATCAACATCACCTTGAGTAGGAAGCGCATCACCGATAGGACCTGATATGAAATTATTACCCGCTTTACTGGCGTGTCCTGTAGTAAGTACAATCCCTTTTGCGAATGGAAAATTGGTAGTTCCTTTATTAAAAAAACCCCAGCTTCTATTAGGATCTCCGGAAGTAAGATTGGGTGACACAACTACATTCGAAACATTTGCTGTCGCACATGTAGATCCGCCCGCAATAAGTACATCTTTCACCAATTGACTTATACTGAAAGAGGATTCTGTATAATTTGGAGTATTTACATCGATAAACGAACCCACTTTGTTGGTTTGAACAGATGGTTTCGCAAGATTTTGACTCTGACTTCTTTTCTGTGAAAAAGTAAAATTACCTAAAAGCAGTAAAATTAAAACCGGAAGTAAATTTTGTAATCTACTATTTAACATTTTAAACTATTTTAAACAAAAATACTATTTTTTTTATTCAAAATTCAAGCAAAATTCATTTACATTAGTTTTAACACAATTATATAAAATTCAGATTTTCAGTTTTGTACAGTTTAAAACAAAAAAGACCGAAAAATTTCGGTCTTTTTTGTTTGTATAATTTTTGCTATTCAAAGTTTTTAAGTAAAATCCAGCCTGTTTTTACTACTAATTTTTTACTTGCAGGATCTTCAAATGTCACTTGATACCAGTAAGAAGATGTAGGCAATTTTTTACCTTGGAAATATCCGTCCCAATAAGGTCTTGTTTTCTCAGCTTTATAAACTACTTTACCATAGCGGTCGGAAATCTGAGCCTGAAATTGTTTATAATCACTTACCCCTCTGAAATCGATCATATCATTTACTTTGTCTCCGTTTGGAGTAATTACGTTTTGCATTACGAAAGTGAAATACTCCAGGAAACCAACACAACTTGTACCTTTCACTCTTACTCTTATAGAAACTATTGTATTATTAGGAATATTATTAAATACATTAGAACCTTGCCAGGTAACACCGTTATCAACAGAATATTCAAGAACTCCACTCCCAAGATTTGTAGCGGTAATTACTAATGTACCATTTTGACTGTAATCAACATTTATAATTTCTGGGACAAGAGCCAGTTTTACTTCTGTTGTATATCTCTTAGAACAAACTCCATTGTTAATATCTACAAAATACATTCCGGGACCATCCACAGCAATAGTCTGTGTAGTAGCTCCGTTATTCCATAAATAGCTGTAATTCGGTCCAACTCCGGCATCCAGAGTTATAGTATCGCCAATACAGATTATCCCTCCTGTCATATTAGAAGTAATTGCCGGAACAACTTCTACAGTCACCGAGATAGGCTGAAGTGATTTACAACCTTGTGCACCGATTGCATACACTGTATAAGTAGTTGTTTGAGTAGGTGACAATGTACGAACAGCAGTAGAAACAGCCGTATCATTCCATTGATAGATAACACCACCGCCTGCAGTTAATGTAACAGATTCCCCAACGCAAATCTTTAATCTTGAAGCGGTAAGCTCAGCGACCGGAGTTGCCTCTTTTCTTAAAGTTAATGTAACTAATTTGCTACAAAATGCCCCGTTAGATACAACAACATGTAAAACCTGACCGTCAGTTCCATTATAAGCAGCTAAATTGGCATCTGGTATGTAACTGTTGTTCTGAGCCTGTGCATCAGCAAGATTTACGTAAAAACGGAAAACTGCTCCGGCAGTAGTACTCATCTGAGGTTTAGCATTATTTAAATTAAAAGTACTCAGAGTTGGTGTTGTACAAATTTTCATTGTAGCATTCTGAGCTACAGGACTTGTACCGCCCACAATTGTTATAGTTGCAGATGCCGGACAATTATTACCCGGAACCATTACTTTCACTTCATATTTACCAGGCGTAGTAGCAACATATGTTGCTGATGTTGCACCAGGTATCAGAACATCATCTTTATACCATTGATACAGAGCTCCGGGAACTGCATTCAGCTGTGCAACTAAAGTTTGAGGTACATTATCACAAACATTTAAAGTAGAAGGTAACTGTACTCCATTACCGTCAACAAGTTTAATACCTATATCAAAAGATCCTCCCTCAAGAAACACGGCAGAATCATAGCTCCAGTCTCTGTAATCAGACAAAACCATTTTAAAATGATAAGCCACACCCGGCGTTACATTTCCCACTGCCGTTAAAGGAACAGTTCTTCCATCATAATTGGTAACAATGTTTGGTGAAGAATTGTATCCCGCAAAATATATTTCATTAATTGCAGGACAACCTGAAATTCCACTAATCAAAGGGTGAATATTGGTCATCGCTACAGGTCCTGCATTATTTGGCAAAACAGCAAGGTTTACATAAGGACCTCCGGAAACCGGTTTTATTAACAATGCAAATGCATCTGAATACTGACAAGGAAAGGTTCCGGAATATTCTTCAGAAGCAAAAATATAATTAAATTTCACCTGACTGGAGTTAGGTACAAAATCAAACTCCAGCATAACATTATCATTATAATTATTAGATGGAGTAGGATTTGGAACAGCTGCTAAAAGATCGGCATCATTTTGTCCCGCTCCGGGAATAGTGTAACTTGCACTTGATGCTACATTTCCTGCTTCTCTTGCACGCCCCGTTGTTAATACAATTCCGTCTGTAAAGGGAAAATTGGTTGTTCCTTTATGAAAATAACCCCAGAACCTGTCGGTACTTGAAATGGGTTGCGAAGGTGTAATTGTTACATTCGAAACATCAGGAACAGAGCAGGTAGAACCTCCGTTAATTAAAATATCCTTTACCAATTGTTCCGGAGTATACGTAGAAGGAGCATATCCAGCAGCATTCACGTCTATAAAAACTCCTGCTTTTTTATTCGTCTCGTTTACCACATTTTTTGGTGGTTTTCTTTGCGCCGAAACAGATGCAGAAACAAACAAGAGTGCAGTAAGAAAAAAATAATTTTTCAGTCTATATTTTAACATTTTGTTGTTGTTTGCCCAAAAATACTACTTTTAAATGATTTAAAATGCACTTCAGAGGATATTATTAGCAGTAATATCACTTTTTATTTAAATTCTAATGAAATTTTAATTAATTTTTAATTTCAGGAAATAAAATGACCGTCAAGGTGACAGTCAGTAGATATTCTTTTTGATTTAATCTTTCTTCATTTCATCAATTTTATGTTGAAGCTCTGCAATTTTATCTTTTAGAAATTTAATTTCATTCTTATTAGAATTCACATTGCTTTTCAAAATGGTATTTTTTGCCCGTTCATTGTGGTCATCATCGTCATCTTCATCATTAATTTCTTCAATATCCTCTTGAATATCTTCAATATCTTCGCTGATCTCTTCCAAATCCTCAGAGATTTCTTCAATATCTTCGCTGATCTCCTCAATATCTTCCTGTATATCTTCGATATCTTCCTGAATATCTTCAATTTTCTCATGACTTTTATTGACAGACATCTGAATTAAAATTGATAAATAAATTGCCTCCAGAGACAAAACCGTAGTCAGCACAAGGAGCATCTTGTCAAAATCTATCAAACCAAATACTGGAAGCAAAAATGATGTTAAAAAGAGAAGAGTATGCAGAATTAAAGATGGTATTGATCCTATCCATGAAGTAATTCCGTCTGCAAGTTTTTCTAAAAATTCTATTTTTTCGTGCGGTGTTTTCATTATTTTCTTTTTAAAACAATTCTTTTGTTACTCCCAATCCAAACAGAGCAAAGTCATATTTTGCAGGATCTTTTGCGTCAAATTTTCTTATGATTAAATCTAATTCTTCTACCGTTTTCCAGTCATTTTGAGTTCGGGATACTAAGCCTAATTTTCTAGAAATATTGCCGGTATGTATATCCAGAGGAATCGATAAAAATCTCGGATCAATATTTTTCCAGATTCCAAAATCTACGCCACGATTATCATTTCTTATCATCCATCTCAGAAACATAATTATTCTTTTTGAAGATGAATTTTTATATGGCGAACTGACGTGTTTATGCGTTCTGTGTTTTTCAATTCCTAAAAATTTCTTTCTGAATCTTTCAATAGAATGTTGGAAATTGCTTTCGTGATTACTAATTAAAAATAAATCTTCAAGACTTTCATTTTCAGTATAAATCTTCCGAAACTGTCTGATAAAATATAAAAAATCTTCCCCGTTAAACGTTCTGTGAATACTTTTATCTTTAATAAATTCCAAATCTTTTTCAGAATAGTTTATCACAAAATCATAGGGAGAATTGCCTATAATATCGAGCATTTTTTCAGCAGATTTAATGATTGATTTCCTGTTTCCCCATGAAATTGTTGCCGCCAGAAATCCTGAAATCTCAACATCCTGTTTCAAAGAAAAACGATGCGGAATCTGAATCGGGTCATCCTGAATAAATTCAAGATTATTGTAAACATCAGCTTTTTCGTCAAGAAAATCTTTTAGCTCAGAAAAATTTAATTTCATTATTTTATTGGGTCTTGAAATTTTAAACCATTAACATTTCAAAGATTTTAACCTTTGGTTGAAGAAATATTTAAAATATTCATTAAACATTTCGCTGAATTAAGATTTATCTTACTATTTACATCTAATGTTTCAATTCTTTAAATTTTTACCGCTTCCAATGCCTTAGGTAAAAAAGTATTTGGGAAAATCTGTCTGGCTTCGTCTGTAAAAACCGTCAAATCTCCGTAACGGTTTGAAAAATGTCCCAAAATCAATTTTCCGACTTCCGCTTTTTTCGCAATGATTGCCGCTTCCTGAGCCGTAGTATGACCTGTATAATCAGCCATTTCTTTTAAATCATGCAAAAAAGTTGATTCATGGTACAAAACCGTAACATTTTTAATTATCGGAATGACAGATTCCAAATATCTTGTATCACTGCAAAATGCGTAAGAAACTGACGGCGCAGGAGTTGTGGTTAAAATTTCATTTTTCAGAACATATCCGTCACTCAAAACGAAATCTTTTCCGGCTTTCAAATGGTGATAATCACAGGTCTCAATCTCGGCATATTTTGAAACTTCTTCCATATTAATATGACGATCCTTTGATTTTTCTTTAAATAGGTAGCCGTTGCAATAAATCCTGTGATCAAGCGGAATAGTATACACTTCTACCCTATTATCTTCATAGATTTTCTCTGAATAATTTTTGTCAAGCTCATGATAAACCACCTCAAAACCACGATGCGTTTCAGACATCGTAAAAATAGTTTCCAGCATTTTTTTTATTCCTTTCGGACCATAAACATGCAGCGGAACTTCCCTTCCTAAAAGCCTGAATGAGGCAATTAATCCGGGCAAACCAAAACAATGGTCACCATGAAGATGCGAAATGAATATATGATTGATTTTTGAAAATCTTGCTTTTGCTTTTCTCAACTGAACCTGCGTTCCTTCACCACAATCGATCAGAAAACAGCGCTCTTCCATTTCCAGAAGCTGAGCTGTTGGTGACGTATTAACTGTGGGTATTGCCGAATTAAATCCTAATATCGTTAAATAAGTACTCAAATCAATAGTTTATTAAAGCAAATGTACAATAATTGAGGTAAAGGTTAAGGCGGAGATCGAGTTTTAAAACAATTAAAAAACATGAGGCACATAAGATTTCACATATTTATTAAAAATATTATGAAACCATCAGAAAAAGTCAAAGATTTTAAAATGTATTGTCTAAAATCTTTCTAATCATATTATCTACAGATTTTCACACAAAAAATCTTTGATTTTTAAACTTATATGATCTGTTGTGCATTTAAGGGGGAAATGTTAAATTAACTAAAAATCAATCACTTGTATTTCTTTGATAAGCGAAGCACCCTTGTTTTACTTTATTTCAGCATAGTTTTGGAGTTTCTTTTGTTTAACCTTGCGTTTATTTTATCGCAAAGAAAAACAAAGAATTTAAATCAAAAAAGCTTTTTAAAGATAAACAAAGGTGTTTCACTTACTGAAGTAAAACAAATTTGTAAATGCACAACAGGTCTTATATGATCTAAATATCCCAAATTACTAAACTTAAATCTAATGTGACTGATGTGTCAAAAAACTTTTGTCACTTTGTGGCTAAACCTTTTTAGTAATACTTTATTTCTTATTCAAAAAATCAAGAAACAAGTCCAAAGCCTGTTTTCTGTGGCTGATTTTATTTTTATCTTCAGGATTCATCTCCGCAAAAGTCATTTCGTATCCTTCAGGAACAAAGATAGGATCGTAACCAAAACCTTGATGACCTTTATTTTCATTAAGTAAATTTCCGTGAGCTCTGCCATCGAAATATTTTGCACCGTTTTCGTCATAATAGCATAAAACTGTTATGAAATAAGCTTTCCTGTTTTCTACATTTTCCATTTCGCTTAAAACTTTTTCGATGTTTTTGGCAAAATCGTGATCACCGGCATAACGTGCCGAAAAAATTCCCGGTCTTCCATCTAAAGATTCTACAACCAAACCGCTGTCGTCACCCAAACTTGGAATTCCCGTCTTTTCAAAACAATATTTTGCTTTGATTAATGCATTGGCGTTGAAAGAATCTCCATCTTCAACAATTTCGTCATGTAGATCATAGTCAGCAAGACTCTTTACGAAGAATTCATTCCCTAAAATCTGTTGTATTTCTTCCTTTTTATGAAGATTGTGAGTGGCTATTAATATTTCCATTTTTATTTTTTATTAAAATCGAATTTATATCGAATTTTTATTTATTATAATTTGAATGTGACACATAAGTCATATAAGAGATTTTTTACTAATTTGTTCTAAAATATCCAGAATAATTCTACACTAAACTTATGTGACTGATGTTTAAAAACACTCTATGCTTCAGAATACCGAACTTTATTTTGAAAGGTAAAGAGATAGAAAAATACTGAAAACAGCACAATTCCTATACCTAAAATCATCCATTCCTGAATTTCCAGTACTTCTGCAAAACTTTCTTTTTTTGTGTAAAAAATTAAAACCGCAGAGCAAAGATTATTGAATCCGTGTAAAAGCATTGGTAAAAGCAAAGATTTTGTTTTGTAATATACCAAACCCAAAACACATCCCAGTAAAGTAGCTCCCACAAACTGCCATGGGTTTCCATGTATCAAGCCAAATAAAACACTGGCCAGCAAAATTGCTTTCCAGGGTTCTACTCCTTTATTAATCAATCCTTTTTGAATAATCCCTCTAAAAATAATTTCCTCAAAAATCGGTGCCATAATCACTGCTGTGATAATCATTACAGCGGGATCGTCAACTAAATTTGCCATCAGATTTTCGAAAAACTTATAAAAATCTCCAAAAAAAGGACCCGTTGTAGGAATTTGTGATGTAATAAATTCCCCGATAAACATCATTCCCAACATCATAGGAAAAATGAGAAAATATGTATAAAAGTTAGTAGAAGAAAAATTGAAATTTAATTTTTTTCCTGTTTTCTGTCTTACAATCACAAAATCGAAAGCGGCAATCATCAAGCAAAAAACCACTGCATTGGCAAACATCATAAACCAGGGCTTTTGCATAAAATCCAGTTTAAAAACAAATTTACCTGCAAGACCGAAAAAACCAACGGCCATACTTCCTATAATATAACCTGTGAAAAGAATTAAGCCTCCCATCCAGTCGAAAATGTACCTTGGATATTTTGAGTTTTCCATGTATAGTAACTAATTTTTAGCAGAACAAAGATAATTGAATTTATATAAAACAAAAACTTCAAATGAGTATAAAGCCTTTTAATAATGATAAATGTTACCTTTTTTAAAGCAACAATTTTAAAACTTAAACTTATTTCTAAAGTATCTTTGCAGTCTAATTTTTTCTTCAGATGAACAGCTTTGTAAACCAATCAAAAAATACCAATCTCCAAATCATTTTTTACGTCTGTTTTACTTTTGTAGGATACTTTATTATCGGTTTATCGCTTTCTGTATTACCTATTTTTATTACTAAAAGCTTAAATTACAGCCTTTTGGCGGCAGGAATTGTAATCAGTCTACAATATATTTCCACCTTTTTTCTAAGAGCGTATTCCGGAAAAATGATTGACGGAAAAGGTCCGAAACCAGCAGTACTATTGAGTATGCTCGGATTTTCATTAACAGGAGTTTTCCTTATTTTTGCGTATTACTTTAAGTTTTCTCCGGTTTTTAGTCTTGCATTTTTAATAATCACACGGCTTCTCACAGGTTGCGCAGAAGGGTTGGTTGGTGCAAGTCCGATTAACTGGGCGATTATGACAGTAGGAGAAAAGCACACTGCAAAGATTATTTCTTATAATGGCGTTGCTTGTTACGGAGCTTTGGCGATCGGAGCATCATTAGGAATTATTATCGAACAGAAATTTAGTCTGTACGGAATAGGAATTCTATCCATTATTTTAGGAATTACCGGATTTTTATTTGCTAAAACCAAGGAAAACAAAACCAACGAAAATAAAAAAGAAACCCAGTCTTTCTGGAAAGTATTGGGAACAGTTGCTCCTTTCGGAGTCTGCCTGGCTTTGGGCGGAATAGGTTTTGCAAGCATTTCTACTTTTATCACTCTATACTACAATCATTTTCACTGGAATAACGGTGCATTGTGTTTAAGTGTTTTTGGTGTATTATTCGTTGCCGGAAGATTGGTTTTCAGTAATGTTATTAATAATTATGGCGGAATTAAAGTCGCCATTGCCTGTCTTTCCGTAGAAACAACCGGCTTACTCATCATTGCTTTTGCGACAAATGCACAGATAGCGTTAATTGGCGCAGGTGTGACAGGATTAGGATTTTCACTTATTTTTCCGGCTTTAGGAGTAATGGCCATTAAAAGTGTTGCACCATCAAATCAAGGTTCTGCATTGGCTGGTTATGGACTTTTTATTGATATTTCTCTCGGTGTTGCAGGCCCCATCATCGGAAGTGTGGCCGATTTTTTCGGAATGCAGTTTATTTTTCCTTTCAGTGCTGCAATGGTTTTTGCAGGATTGGGATTGGCGTATTTTCTGAAGAAAAAATCAAATCTGAAAAAACTGAGTGAAATTTGATTTATTATTAAAATTGGAAAAATATCCTGAACACGGATTACAAACTATTGAACCACGCTGTGGTTTTAATTTCGTTCGCATTCTGCGAATGATTCATTTGTTGTAATTTTTTATATCTGTAATCTTTTGAGAATTTTTTAAGACAACAAATAACATATGGTTATCAAGAAACGGTTTCCACTCCCATACAAAAATCTTTGATTTTTAATCTTATGTGATCTAAATAGTCTCAGTCATTTAACTTAAATCTCATTTAATTCATGTGTCAAAAAACCTTTGTGACTTTTGTGTTTAGTCTCATCCGTTTTTCCAACCAAAATCCAATTTTCAAAATCCGATTAAATTCACGATTTTTGCAAACTCAAACAACGATATGTCAGACTTAATCAAAGAAATAGAAAAAAGAAAAACCTTCGGAATTATCTCTCACCCGGATGCCGGAAAAACGACTCTTACTGAAAAGTTGCTGCTTTTTGGAGGCGCAATTCAGGAAGCGGGTGCAGTAAAATCAAACAAAATAAAAAAAGGAGCCACCTCCGATTTTATGGAAATTGAAAGACAGAGAGGAATCTCTGTGGCAACTTCTGTATTGGCTTTTGAGTACAGAGACCACAAAATTAATATTCTGGATACTCCGGGTCACAAAGATTTTGCTGAAGATACGTACCGAACTTTGACAGCCGTTGATTCTGTAATCGTTGTGATTGATGTTGCAAAAGGAGTTGAGGAACAGACAGAAAAATTGGTGAAAGTCTGCAGAATGAGAAACATCCCAATGTTGGTTTTTATTAATAAACTTGACCGTGAAGGTAAAGATGCTTTCGATTTGCTGGATGAAGTTGAGCAGAAATTAGGCTTAAGAGTTTGCCCGCTTTCATTGCCGATTGGTATGGGTAGCGATTTCCAGGGAATTTATAATATTTGGGAAGACAATATTCAGTTATTTTTAGAAGAGAAAAAACAAAAGGTTGGTGAATCTATCAGGTTTGATGACATTAATGATTCTAAAATTGATGAAGTAATTGGTGAAAAAGCGGCAAAAAATTTAAGAGACGAATTAGAACTAATTCAGTCTGTATATCCGGAATTTAACCGTGAAGATTATATGAATGGTGAATTGCAGCCTGTTTTCTTCGGCTCAGCGTTGAATAATTTTGGTGTTAGAGAATTGCTGAATGCATTTATTGATATTGCTCCAATGCCACAACCCAAAGAAAGTGATACCCGTTTGGTAAAGCCTGAAGAAAGCAATTTTACAGGATTTGTATTTAAAATCCATGCCAATATGGATCCTAAACACAGAGACCGTTTAGCTTTCGTAAAAATTGTTTCAGGAACATTTAAAAGAAACGAAAATTATCTGTTGGTAAGAGAAGGCAAAAAAATGAAATTTTCTTCCCCGAATGCATTTTTTGCAGATAAAAAAGAAGTGGTTGACGAAAGTTTCCCGGGAGACATTGTAGGACTTCACGATACCGGAAGTTTCAGAATCGGTGATACCTTGACTGGTGGTGAAAAGCTGAGTTTTAAAGGAATTCCTAGTTTCTCTCCTGAACATTTCAGATATATCAATAACAACGATCCGTTGAAGGCAAAACAACTGGCTAAAGGTATTGATCAGTTAATGGATGAAGGTGTTGCGCAGTTGTTTACGCTCGAAATGAATAATAGAAAAATTATAGGAACTGTGGGCGCACTTCAGTATGAAGTTATCCAATATCGTCTGGAGCACGAATATGGAGCAAAATGTACTTATGAACCTCTTTCTATGCACAAAGCGTGTTGGGTTGAAGCAGACGAAAAGTCTGAAGAATTCAGAGAATTTGCAAGATTGAAGCAGCGATTTTTAGCAAGAGATAAATACAACCAATTGGTTTTCCTGGCAGATTCTTCTTTCACGATACATATGACGCAGGAAAAATTCCCGAATGTGAAACTGCATTTTATCAGTGAATTCCAAAATGCTTAAAGTAAATTTTTAGCACATCTTGAAAATCTGGTTACAGATGATCCTGATTAGCCGACATCAAAAAAAGCCGTCTCACAATAAAATGTGAGACGGCTTTTTTTAATTGTGATGTTCATACATCTTATCATAAAGATCAATAAATTTTTCTTTTATTGCTTTTCTTTTCAGCTTTAAAGTCGGTGTTAAAAGTCCTGCTTCAATTCCCCAGACTTCAGGTGTCAATTCAATTTTTTTAATTTTTTCCCAATTTCCGAGATGTTCGTTGATGTTGTCTATTTCTTTTTCAATTCTTTCTTTCAACTCAGGGCTTTTTGCAATTTCAGCGGGAGTTTTTCCGATATTCAGATTGTTTCTCATTGCCCAGCTTTTAGCAAATTCAAAATCAGGCTGTACCAAAGCGGTCGGCATTTTTTCACCATCACCAACAACCATAATCTGTTCGATAAATTTCGAAGCTTTTGCCAAATTTTCAATCGTTTGCGGTGCAATATATTTTCCTCCTGAAGTTTTAAACATTTCCTTTTTACGGTCGGTAATCTGTAGGAAGCCTTCGTTGTCGATGTGACCAATGTCTCCGGTTTTGAAAAACCCGTCTTCGGTAAATGTTTCTTTGGTTTGTTCCTCATTCTTAAAATAACTTTTAAAAACAGAAGGTCCTTTTACAGTAATCTCACCATCTTGCTGAATTTTTACCGTTAAATTATCCAAAGGATGACCGACAGTTCCCACTTTCATTTTTCCGAATGAATTTACCGAAATTACAGGTGAAGTTTCCGTTAAACCATACCCTTCAAGAATAGGAATTCCTGCATTTTGAAACATTAAATTTAATCTTGTAGATAAAGCTGCAGAGCCGGAAACCAAAGTAATAATCTCGCCTCCCAAACCTTCTCTCCATTTTTTGAAAACCAATCTGTCTGCAATAATTTCCATTAAACCTGATGGTTTTGAAACTTCCTTCTTTTTCTGAATTAAATTTAAAGCCCAGAAGAATATTTTTTGTTTAATTCCACCTGCTGAAGAACCGGTTGCATAAATTTTATCATAAACTTTTTCCACCAAACGAGGAACAACGCTCATATAATGAGGTTTTACTTCTTTCACGTTTTCACCCATTTTTTCAATGCTTTCAGCAAAATAAATTGAAAAACCATTGTACTGGAAAAGATAAAACAGCATTCTTTCAAAAATATGGCAGATCGGCAAGAAGCTCAAAACTCGTGTATCTTTATAGTCTAAACTTTTTTTCTTTGGAATTCTCGGAATTGACCCCAAAACATTGGAAACAATATTTTCATGAGTCAGCATGACACCTTTCGGTTTTCCTGTCGTTCCTGAAGTATAAATTAATGTTGCCAGATCCTCTGTATTAATCGATTTTGAAAGATCCTCCACTTCAATCTGAGTTGAATCGTCTTCACCCAAATCAAGAATTTCTTTCCAGTTTGCCGCTCCGCTGACGTTGTCAAAAGTGAAAACTCCCTGTAAGCTTGCTACATTATGTTTAATCTGCATGACTTTAGCCAAAAGATCTTTATCTGAAACAAAACAGTATTTAATTTCAGCATTGTTGAAGATAAATTCGTAATCTTCAGGAGAAATACTTGGATAAACCGGAACAGAAACCACACCAATTTGTGAAAGCCCAAGATCCATCACTGCCCATTCTGTACGTGAATTGGTAGTAATTAAGGCAATTTTATCACCAGGTTTTATACCCAATTTTAAAAGCCCTCTTGATATCTTATTTCCCTGATTAATAAACTCCTGCGTCGACGTTTTTTGCCATTCGCCCTGATATTTTGTGACAAACATATCGTTTTTAGGTAAATGCTGTAAAGCGTAGTGAGGTATATCGAATAACCTTTTGATTGACATAATTTTCAAATATATAGTTAGGATTTTAAATATAAGAATTTTTTTTAACTGTGAAAATTACTTCTTATTGATTAAGAATTAATAAAATGTATGTCATAATATATTTAATAATTCAAAGTATATTTATTTCTGATGAATATTTAAAAAAGCCCATAAAACCTTGAGTAAGCCCTAATTAATGAATCTGTTTTCAGATTTGCTCAAAAAGTGTAAATTAGCCTCCATATAATAGAAAAATTTATGGACTTTAATTTATCAGAAGAACAGCTGATGATTCAGCAGGCAGCGAGAGATTTTGCTCAGACAGAACTATTACCTGAAGTTATTGAGAGAGACCGTGATCAGAAATTCCCGACTGAACAAGTAAAAAAAATGGGGGAAATGGGACTTTTAGGAATGATGGTTGATCCAAAATACGGCGGCGCAGGGATGGATAGTGTTTCTTACGTTCTGGCAATGGAAGAAATTGCAAAAATTGACGCTTCTGCAGCTGTGGTAATGTCTGTAAACAACTCTTTGGTTTGTGCAGGTCTTGAAAAATTTGCTTCTGAAGAACAAAAAGTAAAATATCTTACCCCTCTTGCAAGCGGAAAAGTAATCGGAGCTTTTGCTTTGTCTGAGCCCGAAGCAGGGTCTGATGCAACGTCTCAGCAAACTACTGCGGAAGATAAAGGAGATTATTATTTATTAAACGGAATCAAAAACTGGATTACAAATGGTGGGACTGCTTCTTATTATATTGTAATTGCACAAACTAATCCTGAAAAAAAACATAAAGGAATCAATGCTTTCATCGTTGAAAGAGGTTGGGAAGGTTTCGAAATAGGGCTTAAAGAAGATAAATTGGGAATCAGAGGGAGCGATACACATTCTTTACTCTTTAATAATGTAAAAGTACCGAAAGAAAACAGAATAGGTGAAGACGGTTTTGGCTTCAATTTTGCAATGGCTGTTTTGAACGGTGGTAGAATTGGTATTGCTTCTCAGGCTTTAGGTATTGCTTCCGGAGCTTATGAACTGGCTTTAAAATATGCAAAAACAAGAAAGGCTTTCAGAACTGAAATTATCAATCACCAGGCGATTGCTTTCAAATTAGCAGATATGGCAACTCAGATTACGGCCGCAAGAATGCTTTGCTTTAAGGCGGCTGTAGAAAAAGATGCCGGAAAAGATATTTCTGAAAGTGGAGCAATGGCAAAACTATACGCTTCTCAGGTTGCAATGGATACGACGATTGAAGCGGTACAAATTCACGGCGGATATGGATATGTAAAAGAATATCATGTAGAAAGAATGATGAGAGATGCAAAAATTACTCAGATATATGAAGGAACTTCCGAAATTCAGAAAATTGTGATTTCGAGAAGTATTTCAAAATAATAAAAACAAAAAAAATCACTATTTATGAAAAAACCTTTGTGGATTACCGGTGGAGTTCTTTTACTTCTGGTTGGAGTTTTTATCTGGTATAAATTTTTCTTCGTTTTCGGAGAAGGAGTAAAATCAGGATACCTTAATTATGCTATTAATAAAGGATATATTTTTAAAACATATGAAGGTAAATTAATTCAGGAAGGTTTTGGAAAAGGAAAAACCGGAACCATTACAAGCTATGAGTTTGAGTTTTCTGTTTCAGATCCTGAAGTTTTCAAACAATTGGAACTTAATAGTGGAAAAACTTTTGATCTTCATTACAAAGAATACAACGGAACGCTTCCCTGGAGAGGAAATACAAAGTATATTGTAGATAAAGTAGTAAGTATGAAATAACAAGAAAGGCTCTCGATTGAGAGCCTTTTCTTTTACACTAAAACCACAAATATTAATGAAATTATGAATTGATAAAGTTACATGTAAAAACAATTGTTTTTTAATTTGCGGCTTAAAATTTACTTAAAATTCGTTAATCATTAATTTGAACTATTTTCAGACTGCTTATTGGCCTTCTTTTTATAGAAATAGTAAGCAATTCCTATAATAACAAACAAAGGCCAAAGCGGAAGAATAAACAGAAAAACAGATGTAATCACATTCCAGCCTGAAGAAATTGCGGCTAAAGATTTTCCGCCAAAACTTTCCGGCTCACTTTTTACGAAAGCTTTTTCTGAAGTTCCGTACAGCGTGATTTCTAAATCGCACATCGTATTGTTGATTAAATCCTTTCCGTTCACATCAATGGTCTTATTTTCTACGTTTCCGATCGTAAAGCTCAAATCATCCATCAGATAATCAAATTTCTGAATCGGAACTTTTAGTTTAATAAAAGCCATTTTTCCGTCGTTGTTATTTGAAGTAATGTTTTCACTTTTTACAAATCCGTCGTATTTTTTCACTAATTCCTTTACCGTTTCTTTAGAAGTTTCCGCATCGTTTACCTTGAGTTCTAAAAAGCCGGTTTTAGACATTCTGTCTTTATAAACAGGTTCTTCGTTTTTAGTTTTATCTTTATAAATGATTTTAGTTTCTTTGATAATTTTCGGAGCAGGAACATTCACTACGATTTTTTCCGCATTTTTTTTCAGAGAATCTTTCTCTTCCAACTTTGATTCCAGCTTCATATTGGTAATTTTTTCGGAAAGAGAATCAATACTTTTGGAAGTTGCCTCCATTTTTTGCACTGCTTCACTTTTTGTTTTTTCAAAATCTTTAATTCTGATACTGGCAGAATCAAAAACAGCATCAACGTTATTATCTATAGAATTAATTTTCTCACCGACATTCGCCAAAGTACTGTCTGCGCCATTGATCGCATTCTCTAGCTGAGATGTTGATGTTTCGCCTTTTTTACACATTACGAAAGTGCCTGATACAGCAACTAATAAAATGAACTTTTTCATAAAATTATTTTTTTGTTGAAGTAAAATTAGAGGTGATATTTTGACAAAGATTGTAAAAGAAATGTATGATTTTGGTAAAATTTTATTTAATTGAAAACCAGGTATTTGTAAAATTCGTTAAATCATTTTACAAAGATTTTAGTTAAATGTTAAAAATGTTAAAAGAAAATTATCATTGGAAATATAATAATATTTACCTTTGCTTTTTGAGACATTCATAATGAAACGTCGTTGTTGATTATTATTGAAGTTATTTTTAATTACAAAATGAAAATATTAATACTCATAAATTAAAAATTTTGATTTATTTTAATGAAACAAGACAACACTACAGTACCAGAACGCTGAATAAATAACCTCGAAAAGTACATTTAATTATTATAAAAAATAAAGAAAAGATTATATGAAAAAACAACTACTAGTGATGGGTATGTTTTTTATTTCCACTATTTTTTTGGCTCAAACCAAACAGCTATGGAAAGAAACATCCCCAAATAACCCTTCAGATGTATTTGAAAACAAAACAAATATTTTAAACCCCAAAGTTTACACCCTTGATTTTGCGGGTCTGAAAAATGCTCTTACAAAAGCACCGCAAAAGTTTGGCAAATCTGATGTTATTGTTTCGTTTCCGAATTCTAATGGTAGATTTGAAGATTTTAAAGTAAGAGAAAACTCAAATTTTGATCCTGAATTGGCTGCAAAATTTCCGGACATCAAATCTTACGTCGGTATAGGTTTAGATGATGCGAGTTCTACAGTTTACTTCAGTATTTCTCCATTAGGATTATCTTCGATGGAAATTTATGGGAATAAATCTGCTGTTTTTATAGAGCCTTATACAAAAGATCTTTCAAGGTATGTTATCTATAAAAAATCTGATAAAAAAGAGAATTTAGATAAATTTGAGTGTACTGTAATTGATGTTGCTCAAAAAGGTCTAAATAATTCTAATCTTACAGCAAGACCTAATGCTGATGATGGTAAATTAAGAACCTTCAGATTAGCTTTATCTTGCACCGGAGAATATACCACCTATTTCGGAGGAACAGTTGCAAATGCTTTGGCAGCTATGAACAATACAATGACTCGTGTAAACGGAGTTTTTGAAAAAGATTTTGCCGCTAGAATGGTTTTGATCGCTAATAATACCAGTGTGATTTATACCAATGCATCAACTGACCCTTATTCCCCATCAGCTCAGATGAACAACTGGAACTCTCAATTGCAAAGTACCCTGACCTCGGTAATTGGAGAAGCAAATTATGATATTGGGCATTTATTCGGAGCTACAGGAGGCGGTGGTAACGCAGGTTGTATAGGCTGTGTATGTACAAACGGTACCAAAGGTCGTGGATACACTTCTCCTGCAGATGGTGTTCCGTCGGGAGATTCATTTGACATCGATTATGTAGCTCATGAAATGGGTCATCAGTTTGGAGGAAACCACACATTTTCGAATGCTAACGAAGGGACAGGAGTAAATGTTGAGCCAGGTGGTGGTTCTACGATTATGGCATATGCGGGTATCACAAATTATAATGTTCAGATGAACTCAGATCCGTTTTTCCATGCAATAAGCATTCAGCAGATTACTAATAATATTAAAGCAAAGACGTGTCCTGTAGTTACAGATACTGGAAATGCAATTCCTACAGCAAATGCAGGTTTAGATTATATTATTCCCCAAGGAACTCCGTTTGTACTTACGGGGAGCGGTACTGATGGAAACTCAGATCCTTTAACTTATATCTGGGAACAGATGGATAATGCCTCTAGTTCTCAAACCAATGCTAACTCTGTTGCTTCTGCGACAAAAGCTACCGGCCCAACCTTTAGATCTTACACGCCGCAAACAGTTCCGTTTAGATATTTCCCACCATTGGCAAGAATACTTGTAGGTGCAACTACAACCTCAAGTCCTCTCGGTACTGCTTCACCCATTGTTGTAGAAGCTTTATCGAGTGTTGCAAGAACCTACAACTTCAGATTCACCACCCGTGATAACAGAGCAGGAGGTTCCGGAAACAATTCTGATGATATGATCGTTACAGTGAATGCGTCTGCGGGACCATTCGTGGTAACATCTCAAAATACTGCCGGAATTATATGGAATGAAGGACAGACTCAGACTATTACCTGGAATGTAGCCAATACAACAGCCGCACCAGTAAGTACACCAAATGTAACTATTCTTTTATCGAAAGACGGAGGTCTTACCTGGCCAACAGTCTTAGTTGCAAGTGCACCAAACAGCGGTACATATAGCTATGTTGTTCCGGGAGGTTTAGGAACTATTCCCAATGCCAGAATCATGGTAAAGGGTTTAAATAATATATTTTTGAATGTAAATTCTCAAAATTTCACCATAAACTCATCTGCAGTTGTAGTTCCGCCAGTTCCTACACCGGGAACACCAGGAACGCCGGGAAGCCCTGGAAATCCGGGAACTTCACCATCATCTATATTTGATGGTTTAATGATTTATCCTGTACCTTCTAATGACGGATATGTTTACATTAAGTTAGATTTCCCGAGGTTAACGCCTCTTGCGCCTTACTCATTCTCTTACACCATTTTTTCAATGGATGGGAAATTGGTTGTTCCTAAAAGAAATCGTCTTTTCTTTTCTGAACATTTAGAGAAAATTGATCTGAGAAGCTTACCAACTGAAGCTTACATGATTGAGCTTGAATTGCAAGGTCAAAAAATCGTGAAAAAATTATTAATGTTACGTAAGTAATTTATTGATAAAGCTGTCGGAAAAATCTGATAGGTTGACAGGATAAAATAGATAACAAAAACCAAAGCACAATGTTGCTTTGGTTTTTGCTTTTAAATCAGCAGTCATGTTATCATTCCGGAGAAATCTAATCATTCTGAAAATAAAGCAGTTTAGATTTCTATGGAAAGGCAAACAAACTCTTAAAAATTAAGCATTATCAATTACGGATATCATGATAAATTGTTGGAATTTATTTGATTCAAAATAGTATATCACATTGGTTCTGCGTATTAAATTTTTTCGCTGTGATTCAACGGAAGATTGTTTTATCATAAAAGCTATTGACAGGTCAGAATAAAGCATATAAAAATATCTTTAAACTTTTTAGTATCACCACAACACAAAAAAGCTGTCTCAAAATATGAGACAGCTTTTGTATTGTAAGAAACGGGTAATTAAAATTTAATTACAGATTTCATTTTTTCAGTTTCTTCCATTACCAATTCGTCATCAACAAGGATTTTCCCTGAATGTTCATCAATAATGATTTTCTTTCTCTGAGCAATTTCCATTTGCTTTTGTGGTGGAATGGTGAAGAATGATCCTTTAGGAGCACCTCTTTCAAGACCTACAACCGCTAAACCTGTAGAAGAACTTGTTCTGATCCTGTTGTAAGAAGCTAATAATCTTGCATCAATTTTAGAAGCAAATTCTTTAGACTTTTCGATTAAATATTCTTCTTCTTTTTGAGTTTCGGAAATAAGACCTTCCAATTCTTCTTTTTTGAATTTAAGGTGATTCTTCAAATCGTCGATTTTTGTAGTCAACTCATTCAAAGTTTCTTCTTTATGAGCTATTTTAGCCCCAAATTCTTTGATTCTCTTTTCAGAAAGCTGAATTTCAAGTTCCTGATATTCCATCTCCTTTCCCAGCGCTTCAAATTCTTTATTGTTTCTTACGCTGTCTTGCTGAGATTTGTATTTTTCGATCAATGTTTTTGCGTGGTTGATTACCTCGTTTTTTGTATTGATCTGATCGTTTTGCTCTTTAATATCTGTATGAAATTTTTCAGCTCTTGTTTCAAGACCTTCGATCTCAATTTCCAGATCTTCAACTTCGATTGGCAATTCTCCTCTTGTGTTACGGATCTCGTCTAGTCTTGAATCTATGATCTGTAAATCATATAAAGCTCTTAATTTTTCTTCAACTGAAATTTCGGTTATATTCGCCATATCTAAAGGAAATAATTTACTGGGTTTGTTTTTTCACTAGATTTTAAGATTGCAAATGTACTAATTTTTTGCGACAAAATTTCAAATAATTGTTGCGCAACCCATTGTTCTGATTCATAATGACCTACATCACAAATCAGCATTTTAGATTCCGCCAGAAAATAATCGTGATATTTGAGATCTCCGGTGATATATGCATCACATTTTTTAGCCAAAGCAGATTTTATTCCGCTTGCTCCGGAACCACCTAAAACTCCTACTCTTTTGATTTTTTTATGGGTAAAATCTGAATGTTTAATCATTTCAATATTAAACTTATCTTTTATAAACCTTAAGAAGTCTCTTTCATCTATTTCTTGATCAAATTCACCGTACATTCCTAAACCTGAATACTGATTTTCGTTTTCTAAAGAATAAATCTGATGCGCCACTTCTTCGTAAGGATGTGCTTGTTTCATTGCAGCAATAATCTGATTTTGTTTAAATGATTCAAAAATTACAGAAATCATGCTTTCACCGGCATTTTCTCTCACATTTTGCTGTCCTGAAAAAGGATTTGAGCCTTCAGTTGGTTTAAAAGTTCCATTCCCTTCGATTGTAAAACTGCATTCATCATAAAAACCGATATTTCCTGCTCCAGCTGAGAAAAGTGCTTCTTTTAACTGCTCGGAATAATCGTTTGGAACATAAACCGTTAATTGTTTTACATTATTTTTTTTAGGCTGAAGTATTTTTAGATTTTTTAACCCTAATTGATTACAAATTCCAGCATTTACTCCAAAATAATCATTGTCAAAAGCTGTATGAATGGCATAAATCCCTACTTTATTTTCGATAGCTTTTAAAACCGCTCTTTCGACATAATTTTTTCCGGTCAGAGATTTTAAACCCGAAAAAATAATCGGATGAAAACAAACAACCAGATTACAGTTTCGGGTAACTGCTTCGTCGATAACGTTTTCCAAAGCATCATGACAAAACAAAACACCACTTACGTTACGATCCGGAAATCCACACAAAAGCCCGACATTATCAAAATCTTCAGCTTGAGGCATTGCGATCTGATTTTCTATGATAGAAATTACTTCTTTTATTGTCATTTTATTCTGTAAGTTTGTTACGAAATTAGTTATAATTTTACTAAAATAAACCACTTATGGAAAGAGAGCACAATCTTGTTGCAGGAGATAAACTCTGGAAAAGATTTTTGTACCGCATCATTTACCGCTCGGATACCAAACTCGGAAAACTGTTTGATGTTATTCTTTTATCGCTCATTTTGGTAAGTACTTTTATCATTATGATGGAAAGTGTTCCCATGCTTGATAAGAAATTTCACGTTTATTTTATTATTACTGAATGGGTGATTTCTATTTTTTTTACTGCAGAATACTGGTCTAGAATTGCCGTTTTAAAAAATAAAAAAAATTACATATTCAGCTTTTTCGGAATTATTGATTTTCTTGCATTGGTTCCTTTTTATTTAAGTTTCTTTTTTCCTGTCACCAAATATTTTCTGATTTTCAGAATGCTGAGGATGCTGAGAGTTTTCAGGGTTTTTAATCTTTTGGATTTTATGAATGACGGAACGGTGATTGTGAGAGCGTTGAAAAACAGCTCGAGAAAAATTTATATTTTCCTTTTGTTTTTAATTATTTTTTCGGTGATCGTGGGTTCTTTAATGTTTATGGTGGAAGGTGGAAGACCTGGTTTTGAAACCATTCCGCAATCTATTTATTGGGCGGTAGTTACAGTTACAACAGTCGGATACGGAGATGTATCACCTATAACTCCAATGGGGAAATTTTTTGCTGTCATTTTAATGTTGGCTGGTTATTCAATTATTGCTGTTCCTACAGGAATTGTAACTGCCGAAATGAGAAATAAAAGACAGAATCTTGAACTTGTCTGTGAACGTTGCGGAAACGAAGATATTGATGATGATGCGCGCTATTGCAAACAGTGTGGCAAGAAATTGGCTTAGTAGATTTATACAATTTAATCTATTAACCTAAATCGACAAAATCATGGAACCAGAAAAGAAAAATACTCCTAATAAGGCAATTGTAATTTTATTCTCTCTTATTGTACTCACCGTTATTGTGTATTTTATTTTGCAACTTGTGCTTCCTGAACTTTTCCAAAGTATGCCAACCGGGGAAGTGCAACCTGTAAAACCAAATTGATAAAAAATTTCAACCAAAAATTTAAGGCTTTCTGTAATTACAACGGAAAGCTTTTTTATTTTTATGAATGTCAGTTTTTTAATCATAATGCTAAAATTGACAGTCTTTTTGTTTACAAAGAAATCTAAATCATTTTATTTCAGTGTGTTGAAATTCTTTCAGAATAACAAAAATGGAGCTAAAAATTAAATTATTACAAATACGGACATCCATTTTTATTTTAAACTAAAAGAGACTGATCAGTTGACCAGTCTCTTTATTTAAAAATATGAAATAAATTATTTTTTAATTGCTTTGATAGTTTGCTTAGAACCGTCTTTCATATTAAGAACAACCAAATACATTCCTGAATTTAATTCTCTTAATTGAAGAGCAGATTCCGGCTTATCAAAAGTTTTAATCAATTTACCTGAAACATCCATCACATAGATAGATTTCACATTTGAAACATCTGAAATATTCAATACATCAGCAAATGGATTTGGGTAAGCTTTGATATTATTTTTCACTGTACCCGTAGCTTCAGAAGTCGATAAACTAGCGTCGTAAGCAGAAAGTCTGAAAGCTCCATCTACAACAGAGCTATTACTCCATCTCCACACACTAACTAATAAGGTAGAACCAGGTGTTTGACCAGTAACAGAAACTAATGAGAAAGCATCATCACCACTATCATCATCACAAGCAACATTTACTAACGAACCACAAGTTCCGGAAAATACATTAATTACAGAATCAGTATATGGAGAACCTGTTGCTGCCTTTGTCTCTATTGTTAGATTTCCTGAAGGAGGAACAACTACAGAATACCAAATATTATTATTTGCATTTGTCTGACAAGACTGTGGTGTACCATCACTTGTGGCACCAGCGTTTGTTGTAGTTATTGCATTTTGTGCAAAATTACTTCCCGGCGTTAATACGATTGCGCCAGAGCAATTATCATTTGCAGGCGGTGTTGCAAGTGTAGTGAATGAGCCAGTAACCCATACACTCTTAGAACTGGATGAACAAGCTGCTCTTACCCAATAGTAATAAGTGGTAGCCGGAGCTAAAGGAGAAAGTGGTACTGACAAAGCAGAAGTAGCTGTACCTGTTGTAGGAGTAGCGTTTGTTGTTGAATAAACATATTCATATCCGCTACCTGGTGCAGGTGTTGGTGCTACCCACGATAAAGAAGCAGAATTACTGGTTACTGATCCTACAGCCACACTTTGTGGAGCATCACAAGTTGGTATTGTTTCAACCACAAAATTATCTACATAAAAATTATAATCTTCCGCATCATTAACAGTACCATCGCTTCCAAATAATGCAAATTTCACATTTGAACCTGTCGTTGAAGTAAGGTTATAAATATAACTATTAGACGTATTAGATGGAGCATTTGCCGCATTCCAAGTTTGAAGAACAGTCCATGTAGTACCACCATCAGACGATACGGCAAACTGCACTACATCATCAGAACCCATTGCACTTGCTGTAGTTACATTATAACCTGTAACACCATAATCAAATTTAACCCTATAACCACCCGCAGATAAATTGAAGGCAGGAGAAATAAGCCAACCTGCTCTATTCACATCATACAAATTGATAGTAGCTGCACCTGTAAATCCTGAATATAAAAATCCTGTTTCGTACCAGTAATTTGTAGTTCCAGTTCCTACTCCCGTAGCAGGGCTTCCTCCATTTGCAAGCGCCCAACATACACCAGGAAAGATTGAAAAATTATTAGTATAAGCAGGAGTTATAGCGCTGCATACAGTTGAAAAATTCCTAACAGAACAAGATGTTGAACTAAGTCCTCCATTGTAAGAATTAACAGTATAATAATACATTGTAGAATGGTTCAAAGAGGTAGGCAATGTATAAGTAACCACATTTCCAACATCTACATTATTCATTATATTAGTTCCACCAGAAGATGTCCCCATTGAAATTCTATACCCTGTAGCACCAGGAGTAGCCGCCCAAGTAATTGTTGGTGTCAAAGATACCCCCGAAGCAGATGCAACAGGTGCCGAAACTACAGGGCAAGTAATGCTACCTGTTGTAAAAGTTCTTTCAGTACATCCTGTAGATGATACTGAACCATTATAAGACGTTAAAGTATAATAATATTGGGTATTAAATTGCAAAGCAGTTGGAACTGTGTAAGTTGTTACATTTCCTACATTTACATTGTTTAAAACATCAGTTCCTCCTGGTGTTGTACCCATTGATAATCTGTAACCTGTCGCAATACCGACACTATTCCAAGTTATTGTAGGAGTAACTGAAACAGCAGTTGCAGCAGCTGCAGGAGCTGTAACAGTTGGGCAACCAGGAATAGCACTTGGTGTAAGCCCCACTAAAGTAACCACAGATTGAGTTGAAGACCTACTGCCCGATTGAGTGAGTGCAGCAGGGTCAGGATTCACAGTATCACTCCTGTAGTACAAGGTATTATTTGCAGAATTGGTATATGCATAAAAATGTTCTCCACCATCATCTCCCGCTTTATTTTCATCCACTGCAATCACCAAATTATTTACGTTATCGTAAGGAAATGGAGTAGACAGAGTTATTTCCACAACACCTGAAGCGTTTGTGATAACTCCGCTATAAACTTGCGTAAGTGAAGTAACAGGAATCCAATCTGTTGAAGAAGAAAATGCTGTTTTATTTGTATGTCCTAAATAAACAACTACCTGATTTGAATTACTTAAAGATTGTGCAGATGCCAAATAAAATTTTAACCCTGTAATGTTACCTGCTGCATTTGCATTGATGTTCGCCTTGGTTAAAATCTGCTGAGTATAACTATAACCATAATACGTACTCCACGGAACGGTAGCTACCGATGTAGAGACACCCCCGCTTGTCGTTCCAGACCCAAGAGTAATCTGAGCTGAAATAAAAGTACCTATTAAGAAGAGGTACATTAATAAAACTTTTTTCATATTTAATTGATTAAAAATTAGAATAATAAATTTAATACTTTTTAACAATTATTTAATAATATTTTTAATAAATATTTATTTAAAATTTAATAAAAACACCCAATACAGTGAAAAATATTAATTCTTAAGATTATACATCAGAATCATTTACAAATGTTAAAGATTTATAATTAAAAGCATATTGATAATTATTTATTAAAGCATTTAATTTTTCAAGACTTTAATAAATAACTTACTATGTATCAAAAAAAATAGCGACCAATTGGCCGCTATCTTATAAATGAAATTTTAAAGAATTATTTTTTAATTACTTTAATCGTTTGCTTAGAACCATCATTCATATTAAGAATAACTAAATACATTCCTGAATTAAGATCTCCTAAACGAATTGCAGATTCCGGTTTTGCAAATGTTCTAACAACTTTACCAGACATATCTGAAATCAAAATAGATTTAACCTCTTTTACGTCTGAGATATTTAATACATCTGCAAATGGGTTTGGATAAACTTTTATACCTTTTGCATTAGAAACCATCTCACTTGTACCAAGTGCAGCTGCTAATTCTGCATAAGATAGAAAACCTGTATAATCAGCAGTTGCTAATGCAGTAGTAGATTGTGTAGTATTTGGTGTACCAGCCGCATAAGTACCGGTAGTGCCAAACAAACTATCATATACTCCATTTGCTGTTGGTGCTATTACAGGGAAATTAGCATTCGTAATTGCATTCTCTCCTAATCTTACATTAATTGTTGAGAAAGTACCAGAAACTAAAGGTGCTTCCCATCTTTTTGTAGATAAATTTTGAATTGTAGCAATAGATGCTGTTCCTGAGTTAGTGTCGAATGCTTCCGCTTTCATATTAACGACAGAAGTCGTAACCGGAGCTAACCAAACTGGTGCATAGGCAGTCTTACCAACAGGATAATGAATATAAGTTGAAGCCGTATTTGCATTAGCAATAGTTCTTGCAAACGGTCCAGCTATGTATGCAGTACTTGATCCACCAGATAAAGTACCTGCTGCTGCTGCAGTACCTAGTGTCAATAAGTTAGCAGAAGTTGTATTTACTTTACCTGATGTAAGTGTTAAAGTTCCACTTATTGATAAAGGCACATTTAAGGATACGCCACTTATACTTGTATTGTTTACTGTGAAGCTAGTTAAATTAGCGGTAGGCGAAGCTGCTAAATTTCTGAACACACCTGTACCAGATATAGTTTGTGCATTTGTAGAGGCAACGCTAGAAGTAGAAGACGTTAAATCTGCTCCCCATAATGCTAATTCTAAAGTACCTGTAGAAGTAAGTGTACCATTATTTACAATATTACCATTAATTTTTGAACCAGATAGTCTTAACTCACCAGAAGTAACTGTTAAATCTTTTTCAACGCCTACTGCATAAGGAGGTACAACAAATCTATTTGTACCCGTAGATAAATTAATAACTAAATTACCAGCAATAAAATATCCAGTACCTGGCCAAGTATTATACTGAAGACCACTTGTATTTCCACCTGCATCAGTAGAAACTCCGTCTCCCAATTGAATTGTATGATTTACTCCTGCACGGTAACCATTACCCCAATAAACGAAAGCGTGTCCATTTGAAGTACCTCCTGCTGCTGAAGTTGCGGCATGCGGATCTACAATAACGATTTTACCACCTGTTAAATTTAATGTAGCACCTGTTCCTGAAGTACCAAAACCAAATATATTAGTACCAGAAGCAACAGAATTAGCTACTACACCTGCATCATTACCATCAACAATAATATCTCCACCTGATTGATTAAATGTTGATCCATTTGCATTATTTACATTACCATTAACATTTAGTATACCACCTGAAACTGTTAATGTTCCATTATTTACTAAAAAATTATTTTTAAGAGTACAACCCACTGTCAAATCTCCTGAAGCATTTACTAATGTTCCTCCAGCATTGATCGTAACATTTTTAGAGCTATTACCTGCAGAATTTGCAGTCACCGTTGTACCAGTTGCAATTTGCACTATATCCGTACAAGTTGGTATCGTACCTTTATTCCAGGTAGAAGCAGCATTCCAGTTACCATTTGCTATAGATATAAAAGGAATATCCGAAGTGGCAATACCTAAATAATAGGTATCAGCCAAGCTAGATAGTGGAACAACCGTTCTTTGTGCATTCACATAATTTGTTCCTGTTTGGTGTGTACCCAAAGCCGGAGCAGATGCTAAAGTGATTCTGCTGTTTCCAGTAGCAGCAGTATAAATATTTTGTCCGTTTATTGCCATACTATATGTAGGCGTTCCTGTAATTCCTGATTGAGAAACCGTCCAGTTAGATTTTGCTTGTGTATCTACGGTGTAAGCTCCGTCTACAATACTTACAGTATTTACACCCGCAACATCAGTGTATTTTACTGCAATTTTTCCACCGGTTGTAGCTGCAGCTGTCTGATTTAAATATAGGTTACGCGCTGCAAAAGAAGAAGATCCACCCGTAGCAAAAGGATATACACCGACACCTGTTCCTGAAGGAGTTGCACTTGCTGCAATAGTTGCTCCACCAGTTGTTGTAGGCCACCATCTTGCAAAGGTACTACCTGTACTAAATCCGCCTGCTGCATAAGATAAAGTTCCGTTTGAAGTTGCTGAAGTTCCTAAAACAAGGGTATTAGCACCTGTGTTTACATATCCTGTTGTTAAGGTTAAGGTTCCTGATACGGTACCTGCATTTGCTCCGTTCAACAAAGAATTTGCGTCTGCAAACGTGACACCCGTTGCAGAACTATTATTAATCGTAATTGAATTAAAATTAGCAGTAGAACTTGCTGTAACAATATTATTTCTGTAAACACCAGTTCCTGAAATAGTTTGAGGTATCGTAGAAGCTGAAGAAGTTGAATTTTGGAAATTTTGGAAGCTCAAAGTAGAAGCAGTATGAGTAAATGTACCGTTATTCGTAAAGTTACCTGCAATACTTATTCCAGATGTTGGTATTCTAAGCTCTCCATTTGCATTAATTATTAATGTATTAATACCAATAGTTGAGGAATTTGACACATATCTATTTGTTCCTGATGCTCCGTCTATTATTACATTATTAAAATATATTTTACTTCCTGCATTGTTCCAAATAAATCCTCCAACAGCTGAAGCTGTTGCAGTAGTTCCTCCCGCATCGGTAGAAGATCCATCACCAAACTTTAAAGTCCAGCCTGCAGTGTTGTCAATAGCAGTTCCACCAGAATATGAGAATGCATACGAACTTGTACTATTAGCCGCATGAGGATCTACCACAGTCATATTTCCTCCAGTAAGTGTAACATTGCCGGTAGCAATATTCACAATATTTGTACCAGAAGCAACACTTGTGGCTGTAGCACCTGCATCATTTCCATCCACATTTATATTTCCACCCGTTTGAGCGAAGGTAGAACCTGAAGCACTATTAATGTTTCCATTTACAACTAAGCTTCCTCCTGATACTGATAAAGTACCATTGTTGTTTACATAATTATTTTTATTAACACAACCTACTGTAGCAGACCCTCCAGTTAAAGATAAAGCACCTCCGGTATTAATAATAATATTACTTGGTGTTGCTGTAGTTGAAGAACTTACAGTTACAGTATGACCTGATAAAATTGCTGCATTTGCACAATTTGGCACTACACCTCCTACCCATGTGCTTGTACTTGCCCAAGGACCTGATTGCGCAGACTCTATCGGAAATTCTGCCGCAATAGCTCCTAAAGTATAAGTAGCTGCAACATTGGTCGCGGGAATGCTTATCCTTTGCCCCATTGGCAAACTGCTACCAGCTTGCGCTGTACCAACCAAAGCACCATTATTTAAAACAACAACGTTAGGAGATGCTGCCGTATAAGTACCCTGTCCCTGAATAGCAAAATTATGTGTAGCAGAAGAAGCATATCCTGCCAAAGTAGTAACTACCCAATTGGCATTTGTCTGCCTGTCATAATTTAAAGACCCCTCACTGATTGGAGTAATAGCGGATGTTCCTGTTGCTCCGTTAAATTTAACAGCCATTTGACCCGCAGTAGTTAAAGCTGCTGTAGCTCTGTGGAAATGATCAGCAGCAAGTCCACTTACTGGATTTCCCATTACAAAAGGATAAGTACCTGCTCCTGCTGTTGGCACAGTTGATGCAGCTATTGTAGTTCCTGATCCTGTTGTTCCAAACCATCTGCTAAATGTAGAACCTGTCCCAAAACCACCTGCCGTATAGCTAAGTGATCCTAATGTAGTTCCACTTACACCTAATACAAAAGCGTTAGAACCCGTATTTACAACCCCGTTAGTGAATGTTAAAGTTCCAGATGCTGTACCCGTATTACTTCCACTTAATAATGAATTAGCATTAGAAAAATTCACTCCTCCAGCACTAGTGTTATTAACTGTTAGACTCGCGAAGTTAGCTGTAGGTGAAGTTGTTGCATTTCTAAAAACACCACTTCCTGAAATAGTTTGAGAATTCGTTGATGCAGAAACAGTTAAACTAGTAGATGTAGCTGATGTGGCATCCGCCAAATATACTGCTCCTGAACTTGTAAAGGTTCCGTTATTTATAATATTTCCTGCAAAATAACTAGCTCCAGTTGTAGTACTTGATCCCGAATTTCTAAATTCAGCACCGGCGTTAATAGTTAAATCTCCAGTTATTACAGTATTAAAAAATGTACTACTAACGTAAAAAAATCTATTCGATCCTCCAGTAACTGTATCTAAAATAACATTCCTAAACTTAAAAATACCTGTTCCGGCCCAACTGTAAAAATTAAAACCATTAGTACTTCCATTATCCGCAGAAACACCATCACCAAATTTAAATGTATGGGTTCCTGTGGCAGCAATTGCACCGGCTGTAGGTGCAGTTACTTGAAAAGTATAAGTAGTTGTATAATGCGGATCAACAATAACAAAGTTCCCGCCTGTAAGATTAATATCTGTATTAGCAGTTGGAGCAAAATTTACAATGTATGTACCAGAAGCCACACTACCTGTTGCAGAACCAGCATTGTTTCCATCTACTGAAATTGTTCCTCCGCTTTGGTTTAGTTTACCTCCTGCTCCTAGATTAAAGTTACCATTTACGACAACATTTCCTCCTGAAACTGTCAAAGTCCCACCAACAGCGCTCAAAGTTGAATCAAATGCTCCCGCTTTACTCACCGTAAGGGTATTTGCAGCTACAGTTAAACTTCCGGAATTAATAGTAAGTTGTCTTACAGAGGCGCTATTAGGGAGCGTCATTGCAGAAGCATTTTGTATAACAAAATTGTCTGCATTACTAATGCTTGTTGGAGATGCACCTGTACCATCGGTAGCGGTACCCCAACTACTCACAGCTGTAAAATCTGTGGCAGAGGCTTTTGAATAGTACGTGGTTTGTGCTGACATTGTAGCAAAACCGCCGACCAACGAGAGCCAAAGATAAGTTTTTTTCATACTCAGTTAAATTAAAATTAGAGGGCTAAATTAATAAATATTAATATTCAAATTCAAAAAAATTGTTAATTTTTTGAAAACATGCTAAAAATGACGCTGAATTAATAAAAATTCACTAAACAATCATTTAATTATTTTTTAAACCAATAAATATAAACACCACATTATCAAAACATTATAACAAATTAAATTTATCTATTTAACAATAAATTAAATAAAAAAAATCGCAACCCATAGATGAATTGCGATTTTATATTTTAATGTTTTTATTAAAATTAATTCAAATAAAATTCATATTTATTAAGAATCTGTATATTTTTTATTAAATCTCCATTCAAATTAACTGAATGCTTCATCGACTGAACTTCAATATGAGTATCATCATCAATATTTTTGATATAAAATTTGAATTTCTGATTTCCTTGATTTTGCTCCAAAACATTCCTGAAAAAACTTAAATCCTCCGGTCGAAAATCCATCACATCCATTATTAATGAAATGCTTTTTGCAAATTTCTCAAATGCTTCCTGAAGTTCAATAACATCTACAACATTCACAAAAACACGACCATCTTTTACCTGAGCAAATTTTATTTTTAAAATCACAAAACGCTGCACTTCAAGCCTGTCTTTCAATTTCATATAATCACGATCACCTAATCTGAAGGAGTATGAACCTGAATAATCTTCCAAAGTCAAGAAAGCTACTTTTTCACCACTTCTGAAACCATCTTTTACAACATATTCTGTTATTAAACCGGCAACAGTATATTCTTTTCCGCCACCGCCGTTTTCTCTTTCTTTCTGTAAAGTTTTCCAGTCTTTTTTCTTTTCCTCGAATAATTCTTCCTGCTTATTTGCAAAAGCCTGTTCTTTATAAGCATCAACCTCATCAAGATTTAAAAATCCAAAAACACCTTTTGGCTCAGCTTTTTTAATTACTTCTTCAATTACCTCCTCTTCTTCGCCTGCTACAATATCATCGGAAACAATTTCAATTAAATCTGCCACCTCATCCACAGAATCTTTTTCCAGAATCGGTACTTCATCGGTAACTATTTTCGCTTCTTCATCTTTTTCTAAAACTGCTTTTTTAGACAAACTTCCCTGCATAAATTGATACTGAAACTTAAATTCATCTAGCGGATGCGCCGAAAGATAAAATCCAATCGTTTCTTTTTCTTTATTTAATTTATGCATATTCGGCCATTCCGGACAAGATGCCAGTTTTGGTTGCTCAATCTGAACTTCCTCCGCAAAATCTGCAAATAGAGAATGTTCCATTTCGTTTTTACTTTCCTGAAAGCTTTGTCCGTAACGAATCAATCTTTCCAGATTTGTTCTTCCCGCCATGTCAATATCAAAATACTGACCTCTATGATAAGAATCCAGCTCATCAAAACCACCAGCTAAAACCAAACTTTCTGCCACCCTTTTGTTCATTTGCGAAGGCAAAATTCTTTCGAAAAAATCATAAATATTTTTAAATCTTCCGTTGGCTCTTTCTTTCGTAATTGCTTCACTCGGACCTTCACCAATTCCTTTAATAGCGCCCAATCCAAAACGGATTTGCCCTTTTTCATTTACCGAGAATTTATATTGAGATTCATTTACATCAGGACCCAAAACATCAACACCCATATTTTTACAATCTTCCATAAACATGGTGATCGATTCAGTGTTGTTAATATTATTACTCATCACACTCGCCATATATTCTGCAGGATAATTGGCTTTTAAGTATGCGGTTTGATAAGCAATTAATGCATAACAGGTCGAGTGAGATTTATTAAATGCGTATTCAGCAAAGGCTTTCCAGTCATTCCAGATTTTCTCTAATCTTTCCTCATTGAGATTATTTTTTCTTCCGCCTTCAATAAATTTCGGATACATTTTATTCAGAACCTCAATCTGTTTTTTACCCATCGCTTTTCTGAGCGTATCGGCCTCACCTTTGGTAAAATTGGCTAATTTCTGAGACAGAAGCATTACCTGCTCCTGATAAACGGTAATTCCGTAGGTTTCTTTTAAATATTCTTCGGTTTCATCTAAATCGTAAACAATTTCTTCAATTCCGTGTTTTCTATTGATAAAGTTTGGAATATATTTAATCGGACCCGGTCTGTAAAGCGCATTCATCGCAATCAAATCAGCAAAAACTGTCGGCTTCAGTTCACGCATATATTTTTGCATACCCGGACTTTCATACTGGAAAATCCCCACCGTTCTTCCTTCTTTAAATAACTGATACGTTTTGACATCATCCAAAGGAATCACATCTGGGTCAATATCAATTCCGTGTCTTTGTTTTACCAGTTTTAAAGCGTCTTTGATAATCGTTAAAGTTCGAAGACCCAGGAAATCCATTTTCAGAAGACCCGCACTTTCCGCCACCGAGTTATCAAATTGCGATACTAAAATATCAGCATCTTTGGCCGCAATTGTCACCGGAATAATATTACTTACATCTTCTGGCGTAATAATCACCCCACAAGCGTGAATTCCCGTATTTCTGATACAACCTTCCATCTTTTTCGCACTCGACAAAACGTCGTGACGGGCATCATCGGGTGTATTCAGAACATACTTCATCTCATCGACAAGCATTTGTTCTTCAGGTTTGAGCTTATCGTATTTCGATAAAGCTTTTGCAATATTCATCCCCGGACTTGGAGGAATCAGTTTTGTAATATTAATCGTATCAGGAATCGGTAAATCTAAAACCCTTCCGGCATCTTTTATCGCTGATTTCCCGCCTAAAACCGAGTAGGTAATAATCTGCGCAACCTGATTTTTACCATATTTTTCTACTACCCATTTTATAATTTTATCACGGCCTTCATCATCAAAGTCGATATCAATATCGGGCATCGAAACCCTTTCCGGATTTAAGAATCTCTCAAACAGTAAATCGTATTTAATTGGATCTACATTAGTAATTCCTGTACAATAAGCAACAGCAGAACCTGCTGCAGAACCACGTCCTGGACCGACCCAAACGCCCATTTTACGGGCTTCGTTACAAAAATCCTGTACAATTAAAAAGTAACCGGGATAACCTGTATTCGCTACAACTTCGAGTTCAAAATCAAGACGTTCTTTGATTTCAGGAGTAATTCCGGTTGCTTCGTATCTTTTTCTCGCACCTTCATAAGTCAGATGTGTTAAATAAGCCATTTCACCACGTTTACCGCCATCGATTTCATCTTCAGCATGAATAAATTCTTCAGGAATATCAAATTTTGGAAGTAAAACGTCTCTTTTTAAAGTATAAGATTTAAATTTTGCCGTAAATTCTTCATATGCATCGAATGCATCAGGATAATTCAGAAAAGCCTCTTTAATTTCGTGAGAATTTTTGATATAATATTCTCCTGTTGCCAAGCCTCTTCTCTTTCCAAAGCCTTTTCCGACAGGCGTTGTCAGTTTTTCACCATCTTTAATACAGCTTACAATATCCTGAATATTAGAATCATCTTTACTGGTGTAAAAAGTTTGATTTTGTGCTAAAAGCTTGACATTATATTTATCTGCAAAATGCAATAACACATCATTCAGATGCTCTTCTTCAGGCAGTTTATGATTTTGAATCTGAACATAAAAATCGTCTTCAAAAGTATCTTTCCACCATTTAAAAAGCTCCTCACCTTTTTGCTCACCGGTATTAAGAATCGCATCCGGAATATCTCCGTGAATCCCCGATGTTAAAGCGATAATCCCTTCTTTATATTCTGCAATCACTTCACGACTGATTCTCGGAACTCCAAAGTAGAACCCTTTAAGAAAACCTATACTTGAAAGCTTTGCTAAATTTTTATAGCCATTAAAATCTTTCGCCAACAAAACAACCTGCGTTCTTCGGTCAGGATCATCTTTGGTAAACTGTTTTTGCTCGTATCTATCTGAAATATAAAATTCGCAACCTACCACAGGAATCAAAGGTTCAGAAACAGGTTCTTCTTCATTGAATTCCGTCCCGTTTTCTTCGGCTTCCTGTTTTTTAGTTAAATAGTCTTTATGTTTTTTAGCTCGGTCACCATTCGCGCCTTCAACTGCAGAAACAAATTTGAAAGCACCCATCATATTCCCTAAATCCACCATTCCAACGGCTGGGAAATTTTCGTCTGTCGCTTTTTTAATTAAATCATTAATGCTGGAAGTCGCCGTTAAGGTTGAGAAAACACTTTTATTATCGAAATTAAAATATTTTCCTAAATCGATATCGTCAATACTCCCGACATCAGATTGTTTTTTCTTGTTGTTGAAATCTGCAACCTGCCTTCTGATAATAATATTAAAAGGCTTTACGGGATTTGGATGAAGCGTTTTGAAATACGCCAGCTGATCTTCCGAAGTTTTCAAAACCTCAGCAGGAATAATTCCGATACGCATCATTTCGAAGAAAACCTGAGCCGTTGCATTTACATCGGCAGCTGCGTTGTGGGCTTCATCAAATTTATGTCCGTACAGTTTTTCGTATAATTCTTCAAGTTTCGGAGATTTGTATTTTCCTCCTCTTCCACCACCGAGTTGACAATAATCTGTTCCCAGAATCATAGTATCGGCTTTTGGTTTTGCCTGAAGATTATCCTGTATATTTTTTCTGTAAAATTCGGCTCCGACGATGTTGTAATCAAACTCTACATTATGTCCGGAAACAACTCTTACTTTTTCTAAAACTTTTGTAAATTCATTTAAAATCTCTTCTAAATCACGACCTTCTTCATTGGCAATTTTAGTGGTAATCCCGTGAATTCTTGCCGCATTAAAGGGGATATCGTACCCTTCAGGTTTTATAATATAATCCTGATTTTCTAATAAAGTTCCGTCATCATCGTGCAATTGCCACGCAATCTGAACCATTCTCGGCCAGTTATCTGAGTCTGAAAGCGGTGCGTTGAAATTCTTTGGTAAACCCGTGGTTTCTGTGTCAAAAACTAAATACATGTAACTTTTTTTCGAGTTTTTAGATTAAAAAAGAATGTAAAGTTAGTTCAATTTTTAATAAATAATAAAATTTTCCGACCACATTAAGCAAGCATTTTTTCTCAACCTTTCATTAATTATCATCAAATATAAATACTTCAGCATAAATTGTGTACTTTTTTTTGTTATTTTCTTATTATTATATCATAGAAAAGTATTAATTCATATATTTGCTAATTAAATCGTGTAATAATTTTTATATTCTATCATGAAAAAACATTTACTTTTAATAGGTACATTGGCGATTTCTCTGATAAATGCCCAAAGCAACAATGATACTTTGATGAGAGAATTTGCAAAACAAAATAAAGAGAATAATACAAAATTTGATTCCTATGTTGCAAAAGTGTACGGATCAAATCTTGATGCAGCAAAACAAAAAGAAGTTGAATCTTTAAGAAGCAGATTAGCTGGCTTTAATCTCGATGTTCCTTATTTTTTACAGGAAGAGGATACAAAGCAATTGCTAAATGCAAATTCAGATTTTTTAAATACTGCCGGTAATATTAGCGGGTTGACTGGTGCTTTTAACGGTGAAAACATAAAATATACTGTTTTTGATGGTGGTAGAATTTATGAATCACATGCTGCCTTTAACAACGCTACCGGAAGGATTACCAATAAAGAGGCTTCAACTCAAAGTTATTCTGATCATTCTACAGGCGTTGGAAGTTTTATTGGAGGTAAAGATACTCCTCTTTACTCAGGAACAGCTCCGAATCAAGTATTGGTAGGCAACGCAAAAGGAGTTGCGATAAATTCTACGATGGACAGTTACATGTTCAGCACAACGACTTTACCCGGCAATACCACAACAAGTTCAGTCTTTCAAAAAATTCTGATCGCACAGCCTAACATCTCTAATCACTCTTATGGGGTAAACTCAGGATGGACAGAAGCTTATAATTCTACTGGCTATGCTTCTTTCACATATAATGGGTTCAAGTCGGGAAATACATTTTATGATTATCAGGGTACTTATAATACAAATGATTATAATTACGATATAATAGCTTACAACAATCCATCATATATTATTGTAAAATCTTCCGGAAATTATTTTAATATGGGACCTACAGGTACAGGTTCAACTGCACCTACATACTATAATTCGTCATCTGGAGCTGTTGCTTTTAACGCAACAGATACATTGCCTCCGAACAATTGCTCTTTAGGTTATGATTGTATTGGTACAGGATCACTTGCAAAAAACATTATTGTAGTAGGTGCTACGGATATTATTGCAACAAATAACAACCGTTATGTAACTTCTACGGACGTTGTACATTCTAGTTATAGCAGTGCAGGACCCAGAGATGATGGTGGTATTAAGCCTGATATTTCAACTGTTGGAACAGACGTTTATTATGCTGCTACTTCTGCTGCAGGAAGCACAACTTGGGCAGGAGGTAGCGGAACATCATTTTCTGCACCAGTTGTTACAGGAATTATTGGTCTTTGGACTCAAATTAACAAACAACTTTTCAATAATGCTTTGCTTAATGCTTCTTCTGCGAAAGTTCTTACTATTCACTCCGCATCCGAGGCAGGTAATGTTGGTCCAGATCCGTGGTTTGGTTGGGGATTCATAAATGCTAAGAAAGGAGCAGAACTATTAGTTGGGAAATCTAATGGATCAGTAGTTTTTACTGATGAAACATTAACTAGCGGAACAACAAATTCTAAAACAGTGAGAGCTTCAGGTACTGAACCTTTAAAAGTTACAATCAGTTGGTTAGACCCAAAATATACTCCAAACTATCAATTTGTATCAGATGTATTTAATAACAGATCATCAAAATTAATTAATGATATTGATTTAAGAATTATTGATACAACAACTAATACTGTTTATTATCCTTGGAAATTAGACGCCAACAGTCCAATGACTCCAGCTACAAAAGCAGATAATACAGTTGATAACGTTGAACAAGTTGTGATTGACGCTCCTGTTGCAAACAGAAATTATCGTATTGAAATTACCAATAAGGGTACTTTAGTAAATGATGCAGGAACTGCTGCTCCACAAAACTATTCAATAATGGTTACCGGCTATAATCAAGTTGTATTAGGTACAAAAGATGTTATAGCTACTGATGGGATTATTGTAGCTCCAACGATTACCAAAGATATCGTAAAAGTTTTAAAAGCTCCGCAAAAATCAACTTACAACGTATATGATTTTTCAGGTAAAAAACTTCAAAGCGGAACAATCAACGGTAGTGAAGCTTCTGTAGATCTTTCTTCTTATACAAACGGTGTTTATATGATTGAAATAAACACAGGTAAAGACATTATTTCTAAAAAAGTTATTAAAGAATAAGTACTTTAATCCATACTATTACGCAAAACACTAACGCTTGTTAGTGTTTTGTTTTTTTATGTATATTTGCTTTCTATGGAAAATACACTTCACGAAAAAGTTTCTCAGGACATTTTACTTAAAGCTTACAACCACATGATGCTTGCCAAAGCGATGGCAGATATTTACGAAGAAAACAGAAATGTTTGTAAATATGTTCATAGCACATCAAGAGGTCACGAAGCAATACAGTTGGCAACGGCTTATCAGTTGAAAAAAGAAGACTGGGTTTCGCCTTATTACAGAGACGAAAGTATTCTTTTGGGAATTGGTTTTGAGCCTTACCAATTGATGTTGCAGCTGTTGGCAAAAGCTGATGATCCATTTTCTGGAGGAAGATCGTATTATTCTCACCCTTCGAGCAGAGATGAAGACAAACCGAAAATTATTCATCAGAGTTCAGCTACAGGAATGCAGACGATTCCGACTGCAGGCGTTGCTCAGGGAATTAAATATATTGAAGATTTTAAGTTACAGCAGTTTGAAAACAATCCGGTTGTGATTTGTAGCCTTGGAGATAATTCAGTAACGGAAGGTGAAGTGAGTGAAGCACTTCAGTTTTCTGCATTGCATCAACTTCCGATTATTTTCCTTGTTCAGGATAACGAGTGGGGAATTTCTGTAACCAAAGAGGAAGCTAGAACTGTAGATGCTTACGATTTTGTAGCGGGTTTTGAAGGCTTAGGCAGAATGAGAGTTGACGGAACTGATTTCGTAGAAAGCTTTGAAGCGATGAAAAAAGCTGTTGATTTTGTTCGAACTGAAAGAAAACCTTTAGTTGTCTGCGCAAAAACAGTATTAATAGGTCATCACACTTCAGGAGTAAGAAGAGAATTTTACAGAGACGAAGAAGATTTAACCAAACACAGAGCAAAAGATCCGGGAAATATTCTCAGAAATTATTTGCTTGAATCTGGAGTGGATGAAGAATTATTAAAACAAATCACAAAAAAGGCAAGATTAGAAACTGAAGAAGCGTTCGAAAGAGCTCAAAAAGCCGAAGATCCGAAGCCTGAAACTGTGATGCAACACATTTTCGCACCTACTCCGATTACGGAAGAAGTTGGAACCCGCGAACCGGAAGGTGGCGAAAAAATCGTAATGGTAGATGCCGCAATCCACGCTGTTCAGGAGATCATGTGGAAACATCCTGAAGCTTTGTTGTACGGACAGGACGTTGGAGAAAGAATTGGTGGCGTTTTTCGTGAAACGGTGACTTTAGGAAAAAAATTCGGTAGCAAAAGAGTGTTCAACACAGCCATTCAGGAAGCCTATATTATCGGTTCTACGACGGGGATGAGCGCAGTTGGTTTAAAACCAATCGTTGAAGTTCAGTTTGCAGATTATATTTATCCGGGAATCAATCAGTTGATTACGGAAATTTCGAAATCGAATTATTTAAGTCAGGGAAAATTTCCTGTGAGTAATATTATCCGTGTTCCGATTGGAGCTTACGGCGGTGGTGGACCATATCACAGTGGAAGTGTTGAAAGTATTTTAGCAAATATTAAAGGAATTAAAATTGCTTATCCAAGTAATGCTGCAGATTTTAAAGGTTTGCTAAAAGCAGCTTATTATGATCCGAACCCTGTAGTGATGCTGGAACACAAAGGACTTTACTGGAGCAAAGTTCCGGGAACAGAAGATGCAAAAACCATCGAACCTGCAGAAGATTATATTTTACCTTTCGGAAAAGGAAAAGTAATCATTGAAGCTGATAAAAACGAAACCGACAAAGGCAGAACTTTATTGGTTGTAACCTACGGAATGGGTGTTTACTGGGCAAAAGAAGCGGTAAAAAACTTTAACGGAAGAGTTGAAGTTATCGACTTGAGAACCATTATTCCTCTGGATGAAGAACTGGTTTTTGAAAGAGTAAAAGCACATGGAAAATGTATAGTTTTAACGGAGGAACAGTTGAATAATTCATTTGCTGAAGCATTCGCACACAGAATTTCTAAAAACTGCTTTAAATATCTTGATGCTCCGGTAGAAACGATGGGATCTTTGGATACTCCTGCAGTTCCAATCAATTTGGTTTTGGAAAAAGAAATGCTTCCCAATGCAGAAAAATTGGCTTCAAAAATTGAAGAAATGCTGAAATATTAATTCAGACAAAAAATAAATTAAGCCTCTAAATACTTTTAGAGGTTTTTTTGTACACTTTTTGCTAACTTGGTTCTACAAATTTTATTTCTAAAATGATCACGACAAAATACGTCAATTACAAAAAAGTTCTAAATTTATCCGGATTTCATTTAATTATCATTTCTTGCTGGTGTACTCTTATTGCAGTTCTCTTTCATGTTTTTCATTGGGATTGGATGATTATTCCCTGGGTTCCGGTCGCATTAATCGGTACTGCAGAAGCTTTTTTGGTTGGTTTTAAAAATAATCAGGCCTACGACAGATTATGGGAAGCAAGAAAAATCTGGGGCGGAATCGTAAATTCCAGCAGAATGCTTGGCTCAATGGTTTACTCTTTTGATACTTCAAACGAAAATTTAGGAAAATTTGATTTAGAAGACCGAAGAAAAAAAATCGTTTTCCGTCATATCGCATGGTTGTACCAATTTCGGGAGCAGCTTTTAATTCCGACAGAGTGGGAACATATTAAAGTAGAAGAAGAACACAAGAAAAATATTGATCATAAACGTAATAGATTAATTAAAGCGGGATTTCCGGATTACGGAAGAGCTCCTATTTTTCTTAATAAATATTTATCTGAAGAAGAAGTAGAATTACAGTCTCACTACAAAAATTTTGCTACTTATCTTATTGCTCAACAATCAAAGGATGTGAATGAATTGAAAAATATGAATGCAATTTCAGATTTTAATCAAATTCAGCTGCAGGATTGCCTGAATGAATTTTATACTTTACAGGGACAAGCAGAAAGAATTAAGAAATTCCCATTGCCAAGACAGTTTGCAAGCACGGCTTTTGTATTTAATATCATTTTTATTATGTTGCTTCCGCTGGGTTTGGTGAGTGAATTTGCAAAACTGGGTGATTGGGGAATTTGGGCCTCAATTCCGTTTTGTATTACAATTGGCTGGATTTATATTATCATGGAATTGGTAGGAGATTATTCTGAAAACCCTTTTGAAGGATTAATGTTTGATATTCCGATGCTTTCCATTTGCCGAACCATTGAAATTGATCTTCTTCAAATGGCACAAGAAACAGAATTACCAGACCCGATCATGTCCAAAAATGGTGTTCTAGTATAATTTTGACGATTACAGCTAATAATAAAATACATTTAAAGCCTCTGGAAATTAAAAAATTATCTCAGTCGTATTTTTTACTTCAGAAATAGTGAAAGAACTATGCGTACTCGCAATATGCTGCAAAGTCGTTAATTTGGTGACCATAAAGTTCCTGTAATCATCCATATCTTTCAGGCAGATTTTTAGAATATAATCGTAATCTCCGCTTACATGGAAACATTCTGTGACTTCTTTTAAGTTTAAAACTTCTTTTTCAAACTGCACCAGATATTCTTTTTTATGCTGAATGAGTTTCACATGGCATAAAATAAGGAACTTTTTGTCAATCTTTGTTTTGTCGATCAACGCAACATATTTTGAAATTACCCCTGAGTTTTCAAGTTTTTTTATGCGTTCATAAACTGCTGTTACGGAAAGTCCAAGCTTATAAGACAGTTCCTTGGTGGTTTGCTTGCAATCTTCCTGTAGATATTGCAGGAGTTTTTTATCGGTTTCATCGAATTGCATAGATAATATTTTAGAAAAATTTAGTTTAAAACAAATATAACCAACTTTTATTCTATTAAAATTAATTTATACAGTTTTATTTTCTAAATAATTAAATTTTATTTGTAATAAATATCAGAAAGATTCATTTTTAAAAGAAAAAAATATGGATCAATTCAACGCGGCAAATGAGATACAGGATCTTCAATATTTCGGAGAATTCGGAGGAGTAAATCCTTCAATTTCTGATAGTTCCACCTATACTTTTCTTTCAGCAAAAACGATGTTTGATACCTTTGAAGGCAATGCAGAAGGTTGTTATCTGTACTCAAGACATTCGTCGCCAATGAATCTTTATCTTTCCGAAGCTTTGGCAAAAATGGAAAACACCGAAGCTGCAAACGTCACCGCTTCCGGAATGGGCGCAATTACGTCTGTTTTAATGCAGGTTTGTAAATCTGGTGACCATATTATTTCAAGCAGAACAATTTACGGCGGAACGTATGCTTTCCTGAAAAATTTTCTTCCTCCATTTCAAATTGAAACTTCATTTGTAGACATCAATAATTTTGAGTCTATTGAAAATGCAATTACTGAAAACACAAAAATTATCTATTGTGAAAGCGTAAGCAATCCGCTTCTGGAAGTTGCAGACCTTAGAAAACTTTCAGAAATCTGTAAAAGACATAATTTAAAACTGATTGTTGACAATACTTTTTCGCCGCTTTCTATATCACCGACTCTTTTGGGAGCAGACATTGTGATTCAAAGTTTAACTAAGTTTATCAATGGAAGCAGCGATACAGTAGGCGGAGTTTATTGCGGAACTCAGGAATTTATTAACGATACCAAAAACGTCAATAATGGAGCCTGTATGCTTTTGGGTCCTACAATGGACAGTTTCCGTTCGGCAAGTATCCTTAAAAACTTAAGAACGCTTCACATCAGAATGAAACAGCACAGCCACAATGCTTTATATCTCGCCAAAAGATTTGAAAAAGACGGTTTAAAAATTTCTTATCCGGGTTTAAAATCTCACAAAAATCATGATTTGATGAAAAGCATGATGCATGAGGAATACGGATTTGGCGGATTGCTTACTTTAGACGCAGGAACAACCGATAAAGCTAATGAACTGATGGAAATGATGCAGCAGGAAAATCTGGGTTATTTAGCGGTAAGTTTAGGCTTTTACAAAACATTATTCTCATGCTCCGGAAGTTCTACCTCATCAGAAATCCCTGAAGAAGAACGTGAAGCAATGGGAATTTCAGACGGACTTATAAGATTCTCAATCGGTCTTGATCACGACATCGAACGAACCTACGAAAAGATGAAAGAATGTATGCTCAAAACAGGCGTTCTAAACCATGAAACCATTTCATCCATATTCTAATTATTGTTATAAAAGCTGTTGATTTCGACAGCTTTTATTGTTTTATTTTAATCGTAAAAGTCACAAAAGATATTTTTACGTAATATTTTAGAGCTCTTCACAAACTTACAAAATGTAAAATTATTTAGTTTGAAAAACTTCGCTCCTATGGAGTTCAATATATTGAGGAATCATTGTCTACAAAGGCTTTTCTCCTACCGAGCAATATTTACCGCAATCAAATCTTATGAAAATGTTTCGGAAAAGCATTCTCCGGTTTCATTTTTAAAACATTAAGTAAAATCCAGGATTTTAAAAATCCATACCCGTAAGAAAACATTTGAATGTAAGTTGAAATAACCGCCATTCCGGCGATTGCAATATTTTTAGTAACAATTAAAGCATGAATTAAAACAATAAAAGTATACAATCCGAAAAGTGAAAGCACAAAGCCTTTTCCTAAGATAAAATATTCGATAAATCCTAAAACATAACCCAACAGAAATAAAGTCGGGAATGCAAAAGAAATTTTAACATAATCAGGATGTCTTTGATTGAGTATGGGCCTTGCACAACCGAATTGATAGACCTGTTTTGAGAATTTACCAAAATCTACCCTTCTTTTGTGATAAACCGCAATCGTATCAAAAAAAGCTGTTGTAAAACCATTTTCCCAAAGTGTCATCGACAGATCCGGATCTTCGCCTATTCTCATTTCCGAAAAACCTCCCACTTTCTCAAAAACTTCTTTTTTCACGCCCATATTAAAACTTCTCGGCTGAAATTTTGAAACCGCATTTTTGTTTCCTCTGATTCCGCCCGTTGTAAAAACGGAAGTCATAGAATACGAAATTGCTTTCTGCATCAGATTAAAGCCTCTGTGCGCTTTATCGGCTCCGCCAAAAGCATCACAAGGAATTGTAAGAATACTTTTTTTAATATTTTCGATATAATCGTTCTCAACGATCACATCGCTGTCTACAAAAACCAACCAGTCATTTGTTGCTCTTTTTGCGCCGTAATTTCTTGATAAACCAGGACCTGAATTGGTTTTTTTGAAATATTTTATGTTTAAAATTTCTTCAAAATTATGGATTGTAGGTTTTAAATCAATCAGAGAACCATCATCAACAATAATTACTTCGAAATCTTTATCGGTTTGGAAGTTGAGTGAATTTAGAAGTTCGAAAAGTTCGTCTCTTCGGTTAAATATAGCAACGACAATAGAAATTGTTGGGTTCAAATGGAAATTTTTTCAAAATTACTTATTCAGAAAAGAATGCGCAAACAGTTTAAACAAATTCGATTCATTACAGATAATTATTTTTTTAAATCTTCAGAACCTTAAATATATTCCTGCAACATTTTATAATTCAAAAATATATTTGATTTTTATATTTTCATGAGCATTCTTAATTTAATTCATAAAAAAGGATGAATTTTAGTATTTTAAAACCTTGAAAATTAATTTGAATATAATTTTCATTCATTAAATTAACTAAATTGCTTATCTAATTTCTCATAAAAGTTTATAACGATCATGGAAAACATTAAAATTTATATAGATTATGTTGCAAGAATCATTGAAGTAATCGGAGTTCTTACCATCTTCGCCGGAGCGGTAATTGCTTTGGTAAAATATATATTTTCTAATCTCAGATCTTATAAAATACTGAAGCAGGAACTGGGAAAAGCAATTCTGTTAGGTCTCGAAATTCTTGTCGCAGGAGATATTATCGCAACGGTGGTGACTGAACCTACGATTGATCGGCTTTTAGCTTTAGGATTAATTGTGCTTATCCGTACTTTTCTGAGTATCTCTATTCAGGTTGAAGTTGAAGGTAAATTTCCTTGGCAGAAAAAAGAAGAAATTTAATTGTTGGCAAAAAATTAATCACAGTAAACAGATTCTTTTCTAAAAGAAAATTCCCGATTTGTAATAGACAAAAAGTACAAAAGAAATCGCCAGCAAAATTACCGAACTACCGAAGAACAAAAATTTAAAAAGACTTTTAAAATAAAAAAGTCTGAGATGATAAAGTATAAAAAATCCCACAAAAGAAATAACAATACCGATGAAACTACAAATAACTAAAGTCTGTATATAATTTTCTTCGGGCAAAGGATTCTTGAAAACCAAGAAATAAAGAGTGGAAGCTATCACAAGAAAGCTTCCACTCCATAATTCTGTTTTATATTTTGATTTTTTGAAATATCTATTTTTATCGGAATTTTTCGACGAATTTTTAGAAAAGTCCAAACGTAGAAAATCTACCAATAAATTTAAACCGTCAAAAAAATCAAAAGGCATATTTATTCTTCTTTATTCTCTAATTTATGCACCTTTTTCGTTCCTTCATACATTTCATACTGCAAAAATCTTGTCTCCAGTTTTCCGTTGAAAAGTTTTATTTTTCTTGAAGGCCGAAGTCCGATTTTCTTTACCGCTTCCAGATCCGAAGAAATTAACCAGGCTAAAGTATTCGGGTAACTTGTTTTAAAAGTATCACCTATTTTTTTGTAAAAATCATCATCATTGATAGAAATTCTCTCGTCATAAGGCGGATTAAAAACCATTAGCAATGGGAATAAATCTTTCTTGGTATCGAAGAAATTTTCTCTTCTTACTTCAATGATATCTTCCATTTCTGCAGATTCTATATTTGCTGCTGCTGCATTCAGCATTCTTCCATCAATGTCGTAACCTACAATTTTACCTGTAAATTCTTTCACACGATTTAGTCTTACTTCTTTTATTTTTGAAAATAAATCAGAATCGTAATTGTTCCAGTTTTGGAAACCAAATCTTCTTCTGAAAGTCTGAGCCGGAAGATCTAAAGCAATCATCGCTGCTTCAATCAATAACGTTCCCGAACCACACATTGGATCAAGAAAATTTCCTTTTCCGTCCCAACCTGCCAATTGCAGCATTCCGCTTGCCAAAACTTCATTGATTGGTGCTTCTCCCTGCTCTCTTCTATAACCTCTTTTGAACAGTGCGTCACCTGAAGAATCTAAGGAAATTGTCACCAATTCTCTGTCGATGTGCAAGTGAAATTTAATATCGGGAGATTTCGTTTCTATACTTGGTCTTTTTCCGTATTTATTCTGAAAATAATCTACAATGGCATCTTTCATTTTGAAAGTCATAAACTGAGAATGACTGAATCTTTCAGAATTCACCGTTGAATCAATCGCAAAAGTCTGATCAACATCCATAAACTGATCCCACTCAAATTTGAAAAGCTTATCGTAATATTTACTTTCATTATATGCTTTAAATTCCTCAATCGGAACCAAAACTTTCAAAGCCGTTCTTGCCGAATAATTTACTTTATAAAGAAATCCCAAATCACCTTCACAGTTTACTGCACGGTTTTTAAGCTCGACATTTCTTCCTCCTAACTTTTTAACTTCCTCAGCAAGAATGGGTTCTAAACCGAAGAATGTTTTTATCTGAATTTTAAGATTTTCTGTATCCATTTTGCAAAAATAGTCATTTTAGTTGTTGGTTGTCAGTTTATAGTTGATAGAAATCGTCGGATGTGACAAAAACCATCAATCAAGATCGACGTACCATCAATCAAAAACACTATTTTTGCAGGATGGAATGGTTTGAATCTTGGTTTGATACCCCTTATTATCATTTGTTGTACAGCAACAGAGACTATACAGAAGCTGAAAATTTTATTACAAAACTTACTTCAGAGTTACAGCTTCCTCAATCGGCAAAAATCATTGATCTGGCTTGCGGAAAAGGAAGACATTCGGTTTTTCTTAATAAATTAGGCTACGATGTTCTTGGCTTGGATCTTTCCAGACAAAGTATTGAACATAATAAACAGTTTGAAAATCAGACTTTGATTTTTAATGTTCATGACATGAGAAATCCGATTGATTATGAGCCTGTAGATGCCGTTTTTAACCTTTTTACAAGTTTCGGATATTTTGATAATGAAGATGATGACAGAAAAGTTTTCCAATCTGTTTGTGATGCTTTAAAAAAAGATGGCTATTTTGTTTTGGATTATCTGAATGAAGAGTTTGTAAGGAAGACACTGGTTCCTGAAACTACCATTACAAGAGGAGAAATTGATTTTAAAATTTCAAAAAAAATCGAAGGCAGACATATTGTAAAAGACATTACGTTTGAAGCCGACGGGAAATCTCATCACTATTTTGAAAAAGTAAAACTTCATACGTTGGATGCTATTCAAAATTATGCTGAAGAAAGTGGTTTTGAAAGAATTAAAATTTGGGGAGATTATCAACTGAATGATTTTAATAAAGATACTTCGCTGCGTTGTATCAATTTATTTAAAAAGAAATAATGATTTTTATTTTACTTATACTAAGCGTTGTTGCCGGAGTTTTGCTTGGAAAATATTTTGGTCAGAAAGAAAAATTTTCTAAAAACTTATTGATTTTAAGTGCCGGATTTTTAATTACCATTTGCCTGAATGAAGTTTTTCCGCAGGTTTATACTTCAGAGATTGGAAATCTAGGAATTTTCGTGATTGGCGGGGTTTTATTGCAGATGATTCTGGAAGCTTTGACGAAAGGTTTCGAGCACGGACATTTTCATCATCATGGAGAAAGCAATATTCTTCCGATGGCTTTGATGGTCGGACTTTTTATACACGCTTTTATTGAAGGAATTCCTTTGGCTAATGAAACAAATCCGTTTTCACCCTATTTGCTGGGAATTTTATTTCACAATCTTCCGATTTCTTTTATTTTGGGAGCATTTTTATTCAATAGAACAAATTCAAAAGTATCTTATCCATCGATTTTAATTGTGGCATTATTTGCTTTGGCTTCACCTTTCGGAATGCTTTTAGGAAATTATTTCAATCCGGATTGGCAACCTTATTTCTTAGCAATCGTGGGCGGAATTTTCCTTCATATCTCATCCGTAATTATTTTTGAAAGTAATAAAAATCATAATATCGACTGGTCGAAAATAGGGTTGGTTATTTTGGGAGTTTCACTGGCTTTGATAATGCATTTATTTCACGATCATTCTCATGCGGGACATCATCATTAAATGAAATACAATCAATTTCAACGCAAAGTCCACAAAGATTTTTTTAATAATTTACTTTTTTTTAAGATGTACAAAGCCGTTTCATTTATAAAAAGCGAATAGATTTTGAACTACTACAATTTAAACATAAACAAAAGACTTCGAGAAAATTTCCCGAAGCCTTTTGTATATGTTTTAAAGATATTAATTTAGAATTTCCATCCAACTGTTAAGAAGAAATTATTTCTCACATTTTTAACATCAGAAACCACTGAAGATGGAGTCGCTACATCAAAATCTCCTGAATAATAACCGGTTCCGAAGCTTTCGTTTCCGCTCAGGAAAGGATTTTTGTATTCTGAAGTAATATTTTGATAAGCTGCATCGACATAAAATTTACCAAAATCATAGCCGATACCTGCACCAATCGTATTTCTGTCTCCTAAAATTAAATTACTGTAGTTAACATCTCCGGTTTGACCGCTGTTTGAATAAGCATTGATCGTCATTGCATCAAACGGACTTGAAGCATAAGAATAACCTCCTCTCAATCTGACAGCTTTAATTCTGTATTCTGCACCAACTTTAACTTCAGATAAGTTTTTGTAAGAATCGCTGAAGAAAGAATTTAACTCGCTTTCTGCATCTCCCTGAACTTTATATCTCGGTTTAGTTAATCCCAAAGTATAATCAACGTTGATTGCAAAGTTTTTAGAAGGAACAAATGCTCCACTTAGCGTCGCTTTCATCGGAGACTGGAATCTTCTGTCTTCAACAAAATTATCAGCATAAATATAACCGTCGGTTCCTGTATAATAATCAGTATAAATTCTGTCTAAAGACCACCAGGTTGGCGATTCTATTGAAGCCCCCAATCTAAACTGGTTCGTAATTTTTCCAATCACACCCACACTCGCAGAAAAACCATTTGATTTTTCAGAATAAGGAGTGTATTGTTTGTCGAAAGAATACGCTGTATTGTCTAAGTTTAAACCAAATTTAGCACTGTCATACTGCTCCAGATCAACATAATGCATATTAACACTTGCCCCAACATACAAAGCATTGTTGTAATTGGCACCAACTCCCAAATTAAATTTAGTCTGAGTTCCATATCTATTGTAAGCGTGACCTAAATAAGAAAGGTTTCCGACCACCGGATTGCCACCATTATCTATAAGATTTTTTGTAATAGAAACATTTCCGTTTCCTGGAGACTCTACATAGTTTTCTATCGACTGAGTTGATAAATTAGCACCAAGAGTTACAAATTTCCATGGACTTTCTGACATTAATTGGAAAGTTGCCACACCGCCTAAATTCCCAATATTCACTTTATTGATATTATAATTAACAGACGAGCCGGTTAATGAACTTGTATTTTTATTTCCACTCACAGCCAAGGTTATAGAAGCATCACCTGCAATTGCAACTCCCAAACCTGCAGGGTTACTGAGTAGCGCCGTTGCATCTCCACCTAAAGCTCCGTTTGAACCGGCCATCGCATTAAATTTAGATGAACCTGTCATTGGGGTATTAGAATATACATCAATTGAATTTCTTATAACCGAAATATCCTGAGCCTGCAGATAAAATGCCGCAGTCATACCCATTATTACTAGAGATTTTTTTAACATTATTTTTTAAATAGTTATTAAGTTTAAATTATCTACCACCAGATCTGAAACCGCCGCCTCCGCCGCCGGATCTCATTCCACCGCCACCAGAAGAACCACCTCTGAAACCGCCACCGCTGCTTCCTGAATTGAATCCGCCTGACCTGAAACCACCATTATCTCTTGGTGTATAGCTCTCATTTCTTCTAGGCTGAGATTGTTGCTGCTGATTGTAATTATAATTTGGTCTTGAAGGTCTTACTCCATTGTTATTCATATTAGGATTACGGAATCCGCCTTGCCCGCCTCTGAAACCTCCATTAGTATTTCCTTGTCTGAAACCACCATTGCTTGATCCATTTCGGAATCCGTTATTGTTTGACGATCCGTTTCTAAAGCCAGATCCATTATTATTTCTGAATCCTGAATTTATTTCGGCTCTTCTGTATGCAGATGCATTATTAGATCTGAAAGCTCCTACTCTTCCATTAGCTCCACTTCTTGCGTAAGGTACTCGGTTATATCCTCCCCAGTAACCAGATCCACCCCATCCCCAATAAGGATTTCCGTAGTAACCACCCCAGTAAGGATTATACCAGTTGTTCCAACCCATGCCCCAGTAAGGATTTCCCCATCCCCAACCGTTGCTCCAACCCCAAGGTGAACCCCAGCCAAAAGACATTCCCATACCCCAACCAGATCCCCAGTAAGAACCAAAACCGCCCCACCCCCAAGGTGAGCCCATTCCCCAACCCCATGAATTATCATAGTAATTGGTTTGGCTTCCTGCAAAATTTCCCCAGTCAGAATCAGTTGCATTACTGTTCCAGTCATTATTTGACCAGCTGTTATAACGATTATCTTGCTCTGCGGCGTTGATTTGTGAATTTTGTATTAAGTTTGAATCATCCTGATAGTAATCATAATATTCTCCAACTCTGTTTCCTTCATTACCATTAATGATTACACCTTCTGGTAAAGTATCTCTGTTTGGGTCATAATACACCCCATCTGTCTCACTGTATCCACCCATCTGTGCACCACAAGACATTAACAATAACCCACCTGAAATTGCCAAAATACCTTTCGATTTCAGCATTCCTAGTAAATTTTTATGTATATTTCTTTTCATGATAATGTATAAATTTTTAAATTAAATTATATTTGCATCTTGTACCAAAAATATACCAATTTATTGGCAGCAAAAATCTATCAAAAATAGATTTTTATTTTTAGATTACATAATTTTAGAAAAGTTAAAATATTAAAAAAAAATTAATGGCAAAATTAACTTCAAGAAGCGAAGATTACAGCAAATGGTATAACGAATTGGTTGTAAAAGCAGATTTAGCTGAAAACTCCGGCGTACGAGGTTCTATGGTAATTAAACCATACGGATATGCAATTTGGGAGAAAATGCGTGACGAAATGGACAGAAAGTTCAAAGAAACGGGTCACGTCAATGCATACTTTCCGCTTTTTGTGCCCAAAAGCTTGTTTGAAGCAGAAGAAAAAAACGCTGAAGGTTTTGCTAAAGAATGTGCTGTAGTAACACATTACAGACTAAAAAACGATCCGGACAATCCAGGAAAATTAATTGTAGATCCTGAGGCTAAGTTAGAGGAAGAGCTTATCGTTCGTCCCACTTCCGAAGCGATTATCTGGAACACCTATAAAGGATGGATTCAATCATACAGAGATTTACCTATTCTTATTAATCAGTGGGCTAATGTTGTTCGTTGGGAAATGAGAACGCGTCTTTTCTTAAGAACTTCCGAATTTTTATGGCAGGAAGGTCACACCGCTCATGCAACAAAAGATGAAGCTATTGAAGAATCTGAAAAAATGAATAAAGTGTATGCAGATTTTGCTGAAAACTTTATGGCAATGCCGGTTGTACAAGGTTTAAAAACTCCATCAGAAAGATTTGCAGGTGCAGACGAAACGTATTGTATTGAAGCTTTAATGCAAGACGGAAAAGCACTTCAGGCAGGAACTTCTCACTTCCTTGGACAGAATTTCGCAAAAGCATTTGATGTAAAATTCACCAACAAGGAAGGAAAAATCGAGTACGCTTGGGCAACTTCCTGGGGAACTTCTACCCGTTTGATGGGAGCTTTGATTATGACACATTCTGATGACCTTGGTTTGGTACTTCCTCCGACTTTGGCGCCTATTCAGGTGGTTATTGTTCCTATTTTTAAAGGAGAAGAGCAATTAGAACAAATCAGTGAGGTAGCTTTAGACATTCAGAATAAATTAAAACTGAAAGGAATTTCGGTAAAATTTGATAATGATACCCAAAACAAACCAGGCTGGAAATTCGCTGAATATGAGTTGAAAGGTGTACCGTTGAGAATTGCAATGGGCCCAAGAGATTTAGAAAATAAATCTGTGGAAATCGCAAGAAGAGATAACCTTACGAAAGAAACCCGCCCTTTGGAAGGTTTAGATTCCTACATCGAAGAGTTATTGAAAACGATTCAAAAGGATTTATATACTAAAGCATTAGATTTTAGAAAAGACAACTTTACAAAAGTAGATTCTTATGAAGAATTTAAAAAAGTTTTGGAAGAAAAAGGAGGATTTATCTACGCTCACTGGGATGGAACTGCAGAAGAAGAAGAGCAAATAAAGGATGAAACCAAAGCAACAATCAGATGTATTCCTCTAGATGATGATGTTGAAGAAGGAGTTTCTTTAATCTCAGGAAAACCATCAAAAAGAAGAGTATTGTTTGCGAAAGCTTATTAATATTTAACAGAATAATTATTAAATCTGCAAAAATTATTAAAATTTTTGCAGATTTTTTTTATAAAATGATATTTGGAGAGATTTTTGTTTAAATTTATGTAACATTAATTTCAAAATAATATAGTATGTCATTAAACATTATTGATCTCATTAAAGGGCAGCTTGGTTCTGCATTTGTTTCTCAGGCTGCATCGCAACTTGGAGAAAGTGAAGCCGGAGTTTCTAAAGCCATTTCTGGTTTACTTCCGGTAATTGTGGGTGGATTAGCCAACAATTCTGACAATCCTTCGGTATTAGATTCTGTTTCAAATGCATCTTCGCAGGGTATTTTGGGGAATTTATTCGATTCTACTTCTAATAATTCTTTTATTTCAGGATTATTAACTTCTGTTTTTGGCGATAAGCTGAGCGGAATTATCAACTCGATTGCTACTTATGCAGGAATCAGCAACAATTCTTCATCTTCATTATTAAATTTAGTTACCGGAGCAACAGTTGGATCTGTCGGGCAATATGCCGCAGATCATAATTTAGACAAAAGTGGAATTTCATCATTATTAAATGATCAAAAAGGAATTGTTTCTACCCTTTTACCTGCCGGTCTTTCTTTAGCATCTTTAAATGTTGGAGACTGGGCAAAAGGTTACAAATTTGATAATGACCAGGATGAAATAAAACCTGTGACACATGAAGAACCAAAAGTCGAAGTAACCAGAAGCGTTGCAGATAGCGGAACTTTTCCTGACCGATCGACTTCTTCAGAAGGTGGTTCGATCTGGAAATGGCTTCTTCCTCTACTACTATTAATTGCAGCATCATACTTTTTATGGAAGCAATGCAATAAAAAAGAAACTACAACCACTACCACAGTAATGGGCGATTCTTTAAATGTTTCTAATGATTCTTCATCAATGCCCACAGATTCAAACACAACGGCAACTGTAACAAAAATTGACGAGAATATCGATTTAAACGGTACTCCACTGAAAGGATACAAAGGCGGAATGGAAGACCAAATGATTACTTTTCTGAAAACTGATGGTTATAAAAATGCAGCAAACGACGATGCTTTAAAAACCAAATGGTACGATTTTGATCATGTAAATTTTAAAATTGGAAGCGCAGATGTTTTGGAAGCCGGTTCTGAAGGACAATTACAAAACTTGGTAGCAATTTTAAAGGCTTTTCCTGATGCGAAAATTAAAATCGGTGGTTACACAGATAAAACCGGTGACGAAGCCAAAAACAAAAAACTTTCTGCAGACAGAGCTAATTACATCAAAGATTGGTTAGGAAAACAAGGTGTAGGAGCGCAAGTTATTGCAGCTGACGGATACGGAAGTGAATTTGCAAAAGTAGATGCTTCTGCATCAAATGACGAAAGAGCAGTTGACAGAAAAATGTCTGTACGATTTGCAAAATAATCTCATTTAAAGACAAATAATTAAAATCCCGGAAATATTTCCGGGATTTTTTTGGTAAAATAGATTTCCATTTCATTTATTTAATTAAATTTGTTAGTCATTTCTAACAATGATAAGTTTTAATATGAAAAACGCTTGGCGAAAAGATAAAACATCCCATTCATTACCGGAGGTATTCTCCTCTATTTCGATTCCAAAAAAATCTGGTTTTTGGAGGAAATATTTAGCATTTGCAGGTCCTGGTTTGATGATCGCAGTCGGATATATGGATCCCGGAAACTGGGCGACAGATATTGCGGGAGGATCACAATTTGGATATACTCTACTTTCTGTGATTCTTATTTCTAATATTTTCGCAATGGTGTTGCAGCATCTTTCTGTAAAATTAGGTGTAGTTGCGGAGAGAGATTTAGCGCAGGCTTGCAGAGATCATTTTAAACCGACAACCAATTTTATTCTTTGGATTTTTTGTGAAATTGCCATCGCCGCCTGTGATTTGGCGGAAGTGATCGGTTCTGCCATTGCATTAAATTTACTTTTCGGAATTCCTTTAACGTGGGGAATTGTGATTACAACAATTGATGTTTTAATCATTTTATTGCTTCAGGCAAAAGGTTTCCGGTGGATTGAAAGTATTGTCGCCGGATTGATGTTTATTATTCTTGTGTGTTTTGGGTATGAAGTGATTATTTCAAAACCTGAAATCAATGCTGTTTTGGGAGGTCTGATTCCTCAAAAAGAAATTATTACCAATCCTGCAATGCTCTACATCGGAATTGGTATTCTCGGAGCCACTGTAATGCCACACAATCTTTATCTTCACAGCAGTATTGTACAAACCAGAGATTATACCAGAGATCAGGAAGGAAAAAAAGAAGCAATAAAGTTTGCGACTTTAGACAGTACAGTTTCCCTACTGCTCGCATTTTTCATTAATGCTGCTATCTTGATTTTAGCTGCCGCAACTTTTCACACAACAGGTAATCAGCATATTGCAGATATTCATGATGCATACAAAATGTTGACTCCCATTTTGGGAGCTTCTATGGCAAGTATTGCTTTTGCGATTGCACTTTTGGCTTCCGGACAAAATTCAACTTTAACAGGAACTCTTGCCGGACAAATTGTAATGGAAGGATTTTTAAATATTCGCTTAAAACCGTGGCTCAGAAGATTGATTACGAGACTGATTGCGGTAATTCCTGCTTTGATTGTAACTGTTATTTATGGCGAACAGGGAACAACAGATCTTTTGGTTTTAAGCCAGGTAATCTTATCGATGCAGCTAAGTTTTGCGGTCGTTCCTTTGGTAATGTTTACCAATGATAAAGTTAAAATGGGCGAATTTGCCAACAAATCATTCTTAAAAATCTGTGTTTGGATTATTACGGTTGTCATTATTGTTTTGAATCTTTATTTGTTGTATCAGACATTTTTCGGAGAATAAAAATGTGTTTTTTTTAACACAAATGGCACTAATTTTTTCACAAATAACACAAGATTTTTAAGCTCTAAATACTAATTTTAAATTCTTTTATGAATATCCGTTATTAATCACAGTACTTAATCAGCAGGCATTTTGTCATCCTGAAAGAATTTAAATTGCTTTATTTTCAACATGTTGAGATTCTTTCAGAATAACAAACAAATCGTTAAAAACTGAGTTACTACTAATCACGGACATTCATAACTTCTTTCATGGAAGAAATACTTTTTGGGTATATTTCTACTATTTTGAAGAGATGACATCAAACATAGCCCCGATTGAAATGAAAATCCTTTTTTGCAAAAAAAGATTGTAATGGAAAGCGGGAAAAGGCTTCTGATAAAAAATATTAAATCTGCCTAAATGTCATTATTTTTTCTTTGGCAGAATGTTTGACAAACAACTTTGTAAAAAGTTATTGAAATATGGAAAATCAGGATATCAACGAAGAAAATATCAATAAACAAGAAGAAAATACAACTCAGACTCAAGATACAGTACAGGAAATTGTGACAGAAATACCTACTCCGGAAGAACTTTTGGCAGTAGAAAAAGACCGTTATGTAAGATTGTATGCCGAGTTTGAAAACTATAAAAAAAGAACTTCAAAAGAGAAAATGGAGTTCTTTACATATGCCAATCAGGATATGATGGTTTCTATGTTGGGAGTTTTGGATGATTTTGAAAGAGCTATCAAAGAAATTGCTAAAAACGGTAATGAATCTGATCTTCAGGGCGTTGAATTGATTTACAACAAATTCAAAAGCAAATTAACTGAAAAAGGTTTAAAAGTGATGGAAGTAAGAGCGGGAGATAGCTTTAATGTTGATTTCCACGAGGCAATTACTCAAATCCCTGCTCCGTCTGAAGATTTAAAGGGTAAAATAGTAGACGTTATTGAAACAGGATATACTTTAGGCGATAAAGTAATTCGTTTTGCAAAAGTTGTAACAGGAAACTAAAAATATAAGCAATGAGCAATTGGTAATCAGCAATTTTAAAATTACCAATTACAACATTACTAATTACATATAAAAAGATGTCAAAAAGAGATTATTACGAGGTTCTTGAGGTAAGCAAATCTGCGAGTGCCGACGAAATAAAGAAAGCATACCGTAAAATGGCGATTAAATATCATCCAGATAAAAATCCGGGAGATAAAGATGCCGAAGAGAAATTTAAAGAAGCTGCAGAAGCGTACGAAGTTTTAAGTGACGACAACAAAAAGGCCCGTTACGATCAATATGGTCATGCTGGAGTTGGCGGAAACGGTGGCTTTGGTGGCGGTGGTTTCGGAGGCGGTATGAACATGGAAGATATTTTCAGCCAGTTTGGTGATATTTTCGGTGGTGGCGGTTTCGGAGGATTTGGCGGCGGCGGCGGTCGTCAACAGGTGAAAGGTTCTAATTTAAGAATCAGAATCAAGCTGAATCTTGAAGAGATGGTAAACGGAACCCAAAAAACTCTTAAAGTAAAAAAAATGAAGATGGCTGAAGGAGCCACTTCAAAAACCTGCCCTACCTGTAACGGAGCCGGAGTTCAGATGAAAGTGATGAACACGATGTTCGGACAGATGCAGACTCAAACTACTTGTGGAACTTGCCAGGGAATCGGAAAAGTTGCCGATAAAATTCCTGCAGGAGCCAATGCACAAGGTTTAATAAAGGATGAAGAAGAAATCTCTATTAATATTCCAGCAGGAGCAAGAGACGGAATCCAGCTTAATGTAAGAGGAAAAGGTAATGATGCGCCATTTGGTGGAATTCCGGGAGATCTTTTAGTGATCGTAGAAGAGGAAGTTGATAAAACGATAAAGAGAGAAGGTGATAATCTCCATCAGGAATTGTATATTTCGTTTGCTGAAGCAGCTTTAGGAACGAAAAAAGAAATTCCTACTGTTGGCGGAAAAGTAAAAATCACGGTTGATCCGGGAACTCAGTCCGGAAAAATCCTGAGATTAGCCGGAAAAGGTCTACCAAGCATCGACAGTTACGGAAAGGGCGATATGTTTATTCACATCAATGTATGGACGCCGCAGAAACTTACTAAAGATCAAAAAGATTTCTTTGAAAAACAGATGAGCAGCGGTGAAATGGTTGCAGAGCCTTCTGGAAAAGAGAAAACCTTCTTTGATAAAGTAAAAGATTTATTTAATTAAAAAAATACTTAAAAAGAGGCTTCCAAAAGTCTCTTTTTATTTTTAAATTTACATCAATTTTAAATTTGACATTTTCCTGAAAAGGATATTGTAAATATACAGCTATGAATTACAAGCTTGAACTGCGTACCCCAGACTCACAACCAAAACTGATTTTCCATGCCATTACTTTTGATGCATTCAAGGTAAATATAGTAGAAAGATACTGTGGTGTGAAACCATTGTTATGTGATGTTTTATTTAGAGTAAGAACTCTGGATAATCAAATTATCAACAGAAAAGATGGTCACGTAAAAATCAGAATTAAAGATGAAGATCTGGAAATCTACCAGAGATTACTGAAAGTTTTCAAGTCTTACGACTACAAAAACAAATTGATCAGCAGAAGAGATGCAGAACAGGATTTTGTTCATTTTTTCTTACGATTAGTGATCATGAATTACAACCTAAACTAAAAATTTTCTCGATTTACTATTGCATTTTTCGAGATGTGATGATTATTCTTTGTAAGTTTTTCGAAGCAAGTGATTTTTTTAAATCACTTATTTTTTCTTTCATTTATAGTGAGAAAATTTTGGTTGTAGAAAGTATTAAACAATAATAAAACCGCAAATCAAACTAATTTTAAGTTGTCTTTTAGCTCTCTTCAAAGAACTATTTTATTTTAAATCTCACCTAGTTTTATAATAAATATTTAAGTTTTCTGTTCAGAAAAACCAGCAATATGCTTACAGGAATTAAAATTAATAAGAAAATAAGAATTTTAAATTCTGAAGTTATTTCTTTATAAAAATCAGATTTCATAATCAAAGGATGCACAACATAAATAGCAGTTGAAAGGCTAGCCAATACTTTTGACTGCGTTTTAATATAGATTTTCTGACAGTATAAAAATAAAACCGGACTTACAAAAATTAATGAAAACAGAATATCAGTACTTTCTGAACTTATCATTTTATAATTAAAATAAGCTTCCGCAAAGACCACTAACACTGAAAAAATAACGAGTAGGTAGGGAAATTTAAACTTCTCAAAATCAATTTTCAGCTTATTAATCAGAAATCCCATCGTTAAAAATGGGAAACATACAAAAATAAAATTTCTATAAAGTAAATAATCATTTAGAATTGAATCTGATTCAGTTTTTAAATGGTGTAAATTTCCCAAAACCTGAATTGTATACCCTATTCCAAATAAAATAATAGTCAAGACAAAAAGTACAAGAGGCTTCTGATTTCTTAAAAAGAATAAAATAATTCCGGAGAAAAAAGTTCCGATTAAGTACCACAAATGATGATACCCGAAAATTATGGTGAGCCAGACCTGATCATTATCTTTCCAAAATGATATATAGATCAGCATCCAGATTGCATATAATAAAAATGTTCTGAAGAGCCATTTTTGAAGTTTTTTAACTGTATCAATATGAAAAAAATAGAAGCCCGTAATCACTAGAAAAACAGGCACTGCAATCCTGAAAATTCCGTTAACTAGTAAGAAACTCATCATTGGGTAAGTTTCTTTAAGAAAATTCATGTGCAGAAATACAACAAATAACGCCAGTATGATTTTTAAAATATCAATTGATAAATTTCTGCCCATAATAAAAATAATTTCCCACAGACTGTTTCATCTCAAAATAAGATTAGCCAATTTAAAATAAATCCCGCCTCAAAAATCTGAAGCGGGATTTTATTGGTTAATATAACAATTATTTCTTTGTAGCCAATGAATAAACTTTCTTTCCGCCGGTAATTACAAATAAAGCGATTAATCCACCTGATAACCCAAACAAAACTTGTTTTAATGTTTCATGCCAAGTTGGTAAAGCATGATGAAGCTGATCGATATTATGATCAAAAATTCCTCCGGCCACAAGAATCAAAGCGATTGTTCCGATTACTCCTAAAGATTTGATTACCCAAGGAAGTGCTTTTACAAGTAAGTGACCAAGTTTTCCAAAGAAACCTTTATCATTACTTTTTCTGATCAGTTTAAAACCCGCATCGTCCATTCTTACTATTAATGCCACAATTCCGTAAACGCCGACTGTTGCAATAATTGAAACGACTGAAACGGTAAAAATTTCTACAAGAAACGGATCAAATTGAGATTTTAATGCTTCATAACCATCTTTTGCTGCAGCTAAAGCGATGATAACTATTTCAAGAGATAAAATAAAATCGGTGGTTACAGCAGATTTTACTTTAGTTTTTTCTGCCACTTCACCATCTTCAACCCCATTATCAGATTCTTCAATGACTTCATGCCCTTTTTTCTCTCTGTGAAATAAAAATTCTACAATTTTTTCTACACCTTCATAAGCCAGATAAAATCCGCCAATGATTAAGATAATCTTTATTGCAGGTGAATACAGCCATTCCAACAGAAAAACAAACGGTACAATAATGAGTTTATTAATAAAAGAACCTTTCATGATTTTCAGCAAAACCGGAATTTCTCTTGAAGAAAGAAAACCTGTTGCTTTTTCAGCATTTACGGCAAGGTCGTCACCCAAAATTCCTGCTGTTTTCTGAGTCGCAATTTTACTCGTTACTGCCACATCATCCATCAAAGCAGCGATATCATCCAAAATCGCAAAAAAACCAGAAGCCATAGTATTTTAATATTTTTTTAATAAATGTTAAGTCTTACAAAAATATAGATTTAATTTGGTTTAAATGATTCTAATACTTATTTGCATTAATAAATAATCAAATTAAAAATTAAACAGCAGAAAATTTTCTTCAATTTTCAAGTGATTTTTCTCCTATGGTTTCTCCGTCATGTCTCCGTCTGGAATATTATTTTAAAATTCAGACAGAAAAAATTAAACAGATTGTAAAAATCATGTTTTTCCATAATCAATAAAACCATTTTCTCCCTACCTTTACTCTATGAAAAAGCTGATTCGCAATTACCATTTCTTTGTTATAGGTTTAATTGGCTTGATTTTAAACTCTTGCAACACCCGAAAATTTAAAATTTGGGTGGGAACAAATAACGAACAGAAAATTTATAATCTGAAATATGGTGAAGACAAGCGTCAGAAAATGGATGTATTTCTTCCTTCAGATTATCCGCAAGATTCTCCCGTAGTTTTGATTGTTCACGGTGGTGCCTGGAAATACGGTCGTAAAGAACATATGATCCAGATTCAGAAAATGCTTTTTAAAAATCAGATTCCGAGTATTAGTATGAATTACAGACTGGTTTCAAAACATTTGACGTATAAAGAACAGCTTGAAGACATCAATTCTGCGATTGAAAAATTTAATTCTCTCTCAGAAAAATCTGAACTGCTTCCTAATAATTACATTTTACTCGGTGAAAGTGCAGGAGGACATTTAGCATTACTTTACGGCTATCAAAATCCTGATAAAATAAAAAAAATCATTTCTCTGAGCGGTCCGACAGATTTTTATTCTAAAGAATATTTAAATTCATTTTATTCAAAATATACTTCGGGAACGATTCAGAAAATGGTTGGAGTGAAATTTCACCGTAAAAATTTATCTGAAGATTTTCAGAAGGCGAGCCCGATTGCAAACGTAACAAATGTTCCGACGCTATTATTTCAGGGAAATCAGGATTTTATGGTAAATCAAAAACAAGGTTTGGCTTTGGATTCCGTTTTAACAAAAATGAATATTCCTCATAAACTGGTTTTCATGGATAAAACCGGTCATGCTCCGAGATTTTTCAACAAGAAAAAAAGAGACAGCATTATTTATCCTAACATTTTAGAATGGATAAGAAATTGACGGGGTTGAGTCTGTTCATTAATAGTATTCATATTAGCGCCGTTTAATTATAATACTAATACTCTGCGGTCACTTTATCATTCCGTAGGAATCTAAATTACTTTATTTTAGTATGTTGAGATTCCTATGGAATGACAAAATAGACTTAAAAAAACTAACTTCCAAATTATAGTGTTTATTTTTGATGCAAAAAAATAACCCGCAAAAATGCAGGTTATTTCTATATTTTAAAATTGATTATTTTTCTTTGTCTATCAAGTCATCCAAAACTTCATCTTCCAATTTAGGATCTCCTTTTGGCGCCCCGAAAACAAACTTGAGTATTACAGGAACTGTTGTAACCAACACGATAATGATAATAATAAATTCCAGCTTTTCTTTTAAATTGATCCCGAACTGATCCATGAATAATTTATCAAGATAATGTCCCGCAAAAATTAAGATAAATGACCAAAGGATACCTCCAATAATATTATCTCTCATAAACTGCTTTTTATCCATCTTCACAATCCCCGCGACAATCGGCATAAAAGTTCTTACCACGGGTAAAAATCTCGCCATAATAATTGCCAAAGCTCCGTTTTTTTCAAAGAATTCATGCGCCTGATACAAGTATTTTTTCTTGAAAAGCATGGTATCTTTTTTATTATATAAAGCCGGACCCGTTTTTCTACCAAACCAATACCCTACCTGATTACCAATAATTGCAGCAATAGCAACGGCAGTAGCTAAAATAGTGGTATCTAAAAAGTCCCTTCCTGTAGATCCAAAAGTTTCTTTAATGATGTCTACAGCATAAATTCCAGATACAAAAAGCAGTGAATCTCCCGGTAGGAAAAACCCAACAAATAAACCGGTTTCGGCAAAAATGATGAATAAAATCAGCCAAAACCCACCCATCTTAATATAAAGTTCAGGGTTTAATAAATCTTTCCAACTATTAATATCTTCCATATATATTGTATGACGCAAAAGTAAGCTTAATACCTTTTAAAAGGAAATATATTAGCATATTTTAACGTAAATGTAAACATGATTTTTATAAGTCTAAATCGTCATCTGAAACCGCTGTTCCGTCTGCCATAAGAAACGCTTTTAAGAATGGGGTAAGATTTCCGTTCATTACTGCATCAACATCTGAAGTCTCGTAAGCCGAGCGCACATCTTTTACCAATTTGTAAGGATGCATCACGTAATTACGGATCTGGCTTCCCCACTCGATTTTCATTTTTCCGGCTTCAATCTCGTTTCGGGCTTTTAAGCGTTCTTCCAGTTCCATTTCGTATAATCGGGATTTCAAAAGCTGCATCGCTTTTTCTTTATTCTGGAGCTGAGAACGGGATTCTGAGTTTTCAATGATAATTCCTGTCGGAGCGTGACGAAGACGTACTGCCGTTTCTACTTTGTTTACATTTTGCCCACCCGCTCCGGAACTTCGCATGGTTTCAAATGAAATATCGGCAGGATTGATGTTGATTTCAATCGTGTCATCCACCAAAGGATAAACATATACCGAAACAAAGCTCGTGTGACGTTTTGCATTAGAATCGAAAGGAGAGATCCTTACCAATCTGTGAACTCCGTTTTCGCCTTTAAGATAACCAAAAGCATATTCACCGTCAATTTCTAAAGTCACCGTTTTTACTCCGGCAACCTCACCTTCCTGGTAATTGAGTTCTTTAATTTTGTAGCCTTGTTTTTCGGCCCACATCGTATACATTCTCATCAGCATTGCAGCCCAGTCACAACTTTCTGTTCCTCCTGCTCCTGCTGTAATTTGAAGAACTGCCGAAAGCTCATCACCTTCGTTGGAAAGCATGTTTTTAAACTCAAGATTTTCGATTTTCTCTACCAATTGCGGGAAAGTTTCTTCTAATTCTTTTTCAGAATCGGGATCTTCTTTGGCAAATTCTAATAAAACCTGCAAATCTTCAAATTGAGTATTAATTTCCTCATATTCTTCAACCCATTTTTTCTTGGAACGAAGTTGCTTCAGAAAAACTTCTGCAGTTTTAGGATTATCCCAAAATTCGGGTGACGCAGTTTTTTCGTCATCATTTGAAATCTCTATCTTTTTTTTATCAATCTGAAGGTATCGGTGTAAATCTTCAATCCTGGACTGAACTTCTTTTATATGGTCGTTGTTAATCAAAACTAAAAAATTTGAAAGGCAAATTTACGGATAAAATCATGAGTAATGAATAATGTGCAATGAGTAATCAAAATTGCCGGAAATAAGTTTTAAGATAAGCAATGAAGTTTCAAATTCAAATCTAACTAAAAATGTAAAATACTAAACAGAAACAAGCCGATTAATTAAAACCGGCTTATTGCACAATGATTGTCTGTAAATTATATAATAATCATAGTGAAAAAAACTCTATCTTATTTCTTAACAACTTTTTGAGAAGTTAATGTTCCGTTTTTATTTTTTAGAACCAAAATATAACTGCCTTTATCTAAAAATGAAAGGTCTAATTTTGATTCAGGCTGAATATTAGCTTTAATCGTTTTTCCTGAAAAATCTAAAATTTCAATTGCAGAAACCTCTGAAACATTCACCAGATTAAGTTCGTTTAAAAAAGGATTAGGATATACCGATTGATTTTTTGTTTTTTTAACGTCAGAAACAGAAAGCTGAGCAATCTGTGCAGAAACTCCAAAAACATTAATTACTGTTGTAGCTGTAGATGTTTTTTTTACGGTAACCGAAGTAATTAATTTACTTTGATTTGCTGTACTTATCGCCAGTGTGATCTGATAAATTCTGGGATTTGTTCCACCGGCTGCATCTAAAGCATTAGTAGCTCTGTTGATTCTTCCAATCCCCTGAATTGCCGCATTTGTACCACCATACCAATCCTGAAAATTTGTGCTGGCAAAAACCTGAGTGGTTCCGTCCTGAAAATTAACTGTAATATCACCTGTAGAATCCCCACTTCCGCTTACCGCTAAAACATAAAGATTATTGGCTGCTTTTGGCGTTGCCAGAGTCAGCGTACCTGTATCGTTTGTATTCGGAAGCCTCAGAGAATTATTTCCCGAATAGGATGCCATTTGATAAGTTAGTCCACTTGTTGCTGAAACAGCAGAAGTAATCAAACCATTTTCTGGCAAACCATAAGTTAATGCAGTCGCAGAAGAATTTACTTTAAAATCTTTCGACATATAGGCAAAATTATCGGTGTCTTTATCTAAGCTCATGGTTGTAGAATTCAGAGACGGGCCCACTCCGTTTGCAATAACATCGGCATTAAATCCCGTAACCGTTAATGACTGATAAGTTTGTGCATTCAACTGGGCCAAAGTTAAAATCACACCTAAAGAGAGTAGTTTTCTTTTCATAATTTTTATTTTAATGTAAATTAGTTTTTAGATTAAGGTAGGTTTTCCTAAGAATCAAAATCTCAACAAATATATTATATGAGCACTGGAAAGTTTTCTCCTGAGAACAGAAAGTAGCTACTCAATACATACTCACTGCCCGTAGAATTGATTTAAAAGCAATTTTTAAACCCATTAATATTATTTATGATAACAAAAATTTTAAATAAAAACAGAAATTTTAAATAAATCAGAGATACTATGAAAACATTATAATAAATAAAATGCAGGAATTATAAAATATTTATGGCTTAAATCGAACGTTTATATAATAATTTTTTAGATTTAAGCACAAAAAAACCATCACTATTTATTTTAATTAATCAGTGATGGAATATGAATATCCGGTTTTAATATAATTCTAAAATCAGCAGTCATTTTATCATTCCGGAGGAATCTACACATTCTTAAATAAAGCAGCTTAGATTCCTCCGGAATGACAAACAAACTTTTAAAACTAAATTATTACCAATTACAGACATTCATAGCGATGGAATCTTTATTTTATAGATTAATAATGATCTATTTATTTTTTTTGTCCTCATCATTATGTTGGAAACCAATCTCTCTCCGAGGTGTTTCAACTGCCTGATAAGTTTCTAATTCCGATTTTAAAGCATGAATTCTCATCTGGAAGTCATCCAGGTTATTAATGATAACATCGTTTAAAAATTGGGCAATCTGAGTAAGATATTCTTCCGTTAGCTTTGCAGCGGCATCTCTTAAAGCTCCGTTTAAAAGAACCTCATCGATGGCCATTTTTTCATTTTTGACTCTCTGATAGCGGTTTTTTATCCGTTTTTTTAAACTTTGAGTAAAATCAATCAACATTGTGTTGCTGAAAACTTTCATTTTCGACGCAATATTATTCCAGAAAGGAATTTTATCAGCTTTATTGTTTTTAAGAATTTTGAAAAGAAGTGAATCTTTGTCCAAGTTTTTCGTCATCGAATACAAAATAATCTCAGATCTTTCCGCAGCATTTGGAGGAAAAACAGGCACTAAAACATCGAATCTTCCGGGAGCTAAAATTTCTTCATCAATTTCAGACACAGAATTTGCAGAACCCACCATCAGCAGATCTTCACTTTGAAATTTGCTGATGTAATGAAGAATAATCTCCTGAGTTTCGAGATTGCAAGAAGGGACATCGGTTTCCGCTTTTCTTTCCATCATAATTTCGTCAAAATCATCCAGAAAAAGCAGAACTTTATCTTCTTTCATCATTGTCACCAGATAATCATTGAAATTGGTTTGATTTCCGTCCACAAAAGAAGTTCCGAGATAATGTTTCTTCACTTCTTTAAACTGATAACTGATAATTTCAGCAATTTTATTCGCCCAGAAAATCTTTCCGCTTCCGGGAGGTCCGTACAAAACAATTCCTGCAGGTTTATTGATTCCCCAATCTTTAATTTGCTGAGGATTTAAAAACGGTTCTAAAATTCCTGAAATATAAAAGAAAAGGTCTCTGTAACCTATAAAATCCCGTTGCTGAAGACTTGTTTTATTTCCGAAATAATTGTAAACAAATTTGTAGTTTCCACCCAATTTCTGATCGATTCCGTAACTTGAAATCGATGAACGGAAAAATCCGTTATCGAAAATATTAGAATTATTTTCCTGAATTGCTTTTTCTACATTTTCTTTAGGTTGATTAATGGTTTCAGCAATTTGCTCAACGGTTTTATTTTTATCTAAATCATCTTCATATTTTTTAAGAAAATCTATATTTTCACGGGCAAATTTTTCAAAATCTTCTTTTACTTCAAAATTAGTCGAAATACAGTCTATTAAATCAAGGTCAAAATCCTGAATAAACTGTTTGATGGCTTCTGCCGAAACGTTCAGTTCTTTCGCAAGCTGGATTAACTTCATATAAACATCTTTAACTCAAATATAATTAAAATTTTGGGAAGATGGTTGTTGGATTTTGGATGATTAAAATTACATTTTGCTTTTTTTCTCTTTGTTTTTTACACTTTTCTTTTTACGATTCAATAATAATTTTAAACAATTTGTAACATTTCACAAAAAAGAGAAACCAATTAGGGTATATAACAAATCTACATGGAAAAAGTTTTATCAGTAAAAAATCTGACGAAAAAATTCAAGAGAGTCGTAGTGAATAATATTTCTTTCGATGTAGAGAGAGGTAATGTTTACGGACTTCTCGGTCCGAACGGAAGCGGAAAATCGACTACTTTCGGGATGCTTCTTTCAACAATAAATCCTACAAGTGGAGATTGGTTTTGGTTTGGTAAAAAAGGAACCGATCCTGAAACGCTGAAAAAAATCGGAGCCATCATCGAGCAGCCCAATTTTTATCCTTATCTGAGTGCAGAAACCAATTTGAAAATTGTTGCGGAAATAAAGGGATCTCCATTTTCGAGAATTGATGAAGTTTTGAACACGGTAAAACTTTTAGAAAGGAAAAAAGATACTTTTAAAACCTTTTCTTTGGGTATGAAACAACGTTTGGCAATAGCTTCGGCTCTGCTGAATAATCCTGAAGTTCTGATTTTGGATGAGCCGACGAATGGTTTGGATCCTGAAGGAATAATTCAGATCAGAGAAATTATCAGTTCGATTGCAAAACAGGGAATTACCATCATCATTGCAAGTCACCTTTTAGATGAAATCGAAAAAATCTGCAGTCACGTTATTGTTTTAAAAGAAGGAAACGCTATTTATTCCGGAAGAGTGGATGAAATGACAAATAATCAAGGTTTTTTTGAATTGAAAGCAGATAATAATGTTACCCTTTTGAGTACTTTGGAAGAGCTGCAATGGTTTACTTCGGTAGCAGCAGAAGGAGATTTAATTAAAGCACAAATTCGTGATGATGCATCGATTTCTGCATCAGCATTAAACCAAAAACTTGCTGAAAAAGGTATTTTCCTGTCTCATTTGGCGAAGAAAAAGAAATCTCTTGAAAATCAATTCCTTGAACTTGTAAAAAATACTCATTAATCATGACGAAATTATTAAAATTAGAATATTATAAAAACCTGAATTATACACCTTTCAAGGTTTTCACAATAATGTACTTCGCAATATTGGTCGTTTTTCTTTGTATTGGCTTGATTGATTTAAAACTTTTCGGAAATACGATTAATTTGAAAGAACAAGGAATGTACAATTTCCCTGAAATTTGGAATTTTACAACCTACACTGTCGCTTTATTAAAGATTTTCCTTGGGTTAATCATTGTATTTTCGATTTGTCAGGAATTTAGCAATAGAATGTTTAAACAAAATACAATTGACGGATTAAGCAGAGAAGAGTTTATTGGTTCGAAATTATTGACGATTGCTATTTTTACACTGATTTCCACCATTTTGGTTTTTGTAATCACCATGTTTTTAGGGTATCAATATTCAACTTCCACAGAATCCTCGTTAGTTTATAAAGAAATATTTTTCGTTGGGAATTATTTTCTGAAACTTTTCTCATTCTTCTGTTTCTTAATGTTTTTATCTATTTTACTGAGAAAATCAGTATTTGTTTTCTTAGCATTTTTTGTAATCTGGATTGGTGAATCTATTATCGGAGGAATTGAAACTTATAGCAAAGTAGCAGGAACACAGGCTGCAGAAAGAAATGAAATCTTTCAAAATAGCTTTTTCTTCAGCAAACTTTTACCTTTGGAAAGTATGTCTAGCTTGATTCCAAATCCTATGATGAGATTAAACATGGCAAAAATGATGGGTTTAAAATATGAATTTACTTATCCTACAGAAAGTCTTGTTGCCTGTTTAGTTTGGTGCGGATTATTTATTTTCGGATCTTACTTAATTCTTAAAAAGAGAGACTGGTAAAATATTCATTTAAAAATATAATTCAAAATTAAAAGTGATTCTTATGAGTCACTTTTTTTATTTCATAACAACACAAAAAACTAATCACAAAAAAGCCCCGAAACTAAAATTTCGAGGCTTGAATCAACAATTACTCATTGTTGATTATTTATTATCTATCCTAAATATGGATATTTGTAATCTTTAGGTGAAACAAAGGTTTCTTTGATAGATCTTACTGAAGTCCATCTTAGCAAGTTCATTTTAGAACCAGCCTTATCATTGGTTCCTGAAGCTCTACCTCCGCCAAAAGGTTGTTGCCCAACAACTGCACCCGTTGGTTTGTCGTTGATATAGAAGTTTCCAGACGCATTTTCTAACGCTTTGAATGCTTCATTTACAGCATATCTGTCTTGTGCGAAAACTGAACCCGTTAATGAATAAGGAGAGGAAGAATCTACCACTTTCAACGTTTCTTTCCAATCTGCATCTTCATAAACGAAAACAGATAAAATAGGACCGAAAATTTCTTCTACCATACTTTCGTACTGAGAATCTGTCGTTTCTATAACTGTTGGATGTACAAACCAACCTTTAGAGTCATCAGTTTTTCCACCAATTACAACGTTTGCAACACTTGAATCATTAGCTCTGTCGATATATCCTTTACATTTTTCGAAAGAATTTTTATCGATTACTGCATTCACGAAGTTTGAAGGATCTTCAGGTGAACCTACTTTGATCGAAGCAATCTGAGTTTCCATTACTTTTTTTACATCTGCCCAAAGAGATTTAGGAATATAAGCTCTTGAAGCTGCAGAACATTTCTGTCCCTGGTATTCAAAAGATCCTCTTACCAATCCTGTAGCAACAGCTTCTACATTTGCAGAAGGATGCGCGATAACGAAATCTTTCCCGCCTGTTTCACCAACAATTCTTGGGTACGTTCTGTAATTGTGGATATTATCTCCGATCATTTTCCACATTCCCTGGAAAACCTTTGTAGAACCTGTAAAATGCAGACCTGCAAAATCTCTGTGAGCCATTACTTTCTCAGCAGTTTCTTTTCCATCTGTAAAAATCATGTTGATGACTCCTGCAGGAAGCCCTGCCTCGATTAACACATCCATAATTACCTTTGCAGAATAAATTTGCTTGTCAGAAGGCTTCCAGACCACTACATTTCCAAGCATTGCCATACAAGTCGGCAAATTTCCGGAAATTGCTGTAAAGTTGAATGGAGTTACCGCAAAACAGAATCCTTCCAAGGGTCTGTATTCTACTCTGTTCCAGATTCCTGCGTCGGAAACCGGCTGTTCAGAGTACATTTCCGTCATAAATTCTACGTTGAATCTCAAGAAATCAATAAATTCACAAGCGGCATCAATTTCTGTCTGATGAACATTTTTAGACTGCCCGATCATTGTTGCTGCATTAATTACATCTCTGTAAGGTCCCGCCAAAAGATCTGCTGCTTTTAAGAAAATTGCTGCACGGTGCTCCCAACCCAGGTCGTTCCAAGCTTGTTTTGCTGCTAATGCTGTATTGATGGCATCATCTACATGCTGCATCGTTCCTTTATGATAAAACCCAAAATCATGTGCATGATCCTGCGGAGACTGAAGCTTAACGGTGTCACCGGTTTTTACTTCTTTACCATTGATAATCATTGGGATTTCTGTCTTTTCTGCCCACATTTTTTTGTACATTGCCAGAAGAGATTTTACTTCTTTTGATCCCGGTTCGTACGAAGTTACCGGCTCATTTACTGCAAATGGTACTTGCGAAATTGCTTTTGACATATAGTTCTGTTGTTTGTTTTTGCTTTTTTACAAATTTACAACATTTATTTGATGTCAATAGTGAATTTTGCTACACAAGTGAATGGTGAGTTTTTTAAATGAGTAAAAATATTTGAACCATTAAGATGAATAAGTTTTAAAGATGATTTAAGGAAATGTCTGAAGATATTTTAAGCAGAATGCTTAATTCAGATTTATCTGAAACTTAAAAAAACTCAAAAACTTTAATGGTTCAATTTTTACCAGTAATAATTTGATAGATTGACAAGCGAAGCAAATTGACCATTCACCATTCACCATTCACTCTTTCACCTCCTCACATCTTCTCTGTTTCCAGAATTTTCAAAACCAATTTTTCCTCATGTGTTAATCCCGCTTTTCCATCATTTTCTTCAATCACTTCAAGCTCATCGAGATATTTTTTGATCGTATTGTTTTCGTAAAGATTGATCACTAAAGGATGAACATAATATTTTCTGCAAACAGTACTTGTGTTCCCAAGATGTTCAGCAACAATATCCAAAGCAGCTTTTACTTTCTTTTTGTATTGAGTATTGTTTTCAGCATAGCCGATTTCTTTGAAGGCAATCAGAGCATTTACTGTTCCGGACCATGTTCTGAAATCTTTGGCTGTAAAGTCTTCTCCGCTTAATTCTTTGATGTAATCATTCACCATTCCGGAATCTACAGAATGTTTGTTTCCTTCATTATCAAGATATTGAAACAGCTCTTTTCCAGGAATTTCTTTGCATTTCATAATGAGTTTTGCCAGTCTTTTACTTTTCAGATTGACATTGTGCATTACTCCTTTTTTTCCTTTAAATGAAAAATTGATTTTCTGCCCTTCAACTTTTACATGCTTTTCCTTTAGAGTCGTTAAACCGAATGAACCATACAGTTTTTCATAAATATTATTTCCGATACGGATATTCGTCCGTTGCATTAAACTGACAATCAATGCTAAAACTTTTCTTTTATCAAAATTTCTTAAAGCTAAATCTTTCTCGAGCTGCAATCTGATTTCGGGTAAAGCATATCCAAACTGGAGCATTCTGTAAAATTTAGTATGATTTCTCAGCGCACTCCAAAGTGGATGATAACGGTATTGTTTCCTGTTTTTCACATCAAAACCTGTCGCCTGAAGATGCCCATTGTCTAAAGCACAAATCCAGACATTTTCCCATGCCGGAGGAATAACCAAGCTGTTAATCCGTTTAATTTCTTCCTTATCTTTTACTCTTTCATCGCCTTTAAAATATTGAAATTTTTTACCTCTTTTCCGACGAATAATACCGGAAGCTTCTGCATCCGACGTGTAAATCAAATTTACAGCCTTTGCAGAAGCTACTGGATCTTTCATGATTTTTATGATCCTGGAAGGTTTAAGATGAGAAATAATTTCTAGATCTGAATTTTCCATAAAATCATTTTATGAGTTTTTACCTCTGGAAAACAGCCAAAATATAATCCCTAAAATCCCCACAACAACGATAATTCCCCACCACATTCCTGCTTTAAAAATTGTTTCTACTGCTTCGCAGCTTGTAAGTAGCATAAGGCTCATGATAGCCATGCTGAATAAAGTCAACTTTTTCATAATATATAATTTTAGGTTTATTATTTTAAATTCGATGAAAATCTGCTCTCCAGATTTTAATAGATCTTTTTATTTCGTCGCCTGAAATATTTTCTTTTAAAGCTTTTTCAAGTAAAACTTTAAACTCATCATCATAAGCAAATCTTAAAGCCGAAATCTGACTGAAATTAAGCTTCTCCTCGACTTCGTCTAATCTTACATTAAAAAGTTCAAAATATCTTTGCTTAAATTCGAATCTCACCAAACGGTCTTGCAATCCTAAAGCGTAATGTTGGCGAAGCATCAGTGCCAAATACAGAATTAAAAATATAATTATGGAAAACAGAATCCATACAATCTGATGTTCTGAATCGCTGAATATTTTATAGATTCCAAAAATTTCCAAAACCAACAACAATGGTAAATAAACAAAATGATGTGGCGGATAATATTTTCTGTGATTTTTGTAATTCTGCGTTTCCATAGAGGTAGAGTAGCAAGAACCTTTCCAAAATGTTTTGACTTATTAATTTGTGGTATGTAAACAGGTTGGAAGCCGGATGTTTGGTGTTGGAAGTAAGTTTGGTTTGCATGTTTATGGTTTCTATTTTACAAGAAATTTTGTGAAAAAAAATGAAAAGAAATTAATACTGTATCCCAATTAAACTTTCCTCTTCCAGCTTCCAGCATCTATCCTCACCACTAAAAAACTTTGTACATATTTTAACGATTGCAATCAGCATTAATTCGTAACTTCACGTCTTTAAAATTATTAAAATAATGACTTCAAAGGAAAAAGTAGCTGCGCTTCGTGAAGAAATGCAGAAAAATAATGTTGATGCATTTATAGTATATTCTGCAGATCCTCATATGAGCGAATATATGCCTGAAGAATGGCAGGAAAGAGCCTGGATTTCAGGTTTTCTTGGTTCCGCAGGCTTTGTGGTAATTACAAAAGATAAAGCCGGACTTTGGACAGACGGAAGATATTTTACACAAGCTCCTATCGAATTAGCTGGTTCTGGAATTGATCTTTTCAAAGACGGAATGGAAGGAACTCCGAATTATATCGACTGGATTATTTCTGAAATCCCTCCAAGCGGAAAAGTGGCAGTAAATGCTTTGGCAACATCGCATTCCAACTGGGAACTTCTGTACCAAAAACTGAATTCAAAAAATTTAACTTTAGTTGATATTCCTTTATTAAAAGAAGTATGGAAAGAAAGAGGAACTCCTTCGAAAAATCCAATCTTCACACATCCAGTCGAAAGAGCAGGAAAATCTGTTGCTGATAAAATTTCTGCAATCCGCCAGAAAATGGAAGAGCTGGAAGTTGGTGTGCATGTAATTTCCAGTCTTGATGATGTAGCCTGGACCTTAAATTTAAGGGGAAGTGATGTAGAAAGTAATCCTGTATTTTTAGGATATATTTTAATTACTAAAAATGATGCAATTCTCTTCACCGACCTTGAAAAAATGGAAGTTGAGGCCAGAAAACAGATGGATGAAGCCTGGGTAAAAATGATGCCTTACGAAGAATTTTATAATCATTTAAGAACCATAAAAAACGAGAAAGTTTTAGTTTCACCGAACAGCAATCAGTCGATATTTGAAGCTTTAAAGATTGGCAATACGTTTGTAAAATCTGCCGTACCTGGAAATCTGATGAAAGCTCAAAAAAACGAGACTGAACTGGAAGGTTTCAGAAAAGTGATGGTGAGAGACGGTGTTGCAATGGTAAAATTTCTTTACTGGCTGAATCACAATGCGGGAAAAGAAGCTATGACCGAATATTCTATCGGGCAAAAACTGAGAGAATTCCGTGCTGCAGGAGAAAATTTTGTGGGTGAAAGTTTCGGAAGCATTGTTGGTTTTAAAGAAAATGGTGCGATGATGCATTATTCCGCAAAAAGCGAAGGAAGTAAAGAAGTGACCAATGATGCAAGTATTTTAGTTGACTCAGGAGGACAATATCTGGAAGGAACGACGGATATTACCAGAACTTTTGCTTTGGGAACGGTTTCTGAAGAATTTAAAATTAATTCTACTTTGGTTTTGCAGGGAATGATTCGTCTTTCAATGGTGAAATTTCCAAAAGGAACAAGAGGAGTTCAGCTTGATGCGATTGCAAGACTTCCTCTCTGGATGAATGCAAAAGATTACAACCACGGAACCGGTCACGGTGTCGGAAGTTTTATGAACGTTCATGAAGGACCACAAAACATCAGAAAAGATATGAATCCGCAGGAACTTATGGTGGGAATGGTTGTTTCGAACGAACCGGGGTATTATTTAGAAGGCGATTACGGAATCCGTCATGAAAATCTGATTGCCGTAAAAGAAGCTGAAACTACGATTCACGGAACTTTTTATGAGTTTGAAACGTTAACTTTCTGTCCGTTCTTTAAAAATGATATTGTAAAAGAAATTCTCTCACAGGATGAAATCAATTGGTTGAATTCTTATCATAAAACGTGTGAAGAAAAATTGGCATCACATTTAGAAGGAGAAGTCAAAGATTGGTTTTTGGAATTGGTGAGCCCGATTTAATGGTGAATTGTGAATTGTCAATCGTGAATTTTCTAAATTAAATCGATAAGATTTTATTTAAGTAGTTTAGACTAAAATTTGCTTCGTTTTTAATAATTTATCACATATAATTGTCCTGCATTAAATTTTGCAGGACATTTTATTTTTTAATCAGTTCAATATATTTCTCTCCGCAATCATCAAAGACAACATAATAATTCATTGAGTTGCCATAATTCTGAATGGTGATTTGATCTTTGTACAATGAGCCGGAAACACTGTTCGGTAACTCCAGATTTTTATCGATGGGTTCACCTTCATTATCTAATCCGCCCAAATATTCGCTCCATTCTATATTTTTGAAGGTAATATAATAACCATCTTTTTTCTCGTTTAATTCGATTTCAGCATTATCAGAGAATTCGTGAGTTTCGGTTTTGAGTTTATACTTCAGCTGATTTTTTTGATAGTATAAAATCAGACTCATCCTGCAATCTTTTTCTTTTTTCACTTCATAAATACCTTCAATTTTGAATAAAATTGCTTTATTTTTCTCAGAATTATTGGGTGACGCCATTTTGTCTTCAGAGATTTTTATGATTGAACTGTCTGCTTTTTTTTTCGTATCTGAATTTCTCGCAACATATTCTACTTCTTCCCTTTTTGATATTTTTCCACGATCAAAACCTATTATAAAAATGACCGCTAAAGTAATTATGCACAACAATAAAACAGAAACTATGATTAATATTTTCTTTCGAATAGTAAGTCTGGGAATTTTTAAGATAAAGAATATCAATACGATGATAACAATTGAAACTAATGCTACAATACCCATAAAAATCAATTTTCTTAAATTTATTTAAAAGTTTTAATCGAAATACAAACATAAATTTGAATTGCATTGTTTTGTGTAATCTACAAAAAAGATGACAATTTTTCAATATTCAGAGAGATTTTGAAATGCAAGCTGCGTGTTTAGCCCTGATGGAAACGGCATCCTTTTTTGTTATTGCGACTGGGAAAAAGTTTAAAAAATGCTTCATTTTGTTCGCAATAACAAAAAAGATACAGTGGACAGCAGGTTCCCGGCTTCTAAAAAAAGAAATTTGAACTTTGAGTACGGAAAAGATTGAGTTTGTGAATGATTTTACTAAATAATGTTGTAGGATGCATTTTGAGTATTTTACCTTGTAAATTTCCGTAATTTTGCAGGATGAATAACGATACCATTTGCGCACTTGCAACCGCCAACGGAATAGGAGCTCTAGGAATTATCAGAATTTCGGGAAATGAGGCATTACCAGTAGTTCAGAAATGTTTTCCTTCGAAAAAACTTGAAAAACAAAAATCTCACACCATTCATTACGGTTACTTTATGGATCAAGATGAGGCGATTGACGAGGTGATGCTTTCTATTTTTTTGGCACCAAGAACTTTCACTACAGAAAATTCTGTGGAAATTACATTCCACGGTTCGCCGCATATTGCTAAACGTATTCTGGAAACTTTGATTAAAAACGGCGCAAGAATGGCAAAAGCAGGAGAATTTACGCTTCGGGCTTTTATCAATGGAAGAATCGACCTTTCTCAGGCCGAAGCGATTGCCGATGTCATTGCTTCTGAAAATGAAGCTTCCAGAAAAGTGGCTATCAATCAGCTAAAAGGCGGAATTACGAATGAAATTTCATTTTTAAGAACCGATTTGCTGAATTTTGTTTCATTGATTGAGCTGGAACTTGATTTTGCGGAAGAAGATGTGGAATTTGCAGATCGTTCAGCATTGAATCAGCTTTTAGATAAAATTGAATTAAAATTAAATTCACTCATTGAAAGTTTCCAATACGGAAATGCTATTAAAAACGGAACTGCAGTTGCCATTATAGGAAAGCCAAATGCCGGAAAATCTACCCTTTTAAATGCTTTATTAAAAGAAGAAAGGGCAATTGTAAGTAGCATTGCAGGAACAACCAGAGATACTATTGAGGAAGTTTTACACATTAAAGGTCATGCATTTCGTCTCATCGATACTGCTGGTTTGCGTGAAACAATTGACGAAATTGAAGCCATCGGAGTGAAAAAAGCCAAGGAAAAGGTGGAAAATGCAGATATTCTGGTTTATTTAGCCGACGTTGCAACAAAAGATTTTTCGGATGATATTGAGATGATAAAATCTTTAGTGAGAGACGGTTTAAAACTGATAATATGTGCCACAAAAATTGACGAAGTAATCCCGACTCAATATGAAAATGTAGAACAAATTTTCAGGAACGAAATTTCTCAGGATTTTGATTTTATAAAAATTTCAGCCGTAGAAAATCAGAATATTCAGGATTTAAAGAATGAATTATCTTCGTATGTTGAACAGTTAAAAACCTCTGAAAATAATGTGATTATCACCAATCAACGTCACTTTGAAGCTTTACAAAAATCTTTGCAAGCCATTGATAAAGTAAAAGAAGCGATTAATTTTCGAATTTCAACTGAGCTTCTAGCTTATGAACTAAGAAATGCACTGGAATATCTTGGTGAAATTTCCGGTGAAGTTACTAACGATGAGGTATTGGGGAATATTTTCTCTAAGTTTTGTATCGGAAAGTAAAATCTAAATTTTCATCTTTACAATTAGCAAATCAATAACAAGCGATATTCTCCCTCATTTTCTATGGGAGCACGATGAACGCAGGGTAAAACTTTTTGTTCGGGATGATCTACCGCTAATCTCCAAAGATGACCAGTTCCTAAATTGACTGGTTGAGCATCAGAATTTGGTTGATAATGTAAATCAAAGAAATTTTCTTGAAGAAAAGTCTTAAAATCTTCTTCATTTCCATCATGTAATTCTTGAAGCTTTTCTCGGATTTCGGGAATCAATATTTTCTGGGTAACCTGATTATTGGGAATGATATCGCTTGCAGCCCCATAATAAGTACACAAAAAAGTATCTGTTCCTACCGGTGAACGGTCGACATGAAAGGAATATACATCTGTTGAAATAAAATCAAACTCATCATCCCTTTCATAATTTTTAAGCAAATTAAAAGATGGAGAAGCTCCTAAATCTGTCAATAATTGTATATCGTTTAAAATAATATCTCTCGCTGCGATCCCTTTTTCTGACAGCTGTAATCCTAAAAGGTCTTCAACTGAAATTTCTGTGATATTTTCTTTTAATTGAAGTTGAGAGACAATTTCTTTAAAATCTCCTATTAGATTTCTTTTCCAACAAAGGGCATTAATGTTTCCATGAAAATTGGTATTGATAAGATCTGAAAATGTAGAAACAACTTTAATTTGATTATCATGATTTCGCTCATCATTTATATTTTGACACATTTTTACCAAGGATTTGAAATTGATCTGAGACATACAATTAATTATATTAAAACTACGGAAATTACTCTATAAAATATTAAAGAAAAGCACAGATAAAATGTACAAGAATAAGAATTAGTTATAATAAAAAAAGCGAGTTTGCTTTTCAACAAACTCGCTTTTAAATTTAATTCGAAAATTAATCGACAATTTCGTACTCTACCGGGATAATACCTTTGCTAATCCCGCCAATTTCATCGAACGCAGCTTTAGACATATCTAATGCTCTTGATGAATGAAAAGGCCCTCTATCATTAATCGTTACAATTACCTCTTCTCCATTATTCAGATTGGTTACCTTAATTTCAGTTCCAAAAGGAAGCGTTCTGTGCGCTGCAGTGAGTTTAGAATTATTAAAAACTTCTCCGCTTGCTGTTTTTCTACCATTAAATTTGTCGTGGTAGTACGACGCATAACTTGTTTTCTTCGCATCTTCGGCATTATTCTTGAAAGAATAAATACCTAGTGTTGAAATCATCATTATGATTACGAGAATGAATCTTTTCATCATGTTGAACTTTTACTTGTTTGACTAGGCAAAAGTATACTGAAACTTTCTAGCTACCTATTTTAAAAGTTAACAAACGTTAAATAAAACTTAAATAAAACTTAATTATCTACGTAACTACCTATTAATAGGGGTTTTAAAGCACGGTGTTAAAAAATGTTAAAAAAAGATGATAAAAGTTAATATAATTAACTAATTCTACTAAAATTGCAATTTTAAAAAACTATAAAATTCTAGTAATCAACACTTTAAATAAAATAGGATATTTGTAAAATCTCCTATAATCGATTCAAAACAATGAAAACTTGTTAACAAAATAAAAGATATTTTAAAGACACTGAAAATTATTAAAGCTCTTCTTTTCGTTGTTATAGTGGTGCTTCTCAATTAGATTTTTTCAGATTGAAAAGGAAATTATCAAAATCATTATCCAATATTTAACTAAATATTCAGACTGAATTTTAACGAAAATAAAAAAACCAATGAAAAATCATTGGTTTTACTTTTATATCTTAGTTAAACAAGTTCTCCGTATAAATCAAATTCTTCTGCGGAAGTTATTTTCACATTGGCAAAATCCCCAATCGAAATGTAAGTATCCTCTGCAGAGACCAAAACAGTGTTATCAACATCCGGAGAATCATATTCTGTACGTCCTATGAAGTAGTTTCCTTCTTTTCTGTCGAAAACGCATTTATAAACCTCTCCTATTCTCGCTTGATTTTTATCCCAAGAAATTTGAGACTGCAGTTCCATGATTTCTTCTACTCTAGCCTCTTTCACTTCCTGCGGAATATCATCTTCCAACACATAAGCTCCTGTATTTTCTTCATGAGAATAAGTGAAACATCCTAATCTGTCGAATTTCTGCTCTCTTACCCAGTCTTTCAACTCCTGAAATCTTTCTTCAGTTTCACCAGGATAACCTACGATTAAAGTAGTTCTGATTGCCATATCCGGAACTTTCTCTCTGAATTTATCCAAAAGCGCATTTGTTTTTTCATGAGTAGTTCCTCTTTTCATAGATTTCAACAAATCTGAATTGATATGCTGAAGCGGAATATCTATATAATTACAAACCTTCGGCTCTTCACGGATAATATCCAAAACATCCTCCGGAAAACCACTTGGAAAAGCATAATGAAGGCGAATCCATTCAATTCCTTCTACTTTTACCAATTCTTTTAAAAGTTCGCCTAAAGCTCTTTTCTTGTAAATATCTAAACCGTAATATGTCAAATCCTGAGCAATAAGAATTAATTCTTTAACTCCTACTTTAGCCAGCTTCTGAGATTCTTTTACCAATTTTTCAATCGGTGTAGAAATGTGACCTCCTCTCATCAAAGGAATTGCACAGAAAGAACAAGGCCTATCACAACCTTCTGAGATTTTAAGATAAGCGTAATGTTTTGGCGTGGTTGTTAATCTTTCACCTACCAATTCATGTTTATAATCTGCTCCTAAATGCTTCAATAATATAGGCAGATCTCTCGTCCCAAAATATTGATCAACATCCGGAATTTCTTTAATCAAATCTGGTTTATATCTCTCGGAAAGACATCCTGTAACAAAAACTTTCTCTACCTCTCCTCTGTTTTTTGCCTCAACATAATCTAAAATAGTATTGATTGATTCTTCTTTTGCATTATCGATAAATCCGCAAGTGTTTATTACTACAATATCACCTCTGTCTTCGTGCACAACTTCTTTTCCGTTGGCTTTCAGCTGGCTCATCAACACTTCAGAATCGTAAACGTTTTTGGAGCAACCCAACGTTACGATGTTTATCTTCTTTTTACCTACAGATTTTGTGCGCATTTTATATTGAATAATAAGTAATTAGTAATCAGTAATTTTTGTGGCTGCAAATTTACGCATAAAAAAAGAACCGAAAGATTCGGCTCTCTATTTAGATTAATTATAAACAATATTGAATTTAAATTTCAATCAATAAGCTTGATCATCACCTTTCGCAATATTATATAGTGTTAAGAATATAATTTTCATATCTAAAAAGAAAGACCAATTCTGGATGTACCAAACATCTTTTTCAATTCTTTTTTCCATATCTTTATGTGAGAATATCTCACCTCTGGCTCCCATAACCTGCGCCCAGCCTGTGATTCCCGGTTTCACGATGTGCCTCGTCATGTATTTTTTGGTGATCTTAGAATACATTTCCGTTTGTGACAACATGTGCGGTCTGGGACCAACTACCGACATCTCGCCTAGAAAAACATTAATAAATTGCGGAAGCTCATCAATGCTGGTTTTCCGTATAAAGGCACCAAATTTTGTAATCCTCGAGTCGTTTTTTATTGCAGTCTGAACATCAGCATTTTTATTGCTCTTCATGCTTCTGAATTTAATACAATTGAACGGCTCATTATTAAGACCTGATCTTTTTTGAATAAAAAAAGGAGATTCGTTACTTTCTAATTTTACAATCAGTGCAACAAGAGGTATTATCCAAGAGAGTAAAAATATAATAACGAAAATTGAGAAACAAATATCAAAAACTCTTTTAAGTATTTGTTTTTTTTGATTTGAAAGAGGTTCACGAATTAGTTTAAGAAAAGGAACTTCGTGAATTACGTCAAAATAATTTGGACCTAAATTGGCATATTTAAAATCAGGAACCATATATATTCTTATCATTTTATGTTCCGCCACCTCCACAATTTCTTTATAAACATCAACTTTAATATTGTCGTCACAGAATATTATACTGCTTATTTTCGTATTCTCTATATCCTGCAACAATTTATTAAGATCTCCCAAATATTGGTTTTTTGTTTCCTTATTTTCGTCATTATATGTACCTCGAATTCCTAAAGATCTTCGTAAATATTTATTTGCTAAAAGTGAGGTTGAGAGCTTATTTTCCCCTACAAGTACGGTGTTGAATGAATAAAACTTCCTGCCAAGTTTCACTCTATTTTTTTTCCTGTATAAGAATAAAATAAACCTGGTAAGGGTCATAAAAAACCCGATTAAAAGAAAATACAAAATTATATTTCTGTAATTAATTTTTACAGAAAATATAAGACTTAGATAAACTGCTGTCGAGAGAATAAGCAAAATGAAAGATTTTGCCAGTGCATTAAAATTTAATGACGATTCTCTGATTTTTAAAATTTTATATGGCTTTGTGATACTCGTAATTACAAACCATGATAGATTGAGAAGAATAAACTGTGTACGAAAGTTTTGCTCAAAATTAGTTTCGGTAAATTCAAAAAAATATAATTTTCCAAAAATGAAAATGATATTGATAAAGATGTAATCTATTATCAAAAAAATTTTCTGTAAATGTTTAAAAAAATAAACTGACATATTTCACGATCCTACCTTCAAATTATAATCTTTCATGCAAAAATTATAACCTGTAACTTAATTCTTTATTGACTTCTAATATATTAAAAATTTTTTAAAGAAAATGGTGGCAAAATTTTGTCTTTATCAGAAAGAATAATATCGCCTTCAGGAAGCTGCCAATCTATATTGAGTTCTGTATCATTCCAAAGTACTCCTCCTTCAGATGCTTTATCATAAAAATTATCACATTTATAAGAAAAAACAGCCGTTTCGCTTAATACCGAAAAACCATGCCCAAAACCTCTAGGTACGTATAATTGTAATTTATTATCACTTGTAAGTTCAATAGAAAACCATTGACCAAAAGTAGGAGAATCTTCTCTAAGATCAACCGCCACATCCAAAACTTTTCCTTCCAGACAAGATACTAATTTTGCCTGGGCTTTATCTCCTTTTTGTAAGTGCAATCCTCTAAGAACGCCATAACTGGATTTAGAAATATTGTCCTGAACAAAATGCCCATTCATTCCTGTTAAATCTTGAAAATTTTGTTCGTTGAATTTTTCGTAAAAATAACCTCTATCATCTTCGAAAACAGTAGGTTCAATAATATAACAGTCTTTAAGCGGTGTTTCTTTTATTTTCATTATTTATATGACTGTATTTAACTGTCATTCCTTTAATTTACAAATATAAAAAATGTAAATATTTTTATTGAACATTTAGTTTATAAATATGTATGAGATTCATAAAATTTCGATTTTTGTTATACTCTGATAATGCTTTTTTATATGAATTTCTACCCATTTCAACGATTTCACTTTCAGTCGTAAATGCTTTAATCTTATCTACAGCATCTTGTTCGTTCTTGTAAATAAATCCGTTATACCCATTATCAACAGTATCTTTATTTCCTATCACATTACTAACCAAGAGAGGTTTTTGCATTGCCATTGCTTCTAAAATTGCAATAGGTAAACCTTCCCATAATGATACTTGCAAATAAAGATCCAGTGCATTTATCTTTTGCAAAAGTTCTTCCCTTGTTCTTACCCAACCCGTCACTTGTATATTATTTGCAGTGATCTCATCTATCAGCTCACCATCTCCTATCCATATAAACTTGATGTGGGGAAGTTTCAAGGCTATATCATTAAATGCTCGAGGATTTTTCTGAGGTGTTAATCTCCCGACAGTTCCTACTGTAAATGACTTATTATTTACTTTGGAGTAAACTTTATTGGGTAATTTAAAATCAACACCGTTTCTAACTAAAATTGTTTTGCCTATTTTTTTTCCAATCGTGTATTCTGTATTTCCAGATGCAATGATAGTTCCTCCCATCAAAAACTGCATTGCAAGTTCTATTATTTTAAAGAAAAGAATTTTAGTTTTTGAAATATTCTGCTGAACAAAAGAAAAACCGTGAGGTGAGTAATATATATTTTTATTTGATATTAAACCATAGCCTGCCAATCTACCTATAACACCGGCTTTTGCAGAATGAAGATGCAGAATGTCTGGTTTTATTTCTTTAAATATTTTTCTCGTCTTTTTTATTACAATATTATCCTTGATAAGATTTACGGAACGTTGCATTTCCAATTTATGCAGAATAATATTTGGATGAATTTCTTTTAAAAATAATTCTTTATCTAACTCTGATCGATTTGGACTATAAATTAAATGGATTTCACAATGAATAGCTGATTGATTTTCAGCCAAAAAGTTACATAAATCCTTGACATACGTATAAACTCCTCCCCCAAAAGCTTCTACAAAGTGAGCTATAATGTATTTTTTTTCCAAAATAGTATTTTATAAATCAGTCGCAAATATAACTTTTTAAAATCGACTTAGAAATATATTATTTTTTTGAAACTACTAAATAATACAAGCTTTTAGCTTTTAAATTTTTCACAGTAATAGATATATTATTATTGCGTATAACTATTTGCTTTAACGCTATTAAATTAGGTTCATTAACAGTTAATGACCCATTATTTGGAATTTCATATATTTTGAAAATTTTATTTTGAAACGATTTTTTATCTTTGATATTTTTTAAATTGACTGTATAGTTTTCCTTATTTTTGTCAGAGGTATTTCCCAATAACAAAGAAAGATTATTATTTTTATCATAAGATGCAATACTAAGTATTTCTTTATTATATGATTCAGATGTAATTCTTTTGGCTAGACTTTCTGCATAATATTTGTAAACCCACCATGAGGCTCTGTACTTACCATCTTGTGACAATATTCCATCCATTGAATTATTCCAACAGCTATTTTCACCTTTCATATCAGGATTATCCCAACATGCTTTGCAACCTCCTTGTGCATTGCCTTTTTCTAATGAATAGAGATAAGTAAATAAGGTAAGAGGATTAAATTGTTCATCTAAACCAACAATTTCAGGAATATAAATGCTTCTGACTCCTAAATTGGGGTACTTTTTTATCAGTTCTCTCGCCGCTTTAATATTATCCTGTAATTTTAATGCACTTTTTTGATTACCCAAATCATGCCAGTTTAAAATGTCTAATTTTATATTATTTTTACTACAATAATCTAAAAAAGCTGTTATATATTCTATATTAAATTCGCTGATTGAGGGTCCTGTTATCATAGCATTACTGCCATTTATTGAAGATCTCAAAGCATCATGTGCAACTTTGAATGTCTTAAAATATTCTTCTCTAGTTCCACCCCAAACATCTTTTACATTGGGCTCGTTCCATACATCAAAAACAACTTTTGATCCTAAATCCTGATATAAACTTTTAATCATTGTAGTAAATTTCCGGGGATCGTCTGAAGGTCGAATCCAACCACCTTTTTCTTTATACCAATGTTCTTCATCATAAATGTCACTCAAAACAATTATAGGTACTATATTGTATTTCAGTAGAATATTTACCTGCTCTTTTCTTTTTATTGGATTATCTTTAAGTTTAGCACCAAACCTCCAATATTTTGGTTTCAGCTCTATTATATTTTTTTCGAGGGGTTCTAAATCATTAAAATGTAAAAAACCTGCTACAGATTCTTTTTTCTGACTTTTTAAAGATAAATCTACAGTCAATTCATCAATCTTATTTGAAAGATTTTGACTTTTTGCATTAATAAAAGAATTAATTATTATTATAAAAAATAAAAACTTCTTACTCATCGCATAATTATTTTTGATAAAAACTAAAATCTGATTACCTCTCGTAGAATTTCTACAGAATTATTCCAATCGAATCTTTTTACATTTCTTAAACCTTTTTTAACAAGTTGAGACTTTAATTCCGGATTATTGTAAAAATATATAATTTTTTCTTCTAAATTTTCTGCAGAAGATGGATTAAAATATAAAACAGAATCACTTAAAATTTCCGGCATACTTGCCTGATTTGATGATATTACCGGACAGCCACAAGCTTGAGCCTCTAATGGAGGAATACCAAAACCTTCATAAAGAGAAGGAAATATAAAAAGTGATGCATTTTGATATAATGAGATTAATTCATGATCATCTACTCTACCTAAAAAACGAATTCTGCCTTGCTTTTCTAAATCTTCAACATCTAATTGGATATTATTAAATGATTTTAAAGAAGAATATCCTACAATAAATAAATCTACGTCTTTCTGTGTATGCTGTATATTTTTAAAAGCATCAATTAAGCCTTGAAAATTTTTATGAAAATTTCTTGAAGACACAGCCAAAATATATTTTCGATTCGAAACATTTTTTTGTTCTATGTTGATAAATTGATTAGTATCCACACCATTGTATATAACTATAAATTTATCTTTAGTAATATTATAGTAATTTGAAATTTCATTTTTTGAAAAATCACTTACTGTAATAATTTTTTTAGAATTTTTCAGCATTAATGGTACAATCAATTTATAAAATTGTACAAATTTTTTAGAAAAACTTTCAGGATACCTTATGTAGGTGATATCATGATGTGTAACAATTTGGGGGTTATAAAAAATAGGAGCTGTGCTGCAAAGGTTGAGGAGTAATGGCGAATTATTTTTTTTTAAATAGACAGGAAGATCAACTTGCTCCCAGAGGTGTCCTTGAAAACTACCAATAACTTTTGCATTAAGCTCATCTGCAAGATTTGAATGAATAATTCCTTTGGGTGAAACAAATTCTACATGAATATCGTGACTGTTTTTGAGACGCTTTGACAATTCTATAGCGAATCTTTGTACCCCAGTAATAGCTTGTGTTAAGAAACGAGCATTTACAATTACTTTCATTCTATTTCAGTTATTACATTATCTTCTTCCTCATATCCGTTGAGCTCTTTCCATTGATCAATATTTAAAACTGCTACTATAATTACCCATGTAATAAAAACCGCAGTTGGCTCCTGTAAGATAGGGAAAATTGAAGAATATGCCATCCAAGGTATTATATAAAACAGCAAATACTTATTGTTTGTCGTAAAAATTAGTTTATTGAAAAGTAAAATCAATAAAAAAATACCAACTATACCAAAACAGACAATTAAAGACAGCCATGAGTTTTCAAAATCATACCAATCTTCTGCCCTAGGAGAAAAATAGTTTCCAGAAACTCCTAATAAAAAACTTTCTTTTGCTTTATCTATACCATCTAATAGCAAAATCATTCTCAAACTGTCTGATAGTGTTTCATTATCATGATTTGCAGTTTGTCCTGATATTACATTTTTGAATATTACAACAACAGAGATACCTACAACTACAAGAAAATTATATATTTTAATTTTATGAAGATTAAATTTAGTATAAAAATAAACTCCTACTGTAATTATGGTTAAGAAAACACCTGCCCGAGTATTACAGTAAAAAATTGAAATCAACATTAATATTGTAAAAACAAAACGTATAATTTTGTTTAAATTCTTATTAAACAAAACTGTAAGAGCAATAAACCATGAATATTGACTAAATGCCATAGGACTCACAAAACTAAATCTTGCGCGTACATCATCACCTCTCAGAAAGAAACCAGATGAACCTTTCTCACCATCAATTTCAAAAAACATAGAGTCTCTTACAGGAATTTCATAAAAAAAAACAAATACAAAACCTGCAGTCATAATCCCGATAAGAATATAAAGGTCTGTCTTAAATGACCTTACATTTATATATCGGAAATAGAGGTAGAGAGGGGGGCCCATCAAAAACCATGTTAAATACTCTAAATAATCATACCCTTGTACAATTTGGAACAAAATTGTAAGAAACAATCCTAAAAAGTACCAAAGAAAAAATTTATTTTTTATAAAAACATTGAACCCAACTAAACTAAGGAAAATATAAAGTCCGTCTTTCCACAAAGAAGTACCTATGAATTTTGAAAGTAAAGGATACATTGGGAAAAAGATAAAATAAAATCTCAATAACAACAGGTAAATCTTGTTACAGTGATACTCTGGAACAAGATTGTCTATTTCTTCGTTTTCTAGTGACATTAAACTCATTTTTCTTTTAGAAAGATTATTTAGTAGAATTTATTTAAATTTTATTCATCTAAAAAAGTAAATTATTTCGATTTCAAAAAATCAATAAGCTTTATAATGCTTATAGCGGGATTTTGACTTGCTTTTCTTAAATTTTCTTCATCAATATACTTAATTACACTTTTTTTAAAGCCCTCATTATCAGTTGAATTTATATAAGTTATCATATTTAGATGTGCAGCGATATTACCTGCTTCACGCAGTTCGGGTATATCTGAAGTTATTACAGGTGTACCACAAAGAAGTGCTTCTCTCACGGGAATTCCGAAACCTTCATATAGTGATGGAAATACAAATAGTTTTGCACCAGAATATAACATTGGTAAATCTAACTCGCTAACATATCCTAATGTCTGAACATTATCCGAATACTTATTTATTAATATTTGAATGTTTTTATCGTTCCATCCTTTGAGACCAACAATTATTAATTTTATGTTATTAATTTTTTTTTGTTCCAATAGTGCTGTAAAATTATTTAGAACAAAGATTAAATTTTTTCTCGGCTCAAGATTACCTACAAATAATATATAATCTCCTTTTATTTTATAGTTAGCTAAAACTTCATCAATTTCGTTTTGAGATTTTTGATGATAAATATTAGATACTGAAGGATTTATAATTTCATCAGTCTGTCTTTTTAAATAATGTAATAACTTATCAGCAGTTCCTAAGCTATTAGATATTACAAAATCTGCACTTGCAACATCTTTTTCAAAATACATCAAATGGGTCAAATAATGCATTTTACCCATTGTCTCCGGGACTAATTTTGCATTAAAATCATGTATTATTACTATTCTTTTAACATTAGAAGGTAATACAGGAAAGAATCCGGTAGTAGAAATAAAAAAATCTAAATCATCATCTTTTATATGTTTGCCTGCAAAAAACTTCAACCAAACTTTTCCTGGCATTTTACCATATAATCTATTAGAAAATTGCCTTTTTTTAATATTGGAATTACAGTAATCTGATAAGAAAATTTCTCGATTTGAATAGGCAAAATAACCTGCATCGGGAATTTTTTTTACGATCTCCTCGATTACATTCATTACATACTTCCCAATTCCGCTTGGATTTTTCTGTAAAGGAAAAGCATCAAAACCTATTTTCATATTTTAAAATTAAGAAGAAAATATTTTTTCATTAAGCATCTTACCTAAATTATATATTATTTATCAATTAAAAAATCTTGACTTTCAAGTCTTGTTTTCATTCTTACATATTTAATAAGAAAGTAATAACGTTTTATACCAAAGACGAAAATGAAAATTTTCACCAATCTGTTATATACACTGTCTATTCCTGACACATTTATATTCCTTTCTTTAGCAATCCCTAAATTATAATCTACTGTTTTGTCTTTCAATATAAGTCTTTTTGAATGAAGTATTTTATAAAACGAATTTTCAGGCGTGAAAGGATTAAAGTTGATATCATTATTTTCCGAATATACTCTAAATAATCTTCTATGTAAAGGAATAATAACTTCACCATTGCCGAAATTGTTAAAAGAATATTTCAATTTTGAAAAAAAATCATAATTCATTTTATTTACCAAATCTGAATAGGTATTGATAATTGGTATAAATGAGGGAAAAACATTGATGTTATATTTTGGATGTCTTCTGTTGATAACTGTTCTGTTGTATGGGTCAAAACCAGAAAAATGAAAAAATAAAAGTGGATATTTTTCCTTGGTTCTTAAATCTTCAATAACATATTTACAATCCTCTATTTTAAGTTCTCTTTCGTGAAGGTTCCAAATGGCAATATTAATTCCGGGATGATGGGATATTTTTATTTCTTCCGGGAAAAAACCAGGTAAGAAATCTATCCATCTCTGATCTACATGCAAAGCATCTTCTTTATCTGCAAAACATTTATTAGATAACCTATCCATCCACCATTCTACAATCTGTTTACCTATATGATTATTTTTAATAGCTCCAAATCCTAAATTATAAATTCCAACAAACAACAATTCTTCTTCTGTAACAGCGCCTGTAAAATTTGTTTCTATATGATTATAATGTGGTGTAATAACCATTGAATAATCTTGTAAATCATCATAAATACTAATCAAATTATTTGTAACAAAAATATCCGGATCAAGATAAATAACTTTATTGTAACCTTGATTGAATAATTTATTAAAACAAAAAGGTTTTATAGAAGTAGCAAATTCTATAACATTGTATTTGAATGCCATCCCTTTCCAATCAGAAATCCAAGAATCATCTAGCTCTACTACACTCACATCCTTAATATCTTCTGTTTTTTCGTCAGCTAAAAAAAGGTAGAAATCAATCTCTGGATTATGCTTTAAAACAGATTCTTTTAGTGTAAGAGCCTGTGCTAAATAATTTTTTGCACAAATTGTGAATATTGCATTCATCTTTATTCTATTATTTTTAAAATACGGGCAGGAGCACCACCAATAACACAATTATCTGGAAAACTTTTTGTAACAACTGAATTGGATCCGATTATACAATTTGCTCCGATAACAACGTTGGGTAGTATGGTAACTCCTTCGCCTATCCACACATTATCATTGATTATTACTATACCCTTAGAAAAAAGTTTTCTTTGAGAGGGCGGAGTTCTAAATTCATTGATATTTATTTCTCCATGAGAATGATCTGTAATAAATACTCTGCTTGCCAAAAGCACATTATTACCTATTGTAATTGAATTAATAGCCCCAATATGACAATCAAAATTCATTGAGACATTATTCCCTATAATAATTTTAGGTGTATACTCATTATTGTTGTGTCTAGTAAAAGCTTCAATTCTCAGTCTCCCAAAGGAACTAAAATTATCTCCTATCTCAATATTTTCGGCTCCATGAGCTCGAATAGGATACTCTATGTGAAAATTTTTTCCACACTTTTTTAAACTGCTTTTGATAAAAAAAGAGTAGAGAAGATTTTGATATAATCTTAATTTATTAATAATCTTTACAACCATTATCTTGGTTTAAATATATCTAATACCTGAATAATAAATTCTGCTTTTTCTTTACGAACCCGCTCACGATAGAAATCAAAATTCAATGAATGCTTTTCATAATTTTTCAAAATATCACCAACTAAGTTTCCGATTTTCTGAATATTACTATCTTTTTTCTCAAGCTTATATTGACTGTAAATTGACACGTCTTCAAAAAAACCAGCTGATCCGTCATAGCCAGTGATGATGCATGCTCCAGACATCACAGCTTCTCTGGGAATTCTGTCTTTTCCAGGATGAAAACCAAAATCTATATATAGTTTTGCTTTCTTCAGATTGTCTATCATATCTGCTCTCGTCATTTTTTCTAATGGTATCCATTGATAATGAGGGAATGCATTGATTATTTTTTGAGTAAATTCAATTCCTTTTTTAGGATTATAAAGAATAATATCGCTTTTCTCAACATAATCTTCACTATTAAAAAACTCATCATTTATAAAATCTTTTAATGGTAAAAGCTCCCTAAATTTATTATTTTCTAAAAAATTTTGTGCATACTCTGACTGATATGTATTGAGATAATCCATTTTTGACAAAGTAGACAGAGATATATTATCTTTAAAATAATTCTTCCTTTTAAATAAGAAATTATAAGTACGATATAAGATGATTTTAGCACCATACGCTGGCTTCCAAGCTAGATAATCTGATATTGACAGGTATCTATCTGAAGTGTAATAAAAATTATCGACACTTAGCCACCACAACATCACCTGGATATTTTTTACTGAAAGTACTTTATTAAAAATTGCTTCATATAAAACTAAAACATTATTCTCACTGTCTTCAAAACCTTCAGATAATTGAATATTGTACTTTTTGTAATCAGATGCTATTTCTCCTGAGCAAATTTCATTATTATTTGCAGGATCAAAATATATCAAATATGCATTTCCATGATTTTCATTAAGAACGTGCACAATTTGATGCAAAAGTTCTGCACCTCCCGTTACTGAATCTTTAGGGCAAAGAACAAATATTTTAGAATCTTTAGTAATCTTTATCATAATTCAGCTTTATTTAAGATTCTTGTATCTTGCAAGAACGAGTTCTACTATTGGAGCCATATCATAATATTTATATTCTGCCAATCTGCCACCAAATAAATATTGTGTTTCTTTTTCGGTTAATTCTTTATACTTGTGGTATAGAGCATTATTTTCATCGTCATTTATAGGGTAATAGGGTTCCATTCCTTCTTTCCATTCTGAAGAAAATTCTTTTGATATGACTGTTTTAGGGCAATTTTCTACCTCATCACCAAACATTTCAAAATGCTTATGTTCTATAATTCTTGTGAAAGGGATTTCAGATTCTGTATAATTTACCACTGCATTTCCCTGCCAGTTTGTAACATCATGTATTTCATGCTCAAAATGAATGGTTCTATATGCCAGTTTACCAAATTCGTACCCGAAGAATTCATCAATTGCTCCGGTAAAAAGTATTTTCTCACCTAAATTTTCATAATAAGATTTATTTGAAAGAAAATCGATGTTGCACTGTACTTCTACATCTTTAAGTAAGCCTTGAATCAATTCATTATATCCTCCCACAGGAATTCCTTGATATTTATCGTTAAAATAATTATTATCATAGACAAATCGCACAGGAAGTCTTTTAATAATAAATGCAGGGATTTCTGTAGCAGATCTTCCCCATTGCTTTTCCGTGTAACCTTTTATTAGTTTTTCGTAAATATCTTTACCAATCAACAATAAAGCTTGCTCTTCTAAGTTTCTAGGCTCTGTAATATCTTCTGCTTTCATTTTTTCTAAAGCTTCCTGCTTCTGATCTTCAATCTTGGCTTTAGCTTCAGATGGAGTAGTTACCCCCCACATTTGGTAAAAAGTGTTCATATTAAAAGGAAGATTAAAATAATTTCCTTTATAATTTGCTACGGGAGAATTCGTGTATCTGTTAAACTCAACAATTGAATTTACAAATTCCCAAACTTCTTTATTTGAAGTATGAAAAATATGAGCACCATACTTATGTACGTTAATACCCTCAATTTTTTCACAATATAAGTTACCTCCTGTTTGAGGTCTTCTGTCGAGTACTAAACATTTCTTTCCATCTTTATTTGCCAAATACGCAAAAACAGCACCATATAGACCCGCACCAACAATCACATAATCATATTTCTTCATAACAAATTTTATAAAACTTATTTGAAAGGCTCAAATTATCTTTTAAAACTAATCTTTGTAATTTTTCGTTTTAATTAAAGAAAACATATTTTTAAAATAAAAATCTTTAACAGAAACAATATTTATATTTTTTTTAACCAAAACTATATACATTAGAATGGTCACAAAACTTTCTACAATAACAATATTCCACGCAGTACCAATATACCCGAAATATTTCGACATAAAATAATTCAGACTAACACCTATTACACTTGCTGCTAATGTAATTTTAAAGAACAATTTATCTAATCTCATGTTTAACATAATTTGAATTCCAAATACATTTGACATTCCAATTATAAAAGGAAGAAATGACATTATTTTCAGTGGCAAGATAGAGTTTTCATATTTATTTCCGTAGAAAATATTGATTAAAATTGGTGTAAAAATAAGTACACCTAATGATGCTATAAAAGTTATATAAAAAACAAAAGGGAATATTTTTTTTACGATTAACAATCCATTTTCGTCCGACTTGGCATACGCTTTCCCTATGAAAGGATACAATGCATTAGAAAGAGGGATGCTTACCACAGATGTTACTATATTCAAAAAGTTTTGGCTTGTTGTAAAATATCCTAAATCTTTTGTATTGGCAAAAAAACCTAAAATAACGACATTTGTTGTAGTGTATAGACTAATAACAATTGTGGAAAAAAAAATCATTCTATCATCAAAGATAACTTTAGAAGCCTTACTCAATGAAACAAATTTAAATTTTAACTTAAATTTCCTGAAGGAATAATAATATAGAGAAAAATTAATTCCTACAAGAAAAAAAGTTGTTAAAACAGGAATCCAGATATAGTCATTTACATTTTTTACACACAAGAAAACTAAGATGGTATTAAGAATACCTTTTACAAAATTTGCTTTTGCAAAAACACTCATCTCCTGAAATCCCTGAAAAATATATTGTGCCGAAAGTACATTAGAGATTGCTCCTATAAACAAAATACATACTACAAATTTATAATTCTGAATAGGTGAGAAAAAATAAAGTGCCAATAAAAAAAAAATCACTGCAAACCCCGTCAGAATAAGTCTGCAAGTAAAAACCTCAGAAACTATTTGACTTACTTTTTCTAAAGAATGACTTTCATGGGCTATTCTACGTGTAGCACTCAAATCAAAACCGTAAGCAATTAAGATCGCAAAATAAGTGATAAAAGATGTTGAATAGTTTATAATACCATATCCTTCCGGTCCAATTATTCTAGAAATATAAGGAACAGTAATAAGCGGAAATATATAATTGATAATTTGTACAGATCCTAAGGATACTATATTACCAACTAATTTACTTTTAATCATTTGTCAAAATCCCTAAAAACTATATATAAATATTTTTTAACGAAAAAAAAGCTTAAACTTTAATTTTTGTAACCAACTCTTCTCCGTAGCATTATAGCCATAACCATATTTATTTCCATAACCAAAATTGTTAGCATTTACATCATTAATTACAAAACCAACATTCTTAAGCTTTTGCTCTTCAATTACACTGTTTGAGAAATCAATAAAATCTTTTTGAGTAACCTCAGACCTCAAAACATATAAAACTACATCAGAATATTCTGAATATAACAATGTATCTGTTACCAACATTATTGGTGCAGTGTCTACTATAATATACTCATATTGATTTTCAAAGATATTCAATAGCTTTTTAAAATTTCCATTAGATAAAAGTTCCGTTGGATTTGGCGGGATTGTACCTGAAAAAATAACATCACAATTGCCATTTCTTTTTGATTGATGTATAATATCTTTAAGATTAATTTCCGGATTATAAAGAAAGTCCGTAAGACCTTCTGCATTTTTCTTGTCAATATTATATCTCTGAAGCTGCGGGTTTCTAATATCTGCACCTATAAGTAAAACTTTCTGTTTTGAGGTTGCCAAAGTAAGTGCTAGATTCACAGATACAAAAGTTTTCCCTTCTCCTTTTACTGTAGAAGTTACATAGATAATTTTTGCCGAATCTTTTTTAGGCAATAAGAACTTAAAATTGGTAATTAATATTCTGAAAGCTTCAGCCAATGGAGACAAGTCATTTATTTGCACAGTTTCATTATCTCCTTTATTAATATGTGGTAATTCAACAAGGACTTTTGTAGATGATAATTTTGCGACATCATTTTTATTTGTAATTGTATTATTCAATAATCCTTTAAGATAAATGTAAGCAGCAGGAATCAATAACCCAATTAAAGCTGCAATTAAAAGTATCACTTTTGTTTGAGGAGCTACAAGTTTCTTAAGAACATATGCTGAATCTACAACTCTCGCTTTTTCAACTGTTATAGCCATTGAAATAGCAGCTTCCTCTCGTTTCTGAAGGAGCAATAAATACAAACTTTCTTTGAGCTGTTGTTGTCTTTCAATATTTCTGAAAACCTTTTCCTGTGCAGGAATGCTTCCTATTTTAACTTCTGATTTATTGAGTTCAGACTCTGCAGCATTTCTAGCTAAAGTAATTGCAGTAATACTTTTTGATAGCGATTCACGAATTGATGACCTTAAGGCATTTATTTGCGCATCAGCTTCTTTTACCATTGGGTTTTCTAAAGTAGCATTTTGGAGGAGATTATTCCTTCTGATTACCAAAGTATTATATTCTAAAATACTTTTTGAAGCGTCTCCATTTTCAATCCCAAAATTTATTGGCAAAACTTCTTTTGTATCTTTACTATTTAGAAATTTAAGTAATATATTTTGAAGCTCTAACTGTGTACCCAATGTTAGAAGCTTAGATTTTGTAACTTCTTTTGTTTGAAGATTAATTCTCGCTTCAGATTGTAAATCAACAATATTATTTTGAGATTTATATGCTTCTTTAACATCCTCAACGTCTCCTAACTCTTTTGATATGATAACAATTCGATCATCGATAAACTGAGTTGTTTTTTCAGATTCTTTATTCTTGTCTTTTACCGCATAAAGATTATACTCATTAACTAAGTTATTTAAGAAATCTTTTCCTTTTTCTTTATTTGCACTCGCAATCGATAAAGAAACTACCGTAGCTTCTCTTTCAACCAAGTTTACCTGTAAAGCTCCCTGATAATCTTCAACAGTAGCTTCAAAACTACTGTAGGTAAATAATAAATTATCTTTGTCTAGTTTCTTGAGAGTTGAGGGCTTAAAATCAGGATTTTTAGTTATAATAATATTAGCAAACGGAAGATTGACTGTACGATTATATTCACCTTTAATCTCATTATCCCATTCTTTAGAAGTTAGTACAAAACCATTTCCTTTCAGACTAATTTCAATAGGCTTTTTAGGACCCTGGTCAACTTCTTTTTCATTAACAATAATTATTTTAATCGGAGCTGTACTTTTATATAATTCTAAATTATGTAAGCCTTGTTTTACATATAAACTTATTTGCAAATTTTGTTTTCTTAAGACATCTTCTACAATTTTTTTTGATTTAAAAACTTCTAATTCGTTTTCAATACTATTCGTTCCCATCGAGGATAATCCCCCCAAGCTTTGCAAAACACCAAAATCACCAGATGCAGATGACATTTTTTTTGCATCTTTAATGAGAACAGAAGATTGGAGATTGTAAACAGGGGCTACCGTTTTTATATAAAAAATGCCTAAAAGCGTCGTAAATAAAACACTTAAAAAAAACCACCACCATTTGGAAATATATGGTTTTATAATTTCTCCAACATTTATTTCTTTTTGTTTTGCTTTATACATATCTATCGCGAAAAACTTATTTTAAAAAGATATTTTTACTTTTTAAGGTAAAAGAATTGCAAATATATTGATTATTTTAACTTATTCTAATATAATAAAGGCTATAATTCATTAATAGTTATTTTATACTATTTATTTTAATCTTCTAATAAATATTCATATTACTAAAAAAAAAGTGTAAAATATTTAAAAAATTAATAATAACTTCACTGAAATTTATACGTCAACATCAAACCACCTCTTGTAGGTATAAGTTCTCCGCTTTTATTCCAAGCAGTTGCGCCGTCGTAACGCTCATTGTTGTCTTTCAGATAGCCTTTATAAATAGATTGTGTAGCACCAATTCCTGCGTAAACATCTAACCCGAGCTTATCGTTTATAATAAAATGATACCCTCCACTTATCCCAAAAATAAAAGCGAGACCTTTTTGATAACGTTCGGTAACTCTGATGTTTCCATCCGGTAAAATCTCAGGATTACCTTCGGAATCATAAACGGGAGATGCTTTTAAATAATTCCATTTCTGAATATTAAAAGCCGCAATTGATCCGTATGCACCAACATACCATTTTTTCATTACCTCATCAAAATAATATCTGCCTTCTAATGTTCCCATATAAAACTGCAGTTTTTTACCATTAAATGATTTCCAGGGAGAAATGAAACCTTCCGCCTGAACAGAAAACTTTTTATTTAAGGGTCTTTCAACAGCCAAGTTTATCATTCCTATAGGCAAGAATAGGGTATTAGCTTTCAACTCTACTTTTTGTGCATCAATTTTTGGGGAAATCAAAAATAAAAGGATCAGAGATACTTGTAAAAGGGGTTTGATTTTATGCATCATAATTATATTTCAACATTATTATCTTAAAACAGAAAAAGTTTTAAGCAGTATTTTCAGATCATTTTTAAACGAAAGGTTATTGTAGTAGTCCAGATTCATTTTCACCTTCTCAGGGAAAAGAATTTTATCGTTATATTCTAAGGGATTATTCTGTTGGTTTAATATTTCCTCTTCATTTCTAAATTTTATTCCGGCTTCACTGGTTAAGCCCGGTTTCAGATCTAGAACTGCGGTGTCATTTCCCTTTAACACATCATAATATCCCGGAATATCGGGTCTGGGTCCTACTAAAGACATATCTCCTTTAATAATATTAAATAATTGCGGTAATTCATCAAGCTTGGTTTTCCTCATCCATTTTCCCACTTCTGATTTCGTATTATTTTTAGAATGATAGGTTCTGAATTTATAGATTATAAATACCCTCCCAAATCTTCCAATTCTTTCCTGCGTAAAAATGCCCGGAAAACCCGTATCTATAGATGCGGTAAAAAAGAGTATAAAAAAAACAGGTGCCAAAAAAATGATTGCGAGGAAACAAATTCCATAATCCATCATTGCTTTCCACCAAGGATATTTCTTCACTGGTATTTACTTGGCAGCAAAGATAGGGAAAGATGTTGATTCTCTATTTAACGATTAAGCTTAAAAAGGAGTTATAAAAAATAAAAAACAGTTTACCTTATGAAAAGCAAACTGTTATCTTCTTATATTAAATTTCTTTAAACAACTTATCTCTTCAAGAAAAACTGCTTTACTACTTTTCCTATTCTTACTCTATCCTCATCAGAGAGATTGGAACCTGAAGGCAAACATAGGCCATTATCAAATAATTTTTCAGCCACATCTGTTCCATAATATGGAGCATCCGTAAAAACAGGCTGTAAGTGCATTGGTTTCCATAAAGGTCTTGACTCAATATTGTCTTCTAAAAAAGCCAGTCTTAAATCTTCCCTATTTTTCTTTACTATACTCTCATCAATTACAATTGCAGATAACCAGTGATTGGAATAATATTCTCCCGTCGGTTCAGAAAAAACCTCAACCCCTTCAATATCTTTGAAAAGCTCAGCGTAGAAATCGTGCATTTTTCTGCGGGCTTCTACTCTGTCGTTTAAAACTTCCATTTGTCCGCGGCCGATTCCTGCTACAATATTACTCATACGATAATTGTAACCAATATGAGAATGCTGATAATGAGGTGCGTTATCTCTTGCCTGAGTCGACAGAAATACTGCTTTATCTTTATCTTCATGAGTATGGCAAACCAAAGCTCCTCCACCGGAAGTTGTAATAATTTTATTTCCGTTGAAAGATAAAATCCCAAAACGACCGAAAGTTCCGCAAGCTTTTCCTTTGTATGTTGAACCCAAAGCTTCTGCAGCATCTTCAATCACAGGAATTTCATATTTTTCTGCGATTGCTGAAATTTCATCCATTTTAGCAGGCATTCCGTACAAATGAACCACGATAATAGCTTTTGGCTTTTTGCCTTTTGAAATTCTATCCTGAATAGCTTCTTCCAAAGCAAGCGGACACATATTCCAGGTATTTTTTTCTGAATCTATAAAAACCGGGGTCGCTCCACAATAGGCAATTGGATTTGCCGAAGCCGAAAACGTCATCGACTGACAAATAACTTCATCTGCATATTCTACACCACATTGAATCAATGCTAAATGCAAAGCCGCTGTACCTGCTGAAAGAGCTCCCACTTTTACATCAGCATTTAAAAATGTTTCTAAATCTTTTTCGAAGCCATCTACATTTGGTCCTAAAGGAGCAACCCAATTGGCATCGAATGCTTCGTTTACATATTTTTGTTCGTTTCCGCCCATGTGTGGGGAGGAAAGCCATATTTTATCCTGCATAATTACTTATTTACGGTATTTTTTGATTTATAATAATTTAAGCATACTGAAGGATATTTCAATTCTTCCATTTTAGAAATAACTCTTTGTACATCAAAAATAAATGATTTTAACTCAACAGTATTTGTTTGGGTGTCTACCATCAGATAATTGGCAACATCAAGAAATGATCTATTTTGTCCTAAACTTCCTGTATTGTACAAATTTTTACCATTCTTCACTCTGTGAAATTGTTGATGTGAATGACCAACAATCGTATTATTTTCAAAATCTAAAGTTTCAATATCTGTATCTTTAAAAATATACAAACCATCGATAGAATGTTTTATGTTGAAATCTCCAACATACCTTTTATCTTTAAATTCATTAATAAACTCTACAAATTTCGGATCAAATTTCGGATAGCAATATTTAAAGAAGGATTTTGCAACTTCATTTATTCCAGGATAGAATTTATCAAGATAATATTCTTCATGATTTCCTTTTAAAAAAATTCCATTTTGTTGTTGAGATAAAAACTCTAAACATTCATTCGTCCAAGGACCATAATTGACTATATCACCATGACAAACAAACTGATCAAAATTATTTTTTTCAATTTTGAAAAGTTCTTCCAATGAAATAATATTTCCGTGAACATCACCAAATACAAGTATTTTCATTATAAAATCATGTTATTAATTCCTTCAATAATATTGATTTTAGGATTCCAATTTAGTTTATCTTGAGTATTTTTTATATCAAAATAAAAAGAACTTCCTGCTTCTTCCCCAATATATTTTATTGATGAAGAGTGTCGTGCTGAAATAATTTTTGCAATTTCACTGTTTGATGTTGAAACTCCTGAAGCGCCGATATATGTTCCGTTTTCCTTACTTTCCATAGCTTTTATACATAATTCTGCTGCATCTTCAACATGTAAGTAGTCTTGTTTTCGACTACCATCTCCGAACAAAACAATTTCTCCTGTTTCTCTAGATTTTTTTATAATGTTTGGTAGAAAAGAACCATTGTTAAGACCTTTACCATATAGATACGTTAGTCTTAATATTGCATAATTTTCATGAGAAGAAACAAGAAATTCTGCGGCTAATTTTGAGAACGGATAAAGTGTAGGATTATTAAATGCGGAATTTATACTGATGATTTCATTATGTACTCCATAAACATTTGTACTTGAGATAAATATAATTTTAGAAGACCTATTATTTTGTAAAATCGTCTGTATCGCATTCTGTATTTCGATTAATTCCTGATGATTGCACTGATAATTTCCTAATAACAAAAAAATAAAATCAAAATGATTTTTACAGAATATAAAATCATCGATCTTTATTCTTTCAATATTAGGATCTATATTAGAATAACTATTATTATAGACTGCCGTAACAGTATATTTTTTTTCAAAAAGTTTTTGGGTTAAAGCTGAACCTAAAAAACCATTTGCTCCAACAACAGCACATTTTAGAGCCATACTTAAGATTTTAAATTAAAATTATAAAATTGTGCTTTTGGAGACTCTAATTCTTGATCGTTATTGAATTTTTCCATTTCTTTATTTTCGATAAAAACATCTGACCATGCTCTCATAACAACTCCTGATTTTAATTCTATATTTGCAGGAATTTTATTGTGTAAATAGTAATTTAATATAATTTCAATTTCATTTACTCCATAGAAATATCTTAGTGGCGTTGTACCGCTGAATCTACCATTAATTTCAAAAATAACAGGTTGACCATTCAGAATTCTGTATTGAAAATTTACAGGACCATCAGGTTTTAGAATTTCAGCGATTTTAGAAATTACGTGATCATATTTAGAAGTATTTTCATCTCTGTAGGTTCTATAGGTATTCCCATCTCTCAAATCACGTTTTAAACTTACTATTGAAACACATTTACCATCTAAAACAATACATCCTGAAGTATATTCACCATCAGTATCTGGTAAAAACTGCTGCACAACAAGATTACTCTTTTCATCATAAATATTCATTAAATCTTCATGAGTATTTATTTTAACCAAACCCAAAGATCTTGCTCCATCTATCGGTTTTGCAAATAAGGGAAGTCCTAATTCTCTTTCAAGTTCCAATAAGCTTTCCATTGAATTTGCCATTTTTGAAATTGGATAAGGGAAGTTATTTGCCTTGAGAAATTCTGCCGTTAAAAATTTATCATTTGATATTTTAATAACTTCCGGACTGCTCACTATTATTTTACAATTATAATTTGCTAAAAAGTCATCATGAACTTCTGCGAGTTTTACAAGTTCTGTATCAGTTCCTACTAAAATTGCCTTTATCTCATATTTTTTAACAATGTTAATAATACTTTGTATATAGTTCTCCTCAGCAGCTTTTGGAATGTAAAGTGCATGATCGCCCAACCAATGTCCTGTAGATCTCGAATCGGGATCTGCTGTAAATATTTTCTTTGGAAATTCACAAAGTTGTAACATTCGCAATATTCCTTGTCCTAATAAAGCACCCGCTCCGGTAACTAAAATATTTTTTTTATCCATTTTTTCTTGTCATGTATTTATCAAATGCTTCTGTAATATTCCCATTGGCATCATTAATTCCCTCCGATTTTATTGTTTTCCTTATGGTTAGAAAAAAAATTTGCACATCTACTTTAAATGATAGATTATCAACATACCAAACATCGTACTTAAATTTTTCCTCCCAAGAGATTGTATTTCTTCCATTTACTTGAGCCCAACCGGTAATTCCCGGTAAAACTTCATGTCTTCTGATTTGAACAGCGTTATAAAAAGATTCATATTGAGGTAATAAAGGACGAGGTCCGATAAGACTCATTTGCCCTTTCAAAATATTAAGCAACTGTGGCAATTCATCTAAAGAGGTTTTCCTTACAAATTTTCCTATCGATGTTAGTCTGTCATCATCTGGTAATAGATTATTATAATCGTCTCTCTTATCGTTCATTGTTTTGAATTTAATGATATTAAAAACCATATTATTTTTCCCCATTCTTTTTTGAAAGAAAAAAGGCTTTCCATCATTTGCAAAATATAATCCGACAGTTACGATAATAAAAACCGGGCTTAAAATCATTAATCCTATAAACGCAGCTGTAAAGTCAAATATCCTCTTAAAAAAAGTTTTATACATATCTATAGTTTTTCTACAATTAAATTATATGATCGATCAACAACATAATCATTTAATAATAGTTTTTCTGCATTTTCTCCTAAAGTTTGTAAATCATTGCCTAAAAGTAATTTAATTTTGGTCTGCATTTCACCTTGATTCCCTGAAATAACTTTATAGCCGCAATTGGCTTTTTCAATGATATCTCCAATATCTGTATTTGGATCTGTTGCTGCAACTACCGGCAATTTCATTTCTAAATAAGACAACAACCTTGAAGGAAAATTCGGAATCAAAAAGTTTTTATCTAAAAAAATCAGTCCAACATCACATGCTGATAATAACTGATCGTAATCTTCTTTTGGCAAACGCTGCAAAAGTTTTGCATTTATTGGATTTTTATCTTCAAACCATTTTTGAATTTTTGGAAACTCAGTTCCATTACCAACAATAAGAAAAAAAGCATTCTTCAATGTAGTTTCCTGAATGGTTTCTAATAAAAAATCTAATCCTTGCGGTTTTCCTAAATTACCACCATACACTAAGACTTTTTTATCAATAGGAACTCCGTATTTTTTACGAATACTGATTTTTTCGTCTTTAGAATAATTAAAAACTTTAGGCTCTATCGTATTTGGATTTACCTCTACTTTTTTACTATCGATTTCAGGATTGTGTCTTAACACAAAATCTACATTTGCTGGAGACATACAGCCAATTGTATCTGAAATTTTATATAATTTTTTTTCTTTCTTTAAAAACTGCTTGTGCAGAAAACCGTCTTTTTTAATCATATTCATATCCACCGCATTTTGCGGGAATATGTCTTTTAATAATAAGTAAGATCTTGCATGATCTCTTTTCTTTACAAACTCTATAACTTTGCCAAAAGTTATTGGCGGAGTAGAATACAAAACAAGATCAAATTTTTTATTTGCAAGATGTTTTTTGATTGCTGAAAGATACTGATATTCAATAGCAAGAGTACCAATTCCTTTTTCAACGATATTTGTTTTTTGAATGTTGAAAGTCTTTACCTGAAGAATTGAAACCCCTTCTTTTTCGCTAAAATTAGTAGATATTCTTTTTCTTCTTTCAACGGGAGTTACGATGGTAATATGATGACCTTCACTGCGAAACTTACGCAGTAAATCTTCATAAATACCTCTGTCTTTTATGGATTTTATTTCAACTAATGTCAAAAAAAGTATATTCATTATTTAAATTTCCTCCGACCAAACGGTCCTTTTAATATAATCAGTATAAGAAATAATAATTCTTACCACTTTTTCTGAAACATTCGGCATCGAATAATCTGAAACCGGTCTGAAGTTTCTTTCAACACCAACTTTCTGTTGTAAAACCTGAGTTAAGCCCTGTAAAATACGCTCCGGAGACAAACCAACCATCATTACACTTGCTTCTTCCATTGCTTCCGGTCTTTCGTGAGCCTGACGAATATTTAACGCTCTGAAGTTCAATATTGAAGATTCTTCTGAAATTGTTCCGGAATCAGATAATACTGCATACGCTCTTTTTTGCAATGCATTATAATCATGAAAACCTAAAGGCTTTAAAAACTGTATTTCAGGACGCATTTCGATCTGCATTTTATCAATCATATTTTTCGTACGTGGATGCGTAGAAACAATGATCGGGTATTGATATTTTTCTGCAATGGCGTTTAAAGAATCCATCAAACCTCTGAAGTTTTTTTCAGAATTGATATTTTCTTCTCTGTGAGAAGATATTACAAAAAACTTTCCTTCTTCTAAATTTAATTTTTCTAAAACGTTTGAAGCATGAATTTGTGGTAAATAATGATTCAAAACTTCAAACATCGGCGAACCTGTTTTAATAATTCTGTCTGCAGGAAGACCTTCTCTTAAAAGATATTCTCTTGCAATATCAGAATACGTCAAATTAATATCCGAAGTATGATCTACAATTTTACGGTTCGTTTCTTCCGGAACTCTCTGATCGAAGCATCTGTTTCCTGCTTCCATGTGGAAAATTGGGATATGTCTTTTTTTCGCCGGAATTGCACATAAACAAGAGTTTGTATCTCCCAAAACTAAAAATGCATCAGGCTTTAGCTCCTCTAATAAAGGGTCAATTTTAATTAAAATATTCCCTACTGTTTCAGTAGCTGTTTTTCCTGCGGCTTCAAGGAAATAATCTGGTTTACGAAGTCCTAAATCTTCAAAAAAGATCTGGTTCAGCTCGTAATCATAATTTTGTCCTGTATGAACGATAATATGCTCTACTGCTTCAGAAGCGTCTAAAGCATCTAATACTCTTGATAGTCTGATAATTTCCGGTCTTGTTCCCACAACCGTCATTACTTTTAGTTTTTTCATATAGCTATTTGCTGTTATCTTTCGACTTCAACTTTATTTTAAATTAATATTTTAAACTTCTACAAAATAGGTATCTGCATTTTCAGGATTGAATGCTTCGTTGATCCAAAAAATTGTGTATAATTCTTCTTCTCCGATATTTTTGATATTGTGCGTGTACCAGATTGGCATATCTACATACGCAGGTTCATTTCCATCTAAATAAAAATCTAAAACCTCATCAGAATCAATTTTTCTAAGTTGGATTAAAGCTTTTCCTTTAATGACTGCAAATCTCTCAATTTTTCTTGTATGAAAATGATTTCCTCTAGTAATTCCCGGAACAGTAGTTGAGAATGAGCACTGTCCGCCAATTCCCAAACGAATAACTTCCACAAAAGCTCCACGAGGATCTGTATGCTGTGTAAATTTTACCGGATAATGCGTTTTTTGATTAATATATGAACGATATGTATTGAATAAATTATGTTCAAATGAATCATTGATTACAGGAATTTCTCCACCGTCAAAATACTTTGCTTTATAGTCATTCAATAATGCTAAAACTTCAGAAACTTTTTTAATGGCAGTGGGTTCAACAAAATATTCAGCTTTGCTGTTACCTTCTTTAATTTCATTAATAATGATTTCAACCAGTTCCTGAACGTAAATAAGCTTAACTTCTCCATCTGTTGCAATAGTCGGCGTTTCACCATGTGTTAACTGATAACAAAACGTAGAAATAAACGAATTATAGAAAGGTTTTCCGAAAGCTCCGAAAACATTAGGAATAATCAACCCCGTGATTTTCCCGCCATTTTCCTGAGCCCAGTTTGCTAAAGCTTCTCTCCCTTCTTTTTTTGATTTTCCGTATAAATTTTCTCTTTCTTCCTGAGTAGAAGAAGACATCATCACATGAGCATTTGAGCTCGTTCTTTTCAATGAATCAACTAATTTTTGGGCTAAACCTACATTGGTTTCATAAATAAACTGCTCACTTTCATGGCGATTCATTGCTGCAAGATGAACAATAACATCGCACTGGGCGACAAATTCATCTAATTTGCTTTCATTTTCAAAATATTCTTTCTGAAAATCAATTCTTTGAAAATCTTCGGGAGATAATCCCAAAGTATTATATAAATGTCTTCCGACAAAACCATTCTGACCGGTAATTCCGATTTTTTTCATGTGTTATGTTTTGTTTTTTAATTATAATCAATTTTCATTAAAATAATTTAAATCAAATCGATATTCATCAGCAATTTCGCCTAATCCGTAATCTGCCAAAACCAACAGTTTACCATCTAAAGATTTTGACTGAATTGCAGTGATACAACCTGCAGGAATATGCAGGTAAGTTAATACTTCGTCTGTTAATAGATATTTCTGAATTGTTAAATCTTTTGAAGGTTTTGTAAAATCATCAACCTCAATGACAGAAATTTCAAAACTTCCTTTCATACAGGCAAACCATCTTTGCTCAATTTTATGACCCTGCCAACCACGAATAAAATCCGTAGAATGATTTTCGATGGTATAAATTCTTTTGATTTCAGATGCATTAAATTCATTATTGAATGTAATAATTCCTCTATCATCTTTATGAGCTTTTCCCAGAAGTAACATTAACTATTATTTTGGTTAGTAAGGATACTGCATTACATCTTCTCCGAAGACTTCTTTACGGATTAGCGGCAAAGTTGAAATCAGTTTTTTAAGACCTTCAACTCCTTGCTGCTCTGTATTGTGTGAATGATAATCTTCGATTTCGGCTACTTCTTCTTCCCCTTCTGAGAAATACTGAGCATAATTCAGATCACGGTTATCTGCGGGAACACGGTAGAAATCTCCCATATCTTCCGCTTTTGCCATTTCTTCACGTGTACAAAGCGTTTCGTACAGCTTTTCACCGTGACGGGTTCCTATTACTTTTACAGGAACTTCTTTACCGGTCAGTTCAATTAAAGCTTTTGCTAAATCTCCAATACTTCCGGCAGGAGCTTTATTTACAAATAAATCTCCGGGATTAGCATGTTCGAAAGCAAATAACACCAAATCTACCGCATCTTCTAATGACATGAAGAATCTAGACATATTCGGATCTGTAATCGTTATAGGTTCTCCCTTTTGGATTTGATTTAAAAATAATGGAATTACAGAACCTCTTGAAGCCATTACATTTCCGTAACGGGTAAGGCAAACCACAGTTTCAGTGGTATTTCTAGACTCAGCTACAGCCACTTTTTCCATCATTGCCTTGGAAATTCCCATTGCATTGATTGGGTAAGCCGCTTTATCGGTTGACAGGCAAATTACTTTTTGAACTTTATTAGCTGTTGCCGCACGAATTACATTCTGAGTTCCTTCAACATTCGTTTTCACAGCCTGCATTGGGAAAAACTCGCAAGAAGGAACCTGCTTCAACGCAGCCGCATGAAAAATATAGTCGACTCCTCTCGTAGCCGGTTCTACACTTGCAAAATCTCTTACATCACCGATATAATATTTTATTTTATCGTTTTTGTATAAGTTTCTCATGTCATCCTGCTTTTTCTCATCACGAGAAAAAATACGGATTTCTTTGAAATGGTCTGTCTGTAAAAAACGGTTAAGAACAGCTGTTCCGAACGAACCTGTTCCGCCAGTTATTAAAAGTGTTTTATTTTTTATTATCATGATATTTAATGAGTTTATTAATTATATTTATGTAACTATTTGTTCTATCCAAACTTGACCCAAAACGTTTAAGATTTTCTGTGCCCTCGTTTATCAAATTATCTCTTAGACTTTTATCTGTAATTAATTTATAGATAGCATCTGCATAAGACTCAGAGTTTGTTGGTTCACAAAAATAAGCAGAATAACCGCAAATATCACGAGAAAAACCTAAATCTGATGCAACAATCGGTTTTTTCATCAGCATTGCTTCTAAATATGTTGCTGAAAAAACCTCCAAAAGAGTTGGAATAAATACGATATCTGATTGTTTATACAATGAAGGAATTTTTTCCAGCTCTACTTTTCCCAAATAATCAATATTATCATTGCTCGATTCTGGAAAGTTTAATTCGTCTTTTGATAAAGTAATTAAAAATTTAAAATCTTTTAAATGCAATTTTTCCCTTAGAATTCTAATAACTTCAGGGATAATCATCATATTCTTATGTGGATAATTAGCCGTTAAAAATAAAATATTACATGAACTGACAGGTAAATTCATAAAGTCTGCCCAATAATCTGGTTTAAAAAAAATTTCATTAATTGTGTTTCCTACTGTAAAGCTATTTTTCTCAAAATGTTCTTTTTCTGTAAATATTCTCCTTGCATTTTCAGTTTCAAAGATTAAGGCATCAGAGTATTTTTTGAAGCTGTAAGTTTTTATAACCGACATTATTTTATAGTACAGCTTTTCTTTAAATGAAATTTGTTTAAAAAAAGGGGATTCAGGATAAATAATATAAGGAATCGCAAATCCTACCAATTTGGGAAATTTGCTTTTATGGTAAGAAGGACCAAATAGAGTAAAGATGCAATCCGGTTTTACGGTATTTTCGATCTTTTTAACACTTTTGATTCTTTTTGATATAGATTTCTCTTCCGACTTATCCAAATTGTAGAAAGTAAAGTTATTGGGAAACACTTCTTCTCGCAACATATTGGCGCAGTTAACAGACTGTATCACATGAAAATCATCTTTTATTTTCATGTTTTTTAAATCTCTTAAAAAAGAGGCAGCAACCTGTAATCCTCCTCCTGCAAAAAGATTGGAATTATCAATAACTAATTTCATTTTTTTATTCTTTGTAAAAACGTGATGAGATTTTGCGCCGCTTTTTTTCTTGTAAAAGATGCCGAAACTATTTCAAAAGACTTTTCTCCCATTTCTTCTAATTTTGATCTCTCTGTTTCTGCGATTTTATTTATATTTTTAATTAAATCTTCTTCATTAATTTCATTAATAATCCATCCATTCTTATTTTCTGATATAAGATCTTTTGCATTTCCTGCTTTTGAAGAAACTAAAAGACATTTTTTTAGAAATGCAGCTTCTATTGGACTTAAAGGATTGGGATCTGATTTTGTAGGAAGTGCAAATATATCAGCTGAAATAAGATATTCTCTTACATCTTTTGCCTCCAGTTGTCCTGTAAGAATATAATGATTTGAAAGATTATCTTTTACAATCTTTTCTTTTAAATTTTCATAAAACTCTCCCGTTCCGATTTGTACAACATATAAATTATCATTATTAGATTTTTTAAATGCATCGTAAAATTCTAAAACACCTTTTCTAGAATCTAACGAGGAAACCAAAACAATGATTATTTTATCTAAAGGCAGATTTTTTCTATTCCTGCTTTCGATTTTAGAATCTTTGGGAGAAAGAGAAAAAAAGTCTTCATCAACCGTATTAGGCAAAAAATCAACAATTGCTTCACTATTATAATGATGTATATATTCTTTCGATTTTATATTTGGAACCACAAAGTGATTTATGCTTTTTAATACTTTTTTTCGAAGTAAATCAACATACTTATTTGATCTTACCTGAGCGTCAAAGTGACCTTCACTCCAAAATACAATGGGACTATCTACTTTCTTTTTATTTAGAAGCACCTTAATTGTAGCAGGAGCATTCCAACTTCCGGCGATCAAAACCCATTGTGGTTTTAATTTTTTTAAACATGCAGTCAATCCTATATTGATGTGAGGATAAAAATTTTTGAATTCAGGATGAAGACCTTTCAAAAATGTATAAGGATAATTATTTTCCTGCGGAGAAAATTTCCAATGTCTGCCAGGCTCGGTTTCCGCACAATAAATAACGTGTATAGATTCATTTATTTTTAACAGCTCTTCATTTAAAACATTAAAAAAGGCAGTTCTATATGGTGTTGGTATGTTGGTTATGATTGCTAACATATTGTTTTTTATAAAATAATTTTAAGGTAATGAGCAGGAATACCAATAAGGTTACGTTTTGTGGTAAATATCCACGGGTGACTTCCTGAAACATTACCATTGCTATCATTACGATGATTACACGATCGCGAGGGACACTGAGATTTGTTTTTTTTGAAATGTATCCTAAAAAAATACCTAGTATCGTCATGAAGATTATTATGCCAAAAACCCCAAAAGCTATATAGTATTCAATCACATTAGAAATTGCTGCTCCAGCGTATCTTCCTTCCTTTGAATTAAAAGAATTTTTAATGACATTCATTTGGTAAATTTCAGGCTTCTTATTTTCTTCAAAAAAAGATGATGGAATAATTCTAATAAGTATGTGAGCAAACATTGATTCTCCGTAATCATAATCTATATTATTATCCCTCATGTATTTAACTACCATCATTTCTGTTTTGTAATTATCTGTCTGATACATGACAAGTTGGTAAGGAGATAAACCGTTTTCAACCTTAGATTCAAAGGTAACATCTCTGAATTCTAGAGTTCTTAATGCATGTCGATTAAGTGTTATAAAATTAATAGCATAAGAAATTGCACAACCTATGAATATCCATTTTATAATAGTTTTAAAGGAAACACTAGAAGTAATTACAAAATGATAAATAACCCCAATAATTAATAATAAAATACGATATCTAAAACCTAAAATCATATAACATAAGACAGAAGCTATTAAAATAATCCAATGCCAAGATTTATTAAATTTTTTTTCATAGATAAGGATGATGAATGCTAAAATAAGTGAATCGCCCAAAAACATTAAATAATTAAAGAATCCACCACCATATACACCTTCACTCACATTTCTTCTTATCATTGCAACTAATGATAAAAAAAACAACCACATATAATATTTATATTTTGGATTCAAAGTATAAATATATTTGTTATGAATAAAAGTATTATTAGTAAATCTGTAGCTTAGAGCATATCCTAAAAGCATAAAAAAAATACCTATAGAATACAGATCTAAAGTATCATAAAATCCACTGCTGAAATTACCACCTAGATGAGTGTATTTATTAAGATTGGTAGAATTTAAAGGACCTAAAAAGAAGCATATAAAATAAATAAGTAAAATAAACAGCAACAAAAAATGCTTTCGAAAATCTTTCAAAACCATTATCAAACCCAATAGAAACAAAATTGCAAGTATGTAAAATTCCATTTTGATTAGTCAAGACTCTGAATATAATCAGAAATATTATTTCTAAAATTTTCCCATGTTAACTGTTTAGATACGTTGAATCCTCCTTCACCAACTTTATTAATAAGTTGGGGGTTTTCAATCAATAGCTCTATACTCTCTCTAATTTTCACAGAATTTCTAATAGGCACTAGAAATCCATTCTCTCCATTTATGATAATATCCGACGCAATTGTATTTTCTGATGCAATGACAGGAATTCCTGTAGACATTGCTTCGAGAATCACCTGCCCGAAACCTTCTACTAACGAAGGTAATACAAAACAATGAGAACTATGTAAAAGTGAAACCATATCTTTATGTGGAATATTTTTATGAATATTAATCTTTACAGAATAATTACTTAAAAGATCGGTATCAAAAATACCCCTGCCTACAATATTCAATTCTATATTTGGAATACCTTCGATTGCATCTAGTAAATATGTAATTCCTTTTCTCTGATTCAGACTTCCAATAAAAATAATTTTAAAAATAGAATTTTTTCCTAATATTTCTCTTGTTTTGTAAGGATATAAAGTAGTATCAACTCCATATGGTATTATCTTGATTTTTTTATTACTTACACCTTCATTTAATAAAGATTTCGAAGTTACACCACTTGCACATATAATATGACCTGCTAAATGAATCTCCTGAGTAAGATTTTGTAGTACAGTATCTGATACTGAAAATTCATATTCCTGTAATAAAGATTTTTTAGACATCTCATTATGAGCCATTTCTTCCTGTAAGATTTCTTTTACAAAGGTTGTATGTGGATGAAACTGAAATAAAACTTTAGGGTTAACAGGGTTTTCTTCAAAAGCATATTTTGCATATGTATTCATACTTAAAATTGGTACATTATATTTTATTGAGAGTTGTTTAGCTTTTTTACCCAATGCTTTATCTTTAAGTATGCTGTATTTAATATTTTGAGTCAATGAAAATAAGATTTCATAAAAAACAGAAAGTAAACTGATGACCACAAAATTGCTGCTAAGTTCTTCTTTATATCTTTTTTTTAATTTAGACTGTACTGATTGAGGTAATAGCTTTAAAAAAGTTCCTATAACAACTGTATCAAACGGTGTATAAAAATCTGTCACAAGATATTTCAATAATCCTTTTTCAGCGAGAGCCAAAGCAGGAAAAGTTCAGAAAAATAGGAGCAGATAAAGATGAAACGAAACGTCTTCAGGTTGTGAAAAGAAAAATAACACAACAGCTGAAAAAAGAAGATGTCACTTCAACCGAAGTGCTTTTATTATATGGTTGTTGAGATCAAAACTCAATACTAACTTCCAGTTTTTCTGTCAGAAGTTTCGAGATTTTTTCCTTTAAAGGTTCAATATCGATATTCTGCATCGCGTCATTAGCAAAAGCAAACAGCAATAAAGCCTGAGCTTCTTTTTTAGAAATTCCTCTTGCTCTCAAATAAAATAAAGCATCCTGATTAAGCTGGCCAACCGTACAACCGTGAGAACATTTCACATCGTCTGCGAAAATTTCCAGCTGTGGTTTTGTATCAATTTTTGCTCCTTCATTTAATAGTACATTGTTGTTTTGTTGATACGCATTGGTTTTCTGAGCCAATTTATCCACAAAAACTTTTCCATTGAAAACCCCGTGAGACTGATCTTTAAAAATCCCTTTGTAATTCTGGTAACTTTCACAGTTGGGCTGATTGTGATGAACCGCAGTGTGATGATCCACCAACTGATCTTTACCGATAAGGGTAATTCCGTTCATGAAAGAATTAATATTCGATCCGTTTTGAATGAAATCTAAATTATTTCTAACGATTTTCCCGCCAAATGAGAACGTATTTACCGTGGTTAAACTGTCTTTTTCCTGTTTTGCAAACGTGTGATCTACCAAATACGAAGTATCATTATCATTTTGAAGTTTATGCCAATCTGCTTTTGCATTTGGATAGGTGAAAATTTCCGTCACAGAATTTGTGAAAACATATGTTTCATCAAAATTGTGGTGACTTTCGATAACTTCCACTTTTGCTCCGTCTTCTACAATTAATAAATTTCTTGTATTATAGAATGTGTTTTCTTCCTGATTCTGAGAAAGATAAAAAACATGGATTGGTTTTTCAATCACCACATTTTTCGGAACTTTCAGAAAAAACCCATATTTGCAATAAGCTTGATTTAAATTAGTAAAAGCTAAATCTTTTGCAGCAATGGTATTAAAATATTGATCAAAAACATCTTTGTGATTATCATCATTCAATGCATAATTGAAGGATAAAAACTCTGCATTCTCAATAGAAATTTTAGAAAGTTCTTTGTGAAGCTGTCCGTTTATAAAGACAATCCAGTCAAAATTTTCTTCACCCAAATGCAGCTCATCAAGCTGTTCTTTGGTGATATTATGACTTTCTTTCGGGAAAAAATTGTAATCTTTCTCGATGATTTCTTTGATATTGGTATATTTATATTCCTCGTCTTTCTTTGTCGGAAAGCCAAGTTCAGCAAATTTTCTTAATGCACCAACCCTCGTTTCATCTAAAAAACGATGGCGAAGTGTGCCAAGAAATTCGCTGTGATTGTTTAAAATTTGTTCGTTTAAACTCATAGTTTATTTGAAATTTGAGATTTGAATTTTGAAATTACAGACGGTTAAATTTATTACCATTATGTTCCACCGTTTTAAGGTATTTCATAAAACCAGAAATCATTTTTGATAAATCTGTATAGTCGTTTTTCAAATCATTAAATTCACTTTCATTAATAAAATTTCTATCGAATGCTCTTATTAATTGAGATCGAACCTCACCACAAGAACCTTTTGACATTGATAGAAAATTGATAAATTCTTTGTTGCCTTCTCTTTCAAAACCTTCTGCAATGTTATCCATTACCGAAGCTGATGAGCGGTCTATTTGATTTTTAATATTTTGACTGCAGTTTGAACTTTGTATTAGAGTAATAAAAATTTTTTGGCATAATTCTTTAGATTTTTTCCATATTTCTAAATCTTCAAAATTGTTTATTGTTGCCATAATTTCAAATCTCAAATATAAAATTTCAAATTAATTAAGCAGCCAGTCGTAACCTTTTGCTTCTAATTCTAATGCTAAAGATTTATCACCTGTTTTGATGATTTTTCCGTTTGCTAAAACGTGTACAAAATCAGGCTGAATATAATTAAGCAATCTTTGATAATGTGTAATCAAAAGAACAGCATTTCCTTCGCTTTTAAAAGTATTTACACCATCGGCAACGATTCTCAATGCATCAATATCTAGTCCTGAATCGGTTTCATCCAAAATAGCCAATTTAGGATTCAGCATCATCATCTGGAAAATCTCGTTTCTCTTTTTCTCACCCCCCGAAAAACCTTCGTTTAATGATCTTGAGAGAAAATCTTTTTTAATACCCAGCTGTTCAGATTTTTCGCGGATCATGGCCAACATTTCTTTTGCAGGCATATCTTCCAATCCGTTTGCTTTTCTGTTTTCGTTTACCGCAGCTTTGATGAAATTCGTCACAGAAACTCCGGGAATTTCTACAGGATACTGAAACGAAAGGAAAACTCCTTTATGAGCTCTTTCTTCCGGCGCATCTTCGATGATATTTTCACCATTGAATAAAATTTCACCTTCAGTAACCTCATAATCTTCTTTCCCTGCAATTACAGATGAAAGCGTAGATTTTCCGGCTCCGTTAGGACCCATGATCGCATGAACTTCACCTGGTTTTATTTCAAGATTGATCCCTTTTAAAATTTGAGCGCCATCTTCAATTCTGGCGTGTAAGTTTTTAATATTTAACATACGTTTAAATTTATCGCAAGGTTAGACAAAGATTTTCTTTAATCTTCCTATGTTTTAAGATAAACAAAGGCGCTAACGCTTATCAATGTAATACTAGTATTTTATTTTTAATATTGGTCAAGACCGTTTGCGACTCTCATAACACCATTTTTAAATAGTTGAGAATTGAAATTAATAAGCATACCTAACTTATAATTTCCAAGTCTTAAATAATTTTTTAACTGTGCAGCGTGAAAATTGTTTAAGTTATCTACAGATTTAATTTCTAAAACAACCTTGTTCTCAATAACTAAATCCATTCTGAAAGCATTTTTCAATAATAATTCTTCATATTGAATATTCAGATTTTTTTATCTTTCAACTTTTACATCCGCTTTTTGTAGTTCATAAAAAAGACATTCCTCATAAATGTTTTCATATAAACCAATTCCTAATTTCCTATGAATCTTTAATCCTCGATCAAAGACAATTCTTGAAATTTCATTTTCAGTCATCTGTATGTTTTTCGCAAAGATACAAGTTGGAAGTTAATTTCACTCGTATTTCTTTCTTAAGCGTTAGCGGCTTTGTTTATCTTTAAATCAGCAACTAGCTATTTGAAAAATTCTTTGTTTAACTTTGCGATAAAACCAAAAACTACCCTACAGAACCTTCCAAAGAAATCTCAAGTAATTTCTGAGCTTCAATAGCAAATTCCATTGGTAATTTATTTAAAACTTCTTTACTGAAACCATTGACAATTAAAGCAATTGCTCTTTCTGTGTCGATACCTCTCTGGTTACAGTAGAAAATCTGATCTTCACCGATTTTTGAAGTCGTAGCTTCATGTTCTAACTGAGCTGTTGGATCTTTAATTTCAATATATGGAAAAGTATGTGCTCCACATTCGTTACCCATCAATAAAGAATCACACTGAGAGAAGTTTCTTGCTCCTTTTGCAGAAGGCATTACTTTTACCTGACCTCTGTATGAGTTCTGAGATTTTCCTGCAGAAATTCCTTTAGAAATAATCGTAGATTTTGTATTTTTTCCGATGTGAATCATCTTTGTACCGGTATCGGCATACTGATGATTGTTGGTTACTGCAATAGAATAGAATTCACCGATCGAACTGTCACCTTTTAAGATACAAGAAGGATATTTCCAGGTTACGGCAGAACCTGTTTCAACCTGAGTCCAGGAGATTTTTGCTTTATATTCACAAAGTCCTCTTTTGGTTACAAAATTGAAAACGCCACCTTTTCCTTCTTCATTTCCCGGATACCAGTTTTGAACGGTTGAATATTTAATTTCAGCATTATCCATTGCAATTAATTCTACAACAGCTGCGTGAAGTTGATTTTCATCTCTTGATGGAGCTGTACAACCTTCCAGATAAGAAACATAACTTCCTTCATCCGCAATCACAAGAGTTCTTTCAAACTGACCTGTTCCTGCCTGATTAATTCTGAAATATGTTGAAAGTTCCATCGGACATCTTACGCCTTTTGGAATATAGCAGAAACTTCCGTCAGAAAATACTGCAGAATTCAATGCTGCATAAAAATTATCTCCTCTAGGAACAACTTTACCTAAATACTTTTTAACTAAATCAGGATGATTCTTAATTGCTTCAGAAATCGAGCAAAAAATAATTCCTTTTTCAGCTAAAGTATCCTGGAATGTCGTCTTTACAGAAATAGAATCGATTACGATATCTACCGCGACGTTTGAAAGTCTTTTCTGTTCTTCGATATTGATTCCCAATTTGGTAAAAGTTGCCAATAATTCCGGATCAACTTCATCTAAACTTTCCAGTTGTGGATTAGATTTTGGAGCGGCGTAATACTTGATCGCCTGAAAATCTGGTTTTTCATATTTGATATTTGCCCATTCAGGTTCCACCATTTTTAACCAGATTCTGTAAGATTCCAAACGCCATTCTGTCATCCATTCCGGTTCTTCTTTTTTAGCAGAAATAGCACGGACGATGTCTTCATTCAGACCTGTAGGGAAATCTTCGTAATCGATCTTGGTTTCCCAGCCAAATTCATATTTTTTGTTTTCTAAATCGACCCTTAAGTCGTCTTCAGTATATTTACTCATTTTAATAGATTTTAGATTTTAGATTTTAGATTTCAGACTTTAAAGTCTTGAATCTAGTATCTAGCGTCTAATTATAAGCTAAAACTCTCTCCACAACCACACGTTCTGGATGCATTTGGATTATTAAAAATAAATCCTTTTCCATTCAAACCTCCGGAATATTCTAAAACAGTTCCTGCCAAATAAAGTATTGCTTTTTTCTCGACAACGATTTTAATTCCGTTATCTTCAAAAATCTGATCCGTTTCTTCCTTTTTATTATCGAAACCGAGTACATACTCTAATCCTGAACAACCCCCGCTTTTTACCCCAACTCTTATATAATCTTCAGCAGGGTTAAAGCCGTCTTCTGTCATCAGCTGAACTGCTTTTACCTTTGCCTGATCTGAAACCTTTATCATTGTATTAATTTAGAATGATTTAATCTTGCAAAAATACGAACAATAATCAGTAAATAAAAATCGGTGTTTTTATTTTATCGATTTTTATCATCGATGCTTTAACTTTGGCTGAAATTTAAAATCAAAACTATAAATCAGGAAAATAATGAAAAAAATTGGAGCTTTTGCTATGGTATTATTAGCACAGATTAGTTTTGCGCAGGCAAACAGATTTGTGTATCAGGTTACAATGAAGCCAAATGCAAATGATAAGAATGATATTAAAACTGAAAATGCATATTTGGATATTTCAGCAGATAAGTCGATGTTCTATTCGGAAAATAGAATTAAAAGAGATTCTGTGATGCGTGCGAATTTTCAAAGCGGAGGAGCAAGAGGGTTTAACAGAGATCAGATGGAAAGTTTACGAACAGTTATTAATTACTCCATTGAAAAAGACAAAAAAGATCAGAAAACTATTTATAAGGATAGAATTGGCAGAGATATTTATACATACGAAGAAGAACGTCCTTTAAACTGGAAGATCTTATCTGAAACTACAAAAATAGGTGATTATAAAGTGCAAAAAGCAGAAACTGATTTTGGCGGAAGAAAATGGACGGCTTGGTTTACAACAGATCTTCCTTATCAAGACGGGCCCTACAAATTCAGCGGACTTCCGGGTCTGGTCGTAAAAGCAGAAGATTCTACCGGAGAATATTCTTTTGATTTAATGAAAAACTACAAGATCGCTGCTTTCCCGGAAATGAATTCTTTCGGAAATGTTATTAAAGTAAAAAGAACAGATTACGTGAAACAACAGGAAAAGTACAAAACTGATCCGGCTTCATTTATGACTAGCCAGCGCGGCGGCGGAATTTCGCCTCCAATGAGAGTCGGAGGTGGTGGCGGAAATCAAAATCCTGCAGATATGAGAAAGAGAATGGAAGAAAGAGTAAAAGAGGAAGCTAAAAATAACAGCAATCCAATTGAACTGAAATAAATCAAAAAACCCTGAAGGAATTTTCTTCAGGGTTTTTTTTATCTTAAAAGCTGGCTGAATGTATCGCCTTGTTTAATGTCTGTCGCATTGTATCCTTTCATAAACCATTCTTTACGCTGTGCGGATGAACCGTGTGTAAAGCTTTCCTGATTTACATATCCCTGAGATCTTTTTTGAATGTTATCATCACCAACTGCTTCAGCTGCTTCAATGGCAGAATCTAAATCTCCAGGTTCAAGAAAGTTTTCTCTTTGGTTGGAGTATTTCGCCCAAAGTCCGGCATAAAAATCTGCCTGAAGCTCTGTAGCTACAGAAATTTTATTCAATTGCGCTTCAGAATATCTTCCGCTTCTTCTTGCATTATCTGTTTCGTTTAGAGTTCCCATAAGATTTTGTACGTGATGGCCCATTTCGTGAGCCATTACATACGCAATGGTAAATTCTGTGACTTTAGCGCCAAAATTTTTCTGCAATTCTTTGAAAAAACTCATATCCATATAAACCGATTCATCTGCCGGACAATAAAATGGTCCCATTGCAGACTGAGCAGTTCCACAACCTGAATTTGTTGCACTTTCAAACAAAACTACTTTCGCAGGTCTGTACTGCATCCCGTTATCTTTAAAAATCTGAGCCCAGGTTTGTTCGTTTTCTGCAGTAATCATTTTCACAAACTCGCCGATTTGCAATTCGCCCTGACTCAATTCACGCTGCTCCGTTCTCGGTGCTGAACTTCCACCTCCCGAAGAAAGTATTGCGGAAGGATCTCCACCTAAGAAAAATACAATTGCAGCGATAATAATGGTCCCTAAACCACCACCAACAATTGCACCTCCACCACCTCCAGATCCGCGTCTGTCGTCTACGTTTGTGCTTCTGTCTTCAGTCCATTTCATATTTTGTATTTATTTTTATGTAAATTTAAAATTATTATTATTAACTCTTTTATTTAATAAAAAAATATTGAAAGAGATTTACTAAAGTTATGCCAATAAAAAAGGAGCATTTAAGCTCCCCTTATTACTATCTGTATTTACATTTTATGAATGTCCGAAACCTATATTTCCTTTTTTGTCGGAAAGATTTCTTTTAAAATTAATCATGCTTAAAGCGGTTACTGCTGCTTCAACACCTTTGTTCCCTAAGTCACCACCACTTCTTGCGATTGACTGCTCTTTGGTATCGTCTGTTAAAACGCAGAAAATTGTCGGAGTATCGGTCAGAATATTACAGTCTTTAATTCCTTGCGCTACTGCATCACAAACGAAATCAAAATGCGGAGTTTCTCCTCTGATGACGCATCCGATTGCAATTACAGCATCAAACTTACGTTCTTTGCAAAGTTGCATGCTTGCATAATTCAATTCAAAAGCTCCGGGAACGGAAAACTGTTTTATATTTTCTGCCTTTACGCCTTCTTTTTCAAGAATTTCCAAAGCTGCGTCACGAAGATTATAAGTTATAAAGTCATTCCACTCAGAAAAAACAATGCCGATAGAAAAATCTTCGGCATTGGTAATATGGAGTGGCTTGTAATCTGAAAGATTAACTGTTGCCATGTTTTAATTTAAATATTTAGTCATTTCTATATAAGAATCAGACATTCCATTGTCATAATCCTGATATTTTTCGTCGATTGTAGCGAAGTATTTTTTAGCTTCTGCATTTTTCTTCATTCCTAAAGCTACGATTCCTGCTTTTCTTGTGAAATAGTAAGAAGTGTAAGGATCATCAGACGCTGAAGCAGCTTTGTCTAATAATGCTAAAGCTTCATCATTTTTGTTAAGACCAGATTTAGCATCTGCCATTACCCCAAATTTCATTGCGGTTAATGTTTTATTGTCAGACGAAAATTTATCTAAAAGATCATAAGCTTCCTGATATTTTCCTTCTTTAAATTTAAGCAACCCTGCATTGTAAGCAGAAAGTTTACCAATTTTTGTTGAAGAATATTCGTTGTAAGTTCCCAAAAAACCTGGGTTAGCCGCAGATTTTCCACCTAGAGCTTCTTTATCTTTACCTTCTGTAAGATTTTTTTGTGCTGTAAGATATGTTTTTACAGCTTCAGCATTATTTGGAGCGACAACAAACTGTTGGTATCCGAAATAGGCCAATACTCCAACTACCAAACCTACAAATACGGCACTTAGTGGTTTTTGATATTTTTCCAGGAATCTTTCTGTGTTTAAAGCCTCTCTGTCAAGGTCTTTAAAGAATTCTACTGTTTCTTTTCCTTCTTGCTCGTTTGGAGCATTTTTTCCCAATTTTGCCATAAATTTTTAAAAAATTGAACTGCAAATTTAATTGTTTCTGAGTGATTTACAAAATACTTTGCAGGTATTCTCAAATGATTTTTAATTTCTTTACTGTTTAATTAATTCTTTGTGGTTTTTGTGGTCAATATTTTAACGCAAAGTTCGCAAAGATTTTTTTAATTACTGTGTGTTTTAAGGTTCGCAAAGGCGTTTGACTTCGTCGAATCTTCGATTTCACTCAGCTAAAAACACAAAGTCATTCAAATTAATATGATTGATAAGAATTTTTAATATTCTAAAGTGTGATAAATTTCGGCGTTGAATTTTTTAAGTTTTTCGTCTCCTTTCAGATCTTTTAATCCAATTAAAAAGCTGAACTGTACAACTTCTGCACCTTGTTTTTCTACTAATTTAGCAGCAGCTTCTGTAGTTCCGCCCGTTGCTAAGAGATCATCATGAATTAAAATTCGCTGTCCTTTTTTTATCTGTCCTTCTCTGGTTTCAATTTCTGCACTTCCATATTCCAAATCATATTTTTCTGAAATGATTGGTGGCGGAAGTTTTCCTTTTTTTCTGATTAAAATAAATGGAACTTTTAGAGCTACAGCGATGGCAATTCCGAAAAGATAACCTCTGCTTTCAATTCCGCAAACTGCATCTACTTTTCCTTTGCTGAATTTTACCAAATCTTCGATGACTTCTTCATACAGTTTTGAATCAAGAAAGATCGGCGAAATATCTTTAAACTGAATTCCCGGAATCGGAAAATCAGGGATATTTTCTATAGTTGCTTCAAGTTTTGAAATAAGTTCCTGCGATGCCATTTTAAGGATTAATCTTATAGCTGGAAATTTTCCATTCTCCGTTTACATTTTTGAGACCAAAAGTTGCCTTTAAAGATGTTGTTCTTCCATTTTTATCTGTTACATCGTACGTTGCATTTACACTAGAAACATTAGCGTTTGTAGCATTTGTCGTCACATTTTTTACGCTTACGTTTTTGATCGCTCCAAAACCTGAAGTCGGGTTTGAAAATGATTCATAGCTTCCCCAGCTTGGGTTGCTTGAAGAATCAAAGGCAGCTTTTAGATTCTGCGAACTTACACTGCTAAGAAACTTATTCACCGTTGCTTTTGGGTCTGCGGTAGGCTGTTTTGGAGCTGTTGTAGGATCTATTGTCGTTGTAGGTGGAACTGAACCATTTGGATTACTCGGATCAATTACAGCATTAGGATCCTGATTAATCATTGTAGAGTCTGTTTTTGGGGCTTCAGGAACTTTCAATGCTGAAGGGTTTACATCTAAACCAATTTTAGACATTTTAAATGTTTTCGCAGTTGTTTTTACAGAAACTGTTATATCAATTTTATTGTCAACAATTTTTGAAGCCAATAAAGATGAAAATTTAAGATTAAAACCTTTAAAATTATTATCCTGCATTAAGTTTTTTGCAGTTGAAAGCTTTACACCATTACTGAAAACTTCCAAGGTTGTTTCTAAAGCAGCTCCTGTAAATGCAATAGGATTTCCAGAGTTGTCAACTAATCTCGGTGCGATTTGAATTGCTGTAGGACCGTTTCCTGTATCGCCGGAAAATTGAGTAAGAATGCTTAAAGAACTTGCTCTTACATCATTCGGGTCACTTTCTTTAGCTTTGTCATCCCCAAAAATATTCATTTCACCTAAGGAAGGTGGAGCTGTACTTGCCCATTCAATACCATTTTTCTGCGCAACCTGATCTGCCAAAGCCAAAACTTCGGGTACTTTTTTACCGTTGATTAGCTGTCCGAGAGCTTTCAGTTCATTAACATCGCCTTCAGCTTCTACGCCGAAAGTCTTCAAAATATAAAGCGCTTCGTTAAACTTTATCTGTTTAATTGTGGTAAGACTCGATGCCATATCGTTGATACTCGACTGTAAAGTCTTGGTGGTAGTCGCATCTACGCTGTCTTTTTTACAAGATGTAAAAAGCAACAGGCTGAACATGAGTAGCAAAGCAAACTTTTTCATTTTAATTATGGTTTATGGCAAATTTAGGAAAACCTTTATTAATACAGATTTTTATTTTTTGTTTTCTTTTTCTTTCAGATCTTCCTTAAAGAACGATGAGAAAATTGCCTGCATGTTTGGAAATGCTAAATCCTGCCAATAATTTGAGGAATAACTGCTGTTGTTTTTATTTAATTTTACTTTACCTTCAACGTCATTGTCATCTCGGAAATCTAATTCTGTAGGATAAAAGTTTTTGTAAGAAATAAGTTGATTGTAATCTGGTTCGCTTTTATGTTTAAATTTAATGTAACCAATTTCGTTGGATTCAAGGAAGTCTCTCAAATCTTTTTTAGAATCTTTTTCATAAGAATGATTTATTAAAGCTTTAATGTCATAAAGTCTGTAGCCAAAAAGAGCCATTTCTTTTTCCTGCAGTGCACTACCGCTGATTTCTATTTCGTCTTTTGTATTTCCCTTTAGTTCTTTAATCGTAGCTTTTTTATTCTTATACTCATCAATATTTCCGACGTTTGGCAATTGAGGAAGGTCTAAAAATGCATTGTAATCTAAAAGACCGGTTTGTTTTCTGTCGGTTGAAGGATTTTCTAATCTGAAAACTCTGTATTGTTCTATGTTTTTGCTTTTCAGCTTTTTCGTTTTATTATCGAAAACGTAGGTGGCAATTCCATCGACGTAACAGTTCAATTTGCCATTTACTGTTACATAAGCATTAAAATTTCCTTTAACGAAAACATATTTTGCCGGTTTGTTATTTTTAATAACAACCGCTTCTATATCCTTTACTCTGTCATTCAATTTTACAACATCTTTGTTGATTTCGTTAAATGATAAAGTGGCAATTGAAATATTATCATAAACCAGCTGAAATTTTTCCTGATCCTGAGAAAGGGTAGATTTTTCAATTTTTCCATCGATGTCTGATGTTGCTAAGATATTTCCATCTTTTCCAAATACAACAACTTTAGGTAATGGCTGTCCGGTTTTTTCAGAAACAAAACTGATGCTCTGTGCATTGAAGATGCTGAAAAAAATGATAAATAGAAAATTTAGTAAGTACGATTTTTTCATGGTTTTAATTTAGTTTAAAAGTAAGGAATTAAGTCTATCATTAAGACAACAATTTTTGAAAAAGGTTGCCTGTTTGAAGCAAAAAAAAGACTGATTTTTAAAAATCAGTCTTTTTCAAATTTATTTTTTTACAAGCCCTTAGAAAGGATACTCATAAATTTCAGATTCGTGTAAGTAAGGGTTACCTGTAGGAATTAATTTAAGCTTAGTTAATGCTGAAAGCACTGTAAACATAAACAATCCAGCGATGAATAGGATAGAACCAGCTACTAATAATAATACTTCAGGAGTATTCCAGTAAGGTCCTACTGTTCCCGGCATTACCATGTTGAAGTAATCCAGGATATGACCACAGATTACAATAACAGCCATAATAGTCACTACTTTATAATTTCTCTTGATACTGCTACTAACTAATACCAATAATGGTAATACAAAGTTTACAACCAGCATTGGCAAGAATGTAGGAGAGTAGTGCTCGAATCTTCCGAAGAAATAATTTACTTCTTCCGGTACGTTTGCATACCAATACAACATGAACTGTGCAAACCAGGTATACGTCCAAAGTAAACTTGTAGCGAAAAGGAAAACTCCTAAATCGTGCAAGTGATTGTCATTAAACTGAGGTAAGAAACCGTTTTTCTTAAGATAAACACTTAATAAAATAATTACAGCAATACCACTGGATAAACAACTTACCATAGAATACCAAATATACATTGTAGAGTACCAGTGAGGGTCGATAGACATCAACCAATCCCAAGCCCAAGATGCAGAAGCAAATCCGAAGAATGCAATGTATCCTACAGCCCATCTGTAAAGGAACTGATATTCTACTAAAGATTTAGTATCATCTACTTTCTTAGACTGAGCTTTAAGCTTCCAAGCGAAGAAAGACGCTCCTACTACATAGATAATCGTTCTGATTGCGTAGAAAGGAATATTTAAGAATTTTTTCTTCTCATATAAGATCACATCGAAATGACCAGATTCTGGGTCTGTCAATTCAGGATCCATCCAATGGAAAAGGTGACCGTTGTGCGTAATATTAATAATCATAAGGATAATTAGAATTGCACCACCCCAAGGAATGTAAGAAGCAATAGCTTCCATTACTCTTGTAATAATAATTGGCCATCCTGCATGAGCAGCGTGCTGAATACAGTAGAAAAATAATACTGCCGCACTTACTCCGAAGAAAAATACTGCTACAAAATGAAGTGAAGCTAATGGCTGATTGTGAACCTGCATTTCTGCGTGCTCCAAGTGCGCAGCGTGATCTTGAGGTCCCACCATTTCGCTGGAGTGTGTAGGAGAATTATGACCGGCAGAATGTACTGCTTCCATCATGTGCTCAATTTTTTCTGTAGAAAGTCCTCTGTTTAAAAAGAAACCTGCAGCAAAAAGAACTATACCTACAACAAGAAGGATTATAGAAGTTGATTTTAATTTTGGTGAAAAACTATACATTTCTTTTCTTATTTTTTAGTTTCGGTAGTCTCAGTTTTAGCCGGAGTAGCTGCCGCCACTGTCGCTGGAGCTGCACTCTTTTTAAAAGCATTCATTACATACATTGCCACTCTCCATCTGTCTCCTGCATTCAATTGTCCTGCATAAGATCCCATTGCATTTCTACCGTTTGTTAGTACATAGTGTACAGATCCTACAGTGATTTCTCTGTCTGCATAATTTGGTACACCAGAATAAGCTCCGCTTTGTACAATTGGCCCTTGTCCGTCACCACCAGTTCCGTGACAAGCTGAACAAGTATGGTCAAAAAGTATTTTACCTCTTTCTAAATCTTTTGCTGCATTTGCAGGATTTAGAGGAGACACAGTAATTCCTTTTGAAGCATCATAACCTGTGTTGTATTCATCTGGTGTTTTTGGAAGTTTGCTTTCCTCGAATACACCATCTTTATTTTGAGCTACTGAACCTTCTACAGGAGAAAGACCAGTTGCACCATTATTTTTTACAAATGCAGGAATTTCATTTTCATGATCTGAATAAGCATCCTGAGCTTTCATCAACGGATCGTATGCCACTGGGAAATACATATCCGGGAAATAAACTAGAGGTGCATTTTCATTCGGTCCGCAAGAATTAAGTAAAACTGTGGTTAAACTTAAAATTGCTGTAATTTTTAATACATTCTTTTTCATTTTAAGCATCTTTAACAGTTATTTCTTCTACTCCGGTTTCAATTAGCAACTGTTTTACAGATTCTACATCTTCAGTAATAAATTCCATAAGAAACTTATCATCTGTAGTTCGAGGATCTGGGTTTTGAGCGGGTGCAGCAGGATACATTTTATTTCTTACAAAGAAAGTTAAAGACATCATGTGAGCACAACAGAATACCATTAATTCAAACATTGGGTCAATAAAAGCCGGGAAGTTGTTGATCCATCCGAAAGAAGGCTTACCTCCAATATTTTGCGGCCAGTCGTGGTTCATAATATACCAGGTTACCGTCAAACCAATAGAAACTCCATAAAGTGCATAAATAAAAGCAGCATCGGAAATCCTGGTTTTCTTCAAACCTAAAGCCTTGTCTAGCCCGTGAACAGGAAATGGTGTATAAACTTCGTTTATTGCAATCCCTTTATCGTTGAATGCTTTAACGCCGTTCATCAGATCGTCGTCGTCCGCATAAAGTCCGTATACAATTTTAGTGGTGCTCATCTCCTTCTTTTACTTTATATGTTTCACCTGAGATTTTCAAAATCGATTTCAATTCGGCCTGTGCAATTACAGGGAATGTTCTTGCGTATAATAAGAATAATGTAGAGAAAAACCCGATTGTTCCTAAATACACACCTACATCAATGATTGTTGGTTTAAACATCGTCCAAGAACCAGGCAAGTAATCTCTTGAAAGGTTGATTACAATAATGTCGAAACGCTCAAACCACATACCGATGTTAATGATTAATGCGATAATAAATGTTGCAATAATATTTGTTCTTACTTTTTTAAACCAAAATAATGCTGGAATAACAAGGTTACAGATAATCAATGCCCAGAAAGCCCACCAATAAGGTCCAACAGCTGCACCTGGAGAAAGATAGGTAAAGTCTTCATATCTTGAACCAGAGTACCATCCGATGAAATATTCTGTTGCATAAGCTACCGTTACCATACCACCGGTTAATACAATTACGATGTTCATAATTTCAATATGATACATAGTGATGTAATCTTCAAGGTGACAAACTTTTCTAGCAATTAACAATAGTGTCTGTACCATCGCAAATCCTGAGAAGATAGCTCCGGCAACGAAGTAAGGAGGATAGATTGTAGAGTGCCATCCTTTAATTACTGACGTAGCAAAGTCAAAAGATACAGTAGTGTGTACTGAGAATACAAGTGGAGTTGCTAAACCTGCAAGAACCAAAGATACTTCTTCGAATCTCTGCCAGTGTTTTGCTTTACCACCCCAACCGAATGACAGGAAAGTATAAATTTTCTTAGTCCAAGGAGTTTTAGCTCTGTCTCTGATCATTGCAAAGTCAGGAATCAAACCGATAAACCAGAATACTGTTGATACTGAGAAATAGGTACAGATTGCAAATACGTCCCAAAGTAGAGGAGAGTTGAAGTTAGTCCAAAGTGAACCAAACTGGTTTGGAAGAGGGAATACCCAATATCCTACCCAAACTCTACCCATGTGAATAAGCGGGAAGATTGCCGCCTGTACAACTGCGAAGATCGTCATTGCTTCCGCAGAACGGTTTACAGACATTCTCCAGCGCTGTCTAAATAATAATAATACTGCGGAGATAAGTGTTCCGGCGTGACCGATACCTACCCACCATACGAAGTTGGTAATATCCCAACCCCAGTTAATAGTTCTGTTAAGCCCCCATGCTCCAATACCTGTTCCGATAGTGTAGGCGATACAGCCGAATCCGTAGATGAAAAGAACTAAGGCTGCGTATAGTGAGATCCACCATAATTTACCTGCTCTTTCTTCGATAGGTCGTGCAATATCTTCTGTGATATCGTGATAAGTTTTGTGACCAATAATCAGAGGTTCCCTTATCGGAGCTTCGTAATGTCCTGACATTTTTTACCTATTTATTATTTAAACTTTATTTTATGCTCTGTTTCTTACTTTAGTGTGATAGAAAACGTTTGGTTTTGTTCCTATCTCTTCAAGTAAATGATATCTTCTGTTGTCAGAATAAATTTTTCTAACATGAGATTCTTTATCATTCATATCTCCAAACTGTAATGAACCTGTAGAACAAGCTTTGGAACAAGCTGTCTGGAATTCACCATCTTTCACTTTTCTGTTTTCCTTTTTAGCCTCAAGAATTGTTGCCTGAGTCATTTGAATACAAAGTGAACATTTTTCCATTACCCCTCTTGTTCTTACAACAACATCAGGGTTCAATACCATTCTTCCAAGATCATTATTCATGTTGAAATCGAACTTGTCATTCAGGTTATACGTAAACCAATTGAATCTTCTTACTTTGTACGGACAGTTGTTTGCACAATATCTTGTACCGATACATCTGTTATAAGCCATGTGGTTTTGACCTTGCTTACTGTGAGAAGTTGCAGCTACCGGACAAACAGTTTCACATGGAGCATGGTTACAGTGTTGACACATTACCGGCTGGAAGATCACATCAGGGTTTTCTGCAGGATTTTCCAAAGCTCCTTCAATTCCTAAAACACCACTTCCGTAAAGTTCCGGAACTGCTTTTCCTTGTGCCAATCCGTCATAAACAGTTAAATCTTGTTTAGAAGAATAATAACGGTCGATTCTCAACCAGAACATATCTCTGGACATTCTGATTTCTTCTTTACCTACCACAGGAACATTGTTCTCTGCCTGACAAGCAATAATACATGCTCCACAACCAGTACAAGAGTTCAAGTCAACCGATAAGTTAAAGTGGGGGCCGTCTGTATCATCAAAAGCATCCCAAAGGTCAATTTTACCTGCTGGAAGAGCTCCACTGATGGTGTGATATTCCAAAGGCTTATTCCAACCTTTATGTTCATCATCGAAAGGTACGTTGATAAATTCAGCCAAAGGAACTTCTTTAGCAATATCATAACGTCCCATCATTGTATTTTGAAGCTGTACTCCTGCAAACTCGTGGTCTTCGCCTGTTTTCTCAAGAGAAACATTAGAAAGTACCAGGTTTGAACCGTCAAATAACGGGTAAGCATTTACTCCTGTATCTGCAGTTGCTCCTGAATCTTTTTTACCGTATCCTAAAGCTAAACCAACAGATCCGTCTGCCTGACCAGCCTGAATAAATACAGGTACATTTTCTATTTTTACTCCGTTTACTGTAAGATTTACTAAAGAACCATCTAACTGCATTCTTGCGTTAAGATCATTGTCTATTCCTAATCTTTCAGCATCTTTTGGAGACATTGTCAAATAATTATCCCAAGACATTCTTGTCAATGGATCTGGTAATTCCTGCAACCAAGGGTTGTTTGCCTGAGTACCGTCACCAATTGAAGTCTTAGTATAAAGAACTAATTCTAAATCTGATGCTTTGAAGTTTCCTAACTCTGCAACAGCTTGAGCACCATTTCCACCTGCGTAAGATAGAGTAGTAGCATTAGCTGAAGGTACAAAACCGTTATATAAAGCTTTGTTGAAAGATGTTCCACCTAAAACAGAAGCCGAATTAGCTTTTAAATAATCGTAGTAATTATTAGCAGCATTGTTTTTACCATTTTTCCAAACCAATAAAGATTCTTCAATCTGTCTTGATTTGTAAATTTTCTGGATTGTTGGCTGCATCAATGTATAAACTCCAGTCTGAGGTTCCATATCACCCCAAGATTCTAGCCAGTTAGCTACAGGAATTACAGCTTTCGCTGCTTTATACATTTCGTTTTTCTTATCTGTAACTGCGATTACATAAGGAACTTTAGTCAATGATTTCTTGAAATCCTGACCTTTGTTGTGAGAATAAATCGGGTCAACGTTGTTTGTAATCAATACTCCAACCTGTCCTGCATTTACCCATCCTAAAAATTCCTGATATCTTGCGTTGTCAAATTCTTTTAAAAAGTTTGCTTTACCAGTGAAAGCAACTGATCCTAATTTTTGGTTAATTAAGTGTGCTAAAACCTGAGCACCTTTAGAACCATCTGCTAAAACAACCGCTTTGCTTCCTTTCGCTTTTAGTTCTTTTACGATTTCAGTAGCAACTTTACTTGTAGGGTTAGCTCCTGTAACAATTGCGTTGTAAACTTCAACCAAAGCTTTGTTTACATCACTTGGTTTTAGTCTGTATCTTGAATCTGAGTTTGCTCCCGTTAAAGACATATTAGATTCCACCTGAATGTGTCTCAACATTGTTGCTCCCGGTACTCTCGCTGCTGCGTAAGAAGTTTCTAAGCTTGATGCATTAAAGTCTCCTAAGAAGTCAGCCTGGAAAGCTACCACCAATTCTGAACCTTTAAGGTCGTAAACCGGCAATGCTCTTTGTCCGAAAACTTCCTGAGCTGCATCTAAAGCCGCAGAGTAAGGGAAAGCATCATAAGTTACTAATTCTGCTGTAGGATATTTTGCTTTAAATTCAGCAAATAATTTTTTGAAGGTAGGCGAAGCGAAAGACTGAGACAAAAGAACAATCTTTTTACCAGCAGACTGGGCTTCATTTAATCCTTTCAAAACGAAATCATCTACTTTATCGAAAGTTTCGTCTTTACCGTCAAGTTTTGGTTGCTTTACTTTATCGTTATCATAAAGTGAAAGTACACTTGCCTGAGCTCTTGCGTTAGTTTTACCTAAATCTCCAGCAGCCGGATTCGGCTCGATTTTGATTGGTCTACCTTCTCTTGTTTTTACTAAAACACTTGCGAAATCGAAACCATCAAAATATGTTGATGCGTAGTAATTGGGAACCCCAGGAATGATTTCGTGTGGTTTTACTACATAAGGAATCGTTTTGATTACCGGAGCTTCACAGGCAGCCAAAGTTACAGCTGCTGTAGAAAATCCTAATAATTTCAGGAAATCTCTTCTGGATGTAGCGTCAGTTTTTTCGGCACTTTCTGCAAAATCTTCTACCGGAATTTCTTCCTGGAACTCTTTAAGAGCCAGCTTACCGTTTAAGGCAGGGTCTTTAAGTTCGTGAATACTTCTAAATTGTATTTTGTTTGAAGCCATTTATACTTCTAATTTTTTAGTTATTAATAATGACATTTACCACACTCAAGACCTCCAATTGCATCTACAGTGATTTTACCACCATCTTTCGGGTACTGCTTTTTCAGCTTTTCGTGTAGATTTTTGAAGTATTCTTTATTATAACCGTTGTTCATATCAATTTCGGTAGTTCTGTGACATTCGATACACCATCCCATGGTGAAGTCATTTGCCATTTGTACAACGTTCATTGTATCGATTTTTCCGTGACAAGCTTTACAAACTACGTCGATTTTGTTGTCCGGATTTTTCTTGTTGAAAGAATTGATAATCGCTTGTTCACCTGCAATTACGTGCTGAGAGTGGTTGAAGTAAACGAAATCCGGCATATTGTGAATTCTTGTCCATTGTACAGGTTCTGTTTTTCCGGTGTACTGCTGCTTCTCAGAATCCCAGCCTGTATGTTCATAAATCTTTTTGATTTCTCCGTCGTAGAATGCTTTGTCTTTTCCTGGCTCAATATATTTACCGTTGTATTCAGAAATTGTTCTGTGACAGTTCATACAAACATTCATAGAAGGGATTTCAGATACTTTACCGTATTTAGCACTTGAGTGACACAATTGGCAGTCGATTTTATTTTCTCCGGCGTGAATTTTGTGAGAAAAATAAATTGGTTGTTCAGGCTTATATCCTTTGTAAACACCAATCCACATAATCCAGTTCCAGATACCGTAAGTCGCTAGAATCGCAAGAATTGCCAATGCTCCTTTACCGATAAAGTGGTATTTTTCATAGATTTCGCTGAAAGATTTTACTCTTGTTTCGTTAAGACCTTTTAAATCTTCAGACTGACCTAGTTTTACCAACTGTCTCAATTTTACCAAGATCCACACTAAAAGACCAGCAATAGCAATAAGTGAAATGATTACAACACTTGAAGTTGTATTGTTTACCGGTGCAGTAGTTGCTGTTTCTGCAGTAGTTTTTTTATCATCAACCGGAGAAGCCGGTTCTGGCGGATTAGTTGTGTAGGCTAAAATATCATCAATATCCTTATCAGAAAGATTGGGAAATTGCTGCATAACAGTTTTGTTGTGCTTTTCAAAAACTTCATTAGCATACTTGTCACCAGAAGCTCGCAATGCTACGTTGTCTTTAATCCACTTGTGAAGCCAATCTGTATCCAGCCCCTGCTCCGTTTTAAGTCTTGCTACTACACCTTTCAGCGCAGGTCCCACAACTTGCTTGTCTAAAGCGTGACATGCCGTACAGTTTGCCTTAAAAAGTTTCTCGCCATTTTTAGGATCGCCGTCTTGCCCGTAAATTGAAGCACTTGTTGATAGCAATAGTCCTATCGCAATCAGCCCTTTTTTATAATGCTTTCTCCAACTAATCATTTAAATTATCTTATGTTAGTAAATATTGAATTTGTAATCAATCCCGCAAAAATAATATTTTTAAGAAGAATTTAACGGCTTTAACAAAAGGTAAAATGTCATATCGCTTTAATTTGTAACTATTCTAAATAACTGTATTTGCTGTATTTTTTAAATTATCATAACTTTGCGGAAACAAGTTTAAATGAAAAATTTAATCAAAATATTCACGGTATTGGCTCTTATGGGATTTTATACTCTTGAAGCACAGCAAATTGTAAAGAGAGATACCTTGTCCGGAACGGAACTGGTTATCACCATGGATTCTCGTGTGAGTGATGCTTTAGCTTCGGTTGAAGACCGATGTGCAAAAACAAATGCAGACAAAGTTTCTACCGGATTTGATGATGATTTACCTTCAAAACCAACAAAAATTTACGTTCCCAGCAGAGAATTGACGAATGCCGAAATTTGTAGAAAAAACCCAAGAATTTTAGGTTTTAAAATTCAGATTACAACCGTAAAAAGTAACGAAGAAGCGAATGAAATAAAAACATATTTCAGAAAAAGATTTCCAAATCTGAAAGTTGAAACTGATGCTTCGTTGAGACCTAATTATAAAATTTTAGCGGGTAGTTATTTTACAAAACAAAGTGCTGCAAGTGATTTGGCGAGGATAAAAGAATATTTTAAATCTGCAACTCCGATTCAATACAGAGTTTTTTGTGCTGAAGCGAAATAGATTTTAATTGATATAAAAAAAATAAGGCTGAGAATATTTTTCTCAGCTTTTTTCTATCTGTAAAATTGATTGACAAAATCAAAAAATTCCCACATTCTCACGTAATTGTTGAAGAGTAAATAAACCAGCATAACTCCCAGAACTGAGGTGAAAAATGACATCATTTTTGGCGAATCTCTGTAAGAAAAAAATAACCAACCCAGTAAAAGCGGAAAGATAAAAACAAAATGACCACCGTAAATGTACGACGTGTGAAGTCCAAATCTGAAAACGCAATGAATTAAAACGTCTACCAAAAGTGAAAACATTAAAATCTGAACTAATTTATTTTTGAAGTTTTTAAAGTAACTCCAGAAAATAAGTATTAAAAGTAAGCCGATAAAAATGTAGGGAATCACCGAAGTGTAAACATCCATAAACAGAGCCTTGTAATAAAAACCTTTCATATTGTGTTTTTCACGGATGAAAAAACTTGGAAAAAGAATACTTCCACCGAAAAAATACGAATAAATCATATCCCAGATCGGAGTAGATTTTACATTGGAAAATTTCTCATATTGTTCTTCCGATTTTGAAAGAATGTTGGTGTATTTAAATTCTATTCTATACAGGTATAGTGCTATAAAAACAACGCAAGTCATCACAACCCGGAATACTGCATTTCCGAATTTTTTCCAGCTTTTAAAAAGATCTTTTTCAAAAATAATGGGAATGAAAACTTTCACAATATTGGTCACCGTTAATCCGCCAATCGTAACTCCTGCCAAAACTAGAGCCGAGCCGGCAATTTTTTTATCTTTTTTAAATTTAATTGCGGTGTAATAATTAAATAAAACCAGCAAAAATAGAGTATAAGTATAGGTTTCCGGAGTAAATGAAAGTAAAATATTTGTGGAGAAAATACTGAAAAAAACAATAATCAGAAGATTTAAACCAATAGGAAGCTGAACAATATTTTTTAAATATTTATAAACCTGAATTAGGCTTAAACTGATTGTAATATTGCTCAGCCAAGCCAAGGTTAGTCTGAAATTACTGCCCGTTTTTCCATTTGAAATAAAAAATGCCAATTCCCGAACCCAGTTGAAAAAGTAATAAGAAAGAGGGTGTCTTTCGAAACTTCCGCCTGTCATAACAATGGCTTTGTTATCAAAGCTGAAATATCCGTCCCAAGGAATTCTTGCATCAAAAATAATACGGTAATGTTGGGCGAAATAAGTTCCTAAAGTTCCATAAGCAATCAGAAAAAATAGAAAAATTCCTAATTCTGCAAAAGATGAAGGAAAAACAATTTTGAAAAAGTTTATAAATTTAGATTTGAATGACACGGATTATAATTTTTGCAAAAGTAAAATAAAAAACCCACCTGAAAAGATGGGTTTTAACAATATTAAAAAATGTAATTAATTTTTGATAATTTTTTCTGTAGATGTTGTTCCGTCAGCAAACTCTACCTGTAATAAATAAGTTCCTTTTGTAAATGAGCTTAAATCTACTTTTCCTGAATCTCCTCTAGAAACTATCTTACCTGAAAGATCTAAAACTGAAGTTGATTTAATTTTCTTATCAGTTTTAATGTTTACTTCGCCTTTTGTCGGGTTAGGGAAAATTCTAAATGAATTTTTTCTTTGATTTGTAACATCATTTACGGCTAAAGATCCTAAGAGTTTATATGCACCGCCAGAAGTTGAGCTTGTATTAAAGCCTCCACCAAAAATAGTTGATGCGTTAAGAGCTGCGACACTTACAATACTGTTTGAGCTTTCTATAGTTGTCCAAGAAGTACCACCATTTGTACTTATACTGGAGCCTGTTCCATTTCCTACAGCTATCAAAGTGGAGGTGGTACCCGGTACAAAGGTAATATCTGATGATTGCGTAATAGTTGATATTGTCGACCAGCTGGTTCCGCCATTAGTAGTTGAATAGACAGTTCCAAGATCGCTAAGAATCCATGCGGTATTAGCGTCCTTAATAGCAATTTTACCGCTTTCTGCTAAACCGCCAAAATCTGATAGCGGTGTCGATACAACTGTCCAGGTGACACCTTTATTAGCTGATTTGAAAATTCTTCCTGTAGAAGTTCCAAACCAAACATTGTCACCTGCAACTTCTTTAAGGTGGACGTAGCCATATTCTCCTGATGTGGCAGGTGCAACAGAAGCGGATGTTAATTTAGTCCAAGTCGTTCCTCCATTCGTAGTAGTATAAATTTCAAATAATGTTCCAGTGGGATCTCCCATAGCCACGCCATTATTTTCGTCCCAAAAATGAACTGTATTTGCAAAGGATGCGTTGGAACTAAAGGAAGCAGTTGTCTGCTTTGTCCATGTTGTCCCGCTGTTTGTTGTTTTCCATACTCCACCACCATTCCCTCCTGCTGTTGGAGTTGCAGTTACCCATGCAGTAGTTCCTGAAACAGCAGTTAAATCTGATATTAGATAGTTAGCATTTCCTACATTAATAGAACCTGAAGTCCAAGTTGTGCCTGCATTTGTAGTTTTGGAAAATGTCTGAAAGTTTGCTCCAGAAGCAGAACCATCATACCCTAAAGCCCATACGGTATTATTATCAACAACTGCTAAAGGATTAATACCTGTAGATACCGCAGTAAAAGCAGAATTTTGAGATGACCAGCTTAATTGTGAATAAGCACTCACATTTATTGCTAAAGCGAATACAGAGAATAAAACGTTTTTCATTTTTTTTTTTTTGTAAAACTACTTAAAAAAATGACATATATATAATTTCTTTTAAATTAAATTGCAGATATTTTATATATAACATATTATTAAAATTAAAAAAATAAAATAATGTCAGTCCATGTAATGAAAAAATAATTCTATTTTTGAAAGTGTGAAAATTGTTCACATAATAAAGTCTAATACAAAATGGAAGAAAAAAAGTAATAAGTTTTGATAAACTGATTGAAATTGAATTTTATTTAATAAAATAAAAACCCACCTGAAAAGATGGGTTTTAACAATATTAAAAAATGTAATTAATTTTTGATAATTTTCTCTGTGGATGTTGTTCCGTCAGCAAACTCTACCTGTAGTATATAAGTTCCTTTTGTAAATGAACTTAAATCTACTTTTCCAGACTCTCCTCTTGAAATTACTTTTCCAGACATATCTAACACTGAAGTAGACTTGATTTTCTTATCAGTTTTAATGTTTACTTCACCTTTTGTAGGGTTAGGGTATAGGCTTGTTTTTGCTTTGGAAACTTCGTCTGTAGAGAGTACAGATCCCGTTGTTGTGATTTTAACATCATCTACCATAAACATATATGCATCTGCCGATACGCATTGTATACCAACACGAATAGGTTGCCCATTGTAAGTTGAGGCTAACGTATAGCTTACTTGAACCCAATTTGGATAAGGTGCAGTTAATGAAGCAGTACCTGAAATTATAGTAAAGTTAGCTGACGTTGTTGGTGTTCCTGTGCCACTGTAAATTCCAACTCTGTATTTTTCTAAACCATATGAACTTGATAAAGACTTAACCCAAAAAGTTAATACATTGTTAGTTGACCCTAATGTTACAACAGGAGAAACTAACCAGTCATTATTTGCGCTCACTCCTCCAGCTGGTGATCCTGCCCAACAAGCAGCATACTTTTGACCACTGTGTGGATCGAAATTTCTAAGTTCAGTTCCGGAGGTAGCATTTGTAACTCCAGCTGCGGTAGGGTTAAAAATTTGATAAGCCATTGGCTCATTTGCATTTGGCCAAGCTGTAGCACCAGTTGGTAGACCACCAATATATGTGGTAAGACCATCCAAATCTAAAGTTTGCCAGTTTCCAAATCCTGTAATAGCAAAATCTGTGTAAGAATCAAAATTCTCGTCCAATAAAACGGTTTGAGCATGTACATAATAGCTTGAAACCATTAAACCTAAAGAAAGTAGTATTTTTTTCATAAAAAATTATTTTTTACTAAGTTATAAAAATTTTATCAATTAGATCAATATCAGGGTGTTAAATTTTATCTGTTCATTTTTATGAACTACAAGACAACATCGAACATCCCGAAACATCATCGTAACCAGAAGGTCTTTTCGAAGAAAATTTGGTAAAAATTTCTTCGTAAGGACTTTCTAGAGCCTTAATTAATTTTTCAAGCATTTCTGTTTTTCCTATATTTAATTCTTCTATACACTCAAAAAGGAGATAATTTCTAAGAATAAATTTCGGATTGTTTTTTTTCATTAAATCTAAAGATCCTTCTTTTGAAATTGTATTTTCTTTTAATCTTAATTGATAGGTTTCAATAAAATGGTGAAGTTTGTGAAGTTTTGTTTCATCTAAAATTCCATAAGAAACTTCTGAAAAAAGATTTTTGATATTTGAATTATTATCAATTTTTTCCAATTGATTAAAAAATAAAGTGTAATCAAATTCCAGTTCCTGCATCAAACCTTGCCAATTGGTGAAAAATTCATCATCATTTTTTTTCAGTTCATCAAAACCAAATTTTTTGCACAACATTTTGTCATGAGCTTGCCAAAAATAGTTTCCGTAATGGTTTAATGTTTCTTCCAAAAACTTTTCATCTTTTATTAAAGGGAAAAGTGAGTTTGCCAATTGCCAGAGATTCCATTGCGAAATTTGTCCCTGTTTTCCGAAAGCATATCTTCTTCCCGGTAAATCTGTAGTATTTGGAGTGAAATTTAAATCATATTCATCCATCATTGAAAACGGACCGTAATCAATTGTTAAACCTAAAACAGACATATTATCAGTATTCATCACACCATGCACAAAACCAACTCTGAACCATTCAACCATTAAATCGGCAGTTCTTGTGCAAATTTCACTGAAAAAATCTTTGTACTTCTGTTCGCCTTCAGATTTAATATTTTTAAAATAGTTTTCAATCGTAAAATCAGCCAGATCGGTCAATGTTTTGATTTCTTTTTGAGCAGACATTAATTCAAAATGACCAAAACGGAGAAAACTTTCTGCCGTTCTTACTACGACTGCACCTTTTTCTTCCTGAGGATTTCCACTGTACATTATATCGCGAACTACATTTTCTCCGGTAAAGCTTAAACTTAAAGCTCGGGTTGTAGGAACTCCCAGATGAAACATGGCTTCACTCATTAAATATTCACGAACGGAAGATCTCAGAACAGCTCTTCCATCTGCGTGGCGGGAATAGGGTGTTGCTCCCGCTCCTTTCCATTGGATTTCGTTTTTTTTTCCGGCTTCATTTATGATTTCACCTGCCAAAATTGCTCTTCCGTCTCCGAGTTGCCCTGCCCAGTTGCCGAACTGATGTCCTGCATAAGCGGTGGCATAAGTTTTTATGTTTTCGGATAAATGAGTTGCAGCTAAAAATTGAAAATCTTTTTCATCTAATTTTCCCAGTCCGATCTCTTCGGAAAGTTTTTCGTTAAAAATAATGGTTTCCGGATGTTCAAAACCAACAGGCTCAACGGTTGAAAATAGAACTTTCGGTGTACTTCGCTGAATTGTATTTCCCGAAAAATCTCCGGGAAAAATCTCAATGAAAGGCTGGGTAATCTTATCAATATTCATAGCTCAAAGATATTAAAAGCGAAAACAAAAAAGACCTTCCAATAATTGAAAGGTCTTATGATAATTATAAATAAACTATTTGTTAAAGTCGATCTCTTCACTTGTATTGAGATGTTCATTTACATTTTCCTCTTTTTTACCTGAATTGTTTTTTGGTCCGTTATCTGCAGGACGCGGATTTTTTAGATCATCAATGGTTTGTAATCCTCCATCGTCACCGTAACCTCCGCCAAGTCCTTGAAGATTGCTGCAACCGTCTTTCCAATCCAGTGGTTTTACAAACTTGTCATCTGGTGATATTTTTAAACTTTTATCAGCCCAAACTTTTTTCATAAAAATTGCCCAAATCGGAAGTGCCATTTTTGCACCCTGACCTTCACCGGTTCCATAGAAGTGTGTTGCTCTGTCTTCCCATCCGACCCAGGCTCCGGTTGCCAGTTTTGGAGTAATTCCCATAAACCAACCATCTGAGTTATTCTGAGTTGTTCCGGTTTTTCCTGCAATTTCTATTGTTTTCGGAATTCCTTTTCTACCTAATTCTCCCGAAGCAGTACCATATTGGGTAACACCCTTCATTAATTCAATCATGGTATAAGCATAATTAGGGTTCATTACTTCTTTAGGTTCAGAAATTACTTCTTTTATTACTCTTCCGTTTACATCTTCAATCCTCCAGATCATTTCCGGTTTGTTGTAATTTCCGTAGTTGGCGAAAGTACTGTAAGCTCCAAGCATTTCATAAATTGTAATGTCGGAAGCTCCTAAAGCCATTGGTAAACTTGTAGAAATTTCTTCAGTAACTCCAAGATCTCTTGCAGTCTGAATAACGCTTTGAGTTCCCGTCATTTCGGCTAATCTTAATGCGACGGGGTTTTGAGAATGGGCTAAAGCATCTTTTAATGTTAACATTCCACCTCTTCCCGGAACGTGATAAGAACCTTTATTGAAACTTGCATTTGAAATTGTTGAACAAGGTGTCAAACCTAATTTCATAATAGCTGTCGCGTAAACGAAAGGTTTAAATGTCGAACCAACCTGTCTTTTCCCCTGCTTGATGTGATCGTATTGGAAATGTTGCCAATCGATACCTCCAACCCAGGCTTTAATCTCACCTGTTCCCGGAACCATCGACATTAAACCAGCCTGTGCAATTTGTTTATGATATCTGATAGAATCCCAAGGACTCATTTCTACTTCTTCTTCACCTGCCCATGTAAATCTTGACATTTTCACCGGTTTACGGAATTCCATCATAATAGAATCTTCAGGAACTCCAGCTCTGCTTAACTGTTTGTAACGACCTGTTCTTTTTACAGCCTGCATCATCACTTTGTTAACTTGCTGATCATTCAGATAATAGAAAGGCCTGTTTTTTCTTCCTCTCTGTTCAGCGTCAAATCTTTTCTGAAGATCAGTTAAATGCTCTTTAATAGATTCTTCGGCGTATTTCTGCATCTTAGAATCCAAGGTAACATATATCTTTAGGCCGTCTTTAAAAAGGTTTAAAGGTTTTCCTGTTTCTTTTTCGTAATCTTTAAGATATCCGTCTATTTCCTTTTTTAAATAAAACTTGTAGTATGCAGAATAATCATCCGTAATATTTTTTATAGGACGGTAATCTGTACTGATAGGCGTTGCAATTGCTTTGTCATAAGTTGCCTGATCTACATACCCTGTTTCAAGCATCTGAGATAATACAACGTCTCTTCTTCTTTTAGCCCTGTCAGGATTTCTTAACGGGTTATTTGCAATCGGAGCTTCAAGCATTGATACAAAAACTGCAGCTTCAGGAAGCGTTAGTTGTGATGTAGATTTATTAAAATAAATTTTAGAAGCCATTTCAATTCCGTTTGCATTATAAGTAAAATCAAACTTGTTGAAATATAGAGTAATAATTTCTTCTTTGGTATATCTCTTCTCCAGACTTACCGCAACTACCCATTCTTTAAGCTTTTGAATAGCCCTTTTTACCGGGTTTTTTGAAGGCTCTTTTGTAAATAAAAGTTTTGCCAGCTGTTGTGTAATCGTTGAACCTCCACCTCGTTCACCACCATATCTTACTGCTCTTAAAATTGATTTTAAATCAATACCAGAATGCTCTTTAAAACGCTCATCTTCTTTTGCCTGAAGAGCATAAATCAAATAAGGAGGTAATTCTTTGTAAGTAACAGGTTGCGTTTTTTCTTTTTCAAATTTTCCTAAAAGAACTCCGTCTGAAGAATAAATCTGAGAGGCCACATAAATATCCGGATTTTCAAGCTCTTTTACATCGGGCATTTCACCAAGAAAACCTTGGGAAACTGCAAAGAAAAGTCCTGAAATACCTAAAACTACTGCAATGAACCCAATCCAAATGAATTTTACCCATCTTTTCCAACCGGAATTTTTAGTATTTTTTTTAGGAGGAAGCGGGAAATTTTTTCCCTTATTTCCTGTATTTTGTTTGTTTTCTTCCATGTATAATTACGGTTTAGCCGTTTCTACTTTTATACCTAAGTCTTCAATTCCGGGAAGATTGTCGTTTCTCATTGCCTGTGCAACAGAAAGTTCATAATTGCCTTTGTCCGGAAATTTATAATTCAGTTTATACTGAAAAAAAGTTTCTTTCGTTTCTCCAAATCCTGTTCCCAGCCATTCTCCGTTTGGTTTTGCTAAAATATAATTCAGCGTATCGGTTTGTTTGGCTTTGGTTTTAGAGTTGGTAAGATTTACAATGAATCTTATATTGCTGTAAGGATACTCATTGTTGTTTCTTACAACAAATATAAGATTTTTAGGATTTTGCGGATCCGAAATTTCAAGATTAAATTTTTGTTCGGTCTTCTTATTCCATTTATTATCAACGTTATTCATTATAACATCTTCTCCGGAAGCGTTACAGCTCGCCAAAAAAATAAGTAGAAAAAGCCCTGAAATTTTATGCATCGTTATCTTTTTTTGGAGGAAATTTCTTTTTAAACTTCTTTTTCGGTTGTTGGTTCTGAGTTTTTTGCTCAGCGTTGCTATTTACAGCCTCAGCATTTTCCAATTTCGGTTTTTCAGATTGTGGCTTTTGCTGTTGTGGTCTTGATTGCCTTTGAGTATTATTTTGATTTGGCTTTACAGATTTTTCAGGTCGTGGTTGGCGTTCCTGTCTTTCTGGTCGTTGGCTTTTATCACTTCTCTCAGGTCTTTCGCTACTGTTTTCGGGTCTGTTTTTTCTAGATCCCTGGTTTTGATTGTTGTTGGGTCTGTTTTGATTTTGATTCTGACCTTGATTTCTGTTTTTGTTGAAACCTCTGTTTTTCTTTTCAAAACGATCCACACTGCTTTCCTGAATCAAATCCACAGTTTTCACAGCAAGTTCAGGCTGTTTCAAATCTTCGAGAGGTAACGTTTTTTCACCTCTTTTATTTTGCGAAATCATTTTTTTTACTAAATCAACATCGAAATCATACCAAGCCATCGAACTGTCAACGTATGCAAACCACATTTTCTTTTTGAAAACATCGATTTTTATACAGAAAGCTCTTCCTTTTTCGGTATCAAGCATTGTTGATGAAGATGGGAAGTGGCTTAATGCATCTAGGTAACTGTCTAATTCGTAATTCAGACAACATTTCAATTTCCCGCACTGTCCCGCTAATTTCTGAGGATTAATGCTCAATTGCTGATACCTTGCAACATTGGTATTTACAGATCTAAAGTCGGTTAACCAGGTTGAGCAGCAAAGTTCTCTACCGCAAGATCCAATACCTCCAATTTTTGCAGCTTCCTGTCTGAAGCCGATCTGTTTCATGTCGATTTTTGTACGGAAAGCTCCAGCCAATTCTTTAATTAACATCCTGAAATCAATACGATTATCGGCTGTATAATAAAATGTAACTTTAGAAGAGTCGCCTTGGTATTCCACATCGGTAATCTTCATTTCAAGACCTATCCTGTGTGAAATTTTCCGGGCTTCAATTTTTACATTTTCTTCTTTTTTTCTGGCCTCCTGCCAAACTTCAATGTCTTTTTGGTTGGCCAGCCTGTATATTTTAAGTGGATTTTCTTCTGAAGCTCTTTTTTTCTTCATCTGAATTTTCACTAATTCTCCTGTAAGGCTTACTACACCTACATCATGTCCCGGACTAGATTCTACTGTTACAACGCTACCTATATGTAAAGGAATATTATTTACATTTTTATAAAATAATTTTCTGTCGTTTTTAAATCTAACTTCTACAAAATCACACCTGGTTTGAGCAGGGTTTTGTACGTTAGACAGCCAGTCGAAAACACTTAATTTATAACTATTACCACAGGTATTTACACTTTCACAGCCATTCGCAGATTTTGTTCCGCAAGAATGTGCAGAATCGCCGGATGTTTTGCATCCACAACTCATATTATAATATATTTAATTTGCAAATTTATCGATTTTTATCTTTATACAATTCCAAATGTAGTAAATATTAATTTTTCAAAATGTTTAATATTAAACATGAATCATGTAATGTGAAAGTTTTTAATTTAAATGATTGTTTTTGAGTGAGTTGTTTTCCTAAATGTATTAAATGTTATTTTAAACATAGTTTTCTTTTGCCTGTTAGTTTAAAATTTTAAGATTTATTAACAGGTGTAACTAAAATAATTTTATATTTGGATTATATAATAATAGTCTATGAAAAAAATATTAGTATCAACCGCTTTGTTGGCTGGAGTTTTATCTTATGCAGGAGGCTTTAGAGTTTCTCTGCAAGGGGTGAAGCAATTAGCAATGGCGCACACAAGTGCTCATGCTGAAGATGCGAGTGTTGCGTTCTTTAATCCGGCAGGAATGTCATATATTCCTTCTAAACTAAGCATTGTTGCAGGAGGTTTTGGAGCAAGTAATAAAATTACTTTTCAGAATTTAAACACATTAAACAGTACAGAAACAGACAACCCGATGGGTACGCCGATTTATGCTGCAATAGCATATAAACCCATGGATAAACTATCTGTAGGTTTCAGTTTTACCACGCCTTTTGGAAGTACAATTCAATATCCTTACGATTGGGAAGGTAGAGAAATGGTACAGAAGCTTGAGCTGAAAAGTTTTTATTTTCAACCAATGGTTTCATATAAAATGGCTGACTGGATGTCATTTGGGGTGAGCTATATCTATGCGAGAGGAAAAGTAAATTGGGATAAAGCAGTTACACAGTTTGGTGGAACAGTGAATATTAATGATGAAAAAGCAAGTGGTCATGGTTATGGTTTTGGTTTTTATTTCAGACCAGATCCGAAATTTGATGTGAGTATTGCCTATCGTTCGCCAGTTGACATGAAAGCTAAAAAAGGGACAGCAACATTTACAGTTCCTGCACAAAATACAGTGAATACACTTTTAGGTTTAAATGCAGCAGGGCAAGATGGTTTCACGGCAACTTTACCTCTGGTTTCAGAATACACAATCGGTATGACCTATAAAGTTACTCCGAAATGGTTAATTTCTGCAGACTTTAATTATCACGGTTGGGAAAGATACAGCAAACTTACTTTAGATTTTGCAAATGCTCCAATCGGAAATCAAGCTGATCCTACAGTTTTAGTTTCTCCGAAAAACTTTAGAAACTCAAAAACGGTGAGATTAGGAACTCAATACGCATTCTCTAACATGGTTTTTGGTCGTTTGGGAGCTTATTATGATGAATCTCCTTACTCAGATGATAACTTTATCCCGGAAACACCATCATTTAATACATATGTTGTGACGGGTGGGGTTGGATTTAAGCTGAAACAATTCGGAGTTGATGTTGCCGGAGGATATGCAATGCCTCAAAGCAGAGATGTAAATAATAAAACGTTAGGTTTTTACGGTCAGGCAAAGGCTAAAGCATTCTATTTTGGTCTAGGTTTATCTTATAATGCTTTTTAATTTTAAATTATGAAAAAAATAATAATATCTACAATCGCTGTTTCAGCTATGCTTTTTACAGTAAGTTGTAATACAGATTTTGATACTGATGTAAAAGATATCGTAGTAACAAATGGTGAGGCAGATTTCTCTAAATTTATTTCTTTAGGAAATTCTCTTACTTCGGGTTACAGAGATGGCGCTCTTTATTCTGGCGGACAAAACGAATCTTTTCCAAGCATGATTGCTCAACAAATGAGACTTGCGGGAGGAGGAGAGTTTAAACAGCCTTTAATGCCAAATAATGTGGGCGGTTTTATCGGAATAACCGGTTTTCCCGGAAAACTTGAACTAAAAATGGTTAATGGAGCTTTAAGCCCTGTTGCAAATAATCCTGCAGCGGCTTTAGACAATGTTTCAGCTGGAAGACCATACCAAAACATGGGCGTTCCCGGAGCAAAAGTTTCACACTTATTAGCTGCCGGATATGGTAATGCAGCAGGTCTTCCGTTTGGTCTTGCCAATCCTTATTTTGTAAGGTTTGCTTCTTCTGCGACGGCTTCAGTTGTTGGTGATGCATTGGCTCAGAATCCTACTTTTGTATCTTTATGGATTGGGAATAATGATGTTTTGGGATATGCAACTTCAGGAGGAGATGGCTCAAACCCTATTACCCCGGTTGATGGAGCAGTAGGTGTAGGTTTTACAAATACTTATACAACCTTAGTAAATACGATTTTCCCAACAGGAACTACGAGAAAAGGTATTGTTGCTAACATTCCTAATGTTACTAATGTGCCGTTTTTCACTAGAGTTCCGGCAATGCCTCTTACGAATCTTACAGATGCACAAGTTTCTCAGCTGAACACAGCTTATGCTACGTATAATGCAGGTCTTGCTCAGGCAAAATCTTTAGGAGCAATCAACGATGCCGAATATCAGAAAAGATTAATTAAGTTTACGGCGGGAGCTGTTGCTAACGGTGCTGTGATTGCAGATAAAGACTTGTCAACTGTTCCGGGTTTACCAAAATACAGACAAACAACATCAAAAGACTATATTTTATTAACTGCAAGTACAGTTCTGACTCCTCAAGCAGGAGGTGGTACTTCTGTTCCGTTGGAGGATAAATTGGTCTTAACTGAAGCTGAAGCCGCTAAAGTATTAACTGCAACAGCGGCTTACAATACTACAATCAGAAGTTTGGCAGATTCTAAAGGTTTAGCTTTTGTTGATATGAATGAAAAAATGATAGAACTTAATTCTAAATCAGGAATTTCTTGGAATGGAGTTAAATATACCGCAACTTTCGTTACCGGAGGAGCCTTCTCGTTAGATGGAGTTCACCTTACTGGTAGAGGTTATGCTATCGTTGCCAATGAATTTATTAAGTCGATTAATAAAAAATATAGATCGACTTTACCACAGGTAGATGTCAATAAATATTCGGGTGTAACATTCCCTTAATATTCAGAAAGTATAAAAACTTAGAAACCACAGGATTGATTCTTGTGGTTTTTTTTTAAATTTGCAAAATCTAAAAAGTAAAAATGGCCGATCAGTTAAGTTATCTGTTTTCTACAAGGACGAGTAAGGACTTGGCAGAAAAAATTGCCCAAAATTATGGGAAAGAACTAGGGAAAATTATCATTCAGGAGTTTAGCGACGGCGAATTTGAGCCCGTTTTAGACGAATCTGTAAGAGGAGGAAGGGTTTTCTTAATAGGATCTACATTCCCACCTGCGGATAATCTTTTAGAACTTCTTCTAATGATTGATGCTGCGAAAAGAGCTTCTGCAAAAAGTATTACCGTAGTACTTCCGTATTTCGGACTTGCTAGACAAGACAGAAAAGATAAGCCAAGAGCACCAATCGGAGCGAAATTGGTGGCAAATCTTTTAACTGCAGCGGGAGCAACAAGAATCATGACGATGGATTTACACGCAGACCAGATTCAGGGATTCTTCGAAATTCCTGTTGACCATTTGTATGCGTCTACTATTTTTGTAGACTACATCAGAAACATGAATCTTGATAATCTTACCATTGCTTCTCCGGATATGGGGGGTGCAAAAAGAGCGAAAAACTATGCGGGTCACATTGGTGCAGACGTAGTAATCGCTTATAAAGAAAGAAAAAAAGCAAACGTGGTAGAAGAAATGTTCCTTATCGGGGATGTGGAAGGTAAAAACGTTATTCTTATCGATGATATGATCGATACTGCAGGAACACTTTGCAAAGCTGCAGATATTTTGATGGAAAAAGGAGCATTGTCTGTGAGAGCAATGGCAACTCACGGAGTGCTTTCAGGAAAGGCATATGAGAATATTGAAAAGTCCCAGTTGCTGGAAGTTATTGTAACTGACTCAATTCCTGTGAAAACTAGTTTGTCATCTAAAATAAAAGTGCTATCTTGCGCCCCATTATTCGCAGATGTTATGAAGATGGTGCATGAGCATCAATCTATTAGCAGTAAATTTGTTATCTGATTGATAATTAATTATTTGCAAGTTAAAAACAAAACAATTTTTTTAAATTATTTATAATGAAATCTATTACAATTCAAGGTACAAAAAGAGAAAGCGTGGGCAAAAAGTCGACAAAAGCTTTACGTGATGCTGAATTAGTTCCTTGTGTTGTTTACGGAGGTGGTGAGCCATTGAACTTCTCTGCAGAAGAGAGAGCTTTCAAAGGTTTGGTATATACTCCTGAAGCACACACGGTATCTATTGAAGTTGACGGACGGGTAATTCCTGCAGTTCTTCAGGATATTCAGTTCCACCCAATTACAGACAAGATTATTCACGCAGACTTCTACAGATTAGCTGACGATAAGCCGGTTGTTATGGAAGTTCCTGTAAGAATTACTGGTCGTTCTAAAGGTGTTGTAGCTGGTGGTGTTTTACGTCAGACTTTCAGAAAGTTAAAGGTAAAAGCTATTCCTGCAAACTTGCCGGATGAGGTAGTTGTTGATATTACTTCTCTTAAAATAGGTAACAAACTTTATGTAGGAACTATTAAAGCTGAAGGTTACACTTTCATGCACCCAGACAATGCAGTTGTTGTAGCTGTTAAAATGTCTAGAAATGCAGCAAAAGGCGGAGCAGCAGCTCAGGATGATGAGGATGAAGAAGAGGTTGCAACTGAAGGAGAAGCTCCTGCAGCTGAAGCAGCAGAATAAGAATTTTCTTACTCGAAATACATTAACCTGTCAACTTTTTGGCAGGTTTTTTTGTTTTTAGATTAAATCTATTATAGTTGTAAGCATCATATCCTTTCAGAAAAAAGCCGTAAATTTGATGCATTCTAAATAAAGAAACTTTTTAATTAAATTCTTAATAAATGTTTGACATTCAGGAAATCAGAAGTCAGTTTTCTATATTAAATCAGGAAGTGAACGGTAAACCATTGGTTTACTTAGATAATGCGGCAACCTCTCAGAAGCCCAACTCGGTTTTAGAGGTTTGGGAAAAATATTACAAAGAACTTAATGCCAATGTGCATAGAGGAATTCATACACTAAGCCAATTAGCAACCGAAGAAATGGAACTTTCAAGAAAAAAAATCCAGAAATTCATCAATGCTAAATACGATTTTGAAGTTATTTTTACCAAAGGAACGACAGAAGGTTTAAACCTCATCTCTTATATTTTAACTCAAAAGCTGAAGAAAGACGACGAAATTATTATTTCTTACCTCGAACATCATTCGAATATCGTTCCGTGGCAATTGCTTTGTGAAAGAACCGGTGCAAAATTACGAGTGATTCCAATCGATGAAAACGGGATTTTACAGTTAGATTATTTGGATCAGTTTTTAAGTGAAAAAACAAAAGTAGTTTCTGTAAATCAGGTTTCAAATGCTTTGGGAATTGTAAATCCGATTGAAAAAATTATTGCTAAAACAAGAGCCAATTCAAACGCTTATATTGTGATTGACGGAGCACAGTCTGCTCCTCATTTCACGATTGATGTTCAGAATTTAGACTGCGATTTCTTTGTTTTTTCTGGTCATAAAATGTACGCTCCAATGGGAACCGGAATTCTTTACGGAAAACAGGAAATTCTTGAAGATTTACCACCTTTTCACGGTGGAGGTGAAATGATTGCAGTTTGCTCATTCGATGGAACAACCTACGCTGGTTTACCTTTTAAATATGAAGCAGGAACACCCAATGTTGGCGGAAATATTGCTTTAGGAGCAGCAGTTGATTTTATTGAAAAAGTCGGGCAGCAAAATATTCAGAATCATGAAAATGCTTTGCTGGAGTATGCTCAAAAACAATTATTGGAAATTGATGGTTTAAAAGTTTACGGTGAAAAAGCGCACAGAACGGGCGTTGTTTCATTTAATTTGGAAGGAGTTGGTATTTCTTCGGATGTCGGGATGATTCTCGATAAAATGGGAATTGCAGTAAGAACCGGACATCACTGTACACAGCCGATTATGGATTTCTTCAAAATTGCAGGAACCGTTCGTGCAAGTTTTGCAGTTTATAATACTTTTAATGAAATCGATTTGCTGGTTGAAGGCGTAAAAAAAGCACAAAGAATGCTTTCTTAACAATTAACAGGCTGTTTCTATGAAGCAGTCTTTATTTTTTTTTAATGATGAAATATAAAATTTTTTACATTTTCGTATTATTGCTGTTTCCGTTATTTTGTAGCGCAACAATAATTCCCTTTGAGTATATCGACGGGAAAATAATCATCAATGTTGATATTAAAAATAAAAAGCACAATTTTATTTTTGACACAGGCGCTTTAACGATAATTTCTTCTGAACTAAAAGGTTCGTTGAATGAAAAGAAAAGCAATGTCATATTCGAAGCGACAGATGCCAATAACTCCAAATCTACAATGGATGTGTTCTCAACCAACGAGTTGAAAGTTTCTGATATTAAGTTTAAAAATACAGATTTTTCGTTCGCAGACATAAGCTGGATGGAATCTCGTGCCTGTAAGAAAATAAGCGGAATTTTTGGAGCAAATATGATGGCAAATAAATTTTGGAGGCTCGATTTTAAAGCCAGAACAATCGTTGTTTCAGACCAGCCAATTAAAAATTTAAGTGAGGGAATTTCGATACCTTTTACTGAAGAAAATTTTACTCGCGTTCCAGCAATCAGTGTCAGTATTAAAAAAAAGAATTTCAACGTGTTTTTTGATACAGGGTCGGGTTCTGGTTTTACGCTGGATTCAAAATCTTATGATTTAGTAAAGGACAATAATTTTCTGACTTTTGAAGGGCTTTTATCGCAATCTCTGAATAGCATTAGTAAAGGTGAAAAACAGCTTGATTTGATGGAAGTAGAAATTAATCATACTCTCTTAGGAAATCAGATTGTTGATAACAGTAACGATTCCCGGAACTTGGTTGGAACAAGATTCATGGAAAATTACATCGTCGATTTAGATTTTATTTCTAAAAAAATCATTTTAAATAAAACAGAGAGAACTCCCGAATACAACAGCTTTGGAATTTCTCTTGCTCCCGTTGATAATCATTTGGTGATTGTAAATAAACTCAAAATTCCTCTTTTGTCAGAACTAAATATTGGTGATAAGATTATCAAAGTTAACAATATTGATATTTCAAAAATAAGTCTTGAAAATTTCTGTGAAATCAAAAAGATGATGGATAGCAATCAAGTTATTACCATTCAAAAAGAATCGGGAAAAGAGTTTAAACTTGAGAAGAAAAATATTTTAGAATATTTGAATTAATTTTAATTCACAATTTGTTCAAATCGTTATTTAATTGTTTTTGTAATGTATTTTGTTACATTATAGATTTTGACAATTGTTCAAATTCCCTTTTTATCGGCTTTCTTAGAAATGTTTATCCTAATTTTGTCCGGTAAAATTTATTCAATTCATGGAATTATTAGAAAAATTAAACTGGAGATTTGCCACCAAAGCAATGAACGGGCAGAAAGTACCACAGGAAAAAATCGATAAAATATTGGAAGCTGCAAGATTAGCGCCTACATCAAGCGGTTTGCAGCCCTTCGAAGTGATTGTAATCAGCAATCAGGAAATAAAAGAGCAAATAAAACCTCATGCCTGGAATCAGCCACAAATTACAGATTGCTCGCATCTTTTGGTTTTTGCAGCCTGGGATAATTATACGGAAGAAAGGATCAACAAAATGTTTGATTTAACCAACGAAATAAGAGGTTTTAAAAATGAAGGCTGGGAAAATTACAGACAACAGCTTTTGGCAATGTACCCTCCAAGACCGGCTGAAGAAAATTTTACTCATGCAGCGAAACAAGCGTATATTTCTTTCAGTGCGGCAATTATTGCAGCTGCTTTTGAAGGGGTAGATTCTACGCCAATGGAAGGTTTTTCACCTGAAGAAGTTGACAAAATTTTAAATTTAAAAGAAAAAGGTTTAAAAAGTGTTCTTCTTTTGCCAATCGGATACAGAAATTCTGAAAACGACTGGTTGGTTAACCTTGCCAAAGTGAGAAAATCAAAAGAAGATTTTATCACAGAACTGAATTAATGGCTAATTTTTTCTTCATAGAAAAATCCCTTTCAAAATTATTTTTGAAAGGGATTTTATTTTTCTCGATCTATTTTATCGGGATTTTGTCTTGTATCGAAAACGTCTGCAATTGTAATATGCTGACTCATATTGTCAACAGAATAAATAATTTTATAATTTGATTCTACAATATAATGATATTCAATAGTTCTGTTTTCAAGTGAAAATTCTCTTTGACCGATTTTGGGATTATCTATTAATTTATCCGGAGCTGAAAGAATTTTGGTGATGATTTTTAATGCAATCTGATGGCTTTTAGATGTTTGTTTATAATAATTGAAAATTTCATCAATCTGTTTTTCTGAAAATTAAGATCAAATAATTTTGTATTTCACGATGAATATTTTGAAAGAAGTTCGGAAGTTGTTTTAAATTTTTTATTTTTAAAATCATCTTCAGATTTAGAAATTCTGTCGTTCATTTCTTCTACAGTAAATGGATCAAAACTTTTTTCTGCCTTGAATATTTTTAGTGCTTTTGAGTAGTTTTTCAAACTGAGCAATTACTTCCTCGCTTTGAAGCTTGAGGAAGTCTTGTAAAAATTCTAATTTTCGAGTCTGAATATCCATTTTAGAAATAATTGATAATCAAACGTATAAAAATAATTTTAGAATTAAAAATCCCTCTCAAATAGATGAAAGGGATTTTTTAATATAAATTTTAAATCTTCTTAAATTAAAACTGAGTAGTCGGTTTCCAATCCACAACTGCTCTTATAAACGCTTCCGCATTTTCTACAGGAATATTGGGTAAAATTCCGTGCCCGAGATTCACAATATATTTATCTTTTCCGAAACGGTTAATCATTTCATGGACCATTTTTCTGATCGTTTCGGGCGTAGAATGTAATCTTGAAGGATCAAAGTTTCCTTGTAAGGTCACAGAATTACTGGTGAATTGTCTCGCCAATTCCGGAGTAATCGTCCAGTCTACACCAAGCGCGGAAGCTTTCGATTTTGTCATTTCGTCCAACGCAAACCAACATCCTTTTCCGAAAACCACAACATGAGTTAAAGGTGCCAAAGCTTCAACAATCTGATTGATGTATTGCCAGGAAAATTCCTGATAATCTGCCGGAGAAAGCATTCCGCCCCACGAATCGAAAACCTGAATAGCAGAAACACCTTTTTCAACTTTTCTTTTCAGATAAGCAATCGTAGTATCTGTGATTTTTTGTAATAATTTGTGTGCTGCTTCGGTTTGTAGGAAACAAAAAGATTTAGCAATATTGAAATCTTTCGAGCCCCTTCCTTCGATGCAGTAGCATAAAATCGTCCAAGGTGAGCCAGCGAATCCAATTAGCGGAATCTCATTATCTAACTTTTCTAAAGTCATTTCTATCGCATCAAAAACGTAACCTAAAGTGTCGTTTACATCAGGAACGACGATGTTGTCAACCTGTTCTGCTGTTCTGATGGGTTCATCCAGCCAAGGTCCAACCGATTCCTTCATTTTGAAATCAATTCCCATTGCTTGTGGAACTACCAAAATATCAGAAAATAAAATAGCTGCATCCAAAGGAAATCTTCTGATGGGTTGAACGGTGATTTCAGAAGCCAGTTCCGGTGTCTGACATCTTGTGAAAAAATCGTATTTGTCTCGCAAAGCAATGAATTCCGGCAAGTATCTTCCTGCCTGTCTCATCATCCAAACTGGTGGTCTTTCTACAGTTTCTCCACGAAGTGCTTTTAAATATAGGTCGTTTTTAATCATAACTTTTTAGTTGAACATTGTCGGTTTTTATTTGATTGCTTTAAGATTTGGATTTTCTTAAAGTTTCATTTATTACCGACAATAAATTTAACAGGGTATTTTCACTACTCGTGAAAACCTCAGATTTTGTATGTTTTCTTATCTCTTTGGAAGTCGTTTTTCCCATCGAAAAAAGAAGAGTATTTTCCAAAGAATTATTTTTCGCAAAACTACGAACTCCACTTGGGCTAAAAAAAACTATGGCATGATATTTTTCATATATCGCAGGATTCAGTTCTTGTGTGTTATAAATAGTGACTTTTTCATACTGAATATTCTGCAACGGAAGTGTATTATCCAAAACATCAATTGCTAAATTTCCACAAAAATGAATAAATTTTTCATGAGCACAATTGTCAATAATAAATTTTGCTAATGTTTCTGCATTTTTTAAAACCTTATAAGTTCCGAATCCGTTTTTTCGAAGTTCTTTTTTAGTTTTTTCGCCAACACAATAAATTTTGTTATAGTTTTTAGCTGTGAAATCTTCATCAGGTTTAAATCCGTTTTCAAAAAAAGATTTAACGCCATTTAAGCTGGTGAAAATTAACGATTTGTTTTTTAAATCAAAGTTATTTACAGGGATCGATTTTGTTTTTATTACCTCAATGCAATCAACCGAAATATCACTTCCTAGTTTCTCGGAGATGTATTTTTGGTCTAAATTTTTGGTAAATAAAATGTTCATGATTGAATGCTGATTTTTAACGCAAAGGTTGCAAAGATTTTCTTTTACATTATTGAGAATATTTTTCGTTCGCTATGGCGTTTGACTTCGTCGAATCTTCGATTTCACTCAGCAAAGAGCGAGATCAATTAGTTTGCTGGTTTATCCTTTAATTTTAAATCAGAGACCTGCTGTCTAACTTTAGTCATAAAATCTTTTCCCGGATCTTCTTTTCCGGTGAAATATTTTGGGTCAGACTCTCTCCATAATTCAGAATTTCTGAAAACTCCGTACTCTGAATGACCGATGAGGTATTCGATCTTATATTTTTTAGTTAAATATCTTATTAATTGGGCATTTGCCTCGATTTGTTTTTCAGTTAAAGGTTGGTTTTTGCTTCCGATATTTTCAACTCCAATCGCACAATAATTTAAACCAATGGTATGTCTGGCAAATTGTGTGGGCTCCATTAGTTGATAAACCGTTCCGTCACGATCGATAATATACTGGGAGGAAACATTTAATGTGCTTTGCTTTTTTAAAGTATTTCTTGCACTCTCCAGATGAGTTTTGTTGAAATATTTGAAGTTGCTTTCAACTGTTCCGCCCGCTGTGTAATGAAGAACGATCATTTTGGGAACAATTGTAGCTGTTTTTTGGTTTAAGCCGTGATGGTCTTTCAGATATTCTAAACTTAAAGCAACTCTTTCCGCAGAGTAATTTATAGGTTTATCAATGATTTTTAAACCCAAATCTTGTGCAAAGCTGAAATTTAAAATAAATAAAAAAAGAGCGAAAATTATCTTTTTCATGGAAATTATTTTGAATATTGATAATGTCCCGTAATGTCAAATTTAAAAAGACAATCTTCCATAACCTGTCCGGCTCCGATATTATGAACAATTAAATATCTTTTTCCATCAGCAGATTTTTTATTCACTACAATCCCGATGTGTGTTAAATTTCCGGGAAGAAGCCAGGTCACAATATCACCGGGAACATACAATTCAGGTTTTGTTTCAGTAGATTTTGATTTTCCGAATTTGGTGAAAAAAACCTGCAGGTTAGGAACTCTTCTGTGGTCGATATTCGTGTCGGGTTTTTTCAAGCCATACTTTTTCGGATATTTAGAAAAATTATTCTTCATATCTTCATGCACTTCTTTCTGAAGATCAATACCTAATTTTCTGTATGCTCTAATGATGACGTCTGTACAAACTCCTTTGTCTGCAGCTACATCACCATTAGGATATGGTATTGAGTAATAGGCAGGATCGTAGGTCACTTTATCTTTCGTTAAACTCAAAGCGGCATCAGATAATTTTTGTGAAAACGGATTTTGCGCATTTACTGTAAAAACAAATAACAGGAATAGAACTATGGAAAAATATTTTTTCATCGATCGGAAATTTAAATAAAGACTTTTTGTAAAGTTCAAAAATAAATTTTAAACCTAAAGATGTTTTAGGCATAAAGAAATGTTAAGATTCAGATACCTTTAATTTACCTAAACCTTAAATCTGACTTTTAATCTCAGCCATCAATTCCTTTCCGCCGTTTTCCAAAACAATGCTGGCGAATTTTACTCCGAAATTTTCGTCATTATTATATTCAAAATTTTCGTCGGCAGCAATGTAATTTTTTCCGTCTAATGAACAAAGTGCTGCTTTAAATCTGATTTGATTATCAAATTTTTCTGCAAAAGCTCCAATCGGCGCTGTACAGCCGCCTTCCAAAGTGCTAAGGAAATTTCTTTCCATTTCTACACAGATTTGGGTTTCCTGATGAGAAATTTGCTTCAGAATATCATTGATTTCTTTTTTATCCGAATGCCCTGCAACGGCTACAACACCTTGAGAAGGCGCAGGAATCATGAAAGGAATAAATTCATAATCGATATCCATTTTCATTCTCTTAATTCCGGCAAGAGATAAAATCGTGGCGTCAAAATCCTGCTCTTCTAATTTTTGAAGTCTGGTCTGAATATTTCCTCTGATGTCAAAAAACTCGGTTTCAGGATAATGTTTTAGCCAGAAAGCCCTTCTTCTTAAACTGCTTGTTGCTAATTTAAGCTCGTGAAATTCTTTATCAATCGCAGATTTTCTTTTAATCAAAACATCTTGCGGGTGATCTCTTTCCAGATACGAAACAATTTCTATGTTTTCGGGAAGTTTAGTAGGAACATCTTTTAATGAATGAACGGCAATGTCGATTTCATCATTTAATAAAGCAATATCTAAATCTCTTGTGAAGACACCGGTGATTCCTAACGAATACAACGGCTGATTAAGATTTTTATCACCTGAAGAAATAATAGGGACAATCTCGGTAAGATAGTTAAGGTTCTGCAACTGTCTTGCAACTTCTCTTGCCTGCCAAAGTGCAAGTGCTGAATTTCGGGTTCCTATTCTAATGCTTTTCATTGAATTCGTTATTGGGTTGTTCGACTAAAATTTCGTGCATTAATTTACTAATTTCTTCGGCTTTCAAAGGGTTGTCTATGATATATTTTGCAAAACGATTGGTGATTTTCTGAATCATCCTTTCAGAAAGCTCCATGTCGTTGATATTGATGTATTTGTTTTTTCTGTAGAAATTATGCATTTCATTTCGCTCCATATTTTTCAGGGAAGCTTTGAAATGGTGAATATTGGGTGCCAATTTTCTCTTTTTTTCCCATTCCAGGAAATCTTTTGTCATATCTTTAATAATGACTTCCGCTTTAGGAATTTCTTTCTCTCTTTGCTGAATAGTTGCCTGAATTTGTTTTGAAAGCTCATCAACGTCAATTAAGGTAACATTCTCAATCTCCAAAACATCTTTATGTACATTATGCGGAATTGAAAGATCGATAATAAGAATTTCTTTTCCGTTTTTTAAATGAGATTTATTGATGATCGGGGTTTTCGCTCCGGTCGCAACAATAAGAATGTCTGTGTTTTCTAATTCCTGGTCAAGATTATTATAATCAATATTCGGAATGCTGTATTTTTCCGAAATCTTGGCTGCCTTTTCCTGAGTGCGGTTGGCGATTTTTATTTTAGGCTGATAAACATGTTTTACCAGATTTTCAACCGTGTTTTGCCCGATTTCTCCAACTCCGAGGAGAAGAATGTTTTTTTCGGTGATTCGTTTCTGATTATTTAATATATAATGAACAGCTGCGTAAGAAACCGAAGCGGCTCCATTTGAAATTCCCGTTTCGTTTTTTATTCTTTTTGAAATCTGAATGGCAGAATTAATCGATCTTTCCAAGTAAGGATTAGAATTTTGTCTTTCTTTCTTAAAACGGGCATAAGCTTTTTTGATCTGTCCGATAATTTCAAAATCACCAATAATCTGGCTTTCCAATCCTGCCGCAACTCTGAATAAATGATTCAGCGCTTCTTCCTTGGTGACAATGTTTGCAAACTGAAGAAAGTCTGAAAGATTAACGCCAATTGTTTTACAATATTCTTCGGCCACAAAAAGATAGTTTGAAGTCGTGGTATAAATTTCCGTCCTGTTGCAGGTGGAAACCACAAAAGCATCTCCTAAATTTTCATCGTGAATTCGGGTGACAAAGTTTTTAATGTTTTCATCAAAAAATGCAAACTTTCCTCTCGTTTCGGCATCCGCCTTTTCATAACTGATCGATAATACGGCAAAATTTGATGTCTGATGTATATTAGAATACTGTACCATAAGCAGTGGCAAATTTACGGAAATTTTAGTCAAAGATTTTGCAATTGTTTGTATGATAATTATCGTAAAAAGCTATGAAAACGGATTTTAAACTTAAATTAGAATGGGTAAAAATAAAAACAGTTAAGGTTATATACTTTATAAATTTTAATAAAAATTTAACCAAATTAGATGAAAGTTATTATTTTTTACTAGTGTGAAATTTATATCTTTGTAAACTTAAATCAAGGAGAAAATTATGAGTTTATTCGATATGTTTACGCAGGAGATTGCGATAGACCTTGGTACTGCCAACACACTTATCATCCATAATAATAAGATTGTTATAGACCAGCCTTCAATTGTCGCAATTGAACGTTCTACAGGTAGACCGATTGCTGTCGGTGAACAGGCAAAACATATGCAGGGTAAAACCCACGAAGATATTAAAACAATTCGCCCGCTGAAAGATGGAGTTATTGCAGATTTCCATGCTTCTGAGCACATGATTAAAGAATTTATCAAAAAAATTCCGGGTATCAAGGGGAGATTTATTCAGCCTGCTTTAAGGATTGTTATCTGTATTCCTTCAGGGATTACGGAAGTAGAAAAAAGAGCAGTGAGAGATTCTGCCCAGAAAGTAAACGCAAAAGAAGTGCGTTTGATTTATGAGCCAATGGCTGCTGCAATAGGAGTTGGTATTGATGTTCAGAAACCCGAAGGTAACATGATCATCGACATAGGAGGCGGTACTACAGAAATTGCTGTTGTCGCTTTAGGAGGTATTGTTTGTGATAAATCTGTGAAAATTGCAGGTGACGTGTTTACCAATGATATTGCTTATTTCCTGAGAACTCACCACAATTTATATATCGGAGAAAGAACTGCCGAAAGAGTGAAAATTGAAGTAGGTTCTGCTGTAGAAGATCTTGATGTAGATATCGACGATATTCCGGTACAGGGAAGAGACCTTATTACAGGGAAGCCAAAAGAAATTATGGTTGGTTATAAAGAGATCGCAAGAGCTTTAGACAAATCGATTATCAGAATTGAAGATTCTGTAATGGAAACACTTTCTCTTACGCCGCCGGAATTGGCAGCAGATATTTACAAAACAGGTATTTATCTTGCAGGTGGAGGTGCTTTGTTAAGAGGTCTTGCAGACAGATTACACAAAAAGACGGGTCTTCCTGTTTTCGTGGCAGAAGATCCTTTGAGAGCTGTTGTTCGCGGAACAGGTATTGCTCTTAAGAATATGGATAAATTTAATTTCTTAATTAAATAATTTTAACTTTTTACGACTTTTTATCTGAATGGGATTTTTGCTGAGATTATTTTCTAAGAATGCTCTTTTCGTATTCTTTATTTTTCTGCAAATTATTGCTCTCATTTTGATATTCTCTAAGAATGCCATGCAACAATCCTGGCTTGCGGGTCAAACTGCAGCTTTCAATTCATGGGTTTCCGGAGGGATTGATGAAGGGGTTTCTTACCTGAAATTAAAACAGGTCAACGAAGATCTTGTTGCTCAAAACAAATCTTTAATGGTGGAACTTTACGGGAAACAAGGCACCGCAAATCCTCAATTCAGAAAAGTACACGATACTTTGGGAGGCGGGCAAATCTATACTTTTGTTGACGGTGAAATTGTTTTCAACAGCATCAACAGAAGAAACAATTATTTTACCATCAACCGCGGAACAAGAGATGGGGTGTACCCTCAAATGGGCGTAATGGCCCCTAAAGGAATTGCCGGAATCGTTATCAACTCTACCGACAGTTACGCTTTGGTACAATCAGTCTTAAGTGTTAATAAAATAAGAATTAACGCAGCACTGAAAAATTCAGGCTATTTCGGGACGTTGACTTGGAAAGGAGATAATTCTCGGGTAATGCATTTGGCAGACGTTCCAAAATATGTTTCCCTGAAAATTGGAGACACCATAGAAACTGATGGGAAATCAGCGATTTTTCCTAAAGGTGTCATGATTGGTAAAATTGCAGGTTATACGGTAGATAACAAAACAGGATTTTGGGATATTTCAGTAGAATTAAGTGAAAAAATGGGCGCTTTAAACAAAGTTTTCGTTGTTAAAAATCTTAAAAAAGCTGAGGTTCAAAAAATTCAGGACACATTACAGGCTGTAATAAAAAAAGAAAATGATTAGCAGAACCGTATTTACAGATCTTTTGATCATGGCTTTTCTGGTTGCATTACAGGTTTTTGTATTGAACAGGATTACGCTGTTTGGTAAATTCACGCCGGTTTTATATCCGGTTTTTGTGATGTTTTATCCTTTTTTCAGAAATAAATTTCAATTTTTAGCTTTAAGTTTTTTAATAGGCCTTTCCGTTGATGGTTTTCTTGGTACATGGGGAATTAACGCAATGGCAACTACTGTAATTGCTTATTTCCGTACGTTGATTTTCCGTACATCTACAGATACTTCTACAGATTTCTTTTCATTTCAGTCTTTGCAGTGGACGCAGTTTCTGCTGTTTCTGTTCTCAAGTATCTTTCTGCATCAGCTTTTGGTACAGTATATAGAGTTTTTTAAATTCAGCAGAATTTTTGAAATCTTACTTAATGTGTTGGTAACTAGTGGAATTTCCTTTATATTTATCATAATTTACGCATTAATCTTTAAAATCAAACAGAAAGTTTGAACGCACGCCATATAAAAATCTTATCCGTTCTCATCGTCATTGCTCTTATTTTTGTGGCAAGACTTTCTTATTTACAGTTGTTTACAGATCGCTATGCGCTGAATGCTGCCAATACCTCCATTAAAACTGAATATGTAATTCCGCAACGCGGAGTTATTTTCGACAGAAACGGAAAAATTATGGTAGGAAATCAGCCTGCTTATGAAGTTTCTTTTACACAGGCATTAATGAAACCAGATTTTGATACACTGGCTTTCTGTAATTTAATGAAAATTGAAAAGAGTGATTTCATAAAAAAAATTAATACAATTAAAACTGAAAAATATTATTCTAAACTTACGCCGATGACTTTTCTTAAAGATTTAAGCAGAGAAGACATTGCTAGAGTTCAGGAAATTATATTCAAATATCCTGCATTTAACATCGTACAGCGTCCGCAAAGACAATATGAAGTTTCTACTTCAGGAAATCTTTTAGGTTATACAAGTGAGGTGAATGACAGAGAAATCAAAAAAGATTCTGTGTATTATCTTCCGGGTGACCTCATCGGAAAAACGGGTATAGAAAAAGCCTATGAAAAAGAACTTCGTGGCGTAAAAGGAATAAAATATATTCAGAAAGATATTAAGCTTAGAAATGTCGGGCCTTACAAAAATGGTTCTTTAGACCGTGATGTCATTACCGGAAAAGATATTACACTTACTATCGATTACGATCTTCAGAGAATAGCTGAAGAAATGTTGGTGAATAAACATGGTGCGATTGTCGCATTGGACCCGAATAATGGTGAGGTTTTGGTTGCTGCAACAGGACCGGACATTGATCCTAATCTTTTCACAGGACCAAACAAATCTAAAAATCTTTACGCATTATCAAAAGATACAATTTACGAGAATAAACCAACTTTTGACCGTTCTTTACAGGCGGGTTATCCACCTGGTTCAACGTTCAAATTATTGACTGCCTTAGCGGCAATGCAAATGGGAGTGATGGACGAAAAAACGATCTTCCCTTGCGGTGGTGGTTTCTTTTATAAAGGTAAAAGAATTAAAGGTCACGGCGGAGCAGATCCACTGATTCCATCCATTCAGGTTTCCAGTAACTGTTTCTTCACCTATGCATTTATTGCAATTATTAAAAAATATCCCGGAAACCCCTCTAAAGGTGTAGACGAATGGAAAAAAATCATGAGCAGCTTCGGGGTTGGTGAATTTTTAAATAACGATTTCGCTGTCGGTGCTAAAGGAAAAATTCCTTCCGGAGATTTTTACGAAAGAAGGTTCAAAGCAATTATAAAAGCCAACGGTTCAACCAAGCAGGATTATAAAAACTGGGACGAAATGTCAACAGGAGCTATTTATAACGGAATGGGGCAGGGTGATGTGATGGTAACACCGCTTCAGTTGGCAAATTATGTCGGTGCAATTGCAAATAGAGGTTGGTATTATACACCTCATATTGTAAAATCAATTGATGGAAAACCAAATCCAGATCCTAGATTTAAAGTTAAACATCAGACTTTGGTTGATCCTAAACATTTCGAGCCTGTTTTAAAAGGTATGGAAGCTGTAGTTTTAAGAGGTACAGCAAGAGGTCTGATGTCTAAAGATTTTACTCAATTGGCAAAAACAGGAACAGCGCAGGTTCCGCAAGGAAAGGATAATTCTATTTTTGTCTTGATAGCTCCCGCTGATAAACCCAAAATCGTAGTTGTTGCGGTAATGGAACACGCCGGATTTGGTGCAACTTGGGCAGGCCCCGCTTGTACAGTGATTGCTGAAAAATATATTACAGGTGATTTAAAGCGTGAGCATCTTTACAAAAAAATGATTACGTCGAGTTTCATGCCTGAATACAAACGACAATGGATTGTCGATTTAAAGCGGAAAGGTCTTTACAAAGAGCCAAAACCCGATTCGCTTAAGCTTAAAAGAATTCAGGACAGTCTAAATTTTATTAAGAAAAAGAAAGAAGCGTTGCAGAAACAAATCAATACAGAAACCAAAAAACCTAAGAAACCATGAAATGGACAGAAGGAATAGATAAATTGGGTCTTGGTCTGTATTTGCTCTTGTGTTCATTCGCAATTGCCAATATTTACAGTGTTAATAAAGATTTAGGAGAAAAACAATTGATTTTTTTCGGAATTTCTCTTTTTGTTGGTCTAATTATTTTTGTCAGCAGAAGCAAGTTTTTTGAAAATATGTCGGGTATCATTTACATTGGGGGAATTTTACTTTTGGTAGGGCTTTTTCCTTTTGGTACCGAAATATTAGGGCAAAAAAACTGGTATAAATTTGGCGGCGTCACAATGCAGCCGGTAGAATTTTCAAAAATCGGGGTTTCTCTGATGTTGGCAAATTATGTTTCCGGATCAGAATTTAATCTTAAAAACAGAAAATCTTTAATTACTGTTTTCGGGATTATAGCAATTCCTGCCATCGTGGTTCTGGCCATTCCTGATGTTGGCTCATTGCTTGTATTTACCGCATTTTTTATTGCTTTATACAGAGAAGGGTTATCCGGAAAGCTATTTTTAATCGGAGGTCTTTTTGGGGCTGTTTTCTTGATCGCAAATTATCTCAATGATCCGTTGCAGTGGAGCTTATGGTATTTTACCGTATTCATTATTGTAATCGGAGGTTTATGGTTTGCTTTTAATGCTGCTTTTCTTCGGAAAAACATTTATACTCTTTTACCGGGCGTGGGAATCGTTTTACTTTTAGCTGCTTTGTCGTTTATATCTCCGGTTATTTTTGAAAAACTTCCTAAACATCAACAGGAGCGTGTAGAAGTTTTGTATAAAGGAGAGAGAGAATTCCGAGATACTTCGGGTTATAACTTATTGTATTCAAAAACTGCCATCGGTTCGGGTGGAATGTTTGGGAAAGGATTTCGTCAAGGATCTGTTACGCAGGGAAAATTTGTACCGGAGCAGGAAACAGATTATATTTTCTGTACCGTGGGTGAAGAATGGGGTTTTGTTGGAAGTGCCATTCTGGTTTTGTCTTACATGGTTTATATCGGGCGAATCTATTACCTCGCAGAAAAGCAGAAATCAGTATTTAACAGAGTTTTCGGATATAGTTTTGCTTCTATTCTTTTAATGCACTTTTCCATCAATTTAGGTATGGTTATGGGGCTTTTTCCCACAGTTGGAATTCCGTTGCCATATTTCAGTTATGGTGGAAGTTCATTACTTGCCTTTTCCATTATGACTTTTATTTTCTTTAAACTCAATTACGCAGATAAAAACAGTTTGGTGTAGAAGAGGGAAGTTGGATGATGGAAGTTTACAACATCACTCTTCAATTATTTTTTTATTTAAAATCAGTAAGAGATATAAATTTCTCATTCCGAAACAAATAATTTCTAAAAACAAATAACAACCATGAGAGAAGCCTACGTCATTGACGAGAATTTCGACAATATTGATTTCACTCAAAGAACTTTGGATTTAGGAGAATACGAGAACTGTATTTTCAGAAATTGTAATTTTGAATATGCAAATCTTTCCGAATTTAAATTTACCGACTGTGAGTTTATTGAATGTAATTTAAGCATGACAAAACTCGTCGGCACAGCTTTCAGAAATGTTGTTTTTAAAGATTGTAAAATGTTCGGAATGCAATTCAATGAATGCAACGAATTCGGAATGTCATTCAAGTTTGAAAATTGTGCATTAAACAATTCGGGTTTTTATAAATCAACCATTAAAAAAACTCTTTTCAAAAATTCAAAGCTAATTGAAGTCGATTTTTCTGAAGCTGATATTTCAAATTCTGTCATCTCAAACTGTGATTTAAGTGGAGCAATTTTTGACAGAACCAATTTAGAAAAAGCAGATGTAAGATCTTCTTTCAATTATACAATCAATCCTGCTTCAAACAGGCTAAAGAAGACCAAATTCTCACTTTCTGAAATTCACGGGCTCTTACGTCAACTTGATATAGAAATCGATAGAAATAGTTAATTTAAATTCTTTTAGAGTCTTACAAAAAATTAAAGCCATCAAATCTGATGGCTTTATATATAATCAATTATTTAAGACTAAAAATTATTAGTTGTAGTTGCTAAATTATTGTAGTTATCTCCGTTTTCGTTGATCACTCTTTTTGCGAATCTGAATTTAGGCCCCCAATAAGAATCATTCAGTGAAGAAATCATCACTCCTTTCGAAGTTGCGGCATGTATAAACTTTACTTCACCTTCCTCTGTTACATCTTCTACAATTCCTACGTGTGAAATTCTTCTGCCATGAGAAAAGAAAATTAAGTCACCTTTCTGAAGATTTTCTTTATCTACTGCTTCTCCTTCCTGAGATTGTGAAGCGGCAACTCTTGGTAATGTAAGTCCTGCTGCTGCACCAAAAACTGATAATACAAATGCTGAACAATCAATTCCGCTTCTTGTAGTTCCTCCGTATCGGTAAGGAGTTCCGATGTAAGTAGAAGCTTCTGTTAAAATATTATCGATGGTCTTGTTATGCTTGATCGCTTTTGCGATTTCAGAATTTTTTATAGAATTCCTAACATTAGATAGCGCAACTGCTTTTTCAGAGATAAAAGAATTGAGTAATGTTTTCTTATCTTTCTCTAACTGAGTGTCTAAAGCCGTAAGTTTGGCATCTGTTTTGTACTCTTTATTGTAAGTTGCCGGTTTTGAAACGACGTAATTTGTTACGCATGATTGAAGTGATATTGTAGAAACGAAAGCAACTAAATAAAACAAAACTCTTTTCTTCATATATTTTTTATTGTCCGTGTTAAAAAGGTATATTTTTCTCTAAAGCCTTACAAAAGTAGATATATCTGTTAAAACAACCTCGATATGATTATTGTCATGTAATTGTTTTAACATATTTTAACAGCTCAAGGACGTATGTTAAAGAAAAACAGACCGCCATGTGCCTATTTCGGTAATATTGCGGTTTTTTTTATTAAGATTTTTTAACAATATATATACACATTCCTTTATTCATCGGATTTTACATTTTTATAATTATTAAAAATGGTCATAATAAATTATAAAAAAATTCCCCGGAAAACCGAGGAATCTATCTAATATGGAACTTTACAGATGTTATCTTGTAAATAACATTTCTCTATATTTTGTCATTGGCCAAAGCTCGTCATCCACCATCATTTCAAGATCATCAGAAGCTTCTCTGATTCCTTCGAATAATGGAATCACTTTCGTGCAGTAATCTTCTGCCTGCTTCTGACTGCCGCTAACAGCTTTCGCTGTTTCTCTTGCTGCGATCAAATCTTCAACGCCTAATTTAATTTTAGAAACGTTCTCAGAAATATTGGTAATCAGGCTCATTTGCTCTTTTGCCAATGTTTTAAATTCTTTATCCCCGAAAATCTCTTTAAGACCTTTTACGTTCTCGATCAATCTGTTCTGATATTTTAAAGCTGAAGGAATGATGTGGTTTCTTGCGATGTCGCTCAAAACTCTTGCTTCAATATCAATAACAGTAGAATATTTCTCTAATTTGATTTCATTTCTTGCCTCAACCTCTCTGTGATTGAAGATTCCCATTTCTTCATAAAGATCCAGGAACTTCTGATTCATTTCCTGCTTCAAAGCTTCAGGAGTTGTTTTCCAGTTATTTAGTCCTCTTTTTTCAGCTTCCAGAGCCCAGTCGTCAGAATATCCGTCACCTTCAAACATAATGTTTTTACACTGCTTGATGTATTCTCTTAAAACGTTGAAAATTGCTTCGTCTTTTTTAAGACCTGTTTCAATTAAGGCATCAACTTCTTTTTTGAAATCGTTCAATTGTTTTGCAGCAATTGTGTTCATTACCGTCATAGATTCTGCGCAGTTTGCAGAAGAACCTACTGCTCTGATCTCGAATTTATTTCCTGTAAATGCAAATGGAGAAGTTCTGTTTCTGTCAGTATTATCCAACAAAATTTCAGGAATTTTTCCTACAACATTTAGTTTTAAATCTGTTTTTTCGTCTGGTGAAAGTTTTCCTTCTGTTACTTTTTCAAGCTCTTCCAAAACTCTGAACAACTGGCTTCCGATAAATACGGAAATAATTGCCGGTGGAGCTTCGTTTGCACCCAATCTGTGATCGTTGCTTGCAGATGCGATACTTGCTCTTAAAAGATCAGCATATTCGTGAACCGCTTTAATTGTATTCACGAAGAAAGTTAAGAATTGTAAGTTTTTCTTAGGATTTTTTCCCGGGCTTAAAAGGTTTTCGCCTGTATCAGTTGCTAAAGACCAGTTGTTGTGCTTTCCGCTTCCGTTTACTCCTGCGAAAGGTTTTTCGTGGAATAAAATATGGAAATGATGTCTGTGAGCAATTCTTGCCATAACGTCCATCAACAAAGAGTTGTGGTCAACCGCGACGTTTACTTCTTCAAACATCGGAGCCAGCTCGAATTGGTTTGGGGCAACTTCGTTGTGTCTTGTCGTAACCGGAATACCTAATTTCATACATTCAACCTCCAGTTCTTTCATGAAATTCATGACTCTTGTAGGAATTGAACCGAAATAATGGTCATCCAACTGTTGTCCTTTTGCTGGAGAATGTCCTAATAAAGTTTTACCTGTTAAAACCAAATCCGGACGAGATTGATACAATGCTGAATCAACCAGGAAATATTCTTGCTCCCAACCTAAAGTAGGAGTTACTTTTGTTACGTTTTTGTCGAAATACTGCATTACATTGGTTGCAGCTTCGTCTACAGCGTTCAAAGCTCTTAAAAGGGGTGCTTTATAATCTAAAGTTTCTCCTGTATAAGAGATGAAAATTGAAGGAATACATAAAGTGGTTCCCATAATAAATGCCGGAGATGTAGGATCCCAAGCTGTATAACCTCTCGCTTCGAAAGTGTTTCTGATACCGCCATTCGGGAAAGAAGATGCATCCGGTTCCTGCTGAATCAATAAATTTCCGCTGAATCTTTCGATCGCTCTACCTCCTTCGATTGGAGTGAAGAAAGAATCGTGCTTTTCTGCAGTTGTTCCTGTTAACGGCTGAAACCAGTGGGTGTAGTGGGTTACCCCTTTGCTCATTGCCCAGTCTTTCATTGCTACAGCTACCTGATCTGCAATGTGTCTTTGGATTTTAGTTCCTTTTTTCATCGCATCCAAAATAGATTGAAATGCTTCTTTTGTTAAATATTCTCTCATTGTTTCCTCAGAGAAAACATTGGTGCAGAATAATTCTGACAATTTTACAGGAACTTCGATAGAATTATCTTTTCTAAAGTCCTTAAATGGTAAAGTTTCTAACGCTTTGAATCTTAAAGTCGACATATTGAGTTTGATTTTTACGGGGCAAATTTACGAAAAATATTAATTGAAAATAAAATACCCCTATATTTTTTAAAAGATTTAATAATTAAATGTATTTTAAATTTAAAAATACCCTTATTAAAATGCGGGTTTGTTGTAAAATTATTTAAAATTTCATAAATCGAATTAATGCTAAAGAATTCTTATTTTTGAGTAAACCCATTTCACATGATTAAAAAAATCATATTCATCACTGTTTTTTTGCTTTCCCAAGTAGTGCTTTCTCAAAAGTCGGAATCCATTTATTATGATAAAGATTGGAAAGTTACTACAAAATCCAATGCTTTATATTATAGATTGATGCCAGTGAAAGAAGTTGGCGAATTGGTTTTACTTCAGGATTTTTACATCAACGGTACACCACAGTTTGAAGGCTATGTTTTAAAGAAAGATGAGAATACCTATGTTGGAGATGTTGTTTGGTATGATGAAAACGGAAATGACAGTAATTTTTATCAGTATCGTAATGATACAAAAAACCTAACTTTATTATATTATTATCCCAATGGAAAAGTGCGAAAGAAAGTTCAGTATAAAAATGGTGTGAAAGATGGTGAAGCTGTAATTTATGGAACTGATGGAACGGTCTTAATGAAAGGCGTTTATATAAAAGGAAAACCTGAAAGCGGAAGTTTTGAAAATATAAAGAACAGTGATGATTATAGGTCGACCGAACAAAATGATGAAAATTCTGAGTCAAATAGATCTGCTGTTACCAATGATGCTCCAATAGTTGAAGTCGCGTCCCCAGAAATGATCGAAACTGCCGCCGGAGTTGAAGCAGAAAATCCTTCTGAGAAACGTGAAAAGAAAAACAAGATTACACAAAAAATATTCTGGGCAAATTCAAAGCAATTGGCTCAGGAAACGGTGTATGAAATTGGCACTTATGATTTTAAGCCAATCTCACGAAAGGATTACGATAAATCCGGGAAATTAATTCAGTCCCTAAACGAAACTCATTTTAAACTGTATGGAAATAATATCGAAAATGGGACGGAATATCAATATTATCTCCAAAATAATTTTGCAACTCAAATTAGATCTGCTTCAAACTTTGTTAATGGAGATAAATCCGGAAAGGAAATTACCTATTTTCCTGATGGAAATGTTGCCTTTGAAACAAATTATAAAAACGGTTTAAAGGAAGGAGATGAAATTGTGTTTAACGTAAACGGAACCGTGAAAAGTAAGCGGATTTATAAAGAAAATGAGCCTTTTAATGGTAATTTTGATGTACGTGTCGGAGAAGTTTTCGTTAATCTAAATTATATAAACGGTTTGAGAGAAGGCGAAGCTATTGCGAAAGATGAAGGAGGTAGAGTTATTGCCAAAGGAATTTACAGAAACGGAAAACCTTTCAACGGAACTTTTGTCGAAAAAATGGATGATCGTTCCGATAATTATGAACTGATGAACTTTGAAAATTTTAAAAAAACCGGATTACAGAAAGTCTTCGCATACAGACTGGAAAATTTAGAAAAAACGTATACCGTAAAAGATGAGAAGTTAAACGGATTGACCACTTTTTATGACAACGGTAAAGTCGTAGGAACTGTGGAATATAAAAATGACTTGCCATACAACGGGACTTTAATAGAAGATGCAGGAGCTAGAGTATATAAAGATGGAAAAATCTCTGAAGAAACTTTTTTCCAGGATCATTATAATAAGGACAGAATTCAAAAGCAAAAGTTGTATGGAAATGGGGTTTTGGAGAAAATCAAAAATTATTCTTTCACGATTTCAGAAAAGCCACAGGATTTTTATGAGGGAATTTTTAAAAATGGAAAACCTTTCTCAGGATATTTTGAAACGGAAGATGACCGCGAATTCAAACAGGTAAATTATTTTGAAAACGGAATTTTAAAATTTCAATACTCAAATGATTATCTGAAAAATATGGATAATTATGCGCATCAGGTTTATAACATTAAATCTATCTATAAAGACGGAAAAATTTTTGACGGAGTAGAATACAATCTCAATAAAAAACAATTTATCTCAAGATATTGGAAAAACGGCGTTTTACAAAGTTTCGACTGGGATTTGTTTGCCATGCATTATTTCAACAGAATTCATTTTGAACTTAAAAATAATACAATCGAAATCGGCGATTTGCAGGCGAACAGAAAAGCGGAAATTAAAATTGATCCGTCTAAAACTGATTTCAATAAACAGCTTTTTATCGATGGAAAATTAATTGATTCAACAAAAAAAGAATATTTAGAATCAAAATATAAAGAAGGAATCACTATTTACCATGTGAAAGACGGAAAAATTGTTTCAGCTAATCTAAGTCCGCAGAATGTATCAATCGAACCAAGCGAAGGGACGGAGTTGTTTTACAAAGTTTATTCGGTTGTAAATGAATCATCAGATGTTCAGAAAAGCTTTAATGATTTATCAGAAAAATTTATTTCAAATAAATTCATGGGAGAAACTGATGAAAAAGAAATTATTGCCGGGATCAAGACCGATTCTCAAGGCAAACCAAAAGACGGAATTCTCATTACGCCAACTCAGAATAATACCTACACCTTACAATTGTATTTCAATAGAAATTTGATCAAAACTGTTGATAAAGTTCGTTTTGGTAATATTAAAGATGAGATCAAAAAGTTGGAGGGATTAGATTAAATTAAATGGATGTCCGTAATTAGTAGTAATTTAATTTTTAGCTCCATTTTTGTCATTCTGAAAGAATCTCAACACACTGAAATAAAATGATTTAGATTCCTCCGGAATGACAAAAAGACTGCTGATTTTAGAATTATGATTAAAAACCGGACATTCATATTAAATTAAATAGGATTTCTGAATATTAATAAAACTTATTCTAAATCTCTTTCAAAATATAGCTGCAAATAGTAATTTTAAATCGTTTAAAAATTTAGTTTAAACCCAATCTTCTGATTTAAAACAAATTAAAACATTAAAAATATTTTACGTAACTTAGCAGACTTTTTATAAAAATTTTAATATATGACAAATTCTAGAGCAAGAGAAACTACCGAGGCAATTGAAAGACTATACATTTCTATGAGACACCTGTTTTATAGAGGTTTTTTCAAGCCAAGCGGAGTTTCAGGAGAAAGCATTAGAAGTTTGTTGAAGACGATCAATCCCGAGATTTACGGTACCATGAGCATTCCAAGCAAATTGGAACTCGATGGTTTGATGTATGTTTTAGACAGACTTCCGGAAGGAATAGAAGAATGTGCTTTCATTCATCTTACATCAGACGAAGGTTTTGATAAAGGAAGTTTTGAGCCGATCGTTCCTAAAAAGAGAAGAAGAAACTGTTACCGAATTGATGAACACCAGATGAATATCGAAGTTCTTTTAGGGCGTTCCGAGATCTATGATATTCTTACCCATCTTACCTTCTTATTTATAGAAGCCGATAAAATCAGAAATCTTGCATTCATTCAGGATGAAAACTGGAAGCCGACAAGAGCTTTTAAAATCATCGAAGAAGTAGTGAAAGGCGAGAAAAAATTCAGTAGGAGAGAAAAAGAAGTCGCACTGATTCACCTTTCTTCTTTAATAGGAAGAACTTTTGATGAAACGTTAAACGCTTACAATACTTTCGGTGACGACGAAAATCCGGACAGATTATTCAAAATAATTTATCATTTAGGAAAAGTAAGTCTGGAAGATGCAAAACAGAGCCGCGAAAGAGAAATTTACTTCTCAGCCATTCTTAAAGAAAGAGTAGGGCATCACTACTTTGGTGAAAAATGGGCTCACAAAGTGAAAGAAGTTTTATTTGAAAACGATCTTCACATGCGTCCGCTCCACATCATTTCTGCGAATATGCATTCCGTGAAAAATATGCTTTTCGGAAACGATGCTTTAAAGAAAAAACAGAACAAAGATGTAGATTACAAGCTTTATGAAGAAATTTCAAACAAAAAAGACCTTCGTGATAAAGTTTTAAAATATTCATTGGAGCAAGGTTTAATTTACATCGATGACAAAAGCGGAAGTAATATCGATGTTCAGATTATTGATTTGAGTAAAATTGATTTAAAAAATACGCCGTTCAGCCATACTAAATTCAATGGTGATGATGTAGTTTTAGTCTTCGATTACGCTTTTGGTGAACAGGCATTTGAAGTGATGGACGAACTTCTAAGGCCATTCGAACAGAAAGGCGAAGTCTACATGATGAAAGTGAAATCTGTTTCCATTATGGGGAAAGCCGGAATTCTTGCCGGAGGAAAAGGTGATATTATGATCCCGACTTCTCACATCTTTGAGGGAACTGCCGATAATTATCCATTCGAAAATGCTTTGAAAAAAGAAGATTTCTTTGATGACGAATTACAGGCTTTCGAAGGACCGATGATTACCGTTTTGGGAACATCTCTTCAAAACAGAGATATTCTACAATATTTCATGAACACTTCATGGAAAGCAATCGGGCTGGAAATGGAAGGTGCGCATTACCAAAAAGCAATTCAGGTAGCGTCTAAAATAAGACATCACATTTATCCCGATTTATTTGTAAGTTACGCTTATTATGCTTCTGATAATCCACTGGAAACAGGAGCCACGCTTTCTTCAGGAGGTTTAGGATTAACCGGAGTAAAACCAACTTACCTCATCACTTTAAGAATTCTTGAAAAGATTTTAACGAGCGGAGCGAAAGAAGTTTCTGATAAAAAATAGTTTTCAACTTAATATAATTTAATCCTTCAAGGTTTTCAAAACCTTGAAGGATTTTTAATTTTTAATAATGTATCTCTTCAAAGATTTCCCAGATTTTCCAAATGATTGCGCATAATTATGATGATAAAATATTTGCAGTCTGTGAAAAAGATTTGCTTAGCCTGTAAAATCAGCGAGAGAAAATAATTATCTTTAGAAAAACAAAACAATGACCACAACCTCACAATTAGCCAAAAGATTCCGGGAAGTTTTATTAGATGGAAAATGGATTGCCAATACCAATTTTAAAGATCAGCTTTCAGATGTAACCTGGGAAGAGGCAACTGTAAAAATTGATTCTTTAAATACAATTGCAATGCTTACTTTTCATATCGATTATTACATTGCAGGATTGATTACTGTTTTTGAAGGAGGAGATTTAGAAATAAGAGATCAATTCAGTTTTGATCTACCACCAATTGAATCCCAAGCTCAGTGGGAAAAATTGTTTAACAAACTTCTTCATGATGCAGAAAAGTTTGCGCTTTTATTAGAGCAAATGCCCGATTCTAAAATGAATGATGCTTTCGTTGATGAAAAATATGGAACTTACCTTAGAAATATCGATGGAATGATCGAACATTGTTATTATCATTTGGGACAGATTACTTTGATTAAGAAATTGATTTTATCTAACCACGAATAACGCTAATGTTTTTCACGAATAACACAAATTTAATAGTGTCTATTTGTGCTTTTCATTTGTGAAATTTGTTTTTAAATTTTTTCGAGATTGCACAGTTTGTATGAGATGATCTGTGAAAATCTGTGAAATCCGTGGGAGTACTTTCCTCAATTAAGCAACGAACATTCGTGCATTCGTGGCAATAAAATTAAAATTACCTACCTTTAGACAAATAAAATTTATCAATGAAATCGCCAAGATTTGCCCATTCAATCACTTATGAATATATTGCGATTCTATATGACCTTTAAAACAATAAACAACGACATATGAAAAAATCGTTAATCATCCTTTGTGTGTTTGTTATCTCACAGTTTCAGGCTCAGCAAAAAGCCTATTATCAGCAGGCTGCACAATATAAAATGGATATCGACGTCAATGCAGAAGAATTTACTTATCAGGGAACTCAGACCTTAAAATATCAAAATAATTCGCCCGACGAACTCGATGTCGTCTATTTTCATCTTTACTGGAATGCATTTAAGCCAAACTCAATGATGGATCAGAGAGTGGCGAATCAGGGGAAAAACGGCGACTCGAGATTACAGAAAGATGGAATTTCAAGACTGGCTTCCATTCCGAAAAATGAGGAAGGTGCCCAAAATATTCACTGGATTAAACAGAACGGAAAAAATCTGAAGTTTGAAATTCAGGAAACCGTGATGAAAGTGTATCTGGATAAACCGATGAAGCCCCGTTCAAAAACAACTTTCACGATGGAATGGGATGCAGTAATTCCGCAACAAATCAGAAGAGCAGGAAGAAACAACCGTGAAGGCGTTGACATGACGATGACGCAATGGTATCCCAAAATTGCAGAATACGATTACGACGGTTGGGCAACTTTCGATTATGTGGGAAGAGAATTTCATGCACCGTTTGCCGATTTCGATGTGAATATAAAAATTAATAAAGATTACGTTGTAGGAGCAGGAGGAACGCTTTTAAATCCAAAAGAAGTAAAAGGTTATGACGTTTCAGCGCAGATAAAAACCGAACAAAATAAAGCGACCTGGAAATGGAAAGCTAAAAATATGCTCGATTTTGCATGGGCAGCAGACAAAGATTATTCGGTAGAAAGTTTTGATGTTGCTCAAGGTCCGAAAGTATATTTCGTGTATCAGAAAAATGATAAAACAAAAGCATGGGGAGAAGCAAAACCTTATGTTACAAAATATTTCCAGATTATGAATTCTAAATTCGGAAAATATGCTTATCCTTCTTATGCATTCATCCAAGGTGGAGACGGAGGAATGGAATACGGGATGTGTACCATGATTTTAGGCGAAGCAAAAGATGTGGAAGATTTAATGGGATTAATGGTTCACGAAGGGTCACACTCCTGGTATCAGCAAATGTTGGCAACCAACGAACCGACAAGACCGTGGATGGATGAAGGTTTTACGAGTTACGCTGAAAGTTACGTAATGAATCAGTTGTTTCCACCAAAAGATAACAGACCGAATGCTTTTGTTGAAAAGCTTGATGCGTACAGAAATTTTATCAAAAAGGGAATTGAAGAGCCTGCAGTTTGGTTAGGCGACCATCATGATAACGGTTCGGCGTATTCTTATGCGAGTTATGTGAAAGGAGAATTGTACTTGGTACAGTTGGGTTACATTGTTGGTGAAGAGAATTTATCCAAAATTATGACTGAATATTTCAAAGAATGGAGCATGAAACATCCTACAGACAGAGATTTCTTACATATTGCGCAGAAAGTTTCGGGAATGGATTTAAAGTGGTTTCATCATTATTGGATTAATACCACAAAAACTATCGATTACGGAATTAAAGACGTGCAATATGGTGAAAAATCAACAACGATTACCTTAATTAATAATGGACAAGTTCCGATGCCGATTGATTTTTCTGTGATTACTTCTGATAAAAAAATCGTTAATTACCAGATTCCGCTAAATATGACACATACGTGGAAAACCAAAGATGCGTTCGGAGAATTTACTACATTGAAATATTGGCCATGGACGCAGAAAGAATATACGTTTACAATTCCGTACAGCAAGTCTCAATTGAGTGCTTTGGGAATAGATTTCAGCGAAAGATTGGCTGATGTAAATCCTGAAGACAATTTTGTTGAAGTAAAGTAACAATTTTAAATAATTTAAAATGCCCGAAGAGTTTTTCTTCGGGCATTTTTGTTTATATATTCTTTAGCTGTTCTATTTCTTTCTTCAGCCGTTGGTTTTCTTCTTTAAAGAAAGTGATTTGGTCTAAAAGACTTTCTGTAAGCTTATCAGAACTGTGATAATGATTGGTTTGATTTTGAATCATTCCACTCGCATTATTATCATTAGTTTGTTCGTTATTTCTATTTATTTGCGTGTAACCTTCTTCAGGTTTTAAAATATCATCTAATTCTACATTCAGCGAAGTGCAGATGTTTTCAATGTGATTAATCCATGAATTGGTTTCTCCGTTTTCTATTCTCTGATAAGTAGATCGGGAAATATGCAGCTTTTCTGCAAGCTCTTCCTGAGAAAAGCCTCTTTCTTCTCTGTATGATCTTATTCTTTTGCCGATGCTTGTATTCATGGATGTACTTTTTTGAGTAGAGCAAATATAATTTTTTTTCTAAAACAAACGTGCATCAAAAATAGGGCATTGCTGTTTAAATTATTTATCACATATTTGTGGAGTTACAATTTTTTATATTTTTAACCCATTAAAAACAAATGATCTATGAAGAAAAATCTATTTCTCAGGTTATACCTGATTCTTATTATGGTTTTTTCATTACATTCCTGTAGGCAGGAATTCCTACAAGTTGATGCCGAAAACCAGAAAGAACAATTTCAGGTAAGTTTACTCAATCGGCAACAGGTTTATGATATTGCTCCGCTTATGGGGAAGATCTCAGAACTCAAAAAAAAGAGTTTTAGCCAGACGAATAACTTATATGGAAGAAAAGTGCAGGATTCTATTCTAGATGGTGCTATTATCGGTACCAATCAGGTTCTTCTGGTGGAAAAAGACGGTAAGAAAACCTACACATTTCCTGTTTTTAGAAGTTTTATTTCGCACAAAACTGAAAGCCTAATACTGAAAGAGAATAACGACAGCAGCTTTAGTGGGATTCTCATTCAGTATGATGTGACCAAAGAGGAAAAAGAGCAGTTTATCAGCGGGCAAAATGTAGACATTTCTTCAAAAACAAAAATCTATGATATTGAGAAGATCAATATAAATACAAATGCAAATGTAAAATTAAATGTAGATGTTATAGGCTGCTTTGTCATAACATGGGAAACAGGATGGTGTTCTGCAAATGTACATTATACAGGCGGTCCGGGAGGTTGCTCTGTTGGCGGAGCACCTGCGCCCATGATACAGTCTATAGAATATGTCTGCGAAAATGGTAATCCTGCTGATACCGGAGACAGTGGAGAATCTGGTCCTTCTGGTCCGGTAGCAGGTGGAGGTATTGATCTGGGTGCTTATTTTTCGATACCATTTATCTCTATAGGTTACCAGTATTATGAGACAGAAGATGATCTAGATCCTAACTACCTGCATTACCTTAGTGTTGTCAGTTATTTTTCATCATTGGGTGCTTCCTATAATCAGCTGAGGGCAGCAAATCCCGATTTGTTTTATTATACCTTTTTCTATTTTAAGGATAATGGGATCAATCCTATTACAAAGGCATTTATCAAAGATTAGTGGGGCTTAATGCATGGTATGTAGCGGCCAATAATGCTCCCAACAATATTCCTGCCAATAATCAGTATTTTCTGAACTGGGCTTATAAATATCTGGTTCTGAATCCGGATGTTACTTGGGAAGAGTTTTATGAGGAGTATTTGGCAACGCCGTGTGATCAGTTAAAAACAATTAAAGATAAACCCGGTTTTACAAATAAGATGACAGAATTAAAAAATAATGTACCTACAGGAACTCAAGAAAAAGGATTTATCATAAGAGATATACCCAATCAAGAGTTTTCTCCTGTTGTGCAGGGTGGCGGAATGGATGGTGGAGTAATGTTTCCTTTCAAAGATAATACACCACAAGATTTGGAAGAATTGTACCGAACTTATGGCACTGCACATAACCATTTGAGAAATAATATTAAGCACATAGGAGTTTTTACTCCAGAAGACATTGGTGCCCTTTATTATTTGGGAATGTTTGAAACCTTTGCAAGTAGCCCTTATCGATCAGATTTCCCAAAGAAAACAATTATGTATGTTATTACTGATCAAGGATTTTTTGCGATAAAGATTAATGATTTTAATAAATTAGCATCTTTCTCAAAATGGTGGAGCGATATGGTAATAAGTGATTTAAATAATGGAACTGAAAAAGTAAACGAATATATGAAAAGAAATTTTTCAAAACCTGATAAATATAATATTTCCCATACCTCCACAAAAGAGCAACAAATAAAAGGTTTTCTTCGTTTTATCAAAGATAAAAATATTGGGATAGACTTGTATGAAGGCGATAAAAATAGCTTCGGAGATTGGAAGAAACTTGAATTAATTGATAATGGAAGTGGGAATTATAGCTATAACCCAATACCTTGTAACTAAAAATAATAAATATGATTATAAAATTTTTAACACTTATAACTCTACTGATTTGTATTATTCAGTGTAAATCTCAAATTATTATTAATATGGCTGGCGGAAATGGAGTATTACCTTCTAATTATAATGAAACTGGACAGTATTATGAGAAAGATATTAACAATAATCTTGATAATTTTGTTGGAACTTGGGAGTATGTAAATGGAAATGAAAAATTTCAGATTATTTTAACTAAAATTATTAAATATCATATTAATGATTCTGATATAAGTTTAAACTATTATACTGATGGTATTAAATACCAGTATAAGAAGTTTAACAATAATATATTAATTTTTGAGAGCCCTGTAAGACACTATCCTAGTTTTGATACAAAAGACGGTATTATATTAGATGGAGGAATAAAAGACTACGGCAGAATTACTAAAAATATCTATATGCCTCTAACAAATGAATTAGTGTATGCAGGAGGAGGACCGGTAGATGCCAACTGTGAGATTATTAAGATTTCTTCAAATCAAATTAAATTTCATCTTTATTTACGACAGCATTTTCCGAATTATAATATTGAAGTTTATGCGGGACAGCCAGTTTTTAGTTTACCTAATGATGTTACATTAACAAAAGTACCATAATGCACAGAAAAATATATTGGTCAATATTTTTTTTTATTTTTTTTCAGGCATGTACGAGCGTAGTAGGTAAGTATAGAAATACGAGTAACGTATATCTTTATACAATAGAAATTAATAAAGACCATACATATTTTTACACAAGTTCTCCCTATATGACAGGTGATATGTGGTCTTTCGGAACATGGACAAAAAAAAGGAATGTTCTATTTTTGAAACCTCAACCTTTTTATGACACAGTAAGGCTTAAAAATAATGATACTCTGGTTCTATCTATAGATCAAAAAGCAGATCTAATAATTCAAAACCAGAACGAAAAATATTTTAGTATTCTATACGAGATATATTCTAAAGATAATATGTATCCTCAAAATATCAAATTTGTACCATTGATGAATAAAATGATTATCAAGAGAAAAAAATTATATGAGTTTAACAAAAATGGAAAAATAAATAAAAAAAATATCTTTTATAAGTTTAAGTGAAATTTATATTATAAATGCAAAATAATACCTCTGCAAAGAGGTTTTTATCTTTAAAAAAATATATATGAAAAAAATACTACTACTATTCATTTTAACTCTTAGTATATTTATTCAAGCACAACAAAATAGTTCCCCAATTATAACTAACTTACTTTTAGGAAATCCCAAATACATAAAAGAATATGTGATTTTTCTGAATGATTATCGTTCATTTACTTTTATGTCGGGTGACAATGAATATGGTCATAATGTTATAATGACACCTAACAGCTTAAGGGCTAATATGAAAGGTTCATGGTTTGAAACAGATTTTTGCAGATATATAAACAATGAAGCACATTATGATAAAAATGGAAATATCACCAAAGAAATATGGTATTATAAATCAGGAAAAATAGTTGATGATTATGATTATACCTATGATCATTTAAACAGACTCATTACTGAAAAGTCTATAAATGAATACTCCAAAGATTCTTCCCTCTATTTTTATGAAGGAAGCAATAAAATCGCAAAATTAAAAAAAACTTCTTATCAATGGAAGGATGAGCCTATAGAGAGATCTGTGAAAAATCTTGATAACGAAAAACCCTTACTTGTTACAAAATTTGATAGTATTTCTAAGACAGACAGCATTTTTACAATTACAAATGATATATGGAAGAAAATAGGAGAACGTTCTTACACTTCAGCTAAAGACTCTGTATATAATAAAAAATTAAGCCGGGTGAAAATTTATGATAATCAGTATAGGATTATTGAAGAGAAACTTTTCAACTATGAAGATGATCATGAAAATAGAAAAATCTATCTTACTGATCATCTAAAGTATGAATATGATCAATTCGGAAATATCACAAAGCGTATTAATTTCAATGATGGAAATTTATATTCCTATATAATGCTGGGAAATGGGAAAGTAATTAGTGAGGTACAAGCTAGCCACAGCTATAAAAAAACTCAGTACACAATTTATGTTTTTACCAAAGATCAAAAGTTAGAAAGGAGAATATATTATTATGATGATAAAGTTTTGGAAGATGTAAAATTTGAATATAAAGATAATCATATAAGCAAACTATTTTATTTAGAAGCATTTGGAAGTAAGAATGAACAAATAAAATCATCAGTTATTATCTTCAAATACAAATTTGATAGACAAAAAAACTGGACAGAAATCATAAAAAATGTAAATGGCAAGGATTTGTATAAATGGGTAAGAGAAATTGAATATTACAAATAAAGAAGCCACAGAATAATCTACGGTTTTTTTTAATTCATTTAAAGCATTTCCAAAAATCCTTTAGACGATTATACCAAAAGCTCCCGTGGTTTTACACAAATCCACGGGAGCTTTTAGAAAAAGCAGGCTTGCTTTTCAAAAATGCACGCCTGCTTTTTAAAAATGCTTACTTAGCTTTTTCAAACTTCATCACGGCAAGCATTTCTTTGAGATCAATTCCCGGTCGGAAAGCAATTTTTGCCGATTTAATCATAGAAGAATTAAACTTGTCGGCGGTCTCAGCTCCTTCGCTGGTGAGCGTAAGACTGAAAGATCCAAAATCTCCGAATCTTACAATCCTCCCTTCCAACAAATGCTTAGAAAGCGCTTTGGTCAAATCATTCAATACAGCAAGAACGTCGGTGTCACTTACTGTTGTAGAACCACCTGCAATCTCCTTGCTAAGACTTCGGAACGTAACTTCGCCTGTAGATTTGGCGTTTGCATAGAATTTTTTTGGCACTGATTGATCTGAGGGATTACCCTTCTCACTTAGTGAATACTGTACTGGCATATCATCGTGTTTTAAATTGTTAATAATATCAAATATACTATTTAAAATGATATGATATAAATTATTTTTATTTATTGTGGTGTAATGTTGATAAATGTATATTAAAAATGTTGTTTTTACCTGTTATTATATAAAGTTTAAAATTTACTTCGAATTTTAATGTGTAAAAAAGAAATAATTTCCATTATCCCCACATTCAGTGAGAAATTCTGTAACATTTTAAGCATTATCTTTACTAATGATTAAAAAGTAATAAACTATGTTTAAAAGATTTTTGAAGCTGGAGTGGAAAAGTTTTTTTCGGGGCTCTTCATTGGGAATCAATCTTGCGATGAAGATTCTTAGAATTGTCGGGATTTGTTTCTTCGTTTTTTGGCTCGCCATGATGTCTTTCATTGCCTATTATTATGTACAGGACGAAATGGAACAGGATCCGCTGAAAATTATTTCACGTTTTATGATTATTGGCTGGGTTATCGATCTTATGTTTAAATACATGATTCAGCAGATTCCCACGCAGAATATTAAACCTTTTCTTACTTTAAATATTCCTAAGAAAGTGGTGGTTAATTATACTTTAATTAAAACGTTTCTTACGCCGCTGAGCTGGTTTAATTCAATATTTCTCATTACTTTTTGCGGAATTTTAGCCTTCAACGGATATGGTTTCCTGGGAATACTGGCTTGGTTTATAGGAACCTCATCTTTATTTTACCTGAATAATTTCATCAATCTTTTATTTAACGATAAAGAAAATATAGCGATTGGTGCAGGAATTTTAATTGCAGGTTTAGCAGCATTAAATTATTACGAAATTGTTCCTGTTCTTTCTTATTCAGAAAGTGTTTTTTACAGTTTTTATAATCAACCTTATTTTGCGATAGTTTCCGTTCTGTTATTTTCTGCCCTTTGGAAAATCACTTTTAATTACATCCGAAAAGGTTTTTATTTAGATGAAGGTCTCGAAGCGAAAAAAGAGATCGGAAAAACAGAAAACATTGATTTCCTTAATAAATACGGAGCAATTGGAACGTTCATCAACAATGACATTAAAATGCTGAAGCGGAATAAAGTGACAAAAGGGGTGCTTATCGGAAGTTTCATGTTTGTATTTTACGGTTTGCTGATGTTTACCAATGATATTTACAGAACTCCGACGATGATGATGTTTATGGGACTTTTTGTAACGGGAGGTTTTCAGTTTACGTTCGGACAGAGAGTTCCGGCTTTCGACAGTGCTTATTATCCTTTGATGATGACGCAAAATGTTCCTTACAAAGAATATCTGAAAGCAAAATGGTGGCTCATGAATATTGTGACTGCAATTTCTATTGTTATTGCATTGTTTTACGCCTATTTCGGCTGGAATGTTTACTTTGCATTTTTTGCGGCAGGATTGTATAATATCGGTGTGAATTCTCAGTTTACGCTTTGGTCCGGAGCTTATAATAAGAATCTCATCGACCTTAATTCAAAAGAGAAAAGAGTAGGGCAGAAAAATACAATTAGCTTTAAAGCATTTATTTTAATGATTCCCAAAATGCTTTTACCAATGATTGTTTACGGAGTTGTTGAACGTCTCTTCGGAATTTCTGCTGCCGTAATCTCTATCGGAATTCTAGGCCTTCTCGGTTTTCTTTTCCGTGAAAAAATCTTTGATATTATAATTAAAAAATATAAAACGGAGAAATACAGTACAATCGAAGCTTTCAAGAAAGATTAATTTAGAAGAGCCAAGATAAAAGGCAAAAGTGAATACGTTTCATGTTATAAAATTATTCATGTCTTTGCTGAGTGTAACGCCTTTGCGACCGAAAAATATTTATTATTAAAATGAAATAAATCTTTGCGAGCATTGCGTTAAAAACAAACAACAAAATTAAAAATCAAAACAATGATCACAATACAAAATTTAAAGAAAACATACGGTAATGCAACCGTTCTTAATATAGAAAATTTAGAAATTACCAAAGGCGAAACCTTCGGTTTGGTCGGGAACAACGGAGCAGGAAAAACGACACTTTTCAGTTTGATGCTCGATTTGATTCAGCCTACAACAGGTTTTGTAAGTGTTGAGAATATAAAAGTAAACGAATCTGAAGCATGGAAAAATAAAGTTTCCGCATTCATCGATGAAACTTTTCTGATTGGATATCTTACGCCCGAAGAATATTTTTACTTTATCGGCGAATTGAGAGGACAAAATAAGGCTTCTGTTGACGAATTTCTAAAGCAGTTCCACGATTTATTCAACGGAGAAATCGTCAACGCAGGAAAATACGTTCGTGATCTTTCAAAAGGAAACCAGAAAAAAGTCGGAATTGTAGGTGCTTTGATAGGTAAACCGGACATTATTATTCTGGATGAACCTTTTGCAAACCTCGATCCTTCCACACAAATCAAGCTAAAAAACATGATCCGTGAGTTTGCTAAGGAAAATGGCGTTACTTTTTTAATTTCCAGCCATGATCTTGCGCACACAACCGAAGTTTGCAACAGAATTGTTGTGGTAAATAAAGGAGTTGTTGTTCAGGATATCCAGACAACACCTGAAACTTTACGTCAGCTTGAAAAATACTTTGAAGATCAGGTAAATGTCTCTTTAAAAGAACCAATTATTGAATAGTTTTTAGAAATTTAATTGTTATTTTTATCTTCTAATCACAATATAATGAAAGCACTACAATTAATTCTTTTTGTTGCATTATTTTTTATTCCTGTGAAAATATTTTCGCAGAATAACTGTAATATGTCTGTTACTTATTCCGAAATGGCTTTTGAGAAATTTAAAAATGCTTACAAATCAGATTCGTTAGAGAATGCAAAAGTATTTATTAAAAAAGGAGTGGAAGATGCAGAACAGGCTTCTGCTTATGCATTGATTTGCGATTGTCAGCTGGCAAAAAACTATGCGTTGAATGCTGTAACTTTTGGAAATAAAGCGAGTAAAGCCGAAAATTTAGAAGAAGCAAAGAAACAGGCTAAAAAAGCGATGGATATGTCTTTAGATGTAATGACAGCTACTCCTAATTGTAAAAGTGGTTTATAATCCCTACATTAAATTTACAATCCACTTTTCTGAAAATAAAAGTGGATTTTTTTTATATTCATTTTCAGAAGGTTACAATGATTTTAATAAAAAAATAAAAATTTCTGTAACCATTTTAAACTTTCACTGTCTTTACTATAGAAATCGAAGATTATCTCCTTTAGTCGATGAATGTTATTTCGACGAAGTCAAACAGAATAAACCATGAAGCTTTTGTTTAAAAATAAAAAAGAAGATTTACTGAGCCGGCTGAAAAAGCAGGATCCGGCTGCACAGAAAATCTTTTATGACCAAAGTGTAAAAAAATTCCTGAGTGTGGCGAAAAGCTACGTCAGCGATTTATATCAGGCAGAAGATTGTGTGATTAAAGCATTTTGTAAAATTTTTAAACATATAGAAAGCTTTCGTGGGGAAGGGAACTTTGAAGGTTGGGCGAGAAAAATTGTGGTAAACGAATGTCTCAATTTTATTAAAAGCAACAAAACGGTTTTTTACCTCGACGATGTTCATGCTTCTGTTTTGGAAGATTTACAGGAAGAAGTGATCGATTTTGATTTTAATGCACAGGAACTTCTTGATCAGCTTCCGGATGCGTACCGAATGGTTTTCAACCTTTATGTGATTGAAGATTATTCGCATCAGGAAATTGCAGATACACTGAATATTTCTTTGGCAGTAAGCAAAACCCAACTCTTCAGAGCAAAAGAAAAATTGAGAAAGATTTACTTTCAACAACAAAAACAACTGAAAAATGAAAACGTCTAAAGATAATTTTGATTACCAGATAAAAAAACAGATCGACGGGAGAGAGATTGCTCCTTCAAGAGATTTGTGGGCAGAAATCCAGACTCAAACCGAAAACTCTCGTTCTAAGAAATCAAATCTGAACTGGGTATTGATGGCTGCTTGTTTTGTATTGCTATTCGGTTTGGGAACAGTTTTATTTTTAAATAATAATTCTGAACCAACGGTACAAGTTGCTGAAATTGAAAAAACTCCTTCTTCAAAGAAAGAAAATACATTGATACAGCCGGAAAGAATAAATTCTCAAGAAATTATTGTGAAAGATAAGGAGGAAAGATTTACTCAAACTAAACACTCTCCGGTTGAGTTAAAAACAGAAAAAGATGTCTCTATTAAAAACGAACTTCCGTTAATTAAAGAAAATCCTTCTGAAATTGCTTCTCAGATTATTATTCAGAATCAGCCTGCGAAAATTATGGCGAAATCAGATTCGGTAAAGGTTCAGAAGAAAAAGAGATATGTGGATCCTTCAACGCTTCTTTTCTCAGTAGAACATAAAGATGTCATCGATAAATCTAAGGATGGAAGCAACGTAGCGACCATCGACCTGAATAACAAATAATTCAATTTTAAACTAAAAAATAATAATACTATGATTAAGAAATTCATCATCACAGGAATGTTGTGCCTTGTTGCCACATCAATGAACGCACAAAGAAAAGGGTTGAGTTTAAACCTTCAGCCAAAAGAAGATACTACGGTAAGCCCGATTGTTAAAGAAAAAGTAGAAGAATATGCCACTAAGATTAACCAGATTATTCAGGAAGAAAAGACTCAGATGGAAACCGAGCTTAAAGTTCTTCAGGAGAAAAATTTAGATAAAGCTGAATTTGATAAGCAGAAAGCAGTGATTGCAGATACTTATTCTCAAAAAATCGACACAAGAATTGAAGCTTTGGGATTTGATTTGGATCAGGTTATCCAAAAGCAGGTAAGATATTCTTTATTGAATTCTGATGTGACTTCAAATGAGGAATTGAAAGAAAAACTATTGAAAAAGTTTCAGGCTAAAAAAAGTTTTGACGGATATTTTTCTTACGGAATCATGACCTTGACGAATGATAAACCAGATAATGATTTGGATAAAAACTTAGGCTACGCCAACAATCTTGAATTTGGTTTAAAATTTAATTATCAGTTTGGCAGAACGAGTCCGTGGGGATTGATTTCTGGAGTTGGTTTTTCCTGGAGAACTGTTCGTCCCGACAACAATATGATTTTCGCAAAACAAAACGGCGATGTTTTCCTTACGAAATATGAAGGAAGTCTTGATAAAGCGAAATTGAGAACGGGCTATATCATGATTCCGCTAGGTTTTCAGTATAATTTTTCCAAGCTGAAAAGTGCAGGAATGGATGTTCAGTACAGACCTTATTCAGATGGATTCAGGGTTGGAGCAAATGTTTATGGAGGAATTAAGATGGCAACGAACAATATCGTAAAAGGTGATAGTCAGGGTTTCAGAGACCGCTCAAATTATCAGGTGAATCCTTTTGTTTACGGAGCGCAGGTTACACTTTCTTATGATAATATTTCGCTGTTTGTGAAAAAAGATTTCAGCAATTTCTTCAAAGATTCTTATTTCCAGAACGACAAAGCTTTGGTTTTCGGAGTGGCTTTGGGATGGTAAAATTTAATTGCATAAATAATTGATATATAAACATGGCAAAAAATCGTAAAAACTCATTTTGGTATAATAATTGAGTTATACAAATCAACATTCACATTAACAAACAAGACACTCCGCAGATTTTTCTACGGAGTGTCTTGTTTCATGTTGTTGAATATTATTTCAAACTTCCCACCATATCTTCAGGTTTCACCCATTCGTCAAACTGTTCAGGAGTTAAAAGTCCAAGATTTACAGCTTCCTCTTTCAAAGTTGTTCCATTTTTGTGAGCGGTTTTTGCGATTTTTGCTGCATTTTCATAACCGATATGAGTGTTTAATGCTGTAACCAACATCAGAGATTTATCAACCAGTTCTTTAATTCGCTCATGATTCGGCTCTATTCCAACGGCACAATGATCATTAAATGAAATACATGCATCAGCAATTAACTGGGCAGATTGTAAGAAATTGTACGCCATCACAGGTTTAAAAACATTCAGCTCATAATTTCCCTGAGTTCCTGCAAATGAGATCGTTGTATCATTTCCTAAAACCTGAGCGCAAACCATTGTTAAGGCTTCATTCTGTGTTGGGTTTACCTTTCCCGGCATGATAGAAGATCCCGGCTCATTTTCCGGAATATGAATTTCACCGATTCCGGAACGTGGTCCTGAAGCCAATAATCTTATATCCTGAGCAATTTTATATAAAGAAACGGCCAATTGTTTCAAAGCTCCGTGAGATTCTACAATGGCATCGTGTGCCGCCAAAGCTTCAAATTTGTTTTCTGCTGTTATAAATGGAAGATTGGTAAACTTTGCAATATATTCTGCCACTTTTACATCGTAACCTTGAGGTGTATTTAATCCTGTTCCTACTGCTGTTCCTCCTAAAGCCAACTCAGAAAGATGAGGTAATGTATTCTGTAATGCTTTAATTCCATAGTTCAACTGAGCAACATATCCTGAAAATTCCTGACCTAAAGTTAAAGGCGTTGCATCCATCAGATGCGTTCTTCCGATTTTTACAATGTCTTTAAATTCGATTGCTTTTTCGTTTAACGTATTTTTTAGTTTCTCAATTGCAGGAATAGTCACCTCAACCACTTTTTTATACGCTGCGATGTGCATTGCGGTTGGATAAGTATCATTCGAAGATTGAGATTTATTTACATCATCATTCGGATGAACTTCTGTTTTGTCGCCTAAATTCCCGCCTGCATTGAAATGAGAACGGTTGGCAATAACTTCGTTCACATTCATATTCGACTGCGTTCCCGAACCGGTTTGCCAAATCACCAAAGGAAACTGGTCGTTTAATTTTCCTTCTAAAATCTCGTCGCAGACTTTGCCGATCATATCTCTTTTCTCAGCAGAAAGTACTCCCAGATCTGTGTTGGTGAATGCGGCAGCTTTTTTTAAATACGCAAAAGCTTCGATAATTTCGTGTGGCATCGAACCTTCCGGACCGATTTTGAAATTGTTCCTTGAACGTTCGGTCTGTGCTCCCCAAAATTTGTCTGCAGGAACCTGCACTTCACCCATGGTGTCTTTTTCTATTCTGTAATTCATTGTGATTGAAATTTTTATTTATTTTTTAGTTTAAGCCTTTTAATCACAAATTTTAACCATAGATTAACCACCAAGTTTGTCATTCCGTAGGAATCTCAATAAAGAATTAAACGTACATAATTTAGATTCCTACGGAATGACAAAAACAACGAAATTTTTCAATGATTCTATGAAGAAAATTTGTTCTTATAAAATTACTCAATAATGAAGAATTCCGCAATTTATAATCATTATAAATATCAATCTAAGTGACTGATTTTACTCATGTTTTTTTATCTAAGCCGTATTTTTGCACCGAAATAAAAACTAAATGGATTTTAATTATCAGGATTCGTATCCAATTTTGAAAGATGATACGGTATATAAAAAATTGACTTCAGAATACGTAAAAGTTGAGCAGCACGGCGAAAGAGAGATTTTAACCATCGATCCAAAAGGATTGGAACTTCTAGCAGAAGAAGCAATAGCGGATGTTTCTTTTATGCTTCGTTCTTCACACCTTGAAAGTTTAAGAAAAATTATTGATGATCCAGAGGCTACAGATAATGATAGATTCGTAGCTTATAATTTATTACAAAACGCAGCTGTAGCGGTTGAAGGAGCTTTGCCTTCTTGTCAGGATACGGGAACGGCAATTGTAATGGGTAAAAAGGGTGAAAATGTCTACACAGGCGTGGAAGACGGTGAATATTTAAGCAAAGGAATTTACAATACATACCAAAAAAGAAATTTAAGATATTCTCAGGTTGTGCCGTTAACGATGTTTGATGAGAAAAATTCGGGTTCAAATCTTCCGGCACAGATTGATATTTATGCTAAAAAAGGAAACTACTATGAGTTTTTATTCTTAACAAAGGGTGGTGGTTCTGCAAACAAAACTTTTCTTTATCAAAAAACAAAATCTTTACTGAACGAAAAATCTTTAGAAGCTTTTGTAAAAGAAAGAATTTCTGATTTGGGAACAGCGGCTTGTCCGCCTTATCACTTGGCTTTAGTCATTGGAGGAACTTCTGCGGAAGCGAATTTAGCAGCAGTTAAAAAAGCATCAGCAAAATATTATGACAATCTTCCGACTGAAGGAAATGAAGCCGGACAGGCATTCAGAGATTTAGAATGGGAAGCAAAAGTTCAGAAAATCTGTCAGGAAAGTGCTATCGGAGCTCAGTTTGGCGGGAAATATTTAACGCACGATGTGAGAGTTATAAGACTTCCTCGTCATGCAGCTTCTTGTCCGGTTGGAATGGGAGTTTCCTGTTCAGCAGACCGAAATATTAAAGGAAAAATTACCAAAGAAGGCATTTTCTTAGAGCAGTTGGAACAGAATCCAAAAAGATTTTTACCGGAAACTCCACCACATTTGGAAGAAGCGGTTGAAATTGATCTGAATAAACCGATGCATGAAATTTTGGCTGAGCTTTCAAAATATCCAATTAAAACAAGGTTAAAATTAAACGGAACTTTAATTGTAGCAAGAGATATTGCTCACGCAAAAATCAAGGAATTATTGGATGCAGGTCAACCGATGCCTGAATATTTCAAAAATCACCCGATTTATTATGCAGGACCAGCAAAAACTCCGGAAGGAATGGCTTCGGGAAGTTTCGGACCGACAACGGCAGGAAGAATGGATGTTTATGTAGACGAATTTCAAAGCCACGGCGGAAGTATGGTGATGCTGGCAAAAGGAAACAGAACTGCAGATGTAACAAACGCTTGTAATAAATACGGCGGTTTCTACATTGGTTCAATCGGAGGTCCTGCTGCAATTTTAGCAAAAGATAATATTCTGTCTGTCGAGGTTGTTGATTTCCCTGAATTAGGAATGGAAGCGGTAAGAAAAATTGAAGTAAAAGATTTCCCGGCGTTTATCATTACAGATGATAAAGGAAATGATTTCTTCGCCAATCTTGCTCACTAATTTGTAGAGAACAGACCGATGGAAAATAGATAATATTGTTGTATAATGAAAGATCTATCATCGATCAGTCTTTTATCTTTTCAGTCTTTTTCAATTAAAATTTAAAATAAATAGTAAAAATCAGCTTTTGTCTTTTGTTTAAAAAAGAAAAAAGTCCTATTTTTGCTTAAAATATTAAGAAAATGATCTTATCTGGATTTTGGCCGTTTTATCAGTTCCTTTGGACAATCTACTTTATCTGCATGTTCCTGGTAGGGTTCTGGTGTATTCTGATGTTTTTTGGATTGGTAATTCCAATGTGGTTAACAGAAGGTTTGAAAGAATATTTCGGTAAGGTAAAACCTTTCGATCCTGAGCAAATCAGAAGTAAACTGCTTACAGAACAAGAAGGAGTTGAGGTAATTTACAGCGCTCCAAAAGGTCATGGTCCTTTCATTCACGAAAGTCATGGTCACGATCACGGACATCATTAATTGATTGTCATTGCTTTCTCACATGAATTCCGAGGAAGTAATATCAAAGCAAAACAACATATATAAAACCGCTAAAAGTAATTTTAGTGGTTTTTCTTTTTTTATCCTAACCTCAATTTTTCAGGTGAAACTCCAAATTTTTTCTTGAAAGCACGGGTGAAATTCTGAACATACTCGTAACCGCATTCAATGGCAATTTCTTTAATCATAATCTGATTATTGATGATCATCTTTTTTGCTTTCAACATTCTGAGTTCAGAAACGTACTCCGAAATTGTCGTTTGATATTGCTCTTTAAATTCTTTCCTGAGTTTATTCTGATTGATTCCGATAATTCCGGAAATTTCTTCAATTTTCAAATTTCTGTGATAATTTTCGTCTAAAAATTTTTTGATGGTTTCTGGGGTTTTAGATAAATCTCCCACGCTATTTTTTTCGTTAAACTGTTCGAAAATAAGAATTAAAAGCTTAATGATTTTTGCTTCAATGAAGAGTTTCTGCATTACTCCATTTTTAGAATAACCGGAAATTTCCTTTAAAATCATGTGCATTTCCACCGTCATATTGGGTGGAGTTTCTTTGTGGAGAAAAATGAAATTGTTGTTCTTCATATTTTCAAGAATTTCTGCACTTTCAAGATTTGATTGAGGTTTAATTAAATCAAATACATACTGATGATTTACTTGAATCTGAAGATATTTTAAAGAATCCTCATTTTCCGTCCACAATTCAGCATGATTTTCCGAAGATGAGTAATGAAGGATGTATTGATTTTTTTTAAACTGAAAATTGGTGTTACAATCGGAAGCCTTCAGATTGATATTCTGGCTCAACAGAAAAAGCAGATTAAAACTCGATTGTCCTTCAATAAAGTTTGATTTTAAATATTTTTCAGTCGTTGCGTCTTCGTGAAAAACTATTTTAATATCCTCAGATTGAAATAATAAGCCTCTTTTTGCTTGGTGAGTTGTATGACCTGTTTTTATTTCCATAATATTTGAATTAAAAAAATTATATCCGATAAGCGATAGTTTGAAAATGATTAGTAAGGATTTCAGAAGTGAACTAATTTTGCACAAAAATAAATTAAATTTAGAATAAATAAAAATAAAATTATTCATGTTTAAAAAATTACAATCAAAAACAAAACAAATTGGATCGGGAATCGGTATCCTTTTTATATCGTTTAGCTCACTCTACGGACAACAATGGGTTGATGTAGGTTCTGCAGGAAATATTTCTGCAGGAGCAAGCAGTTTTAATAATCTGGCAATCGATACACAGGGAAATTATTATGTTTCTTATTATGATGTATCGGTACAGAAAGGTTCGGTACAGAAATTTAACGGAACTTCTTGGTCTTATGTCGGTGGAATCGCAGGAATTACCACTTCAACAGCAACTTACAACTCACTTTCATTAGATACAACGGGAAATTTGTATTATACAAATCAATGGGGGTATCCTGACTCGGGAATGGAAGTTAGAAAATTCAATGGTACATCCTGGAGTTTACTTTCTCTTCCATTTACAGACACTACAAATTATCAGGCTTCGGCAGTTGCACCCAATAATATTCCTTACGTCTATGCATCTGTTGGTTCAGGAACTGTAAAAAGGTTTGTAAATAATGTTTGGGAACAGGTAGGACCTTCAAATATTGCGGGAGGAAATCCTGCTCATGCAGAAATGGTGATGGGAACAAATGGTAAAGTGTATGTTTGTCACATTTCATCAGGAGTAAAAGTTTATGAAAATAATTTGACAGCTTCTGCAACGGATGCCTGGACTTTAGTTGGTGGAGTTTCTGTGGGAAATGCTTTTACAGAAGGAGCAAACGCTACTTCAGATATTGCAATCGGTGCAGATAATACTTTATACGTTGTTTATTCTTCCACCTCAGCAAATCACAGAAGATTAAATGTAAAAAAATTCGACGGCACAAACTGGGTTCAGGTTGGTAACGCAGATTTTGGAATTTCTGATGATTTGTATAATGTCTCCATTGCAGTTACTCCTACAGGGAAAATATATACGGTAGCAAGCGGATGGGCTGTCAACAACGGGAAAAATACAGTTTATCAGCATAATTCTGTAACAAATACCTGGGAAACTTTCGGAGGAGATTTTGTTTCGGATGGAACGGCTACTTATAATGATTTACAGTATGATTCATTTAATAATACTTTAGTTCTCACTTATTCTCAAAATGGAGTTAAAGTGAAAAGAATTCAGTTACCAAGTACAACTCCCGCTTGTAGCAATGCTGATCCGGGAACAAATCCGGGCGATACAAGTTGCGTGACTTTTACTTACAAAGGGCAACAGGTAGTTTACACTACAGTAAGAGGAGCAGATGGAAAAATTTGGCTTCAGCAAAACTTGGGAAGTTCGCAGGTGGCAACTTCAATGGCAGATGCAGATTCTTACGGAGATCTTTTCCAGTGGGGAAGGTGGGATGACGGTCATCAAAACAGAAATTCTGCAACGGCTGCAGTTCCTTCAACAAATAATCCTACAGGTTTAGCAGGAATTACTTCTTTTATTTTAGGAAATAGTCCCGCTTGGTGGTCAACAAATGCACTAAGTGATCTTTGGAACGGAGCAAATATTTCAGAAATAACTTCTACAGTTAGTGTGGATCCTTGTAAAGCAATTGGACAAGGTTGGAAACTTCCTTCCCAGGCTGATTGGGTTGCTGTAGTTGGTGCAGAAGGAATGTCGAGTGCGGCGAATGCTTATACCAGCAAATTAAAATTACCTGCGGCAGGTTATAGAAGTCAAAGTTCTGGTGGCTTTACGTATGTTGGCGAAAGAGGATATTACTGGAGTGGTGATGTTGCCAATACAGGAGGAAAATATTTATATAATTCCACATCTTTGGCAAATCCGAACTCGGGAGGTCCGAGAGCTCAAGGTCAGTCTGTGAGATGTATTAAGGAAACTGCAACAGGTTTAGGAACTTCAGATATTAAAAAAGTGAATTTAGGAGTTTATCCAAACCCGACCAATGGAATTTTAAATATTAAAACAGATTCTACAATTGATAAAGTAAATGTTACGAATATTGTAGGACAAAAAATAGATGTTCAGTTCTCAAACAATCAAATCAATATGCAGCATCTTCAAAAGGGAGTATATATTGTTGAATTACTGTTGAAAAACGGGCAGAAAACCTCTAAAAAAGTGATTAAGAATTAAACCATTTCATAAATGATTGATACATATTATTAATTTTTTTTACACCCAGAAGCTCATGTATTTTGCGTGAGCTTTGGGTTTTTCAACAAAAATAAAATCAGAAGTTTAAGCATGCGAAATAGCTTTTTTCTTCGTTGCCAATTCCGTATCTTTGCCAACTAAATTTTTAATATGTCTAAATCATTAATTCCAAAATTAGAAGCGATAAAACAGAGATATAATGAGGTTGCCGATCTTATTATTCAGCCTGATGTCATTTCAGATCAGAAAAGATATTCTTCTTTAAACAAAGAATACAGCGATTTAGGAAAAATTGTACACGTTTATAACCAATATAAAGGCGCTTTAGACAATATCGCAGAATCTGAAGAAATCATTGCAGATGGTTCAGACAGAGACTTGGTAGAGATGGCTAAAGAAGAAAAAGTAGAAGCTCAAGGCAAACTTCCAGGTTTAGAAGAAGAATTGAAAGTGCTTTTGATTCCTAAAGATCCTGCCGACGATAAAAACGTAATTGTAGAACTTCGTGCAGGAACAGGAGGTGATGAAGCTGCAATTTTCGTGGAAGATGTTTACAGAGCATACTCTATGTACTTCAAAACAAAGGGTTGGAGACACGAAATCACAGATTCCAGTGAAGCCGCAAAAGGATATAAAGAATTAATTCTGAGAATTGAAGGCGACGGCGTTTATGGAGTTATGAAGTTTGAATCTGGTGTTCACCGTGTTCAGCGTGTTCCTGAAACAGAATCTCAGGGTCGGGTGCATACTTCTGCCATCACAGTTGCAGTTTTACCGGAAGCAGAAGAAATAGATTTTGAATTGAATCCTGCAGATATTGAAATGCAGACTTCACGTTCAGGAGGAGCGGGTGGACAAAACGTAAATAAGGTTGAAACCAAAGTACAGTTAACACACAAACCTTCAGGAATGGTGGTTGTTTGTCAGCAGGCTCGTTCGCAATTAGCAAACCGGGAATTGGCTATGGAAATGTTGCGTACTAAATTATACGATATCGAAGTTCAAAAAGCGGTTGGTGATATTGCAGCACAAAGAAAATCGATGGTTTCTACCGGTGACCGTTCTGCAAAAATTAAAACGTACAATTATCCGCAGGGAAGAGTTACTGATCATAGAATTGGTAAATCAATGTACAATCTTGATGCTTACATGAATGGTGATATTGGTGAAATGATCGATGCTGTAATCATGGCTGAAAATGCTGAAAAAATGAAAGGAGAAGAAGAGAATTATTAAATCTTTTCTTTTAATATAATCCAAAGCTTCTGAGAGATCGGGAGCTTTTTTATGAATAAAAAATATTTATGACAGATAATGAGCTACAACAGATTGAAATTCAATTAAGTAAAATAAAAATGGGATTATTGTTTTTATCCGCTTTATTATTGGTTGCTTTAGGAGTTTTGCTAGTCGTCTGCGAACCAGAATCAATAAACTATTCTAATCGATTCTCATGGATAATGAGACCGGTTCCGCGTGTTTTGTCAGGATTATTATTTGTTATTCTATTTGGTTTTTTAGGAGTGATATTACTTATCAGATTGTTTAACAGAAATCCGGGAATAACTATTAATGAAAAAGGTATCATTGATAATACAAGTTTTTTTGGTTTAGGATTTATCCCCTGGAAAGATATAAAAGACATCAAAACCGTAAGGATAAACAATGGAGATTTTATCCTTATTTTACTTAAAAACCCATCTGATTATATAAATTCCACAACCTATTGGTTAAAAAGAAAATTACTAAAAACTAATTTTAAATATCATTATACACCACTTTGCATGTCAGTTAATTCGTTAGAGATAAACTTTAATGAGCTTCATAAACTGCTTGTGAATAATATGGAAAAATTTAAAAAGTAATTAATGTACATTAGAACATATGAAAAATATTTTTATATCCACTCGTTTAACATAAATCTAATGAATATTATAGACCATTTCATTGACATTAAAAAGTATATTTCTAAAGAAAAGTCCTATTTTTACTTTTCAAAAATAATAAGTCATTCATCGTCTGTTCAATCACTTTGATGAGTGTCTGAATGAAAAATATGTCAATGAATTCTATCGTAATCAATGTTGGAAACAGCAATATCAGATTTGGTCTTTTTGATGATGACAATTGTGATATTTCTTGGATTATCAATACCAAGCCTTACCGCACTGCAGATGAGCTTCATGGTCAGATGTTGATTTTATATCAGACTTATAAAATTAATCCTCAGGATATTAAAAAAATAATTGTGGGTTCTGTTGTACCGCAATTAACGAGAGAAATAACTTCTGCGATAAGAAAGATTCATGGCATTTCTCCTGTAATGGTTGACAGAAATACACCTTCCGAAGTTGTAGCAAAATCGAAACAGATGGGAACAGATATTTATGCAAATCTCGTTGCAGCGCATAACATGTATCCTGGAAGAAAGAAAATTGTTCTTGATTTTGGAACTGCACTTACGGCAAGTTGTGTTGCCGAAAACGGCGAATGTTTAGGCGTAATTATCGCTCCGGGCATAGTAACTTCTTTAAATTCTCTCATCAGTCAGACTGCACAACTTCCTGAAATTGAATTGGTAAAGCCAAAATCTGTATTGGGCTTAGATACCATTACCTGTATGCAAAGCGGAATGGTTTACGGTTTCCTTGGAATGGTGGAAGGTTTTATCGACCGCATTAATGATGAGGTGAATGATGATTGTTTTGTGATCGCAACCGGCGGCGTTTCTCACGTTTACAAACCTTTGACAGATAAAATCCATATCGCAGACAGACTTCATACTTTGAAAGGACTGTATTTTCTTGGGAAAGATTTGTAGTAATAAGTATACACGTCAAGTTTTGACGCTTAAAATAGATATATTTGAATTGTTAATAAAATAGTAAATTTAGTTTATTCTAAAGATGTCACAATATTTGTATATATTTGTTTATCTATTTAGCTATAAACTTTTTAAAAACAAAATATTATGAAAGAATTACTTAAATCCGTTTCTGGTGTAGTTGGGTCATTTTCAGATATTTGGAATGTGTTTTTCAATGATATGGATATAGCTGATATTGAAAAACAAAGTATTTTGCGTGACCCGGTAGATAGAGAAATATATCTCAATTCTATTGAAGAGATTAGAAAAGGTGAGAAGCAAGAGGTAAAAGTGGAATTGAAAAATCACAACTCATTCACACTATATTCTGAGACAATAACCATTGATTAATGGAAGGAATTGCAATTAGTACATTCTTGCTTATTTTCTTTATAGTTTTTCCAGGGATTGTACTTAAAAGATCTTATTTCAGAGGAGAATTTTCTAAACAATTTAATCAAGGTGATTTTTCAGATAGACTGATAACCACAGTTTTTTGGGGGTGCTTAATTCAAATATTAATTTTGATTATTTACAGTCAAACTGTTGATAACTCTATTGGCTTTGAATTTTTGAGTGATAAAGCTAATGACTTTATTAACTACAGTAATGAAACTAATAGTGATAAATCAAAAGATTTCAAATTTATTTCTTTAAGCAAAGAACATTTAATTCCAATTTTAATTTATTTAGTTTTACTAATCTTTGTTCCTTACTGTGTTGGATTATTTGCTCATAATTTTGTTAGGCTTTTTAAATTGGATATTAGCTCTTCCGCATTAAAATTTTCTAATTATTGGTATTATTATTTTTCAGGAGAAATCGTTCAAAAAAAATATTTTAAATCATTTATTAATAATCCTCATCTGGTTACAAATGGCATCGAAAAAGTCTTTGTTGATGTTTTCGCAGATTGTGGTGATGGTAATAAACTTTATTCCGGCGTTTTTTCACAGTATACAATTTGTAAATCAACCAATAAACTAGAAGGTATTTTTTTAACAGATGTGAAAAGATATTCTGATAGAAGAAATCAATTCGTTGATATCCCAGGTGATATTTTTCATATCTCTGAAAATAAGATACATAATATAAACATAAGGTATATAGCTAAGTCCACTACTAGATTACAGCGAAATAAAGAGTATTTTTTAATGATCCTTTCCTTGATTTTATTAGGGATAAATTTTATATATCCTTGGTTTTTAACCAATAATTCAATTATAAGAAATATATCTACAATAATTCTAGGAATTATTGCAATTATATTTTTTATTGTCTTATTATATGAGTTACTTTTTAGATATAGATCGACAACTGTTATTACTACTTTAACAATAACATTAGTTTTTATTTTCTTATTAGTAAGTATTCTGAATGTTGCAAATATATTGTAGTCTCAACCTACCTCTTAGCTTTAAAAAACTCTTTTACAAGCGATGAACATTCATTTTCCATAATTCCGGAAACGATTTCTGTTTTGGGGTGAAGAGAAAGATTTTTGTTGATAAATCCTCGCTGTTCGTCTCTTGCGCCGATGACTACTTTTGAGATTTGCGCCCAAGAAAGTGCTCCGGAACACATTACGCAGGGTTCTAAGGTCACGTATAAAGTGCAGTTAATTAAATATTTTCCACCTAAAAAATTGGCAGCGGAAGTTATTGCCTGCATTTCTGCGTGAGCGGTGACATCATTTAAAGTCTCTGTTAAATTGTGTGCTCTTGCAATCACCCGGTTATTTGAAACCACAACGCAGCCAATCGGAACCTCATCTTTTTCAAAGGCAATTTCGGCTTCCTGCAAAGCCATTTTCATAAAATATTCGTCGGTAAACATAAAAAATAAAAGCTTAGTACAAAACTAAGCTTTTCAATATTGGAAAGGGATATTTTTTAACCGCAAAAGAGACAAAAGATTTATGAATGTCCGTTTTTAATCATAATTATAAAATCAGTAGTCATTTTATCTTTTCTCAGGAATCTAAAAATTCTGAAAATAAAGCAGTTTAGATTCCTACGGAAAGACAAACAAACCCTTTAAAAAATTAAGTTATTAATAATTACGGACATTTATAAAGATTTTACCTGCAATAAGTTATTCAAAGCTAGCAAAACAAAATGTAAGTGAAAGTTTTGCATTTTTGGAAACTTTGAATTACTCTTTCAATGATTTCTTTTGATTCTTTTGCGGTTAAAAAAAGGCTTTAATTTTTCAAAATTTAGAATCGGTAACCGATTCCGCCCATTATTTTGCCGGTAACTTCCTCAAAATAATGTTTATCTCTGTCACCGAATCTTCTGGCAATACCACCGCTTGCTTCAATCACAAGATTATTTTTCATCACCCATTTTCCTCCGACTCCGAAACCGATACCAACAGTTGTGAAGTTGCTTCTTTTTATTGACGTGGTATAGTAATATCCGTTAATATCATCATAATTATAAGTGTAAATATCATTTGCTTCAGTTGTAACAGGAATAAAACCTTCAAGGAAAAAACCTGAAGCGTATTTTTTACCGAAATACATTCTGTAAAATGCCGAAAACTGTGTAAACCGGTCTGTTTTACGATCAAGATTAATCATCGCATTAATACCAATACCTTTGTTCTCTGAAATAAGTCTTTCATAAGAAACGTTCGCTAATGGAATGGCAATTAATAAAATTGGATCAGCGAGAATGTCATTTTTTCTCTGTTTTTCGGCAGTTTCCTGCGCTTTGGAAACGAATGTTCCGAAAATTAAGGATAATCCTAACAGGATTTTTTTCATAGGGATATTGTTTTATTTTTCTTAAAAATACTATTATCATTACTTTATTGTTGAATAAATTATATGAATAATAGGTTAATTCAGTTTTCGTCAAATATAAATAATAAAACAATACAGTGTGAAAAATATTTTCACTCAAAATTAAGTACCAAAGGTAACCTGAATCTGTATCTTACCGCGCTTCCGTTATTGTAAGCAGGGGAGAATTTTTCAGATATTGAGTATAAAGCAATTTCTGCCTGCCTGTTGAATGTGAAATTATCACCTTCTGCTTTTACATCGCTTATCGTTCCGTCTTTTTCGACGATAAAAGCAATATTGGTTTTTATGTTTCCTGACTCAGAATAAACGCCGCCGCCATAAAAAAGTTGGGCAACTTCTTTTCGTAATGCATTAATTCCGCCGGGATAATCTGCGATCTTTTCAATCGGATTGGTAAATTCCTGTTTTTGAGAAACCGGGATTTTAGAATTTAGTTTTTTTAAATCTTCTGAATTTTTAACTTTCAGTAATGCGGCAATTAATGCAACGTTTTCAATACTGTCCATTTTTTTCATAAAGAAAAGAAAGTCATTTTTTACCGCAGATTTGTAGATAGGATTTTTTTCGGCATCAAACTTCTTTTTAAACTCCTTATTCAGCATTGTTCTGTGCTGATTATAATAGCTTTTTACCATCTTGAATTCCTCTTTTTGCTGAGAAAAACAAAACGTTGAAAGAAATATGAAAAAGAAATATAAAGCTTTCAAAAGATATTATTTATGTAAATGTAATCAAAAAGATGCAGAAAATACTTTTTCGTTTTAATCTTCAAAATAGTTGTTGAGAGATTCCTGCAGATGTTTTTTGATGTCTTCAACTAAACTTATCGGTTCTAAAACTCTTACTTCTTTACCATACGATAAAATTTCCTGCATAAAATCGTAAGTAGGATGGAGGAAAAATTCAAAATAAATATCTTCCGGAGTTTCTTTATTCTCTTTCTGTGACAGATGCAGAGGGAAACTTCTGATATATTCGCCTTGATGACGGCTACATTTGAGAACAATTTTCTGAGGGTTTTGTTCGGTAAGATTCATCACTCCGAAAGCATTTTTAAAATGTTCCCTGAAATTATATTTATATTTTTCCCTGAATTTTTGAGGCATTACATCCAGATAATTAATTCGGTCTAAACCAAAAGATTTTAACGCTTTGTCTTTGGTGTCAATCGCGATAAGATACCATCGATCCTTAGATTCTTTTAAAGCCAAAGGATGAACTTTGCGGGAAGTCATCAGTTTATTTTTAAAATTGTAATGCTCAAACAAAACAATTCTTTTGTTACGGATGGCAAAGAAAAGATCATAAAAATTTTCGGCTCCGCTTGGTTTTCTGCTTTCAAAAAAGATAAAATTGGCAAAATCGGGATGATTGTTTAAAGCGTTGCTTACCTGAAAAGACTCCAGCAACTTTTGATTGTATTCATCAACTTCCATCATCGGACGGCTTTCGATATAATAACGGTTGTCACCTTTCTTTTTGTTGTGAATGGAAAGATTAAAAAGATTGGAAATCTCACGAATATCTCTTTGCAAAGTACGGATAGAGTAGCTTTTAATATCTGCATCTTGAAATTCAAAAGAGTTCAGAAGATAATCTTCCAGTTGGGAATATGTTGCCGGAGCGCTTTCTAATTTTTTGATGATTAGAGCATATCTTGTGAGGTAAAAATCTTTTTTCATTCGGATTATTTCTAAAACAAATATATGTGGTTACTACGACAAATGGTGTCGTGTTTTATTTTTTCTTGAAAAGTTTTTGGAATTTGTTTTTTTGTGATGAGCGGTTGTAATTAAAAAAGCCACACGATAGAATCGTGCGGCAGCGGGGGGTGTTATCCAAAACTTATAGATTCATAATCTCCAAATTTAATTGATTTTAATCGGGTTAAAATAAAATTTGCCCTTTCTAACTCCCAATCTCCTTTAATATAAGGTAAAAGTTTCTCCAATTCTTTTATTATTCTCTCCAATTCTTCTTTTTCAAATTCATGAGGAAATTTCCAATTACTTAAATTTTCTAACTTATGTTTCTCAAATAATGAAAGCCAATATTCATGAAATAATTTATGTGTTGAGATTGGAATTTCATCAATAATTCCTTTTTTAGTTTCAGTTATAATACTATATGACATCTTGTTAAAATTTTTAATTATATATTATTTACCAAATTTAGCTGTAAATTCCCAATCTGGAAATTCTTTTTTTAGCCGTAAAATTTCATTATGAACTGCATTCTGAACTCCTATATCAGTTTCCAATACATGAAATTGTAATTTTCTAATATCTCGAATTATTTCTATATTCGGAGATAAACCATCAGGTAATCTTGCCCTTGTAGATTTTGCAACTTCAAGAGCTTTTATCCTCTTATATGTTTTTAAATATACATGTTTTTCAGCCCATTTTTCAAAAGTCCACCATGGTTTTCCTGTTTTAGGATTAATGTTTTTGAGTAATTCTTCGGCTGACTTGTCTTCTACAAAATTTTTTTTATTATGAAAAATTTCCTCCCGCTGCCGCACGAATCCTTTCGTGTGGTCAGTCATCTTAGAAATCAAACATTCTAAAAACCACAACATCATCCAAAAGTCCTTTTTCGTAAGAGTAATCTATTGCGCTGCTGTATCAGTAATCTTCCGCACGAAAAACCAAACCTGCCTCAACAGGATTTTGATGAACATAATTAATTTTTTGATTGATTACTTTATTGCTCCACAATTCAATAGGTTTATTGTCGTATCTCCAAAATTGATATTGTTTTACATTTGAACTTTTTGAGCCTTCTCTAAGAAAAAAATCTAGTAAAAATTCTTTTCTACTTTCGGTTTGATTTTCTTTGATAGCTTGTACAATTGCTTTGCTTGTAAATCTTTTTAAATCCCAAATCAAAAGTTCCGGTTTTTGCCCATTTACACTTCTGAAAACCATATGTACATGACTGAACATGATACACCAGGCATGAATTTCTAAGCCTTTATTCTTCTGACAAAATTTTACACTTTCTAAAAATAGATCTTTGTATTCGTTTCTAATAAATACATCCAGCCAACCTACAACGGCGAAACTTATGAAATATAATCCTTCGGGATTGTGGAATTTGTAATTTCTACTCATCTTTATGTTTTTAATAAAGATAGAAAAAATTTAGAAAGCTTGTAATAGAAAAGCCACACGAAAGGATTCGTGCGGCAGCGGAGGAGTAATTTTTAGATTTCTTCGAATCCTTCTGGAGCATGGCCTTTTAGCCAGATTCTTTTATCTGTTTCTTGCCATTCTCCTTTTAGCATTAATGTCATAATATCCAATACTTTGATAAAACTGCTGGTATAGATAGGTTTACTCCAATTCCATTGTTCATCCTTCCCTCTAAATTGATTTAGAGAATTAATGAAATTTATTGTAATAATTTCGCCTTGCTTTTCTATAATATCTTTAGTCTGTATTAAAATTTTCACCATTAAATCGATGTCATCAATTTCAACTATTTTCTCTAATGTAATATCGGTAGTATCATATTGGAAACCTTCTCTATTCCACAAGAGTTGATTATATATGTATTCAAAGGTTTTATTTTTTTTGTGAGCATTATTTTGTTCAAATCCTTGAATAAGAAAGTGGCTTAAAACTTCCACGTCAGCTATATCTATCGAAAATCCTTTACCCAGATAATTTTCTATTTTAGTATCTCTATTCATATTATTTATTTTTAAAATTTAAAAGTTCTAAATGTTCTGTTTCATAATATTGAGGAAATTTTGATTTTATGTGTTCAATTACTTCAGTTTTTAAATTAGGATTAAATAGATCAAAGTGTTTCCCATCAATAATTACTTTGTCCAATGCAGGAATACCTTTTGCAGGATCTGGAGTAATTTTGCCAAAATGACCATCAATGGAATTAAAAAATCGCTGAAGCTGCTCCTCATAATATTTTTGCCAAGTTACTATTGCTTTAGGATTATTTGTTAACCCCATTGCGTCCCAAGATTCTCCTATTTGTTTTCCTTGTTCCACAATAGCATCCCCTGCTTCACCTAATTTTGTGGGTCTCAAAACAACACTTTGCTCAACTTCCATCTGTGCTAATGTTTCTAATTCGTGATTACCATATGGCTTTTTGGTATTTCCATCTATCCATTTTGCCATTTCCTTTACTCGCTGTTGGATCCGGGCTTCCTTATATGCGGTTTCTAAAAGACTCTTCAGTTTTTCAGGATTTTTAATAGTTTTCTTTAATTCCTGAAAAAACTTCAGCATATACTTATCAGCAGATGTACCTTGTATCAGCTTTTCGCCTTTATATATCAAGGCATATTCCTTACCTTCAATCTCAACTAAAACAGCTCCTTTTTCATAAAGAGGCAAAAGATTTTCGTATCTTCCAAAAGCAAAAGCTGTGGCTTTAGATATTGCTTGGCTGTTGTACTCCAAAATTTTTATCTCAATACTGGATCCTGATTTTAAAGTGTTTCCAGCAAAAGTAAGAATTTTTCTCTCCAACATTATTTTTATCATACAGGATTTAAAAAAGTTTACGTACTTAAAATTTTTAATTACTACTGCTGCATGATAAAGATTTGCAGCTCGAGCAAACAGGAATTTAACTGTAACAGGTGTTGCTAAAAGAATTCCTCCGATAAAATATACCTTTTCCCATTTCTCGAGAAATTCTGTTCCACCAGGCATTGCTGCAATTTCTTCACGGTTGGCGGTAATTACACCATCAGCAGAAGCCAGAGCGACATCTGCAAAAGCTAAAGCAAAAACCGCAGGATTACCAGTTGTAAGCATAGTTGCAGTTCCTACTACAATAATAAAAATATCTAATCCAATTCGTATATTTTTTTCAAGTTCCTGCTGTTCTCTTTCTTCAGCGAGAGCTTTTATACAAATTGCGGCTACAAGAGGAAAAGTGAAATCTTTTTCCCCATCAAGGCGAATATGTACAATATCCATTGGATGGTAAAGATCCCCATTTTCTGTAGGATCTAGTGAAGTTTTTTCTACCTGTATTCGTTCTACTTGTGAAGGTAAATCATCAGGAATAATTTCTGTTTCTTTTCGGGTTACTTTCTTTAGCTGTTGAAGGAAAAACTGATTGTCTTTCTCTTCCTGGAAAATACTTCCTGACGAAAATGCATAATCGTTTCCGATGACAAATTCTTTATTCAATATTCTTAATCCATCAAAAGCATTATGAAAACAAAGAGCATTTATAAAATTGGAGAAGATTGTTTTATTGCTAATTTCTTGTCCGTCTATAACTGAGGTATTGTTCATATTACTGAAAATACGTTTTACCATGGTTTGATTATTTTTGAAGCTCTCAAAAATAAAATTACTATCCTTAAAAATTTTTAAAAGATTAATTAAAGCACCGCTAGAATCTTTAGTCCAGCTGAAGAATCCTTTGTCATCATGATCTGAAAGTAATTCTAAATGTTTCCAAAGAAAATTTTGTGCTGGATTTTCTATTTTTACTTTTTCCGTTTTTTCTTTTGCGATCTTAACGGTAGGTTCTCCAATATTTTGCTCAAGCTTGTTTAAAATTTCCTCCGTAACAAAATCCGGCATGTTTTCATATAAGAATTTTAAAGCAGAAGGTTTCTTTGTGTTTAATACTTTTTCAGTAAATAGTGTGATAATTTCGTTTTTTGCATCGTTATTTATTCTCAATTTTTCGGATAACGCTATAAAACCTGTTATATTTTCCGTGCTTACAACAACTGCATTGTATTTTTTATCTAACTCATATTTACCTGTTCGAGCATTAAAAACTCTTTTGTCTAAATAGTCTGTATATACAAACTCTAACTGAAACTTCATTTCTTCTTTTTCGGGATTGAGATAAAAAACACTACCCGCATTTTTCAAACTTATAAAACACGCTCTGTGATTAAGCTCGACAGAAATTACTGCCGACTTTGCTTCATTACCATTAGTGTAATCAAAGTACTTTGGCGGAGTATAGGTTGTATTTGTAGACGTTAGAGTTGATGGACTTATTCCTGTGTTAATAGTAGGGTTTACCAAGGCGTAATTTTGATAGTAAAAGAAATATCTTTCGTTCCCTCGATCACTAAGATCATTTAAAAGATTATTTAAATCTAAATTTGCAGAGTAGAAATTACCTTCAGTAGATTTACATTTATCTTGAATTCCAAATTTTCTTTCATAATTAATTTCCTCAAGAGTTTTGCGTGCACTTACTTCTGAAAAAGGATTTTTATTACCTTCAAAGCGCTTACTTACCTCCTCAAAAGAAAGTATTTTGTACTGTGATAAATCTCCAAATATGTCATCAAATTTTTCCATTTTTCTTTGTTTTTAGTTATTAAAATTTTTCATAAATCTTTTACTCAAATCCATTAGGATATAAGGCAGCACAATAAAGTGCTGCCCAATAACCTCGGGTTTTATCCGATTAATGATTTGAAGTTTAAAAGGTTACACTGAAAATTTAGAAAAAGGAGCTTGATTGGTATATTCTTCATCAGAAAGAGTCTGACCGTTTTTGTCTAAAATTCTTGGTTGTCCGAACACTGCTTGTGGAGAAGTCACTTTCAGATAAGTCTCTGCATTGGTAGAGAATATCAGTTTTTTTTCTGCAGGATCTGCTCCTACTTCTGTAAAATCGAAATTTTTAATCAATCTTGCATTTACTTTAAAGGTAATTCCGTTTTCTCCGGTAGGATAGGCTTCTATACCTTCAATTTGTGAAACTTCTTCGGCAATACGCTTGTAAAGTTTTATTGAAGAATCAGATCCTGTCAATTCATCACCTATTTCAAATGAATTACCCAAACATTCGAAAGTTTTTGGATAAACTCCCGCATCCTTAAAATCCTGAATTGTCGTAAATGAAGTATCATCCATTTCATTAAAACTAATCTCCATCCATTTATCTGATGACTGCCCAAGCTGATTGTTGTTCAGTTCAAAATTGCTTCCGCACATTTCACCTAATTGATCGTCAAACTTCACTCCAGGTTCGTAGTTGCATGGCAATGCCTTTTCTACTTTTAAGCCGATAGAATCTGCCTGAAGAATAGTAAGCGAAGTAGGAATTTTTTCTCTCCACGGTTCACCTTGTTTTTCACCAACTGCAGCACGCATTTCGTCTACAATAGATAAGAACAATGGATCGTCGATTACAGGAACTTCACCGCCGTTCCAGATTTGTCCGGTTGCCAGGAAATGTCTCACTGCTTCTTCAAATCCGGGTCTTACGGTAACAATTACTCTTGCCATACCAGACTGCATAAATGCTCTGAATGTAGGATCATTGTCATCAAATTGGTACATATCTGACCATTTGTTTCTGTCTCCCCAGTAAAAAGGATAGAAGTAGTAGCTCATAATATCCCACTCGAAAGCCTGTTCCATAAATTTAACGAATGCGGCGTACTGATCTAAAGAAGAATTAACTTTAATATCGGTATTTAAGAAAGTTTCATCTCCGGAAGTAAAGCCATTATTGTGATATTTTCCTTTGCCAAAAGTAAGTGCAGCATTGGTATTCTGATCAATCATATAAGAAATACAGTTCTTTCTTAAAATTGTATTCTCAATTTTTCTGTAAAAGCCTGGGTTTGAACCTTTGATTTGTACACCTAAAGCTTTTGCTTCTGATAAAGCTTGATTGTATTTTTCTAATTCAACTTCATAGGCTTCGATGATTTTGTTGAATGCTTTTTGCAACCAGCTTTTTTTATATTCTTCCTGCAATACACATTTAATATTAACAGTTACATGGAAGAAATGAACATTTGTAGTTGCAATAGTGATTGGCACCTCTCGAACGAATTTTAAAAACGAGTTTGCAGATTGATTTCCCCCCACAATGATATTTCCATTTGCTGCCCAGCTTTGATCTCCAGAATTTGATTGACTTCTTTCAACTTTATATGATTCTGTAATATAATTATCAGGAATAATAATCAGGTCACTTTTTGAGGATGCGGTTTTAGGAGCTGTGCTGTTGTAATCTATTGCTTTACCAACATATATTGTTGATTCTAATTTTTCATCAATTTCAACATTATATTTACCTGACCAAAACTTTAAAATTGTTTCACCAGTAAAACCATCTAACGACATGAAGTTTTCCATTTTATTTGTGGAAGATTCTCTGGGATCAATAGGTTTGACAATTTGTGTAGAACTATCAACCATTTTCACTCCTAAAGTATGAAGCTTAGCAGGTTCAGGAATCATGAACTCAAACATCATTCGTTTACCATAATTGTAGATTTGGTTTTTTACCACCTTGTCTACCCAACGATAAACTCCTACAACATGATTACTTCCTTTTGTATTATCAAAACCATGTTTGTTATTTTCTTCATATTCTTCTAAAACTTTATCAATGCGTTCTTCTTTTACTTTGGTTACGATTCTATCTAAAGCTCTTGCTGTGATATCTTTAGCTTCTGTTACTGCCTGTCTGTTGCTTTCTTCTTTAGAATTGTGAGTGGCATAACTTGCATTTGCGTTTGCACCAAAAGTGGCGGAATTCCCCATTTTCCAACTTGCGCTAAATCCAGCTTGTGCTGCAAAATCTTTAGACTCCTGCATAATTTTGGAAATCTCGCTCTGCATTTCATGTCTTTCTGTAGAAGTAGTATCTGTCAGTTTTTCTTTTTCAGATTCTGATGATTTTGTAGTTTGAGACTCGCTTCTTTTTAACCTTCTAGTAGAGCGCTCTTTGTATTCACGCGCCATAATGTTTTCGATGTGAGCTACGTCTCCTTCTACATAACAGTAAGTGCTTTGTTCTACTTTGAGATAATCTGCAACTCCAATGTTTTTCATTCCGAATCCTGAAGGAATAAAAGCATTTGTTTCAGGTAGAGTATATGTAGGATTTTCTGGGTTTTCTTTAGGTGGTTCTACCGGCATACAACCATCTGCTCCTCTGAAATGAGGTTGTTTTATTGTTCTGTCTAAATCGTTAGGATCAACAAATAAGGTAACATTAAAATTGTAAACAGTACCATTAGCTGATGTAAATTTACCTTCTACCTCAAAAAGCTCAACTACGTAGGTTTGGGAAGCTAGAATCTTAGGCATATCAAATAAAAGATATGATCCCCCACCTAAAGAAGAAAGGCTGGTTGAGGAAATCTCCGTATTGTTTATTTTTGCTTTATATTGTGCAGAAACCAAATCTATAGTATCACTAAATGCTAATATCAGACTCCACTCCGTTGCACTTCTTGCATATGTTTTAATACTGAAAGGGAGATATCCTGATGTAGACGAATTGGTAGTAACCGGAATAACAACACCTCCAACTGTGGTTGAAACCTGCTGATTAATAACGGTATTTGTTAAAACAGTATTCTGTAAAACCTGATTATTCGTAACAATAGCCTGATTTAATTCATCAAAAGTGGTGATTCCCGTTAAAGCTTCTGTAACTGTAGAGGTTCCAAATAATTTATTTAAAGCATTTTGATCCTGAATACTCATTGTTCTGCCCAATTTTGCAGCATCAATTTCCGGAGCTTCAAAAATAAATTCAAAATCAGGAATTTCTGTTTCTGGAAAAGTAATATGCATGATCTCATCTTTAATACGATGCAACTCCATATCGAGCTCTGCATTTGCATAGAATTTTTCGGGATCTGCAACACTTAATTGGGTAAGATAATTGATTCTGTTTTCTAAAATCTCTTTTTTTCGATCTGCTCCAGCAGCATCTCTTCGAAGAGATTGAATAACTGGTTTTACTTCTCTTTCATGTGTGGCGTAAGCAGATTTATAAGCTTCGTCGTAATTCTTTTTATAGGTTTTTTCCAACTTTGATAAAGAATTCGCCAGATCCTGATTTTCTTTCAGATTAATCGTAGCTTCAGCAAACTTCATTGCCTTATCATTATAAACTGTTCTCTGAGTTGTTGAAATACCTGTTTGAAGAGCGTTTGATTGAGAAACTTTAAATAATTCCTTAGGTAAAACTACTTTAGCCTTGATCATATCCTGATATGATTCTTCTGAAGAATCATAGTTTTCAAGAATATGTGCTAAATGCAGATACTGCATGATCAGTTCTTTTGCATAAAAATCTTTTTGAGTGACTACCTGATAAATAAGGTTATCCCAAAGAACATCAGTAACTGTTAAAGCACCGAAAGTTTTGCAAAGCTCAATTTGTTTGTCAAACTCCTCTTTAGTAGCGGTTGATTTGTTTCTTGCAACCCAGATTGCAAAATCATAAAAATTAGAATAAAGATTTTTTAATGAGTCTTCAGAATATACGCTAAAACCATTAATTGCTGAAGGATTTTTAAATAAAGCTTGTAAAGTTGTATTAGAATTTACTAATGGATCAATTTTACTTGAGCTTTTTGCCTGTTGACTTCTGAAGACAAATCTTTTATTTTTATTTTTAGGATCAGATAATTCAGGGTTTCTCATTGCCGCAAATCTGAATAGAGTCTGCGAAGAATTGTTGTTGTTTAAATTTGTTGACATTTTAAAATTGTTTTGGTTTTTAAGATTAAAATTTTGGAAAATTCTTTTAAGAGAATATTTCCTAGTTGTAGTTTGTTTTGGTACCAAACTATGTGATGCTCACCAATTATTTGCGCAAAGTATTATTGAAGTGCAATATTAATTGGGCGATACGACAGATATTGACGTAAAAAGATATTTAGATTAAAACCTGCGCACTTTTGTAAGACCCTTTTTTAATTAATCTGTGCTCTTTGTTTATATAATATTCTGTAGTTTCCTGTTCTGATATTCTATCGACTGTTGGCTCAAATCTTTTTAAATCAATAATCTTTTTACTTAGGTTGATGATACTTATGTAGCTTTCTGGAATTAATTCGTCATCCAATTGCAAAGGTTCACCATTATATTCTTCGGTAATAATTATGGTTGTGAATTTATTTCTGATAGAAAAATGGGAGTCCGGATTTGTAATTTCATCAGAAAGTATATTAAGTCTTTCTTCAACAAAATCTGGAGTGATGTAGTTTTGAGACTGTACCCAAGATTGAGTTGCGTAACCATTTAAACTTAAAGAAGTTAAATATCCTGCTAATGCATGATTACCCCAACCGTAAGCTTCATCAAATGAATTTAAAGCTGCTTGAGTTAGATTTTGCTTATCCCAAACCTGAATCCATCCATAATCTGTTCCATCTTCATATCTTTTATACCACATGGAATTTCCAGCTGTCATCTGAACTCCTATTTCAGTATAATATCCAGAAGAGTTATTATGAAGCATTTTGACTCTATGAAACCAATTGTCTCTAGGATTTCCATTAACTACATTAGCAGTATTAACCATTCCCATTACAGAGCCATAAGTAGCATCCTGTAAATAAGAATCATTACCTGAAGCATCTTTTATTTTATTTGGAATATATGGATTATTGGTGAGTCCAAGAGCAGAGTTAACCCAAGTGTCTGTAGCATTAGAACCTGTTCTTAAAGCATAATTCTGTGCTAAGAATAAATAATTAGGATAGTTATTATTTATCCACGTTTGAGTAGCTATAGGTACATAAGTTCCATTAATATGGATGAAATAAGGAACGCCTGTTGCAGAACCTGAGTCGAAAGCTAATCCTCGTACGCTATCTTCATTATTTACTTTATTATTTAATTGATTTACAGTAGCTACTTCATTATTACCATAAAATAAATCTCCCCCATAAGGTTGTAAATTTAGTGGGTAGGCTGTCTGCTGACCATCTGCTCTTTGTTGTTGAATATAGCCACCACCAGTTCCTTCTGACCAAAAAACTGTACCATAATTTGCAGCAATTCCATTTCCGTTAGCTAAAAACAATTTAGTGTTTTGTGGTAGTGTGCCTAAATTATTTGAACCAATTGAATCAGGGGAATTGATGATAAGTGTATCAGTTATTGTATCACCTGACTTATTTACATAATCAGTTGGATTAAAATTATGACCCGTCCAAACAACAGCATTTCCTACACCAGTTTTAAAGTAGTAAATATCATTTTCAGATTCGAGTCTAATATCCTTTAAACCATTAGTATTACCAACATATAATGTATTTCCACCACTTGCAAGTATCTGATAACCTGTTAAATTAGATGAAGCTAACGAACCGCTTGTTAAATTTACATTTGGAACAATTAAATCCCCTGTCATTGTATCACCAGCTTTTGATACATAACTGCCTAACTGTGATGTAGTAGCATACTTAATCCAGTCATTCCAATTGCCAGCAAATTTGATTCGGCTAAACATTTCATTAGTATCAGCATCAAATCCTAATTGCATTTTATAATTAGAGTCCGCAGTATCTAAATTTAAAGTTGTAAAACTATGAGAACTTGCAGAAGTTGGAGCATTAGCTACACTATAACCATAAGTTATTGAGTTTGTTGATAGATTATTTGCATTATACGAACCATTGATAATTTTACTGGCTACAAAATCAGAAATTAATTTATCTCCACCGCCACCAAGAAGTACTTTATTATTGTCAGAATTATCTTTTATAAATCCACTACTTATCAAATTTGCTTTTGCACTTATGTCTTGATTAGTGAAGAAAAAATCAGCACCATTAAATTGAATAGTACCAACCCCAGCCCCAAACTTATTAAACCCTAAAACAGCATTATTACCCCCATCACCACCTAATCTTATTGCAGTATTTGAGTAGGAACTTCCTCCATTTGTATAAAATTCTTTAACTCCATATACACCTTGTGTAGTATCGGTCGTCATCAGGTTTTCGCTAGAATTCAGTTTAATATATTCCGAGCCACCCCATCTAAACTGAGCATTATTACTTGTAACCAAATATATTTTACCTTTTTCACCAGGATTCGGTAAATTTTCAAAAGACTCAAATTCTACCACATCATCTACATAGCTCGGAAGTTGTGATGAAGGTACTTTTCCATCTACCAAATCAGCTTTTTTGTTTAGAGAAGATTGTGTACTCTCCGGAAACTCTCGGTTATTGTGCCAATAATTCTCCATGTAATTCCAAAACCCATCGGATATTGGAACATCTTCTGTGCTAAAATCAGAATCAAACTTTTCATTTTCTTCCATATTTTATTATTTTTTTTAAGGTTTTTAAGATTAAAATTTTGAAGTCTCTTTTTATTAGAGTTACTTCAGGGTTTAGCCATATTTTTTAAGGTGGTTTCCGGCTAAGGATATCCACCTTTATTTTTAATATTTGAGATCATTTCTAGTGTTTTTAGTTGTTGGTTTTTGAACATATTTCTGGCTGTTCAACATTTGCGAATGGTGAATTCAAAGGCTCTTGCGTGAATTTAAATGATTGCTTTTTTGTGTTTTATTTATATTACTAAAGTAATGGTGAGAAGCGACAAAAATTGACGTGTGCAAAGTTTTATCTAAAAAATATCTTCATCAAGAATGTCGTTTTCAAAATCTTCTCTGAAGAAATTTTCAATATCATCGAGGTAATTTTCGTAATCTATTTCTGTGTTTTCAATATCGCTCCAGCTGATGGTATAAATATCATTGTCGAAGACGGGGTCTGTGTTGTGATTTGTTGATTCCATGTAGTTTTTGAGTTTTAAAATGTTAGTAAATTTTACACATATTTCTGGCTGTACAGTATTTGTAAATGGTGAATTCAAAGGTTTTAAGAAGGTTTAAGGATTGTTTTTTTGTGTCTTTATTTATACTTTAAAGATAGCATTGAGAAGCGACAAAACATGACGCGTTAAAAAAAAATAACTCAAGTTTTTTGAGTTATTTTTTTGAGGTTTAAGAAAATTCTTCAAGATCAATTTCATCTGCAATTACCATTAAAATATCCATTTCCGAAAGGATTGATTTCAACTTCACTGCTCCGACTTTCAGATTATTATCGGAGATAATATAATGCCACACAATGGTCACATAATCTTCAAATTTGATGTTCTTATTATATTTCTGGATTTCTGTTTGTGCCGTTAAAGCCAATAATTGTTTTGTAATTTCTTTACAATCATTGATTTTTTGTTCATATGGCATTAAAATATTCAATACCGTATTTTGTGCGTTGTAAAGAATGCCTGCGGCAACTTTTATTTGATTCTTTCTTATGTTAGAACCTCTTTCATCACTGAATTTTGCAGTAAGGATTTTACTTCTGAGACCTGCAATTTCTGAAACTTCACTAATATTATTGGTAGAAAAAATGTCCTCAGTTGATTTTAGCCAGGAAAATATTTTTTCAAGAAAAGATGGTTCTTTTGTTTCCAGTGAAGTAACGATCATCCGGAAATCCTGCAGTTTTTCTTTTAATTGATTTACTAAAATAAATTGTGATTTTTTCATATTATTCAGGGATTAGTGTTTGTACCGGGTTTCCGTTAATGTCTTCATATCTTGACCATTCCATTCCTGATTCTGTGATGTTCATTTTAGCATATATCAGATATTTAGGATCTATTTTCATCAGCTGACTTGCTTCTACAACCACTTCACTTGTTTGAGTGGCTACTTCTTTAATGGTATTTTGATATTCTTTTATCATTCTGTTTTGAATGCTCAGAGAAAGTAGCTCAAAATCTGTCTGATTCCAACTTGCATTGCCCAACGATTCATAAAAAGAAATAATGTTTTTCGAAAAATCAGCAAAAATCCCTTTTTTGATAGGGTAATCATAAGCTGCTGCCTGTATTTCCGATCTTTTTATCCCCAATTCTTCTGCTTTCACTTGGTTTTCTGCTGCAGTGATTTTACTTCTCAATATGATTTTGTTATAATCCATTTCTAAATCGGATAAGAAATCTCTTAAACTTTGATCACTTTTTGTATCTGAAGGATCATAATCTGTTTTTGCGACCGATGTAATTTCATCATAAACAAATTCTTTAAAACTCATTTTTGCAGCAAGTCCTGCATGAGCAAAAGGTACGGTAAGATCTACACTGCTGACTTTCATTCTCGGAACAGAAAAATGCTTTAATAATTCATCTTCTGCATATTCTTTTGCTGTTTGTACTGTTTGTAAATCTGCCATTTTTCTGGCAGAAACGATCTCGGAAACAAGACCTCCTAAATATTCATTCAATTTTGGCATGATAAAACGTTTTAATAATTAATAAAAAAGGTTGAAAAGGATGGCTGCCGAAACAACCATCCAAAAAAAAGGATAAATTTAAGGAGTAGTGGTGCTGCCAATACTGTCTTCCAACATATCCAGAATTCTTGCAAGACCAGCTGGTAATTCATCATTTACAGCTCTTACATGAACACCTAAAGTGTAAGATTTTTCTGTGGTAGATGTACTAGAGTTGGTCTTCTTGTAAGAAGCAGATGCATTGAATTTAATCTTCCAGATCTTTCCGCTTACAGAAGCACTTCCCGCAAATTCACTTGAAACAGCCTGAGTTTCTACCGAGTTTAATTTAGCATTAAAATCAATGGTTACTTCATCAATCCTTAAAGCCGGAATTGTAAGCATTGTAAGGAAAGGAACTTTCAAAGAAACATTTACATCTTTGGTAGGTGAAGCACCACTTGTAGCTGGATCAAGATTTGGAACTGATTTTTGATAATTAAAATCAACATACCTCAATTGAGCAGGTGCAGCTGTAACACCTGTAGAAGCTGCTACAGCAGGGATGAATCCTACTTCTTTGATGAAGTTTACCTGTGAAATTGAAGCATCGTGCTGTGCTTTTACAGCTGCTTGTAACGGACCTCCGATGTAAACACTGAAATCTAAACTGTTTAATTCTGATACTAATGACATAATTTTAAAAAATTTAAAGGTTAAAAAATTGGTTAATAATATATAGTAGTGCGCAAACTAATATTTGAGATTTTGAAAATAAGTATCCTGTTTCAGTATTTTTTAAAAACTGAATTATTGATGGTTATGAAAATAAAAGGATATTTATTAAGGTTTAGAAAGAAAACATTAGATATTTTCTTGAATGATTTTTTGTTATTTCAAAGATAATGTCGATGGGCGACAAAACTCGACGTGTAATAATTTTTTTCATTTTTAAATTTCAAAATATTTGTGTTTTTTTTATCTGTTTTTCTTCTTTTCAAAGATCGTTTCGGGAAGCGACAAAACGTGTCGTATTAAAAATTATTTTCATTTATATTTTTTTAAAGTTATTTGTTTTTACGGGGTTATTTATACTACAAAAGTAATTCTCATAAGCGACAAAACTCGACGCATTTTTTTGCTGATTTAAATTTATTCATATATAATCAAATTAGCTTATATCTGCTTTTTATAAGTGAAAAAGCTTATATTTTATTCTTAATCAGTTTTTGAACAATTTGATTTAGAGTTTCCCTGTTATCATCAATATAACTCAATCCTGCCTGAATCAGATTTTCAATATTTGATCGTCTCACATTATCCATCGCAGGAGAAGCGTTTTTTAAAGAAGGATTGATTCTGTAATAATTTTTCTGATTTCTTGTTCCCAAGGTCTGAAACATTTGACAAAGCTGATAATCTACCGTCTCTGCATTTGCCGACATCAGAATATCAATAATTGGAGTTACCCAACCGATTTTTCCGGCTTTTTCCATTTTTTTGAATGAATAAGATTTAGATTCAAGTCCGGTTCCGATAGAAAGGATAATCATATCGTTTACGGTTGGATGATTGGCTTTTTGATGATTTTTCAAAACTTCTGCAAAAGGAATCTTTCTGGCTTCCGCATACGCACAAAGTGCAGGATTATTAGCAAACATCCCCCCATCAATTAAGCTGAAAATTTGTCCGTACATCGATTTAATCTGAACCGGCGTAAAATAAGTTGGTGCTGCTGAAGTTGCTCTGCAAACATCTTTTACGTAAAAATTATCTGTGCTCAAATTGGCTTTCCATGAGTTGAACAATTTTGCTCTTCGGTTTTCTATGTCGTAACTTGTTATTAAGCAAGGCTTTATTAGTTCTTTTAATTCTAGCTTTCCAAAAAAGTCATTGAGGTTTTTTTCTAAAGCTTCCTGAGAAATTTTTTCATTCAGCAATCCAAACGGATTCACCAATTTTTCCCAAAAAGAAACCTGAAAAATATCGCCTCCTTTTTCAGAATACAATTCCAGACCTTTTTGGATAGAATATTTTGCTTTTCGCTGTTCATCGGGACACAAAATAATCGCTGCAATCAGTGCTCCTGTGCTGCTTCCTGCAACCAGATCAAAATAATCTCCCAGTTTTGCGCTCGGTTTATCATGAATCTGCAGTTGCTCTTCTATGTAGCGTAAAATAATACAGGTAATAATACCTCTTATTCCGCCTCCGTCTAAAGAAAGTAGGGTTGTTTTTTTCATTTTTCTACCTTTATTTTGGTAGAGTAAAGATAGGAGCGGGAAGCGACAGAACTTGACGTGTTAAATTATTTTAGTTAATTTTTTTTAAAAAACCACATATCCATCCTCATCCCTTTTCAGCTTAGAAAGTGCTCTCCAACTCGTTTTCACCAGACCTTTTTTAGATGGAAAATTTTTCTTTTCGAAGTGGGGAAGATCTTTAAATGATTTCCAGTTTCCACCCCAATCCCAACCATATTTTGCGAAAATTTTTACACATTCATACCAGTCGGCTACCCCATCATTATCCCAGTCTTTGGCAGTGTCCCAACTTGCAGTTTTTCCGTCAATAATTAAACACATATCGACCGCCAAACCATAATTGTGAATGCTTTGTCCGGCTTTTGCGTTCGTCACTTTTTTTCCTGACGTAATTTTTCCGATCGCATAAAGTTTTTCCTGCTCCTCAAAACTTCGCAACCCCTGAGTAATTCTGATTTTGGCTTTTCCGGTTAATGCTTCATCGCATTCTTTTATAATCTGCTTTACTTCTTCTCTTACAAAAGGATGTAATTTTTCAATTCTTTGCAGTGTTACTTTGTCCATAATTATAAATTTTTATAAAACAAATATAGCTTTGAGATACGACAAAACTTGACGTGTTGAGAATAAAAAAATATCATTTTTTTTAATATGAAATAAAATGTTCTGCAAACACCGATTAATAGATTATTACGACAAAACGTGACGTGTTTTTACTGATTTAAAATATTGTATATCAGTAAAATAAACTCCGTGTTAAAATTTTAATTTAATATAGTTTATATTTTAAAAGTTATAGATTTGTACTTTCAAACAGCTATTTTTTACATTATGTATGCTTTAGTCGATTGCAATAATTTCTTTGTTTCGTGTGAGAGAACGCTCGACCCGAAACTTGAAAATCAGCCTGTTGTTGTGCTTTCCAACAACGATGGTTGTGTGGTGTCGAGAAGTAAAGAAGCGAAAGACTTAGGAATTCCAATGGCGGCTCCTGCTTTTAAGTATAAAGAATTATTTAAAAAGCATCATGTAAAAAGCTTCTCGGCGAAATTTGAATTGTATAATTTTAAAAGCCAGGAGGTTATCAGAATTTCAAAATCTTATGTGGGAGAAAAAGATTATGAAGTTTACAGCATTGATGAACTTTTTTTAGATTTAACAAGCTTTAAATATGTAAATATTTTTGATTATTGCATTAAGCTTAAAGAAGAAATTAAATCCAAAGCCAATATTCCGGTAAGTATCGGAATTGCGCCCACGAAGACGCTATGCAAAATTGCAAACAGAATTGTAAAAAAAGACCCCGAAAGATTTAACGGTGTTTTTGCTTTAGATACTCCCGAAAAAATTGAAAAAGCTTTAAAATGGCTCAACATAGGAGATGTTTGGGGAATCGGAAGACGACTTGCTGCAAAAATGCACGATAACGGCGTTCATAAAGCATGGGATTTACTGCAAAAACCAGAAATGTGGGTTCGGAAAGTGATGGGAATTCACGGTGTAAGAATGATTAATGAATTAAAAGGTATTCGCCAATTGGAGTTAGATACACCTTCCCCTAAAAAATCTATTGCAGTTACGAGAAGTTTTATGCAAATGCTTACTAAAAAAGATGAGGTTCGTGAACGGGTAGAAACTTTTGGAATGTACTGCTCCGAAAGACTGAGAAAACAAAATACATGTTGTAAAATGATAACTGTTTTTGTGCAGACCAATCGATTTAGAAAAGATTTACCGGAATATAAAAACTCCAAAACGCTTGTTCTGCCAAATCCTACAAACTCATCAATTCTTATTGGAAGAGTGGTGAATGATTTGTTTGAATCTATTTTTGAGGAAGGTTTTCATTATAAAAAAGCAGGAGTTATTGTCAATGATTTTGTTCCTGAAGATCAAAGACTGATTAATCTGTTTGAAGAAGATATTCAAAATCAGCACTTACCGGTTATGAAAGCGATGGATGCAATGAATAAAAAATACGGAAAAGATAAAGTACGTCTCGGAAGCATGAGCGGAGAAAATACTTGGGGACGTGCGCAAATGTCACCTGAATATGAGGCTTTTCTAAAAAATAATACGTTTCCTGAAGCTAATTTCAGATTCCACTAAAGATTTAGTTTACGGTTTTAGAGAAATATTTAAAAATCATTATTTCTCTTTATCATCATTACTTTGTTAAACTTATTGATTCAAAGTATTTTCATTTTAATCTTAGCTTAAACCTCAGGCAAATAATTTCACCGTCTCATTCACCAAAAATTTCACCTGATCTGGTCTTCCCCGGTCTGTTTTTGGAAGATTATTGTAGCTTCCGGTTCTTACAATAACCATTTTATGCTCAGGAATCATAATGATATATTGTCCCTGAAGTCCGAGAAAATAATAATGTTTGATAGGATTATCATGATTAATCCAAAGTCCCATTCCGTAAATTTCTGCGGATTTTTCGGTTGGAGTTCGCATTTTTTCAATGAAATCTGAGTTTAAGACTTGTTCGTCTCCCACTTTTCCGTCATCCAGAAAGAGCTGTCCGAGTTTTGCAAAATCTCTTGAATTGGAGTGAATACAGCAATAGGTTTTTTCCATTCCGTTTTCGTCGACACTCCATTCTGCATTTTGTTCCATTCCCATCGGAATCCAGAATTTTTCAGATAAATAACCTGATAGAGATTGATGAACTGCTTTTTTTACAGCAAATCCCAACAGTTGAGTAGAGCCGCTTTGATATTCAAATCTTTCGCCCGGTTTTTCTTTAAATGGCCTCGAAAATGTAGCTTTCATCAGGTTTTTTCCATAGTACGCTCGAGCATTTGGAAGAAAAGGATTTTTATAATTTTCGTCCCAATTTAAACCCGATTCCATTTGAGCAAGATGTTTTAAAGTTAAATCTTTTCCGAAAGGTTTATTTTTAAACTCTTCGTACAATTCAGAGAACTTATCGTCAATGTTTTTAATTTTTCCCTCTTCCAAAGCTTTCCCTAAAAGCATTACGGTTACTGCTTTTGCCATTGAAAACGAGTTTGTTTTTGAAAGCTCGCTATAGCCGTTCCAGTATTGTTCGTGCAATAGTTTTCCATCTTTTATTACCAGAAATGAAGCCGTATTGGAATGAATTAAATCATCAACAATGTTTTTTGGTAAATCTTTTTTATTATAATCAGGGTCTTCATCCCAAAGAACAGGTTTAGTTGTATGAATGATATTGCTTGTAAACAATTTTCCATCATCGATATTGGCACTCAATTTCCCACGCAGATAGGTTTTAGAAATTCCGTTGAAAAGGTAAGCGTATCCGAAGATATAGAATAAAATTACGGTGATTACCAGAAATAGAGTGATGTAAAAAAGAATAATCATAAGAATTTGGTCTTCAACAAATTTAGAATAATTTTAAAACCAAGCATCAAAAAAGCCCTGAAAAAATCAGGGCTTATTAATTATATTTTAGAGAGTAAATTTCTGAAATTTGTTTTTTCATCGATAATTCGTCTCAAATCGGAAACGGGAACTCTTTCCTGAGCCATTGTATCTCTGTCTCTGATTGTTACCGTATGATCTGTTAGAGAATCGTGATCGATGGTGATACAGTAAGGTGTTCCGATCGCATCCTGTCTTCTGTAACGTTTTCCGATTGCATCTTTTTCTTCGTAAAATAAGTTGAAATCATATTTCAAATCATTGAAAATGTTTTCAGCATATTCTGCCAAACCATCTTTCTTCATCAATGGAAGAATGGCTGCTTTTACCGGAGCCAAAGCTGGTGGAAGCGATAAAACTGTTCTCTCAGAACCGTCTTCCAGAATTTCGTCTCTCAGGCAATGAGAAAATAAGGAAAGGAATAATCTGTCTAAACCAACCGAAGTTTCCACAACGTAAGGAACATAATTTTCATTTCTTTCAGGATCGAAAAACTGTAATTTTCTTCCGGAGAATTTCTCGTGAGCTTTCAAGTCGAAATCTGTTCTGGAGTGAATACCTTCCAGTTCTTTAAATCCAAACGGGAAATTAAATTCAATATCGGCTGCAGCATTTGCATAATGCGCCAACTTTTCATGATCATGGAATCTGTAATTTTCATCACCCAAACCTAAAGCCAAATGCCAGTTAAGACGCTTTTGCTTCCATTGTTCGTAAAACTCCAGTTCTGTTCCCGGAGCAACAAAGAATTGCATTTCCATTTGTTCGAATTCACGCATTCTGAAAATAAACTGTCTTGCAACGATCTCATTTCTAAATGCTTTACCGATTTGTGCAATACCAAAAGGAAGTCTGTGACGCGAAGTTTTCTGAACATTCAAAAAGTTAACAAAAATTCCCTGAGCAGTTTCCGGTCTTAAATAAAGATCTATTGCAGAATCTGCAGAAGCACCCAATTTAGTTCCGAACATCAGGTTGAACTGTCTTACTTCCGTCCAGTTTTTAGAACCGGTATCAGGATCAGCAATTTCCAGTTCTTCAATCAAAGCTTTTACATCAGCAAGATCTTCATTTTCTAAAGATTTTGCCAGTCTTGAAAGAATTTGTTCTCTTTTGGCTCTGTATTCTAAAATTTTAGGATTCGTCGCTTCAAATTGAGCTTTATCAAAAGACTCACCGAATCTTTTTGCCGCTTTTTCAGTTTCTTTGTTCTCCTTATCTTCAATTTTGGCACAGTAATCTTCCACCAAAACATCTGCTCTGAAGCGTTTCTTAGAATCTTTATTATCAATCAAAGGATCATTAAAGGCATCAACGTGGCCCGAAGCTTTCCAAGTAGTTGGGTGCATCAGAATTGCCGAATCAATACCCACAATATTTTCGTTAAGCTGTACCATTGCCTTCCACCAATATTGTTTGATATTATTTTTCAGTTCTGCACCATTCTGTCCGTAGTCATAAACAGCGGATAAACCATCATAAATCTCACTCGATGGGAAAATAAAACCATATTCTTTAGCGTGAGAAATCACTTTCTTGAAAACATCTTCTTGCTTTGCCATAAATTTTTCGTCTTGCTTGCAAAAATAGTGAAAAAGCAGGAAGTAAGGAAGATGGAAGATGGAAGTTTTTAACTTTGAAATGATTAGAAGCCGGAAACCTGCTTGTTATATTAAAAAAGTATGTTTACAACAATAAACCTTCAAGGTTTTGAAAACCTTGAAGGTTTTAAAATTTTACTCAAAATTTTCTACTTTTGCCTCATGTTAGAAATTCTTTATCAGGACAAACATTTGATTGCCATCAACAAACCCAGCGGATTGTTGGTACACAAATCTTTTTATTCAGGAGAAGCTGATACTTATGCTATTCAGGAATTGAGGAAGCAGATCGGGCAGAAAGTTTATCCGGTACATCGATTAGACCGTAAAACTTCTGGCGTTTTGCTCTTTACTTTAGATAAAGATACGCTGAGAATAATGAGTACTCAGTTTGAAGAAAAAAAGGTCGATAAGAAATACATTGCCATTCTCCGGGGTTGGGCGAAAGAAGACGAAACTATCGATTACGATTTGGTTAATGAAAATGAAGTCAAACAGAATGCGGTGACATATTATCGTCGTTTGCAGACCTCCGAAATAGATTTACCATTTTTAAAACACAAAACTTCCAGGTATTGTTTAGTTGAAGCCATTCCTGAAACAGGTCGATTTCATCAGTTGAGAAAGCATTTCAAACATATTCTACATCCGATTTTAGGCTGCCGGAAACACGGTTGCAACAAACAAAACAAACTATGGCTTGAAACTTTTGGTATGACAAAAATGACGCTTCACGCTCACCAATTGACATTTAATCATCCCATTTCCAACGAGATAATTATGGTCAATGCTACTATAGACGATGAATTTAAAAGAGTTGGGGATATTTTGAAATTTGATTTGAGTGCTTATTCTTAATTTTTCACATTTCATTACCATACACTTTGTCATCCTGAAAGGATCTAAGCATAGTATTAGAAATCAGACAAAATATTCGAACTTAGATTCCTACGGAAGGATGACTCATAATGCTAAAATATAGACAGTATTTATAATACATTTTTCTATTAAATATCATACATCAACCAATCGTTAATTTTAAAATGAGTATTTTTGTAAAACTTTTTTCCAATGTACAAATCGCTCATTCGCCCGATTCTTTTCAAATTTGATCCTGAAGAAGTACATCACTTTACTTTTTCAATGCTCAAAAATTTCGGATTTCTAACCAAATTATTCTTTCCAAAACCTATTGTTGACAAACGTCTTGAAAGAGAAGTTTTTGGTTTAAAGTTTAAAAATCCCGTTGGTTTAGCAGCTGGTTTTGACAAAAATGCGGTTTTATTCAACGAATTAGGCGATTTAGGTTTCGGATTTGTAGAGATCGGAACGGTGACACCAAAAGCTCAGGCCGGAAATGCTAAGAAAAGACTGTTTCGTCTCATCGAAGATGGCGGAATTATCAACAGAATGGGTTTTAATAACGACGGTCTGGAAGCGGCGATTAAAAAATTAAAAGGCAACAAAGGAAAAATTATCGTCGGTGGAAACATCGGAAAAAACACCAATACAACACCTGAAAATTATACTCAGGATTATTTAGCCTGTTTTGAAGGACTTCATCCTTACGTAGATTATTTTGTTTTAAATGTAAGCTGCCCGAATGTGGGAAGTCACGCAAAACTGGAAGATGTAGAATATCTGAGAGAATTGATTACAGCTGTAAAAGAAATTAATCAGACTAAAGTAAATCCCAAACCAATTTTACTTAAAATCGCCCCCGATTTGAATAATCAACAGCTTGATGAGATTATTGAGCTTATTTCAGATACAAAAATCGACGGTATTGTCGTTTCAAACACATCTGTCAACAGAGAAGGTTTGAAAACGTCTCCAGAAGTTTTAAAACAAATAGGAAACGGTGGTTTAAGCGGAAAACCAATTCGTGAACGAAGTACAAAAATGATTAAATATCTTTCTGATAAAAGCAATCGTGCGTTCCCGATCATCGGCGTTGGAGGAATTCATTCTGCAAAAGATGCGATTGAAAAACTGGATGCAGGAGCAACTTTGGTTCAGCTTTACACAGGATTTATTTATGAAGGGCCGCAATTAATCAACGATATTAATCAGGAAATTTTGACGAGAGCGGGTAGAATTGCGAGATAAGTTTTAAAATTTGAAAGCAGGACCGATGAGGTTTTGCCTATTTTGTCTCGTTGATTTAGTGGATAAAGCAGAATTTAAATTTTTTAATCTGCTAAATTTGCTCAATCTGCTTGAGTTTCAGAGAAAAAAATGTGAAATCGTATAAATAATCAAACCCACCAATCCACCAACCAAAGTTCCGTTGACGCGGATAAATTGTAAATCTTTTCCAACTTCCAGCTCCATTTTTTGGCTTAACTCTTTGCCTTGCCAGTTTCCGACAGTTGAGCTGATTAAAGTGGAAGCCTGATGTGTATTTCGTAAAATATATTTGTAAGCAGTCACTCTTACCCAGTTATCAATTTTATTCTGAAGTTTTTCATCGCTTTTTAAATTTTGAGAAAATTCGTTGAGGTTTTTCGAAAGGTAATTTTTTAAAGTTGAATCTTCATAATGAAGTTCTTCAGTCAACGTTTTCTTAATAGAAATCCAAATGTCAGTTGAATATTCTGTTAATTTATCGTTATTTAATAGGTTATTTTTAATGGTTTTAAATTCATCATTCCATTTCGGGTCTTCTTTCAAATCATTTGAAAACTCATAGATTTTTCGGGTAATTAAATCCCGAATTTCATGGGTTGGATTTTCTTCCACTTCTTTAAAAAAATCGGCTAATCCGCTTGAAATTTTATCAGCAATTTTTTGATCAACAAATGACGGAATAAAAGTATAACTGCCTTTTTTTACTCTTTCCTGAATCATTTCATCATTTTCTACAATATAATCTTTGATCTGTTTTGAAAGATTGGTAATAATTTTTTGATGATCATTTTTATCTAAAAGATAATTAATTCCGTTCCCGAGAATGGTATTCAGCTTAATATTATCAGTCATTTCAGAAACCTTTTTGCTGATGAAGTAGCTTACTTCAGAATCATCCAGCTTATTTAAAATATCTAAAATGATATCTGATAAGTTTTTAATTAAAACCTCTTTGTTTTTCTCCTTTCCAAGCCATTCTCCCGCAAACCCGGAAATTTTAAGCTTCTGGATGTAAGGACGGATATTTTCGGGCGAAAGAAAATTAGAAACCACAAAATTCCCAAGATTATCACCCAGTTTTTGCTTACTGTTTTCAATCAGATTGGTATGTGGAATAGGCAAACCTAGTGGATGGCGAAAAAGCGCAGTCACTGCAAACCAATCTGCCAAAGCTCCGACCATCGCAGCTTCTGAAAATGCACGAACATAGCCTATCCAGTGCGATTCGTGAGTTTTTTGAAGAATAGTAGTTATGATAAAAATTATAGCCATTAAAACAAAAAGCCCTGTGGCGAATGCTTTATATTTTCTAAGCTGTTTTTTTTTGTCTTCGTCATTCATATTCTCAAATTTAGTAAATTTGGTTGTGATTTTTTACCACAAAAGCTACAAAAGATTTACTTAAAAATTTAAGTTTTATATTTTAAACTTTAATAAAAGAAAAAATCTTTTGTCTTTATGGTTAAATAATTGCTAATCTATTTCAAACAAAATCTTATGCACAACGAAGCAAAAAATAATCCATATTATTCCAGAACTGAAACTGTGAAACTAAATGTTTCAAATGATGAATGGTTTAAAATTCTTTCACCCGACTTATATGCGATTGCGAGGGAAGCTGCAACTGAAAGGCCTTTTACCGGAAAATATAATGAATATGATGAACTGGGAGAGTACTATTGTGCGGTTTGTGGAAATCATCTTTTCCGTTCTAACCAAAAATTTACCAGCAGCTGTGGTTGGCCAAGTTTTTTTGAAGCCGATAAAAACGGAGTGAAATATAACCGTGATTCTTCTCACGGAATGGAAAGAATTGAGGTAGTCTGTAAACGCTGTGATTCTCACTTGGGTCACGTTTTCAACGACGGACCTGCTCCAACAGGGACTAGATATTGCATGAACTCTATTAGTTTGGAATTTGTTCCAGATTCTGAAAAGGAGTCTTGAATGTATAAAAGAAATATGAATATCTGTATTCATTTATAACTAAAATCAGCCTTCGCTTTGTTTATGCTAATTTATTTTCGATGTGTTGAGATATTTACAGAGAGAGATAAAAATTTTAAAAACTAATTTATTGCATCTACAAAGAATGTGGAAACTATCTCTTATAAATAGAAATTGTCTATAGCTATATAATAACTAATTCGATGAAACCGAGTTAAAGTTTCTTAAATTGAGTTAAATTTTTTAGATTTAACTTATTGATAATTATGATTTTATAAATTTGTATCCGCAATATTAATTTAACATAATATTTATGAAGGGATTTTATAGCCTTTTGGGCATTGTTTACATGGTAACCACTTCTTTTTATTTTTCGGGTGAAAATTCCAATTTGAAAAAAGAAGTTTACTTAGATAATACAAAAACCGTTGCTACAAATACATTCAAAAAAGATACCAAAGAAATGAGTTCTTCAGAAGAACTTTACAATTCCATACTTTTCGAAAATGATCACAAACTAAATTTTGATGTTTTTTCTAAAGCAATTTTAGGTTTTAATAATCTTAAAAAAGCTGGAAAATTAGATGAAAGCGCACATTTATTAACGGTTTGTGATTTCTCAATATCATCCAATACAAAAAGACTTTGGGTAATCGACATGAATGAGAAAAAAGTATTGTTCAATTCTTTAGTTGCTCACGGAAAAAATACAGGTGAAGAGTTTGCTACTAACTTTTCTAATATTGAAAGCTCACTGCAAAGCAGCATGGGTTTTTATATAACAGAATCTACTTATAATGGTGATAACGGATACTCTTTAAAACTTTTGGGAATGGATAAAGGCTTTAACGATGCAGCTTACAAAAGAGCAGTAGTGATGCATGGCGCAGATTATGTAAGTGAAGAGTTTGCTGCAGCTCACAAAAGAATCGGAAGAAGTTGGGGTTGCCCGGCAATTCCGAGAGCTTTAACAGAACCGATTATCAATACCATAAAAGGAAAAAATTGTCTTTTCATTTACTACCCCGATCAGAATTATCTTTCATCGTCGGAATGGTTAAGAGAAGCATAAAACAAAAGCAGTCAAAATTTATATGACTGCTTTTTTATTTTAAACTAAATCTGCGTGAGATTAAAATTTAAGAAAACTTCTTAAATACCAAAGTAGCATTATGCCCTCCAAATCCAAAAGCATTACTTAAAGCAAAATTGATATTTTTCTCTTTTGCTTCTCCAAAAATAATATTCACATCTTTCGGAATATTTTCGTCAATATTGTGAAGATTGATCGTAGGGGGAATGATTCCTTTTTCAATGGCTTTAATAGAAAGTATGGCTTCTGCTGCTCCCGCTGCTCCTAATAAATGACCTGTCATTGATTTTGTAGCACTTAGATCAAGGTTTTTACTTCCTTTAAATAATTTGCTGATGCCTTTCAGTTCGACCAAATCTCCAAGTGGAGTAGATGTTGCATGTGGATTAATATAATCGATGTCTTCTACGTTTGCTCCTGCTTCATGTAATGCCAATTGCATTGCTTTAATCGCTCCAACTCCGTCTGGATGCGGTGCAGTCATATGATATGCATCCGCTGTCATTGCTGCCCCGGCTAATTCTGCGTAAATTTTCGCACCTCGAGCTTTTGCGTGCTCGTATTCTTCCAAAACCAAAGCTCCGGCTCCTTCACCCATCACAAAACCGTCTCGGTCTGCATCATAAGGTCTGCTTGCCGTTGCAAAATCATCGTTTCTTGTAGACATTGCTTTCATTACAGAAAATCCTCCAACGGAAGCCGGTGTAATTGCAGCTTCTGATCCGCCACTAACAATTACTTTTGCTTTTCCCAGACGAATGTAGTTGAAAGCGTCCATCAATGCTGTATTTCCTGTTGCACAAGCTGAAACCGTTGTGTAATTAATTCCCTGAAGTCCAAACTTCATAGAAATCATTCCTGAAGCCATGTTTGCGATAAATTTTGGAACGAAAAACGGATTAAATCTTGGGTTTTCGTCGTTTGCTGCAAAATTCATCACTTCACTTTCGAAAGTCCACATTCCGCCTTGTCCGGTTCCCCAGATTACCCCTGTATCAAAAGGATCCATTTTATCAAGCTCCAATCCTGAATCCTGTAAAGCTTCTGCGGATGAATACATTGCATATTGAGAAAACAAATCGCTTCTCTTTATTTCATTGTGACTTAAATAAACTTTAGGGTCAAAGTTCTTAACCTCACAAGCGAAATTCAGTTTAAATTTTTCGGTATTAAAATGAGTGATTTTGTTGGCTCCGCTTACTCCGTTGATGCTGTTTTGCCAGAATTCTTCGACATTGTTTCCCAAAGGCGTTACTGCGCCCAATCCTGTAATGACAACTCTTTTCATATATTGATGTTGAATGTATTGATCACTGAATAACAAAAATTCTTATAAATTTTTTGAAAGAAATGATTTATACTAGTTATTAATTTTAAATAAATTGGAAGTTCCTCTTGCAATAAGTCTTGTTTTATCTGCGTTCCAGATTTCGCACTGTGCGTTTACAAATTGCTTTCCTCTTTTGATAATTTTCGTTTCCGCTACAATATTATCATTTTCTTTTGCAGTTGAAAAATAATCGATGCTATTATTTACGGTTACTATGAAGGTTTTTTCGTTTAAAGAAAACATTGTAGCACCAATAACATCATCAATAATTGCTGCCGTAACTCCGCCATGAAGATTTCCCATCGGATTCAGCCACTCTTCTCTTACGGTATATTGAAATTCAATCTGGCCTTCTTCTGCCGAAATTACAACCGGATTTAGCCATTTCATAAAAGGAGAAGGCGATTCGGTAAATTCTTTTCCGATAAAAGTTTTGAGCATTTGTAATTTATCCATAGTGATTATGAGATATTTGTTTGATTTCTTTATTAATAAGTTCGGTAATTCGGTCTAAAGCAAGGTTTAAATATTTTTCATCACCCATTGTTTTAGACAATAAAATTCCACCCTCAATAAGAATAATAAAAAGTGAAGCATATTCTTCGGAGTTTATTTCTTTTTTAAACTCGTTATTTTTTTGTCCGGATTTAATGATTTCTGAGATTGTTTTCGTCCAGTCTTCGAAAGATAATTTTACCTGTTTTTTTAATTCCGGGAAAGTGTCATCAGATTCTGTTGCAGCATTCATCATTGGGCAACCTCCACTTTCGGAAACAAATTGCCAGTTTTTTCTGTAGAAAGAAATAAAAGCATACAGCTTATCCGACATGGTAGGAAATTCTTCACTGAATGATTTAGACAAATTCTTTTTTAGAATTCCTGAATTATATTTGTAAACTTCAATAGCAACCTGATCTTTATTTTCAAAATTTCCGTAGATGCTTCCTTTCGTTAAACCGGTTGCTTCAGTAATGTCAGATAAAGACGTAGAAATATAGCCTTTGGTATTAAACAAAGTTGCTGTTTTTTCGATAATAAATTGTCTTGTCTTTTCCGCTTTTGACATTTCATCAAATTCTGAAACAAAGATATATAAAATATACCAATCGGTATATTTTTATTTGTCATTAAATTGAAATGCGAAATCAATTAAGTTTTAAAATTGCAACTTTGAATTAAAACCAATCGTATTCTTATACAAGAAAAACGGGCTAAAGCCCGTTCCTATTGATTAAAATTGGTTCATTAAATTTATTAACGATAAAAGAACTTAATATTCTTAACTTCTTAAATTAAATCTTAATGGTTTAAATTATCTAATTAGCCAAAGTAGCAGTCAAAGTGATTTCAAAATTGAAAGCCGCACTTACAGGGCAACCTTCTTCTGCGATTTTAGCATATTTTTGAAAATCCTCTTCCGAAATTCCCGGAACTTTTGCCGTTAAAGTCAACTCAGATTTTGTAATTTTTCCTACACTTGGGTCTAAAGTGATGACCGATTTTGTAGTTAATTCATCCGGTGTAAAACCAGCCTGAGTTAGTTCTGCGCTCAGTTTCATGGTAAAACATCCTGCGTGAGCTGCTGCCAATAATTCTTCAGGATTGGTTCCTACGCCTTCTTCAAAACGGCTGCTGAAAGAATACTGAGTCTGATTTAAAGTTGTACTTTGAGTGGTGATGTGGCCTTTACCTTCTTTTACGGTACCGTTCCAAACGGCTGTTGCGTTACGTTTCATATTAAAATTGTTGATGTTTAAATTTAAACTTAAAGATACAAAAAAGAGCTGATTTCATGATCATTAAATTATTGAAAATCATGCCTTTTTTAATTTGAAAATTTGATGATGAAGTAATTTGAAATTAATCAAATTACTTCTTTAGCTTTTATCTTAGCCTAAGTTTCAGCCTCAATCTTAAAAAGTTACATCCAGACCAACATAAAAATTAGCTTTCATAATCGGGGCATACACCATTCCGCCATCAAAATAATTTCCAAAAGGATTTCTAAAATCCACAATTGCATTTTTCTGATAATAAGAAGTAAGGTTTTCTCCGCCTAAATAACCTCTAAGTTTTTTGTTGAAATTTCTTGAAATCTGTGCATTTAAGACCGCATAAGACTCAGAATACATCGGTAACTGAAATTCTGCAGGATTTGTGAAGGTGTTGGGAAGTCTTTGTTTGCCAACTACGTTCATCGTCGTATCAAAACTCCAGAATCCACCGACATTATTTTTGTTGGTGGAGTAGGCTAAATTTACAAAACCTCTGTGTTTCGCCATAAATGGAACTTCCCTTCTTCCATCCAGATAATCAGCCTGAACATCGTAATATTTATAAGCCAATCTCACATCAAAATTTTTGAAAGGTGTAAAATCAAACTGGGTCTGAAAAGAGTTGGCGAAAGACTTTCCGTCTAAATTATAGAAAGTTAACTGTTGAGGTGAACGATCTAAATCTACCAAAACCTGATCCTGGAAATCTGTTCTGAAAAAATCTGCCATAATTGTAGATTTTCTTCCGAAAAGTTTAAATTCCTGCTGTAAACTTGCTCCGTAATTCCAGGCAATTTCCGGTTTCAAACCATAAATGTCTCCACCATTCTGCAGAATCTGGATATTTCTGTTCGAGGCAAAATATTGCTGATTTTCCGCAAAAACATTCGCTGTTCTGAAACCTCTTCCCGCAGAAAGTCTCAAAATTGTTTGCGGTGTAAAATCATATTTAAAATTCAGTCTGGGTGTAAACTGCGTTCCTGCCAAATTATGAAAATCTGCTCTTGCTCCGGCAACCAAAGTATATTTTAAGCCTGTTAAAGTATATTCGGCAAAAATTCCGGGAACGATTTCGTTACGCTTAAAATGATTGGTTAAATAAGTTTCATCATAACCATCATACATAAAACTCGCTCCGGCTTTGTATTTGTGATTGGTATTTCCTAAAATACTTTCGAAAACCAAATTTGAATAATACGTTTGTTGTTTTCCTGAATAGTTTCTTAAACCAAAAAAGCTGTCCTGCTGATGAAAGGTGTATTGATTCATCCAGCCTAAACTTTGATAAGGTTTACCTTTGAAAACATAACCTGTTTTATTCCAAACCTGAAATCTTGAAATGTCAATCCCGACTCCGTAAAGCGGTTGTTTATCCTGAGAAATTTTCTTGTCGAACCCGATTTGTCCGGCAGTTCTTTCGTCTTTAATGAAATTAATTCCGAAATGCGAACCAAAACCTGACTTTTCTAAATCATTGTAATTCAATAAATAAGCTGTATTGAGCTGAGTTCCTTTCGGGCGATCAAGAAATCCGTCATCATTCATGTCGGTGTTACCAAAAGTTCCGTTTCCGTGAAGAAGAAACGTTTGAGACCATTTGTCGTCAATTTTTGAAACACTTGTAATATTGGCTTCGGCTCTTCCGTTGAAATCTGCGAAAAGATTTAATGAAGTTTCAGGCTTTTCTGCATTTTTCAGAAATTCTGTATTGATTTGTCCGGTAATACTTTCATAACCGTTGGTCACCGTACTTCCGCCTTTGGTCAACTGAATACTTTCAATCCATCTTCCGGGAATAAAATTTAAACCATATGCAGAAGCCAAACCTCTGATTTCGGGTAATAATTCTCTTGTTAAACTTGTGTATTTTTGGTCTAAACCAAGCATTTTAAGCTGTTTGGTTCCTGTAACGGCGTTGCTGAAAGAAACATCAACTGTTGCGTTGGTTTCGAAACTTTCAGATAAATTGCAGCAGGCAGCTTTCAGCAATTCTTTTTTATCAATATTAAAAACCAATCCGGCTTCTTTTTTACTGATCGAAGTGGAGGCTTTTGAACCTAAAATATTGATTTGCTCAATATTTTTTTCTAAATTTCCGTGTTTTGAGTGATCTTCCGGATCTTTGTCATCATCTTTTTCTCCTTCTTCAAAATGAACTTTCGTATTTTTTTCGCCCAACGAAATTTCTCTGTCATAGAGGCAGCAGTCGGGAAGGTTTTTATAAACAGAATCGGGAGCTCTGAATTTTTCATTGTCGTGACCAACATCCGCAATTTTCTTTAAAATCTTATCTGCTGAAGTTTTTGCAGGATCAAATTTTAAAATTACGGTTTGTTTTTCTGTATCCCATTCTGCGAAATCTGCTCCGGAATCTGTTGCCGCCTTTTCAATACGTGCTTTGCAAGAACCGCAGTTTCCTTTTACATAAAATTCATTCTCGTTTTTTGAATGATTCTCATGTTTTTCAGTTGCTGTTGTGGGTTGCAGGTCTCTTGCATAATGACAACATGCGGGAAGTTTTTCATAAGTTTCGGCAGATGCTTTGAATTTTTCGTTATCATGACCGGCTTCTGCGACTTTTTTCAGGATGTTTTCTGGAGAAATATTTTCTTCGGTTTCTAAAGTCAGCGTTTGAGAATCGATGGAATATCTTGCAGATTTTGCACCTGCTTTTATGGCGGTGGTTTCGATTCTTTCTTTGCACATCTCACAGTTTCCTTTTACCTGAAACTGGTTTTTAGAAATATTTTGAGCGGATGCGAATGTTGATAATAAGAATAATGCTCCAAGAATTAACTTGGTAATATATAATTTCATTTGTTTAAAATTTAGATTAATTTAATTAATATAACAGTTTAACAATGTAATAGTGTAACAATCTATTGATAGATTGGTAAACCGGGACATCGTTCCATTTTTTAATTAACCTAATTTTGGCGGTTGCCAGATTTCTTTTAAACCGTTTGAAATATAAGGGTTAGAATATTGTACCTGAATTTTTGAGAAAGTTTTAAAAGTAGAAAACTCCCAAAAGGTATTTTTGTCGAAATTGTTTTCAATAAAACTAAAACATACTGCACAAGTAGAGCAGCAGTTATCGGTACAGGATTTATGGTCTTGTTTGCTGTTTTCAGAACCGTGATGATTGTTTTGATTTTTGTCGCAGCAATATTTTGTTTTAGATTCTGTTTTACAACAGTTTTCCTGTGAAGCCTGAGCGTAAAAATTATCTTTAGGAATCAGAAAAATTCCCAGGCAAAAGATAATTAATAAAAGCTGTATTGGTTTCACAGGTGCAAAGTTAAAGAAAATATTTAGTTTAGTATTTTTAAATATGATAAAAAAATAATTGTTAACCAAGGTATGGCTAATGTTGAAATTGTAAAAAATGCATCACCAAAATGTAATCGTCTATATTCTCCTTGCTCCCAACTTGACTGTCTATAACCGGTCATCAATGGCTCATTGCCAAAAATAATTAAAAAAAGTGTTCTTAACAATCCAAAATTAGCTAAAAATAAAATTGGTAAAAATAGCCAATAATCTTTTTCTGTTGATTTTGATTCAATTCTATCAATATGCAAAATTGCATACAAGGCTAATAAAGAGGCTATCAAAAAACTTACAAGATAAACTTTTAGTGTTCTAAGACTTTTATAAAATAGCCAAAGAATAACATGAATTGCTGATCCTAGAAAGAACATAATACATTTAACATCTACAACGGCGCACCAACCTGTTTAGCGCAGTCATGCCATGGTTCTCCGTGAGCAGGATTAAGTTTTGGTTTCGGTCCTGTATTGGCAACTGCAGGCTGAGAAACGGGAACTGGCTGTGAAGTCTGTACAGCAGTTGATTGAATAGCTTGAGCAGGTTTGCTGCTTAAAGGTTGTCCGACAGGAATATCACATCTATGGCCAGGTTCTCCATGAGGAGGATTCATTCCGGGAGCTGTTTTTATTGGAATTGCATTCCCTTTCTTCATTGAGCTCGGATCGATTTGAACCGTATTATTTCCGTTAACCTGAATATTCTGAGTTGCTGACTGTACTGAAGGAGCAGAACCATTTAAAGGTTGCCCTACAGGAATTTCGCATTTATGACCGGGTTGTCCATGTGGAGGATTCATTCCGGGCGCGGTAACCATTGTAGAGCCTGTCTGAGTATTGGATTTTATGCCTGCCTGATCCATGAGTGTCGTTTGCGACTGACTATATGCCACATTTGGTTGCTGGGTTGAAGTTTCGTCTTTTATATAGGTTGGTTTTTCGTCTTTTTTATTACATGAAACAGCAATGAAAGAAGTCGCCAAAAATCCAAAAAGTAAATTTTTCATATCAAATCTCTTCATAAAAAACAAAATTAGCAAAACATTTTGGATTGTTTTGCTAATTTAAATTTATTTTAACGTTCGTTTAATTCTTTACCAAAAGTCTGAAACCTTCTCCGTGTACGTTGATAATTTCCAGACCTTCGTCGTCTTTCAGAAGTTTACGAAGTTTCGCAATGTAAACATCCATACTTCTTGCGGTAAAATAATTTTCTTTTTTCCAGATTTTTCTTAATGCTAAATCTCTTGGCATAAAGTCATTTCTGTGAAGACAAAGCAATTTTAAAAGTTCGTTTTCTTTTGGTGAAAGCTTGTATTCGTTATCGCCAACTCTTAATTGTCTCAACATAGAATCGAAGAAAATATTGCTGATTTTAAACTGTTCCTGCTCTTCATTTTCTAAAGTAGAGCTTCTCTGAAGAATTGCTTTAATTTTGTATAAAAGCAATTCAGTATCAAATGGTTTTGTAATGTAATCATCTGCACCTAATTGATACCCTTTCAAAATATCTTCTCTCATGTTTCTTGCGGTTAAGAAAATGATTGGTGTATTTTTATCAATCTTTTTTACATCTTCAGCTAATGAAAAACCGTCTTTTTTAGGCATCATAACGTCGAAAATGCAGATATCGAATTCATTTTCTGTAAATTCTTTCAAACCCTGTTCGCCGTCTACGGCAAGGGTAACTTCGAAATTATTTATGGTAAGATAATCTTTTAGTACTGCGCCAAAACTCTGGTCGTCTTCTACTAATAATATTCTGTTGCTCATAGGTCTTTTATATTTTATTATTTGTTTACAATGTTGATTAAGTCATCGGAAGTTTGATGATAAATTTACTTCCATTATTTTTTTCTGAATCTACGATGATTTGTCCTTTATGAAGTTCTACGATTTTTTTAACGTAAGAAAGTCCTAAACCTTGTCCTTTTACATTATGAATATTTCCGGTTTCCTCCCGGAAGAATTTCTCAAAAATCTTGGTTTTATTATGAGTTTCCATTCCCATTCCTTTATCTGAAATTTCCAGCACATACCAATTGCCTTCGTTATGGGTTTTTATGCTTATTTCAGGGGCTTCAGGAGAATATTTATTGGCGTTATCCAAAAGGTTTACCAACATATTTGAAATATGGAATTCATCAATTTTAAAATTATATTTAGTGGCATTGAATTCCTGAATTAATGTTCCGTTTCGCTGCTGAACAATCAAGTTGAATGACTCGGTTGTTTTCTTTATTAATTCTCTTACATTGGTCTCTTTTAAAAATAATTCTACCTCATTACGCTCTAATTTAGACATATTCAGAACATTTTCCACCTGCTTTTTCATTCTCAGATTTTCCTGTTTGATGAGGTTTGAGTAATATTTAACTTTATCAGGATTGGTAGCAATTTTATCATTTGCCAAAGAATCTGTCGCTACCGAAATTGTTGCTAAAGGCGTTTTAAATTCATGCGACATATTGTTGATGAAATCTGTTTTTACTTCAGCAAGCTTTTTCTGCCTCATCATATAATTAATAGAAATAATATAGATCCCCAATATCGTCAGTAAGGAGAGGAAAGTTCCCAAAAGCATTGGCCAGTTGTTCATCGCCAGAGAATATTCTTTTTTAGGAAAAACCAATGCCAAAGTATATAAAGTTCTGTCTTTCGTATCTGTAAATAATGGATAAGAATAAGAATTAGTATCTTTTTTCTCTTTAAAAATTTTATTGACAATATTAGTCAGTTTATTGTTTTTATCTGAAATACCATAGCCAAAATCAGAAGTAATGCCTTTCATTCTCAGCTCTTTGGTAATAACAGAATCTAATATTGCAGGATCAACTCTTTTATTAATGGGCAAATTATTACCATATACTTCAACAAATTCTTTGAGGTTGTAATCTCCATTTCTAATATCCTGATTCAATTCCGAAGTAAGTATTTCTCTTTTAGTCGTATCTTTTTTTACTTTATAGGCGGCGTCATCAGTATACATTGTGGTAAGTCTCAGAGAATCACCTTGCCGGGAAATTGGCAGCTTAACAGTTTCTGTGAGATTTCGGTAGTATACAATCGATTTCTGCGTTCCAGAATCTTGAGTCTGCTGAATTGTTGTAAGAGATGGTTTGTCTTTATTTGCCTTTATATCATCTCGAAAATTTGGGTAGTTTTCATTGAAAAGTTTCTGAACCTCAAGTTCCGCTATATTTTTAGAAGTATTTTCTAAAGCGGAATAGACTTTGTTGGAGAATTCCTGTTCCAAAGCTACATAATAACCTTTAAGCCAATAAAACTGCAGCGTGACAAATACGATAAGGGAAATTGTCATGAAAACCGAGATTATCGGGATGAATTTGTTATTCATTGCATATGGTAATTAAAATTGTGAGTGTTAAAATTAAACATTTTAAGACTTAGTGAACAAAAAATGCGCCAGAATATTGTATATTTTTTCTTAAAACGATACTTTTTAACATTTTATTATAAATTCAGAATAGATTTCTTAATGAAACTTGTGATATTTACTAACTCAAACTAATAGTATTATGAACTCAGAAATTATTTTTAACCAAGATTTTGACTCTAAAAGTATGTATGTGATGAAGGTATTTCACGCAGAAGTACTAAAAGTATGGGACTATTTTACCAAACCCGAATTGCTTGATTTATGGTGGGCTCCGAAACCCTGGAAATGCGAAACCGAAAATTTAAATTTTGAAGAAGACGGAGTTTGGCTGTATTCGATGAAAGGACCGGAAGGTGAAAAGATGTTTTCAATGTTAAAATACGGAGAAATTAATGAACACAGAAGTTTTGACGGAATTGATGCATTTTGTGATGAAGACGGAAAGGTTGACCAAAATTTCCCGCAAACGCAATGGCTGATTGGTTTTACCGGAGTAGAAGAAGGAACAAAAGTTTCTGTAAATATACATTTTCAATCAGAAGATGACATGAAAAAACAGTTGGAAATGGGTTTTGAAGAAGGTTTTAAAATAGGCTTAAATCAGCTGGAAAATATTTTTAATAATTTGAAAATTTGAAAGTGAATTTAATTTTAAAATTAAAACGGCAAATAAAAAAATGGAGAGTAACAACTACTTTCCATTTTTTATAGTTAATCAATTTTCTAAATTGCCTAGTTTTCAAATTAATTCTTCATCCTGAAAATACTGGATAATCGCTTTTTTCATCAAAAGCTGCTGCTCATTCGGTTTCAATTCAGGAAGTTCTTCCAGCTGTTCAAAATGAGGATAACCATCATCATCATAATGCGAGAATTTATAATATCCGAAAGGTTCTAGAAGTCTGCAGACTGCAATATGCAGAAGATTGAGTTTGTCATCTTTAGTATACTTTTGCTGTCCGCTCCCAAGTTCCTGTAAACCAATTAGAAACAAATAGGTCTCAATCGGGGCATTTTTTTCGGTATCAAAATTTTCAATAAAAAATTGTTCTACTTTTTGCCAAATTTCACTTTCTGTCATAATATATTAGTTGTATTCATCCAGTTTCAGAATAATACATTTCGTTTATAAATTACTTTATTCTTCTTTTTTCTTTGCTTTTCTGAGAAGTTCTGCTAATTTCTCTTCTTGTTTTGATTTTAAAATTTCTCTTTTTTCACTTCTAATGATCCTGTCTCTCTGAATGAGGTAATAAATGAAAGTAATTGAAATCATTATTATCAGTAATATCATATCATTAGATTTTAAGTTCAATTAAATTTCAAATACTACATCTTGTCAATTTTCAATAAGAAAGCGTATTCCAAAGCATCTTCTTTTAATGATTCAAATCTTCCGCTTGCACCGCCGTGTCCCGAACTCATATCTGTTTTGAAAACTAAAATATTATGGTCTGTTTTTAATTCTCTTAATTTTGCAGTCCATTTCGCAGGTTCCCAATACTGTACCTGAGAATCGTGAAACCCAGTTGTAATCAATAAATGTGGGTAATCTTTGGCTTCAATATTATCATAAGGTGAGTATTCTTTCATGTAGCGATAATATTCTTCATCATTCGGATTTCCCCACTCATCGTATTCTCCCGTTGTTAAAGGAATTGTTTCATCCAGCATTGTAGAAACTACGTCCACAAAAGGAACCTGCGCTACAATTCCGTTAAATAAAATTGGCTCGTAATTCATTACTGCTCCGACCAATAATCCACCTGCACTTCCACCCATCGCATAAAGATGTTTCGAAGAAGTATAATTTTCTTTCACTAAATGTTTTCCGGCGTCAATAAAATCGAAGAATGTATTTTTCTTAAAAAGCATTTTCCCGTCTTCATACCATTCTCTTCCCAGATATTCTCCACCACGAATATGAGCAATCGCATAAATAAATCCTCTGTCAAGAAGAGATAATCTCACGTTGGAAAAACTCGCATCAACCGTATGTCCGTAACTTCCGTAACCGTACACAAGAACCGGAGTTTCTGCCGATTTTTTCGTGTCTTTGTGATAAACCAATGAGATCGGAACTTTCACTTCTCCATCTCTGGAATCTGCCCAGATTCTTTCTGAAACATAATTTTCAGGATTAAATTTTCCACCTAAAACCTCCTGCTGCTTTAAAAGTCTTGTGGTTTTATTTTTTAAATGGTATTCGTAAGTTGCATTTGGCTGCGTTAAAGAAGTGTAGCCGTAACGCAAAACTTCAGTATCAAATTCTAAATTGGTTCCGATGTAAGCCGTGTAAGTCGGATCTGAAAATGGTAAATAATAGGATTCCTTATTTTTTTCGTCTATAATTTTTATTTGTAGTAAACCTTCCTCTCTTTCTTCAAGAATCAGATAATTTTTGAAAATTTCGAAACCTTCCAGCAAAACTTCTTCGCGGTGCGGAATGACATCCACCCAGTTTTCCATTCCTGGATTCGCAATTTTTGTTTTTACAATTTTAAAATTGGTAGCGTCGTCTGCATTGGTAATGATATAAAATTCATCTTCATAATGTTCCACAGAGTATTCCAGATCGTCAATTCTTGGCTGAATCACTTTCCAGTCTGCAAAAACATCATCTGCAGGAATAAAATGATGCTCATCTGAAATAGTACTAGAACTCGCCATGAAAATATATTCCATTGATTTCGTTTTGAAAACATTCACATCAAAAGTCTCATCTTCTTCATGAAAAATTAAAACATCTTCTGAGGTATCTGTTCCTAATCTATGCCTGTAAACTTTATACGCTCTTAAACTTTCATCTTTTCTGATGTAGAATAGATGCTCATTATCATTTGCCCAAACTGCTTTTCCGGTTGTATTTTCAATTGTGTCGGAATGAATTTCTCCTGTTTTTAAATTTTTAAAATTTAAAGTATAAATTCTTCTTCCCACATTATCAGAAGAAAAAGAAGCCAATTCATTATTCGGGCTCACTGCAACATTTGCCACTTCGAAAAATTCTTCTCCTTCAGCAAGAATATTCACGTCGAGAACGATTTCTTCTTTGTTTTCCAGCGTTTTATATTTTCTGCAAAAAATAGGGTATTCTTTTCCTTCTTCATACCGTACGATGTACCAGTAGCCATTGAAGAAATAGGGCAAAGATTCGTCATCTTTCTTATATCGGGCTTTCATTTCTTCGTAAAGTTCTTCCTGAAATTGCTCCGTATCTTTCATGATTTCGTCTGCGTAGGCATTTTCTTCTTCAAGATATTTGATGACTTCAGGATTTTCTCTTTCATTCATCCAGAAATAGGGGTCTGTTCTTCTGTCACCGTGAATTTCAAGTACTTTTTCTATTTTTTTTGCCTTTGGAGCTTCCATCTAATGTTAATTCTTGTTCAAATTTAATTAAAAAAAAACCATCCTTCCATTTTCTAGGAAAGACGGCTGATTTTATAGATATCATTAAAGACTATTTATGAAGTGCTTTAATGAATTTTTCCAATGCCATTGTCATTGAAGGAGTTTCTTTTGTTGGAGCCATTAAATTTACATGTAACCCGGCTTCTTCTGCTGCAGCGGAAGTTGTAGGTCCGAAAACCCCAATTTTTGTTTCTTCCTGCTTAAAAGTAGGGAAGTTTTGCTGTAGAGATTTAATTCCTTGCGGACTGAAGAAAATCAACATATCGTAATCTGCAATGTTGATATCTGTCAAATCGCTGCAAACTGTTCTGTACATGATTGCTCTCGTCCACACTACATTAGAAGCTTCCATTGTTTTTACAATATCCGGACTTAGAACGTCTGAAGAGGGCAATAAATATTTTTCGGATGGGAATTTTTTGAAAAGAGGTAAAAGATCGGCAAAGTTTTTTTCACCAAAACTGATTTTTCTTTTTCTGTATACAATATGCTTCTGAAGGTAGTTTGCAATTGCTTCAGACTGACAGATGTATCTCATCGTGTCTGGAACGGCGAATCTCATTTCTTCCGCAAGCCTGAAATAGTGGTCTATCGCATTTTTACTGGTAAAAATAATACCAGTATATTGCGTCAGATCTATTTTCTGCGTTCTAAGTTCTTTGTTGTCTACTCCTTCGACATGGATAAAGGGGCGGAAGTCAATTTTTATTTTTTCCTTCTTCGCTATTTCCAAATATGGAGAAGACTCGCTAGGTGCTGGTTGAGAAACCAATATTGACTTTATTCTCATCATTTACTTTTATTAAAAAAATAATAACTTCCAAAGCATTAAAATTGGTGCGATTTGGAGGGTGCAAATATACAAAAATTTATAATACCATTTTTGTGGTAAGATGTTGTTTCTGTGAAACAAATAGAAAAACACCTTGAAAATGAATACAAAACAGAAAAAACATAAATAATAAATAAATGCTCTATTTCTGTCTATAGGGAAATAGTAGTGAACTACACATAAAATGATAAGCAAAATCGAAAATATAAAGTGGAATTTTGCTGAGGTAAAATAAAAAATAGTCCATTTTTTTCCGTCGCCTATCGATTGATACAATAAAAAACTTAATGTGGTTCTGATGAAATAAAACAGCGAAATAACGATTAAAGTATATCCTATTTTATTAAGCTGATAGCCGAAAGGTTGAAATTCGGCAACAAATTTCGGGATAATGGGAACATATTGTGAAACAAGAATACTTAAACTTAAAATGGTTACAATCGATGTAATCATCCAGCTCGGAAGGTTGTTGCTTGCATCATAATATTTTTGAAGAAGAAAATCTTTCAGATTGGCTTCGCGTTCCACAATATTCATCATGAAAATATATAAGAAAAGACAACCGATAAGAATGAAAACCACCCAATCGTTATTTTCGGGTATCCTTACTTCGTTTCTGAAAGTTTGTAATAATGGCAAAAGAAATTTTTTGCAAAATTATAGATTATTTTGTATAAAATAAAAAACTTAAATAAACTATCTTTGCAAACTGAAATGAAAAAACTCGTCATCATTCCAACCTATAATGAAAAGGAAAATATAGAAGCTATAATTTCCGCTGTTTTTGCATTGGAAGATGATTTTCACATTTTGGTTGTGGATGATTCATCACCGGATGGAACTGCAGACATCGTTAAAGAATTACAGAAAAAATTTACACATCACCTCCATTTGTCTGTCAGAAAAATAAAAGATGGGTTAGGTAAAGCCTATATTCATGGTTTTAAGTGGGCAATAGAAAATCAGTATGATTATATTTTTGAGATGGATGCAGATTTTTCTCATGATCCAAAAGATTTACCTAAACTTTTCGAAGCCTGTAAAAATGCAGATATGGCGGTCGGCTCACGTTATTCTAAAGGAGTAAATGTTGTGAATTGGCCGATGGGAAGAGTTTTGCTTTCTTATTTTGCTTCAAAATATGTACGCTTTATATTGGGTGTTGCAATTCATGATACCACTGCTGGTTTTGTTTGTTTTTCAAGAAAAACTTTGGAGCAGATAGGTTTAGATAATGTAAAACTGAAAGGATATGGTTTTCAGATTGAAATGAAATTTAGAGCTTTCAAAAAAGGTTTTAAAATTGTAGAAGTTCCTATTATTTTCACCAATAGGATTTTGGGCGAAAGCAAAATGAATGGCGGAATCATTCATGAAGCGGTTTTTGGTGTTTTAAATTTAAAATGGAAATCAATCATCAACAGATTATGAAAAAAATAATCTTAGTTTTCGTTTTACTGTGTTCATTTTCTTGTACAGAATATGTAGATAAACCAAAGAATCTGTTAGATGAGACTCAAATGTCTGAAATTATTGCAGATTTGGCGATTAACGATCAGGTTATATTTTCTTACCCGAAAACAAATTTAGAAAGTGGAACACGATTTATTCTGAAATCTCACAACGTGAAAACTGAAGATTTTCTGGCAAGCTACCGATATTATATTGTGAAGCAGAAAATGACCGATATTGTAGAAAATGCACAAAAAATTATCATCGATAAAGATCCCAAATCTGAAAAGAAGATAAAAGGTGAAACCCAGGTTAAAGATGTTGAATTACCAACACCCAAGCTGGAAAGAAGATAATGAAGTAAAATTTTCATCATCCAAAAGTAAATATAAGATGGTGGTGATTTAAAAATGTATAAGAATGAATTTTTTTAATATAGAGAAAACCTCAGAAGGTAAAGCAAGAGCGGGAGTTTTGAATACCGATCACGGAACTGTTCAAACGCCGATCTTTATGCCGGTAGGAACTGTTGCAAGCGTAAAAACCGTTCATCAGAGAGAAATAAAAGACGATATCAAAGCTCAGATTATTTTGGGAAATACCTATCACCTTTATCTTCGTCCCGGAATGGAAGTAATGGAAGCTGCAGGAGGTTTACATAAATTTATGAACTGGGATCTTCCGATTCTTACCGATTCAGGAGGTTTTCAGGTTTTTTCACTCTCCGGAACAAGAAAAATGTCTGAAGAAGGCGTGAAATTCAAATCGCATATCGATGGAAGCGTTCATTTATTCACTCCGGAAAAATCTATGGAAATCCAAAGACAGATCGGAGCTGATATTTTTATGGCATTTGACGAATGTGTCGCTTACCCAGCTCATTATAATCAGGTGAAAAAATCGATGGACATGACGCATCGTTGGTTGAAAAGATGTATAGACTGGAATGAGCAAAATCCTGAGTTATATGGCTATAAGCAAAGATTCTTCCCAATCGTTCAAGGTTCTACGTATTCAGATTTAAGAAAAATTTCGGCAGAGGTTATTGCTGAAGCAGGAGCGGAAGGAAATGCAATTGGCGGACTTTCTGTAGGTGAACCCGAAGATGAATTGTACAGAATCACCGATGAGGTTACCGATATTTTGCCTAAAGACAAACCAAGATATTTGATGGGTGTAGGAACTCCGTGGAATATTTTAGAATCGATCGGTTTAGGAATCGATATGATGGATTGCGTAATGCCGACAAGAAATGCCAGAAACGGAATGCTCTTTACCTGGCAAGGCGTCATCAATATGAAAAACGAAAAATGGAAGAAAGATTTTTCTCCGTTAGACGAATTTGGGACAAGTTTTGTAGATCAGGAATATTCAAAAGCGTATGTGCGTCATTTGTTTGTGTCTAAAGAATATTTGGGTAAACAAATTGCTTCCATCCACAATCTTGCATTTTATTTAGATTTGGTGAAAGTGGCGAGAGAGCATATCTTAGCAGGAGATTTCTATCAGTGGAAAGATTCTGTAGTTCCTGTATTAAGACAAAGACTTTAAAATATTTAAGAGAAGATGCTTAAAATAATAGACGGATATATCGTAAAAAAATACCTTGGAACTTTTAGTTTCATGTTGATTTTGCTGTCTATTGTAGTTTTGGTCATCGATGTTCAGCAAAAAATTCCCCGTATTGAGAAGGCGACAGAAATTGATGCGAAATTAGATTTAAACTACTTTCTAATTCATTTTTATCCTTTCTGGATCATCAATTTGGTGGTAACTTTCCTGGCAATTCTTGTATTTATATCGGTCATTTATTTTACCTCAAGAATGGCAAATAATACGGAGATTGTTGCCATTATCAGTAGTGGAGCAAGTTTTCACAGGTTTGCAAGACCTTATTTGCTGACATCACTTTTTATAGCAATAATTTCTCTGTTTGTAAATCACATGATTTTACCTTGGGCAAATGTTCAGAAAAATCAACTTGAAGCTTATACTTACAATGCTGTTGCGAAAGAAAAAGTTTTAGGAACAGCTCCGGTTTCTGCACAATTAAGTAAAACTGAATATATCTTCATTAATTCCTGGAACAAAAGAGAAATGAGAGGTTTTGGCTTTTTATATCAGAAGTTTGATAACAACCGTAAACTGATTTATGAGCTTAAAGCAACCGATGTTTTCTGGGAAAAAGAAAAAAAGAATTTTGTACTTAACAGTTATTTAGAAAAGACAATCAATAAAGACGATTCCGAAAAATTGGGGCAAGGTTTTGAGTTGAAAAAAAGCTATGGTCAGGATCCTGAAGAATTATTTCCAAACGAACTTTTAGGGCAGAACAAAATAACTCCGGAATTGATAAAATTCATAGACAGAGAAAAAGAGAAAGGAAACAGCAACCTGAATTCTCACTTAAACGAGTTTCATCAGCGTACTTCGATGCCTGTTTCGATTATTATTCTGACGTTTTTGGCGCTTTCGCTTTCCTCTCAAAAGAAAAGAGGAGGCTTGGGAATCAACCTGGCAATTGGTATTTCTTTGGCGTTCGTTTTTGTATTCTCTTTTGAAGCTTTAAAAGTAGTTTCCGAGAACAAAAGTATGTCTCCCGCTTTGGCGATGTGGTTTCCGAATATAATTTTCGCTCCGATTACTTTGTTTTTATATATAAAACGTGCAAATCAGTAAAGAAGTTTGATTTCTTTGTGGTAAAAAGACTTCAATCCGGATTCTTCCAGATCTATCCAGATATTACCGTTTTTGTCAGCGTTTTTAATAATGCCATTTTGTCGCTTTTCGTTGAGTTCGAAAACAGAAATTTCATCTTTTTTAAATAAGTTTGAATTAAATTGATCTAAAATTTCAGGATCACTAGGAATATTATTTAGGTTTTCAACTAAAAATGCATGAAGGTTTTCCGCAATTTTATTTAGATTAAATCTTTCTCCGGTTTGTGTTAAAAGTGAACCGGCATTAGAAATTTCATCAAATTTTTCCTGTAAAATATTGATGCCGATTCCGATAATAAAATAATTTTCCTGATTGATTTTTTTCTTCTCAATTAATATCCCGACGACTTTTTTATTTTGAACGATAATATCATTCGGCCACTTTATTTTTACTATCTTTTCAGTCAGATTGGCAAGAAAGTTTTGTACGCAGATTGCGGTATAATAATTGAACATGAAATCCGAGTGCTGAATACATGAGGTTTTTACAGCCAATGTGTAGGCAAGATTCTGTTCTGCGGCCGAAGTCCACGTATTTCCATATTGTCCCCGTCCTTTTGTTTGATTAAATGTAAAAAGACCACTAAAATTTGATTTGGAATAAAGTAAAACTTGAGCTATTTCGTCATTAGTAGAAGAACACTCATTGCGGTAAAACAGGTCACTCATTTAAGAAAACTTTAAGACTTTAAAAGCCTAAAAGTAAGGCTAAAGTAAAAGAAAAACAATAAATTTGCAGATTATAGTATATTTTAATGAATAAAACAGTAGAAAAGCAAGCGCTAATAGATAAAATTATTGAAGCTATCCAGGATGTAAAAGGAGAAGATGTTATGATTTTCGATCTTTCAAAAATTGAAAACTCGGTAGCAGAAACCTTCATCATATGCAGTGGAAACTCAAATACTCAGGTTTCGGCATTGGCGGGAAGCGTTGAGAAAAAAGTAAGAAATGATCTTCAGGACAGACCTTGGCACGTAGAAGGTACAGAAAACTCATTGTGGGTTTTGGTAGATTACGTAACAGTGGTGGTGCATATTTTCCAAAAAGAAACTCGTGAATATTACGATATCGAAGAGCTTTGGGGAGATGCAAAAATCACCAGAATAGAAAATGAAATATAAATTTTAAAAAATATAAATGAATAATAAAGGATTTAACTGGTTTTTCCCCATCATGATTATAGCACTTGTGCTATTTTTTGTAGCTAATTCTTTAGGTGACAATACTGCAAAATCAATCGATGAAGATACTTTCTTCAAAGAAATGCAGGCTGGGAAGATTCAGAAAGTGCTGATTGATAAACAGAAACAAAATGCGGAGGTTTATTTAACGAAGGAAGCAAAAACAACAACAGTAGCTACTAAGGATAAAAATCCAAGCTTGTTTCCGTCTATGGGAATGACTCCGAAAGCAGATTATACACTGAAATATGGTGATTTGCAATTATTCTTAAAGAATTTTGAAACGTTAAAAGCAGAAAATCCTGCCTTAAAAACAACTAAAGATTACGCAGAAGGAGAAAGCCCCTTGATGAGCATTCTTATTCAGGCCTTAATCTGGATTACGATTCTTGGTCTTTTCTATTTCATTCTTTTCAGAAAAATGGGAAGCGGAGGCGGTCCTGGAGGACAGATTTTCTCAATTGGAAAGTCTAAAGCTAAACTTTTCGACGAAAAAGAAAAAATTCAGGTGACATTTAAAGATGTTGCAGGTTTAGAAGGCGCTAAAGAAGAAGTACAGGAAGTTGTAGATTTCTTAAAAAACTCTGAAAAATATACAAAATTAGGAGGTAAAATTCCTAAAGGAGTTCTTTTGGTAGGTCCTCCGGGAACAGGTAAAACTTTACTGGCGAAAGCTGTTGCAGGGGAAGCTAAAGTTCCGTTTTTCTCACTTTCAGGTTCAGATTTTGTTGAAATGTTTGTTGGGGTAGGAGCTTCGAGAGTAAGAGATTTGTTTGCACAGGCAAGAGCAAAATCTCCGGCAATTATCTTTATTGATGAGATTGATGCAATTGGTAGAGCAAGAGGTAAAAATAATTTCTCAGGCGGAAATGACGAAAGAGAAAATACTTTGAACCAACTTCTTACAGAAATGGATGGTTTTGGTACCGATGTAAACGTTATCGTAATGGCGGCAACCAACAGAGCAGATATTTTAGATAAAGCATTAATGAGAGCGGGTCGTTTTGACCGTTCAGTGTATGTTGATCTTCCGGAATTACATGAAAGAAGAGAGATTTTTGATGTTCATTTAAAGAAAATAAAACTTGATGATACAGTAGACAGAGATTTCCTGGCAAAACAAACGCCTGGTTTCAGTGGAGCAGATATTGCAAATGTTTGTAATGAGGCGGCTTTAATCGCGGCAAGAAACAGCCACGAATCTGTTACTAAGCAGGATTTCCTTGATGCAGTAGACAGAATTATCGGAGGGCTTGAAAAGAAAAATATGGCCATTAAGCCATCTGAGAAAAAGAGAGTTGCTTTCCATGAAGCGGGGCATGCTACAATTTCCTGGTTGGTAGAGCACGCTTCACCGCTTCTAAAAGTTACGATTGTTCCGAGAGGAAGATCTTTGGGAGCTGCGTGGTATCTTCCGGAAGAAAGACAATTGACAACGACCGAGCAAATGTTGGACGAAATGTGTGCAACTTTAGGGGGAAGAGCGGCAGAAGAAGTAATATTTAATAATATTTCAACCGGGGCACTTTCAGATCTTGAAACAGTGACGAAAAGAGCTCAGGCAATGGTAACAATTTATGGCTTGAGTCCGAATATTGGTAATATTTCTTATTATGATAGTTCAGGTCAGTCTGAATACAGTTTTGGGAAACCTTATTCTGAAGCAACAGCTTCAAAAATTGATGCCGAAATCAAAGCGATTATTGAAAATCAATATGAAAGAGCGGTAAGAATTCTTAGTGAAAACAAAGATAAACTGAATGCTTTAGCAAATAAATTACTGGAAAAAGAAGTAATCTTCCGTGAAGATCTTGAAGATATTTTCGGTAAAAGAGCTTGGGATCCGGAATTGACGGAAAAACCTGTTACCAATACCATTATTCCTATTCTCGAAAAAGAAGAAGAAAAAGGAAACGATCAGGATATTAAGGAAGGAGAAATTCAAGCTCCGGAAAGTCCTACACAAATCTAGATTTACATCTGTATTTCAAATATAAAACCCGACAAGTAGCAATTTGTCGGGTTTTTGTTATTTAAAACTATATTTTTAGATTAATTATAATTATATTTTCTATTTTTGTATTGAGTTGACTAAAATATACTACTTTGAGTTTATTTAAAAGAATTGTAAGCAAACTTACCAACCAGCCTGAAGATGATGAAAAGCAGAGTTTGGAAAAGCTTGGAGATTCGCTGAAAAATGCAGATCTCGACTACAAGTTTGCGCAATTATTTACGCATTCAGGAGGCTTTTTTAATTACTGTGCAGATGAGGCAGAGGCGTTACAGACATTAAACCAGATTTTAAAAATCGAGGGTATTAATTCTGTATTTTGTTGTGATAAAGATCTTGAGGGTTTTTTAAATGTTGTTAAAGTTACTCATACTCCTGAACTGGAGCCATATAATGATGCCGCTTTTATTACTTGCGAATATCTTATTGCTTATGACGGCAGAATCATGCTTTCGCACAATAATATCCTGCATTATCATTCTTCTAGACTTCCGGGTAAAATTATCATCATGGCAAATGTTTCTCAGATTGTAAATAATCTCAACGATGCAATGGGAAAAATCAAACGTACCGGGAATATCAAAAATCTTACTTCAATCAGTGGAAACCATTCTAAGCTGGATGCCGCTGCAAACAATAATACGAAGCTCTTCTTACTTTTATTAGAAGATTAGCATATCGGTTTCTAAATTTTAAATTTTGGACAAAAATCTTATTCAGAGAACAATTTCAGGGCTGGTTTATGTAGCCGTTATATTTCTTTGTGCAACACCTTTCGGAGCGCAATTGCTTGACTTGGTTTCTCCGGGACTCATTCAGCAACAATATCTTTACTATGGTTTAATCACATTGCTTTTGCTGGTCGGAACTTGGGAATGCATGAAAATCATGAAATTTGGAGACAGCTATGAAAAATGGATTGTCTTTCCTTTAGTCATCTTTGTGTTTTATCTCTTCTCCAAAAGATATTTTAATCATGGGTTTTATTTTGATTTCAGATTGTGGGAAATATTAGCACTTTCTTTAACGGTGATTGCTGTGATTACTTTATTTAAATTCTCAAACGAATTATACATAGACAGCGGAAAACTTATTTTCACAGTAATCTACGTGGCTTTACCGTTCTCATTTGCTTTAGGTTTGCCTAAATTTTCATCGATCGACCATACATTTTCACTGGAAGTTATCTTTTTATTCATCCTGATCTGGAGCAGCGATACTTTTGCATATCTTGTTGGAAAGTTCTTTGGAAAACATAAAATGGCACCTGCAATTTCACCTAAAAAAACTTGGGAAGGCTATATTGGCGGAGTTGTTTTAACATTGGTACTTTCTTATTTTGTTGAAGAATATCAACCGCAGCTTCGTGGAAACTGGATGGTGGTAGGTTTTCTGATCGCGGCATTTGCACCTTTGGGAGATTTGGTGGAAAGCCAATTGAAGCGAAATTTCGGAGTGAAAGACAGCGGAAAAATCATTCCTGGACACGGTGGCGTATTAGACAGGCTTGATAGTTTTTTAATTTGTGTTCCTGTCGTATATTTGTACTTTATTTTATCAAAATTTATTTAAACCTATAAAACTGTTATTGTTGGCCTACTTAAATGCCGATCGAGTAACAAAAACAAATAATATCCTATGAAATTACATAAAGAATCGAGAGGAACGATTACGGTCGCAACGATACTTTTCGCCCTGATTGCGGCGGCGTCTATTTACTTCCTTGAAATGTGGTCTTTGCTGGTCATTGTTCCATTATTGGTAATCTACGGTTTGGTGTTCTGGTTCTTCAGAGTTCCGAATCGTGATGTTTTGGATCATGTGGAAAATGTAATTGCTCCGGTTGACGGGAAGGTTGTCATGATAAAAGAAGTAGTGGAAACTGAGTTTTTAAAGCAGCCTTCCATACAGATTTCTATCTTTATGTCTCCTCTAAATGTGCACATTTGCCGTTTTCCGGTTTCTGGAAATGTCATTTATAAGAAATACCATCCCGGAAAATATTTGGTTGCATGGCACGAAAAATCTTCTACTGAAAACGAAAGAACAACAGTTGCTGTAGAGAGTTTAACCAATCATAAAATAGTTTTCCGTCAAATTGCAGGGTATGTAGCGAGAAGAATTGTTTTCTATTGTAAAGAAGGCGATGCTGCGAAAGCGGGACATGAATTTGGTTTCATTAAATTCGGTTCAAGAATGGATATCTTCCTTCCTTTAGATACCGAAATCGTCTGTAAGATCGGTGACAAAACAAAAGGCGGAATCGATGTGATCGCCAAAATGAGAGATTAATTAATAGTTAATCAAAATAATATTTAGGACTGTTTCAAAAGAGGCAGTCTTTTTTAATAATACAGCAGTAACTCTTAAGCTTTAATCTGGGGTTAAAAGTTTTCTTCATTTGCTTTGAAATAAATCAGAACAGATTTCAAAATGATTTCTGATCTTAGACTTGTGATTATTATTGGAAATTTATAAGATTTTAATTGAGTTTGTTAATTATTTGAATTTAATTAAAATTTATTAATATCGATAATTTGTTGTTGTTTTAATACTCATTTAATACTTTGTGTGTTTTAATTGTAATTTTAATTTGTAGATTTGATGCGAAATCAAAATCTAATCGTTTAAATGAAAAAATTTCTACTTCCTTTATTGGTCTTTACCGGACTGTTTAAAATGGATGCTCAAACCAACATCAATGTATTTTCTCAAATCGTCTTTTATGACGGATATGCGTCGAATGTTTCTAATCCCGTTCCTGCAAATACCATCAGACTTGCCAATTACAGATACGCCAAGAAACTGACTGACGCGGAATTGAATTCTTTCCAAAATAAAATCACAATGAATGTTTCTATCGGCGCATTATGTGATAATTATGATAGAATTGGAGGAGTGCATCTTGCATTGATTCCGAAAAACCAGTCTACATATACCTTAAACGATACAGGAGTGAAAAGAATTGAAATCGGAAGGTATATTACACCTTTCATGAACAAAAACTATTCTCCGACGTCGGTTCCTTACACTTATGAAGTAGATAATTTGTATTCTATTTTTAGCAATATCGCTTTGCGGGCTACTTATGATATGTATGTGGAGCTTGATGTTTTTGGAGTTCCTTATGCTGCCAATACCCAAGTTGTCGGTTGCTCAGGAAGAAATGATGTTTTTGCGGGAACGCTTGATTTCGTTACGTCCAATGATCCTACAATTACCACTTCTTACAATAATCTGCTCCCGTTACTAGATTCAAATGAACTGAATAATTATAACAATACAGATTCACCTGGGCAAACTGTAAGATTGGTGAATTTTAATTTAAGCCAAAGTACCGGCAATGCTAAATTCTTTATTATTTCTACGCCACACGGAGCTAATTCCGGAGGTGAAGAATATGTAAGAAGACAGAATTTTGTTTCATTAGATAATACTCAGGTTCTAACTTTTACTCCGGGAGGAAAATCCTGTGAACCTTACAGAATGTACAACACACAAGGAAACGGAATATATGGAGCTAATGCGCAAAGTACAGCATGGTGGATGGCTTGGAACAACTGGTGTCCGGGAGATTCTGTACCGATCAGGAGCTTCACGGCACTTACCCTTTCAGGAGGAAGCCATACTTTGAAATATGAAGTTCCCGCAGCTGTTTTCAACGGTCAGGACGGAAGAATAGTGCTTTCTATTTATATGCAAAGTAATAATCAATTGTTGTCTGTCAAAGATGTTTCTACCGTGGATGTTTCGGTATATCCAAATCCTACTGCGGATTTTGTGAATATTAAATCAGATAAAAAAGTGAGAAATGTGATTATTTATTCGCTTGACGGAAGAAGATTAAACGAAACGAAAGATTCAAAAATTGACTTCTCAGCTTATCCATCAGGAAATTATTTACTGGATATTACATTGGAAGGCGGAACTCAGTTTAAGCATAAAATCATTAAAAAATAATTTCAACATTCATTATAACAGAAAAGAGAAGCCAATCGGTTTCTCTTTTTTTTATTTGATATACTGTTTTACCTGAATAATCAGGTCTAAAATCAATTCAACAGGCAAATCTTCATTTTCATCAATTAAAAGGATTTTAAACTTCTTTCTGCCTTCACTGATCAATAAAGGATGGTCTAATTTATCACCATGATAAAAGCTGATATAATGCTTCTTGTGTTTTTTGCTGTAATACAAATAACACAGCATTTTCTTTTTAAACTTAAAGAATGGAAGTCCAAAGCTTAATGTTTCTGTAATGTTTTCAGTGTCAGATTCTAAAATTTTCTTTCTCAAAAACAAAAGAGTACTTCTTTCAGGCTCACCGATTCTGTAGAAGTACTCTTGTATAGGATTCATTTTAAATCAGATTTAAAATAATTTTAGTCAAAGTTCTGAAGTTCTACCAACTTGTGATAAGTACCTCTTTTTGCCATTAAATCTTGGTGGCTTCCTTGTTCTACGATGTCACCTTTTTCCATTACCACAATCCAGTCTGCTTTTTGGATGGTTGAAAGTCTGTGCGCAATCACTAAAGAAGTACGGTTTTCCATCATCTTTTCAAGGGCATCCTGTACGAATTTCTCAGATTCTGTATCCAAAGCAGATGTTGCTTCATCCAAAATCATAATCGGTGGGTTTTTCAGAACAGCTCTTGCGATAGAAACTCTCTGTTTTTGTCCACCCGAAAGTTTTCCTCCGTCGTCTCCGATGTTGGTATCATAGCCATTCGGAAGCTGAGTGATAAATAAATCGGCGTTGGCAATTTTTGCTGCGGCAATAACTTCATCTTTCGTTGCTTCAGGTTTACCCATCAAAATATTGTTGTAAACTGTGTCGTTAAACAATACAGATTCCTGAGTAACCATTCCTAAAAGCTTTCTGTACTCGCTTATTTTTAAATGTTTAATATCGGTATCATCAATTAAAATCTGACCTTCGGAAACATCATAAAATCGTGCTAATAGATTGGCAATGGTTGTTTTTCCACTTCCGCTTTGTCCGACTAAAGCTACAGTTTTTCCTTTCGGAATTGTAAGGCTGAAGTTTTTTAGAATTAAATTAGATTTATCATAATAAAAACCAATGTCTTTAAATTCAATATGATGATCCAAAGTAGAAATTGACACCGGTTCTGCAACTTCCTCGATTTTTACATCAGCTTCAAGGATTTCCAGTACTCTGTGTAAAGAAGCTTCCCCTTTCTGAACATTAGAAATAGAAGATGATAAACTTTTTACCGGAGGCAAAATCTGGAAGAACATACCTAAAAATACCAGGAAATCTTCCGGAGCAATACTTTGGTCTACAATAATCTGTTTTCCGCCATACCACGCAATAATTAAGAAGGTAACAGAACCCAGGAATTCGCTTATTGGTGAAGCTAATTCTTTTTTTCTGCCTAATCTTATCGAGCTGTTGATCCATTTCTGCATAGATCCCATGAAACGGTTGTCCATGATTTTCTCAGCACTGAAAATCTTAATTACTTTGGATGATTTTAAGGTTTCATCAACAATAGAGAAGATAGTTCCCATTTCATTTTGGGCTTCATGAGAATCTTTTTTCAGACTTTTTCCGATTAAAGCAATCATTGTTCCCATTACCGGTAAAACCAAAAGAGAGAAAAGCGTTAATTCGGAACTTAGCCAGAAAAGACTGATTAATGTACTGATTAACATAAACGGCGCATTGATTAAATCTACCAAACTTCCCAAAATATTTCCTTCTACTTCGCCCACGTCATTTGACATACGAGACATCATATCACCTTTTCTGCTTTCTGTAAAAAATGAAACCGGTAAAGCCAGAACTTTTCGGTACATTGCTCCACGAAGGTCTTTGGTAACGCCGACGCGATAATTAATTAATAGAAAAGATCCCAGATACCTGAAGACATTTCTCAGTAAAAACATGAAGGCAGTGATCACACAAAGCCATGCTAAAACATTCAAAGTACCGTAGTCATCCACTAAAGTCTGAATGTAATAATTTGAATATGTTTTTAAATAAGAAAATAAATCGACAAGATCTCCGGAATATACAGGAGCAGACTCGAACTTTTCACGTTTAATAGTGCCAAAAAGCATTCCCAAAACCGGCAAAATTGTTCCTAATGAAGCAATTTGAAATAGAGAATACAGCAGGTTGAAGAATAAACTTCCATAGATGTATTTCTGGTGTGGTCTTGCGAATTTCAGTATTTTTTTATATTCGTTCATTCAATAGAATTGGGATAGCAAAATTAATTAAAATATAAGAATAAGACGGTCTTAATTGAATTTTACTTTATCATTATACTTGGGACTAAAGTTTTTAGGACTTAATTTTTCCAAAGTCTTACCAAAATTATTGATTAATTGGGTGAGATTTTTAAAATCTACCACATTGATATCGTCGTTAAGCTGATGATAGTGCTTGATTTTGCTCATATCTGCTGTGGAAATAGAATGAGCAATAATTTTTTTCTTAACGAAACTTACATTGTCTGATCTGTAAAACAGCTGTTCCGACGCATAAGGATCTGGATGTATTTTTAAACCATTCACAGCATTTTGATTGAAAAGTTCATCCATATCAGAAAATTCATCACCTGTAATGAATACTGCATTTTTGCCAAATTCAGATTCTGTTGCCACCATTTCAAAATTAAAAAGGGCAGCAAGGTTTTTATATATTTTCTCTAAACCTTTATCTTCGGCAATGGCAGTTGAACCAAGCATTCCTTTTTCTTCACCATTGAATGCCATGAAGAGCATGGAGAATTCAGGTTTTCTATTTTTAAAGAAATCAGCAATTCCTACCAAAGTTGTGATTCCGCTTGCGTCGTCATCTGCGCCGTTGTAGATAATATCTTCACCACCTTTTTTGCTCAAACCGATGTGGTCGAAATGTCCTGAAAAGCCTAAAGTTTTGTCAGACACACCTTTTTTAATTCCGCAGACGTTATAAGCAGTTTTTCCTTTGTAATCAAATGGAACGAGATAAGAATTTCCAGTACAATATTCCAGATTATTTTCTTTGAAAAGTTTTGCAATGTATTCTGCAGCTTTGTCGTTTTCGGGAGTTCCTATTTCTCTGCCTTTCATTTGATCTGAAGCCAAAGTTGAAATAACGGTTTTTACTCTTTCTTCAGAAACATCCTGTGCAAAAGCAGAAGTTGCGAAAAATAATAAGGAAAGGTAGATTAGTTTTTTCATATTTAAAATGTATTATTTCTTTGATTTAATATTTTTTTGGTTGCCGAGTATTGTTCACAGCGCTTATTTTAACGCAAAGTTCACGAAGTCTTTTTAAATACTAATTGTTTTAAGGTTCGCAAAGGCGTTTCACTCAGCAAAGGAACGGAAATCTTTCCATCGTTAAAGATTGTAGATATTCAATAATTATTAATTGAATATGTCGCAAGTTTTTGCGAAATGTTGCAAAATAATTTAAAAATATCATAATCTGCTGTGTATTTTTGTATTTCTGAAATAAGTGAAACGCCTTTGTTTATCTTATTTTCGAAATCATTATTTAATTTTCCTTGTCTTACTTTGCGTTTAATTATCGCAAGGTTAAACAAGTTTTTTTTGAAAAGTAAATTATTTTAAAGATAAACAAAGGCACTTCGTTTAAATAAGTAATATAGAGAAATAATTGTGACTGATTTATTTTCAATGATCTGTGTTAATCTGTGAAATCTGTGGGAAAATAAAAAAAACAGCTCCCAAAAGGAAGCTGTTCTCACTCAAAAAATCGTTGTAAGGCTATCGAAGTCTGTCTACAGATTTTACGAGCCTCTCATCTCTTTTGATAAATACGTTTGCCAAAAACAAACAGACTACCGCAATCAACGGGAAAACCGGCTCAATACCCTTCTCAGGAAAATCTATTCCTCCGGATAAGTTTTGTAGCCAATACACCAATACACCAATCAACAAAGCGTTTATAATGATGCTGATAGTATTCAGCAAGATTTGTCTTTTTCTGTTTTTAAAACTGAACAAACTTAATGCTCCTATTATAACCAAAACAATGGAAGCAACATCAATCATCGGAAAAGTTCCGAAAACATCCACGTCGTGTCCTGTAATAAATAGGAAAGCCGCTGCTAAAACCGACAGCAAAATCCATATTGTTTGTATTCTCTGTAACATAGAATTTCAAATTCAGAAGCAAAAATAACATAAATTTTGCACAATTCAAAAATAAGTGTAGATTTGCAATATACAATGTACTTGAAAACAAAAGTCACCCGACTTACTTTTCTTACTCACAACTAATTACATTTTCACATAAATATGTTTAACATAGAAACGTTAAGGTCAAAATCCGTAACGGAATTGGCTAAAATCCTAAAAGATTTGGGCGTGAAGGTTGCAAGAACCAGCAATGATAATGATAAAATTTTTGCTATTTTAGATTTTCAGGCATCCAACCCTAAAGTTACAAAAGATTATTTTAATACCACAGAAGCGCCAGTTGCAAGTGCAGATGAAAAACCTGCTGAAAAAGTAGTAAAGGCGGCTCCAAAGAAAGCTGCTCCCAAAAAGACCGCAGCAAAACCTAAAGCTGAACCTGAAGTAAAAGAAACTCAACCTGCGCCTGAGCCGGAAGTTATCAAAACAGAAGAAGCTCCGGTAGAAGAAGTAAAAGCCGAAGCTCCAAAAACGGAAACAGAAGAAAAACCTGCTCCTTCAGAAAACAGACAAAAAAGAAAAAGAGTTTCGCCTCCTGCGCAAAGCAGCGAGATTGAAGCACAAGGAACAATAGAACTTCCCGTCAATATAGATTCTCAGTCAAGTGCTCCTGCACAAGCGAAAGAAGAAAGACCTAGAAGACCTCAGAATCAAAATCAAAAAGGTCAAAACCATCCGCAGCAAAACGGTGGAAATTCTCAAAATCAAAATAGAAATCAGAACAATAACCAAAATCAGAATTCTAATCAAAATAATCCTAATCAGAACCAAAATCCTAATCAGAACAGACAGCAGCATTCTGAAAGACAGGAAGAGCAACAAGAGCAAAGAAAAGAGTTCAGCTTCGACGGAATGGTTAGCATTGAAGGGGTTTTAGAAATTCTTCCGGATAACTACGGATTTTTACGTTCATCAGACTTTTCTTATATTTCTTCACCCGATGATGTGTATGTTTCTACAGCGCAAATCAGAAATTTTGGTTTAAAAACCGGAGATACCGTAAGAGGAATTGTAAGACTTCCAAAAGAAGGCGAGAAATATTTTTCTTTATTGAAACCAACTGAAGTTAACGGTAGAGATTTGGCTTACATTAAAGACCGTGTTGCTTTTGAATACTTAACGCCATTATTTCCTGAAGAGAAATTTAATCTTTCCGGAGATAATTCCACGATAGCAACAAGAATTGTAGATCTTTTTGCACCCATCGGAAAAGGACAAAGAGCAATGATTGTTGCCCAGCCAAAAACCGGTAAAACGATGTTGCTGAAAGATATTGCAAATTCTATCGCCGCCAATCACCCGGAAGTTTATATGATGGTTCTTTTGATCGACGAACGTCCTGAAGAAGTTACTGATATGGAAAGAAGCGTGAATGCAGAAGTAATTGCTTCAACTTTTGACGAAGCTGCTGATAAACACGTAAAAGTGGCTAACTTGGTTTTAGCAAAAGCTCAGAGAATGGTAGAATGCGGTCATGATGTTGTGATTCTTTTAGATTCAATTACAAGATTGGCAAGAGCTTATAATACTGTGACACCGGCTTCAGGAAAAGTGCTTTCAGGTGGTGTTGATGCCAATGCGCTTCACAAACCAAAAAGATTCTTCGGAGCGGCAAGAAAGATTGAAAATGGTGGATCTTTAACGATTGTTGCCACCGCTTTAATTGATACAGGTTCTAAAATGGATGAAGTTATTTTTGAAGAATTCAAAGGTACCGGAAACATGGAGCTTCAATTGGACAGAAAAATTGCCAACAGAAGAATTTATCCTGCCATCGATTTGGTTTCTTCAAGTACAAGAAGAGATGATTTGTTGCTAGATGAAGTAACTTCACAGAGAATGTGGATTTTCAGAAAATATCTTTCAGAAATGAATCCTATCGAGGCCATGGAGTTTGTAAGCAAAAACATCAGAGGAACTTTGAATAACGAGGAGTTCTTGATGTCGATGAATAAATAATTTTAAAATTATATCTAATATGCAGCGCAGATTTTTTCTGCGCTTTTTTATTTAAAGTAAAAAATGAAATTATCAATGTTAAAGATTTATTAAAGTAATCTGCAATTTGTGATATTGGCTTAAATATTGGCTAACTTTGAATCATAACATTAAAAATAAACTTATGTCATTTGAATTACCAAAATTAGGATATGCTTACGAAGCTTTAGAGCCGACAATTGATGCAAAAACAATGGAAATCCACCATTCAAAACATCACCAAGCGTATGTTGATAACTTAAATAAAGTAATTGAAGGGACTGATCTTGAAGGACAGTCAATCGAAGACGTTTGTAAAAACGGCTCTGAAAAACCAGCGGTAAGAAATAACGGTGGTGGTCACTTCAATCACTCTCTTTTCTGGGAAATTTTAACTCCCGGAGGAAGTAAAGAGCCTGTAGGAAGCGTAAAAGCTGCTATCGAAAACTATGGTGGTTTTGAGAAATTCAAAAATGATTTTTCTGATGCTGCTAAAACAAGATTTGGTTCAGGATGGGCTTGGTTGGTAAAAAATGAAGACGGATCTGTTTCTGTAACTTCTACTCCAAACCAGGACAACCCGTTAATGCCGGTTGCTGATGTAAAAGGAACTCCGGTTTTAGGATTGGATGTATGGGAACACGCTTATTATTTAAACTACCAAAACAGAAGACCTGATTATGTATCTGCGTTCTTCGATGTTGTAAACTGGGATAAAGTTGAGGAGTTATTCAACAAATAATCTTTAGATTACTTTAAAATAAAAAAGGTTCAGAATTTTTCTGAACCTTTTTTATCTGAAAATGTCACTTGCTCCCAAACCATTCATTTTTAATTTGTATTGCCAGTTTACATAAACGAAAACCTGATAGAGTTTATACTCAAATTTAATTCCGTATTTTTCTCTTGGGTCATAATCAATTGATGATTCTATAATGTTGCGATATCTTCCCGACATAAAATATGAATTCCATTCTGTAACCAGCATCGTATTTCTGCTTTTCAAATAAGATTCAGAATATTGACTGATTGGTCTTGCAACAGCGTTCATGAAATAATCAAACTGAGTGTCAAACACTGTTAAATCCCATTCTCCATCGTCATTTTTTTCGGGTTTCATTGCAGAATCTTCTTTATTGTTTTTTGGAGCATTTTGTGCTCATGAATTTATTGGAATAATAAACAACAGTAGTGCGATGATTAAATTTTTCATAATGAGCAATTTACACAAAAAAAGCACTCCAAGTAGAGTGCCTTTATATTATTTTTTGATGTATTCTTTCTGAACCACCGAAACGGCAGGAAAGTGATCGCTGTATCCTCCGGTAAATCTATCGCCATCCCAAGAACGGAGAGGATAGCCCTTCCATTGTCCTTCTTTATTAAGTAAATAAGACGGAGCGTAAATTTCTGCCTTGAAAATAGTGTACGTAGGTGTAATTTTTTCAGGTGAATAAAAATTTTTCGAAACAATAATCTGATCAAATAAATTCGGCGCATCTCTGTATGCTAAAGATGCAACTCCGGATTTATATAACTTGTACATTAGATTATAATAAGGCGATTTGTCTGATAATTCACTTGGATCGCTCACTGCACCTAAATGTTTTTTCAAACTCGGACTTACAGGATCATCATTGTAATCTCCCATTGAAATTAATTTAATTCCGGGGTAATCAACAGATAATTTATCCATTTCTGCTTTCAAAACAGCTGCTGCTGCATTTCTTCTTGGTTGGGAAGCGGCTTCACCACCACTTCTTGAAGGCCAGTGATTCATGAAAACAGCAATTTTTTCACCGTCTAAAAGACCAATTGCTACCAAGACATCTCTTGTGTATTGTCTTTTTCCGTCTTCATTGTACACTTTAATTTCTTTGGTGTAAGAATTCTGTACAAGAAATCTGTTTTTTTGATAAATAATAGCGATGTCAATTCCTCTTGCATCATAAGAATTGTAATGCACAATTCCGTAATTGCTTTTTGCTAAAACCGGTTGCCTTATTAAATCTTCAATTACCTGTCTGTTTTCTACTTCAATAAGACCGCAAATTACGGGATTATCATTGGTGTACTGTCTTCCTAATTCAGAAATTACTTTTGCTTCGTTTGCTAATTTCTGGTTGTAATATTTCGTTCCCCATCTTTTAGGACTGTTTGCTGTAAAATCTGTCGCTAAAATTTGATGGCGAATTACTTTTTTACCTACTAAAAGTTCGTTACTCCATTCTCCTTTGTAATCTTCTGTAGTTTCCAGAAACTTTAAAGAATCAATGGGTACACTTCTGTGAAATTTAGGATTAGAAAAAGGTAAAGTTCCGTCAATGTAATCTGCAGAAGCGATGGTGTCCCAAAGGTTTTCTACATTCAAAAAAGCGATCGTTGCTCTTTTAACTTGTTTTTGCTGAGAAAAGCTAAAAGTAAAGCATAAAACTGCAAAAATGAATACGTATTTTTTCATGTTATTATATAATTCAAAATTTTGAGGGGGTAAAATTACAAATTTTAAAATCATTTAAAGATTAAATTAATCTTAAGAAATGCATTTTGATTTCAATCACAAAATAAGGGTTTTGTTGAGAGAATTTAGGTCTGTTAAGAATAATTAATAGAATAAAATGCTAAAAATGTTTTAGTTAATGAAAATAATCCTAAATTTGTTGCCCCTTAAATAAAGAAGGTGTTTTAAAATAAGTTTATTATGATTAAAAAACTATCCCTAATCTCTTTGTTTACTTTATTGCCTGCATCTTACTATTATGCACAAACTACTGTTTTTGCGTACGTTAAAGGCCAGGATGGCAAACCAATAGAGAGAGCTGAGGTTGATCTTGAACAATCTGTTGATGATGTAACTGCTGATAAAATCGGTTACTTCCAGTTTGTAGACTTGAAGCCAGGACATTATCTTATTACTGTTACAAAACCAAATTTTGAATCTAAGATTTTAGAGTTTGACGTAACTGCCGATGAGAAGAGAAAAGACTTAGGTGTAATTATGCTAAACAATAGTTCGGCAACTGACGCCGGAGTAGTTGTGATTGACGATTCTGCCAATGATTCTGATGATAGTGGTTCTTCTATGCAGCCAACAGTAGGACTTTTGAGTTCTGGTAGAGATGCATTTCAAAATGTTTCTGCTTTTGAGTTGGGAGCATATTGGTTCAGAGCAAGAGGAGTTGATAACCGTTTTGAAGATGTATTGTTCAACGGGGTATCTATGTCTAAAAATGATGACGGAAGAATCGACTTCAGCAACTGGGGAGGTTTAAATGATGTAACCAGATATCCTTTCGAAAATGTAGACAATATTACTCCTTCAGAATATACTTTTGGTAATTTGGGAGGTGTAGCTTATTATAATACGAGAGCTTCTTCTTACAGAAAACAAACATCTTTAGCATATTCATTTACCAACAGAAGTTATTTGCACAGAGCAATGGCAACTTATTCTTCTGGAATGAGCAAAAGCGGTTGGGCATTCACATTTTCCGGAAGCAGAAGATGGGGAGATCAGGCAATTATCGATGGAGTTTATCAGGATGCGTATGCATATTTTGCATCGGTTGAGAAAAAACTCAGTGAAAGACACTCTATCAACTTCACTGGTTTCGGTTCTCCTACATACAGAGCTTCAAATTCACCAAATACTCAGGAAGTTTATGACATCATGGGTAAAGATTACAACTCATATTGGGGATGGCAAGATGGTGAAAAGAGAAACTCAAGAATCAGAAAAGTATTCGAACCCATGTTTATGCTTACTGATTATTTAAAAATAGGGAAAAACTCTAACTGGATTAACACAGTTTCTTACCAAATCGGTAGCGATGCAAGAAGCAGACTAGACTGGTTTCACGCCGCTGACCCGAATCCTACTTACTACAGAAAATTACCAAGCTACGGACTTTTAACTGCGGATGAATTCAGAGCACAATCTCAAATCGATTGGAATAGTCTTTATCAGGCAAACTACCTTAATAACCAAAATATGGATGGTTCTAAAAGAGGTGCAGTTTACAGCGTTGTAGAAGATGTAAATAAAGATAAAACGTTCAACTTTGCCTCTCACTTTGACACAAGATTAAAGGAAAACTGGAAATTAAATGTTAACTTTAATTATCAGAATTTAAAATCAGATAACTTTAGAAGAGTTAAAGATTTATTGGGTGCAGAATATGCTTATAATTTAAATGCATTCAACAATGATGTACCTTATAATACGGATGATGCAAATACACAGGTAAGAGTAGGAGACAGAACTCAGTATTCTTATGAATTGTCGAAAAATCATTACTCTTTAAATGTATCATCTGAAGTAGATTTCAACAAATTTAATGTTATAGCGTCTATTTTCAGTTCTTATTCAGAATCTCAGAGAGATGGTGATTTCAGAAGCGGTTTGGCAAGTTTTCAAAACAATTCTAAAGGGAAAAGTGCAATCTATGACGCTTTGGATGCAGGTTTGAAAGGTAAAGTAACTTACAAGATCAATGGTAAAAACTTTATTGTGTACAACGGTGCATTCTTTAGTTTAGCTCCTACATTGAATGAATTGTATATTAACCCGAGAGCTGTAGATTATTTGACTCCGGGAGTTAAAAACCAGATCATTAATTCGAATGATTTGAGCTATATCTTAAGAAGTCAGGTTTTAAAACTAAGAATTTCAGGGTACTATACTACCATTAGCAATTCTACAGAAATTTCAAGATATTATGCGGCAGTAAGTGATCAGACAGGGTCTGTAAACACTTTGATTAACGAAGCTATGACGGGTGTTGATAAAAAATATATGGGTGTAGAGCTTGGCTTTGACGTGAAAATTACACCAACATTGAATGCGACCGGAGTTGCAAGTATTGGTGAATATAAGTATACAAACCGTCCTGATGTATATTCTTTTGATGACTTAAATGACTTTAGAAGTTATGGAAAAGCAAATATTAAAGATTATAAAGTAGCAGGAACTCCTCAAAAAGCATTTTCTTTTGGCCTGAAATACAATTCACCTAAATATTGGTGGGTTGGTGCTTCTGCAAATTATTTAATGGATCAGTATCTTGATTTCTCAGCTTTAAATAAAACAGCTTATATGTACACAAATCCTGCGACAAACGATCCTTATCCGGGTGCTACTCCTGAATTAATTCAGCAATTAACAAAGCAGACAAAATTTGATGATCAGTTTATGTTAAATGCCAATGCCGGAAAATCTTTCAGAATTGGTGAGTACAGATTAGGTATCAGTGTATCGGTAAACAATATTCTTAATAACAGAAATTACGTTACTGGTGGATTTGAACAAGGAAGATTGGCTAATTTCCCTGGTGTACTTGAGGAATCTCAGAGACAAACACCATATTTCGGACCAAAACTTTGGTATGACAGAGGAACGACGTTCTTTACAAATGTTTATTTAAGATTCTAAAAAAGAGACTATAATGAAAAAATATAATTCAATTTTAAAATATATTTTCGTAATCTTTGCTTCGCTTGTTATTACAGGCTGTGTGCATGACGATAAATATAACGAGCCCAATCTTGATGGTTATCAGTGTGCAGATCTTACTGCTACAATGACGCTTACTCAATTAAGAGCGAAATATACAACTACAGCTTTCACTTTCCCGGATAATTCTACTGATATTGTAGAAGGTTACGTTTCATCTACTGACGAAACAGGGAATATTTACAAGACAATTTATATTCAGGATAAACCTGAAAACCCGACTCAGGGGTTTGTCATCAGTGTGGATGCGGTAAGTACTTACACAAATTATCCTCAAGGTTCTAAAATCTATGTTAAACTGGCTGGTTTATCTTTAGGGACTTACGGTGGAGTAGTACAGTTAGGGGTAAAAAATGGAACTGAAACAGCAGCAACTTCCGTATCAAGAATCCCTGAAAAATTGGTACCTGCAAGAATTTACAGATCTTGTTCTGTAAGAGCGAATATTGTACCTAAAGTGATGACTTCTCTACAGATGGTTTCTGCAAACGATCAATATATCGGATGTTTGATTCAAATGAACAATGCAGAATTCGACAGCAGAATTTTATGTACAAACTACGCTCCGAACGGAGTTACTGTAGACAGACTTATCAGAGATAACAGTACAACGACAACCAGAGTGGTAAGAAACAGTGGTTATGCATCATTTGCCAATCAGATTTTACCTTCAGGAAACGGTAAATTTGTTGGGATCTATAGTAAATTCAACAGTACTTACCAAATGTATATCAACAAGGCTACAGATCTTGCGATGAACAATTTTCCAAGAATTGATGGTATTGCCTCAAATCCTTGCGAGTACAGTGATAATGGGTTGACTCAAAAAACTGTTGCAGACGTTAAGCAATTGGCAACAAGCCCTCTTACGTTAATTACGGGAGATTTTGTTCTTAAAGCTAAAGTAACTGCGAATGATAAATCTGGAAATCTTTTCAAATATATCTATGTAGAAGATGCTACCGGAGGTATCAGAATTAATATCGACAAAGCAGATATGTACAACGACCCCAGATTTGTTGTTGGTAAGGAAGTTTATGTAAAACTTAAAAACTTATATGTAGGCGCAGTTAACGGAGAAGTTCAGTTGGGAACTCCATTCAGTGGTGCTGTTGGTAGAATTGCAGAAACTGATGTTTATAAATATTTCTTTGATTCTAAAAAGGCAATTACTGCCGTTACTTCTACAGAGAGAACAATTGGTCAATTTACAATGGCCGATGTTGGTAAATGGGTTAAGATTAAAAATCTTCAGTTCATTGCAGGAGATTTAGAAAAAGTATATGCTTCCGGAGCCGTTACCAATAGAACATTAGAAGATTGTTCTGGTAATAAAGTTCTTTTGAGAACAAGTAATTTTGCAGATTTTGCAGGTCAGGTTATAGAATCTGGAAAAGGTGATGTTTACGGTATATTAAGCATATTCAATGGGACTTACCAATTATGGATTACAGATGTTTTGGGAGCTGATTTAGATGATCCTAGATGTGATGGTTCAGTATACATACCGCTTCCTGCATTATACAGTGATAATTTTGCTGCGGGTGGTTTCAGCTCAGACTGGACTGTTGTAAATGTTGCAGGCGCTCAGGTTTGGAATACTTCTAACCAGGGTAATGGAACTAATTATTATGCCGTGATGAGTGCTCCGTTAAATAATCCGGCAAACGAAGATTGGTTAATTTCTAAAACGGTAAGTTTGGTAGGTAAAACTAAAGCTGCTGTATCTTTCATCAGTGATGTAAGATATTCAGGACCTACTCTTCAGGTTTACGCCACAGAAAATTATACAGGAAATCCTGCTACTACAACTTGGGTTCTTTTACCTGCTACATTAGATACAAACAATGCGGCATTTGGTGACTGGGTAAGCTCAGGAAATGTAGATCTGGCTGCTTTCTTAGGTAAAAACGTAAGAATTGCATTCAAATATACTTCAACAAGTTCTGCAGCGGCAACATGGGAAATTGACGATTTCAAAATTAAAGGTCAATAAGTAATTTGATTCTTTTATAAATAGAAAACGACGGACAGCAATGTTCGTCGTTTTTATTTCTGAATGTGTTTATATTTATTTTTTGAGCTGAATGCTCATTAACTTTAATTAGCATAAATATAATATAGGAAAGCTTTAGAGCATTAGGACTGCAAATTAAATTCGATATAAAAATGTTTGCTCCGTAGGAGCAAAAACTTTTGTAGAGATTAACAATAATCCCACAAAAAAAGCGCTCCGTAGGAGTGCTACCTTTATCAGCAAAATTAAATCGTAATTAAATTTAACCCAAATATAAATTCTTAAAACATTAAACAAAAAACCACTGCAATTGCAATGGTTCTATGGTTTTAAAATTTGTTTTTTTCTAAAAATCTATTTCATTTACCTCTTTTCCGCGTTGAAAATTCATTGTTTTCTGATTTCCTTTATAAGCAATATTCACCAGGTTGACCTGCTTCGGAAATGCGCTTAAAAGTATCGTATTTTTTATTTTTAAACTGCTGATGTCAGAAACACCTCCTGTTTCAAAATACACCCAAACTGTTTCGCCGCTTACCTGACTTCCTGTAAAAGTTAACGTTTTCGGAGAACCGTTTACAAATACATCAAAGTTATTGTTTACATATTTTTTTACTTCTGCTTCAAAACCGGCAGTATTTCTGTTGATTTTAATAGCATCTGAGATATGACTGGTATTCATTTTAGTCGTGAATTTCAAAGTTTTGCTTCCGTCGATATAATCTACCTTCGTCATCGAAGAAAAGAAATCCCAAACTGTAAAACTCATTAATATCAAAAATGTAAAAATACTCGATATATATAAAATTTTTTTCATTTCAATTACAAATTTATAGCATTTTGCTAAATAAAACGGGTCAAATTTAGTGCCAATTAAAAATTAACGTTAACAGAATATTTATCATAGAAAGCTTTAATGTGTGCAACCGCTTCATCCGCAGTATCTACCACACGGTAAAGATCCAGATCACCTTCAGAAATCATCCCGTCTCTTAGTAAAGTTTCTTTAAACCATTCTAATAAACCGCCCCAAAACTCACTTCCTACCAAAACAATCGGAAACTTTCCTATTTTATTGGTTTGAATTAAAGTTAAAGCTTCCGTCAGTTCATCCAAAGTTCCAAATCCGCCCGGCATTACGATAAAACCTTGAGAATATTTTACAAACATCACTTTTCTTACAAAGAAATAATCAAAATTCAGTGAATATAATTTGTTGATGTAAGGATTAAAATGTTGTTCAAAAGGCAGGTCGATATTTAAGCCAATCGATTTTCCCTGAGCATTGAAAGCACCTTTATTTCCTGCTTCCATAATTCCGGGACCGCCTCCTGTAATGACTCCAAAACCAATTTTCGTGATTTTTTCGGCAATTTCCACTGCCATATTATAATATTTGGTCTCAGGTTTCAGTCTTGCAGAGCCAAAAATAGAAACACAAGGTCCTATTCTTGCCATTTTTTCGTAACCATCAACAAACTCGGCCATTACTTTAAAAACCATCCAGCTGTCTTTGGTAACAATTTCGTCCCAGGTTTTTTCTCTCAGGCTGTTTTGAAGTTTTGTTTCGTTAATGTCTAATTCTGTATTTTCTATACTTTCGTCTCTCGTTCCTTCAGTTTTCATTCAAATTATTTAAAATATTTTTCTGCTTCAATCACAGATTCCGGCCTTCCTACATCTACTAAAATGCAGTCGTGTACAAAACCATGAATTTTTTCGGTCTGCATTAGATCCAGATATTCTTCCATCACAGAAAATTTCCCCGTTCTCTTAATTTTATCAAAAATCACAGGATTTATACAATGAACTCCGCTAAACGCCAATGGTCTGAATCCCTTATTGAATTCTGCAAGACGCTGTTCTCCGCTTTGTATATTAAGCCAACCCCGCAAAACCAAATCGTCATTAAACAGCAATTTTCTCGAACTTTCTCTGTCTGAAACCGCTAAGGTAGCAAAATCTTTAATTTCTTTATGGTATTTTACAAAATCATCGATCTTTATATTCGTTAGAATATCAGCATTCATGATGAGAAAATCTTCGCCGTGATTGAGGAATTCTTTAGCAAAAATCAAGCCGCCTCCGGTTTCCAGTAATTCGTTCGATTCATCAGAAATTTCAATCTTGCAGCCAAAATTATTGTTTTCCTTTAAAAAGCTAATAATCTGATCACCAAAATGATGAACGTTGATGACGAAATCTGTAATTCCGAAACCTTTCAGATATTTAATATTTCTTTCCAAAAGCGGAACGCCATTTACCTGAGCCAAAGCTTTCGGATGATGATCTGTAAATGGTTTCAGGCGGGTTCCTTTTCCTGCAGCAAAAATTAATGCCTTCATAGTTATGGGTAATGAGTAATTGGTAAAGATTGATTATTGAGAATGTGTTAAATATAAATAATATAATTGAAGAAGTTAAAATATTACTTATTCCAAATTATCCATTACTTATGATTAAGTTGGTGCTGTTCATCATGATGAAGGCTGATTTCTACTTTTTCACCGTATTTTTCTTCAATGAAATGCGCAATTTTTATAGCCGAATAAACCGATCTGTGTTGACCTCCTGTACACCCAAAATTAATTTGCAGGTTTTCAAAACCTCTTCCCAAATAATTATCAATATTAATAGAAATCAAATTTTTAATTAATTCTAAAAACTGAGGCATATCGGTTTTTGTTTCCAGATATTCCTGAACACCGATGTCGTTTCCTGTCTGGATTTTATATTCTTCCACTCTTCCGGGATTTAAAATTCCTCGGCAATCGAATGTGAAACCGCCTCCGTTCCCGGAACTATCTTTTGGTATCCCTCCTTTTTTATATGAAAAACTGTGAATGTCTATGTGTAGCATATTTTTATTTTAAATTATTTTTTTTAATATTTAAATTTTCACATTTTGTCACTCCGTAGGAATCTAAGCAATGCCAATTCCATTTAATAATTGAGATTCCTCCGGAATGACAAAGTGTACGTTTTAAACTTAATGGTTTAATATCTCCTCAATTTTTAACTTCGTTTTTTCCAAACTCAATTGCTCTATCACTTTTTGGAGTTCAGGGAAATCATTCATCATCTCCCGGTTTTGAGCAAATTCTGAAATATTTTCAATTCCTTTCTCGATGCTTGAAATGAAATGTTGCTTTTTTTGAATCAGTCCACGGAAACCATATGCTCCCAAAACCTGCAAGAACCTCATCATCTGAATTGGTTTTACCGAGTTTCTTAGTTGATTCTGGATGTTTTTATTTTCAAACTGGTGAATATAAAATTCAAGCATTTCATTTTTGAAATCTTCCGGAAAATTAGCTTTAGCCTGAAAAAGAAAAGAAATCACATCATATATCAACGGACCTTTCATTGCCGACTGATAATCAATAAATGAAACTTCATTTTTATCATTGACTATGATATTTCTTGCCTGAAAATCGCGGATCATTAAACCTTTTGGTTCTAGGTTTTCGATGAGGTAAACGATTTTTCTGAATTCTTTCAGTAGAGTTGATTTGTGATATTCCAGTTCCAAAACATCAGCAACAAAGTTTTTGAAATAGTATAGATCGTGAATTACGGGAAATTCATCATAATTTTCATACTCAAAAGTTTTTTTAAAATCAATTTTCCCGTTGGCTTTTGTCTGAAGCTCGAAAAGTTTTTGAAGTGTCTGTTTTACGAGTGACTGTACATTTGCTGACAAACTTTCTTCAGCAATAATCTCTGAAAAAGTTTTGGCGCCCAAAAATTCCTGAATGTATATTTTTCTGTCTTCAGACACAGAAAATATCTTTGGGGTGTTCAGATTTAAATCAGAAAAAACTTCAGAATAATACAGAAAGCTCTCGTTTTCAGCAATATTTTCGTTATAAGTAATGATGTATTTTCCGTTTTGATTTTCCGCCCGAAAGTTTACTCTTGCGGAACCGCTTTGAGCTAAAGTGACAAATTCTGTAGATTTCTCACCAAAATGGTTTTCAAAAAATAATTTTGCGTTTTCCGAAGTCATAATATGGTCACAAATATACTAATTTACATGCTAATTGCTATCTTTGCAGCATGTTAAAAGACTTTAAACCTGTTTTGGGTATCCTGTTGCGTTTTATCATCATTTATTTGGTGTTGCTCTTTGCGTATCAGTTTTACCTCAACAGTTTTAAAGAATTTGGTCTTGATCCTTATTCCAGAATGATTGCGAAACAGGTAATGTTTGTGCAAAATACACTGGGTTTTCCTTCGGCACTTTATGATGATGTTTCCAAACAGCAGATTTGGTTTCATGTAAAGACGGTTTTTGTAACGCGGATGGTGGAAGGCTGTAATGCGATCTCGATTCTTATTTTATTTGTTGCTTTTATTTTCGCTTTTTATAAAGGAACTAAAACTTTCGTTTTTGCTGCAGTAAGTCTGCTACTTCTTTACATCATGAATGTTTTGAGAATTGTAGGTCTGAATATTGTTTATAGCGATTATAAACAGTATGGCAAGATGGCGCATGATTATGCTTTTCCTGCGATAATATATGGAAGCGTGGTGATTCTTTGGCTGGTCTGGATTAAATTTTTTGCTTTGAAAAATGAAAATTCTTAGTTGGTTTTTAGTATTCTTTGGGATTTGCGGACTTGTGGGGGTAAGAATGCTCGAAGACAGGATTTTTTATGATCCTTTTCTGAATTATTTTCATGAGGCAGATCAACTTCTTGCTTTTCCCGGTTTTGAATGGGGAAAACTTGTAGCGAGCCATCTTTTCAGGTTTGTTTTGAATCTTATTTTCTCGTGCATTATCATTCATTTTATGTTTAGAAATAAAGAATGGACGATTCAGGGAGCCGTTTTGATTTCTATTATTTTTGTCATTACTTTTCCTATTTACCTTTATTGTATCTCAGATCAATTTGAGATTGGTTATCTTTTTTCTTTTTATATGAGAAGGTTTGTGATACAACCAATAATTTTACTTCTCATTATTCCTTTGTTTTATTATAGAAAGCAGATCTTGTTGAAAAATATAACTCAGGATTAAATTTATGACTTCTTGTTTATTAGCCCAGATCGTAGCAGTTACCCCACAGCAAACGCTGGAAAAGTAGAAGGTTTGATGTGGGAAAGCTTTGGAGCGAGGAGTATGAGCGCAGAGCTGGAAATAGCTTCTGAAAAAATTTTTAAACGGTATGCTTCTCGATACTCGTCACATTCTCCGGAGTCCATTTTATACGTTTTGCAAAAGGTAATTCACGTACCGGACAATCCATAATCTGACAAACCGGACAGGAAATCGTCTTGCAATCATCCATATGAAAATTAAATTCAACGGTTCTTTTGGTATTTTTAGCCAAAAGCATAATAACGTTTTCCATTTCCTGATGAGCTTCACGAAGACTATAATAATAGGGTAGTGTAATGTGTGCATCGATGTGAAGTGAAGAACCAAACTGCTGGATTTTCATGTTATGAATATCGATCCACTCCGTTTTTCGGTTCTCTTCTAAAAGCTGAATGATGTTGTTTAAAAGTTCGGGATCCTGTTCATCCATAATTCCTCTCAGAGATTTTCGTACGATTTTGTAGCCGACAAAAATGATGTAGAAACCGAAGATTAGAGCAACCACAGAATCTATCCAGAAAATTTTTGTGAAATAGACAACAATTAAACTGATAACCACTCCCAATGTTGTAATTGTATCGGATTGTAAATGTTTTCCCGACGAAATTAAGACCAAAGAATTTTCTTTTTCGCCTTTTTTGATGGAAATATAACCCAGAATATAATTTATTATCGCAGTGGCTGCAATAATGGCGATTCCCCAGTCTAATTTGCCTAAAATTTTGCCTGTTACCAAACTATTAATACCCTCGTAAATGATCATGATTCCGGCGATGGCAATAAGAGCACCTTCAATTCCGGAGGTTACAAATTCTACCTTTCCATGGCCGTAAGGATGATCGTCGTCTTTTGGTTTTGACGCTAGATGTAAAGAATATAAACCCATAAATGCGCTGATTACATTCACGATACTTTCCATGGCATCAGAGAAAACAGCGTCGGAATCTGTAAGTTTCCAGGCAATGATTTTACCTGCAAAAAGAATTATCCCGAAAACCGCAATGAGTTTTTGAAACCCGATTTTATCTTTATTGATATTTTTTGTTTTCATTTTATTTCTTTAATTTCTTAATAGGATTTTATCCTATCCTTTAGAAGACCATCCCTTTGGAACTTTTTTTAATTATCAACCAACAACCAAAATCAATCAACCAAAAATTATTCGATAAAAAAAAGAATCTCTTTTGGAGACTCTTTTTCTTTTTGTTAGTTTATACTAAGTTGTTTTCTACTAAGTATTCTGCAATCTGTACTGCGTTTGTTGCAGCGCCTTTTCGCAGATTGTCTGCTACAATCCAGAGATTGAGCGTTTTAGGCTGGGAGAGATCTCTTCGGATTCTTCCGACGAAAACTTCATCTTTTCCTTCTGAATATAAAGGCATTGGATATTCGTTGTTTTTAACGTTATCCATTACAATAACACCTGGAGTTTCAGATAGAATTTTTCTTACTTCGTCTAATTCAAATTCGTTTTCAAATTCGATATTTACGCTTTCAGAATGCCCTCCCTGAACCGGAACTCTTACTGCAGTTGCTGTTAGATTGAATGTGTCGTCGCCTAAAATCTTTTTAGGCTCTTTCATTAGTTTAATTTCTTCTTTCGTATAATCGTCATCTGAAAAAACATCACAGTGTGGCAAAGCATTTTTGAAGATTTGATAAGGGTAAACTTTAGCAACAGAATCGTCACCGGAAATTTCTCCGTTCAATTGATCTACAGCAGCTTTACCTGTTCCTGTTACAGACTGATAAGTAGAAACAATTACTCTTTTTAAATCATATTTTTTATTCAACGGACCTAAAACCATGACCAACTGAATGGTAGAACAGTTTGGGTTTGCAATAATCTTATCTTCTTTCGTTAAAACATCAGCATTAATTTCCGGAACGACTAATTTTTTAGTGGGATCCATTCTCCACGCTGAAGAATTATCGATCACGGTAATTCCCGCTTCTGCAAATTTTGGAGCATATTCTAAAGAAGCAGAACCTCCCGCTGAGAAAATGGCAATCTCGGGTTTGGCAGCTATAGCGTCGTCGATGCTTACGATAGTATAATCTACCTGTTTATACTTCACCTGTTTACCAATAGATCTTTCCGAAGCTACCGGAATTAACTCTGTTACAGGGAAGTTTCTCTCTTCGAGAACTTTTAGCATCACTTGTCCAACCATTCCTGTTGAACCTACTACAGCTACTTTCATTGTTGTTTAAAAAAATTAAGTTAATATAAATTAAGCTCCGAAGACTCTTGTCCACGGAAATGCAAATGCGAATAAACCTACTGCGATTAATCCCATAATCACAATCCCTAAAGAAATAGTGTCATTAGATTTTACTTTTTTGTTGATAACCGTCATCAAAACCGCTGCAATAAGCATAGAAAATGGATGTTCTACAAATGTTTGTCTGCTATATGCATCTTTCATTAATGTTCCGGAATCTAAAGCAGCTTTGAAACCTGGCGAGAAGATGAATAATAAACATACTCCAACTAAGAACTGTACATGGAAAAAAATCATTGTAAAGAGGGTAGTCTTCTTCAAAAATTTATTTACTTTTCCGCTATATCCGAACATTGTAGTTAAGAGAGCAATAACAAATAATGTTATTAAAACCAACTCTAAATACCCAAATCCTTTATGAGCACTCAGAAAAATTTTGTAAAAATCCATACTTCTATTTTTTCTATTTATTAAGTGTACAAATATAAAAAAATCCCAGCTATAAAGCCGGGATTTGGTGTTTAATAAGTTCTAAATTATTAGAATTTGAATGCAATTGATGCTGCCCAAGTTCTACCGAAACCAAAATAAACGGTGTTGGTAGTATCAAGTCCTTTATAGAAATTCAAAGGATTGTTGATGTAAGTGTTGTATAACGCTTGTGCTTGTGCATCTGTATTAGTAGAAGTTTTGAAATCTGCTACATCTTTTACGTGATTAGATGTTTTACCGTCTGAGATGTAAGTTGTGTCAAGTAAGTTATATATGTTACCTGTTAATACTAATCTCTGTCCGTTTCCTACTTTGAATGAATAAGATAAGCCTACATCAAACAAATTATAACTAGGATATTCTAAAGCTCCTTTCTTACCATTATTATTAGTAGATCCGTTAGGTTGAACGTAAATGTCACTGAAATTAATTAAACCGTAATAGTTTTCGTAGTAATTCCAAGTAGCGAATACGTTTAGGTCCTTAACTGGTTTTAGTGTAAATCCTAATGCAGCAGTAGTTTGAGCAGCATCTGAAATTTTCACTTTGTCTAATGCAAATTCTACTTCATTTTTACCATTTAATGAGATAGGAGTTCCGTTTTCGTCGTAAAGAGTTCCAGTTGCGTTACCTTTGTATTTCCAATCTCCGATAGAGAACATTGCATTGAAAGATAGGTAGTCTGTAGCTTTTACAGTTCCTTCAAATTCAATTCCCATGTGGATTTCATGAATGCCTGTTAAATTTGCAAAAGGTCTGTTGTAAAGATTTGTTCCTGTTGCTGGTAAACTAGGATTGATAGGAACTACAAGTCCTGTAAATCTTTGATATCTGTCTTTCCAAGAAGTGTAATAAGCATTCACGTTAGCGTTGAAAATTCCGCTTCTGAAACCATAACCTAATTCTGCAGAAGCAATTTTCTCATTAGTTAATAATGGGTTTACAATCTGCTGATTTCCTGTCGCTCTTCCATCTGGAGTATTAATCGCAGGGTTAACAGTAGCATTGTTTGGAGCAAGAGGTGAGTTGTAAACAGAGTTAAACAGTGGCTGTTTTTCGTAATATCCAACGTTTGCAAATACATTGTGCTGATCATTAATATTATAGTTGATACCAGCTTTAGCATTAAATCCTAAAAGGAATTTTGTATCTGTTTTAATATTTACCTTTTGACCTTGTTGAATGGTAACTCCGTCAATAATCCAGTTGTCAATTCTTTTGTAACCTTGTTCTGAAACTGAACCCTGCACAAACGCAGAGATATTATCATTTGAATATTCAAGTTGTCCAAAAAGTCCACCCCAAAGAACTTGACCATCATAGTTTCTGTAAACAATCTGGTTTTTATCTTTAACGGATTTTGCAAAAGGATTAGCTGAAGGCGCTGCATTTTGTACTAAAGTTACATCATAGCCTCCCGGATTATTCATATTATCTTTCTCAATATATTTGGTATTTCCCCAAAGATCTGTTAATACACCTGGGTGATAACCATAATAATATCTTAAATCAATACCCCCTGAGAAATTCCAGTTTTCATTGATTTTATGTTGAAAATTAGAAAGTAACCCATACCAGTCATGAGAATTGATACTCGCTCTTCTTGCAAGACCGTTGGTTCTTGTAACTATACCAGGTGTTTTATTTATTGCATTGATTCCTGTGTTATTTGCTACAGCAGGATTCCAGATTACGTTTTGCCCTTGATTCCATGCTTGAATGTCGTCAAATCTAATTAAACCGTCAGCAGTTTTAGGAAGGTTGTTGATACTTGTACCATTTATACTTCCGATAACTCCGGTTCCACCACCTCTTCCCCAAGATCCGTAAAGAACCGAAGATAATTTTGATCTCTCAGAGATTTTCCAATCCCAGTTTACTGATGCCACTGGTTTACTGTAGAAGTTAATAGATTGAGACATTACTTCATCATTCATATAGCCCCAGTTAGAGTTGTATCTTCTATTAGGATCATCTACCCCATTTCCATATTTAATGAAGTTTGCAATCGAACTCTGGAAGTTCTGCATATGCTTTTGAGGAGATCCTGTGAAAGTAAATTGGAAGTCGTGTTTCTCGTTTGGTTGATAACCTAATGCGAAATAGTAATTGTATGCTTCGAATTCTGAGCCATCAATATAAGTTGACCCAGCGGTTCTGGCCATTAAGAATGAAGTAGACCATCCTTTAGCTGACTTACCAGTATTATAAGAAAATAATGTTTTTAAATATCCATCATTACCAACTCCCAACATTACATTTCCTTCTTTCTTTTTATCTGCAGCTCTTGTTATAATATTTACAGTTCCTCCTACAGAGGCAATTGCTAATTTTGAAGAACCAAGACCTCTCTGAACCTGCATTGCTGAAGTTACGTCTGAAAGACCTAACCAGTTACTCCAATATACAGCTCCGTCTTCCATACCATTTACAGGTACCCCGTTGACCATTACAGCAGTATTGTTTGTATCAAAACCACGGATGTTCATACGTCCATCACCAAAACCTCCACCGCCTTTAGCTGAGTAGATTGATGGTGTAGATTTTAAAATTTCAGGAAACTCCTGGTTTCCTAATCTTTCAACAATTTGTGCTTCTTTTATTGTAGAAACAGCGACCGGAGTTTTTCTGTCTTTTGCAAGATCGGCAACACCTGTCAATACAACTTGCTCAATGTCCTTCGACCTTGTGTTTACAGTGTCTTGGGTCTGTTGTGCATAATAAACGCTAGCTGTAGAAAGTGAAATCATCACAGTTAGCATCGATTTGTTGATTAATTTCATAATCGTAAGTAATAGTTAGAATTATATTTTGTGCAAAAGTCGGCAAATAAAATTTAACTATTATTAACTGAATGTTAATTTTTAACTATTCTCAACAAAGCTTAACGCGTTGATATTCAGTATAAAATATAAAATATGAATTTTCATGTGAAAAAAATCATATTATTTAATTTTTAACAAATGGCTTCTGTTTTTATTAAAAATGTAATGATTTATTGATGCGCTTTCAGGCTTAAATCTATATTATCAGCCGAGTGTGTAAGCGCTCCTACAGAGATGTAAGTAACTCCTGTAGCAGCAATTTCTTTAAGTTGGTTTCTTGTAATTCCGCCCGATGCCTCACTTTCACAAGAACCATTGATGAGTTTTACTGCATTAGCCATCATGTCAACATCCATATTATCGAGCATAATTCTGTCAACTTTTGCATCGATGGCTTCCTGCACTTCTTCGAGATTGCGGGTTTCAACTTCTATTTTAAGTTTTTTCTTAGATTTTTTTACATAATCTTTTGCCATTTTTACTGCATTGGTGATGCTTCCGTTGTAATCGATATGGTTGTCTTTCAGCATGATCATGTCGTAAAGTCCGTATCTGTGGTTGGTTCCGCCACCGATTGCAACTGCCCATTTTTCACAAACCCTGAAGTTGGGAGTAGTTTTTCGGGTGTCTAAAAGTTTTGTTTTTGAACCAATTAAGCGTGAATCCCAATCATGTGTTAAAGTTGCAATACCACTCATTCTCTGCATACAATTCAAAACTAATCTTTCCGTTGAAAGAATCGATCTTGCGCTTCCTGTTACAATAAATGCAATGTCGCCTACTTTTGCCACTTCACCATCTTTGATGTAGTTTTCCACTTTTAAATTCTTGTCGAACGTCTTAAAAATAATTTCAGCTAATTCCACACCTGCCAAAATGCAGTTTTCTTTCACTAAAAGTTTTGCACTTTGCTGAAGGTCTTTTGGGATTGTAGACAGCGTAGAATGATCACCATCCTGAATGTCTTCTTCCAGAGCATTTTTAATGAACTGTTTTAAAACTTTATCGGTTGCGTAGCCTGGTCTTTTCATGAGTGTAATTTTTTTAATTCATTTTCAACTTCCTCAATGGATGGAAGGTGAGATTTGAAATTTTCGGGTAATATTTTTTTAAGTTCGTAGGAAGAAATTCCTAACGGTTTATGAAGATCTGTGAGAGAATATTCTGCTATAATTTCGTTTTTATCTTTGCAGATAATCATTCCAACTGTGGCATTGTCATTTTCATCTCTCATTTGTTTGTCAACGGCTGTTACATAGAAGTTTAGTTTTCCTGCAAACTCCGGTTCGAAATGTCCGGTTTTTAGTTCGATAACTACATATCTTTTCAGTTTAATATGATAAAAAAGTAAATCAATAAAAAAAGATTGGTTTGCTACGGAGATTTCTACCTGTTTTCCTACAAAAGCAAAACCACTTCCAAGTTCTATCAAAAATTTCGAAATGTTTTCGGTCAAAGCATTTTCTAATTCTCTTTCTTTGTAGTTTTCTGTAACGCTTATAAAGTCAAAAATGTAAGGGTCTTTTAATGTTTCCCTGATCAGATCACTTTCGTAGTCGGGAAGTGTGGTTGAAAAATTATTAATTGCCTTTCCTTGGCTTTCTATTAATTTCCCGGAAATCATATTTAAGAGAACGGCTCTGCTCCAGCCATTTTCAATTGTTTTTCTGATGTAAAAATGAGCTTCCTTTGAAGTTGAGCATTTAGTCATCATGGTAACATGATGCCCCCAAGGAATTAGAAAGATGTTATTCCTCAATTCGTCAACAACTTGTTGACGAATTTCATTGTCTTGATTATAAAAGAGATAGAATCTTTTGCAGTATTTTAAATTGCTTTCAGAAAAGCCTTTTATTTCTGGAAATTCTGAACGCAAATCTTTACTTAATTGAGCAAAAAAGCTAGAACCATACGTGTTTTCAAAATTTCGTTCAGAAATTTCTTTACCCAAATCCCAATACATTTCTATCAAAGCAGAATTCACCTGAATTGCCGCTTTGATCTGTCTTTGCTGAATTTTTTGTTTTAAATCTAAAATCCAACTGATGTATTGTTCATTGTTTTTTTCCAGCATATTCAAAATTTGTAGTAAACTTTAAATTTTACTTTTTGAGGATTTTAAATTAATAATCAATTATGCTTGAACTAAATCTTTATTATAAAAAGCTCCTTTATTCTGAGTCATTTCCATTGATTGAGTGATAATCAGATGAGCAACGGTTGTAAGATTTCTTAATTCTGAAAGTTGAGGTGAAAGAATAGAGTAGTGGTAAATCTCATCAACGGCAGCAGCGATTTCAGAATGTTTTCTCAAAGCCATTTTTAGTCTGCTGTTACTTCTTACAATACCTACCAAGTCACTCATCATTTCCTGAAGCTGTTTTCTGAGGTAAGAGACAATCACCATTTCGTCAATAATTTTCATTCCTTCTTCATTCCATTCCGGAACGGCTTTTAAATCATCAAAATTAAAATCATTTTCTTTTAAAAGCTCTACAGTTTTCATAGCAGCGTTATGACCGAAAACCAAACCTTCCAGCAATGAGTTTGAAGCTAATCTATTGGCACCGTGCAGTCCGGAATTGGTGCATTCACCAACTGCAAAAAGATTATTTAATGAAGATTGTCCGTCTTTATCAACCTCGATTCCTCCCATCAAATAATGACAAGCCGGAACTACCGGGATTAACTGCTTAAAAGGATCAACGCCTTCGTCTTTGCATTTTTTATAAATATTCGGAAAATGTTCGAGAAATTTTTCATGATCCATTTCACGACAATCAAGACCAACAAATTCGTCTCCTGTAATTTTCATTTCTGCGTCGATGGCTCTTGCAACGATGTCTCTGGAAGCCAATTCTTCTCTTTCATCATATTTGTGCATGAATTTTTCACCGCGTTTCGTTCTTAATTTCGCGCCATCGCCACGAACTGCTTCAGAAATTAAAAACAGCATTCCATCAAGTTTGCTGTACAAAGCAGTCGGATGGAATTGATAATACTGCATATTGGTCACTTTTCCTTTTGCACGGGCCACGAAAGCGATTCCGTCACCGGTTGCGATTGTTGGATTGGTGGTGTTTTTATACACATGACCAGCTCCGCCAGTTGCTGCTAAAGTGATTTTGGAAGTGATTTTTTTAATAGATTTAGATTTTTCATCTAAAATATAAGCTCCGTAACAATTAATCTCACCTTCATTTAATACTTTTCCGGGAACATGATGCTGCGTGATGATGTCGATAACGTAATGGTGATCGAGAATTTCAATGTTCGGACTGTTTTTTACGGTTTGAAGTAGAGCTCTTTCGATTTCAAAACCAGTGATGTCTTTGTGGTGAACAATTCTGTTTTCGGTATGACCGCCTTCTCTTCCAAGTGCAAATTCTCCGTTTTTCTTATCAAAATTTGCACCCCATTCAACGATTTCGTTAAATCTTGCGGGAGCTTCTTTTACAACCATTTCTACGACATCACGTTTATTTTCACCGTCTCCGGCTCTCATGGTGTCTTCTATATGTTTGCTGAAATTATCGTTTTTAGAGTCAGTAACGACCGCTAAACCGCCTTGAGCATATTTTGTATTGCTTTCGTCTTCATCAGACTTTGTTACGATGATTATTTTGGCATCGGGAAACTGTTCGGAAACTTTTATGGCATAAGACAACCCGGAAATTCCGGAACCAATCACTAATACATCCGCTTTTATCATATTCTTGCTTTAAGACAATCGTCTAAATAATTAAATAAATTTAAACAATTTTTCGTTTGGTTTTCTTACTTTTTTCAAGTGTTGGAAGTGGTCTTCTTCAGAGCGGTAACCTAATGCCAATGTGACGGTTACTTTTTCTTTTTCAGAATCGGTATCTAAAATCTCTTCAATTACATCTTGTCTGAAACCTTCCATCGGGCAAGTATCGATATTTTCAATAGCTGCAGCGTACATCATATTTGCCAAAACGATATAAGATTGTTTTTCTGCCCAGTTGAAAAGTTCGTCTGCATTTTTTTTAACGATATGCTGATTGATGCTGTTTTTAAATAAATCAAGCTTTTCCAGTTCAATATTTCTGACTTGCGAAATATGATTAAAATAACCATTGATGTAATTTTCTTCAATCATTTTTTTTGAAACAATCACCACCAAATGTGAGCAAGTGGAAATCTGTGAAGGATTGTAGAACGCAGGAATTAATTTTTCCTTCATTTCTTTGCTTTCCACCACCAATATTTTATAAGGCTGCAATCCTAAAGAACTTGCTGCCAATTTTCCTGATTCTAAGATGCTGAGAAGTGTTTCCCGGGGAATCATTAAATCAGGATTGAATTTTTTTACAGAATATCTTCTGCTTAAAGCTTCCAAATAATTCATAAAGACAAATTTAAGAATTGAAGCTGAATAAAGCCTGTTTTGTGCCAAAATTCTATTTTTATATTTTCCAAATAAAAAATCACTTCCCGAAAGAAGTGATTTAAAATTAAGTATAGTATGAAAAAAAATTATTCTCTGTTTTTTACCATAATCCAGCCGGATAATTTTACCGGGGTTCTGGTTTTGTTGTTTTCATTCCATGTTACAGAGTACCAGTAGCTTCCGGTAGGAACTTTTCTGCCGTTTGCAGTTCCGTCCCATCTGTAATTGTTGGTTTTATCACCTTGATGAAGTTTTGTTCCGTAACGGTCATACACATTAAACGTTAAATCTATTTTGCTCCCTAAAGCCGAATAGTCTATAATGTCATTAAGACCATCTCCATTCGGAGTAATTACATTGATGATGTTTGGTACGGTAACTTCTACTTCCATTGGCTCACAATCGTAAGAATCTTTCACATAAATTTTGTGCATTCCTCTTGATATCTGCTTGAAGATATTAGATTCCTGCCAATTTACCTTGTCTAGTGAGTACTGATAAGCCGGTGTTCCTCCGTTGGCATAAACTGTAATGGTTGTGGCATTTACATCAATTGAAGTAATGACAGGTTGTTCTGAAGCAAAAACTTTTACAGATTGTGTTGAGATACAATCTCCGGTTTTAAGCTTTACCCAATAAGTACCAACTCCTACATTTGAAATAGTCTGTGTAGTTGCTCCCGTGCTCCATAAATAACTGCTAAATCCCGTTCCGGCATCTAAAGTTGTCTTATCTTCTATACAAATAATTTTGTCTTTCAGAACGGTAGAATATACTGGCGGAATAACAATTAACGTCACTTTTGCAATAGCATAACATCCTGTTGTTGTATTTGTTACTTTAATGTAGATAACTCCGTTTGGTGCAATATAAGGTTGCGGCTGGGAAATCTGGTTAGTTCCGTTGATAGCATCCTGTAATGAAGGATAATAGGTTTTTGCAGTTCCCGTTTGTGTTGTTACAGTAGCTGTAGTAAGATTAAATGATCCCATCGATATATTATCCGGTAAGAAACATGTTCTTAATGTAGCATCGGTTACTACAACAACAGGCCGATGATTTAATGTGATAACTGCATTATCTGAACAACCTTGAGGAAGTGGTAACTTTTACATGTACTGTTCCGCCGTTTGCAGATGGGTAATTTGACCAGTTAAGGATTTCATTTGTTCCTGCATTAAGATTTGCCAATGAAGGATAATATTTTTTAACTACACCAGGAAGGTTGGTAACAGCAGCCGTACTTAAATCGAAATAGGCTACTCCCGCATTATTGTTATTACATGCTGTAATTGTTACATCATCTGCCGCAAAAGGACTTGGATTTAAAATAATTTTTCCGTCGCCATTATCACATAGTGTAGATGAAGGGTCTTTTACGACAACTGTAATTGTAGTGTTTCCTGAATACTGAAAATTTGTAGGTGCAGCAATAGGTACCGGGTTTCCTGCAACGTAATAAGTGATAATATAATTTGCAGGATTATTTACAAATTGATTCGCATATGCCGTTAAATCTACGAAACCAGTTCCTGTTGCCGGATTTGTACAAACAAAAGGTGTGACGCTATTTTGCAGAATCGGCACTTTATCAATAAATATTTTTGCATTTTTAATCGAGTGTCTTGCGCTTGCAGCCCCTGTACCCGCAGAAAAGCCGAAATACCCCTGAGTCATACCAACTGCTCCTCCGGTTGCTGTAAAAGATTGGTTCGTAATCACCACACCATCAATTTTGATCTGAATGATCCAGATATTAGGATTGGATGTACTTATTTCTCCATTTACTTCTACATGTTTATAATTAGGACCTACGAAAGGTTGTGTAGGATTAAGATCTGCAGAATGAAAAGTACTGTTTGCAGTCATATTGTATTCAATATTTGGGCTTCCTGCAGGTACATTATTGGTTCCGTAAAGAACGTGTACTTTGCTCATTTGTCCTTCTGTGGAATTATTGAATATGTCAAATGCAACCATTAATCCGTTTGCATTGGCCGGAATTCCTAGTCCGCCTCCTGTTGTAAATGCAGTTGGAGGATTTGAAAGATACCAGAATGTAAGACCGTCACCTCTTCCGTATGCAGTGGTTCCGTTTCCGTCGATTCTGAAATCAAACTCTACTTTCCATTTGTCGCAATATTTAAGATTGATGGGGTTTGATAGTTTAATGGCGCCAAACTGACTGATCTGATCAGCGGTAAGCTGTACGAAATCACCTGTCGCAGATGCTGAAGGAACAATGTCCCATCCTGTAGTATTGATTACAGGACTTCCTGTAAGCTGATAGGTTTGAGCTTTTAAATCTTGGTTAATGATTGATAAAACGAACAAAAAACTGAGGAGTAAAATTTTTTTCATTTTTAACTTAGTAGATTTATTGTTGGGTAAAATTATCTGTTTTTTTGCTTTAAATAGATGAAATTAAGATGATAAAGTATCTATAGAGTACTTAAAATATCATTTGTAAAGAATGGATCTTGATGTTCTATTATTGTTTTTTTAAATATAAAAATAAAAATGCACCACCTTAATAAAGCGGTGCAGAATTTTTATTCTCTGTTTTTAACCAATACCCATCCATTGTATTTTGCAGGGGTATTGTTTGCGTCATTTTCAGTCCATGTAATGGTATACCAATAAGTACCTGTAGATAATTTTTTACCTCCGGACATTCCATCCCAAGTGTAGTTTCTCAATTTATCTGCTTGATATTTAAGGTTTCCATATCTGTCATACACTGTAAAGACAAGATTTTTCTTGTAAGCCAGTGCAGTATAGTCGATAAAATCATTTACGTTATCGCCATTAGGAGTAATTGCGTTGATGAGATTCGGAACTGTAATTTGTACATGTACAGGTTCGCAATTGTAAAAATCCTTTACAAAAACTTTATTTTCGCCGCGTGGTACTCCTTTAAATATATTAGAATCTTGCCAGTTTATTCCGTCTAAAGAATATTTGTAAGGAGCCGTTCCTCCCAAAACATTTACAGTGAGTGTATTGTTGCTGATGTCAATAGTAGAAATGACAGGGTTTGCGGCCATTTTCACATTTACAAATTGTATAGTAAAACAGTTTCCTGTTTTTAATATCACGGAGTAATTTCCAATAGGTACTCCCACAATAGATTGAGTTGTTGCTCCGGTGCTCCACAGATAGCCTGCAAAACCTGGCCCCGCGTCTAGTGTGGTTCTTTCATTAATACAGATTATTTTGTCTTTTAATACTGATGATGTGACAGGAGTAACTACTTTAAGTGAGATTTTCTTAATGACAAAACAATTGTTTGTGTTGGTTACTTTTACATATACGTCTGTGTTTCCACTGATGTAAGCAATAGCCGGGATAATTTCATTTGTACCACTTAATGCATTGGCCAAAGAAGTGTAGAATTGTTTTGTAATTCCTGTATCTGTGGTAACATTAGCCGTTGTTAGATCAAATGTAGCTGTTGCAGGATTTGTTTCATTAAAGCAGGCTTCTAAAATTGCGTCTTTTACTACAGGAAGCGGGTGAAAGCCTAGTGTAATTTCAGCATTGCCTGTACATCCTTGCGGAGTGGTAACTTTTACATACACTTTTCCGGGAGCAGAAACATACGCCGTGAAATTTGTAATCTCATTGATTCCTGCGTTCAAATCTGCTAAAGTTCTGTAATATTTTTTGGTAGCACCAAGAACTCCTGTTACATTTGCTGTACTCAGATTATAGGTTGCAGTTGATGCGCCATTGTTATTACATTCTAAAAGTGTAACGTTTGTAGCGGTAAATGGAGCGAGATTAAGTTGTATTACTCCATCGGGATTATCGCAAAGCAAAGCTGAATTGTCTTTAATAATAACATTCACCGTTGTATTTGCATTAAACTGAAAAGTAGTTGGACTTCCTACAGGAGTACCTCCAACTAAATAAGTGAATGTGTAATTTGCCGGGTTTGCCACAAACTGAGAATTGAAAGAAGTTAAATTCACAGTTCCAAAACCTGTTGACGGATTAGGACATAAAGACTGAGAAACCGATGGCTGCAATAAACTTACTTTGTCGGTATAAATTTTTACATTTTTAATTGAATGTCTAGATCTGTTTCCTCCTGTAGAAGCCGAAAACCCAAAGTACCCTTGTGTCATAGCTGCAGCAGCTCCGGATGCAGTAAAAGATTGATTACAGATCGTGTTTCCGTCAATTTTTATTGTGATATTCCAAGTATTGGGAATTGATGTGTTTACAGCTGCATTTACTTCAACATGTTTGAAAGTGGTTCCCTGAAAAGGAAGAGTGGTGTTCATATCCGGTGAATGGAATGAACTTCCTGCAACGTTGAAAAATTCTACATTATTGGTGTCTGTTGTATTTACGACCTGCCCATAAGCAACGTGCACTTTACTCATCACCGCAGTAGTCGTGTTATTATAGCTGTCAAAACCAACAATGAGACCGACTGCATTTTGTGACACACCAAGACCAGAACCAAGAACGCTCGCTACAGGAGGATTGGCTAAATACCAGAAAGCAAGACCATCTCCGTTAGCAGTTTGGTTAGAATCCATTCTGAAATCAAATTCAACACGCCATTTATCACAGAATTTCAGATTAATGGGGTTGTTTAGCCTGATAGAACCCGACTGATTGTTGGTATCCGGAGTTAACTGAATAAAATCTCCAGTAGTTCCCACAACGGTGGGTGACACCATAGTCCATCCTGTCGTAGAAATGGGATTTCCTGTAAGCTGATAAGTTTGAGAAGACAGTTTTCCGGAAACAAAAAGTATAAAAAGGCTAAAATAAAAGAGTAGTTTTTTATTCATTTAATAGGATACTTAAATTAGACGTGTAAAGATATTAAATCTTAGCTAATAAATATCTATAACCTGTTAATTTTGTAAAAAGTTTGATTATTTTGTAATAAAAATTAGTAATGATAACAAAAAGTTGAATATGATATACCTTGTCATAGTTTTTTCAAAATAAAGAATTGTTTTCAAGGCTTTCAAAATAGGCGTCTACTTCAAGGTTTGGTGAATTTGAGGCTGCAACGGCGAGTTTATCACAAAGTTCATTTTCAAAATGTCCTGCATGGCCTTTCACCCAATGCATTTTTGGCTTGTGCTGATTATAAAGAACGATAAATTTCTTCCAAAGATCAGGGTTCTTTACATTTTTCCAGCCTCTTTTAATCCATCCTGAAATCCAGTTTTGATTGATGGCATCAGAAACATACTTGCTGTCTGTAAAAATATGAATGTCATTTTCCGCGGATTTTAGTTTTTCCAACGCAATAATTACCGCCAAAAGTTCCATTCGGTTGTTGGTCGTTTTTCTAAAACCTTTGGAGAATGTTTTCTGATAATTTTTTTCAGGAACTTTCATTAGAATTCCATAACCTCCTTTTCCGGGGTTTCCGCTACAGGCTCCGTCTGTATATATTTCGATTCTCATTGAGATTGAGGATAAGGTTGAGGTTAATTACTAGTTAGATTAAATTTTTGCCTTAATCTAAATCTTAACCTAAATTATTAAAAAGGAAAATCTTCTTCATCATCAAGATCATTCATAGAAGATCCTGAAAGTTTTGAAGTATCCGGTAAATCGAAAGCTGCTCCCGGTTGAATAGTTGTCTTAATTTTTTCAAACCCACTTGGTTCACCCATAGGATTTGAATATCCCAATCCGTTTGTGGCTTCTTCAATATTTCCAAATTTTGCAAAATGTTTTAAGAAAGATAATCTTACATCTGCAGTAGCACCGTTTCTGTGTTTTGCAATAATTAATTCTGCCTGGTTTTCAGTAGAAGTTTCTGCTCCTTCTTCATCGTTATCCCAAACCGTAATTTTGTAATACTCAGGTCTGAAAATAAATGAAACAATATCTGCATCCTGCTCAATTGCTCCGGATTCTCTCAAATCTGAAAGCTGAGGTCGTTTTCCCGGGCGGGTTTCCACGCTTCTTGAAAGCTGGGAAAGTGCAATTACAGGTACATTCAGTTCTTTCGCAATGGCTTTTAATGAGCGGGAAATCATCGAAATTTCCTGTTCACGGTTTCCGCTTCCTTTTCCGCCACCACCTGCAGTCATCAGCTGGAGATAATCGACCATGATTAATCTTACACCGTGTTGCATTACGAGTCTTCGGCATTTTGCCCTAAAGTCAAATATAGAAAGGGAAGGAGTTTCGTCAATATATAATGGTGCGTTTTCCAACTCAGAGACATTCGAAAATAATCTTTGCCATTCTTCGTCGTCTAATGTTCCTTTTCTTAGTTTTTCTGATGAAATTTTTGTTTCGGAAGCAATCATTCTGGTGATGAGCTGTACCGATGCCATCTCTAGTGAGAATAATGCCATCGGAATTTTATACTCCACTGCAATGTTTCTCGCCATTGAAAGAATAAAAGCGGTTTTCCCCATCGCAGGACGCGCTGCAACAATAATAAGGTCGGAATTTTGCCAACCTCCGGTTTCTTTATCAACATCTCTGAAACCGGATGGTACACCCGAAATTCCTTCTTTGTCTTTTAAAGATTTAATGATGTCAATCGCTTCTTTTACTAAAGTATTAGCGGTGTCGAAACCTTTTTTGATGGTTCCGTTGGTGATTTCAAAAAAAGATTGTTCGGCTTTATCTAAAAGTTCAAAAACGTCGGTCGATTCTTTGTAAGAAGTATCGATCACGTTTGCTGAAACATTAATTAAACTTCTTAAAATATATTTTTCAAGAATAACACGTACATGATACTCGATATGTGCTGATGAACTTACTCCCATGGTAAGCTCGATAATGTAATGGTCTCCTCCTGCAGAACTTAGTTTGTCTGTCTTTTTCATTTCCTGAATGACAGTCATGATGTCAACAGGCTGGTTTCCTTCATAGAGTTTTAAAATTGTAGCAAAAATAACCTGATGTCTTGGGTCGTAGAAAACTTCCGGGGTAAGTAGATCAATAGAATAGTCCAGTCCTTTTTTGTCAATTAAAAAAGTACCGATTACCAATCTTTCAAAATCTACAGCATTAGGAGGCATTTTTCCATCTGCAATCGACAATTCTCTAGCAAAGTTTCCTTGTGTAAGAGAGGAGAGTGTTTCTTTCTGCGCCATGTTGCAAAGATAGTTTTTTTAGAAAATAATTTTGAAATAGTAACTAACAATTCTATGGAAAACATACAGCAACTGCGGTAAACAGAAGAGGTTCAGTGTTAATAAAAAAAATCACCCCATTACTAAGGTGATTTATATGAATTGTAAAAATATGATTATTCTCTATTTTTTACCAATACCCATCCGTCGTATTTTGTTTGTGTATTGTTTTTGTCATCTTCATTCCATGTGATGGTGTACCAATAGGTTCCTGTCTGAATTTTTTTACCGCCTGAAGTTCCGTTCCACTTAAAGTTTCTGATTTTATCAGCCTGATAGATTTTATTACCGTATCTGTTGTATACTGTAAAGACAAGATTCTTTTTATAAGCAAGAGCAGAATAATCTACTTCATCATTTACATTATCTCCGTTTGGAGTGATTGCATTAACAAGATTCGGAACTGTAATTTGAATCTGAACAGGATTACAGTCATAAGAATCTTTTAAGAAAATCTTATTTTCACCTCTTGGTAAACCTGTAAATACATTTGAGTCTTGCCAGTTGATTCCGTTTAAAGAATATTGGTAAGGAGCAGTTCCGCCTGATGCATTTACTGTTACTGTATTGTTGGTAATGTCGATACTTGCAATTACAGGTTGTAGTGTAGGATAAACATGCACTTGCTGTAAAGTGAAACATTTTCCTGTTTTCAGTTTTACCCAATAAGCACCTACTCCTACATTTGTTATTACTTGTGTAGTTGCACCGGTATTCCATTCATATCCGTCGAATCCTGGTCCTGCATCTAAAGTTGTTTTATCTTCTACACAAATTGTTTTGTCTTTCAGAACAGTTGATTTTACAGGAGGTAGAACTTTTAAATTAATTTTTGTAATCGCATAACATCCGTTTGCATCTGTAACTCTTACATAAACATCCGTATTAGCCGTAATGTAATTGGTTGCCGGAATAATTTCATTTGTTCCTGCTAAAGCATTTGCTTGTGATGTAAAAAACCTTTTAGTAACTGGAGATTGACTTGTTACAGTAGCTTGTGTAAGATCAAAAGAAGCTGTTGTGGTTGCTCCTTCGATAAAACAAGATTCTAAAGATGCTTCGTTTACTACTACGACAGGAAAGTATGCTAAAGTAATTGTAGAGTCATCAGTACAACCTTCCGTAGAAGTTACTTTTACATATATCGTTTTAGGAACTGATGAAACATATGCTGTAGGATCCATTATCTGATTAGTTCCTGCATTCATATCCGCTAATGAAGGATAATATTTTTTGATTGCAGTTACATCGTCAAAAACATTTGCTGTGGTAAGGTTAAAAGTTCCTGTTCCCTGATTATTGTTATTACACGCATAGATTGTGGCATCTTTGGCGATAATGTTTCCTTGTTTAAATTTAAACTTGCCGGATTGAAAACATCCGTTGGCTGGGTTAGTCGGGTTAGCAGGGTCTAAATATTTTATTCTGTAATAATAAACCGTTGTGCCATCTACAGTTGCTGTTGTTAATGGGTTAGCTCCTGTTATTGCATCATTATTGGCATCATGGTATGTTACAGTGAAATTTGGATTACCATTTAAGATGCCGGTTGTCAAAGTTGTAAAATTAAATTGTGTAGGAAGATTACATTTTAAAATTTCATTAGGAAGAGCAGGATTTGTTGCATTAGGTACACCTGGAGTAATGAATGGATTTGGTGCTAATGCTGGATTGTTGAAAGCAGACGTTAATGTTGATGTACCTCCCCATGTAAGAGAAAATCCTAAACCGCTTGAGGGAATATAGTTGTCAATAAGAACATAATAAACTTCTCCTGCAATTACAGGAAGCGGTGGACCCCACTGACTTCCGGTTTGAGTGGAACTTAGTCCTGTAGGACCACTGGTTCCTGAATAATTACAACGAATGGCATCCCCAAAATCCCAAGTGGTACAATCAATATTTGGCCCATAAACTGCAAAGTCATAGTCATAATGAGTAACGCCAGGAACAGTATCGGGGTTTATTGTAAATTCAATAGTTCCGGAAGTAGCAGCCGTAAATACATACCAAACCGAATTATTTTCCAAGCCTAGGCAACTTCCCGAGGTTTGTTCAATCACACTTCCGTTAGTATCAGAATTATAAGATATATCAGAGTTACCACAGATTGGTATTGCGCTGATACAGTCTGATTGAGAATAATATAGTTGTGAAGTTATTAAAATAAAAAAAAATAGCAGTTTTCTCATTTCTAAATGATTTTGAATACAAATTTAACAAAAATTAATCAAATCAACTTTATAATTATGTAAAATCAAAAAAAGTCGCTTGCAAGCGACTTTTTTTGATTTCATAAAGAGTATTTATTCTCTATTTTTCAATAATACCCAACCGGAGAATTTGATTGAAGTATTTTGTTTATTATTTTCATTCCATGTTACAGAGTACCAGTAGTTGCCTGTCGGAGCATTTTTGGTTCCATTGGTAGTACCGTTCCATTTGTAGCCATTCGTTTTATCGGCCTGATAAATCTTAGAACCATATCTGTCAAAAATGCTAAGGACTAAGTTTTGTTTGCCTGATAATGCTGAATAATCAATAACGTCATTTACGCCATCTCCATTTGGAGTAATCACATTTGTAAGATTTGGTACCAGTACATTCACTTGAATCGGGGTACAGTTATAGCTGTCTTTTACATAAACAGTATGCTCTCCTCTGGAAATATTTGAAAAAATATTCGAATCTTGCCAGTTTACATTATCAATTGAATATCTGTACGGCGGAACACCTCCGGTAACATTTACTGTAATTGTATTATTTGATATTTCAATATCACTCACAACGGGTGATTCTGAACCATAGACTTTTACAGATTGCTTCGAAATACAGTCTCCTGTTTTTAATTTTACCCAATATGTTCCCACTCCGACATTTGAGATCGTTTGTGTAGTTGCACCAGTGCTCCATTCGTATGAAGTAAATCCGGCTCCTGCATCTAAAGTAGTTTTGTTTTCGACACAGATAATTTTATCAACTAAAACTGATGAATAAACCGGGGCAATAACTACAAGATTTACTTTTGCAACTTTATAACAGCCGTTGTCATTCGTTACTCTTACATAAATGACACCATTTGGTGCAGTATAGGCAGAGGCGTTAGACGCAGATATCTGATTGGTTTGATTTACTGCATCAGTCATCGACGGATAATATGTTTTTGTATGTCCGCTTTGAGTGTTTACATTAGCTGTTGTTAGATTGAATAATCCCGTAGAAGGATTTGTTTCAATAAAGCAAGATCTTAAAGTAGCTTCTGTAACCACAATATCTGCATAAAATCTTAATTTAATCTCTGCAACATCAGTACATCCGAATTGTGAAGTTACCAACACAAAAACAGAACCTGCAGCAGAAACATATTGATAAGGATTGGTAATCTCACCTGTGCCATTATTTAGATCGGTCATAGATGGATAATATTTTCTCACAGCAGTAGGATCATTAAATACGTTTGCCGTGGTTAAATTATACAATGCAGTCCCCGCATTATTATTGTTACATTCTGTTAAAGTGGCGTCAGTTGCAGTAATGCCTCTCTGAACAAATTTGAATGTCCCCGGAAGCCTGCACTTACTTATCGCTCCTCCCGGAGATGCGGGATCAACATAGGTAATTACATAATAATATGTATCGGTTGTATTTACAGTAATAGGTGTTAAAATCGGACTATTTCCACTAATTGCATCATTTGAATTTTTATAGTACGAAACAACGAAATTCGGATTACCGTTTATAATTCCTGTCGATAAACTTGAGAAATCAAATACAGGTGGAGTGGTACAAACCGTTATCTCGTTTGGCGCAGTTGGTGTGGCAGCTGGGCTTCCTGGTGGAATAAACGGGTTGGGCTGAAATGCTGCATTAAAAGGTGAAACTAATGTTGCAGTACCGCCCCAGCTTAGCACAAATCCGTTTGCAGATTGTGAAAAGTTGTCAACAACTAAATAATACGTTTGTCCGGCAACAACATCCATGTAAGAACAAAATGGAGAACCTGCTCCGTTAGATGTTGTATTTGTATTGGTGAAATTCAGTCCTGTAAGACCAGGAGTTCCAGAATAGTTACATCTAATCGGACTTCCTAAGGCACTACAAGATACATTGGGTCCATATACTGCCCAGTCATAATCATTAGATAGTGCATTGGGTGCAATAGTAAACGTTAAAGTACCCGAAGTAGCGATGGCAAATGTATACCATATAGAGTAATGCTCATCAGAAACCATACAGCCACCCAAGTCTTCTTGAATATTTCCAGAACCAGTTGGGGTAAAAGAGATTGGGGTGTTCCCGCAGACTTGAACCGTTCCTCCACAATCGGAACTCGATTGTGCAAAAATCATTTGAGAAATGATTGTTAAAAAAATGAGTAGAGTTTTTTTCATTTTTGAAAAATTATTTAATACAAATATAAAAAAATTATTAATCTTATATTAAAGTTTTTATTGTATATCATTGCATAACGGTAGAATGTATTTAATATTGCATTTTCCTCAATTTAGGGTTTGTGCTTCCTACAAGTAATGCGATCAGAACAGTCATGCTTCCTCCGAAAACTACTGATCGTACAACTCCTAAAAGTTTAGCCGCCAAACCGCTTTCAAATTGTCCCATTTCATTACTCGACATGATGAAAATAGAGTTCACACTTAAAACTCTTCCCCGAATATGATCCGGAGTTTTCAACTGAACAATTGTTCCCCGAATTACCACAGAAATTCCATCCAGCATTCCGCTTAAAACTAAGAACATAAAAGAAAGCCAGTAATAATGAGATAAGCCGAAACCGATTATACATAATCCAAATCCTGCAACAACAGTCAATAAGATTTTGCCTTGATTTTTTCTTAAAGGAATTAACGATAACGTTGTTATGATAATCATTGAGCCAATATCTGAAGCAGCATTTAGCAATCCGAAACCTTCGGCTCCCGATTTCAGAATATCTGTTGCAAAAACAGGAATCAAAGCAACCGCACCTCCAAAAAGTACTGCAAACATATCTAAACAGAGCGCACCTAAAATTTCTTTAGTTTTAAAAATATAGGCAATTCCTTCACGCATACTTTCCATTACTTTGATTTCGTCTTTTTTATGCTCAGAAAACTGCTTTTTTAATTGCCAGAAAAATAAAGAAGCAATCAATAAAAGTGAAATAATCACCAATAAAGTCCATTTAACACCAAAAAATCCGATTAAAAATCCGCCAACAGCATGACCGCAAACAGAAGAAATCAAAAAAGCGGCCTGGTTTAAAGTAATTGCACTCGGAAGATTTACTTTCTCTACAATTTTAGGAATCATCGACGGAATAATAGGTCCTATAAAAGCTCTCGCAATTCCGGTAAAGAAAATAACGCCGTAAATAAAGTAAGTGATTTCATGTCCTGTAAAGTGTAGTTCCACATCAAAAAACGCAGGAATCATTAATAAACTGATGAGAAAAACATACGCATAATTACAGATCAAAAGAAGTCTTTTCTTTTCATTCATGTCAATTACGTGACCGGCGTACAAAGCGCAACTTACCGCCGGAATTACCTCAGAAAGCCCGATAAGCCCGATTGAAAAAGGGTCTTTTGTTAATTGATACACCCACCATCCCAATAAAGTAGCGAGCATTCTGAATGCTAAAACAATAAAAAATCTTCCTGTAAGAAGATTTCTGAATTCAACATTTTGTAATGTTTTGAGCGGTAATAATGAAATCATGCACAAAAATAGCCTTAAATATTCATTTAAGGCTATCAGTATTTTCAAATTTCAAATGATAAATAAAATATCTTTTGAAAGATATTGTCTATTTTAGTCGGCTCTCAAAGAGCTGATTACAATCGCAGCAGCACCTGCAGCACCGATTAACACTGCACCTCCTACAACTCTTGCCTGTGATCTGTCTTTTACAGAGGCAATATTAGATTTAGGAATAATAACTTCTGTACTGTCTTTTTTTCCCTTTGTGCCAATAATGTTATCACCATCAACGTTACGGAACAAAATAGTTTGTTTCTTAGAACCGTCTCTTGGTGTTACAACGTAGATTTTTCCGGCGTCAAGGTTAGAATAATTATTTTGTGCAATATCTTCGCTGTACTTTGTCGTTGCACAAGATGAAATTACAAATAAAGACGTAAATAATGATGATTTTAAAAGTACAGATGCTTTCATTACAATTTTTTAGTTTTCCAAATTTATAATTTTTTTTGAATATATGTTTTCATTAAAAAAGAAATATCATATTTTTTGTAAGATTAAATCTGAAAATGAAGAAATTTTATATTTAAAAGATAATTTAGAGCGATTAATTTAAACCACTTCCATAGGCAGCGGCAACATCAGACAAATCTTTTGTCGCCTTTGTCATCCCAACAACTAATATGGTAAAAGCAGCAATTCCTCCGGCTGCTGCAACGACAGCAACCGCAGTTCTATCCTTTCTTATTTCAGAGATATTGGTTTTTGCAACTGCAATTCTCTCATTTTTTCTAGTTCCAATAATACTGTCTTTAGAAATGGAACTGATCGTTATTGGGATTTTGCTTCCGTCAGTTTGATGAAAAGTGTATTTATTTCCTGCCTTTATATTTTTATAATGGTCAGGATTTTTTGTTGCACTGTATTGCAGCGAACTACAAGAAGTTATGGAAATGATTACTAAAAGAGACAATAATTTTTTCATAATAGTAATTTTTGGTGGTGTATTATTTTTTATAAATTTTCAATACATCTGCAATTTTTCTGTCGTTTGCCAATCTTGGGATTTTATTTTGACCGCCCAGTTTCCCTTCAGATTTTGCATATTCCTGAAAAGCATTCTTCTGAAGCTTAGAAATATGAAGTTTCTGCAGAATATTTCCAGAAATTAAATCATCATAATACGTATTACGTTTTCTGAGCTGATCATCGAGTTCATTTTTAAATAAATCTAAATTTTCAGGCTCTTTTTCAAACTCAATAAACCATTCGTGATAAGGCAGGCCATCTTCCGGATTCACTTCCGGAGCCAAATGAAACTCCGTAATCTGGGCCGGAAATTTTTCTACAGTAGTTTTTATGGCTTCTTCTACTTCAAAAGCAATTACGTGTTCACCAAAAGCCGATGTAAAATGCTTTGTTCTTCCACTTACCAGAATTCTGTACGGATTTTTATCTATAAATCTCACAACATCACCAATGGAATACGCCCATAAACCTGAATTGGTCGTCAAAATCAGAGCATAATCTTTATGAAGTTCAATATCTTTTAAAGTTAATCTTGGCGCATCAGGTTTTCCATATTGTTCCAAAGGAATAAATTCATAGAAAATTCCGTGATTGGTTAAAAGTAACAAACCTTCTTTTGTATAATCGTCCTGAAATGCAAAAAAACCTTCCGAAGCCGGAAATGTCTGTACAATATCTACGTTTCCGCCCAAAAGTTCTTCCATTTTATCGCGGTATGGTTCGTAATTTACACCGCCTGTAACGATCAGCTGGAGATTTGGGAAAAGCTGTTTTATTTTTTTACCGTTTTTTTCAATCAGCTTTTCAAAATACATGATTAACCATGGCGGAATTCCCGAAATCAATGTCATGTTTTCCTTTTCGGTTTCTTCAACGATTTTATCGACTTTGGCTTCCCAGTCTTCCATCATATTGGTTTCCCAGCTTGGCAAGCGGTTTTTCTGAAGATAATTTGGAATGTGATGGGCCACAATTCCTGAAAGTCTGCCGGTTTGAATGCCAAAAACTTCCTCCAATTCAGGGCTTCCCTGCAGGAAAATCATTTTTCCGCCGACAAAATCGGCATTATTTTTCTTCGCAATATAATGGAAAAGCGCACTCTGGGCTCCTTTCACCTGAAAAGGCATTCCTTCTTTAGAAATCGGGATGTATTTTGAGCCGGAAGTCGTTCCCGAAGTTTTAGCGAAATATTCCGGGGTTTCAATCCATAAAATATCTCGTTGTCCGCGTTTTACTTTTTCGATGTAAGGTTTTAAATCTTCATAATCTGCAACAGGAACTTTTTCCTGGAAATCTTTTACAGATTTAATGGTTTCAAAATGATGTGTTCTTCCAAAAAGAGTTTTTTGCGCAGTTTCAACAAGAGATAGCAAAAGTTTCTCTTGGTTCTTTATCCCATTTTTCTTGAATTCTTCTGCTTTTTGAACATGTTTTTTTGCCCAAACCAACGCTGCATTTTTCTTTAGAAAGTTTAACATGGTTCAAATTTATAAATAAGTAGAGAATCCACGGAAATAATTTAATGTTTTAAAACAAAAAAACCGATGTTCTAGGCATCGGTTTATTGAAAATTTGATTATGAATGACAGTGATATGTCTTTTTTATTTATTGACTTTGTACCTTTTATCCGGAGTTCCGTCTTTTTTTAGCTTCTGGTTTTCCTTATACCTTTTGTCCGGAGTTCCGTCTTTTTTAAGTTTTTGTGCAGGTTTCGCAGCGGTAGGTTCTGCGGCTTTTACTGGTTTTACAGTTTTAGTAGTGGTGGTTTTAGTTGCTGGAGCAACTTGTTGAGCAGATGCAAATCCTAATCCTAAAACGATGGACATTGCCGTAAGAAATTTTTTCATTTGTCTGATTTTTAGTAGAGTAAATGTAAGAGAAAAATGGGTTATAAATTTATTTTTATCCAATCTTAACTAAATTTTATCACTTCTTAAATTGAAATTAATTTCAGCCAAATAAAAAGTCCGCCTCCAAAATCTGGAAACGGACAAACTTATGAATGAATAGTCATTAAATTATCTGGTACAGTTGGCTCTCCATGTTTTGCCATCCACTGTATAAATCATTTTCAATTCGTTGTTGTCAATTCTTACATATACTAATGCATTAGAATTTACCATAACTAAAGTGTTATCACCTTGTTTTTGAAATTCAAGACCGTTCAGATCAGGGATTCCGTCTGAAAATCTGAAGTTATACTTAGTTCCACTTGCGATTTTCGTTACAAAAACTTCTCCGTTATCTGTAGAGATATTTTTGTCGCTGTCTGTGTAAGAAATACTCCCTTTATAAGTTCCGGCAAAGAAATCATTGTCTGCAGGATCGTCATCGCTTCTGCACGACGAAAGTGAGAAAGCAGTGAACAGAAGTACAAAAACTCCTAAAATTTTGAATACATTTTTCATAATATTTTTTTTATTGGTTTATGGCTTTTGACTTTTCAAACACTGTGCCTTAAATCCAAACTGAGAATTATTTTAACTTTTTTTAAGCTTTTTTGTTTGAAAATTAAGAAATACGATGTTTTGGGTTAAAATTTGATTTGTAAGTGGAACTATACAGAAATGAAAATTACCGTATCTTTGACTTCTGTAAACGGTTTCGGGTAAGTCTCGAAATCGCTTTTGTCGTTTTATATCTACATTATTTATGCAGCTAAAAAATATCAATGAAAAGTTTCTTCCTGATTTGCTTAAAAAAGAATTTGGAAAAGAAATTTTCGCACAAATAGAGACTCAATCGCATCTCTCGGTAAGAGGAATTGCGGGTTCTTCAGCTTCGGTTTTTGCTGCCGAGCTTTTTCTCACCCATAAAAAAACTTTGCTTTTTCTTACAGATGAAAAAGAAGATGCATTGTATATTAACAGTGAAATGGAAGATCTGCTCGGAAAAGACAATGTGCTCTATTTCCCGGCAACGCATCTGGAACCTTATCAGGTTGAAAAAACTCAGAATGCCAATCTGGTTTTACGAACTGAGGTTTTAAACAAGATAAATTCAGGAAAATCACCAAAAGTTATCGTGGCTTACATCGGAGCTTTGTCTGAAAAAGTTCTTAAAAAAGAAGATTTCAAAGCAATTTCTCACAACATCAATACAGGAGATCAGCTTGATTTCGATTTTGTGGATGAATTGCTGAATCACTATCAGTTTAATCAGACCGATTTCGTTTCCGAGCCGGGAGAATTTTCTGTTCGTGGCGGAATTGTTGATGTTTTTTCTTATTCCAACGAAAAACCTTATCGTATTACTTTCTTTGGTAATGAAGTGGAGAATATTAAAACCTTTGACATCGAAACTCAGCTTTCTGTCGATAAAGTAGACGGATTTCAGCTGGTTTCCAATATGAATTTTTCGGTTTCCGGAAAAAAAGTTTCTTTTCTTGAAATATTACCAACAGATAGTTTTATCATTTCTAAAAACGGAATTGTCGGTTTGCAGAAGCTGAGAAGTTTTTATGAGAAATCTTTAGAAAAATATGATGGTTTAAGCAAAGATATTTCACACAGAACTCCGCAGGAACTATTTATTTCTGATGAAGAATTTCTTTTTGACTATAAAAAATTCAAAACCATTGATTTTAGCAGTGTTGGAATTGAAAATGTAAAATCTGTTGAGGTTAAATTAAATCAGACTGCCCAACCTTCTTTTCATAAAAATTTCCAGTTGCTGATGGAAGATTTGCAGGAAAAAAAAGATGAAGGTTTCGAAATCTGGATTTCATTTGCAACAGACAAACAAAAAGACAGACTCGAATCTATTTTTGAAGAATTGGGACAGCAGATTGCTTTTAAAAGTTTTAAATCTGAATTGCATGAAGGTTTTGTAGATCCAGACCATAAAATTCTGGTGTACACAGATCATCAGATTTTCGACCGTTACCAAAGATATAAAGCCAAAAATGCTTTTGCAAAATCGGAACAGTTAACGCTGAAAGATTTAATGTCTTTAAAAGTAGGAGATTTTATCGCCCATATCGATCACGGAATCGGAAAATTCATGGGATTGGTAAAGGTAAACAACGACGGCAAAATCCAGGAATGTTTTAAACTGACGTATAAAAATGGTGATTTATTGTATGTAAGCATTCATTCACTTCATAAAATTTCAAAATACAACGGACCGGACGGAAAAGAAATCGTTCTGAGCAAACTTGGCTCTCCAGCCTGGAAATCTTTAAAACAGAAAACGAAAGCGAGAGTCAAACAGATTGCTTTTGATTTGATTAAACTTTATGCAGAAAGAAAAACCGCAAAAGGATTCCAGTATTCACCCGATTCTTATCTTCAAAATGAGTTGGAAGCAAGTTTTACCTATGAAGATACTCCGGATCAGGAAAAAGCCACATTTGATGTGAAAAAAGACATGGAAGATGAAGGGGTGATGGATCGCTTGATTTGTGGTGACGTTGGTTTCGGGAAAACGGAAGTTGCCATTCGAGCTGCTTTTAAAGCTGCAACAGACGGAAAACAGACGGCAATATTGGTCCCAACAACGATTCTTGCGTTTCAGCATTACAGAAGTTTTAAAGAAAGATTAAAAGATTTTCCGGTAAATATTTCTTATTTAAACCGTTTCAGAACGGCAAAACAAAAATCTGAAACTTTAAAAGGTTTGGAAGACGGAAAAATTGATATTGTGATCGGAACGCATCAATTGGCTTCAGATAAAGTGAAATTTAAAAATATTGGATTATTAATTATTGATGAAGAGCATAAGTTTGGAGTTTCGGTAAAAGATAAACTTAAAACAATGAAAACCAATGTCGATACATTGACATTGACGGCAACACCGATTCCGAGAACATTACAGTTTTCTTTAATGGCAGCTCGGGATTTATCGGTGATAAAAACGCCGCCGCCAAACAGACAACCCGTTGATACAAGTATTATTGGTTTCAGTGAAGAAATTATCCGTGATGCGGTTTCTTACGAGTTGCAGCGCGACGGACAGGTTTATTTCATCAATAACCGAATTGAAAATCTGAAAGATATTGCAGGGTTAATTCAAAGATTGGTTCCTGATGCAAAAGTAATCACTGCGCACGGACAAATGGAAGGGAAGCAGATGGAGCAGAATGTTCTTGACTTTATGGATGGAAAATACGACGTTTTGGTTGCCACCACGATTATTGAAAGTGGAGTAGACGTTCCGAATGCGAATACGATTTTCATTAATGATGCACAGCGTTTCGGAATGGCAGATCTTCATCAGATGAGAGGAAGAGTAGGACGAAGCAACCGGAAAGCATTCTGTTATCTGATTACACCGCCATTTGATATGATGACTTCTGATGCAAGAAAAAGACTGGAAGCGATTGAGCAGTTTTCAGATCTGGGAAGTGGTTTCCAGATTGCCATGAAAGATCTGGAAATCCGTGGAGCCGGAGATTTGCTCGGAGCTGAGCAAAGTGGTTTTATCAACGAAATGGGTTTTGAGACCTATCAGAAAATGATGCAGGAAGCTCTTGAAGAATTAAAAGATGATGAAAATTTTGAAGATATCTTTGAAAATGAAGAAGACCGGAATAAGCTTTTCAAATCTGTGAAAGAAGTCAATATCGATACCGATCTGGAATTGATGCTTCCCGATTCTTACGTTTCAAGCACTGAAGAAAGATTGTTGCTGTACCAAAAATTAGCTGAAATTGATAACGAGAAAGATTTAATAAAATTTGAAGATGAATTGAAAGACCGTTTCGGAACTTTACCGCATGAAGTGATCAATTTATTGAAAAGCGTTGCTTTAAAATGGCTTGCTGCAGATATTGGTTTTGAAAAAATTGTAATGAAAAACGGGATTTTCTTAGGATATTTTCCGGGTAATCCGCAGGATAAGTTTTATCAGACCGATAAATTCAGACATATTATTTCTTATTTAACTCAAAATCCTGCGCAGGCTCAATTGAAAGAAAAAGCAGGGAAAGATGGTAATAATCTGATGATGCGAAAAGATAAAGTGAAAAATGTAGATGAGGTAAATGTTTTGCTGAAGTCTGTTTTGGGAATTTAATTGAATCAAAAATATAATTGAATATCCGCGTTTAATTATAAATATAAAATCAACCTCATTTTATCATTCCACAGAAATCTAAACATATTGAAAATAAAGAAGTTTAGATTCCTGCGGAATGACAAACAAACCCTTAAAAATTAAGTTATTATAATTTACAGGCATCAGTAAAAAATATTATAAAATACCTGTTGTGCATTTATGGGAAAATATTAAACAAACTGAAAATCAAAAACTTGTATTTCTTTGATAAGCGAAGCACCCTTGTTTTACTTTATTTCAGCATAGTTTTTGAGTTTTTTGTTTAACCTTGCGTTTATTTTATCGCAAAGGAAAACAAAGAATTTAAATCAAAAAGTTTTTTTAAAGGTAAACAAAGGCTTTTCACTTACTGAAGTAAAACAAATTTATAAATGCACAATAGGTTATAAAATATCTAAAACTTTAGGCTTTGGGGTATTTTTTTTATTAAAATTTTAATATATACCCAATTACGTTGAAAATAAATTATATTTGTGAAATTAAAAAACCCAAAGTTATGATTAAAAATTATTTTCTTACAGGAGTGGCTATCTTACTTCTCAGCTTTATGTTTTCTTGCGACAATACAACAGCAGATCCTATTAATAATACCGTAAATAATAATAACAATCCCGGAAGTGGAGGAGGAAGTACACCTTCAATCACAGGACCACGAATTTTACATAAAATAAATGTGAATAATGTGACGAACCAAGAATTTGTAACCACAGGAAACGTTCTTGAAAAAGCGATTTTCAAGGAGGCGAGCGGTCCTACTTCATTCTTAGTAGGAACAGTTACCTATACTTCGGGAAAAATTACAAGAGTAAAGTTTGCGCAGGAAGTTAATGGTGCTCCGGCAAATACGTTATCTTATGACTTTAATATTACTTATGATTCAGGAGGAAAAATCAATTACACAACTTGTCAGACAATGATGGGAACAATGCCAAACTTCAACAGCGAATATACATACACATATGACGGTTCAGGCAAGATGACAAAAATTGTTGAGAAAAAGAAATCAGGAAGTACTTATACACATTTCACCAATTATAATCTGACAAATATAGGAGATAATATAACGAAAATGGTTACTGAAACAGGGATGACGAATTCGGCTGGTGTTCCGGATTTGTCTGCTACTGTTTTAACGACAACATATGATTACACTATTTACGATAATAAAATTAATCCATATACAACATTGCCAAAAACTTTTTTTGTGATGTGGAGTTTATTTCACCCTATCAATTTCCCTTCATTATCTGCTAATAATCTTCAGAGTTTTAATATAGCATTTCCATCTCCTGCTCCGGGTGTGGCTGGTCAGGTAATTCCTGGTACTTATACTTATCTGTACGATACTCAAAACTATCCGGTTTCAGATCAGACGCAAAGTCAAAAGTATCTTTATAAAGCGTTATAAAGATATTTCATTATTAGTTTTGCTAGAATATGAATAATTATATGATTTTTATACAAAAAAAAATTATATTTGTGGAAAATTAAATAATCCCGTTAGATTATGAAAAGACTTTTCTATTTTGTTGTGCTAATTGCAGGTCTATCTTCTATACATTCTTGTAAAGATTTGACTGATGAGGAAGGAAATCCACTTTTGGATTTGAATCAAAATACCGGTTTAATTGGGCCAAGAGCTTTATCCAGAGAAGTGACAGATGTGGGAACTATTGCAGAATACGAATACAATGGGCTGCTTCTTTCAAGAGTTAAAACCCCGAAAAATTCTGTAACTAACGTAGAATGGAGCGGTGATAAAATAAGTAAAATTACATTTAACGGATTTTTAGATTCCGATGGCGATGGTGTTTTAGATACAGACAGTACTTCTTATACGCAACAATATACTTACGGAAATTTAAGCAGACTGACTTTGATTTCCGAAAACAGAACGGTATACAGAAGAGCAGCACCTGTTCCTCCGGCTACTGTTGGTGTATATGCGGTTTTAGCTAAAACAAAAGCGCTTCACACTCTTACCTACAGTGCAACTACGGGTAAAATGGTAACAATTGATTCTAACTGGGGTGCAGACATTCCTAATTTTGTTTACACAGATTATTCTAAAGCTACTTACAGCTATTCAGGAGATAATGTTTCAGGAGTTTTGAAAAATATAGGAACTTTTACAGGAAGCGTAGTTAATCCTCCAACTGAAAAGTATGGCTTCGATTTTACAAATTACGATTCTAATATTAATGGCTACACATTATTGCCATTCGCGTATAAAGTTTCGGTGCTTATATCAACGGAAGTAAATGATGACAGAGCATTGATTTTGTCTCCAAATAATCCTAAAAGAATGTCTATCACAGATTTAGTTCCGCCAATTCCGGTTTCTGTTCCTTTTGCAACGGATTACAGGTATGATGCGCAAACATATGTAACACAGGGCTTTAAAGTAAATTACTTTTACAAACCATTATAAAGAATAAAAATTCTTTAAGAATATTTAAAACTCAATCCTTTTCGGGTTGAGTTTTTTCTTTCAGAACTCTTAATTTTGCAAAAAATTTCTCATGAAATATTTAATTGTCGGTCTTGGTAACAAAGGCGCAGAATACGAAAATACACGTCACAATATAGGTTTTAAAGTTGCAGATAAAATTGCAGAAACTTTAGAAGCATCATTCAATACCACTAATTTCGGCTGGATGGCAGAAGGAAAGTACAAAGGAAGAAAAGTATTGGTTCTAAAACCCGATACCTACATGAATCTTTCAGGCAATGCCGTGAAATACTGGATGCAGAAGGAAAATATTCCTTTGGAAAATGTGATGATCGTTACGGATGATCTTGCATTGCCCTTCGGAACTTTAAGAATGAAAATGAAAGGCTCGGATGCGGGTCACAACGGTCTGAAAAATATTCAGGAAGTTTTGCAGACCCAAAATTATGCAAGGCTTCGTTTTGGGATTTCAGCTGAATTTTCAGAAGGAAGACAGGTTGACTATGTTTTAGGAACCTGGAACGAAGAAGAAAGTGAGAAACTTCCCGAGAGAATAGAAAAATTTACAAAAGCCTGCTTGTCTTTTGTCTTTGCAGGAATCGGTAATACAATGTCTGCTTTTAACGGAAAATAAAAATAGGGGCGGAACAAATTCCGCCCCTATTTATTTATAAAGATAAGCTAGATTACAACCAAGTTACAACGCCGGTTTCAACGTCATAATTAGCTCCAACGATTTTAATTTTATCTTCTTCTTCAAGTCTCTTCAGAGTAGAGCTTTGCTTACGGATATCGTCAATCGCATTTTTTACATTGTGCTGATTTAATCTTTCTAAAAGATCTGCATTTCCCGAAGAACGGTCTTCACCTTCATTAATAATTGTATTGATAATAGGATTAAAATGATCAATTAGATGATTCAGATTATCCATTCCCATTCCTTCGATTTTAGCTGCATCCAGACCGCCTTTTAAAGCGCCACATTTTGTGTGACCAAGAACAACAACCAGTTTAGAACCCGCTACATTACAGCCAAATTCCATAGAACCTAAAATATCCTGATTTACAAAATTTCCTGCAATTCTGATACTGAAAACATCTCCCAATCCCTGATCAAAGATTAATTCTGCAGAAGTACGGCTGTCAATACAGCTTAAAACCACCGCAAATGGCCACTGTCCTTCACGGGTTGCATTTACCTGTTCCAAAAGATCTCTGTTTGCCTTTAAGTTTCCTACAAATCTTTGGTTTCCTTCCTTTAAAAACTGTAATGCTTTTTCTGGTGTAATTGTAGACTGAGTTTCTGATGTATGTGCTTTCATATAAATGTATTTATTTTTTGAATTATTATTTAAACTAAAGTTATAAAATTTATTTGAGCTTACATGGCTCGTTTATGGGTAATGATGATATGAGAATCTTCATCGGATTCGTAGTCTCTGTACGAAGTTTTGAAACCTAAAAGCTCCACATGAATGTCTTCTTCCTTCGCTCTAATGTTGGCAAAATCCTGAATCATCTCCAGTACATCTGTTGCGATATAAGATGTTCCTCTCGCATCAATTGTTACCGTAGAATTTGATTTAATGTTTTTCAATGTCTTTTTTATTGCCGCTTTATTCAGGAAAGATACTTCCTCTGCCAATTTTATCGTAATTCCGTCTGCATCGCTCAGTTTTTCACGGCTTAGATAATAAGCACGTTTCATATTTCCCTGTAAAATATAGAAAACCGAAATTGCCAAACCAATTCCTACTCCTTTCAATAAATCGGTTGCCACAACAGCAATCACCGTTGCCACAAATGGGATAAACTGAAACTTTCCCAAATGCCAGAAATGCTTAAATGTTGCAGGTTTTGCCAATTTATAGCCTACCAGAAGTAAAACTGCAGCCAGTGTTGCAAATGGAATTAAATTTAAAATGACAGGGATCGACAACACGCAAATCAATAACAAAAACCCGTGAATTATTGTCGATATTTTTGATGTTGCTCCGGAATTTGCATTTGCTGAACTTCTTACCACAACCGAAGTCATTGGAAGTCCGCCGATAAACGAACTGATAAGATTTCCGATTCCCTGAGCTTTCAATTCCAGATTGGTGTCTGTAATTCTTCTCTGAACATCCAGACGATCCGAAGCCTCAATACAAAGCAATGTTTCTATAGAGGCAACGGTAGCAATAGTAGCTCCGGTAAGCCACACTTTCCAGCTTAGAAAACCTGAAAAATCGGGAAGTGTAACATAATTACTAAAATCATCAAGAGTTTTAGGAACGGGTAATGAAACCAAATGTTCGCTACCTATTGCCAAAGAACTTCCGGATAATTTGAATAATTCATTCAGTAAAATTCCCACAACAACAGCCACTAACGCTCCTGGAAGCATTTTCATCCTTTTTAAGGCAGGAATATGATCCCAGGCTAAAAGCACAGCAATGGAAACAGCAGTTATAATAACTGCTCCCGGATGTATGGCTCCTAAAAGTTCTGAAAAGTAATTAAAATTTAATCCGTTATCAAAAATAGATTCGTGACCTTCATAATCTTTATCAAAACCTACCGCATGAGGAATTTGTTTTAAAATAATGATAATTCCTATGGCAGCAAGCATTCCCTCAATCACATTATTTGGAAAATAATTTGAAATACTTCCGGCTCTCGCGAAGCCTAATATCAACTGGAAAATACCGGCAATAATACCGGCGCAAAGAAACAGCTCGAAAGCCCCAAGATCTGTAATTGCCGTTAAAACAATAGCAGTAAGACCTGCAGCCGGACCCGAAACCGAAATGTTTGAATTACTGATTGTGCCAATTACCAAGCCTCCCACAATACCTGCAATGACGCCGGATAATGGTGGTGCACCAGATGCTAAAGCAATCCCTAAACATAAAGGAAGTGCAACTAAAAATACAACGAGGCCTGAAGGAAAATTCTCCTTAATTCCTCCAAATAACGAATTTGTTTTTTTCATGACAGCGAAAAATACTTAGTGTGGCCGATTGATTTTTATGAAAATCTTCGGTAATAAAAATTGGAAATTAATTTAAAAAAGACATTTATTCTACATCAAATCTGACAAGAATATTGTTAATGTATATAAATTAAGCTTCCGGAGGAGGAGAAAATATGGTAAGAAATGGCGAAAGATGAAAAGAATCATCAATCAGCACAAAAGATCTGTGCTCGAGATCAGGCTCGAAAAACTTCAGAAAATCATGTACGTTTAGAGTCTTTGGTAGAGTCTTTTCATAAACCGTAAATGATGAATAATGAGAGTGTGTTTCTTCTTCGTTCAGAATAACATTAGTTCTCTGTAATTTCCACCCGCAAATTGCAGCAATGCTCGGCAAAGCTGTAAAGTTGATGATAAACAGTAATGTAATGATACTCCAGATTTTCATTTACTCAAATTTTAAAGAAAGATTATTTGGTCTTTCTGCTCATAACCCAGTCTGAACTTGTAAGATTGTAGATTTTTTGGATGTCTTTCAGTATTTCTTCAAAATCAATCTCAAGATCTATAATTTTACCTGTTCTAAGGTCAAAAACCCAGCCGTGAACAATAGGATATTCTTCTAAAATATATCGTTCCTGCACACAGGCCATTTTAATTACGTTAATACATTGCTCCTGAACATTGAGTTCTACAAGTCTGTCATAACGTTTGCTCTCACCATCGATAGAATCTAGTTCTGCCTGATGTAATCTGTAAACATCACGAATATTTCTCAGCCAAGGATTTAAAAGCCCTAAATCCTGAGACGTCATCGCTGCTTTTACACCGCCGCAATTATAATGTCCGCAGACTATAATGTGTTTTACCTTCAGATGCTCTACTGCGTATTGTATCACCGCAGTGGAACTCATATCTAACGTATTAACCACATTGGCAATATTTCTGTGAACAAAAACTTCACCCGGTTTGGCTCCCATCAGTTCTTCTGCTGTTGCTCTGCTGTCTGAACATCCTATATAAAGATACTCAGGATTTTGAGTTTTGGCAAGATCTTCAAAGAAATGCGGATTATCTGCAACCTTAGACTCTACCCATTTTCTGTTGTTTTCGAAAATAATTTCGTACGAATTCTTCATCAATTAAAATTTTATAGATTATAATTATTTACTTTCGCTTAAATTATTTTCAAATTCAATAGACTGAATCAATAATTATACAAAAATATTAATTTTGTTGAATTATTCATCATTTTTAACAAAGTTTAATAAAGATAAAGATATGATAAAATTCAGCATTATATTGTATTGTTTATATATCCGTCTGTGGCATTTTCATTAGGATAAATTTTTGCAGGATTTCCTGTAACTACAGAATTATCAGGAACATCAGAATTTACATAAGCATTGGGAGCTATGAGAACATTATTTCCGATGTTTATATTTCCTACAATGACGGCATTCGGGCCAATCCAGACGCTGTTTCCTATTACGGGATAACCTTCATTTTTACCTCTGTTTTGTTGCCCGATGGTAACTCCCTGAGCAATATTACAGTTTTTACCGATTTTAGTTTTTGGATTAATTACCAGACTTCCCCAATGTCCGAGATAGAAACCTTCCCCAATTTGAGTTTCAGGATAAATCTGAAAACCGTATTTAATCTGAAAATGTCTCAAAACCATTCGCCAATAAATACCTAGAATTGGAGTTTTATTGTATTTCTGGGTTTTTCTTAAAATATAAATAAAATGAAGATTGGGATTTAGACATTTCGTCAAAATCTGTAATGTTGAAAGCCATTTTCCGCTTTCACGGTAAAAATCTTTCTGTATAGTAGAGTACTGATCTGCCATGGAACAAATGTAGAAAAATATGAATCAGTTTTAAAATTAAAATTAATTTACAAGTCGTTAAGAACAGATACAATTTTCTGCACCGAATTTTCAAGATTGAAAGGCATTTCGTAATCCTTCAGTTTCTCGGAGTATCTTTCAAAATCCTGAGGCTGTAACAATGCTTTTTTCATCCCGGAATAAATGCCTTCTTCAGAGTTATCTATCATTAAGCCCAGTTCTCCGTTGTTGAGCATTTCCCTCACTCCGGAAACTTCAGTGGCAATAATTTTCTTTTTTAAAGTAATCGCTTCAAATAAAACTGTCGGAAAACCTTCATATCTCGAGCTTAAAATATAAAAATCAGCATTTTTAATATAGGGATAAGGATTGTCTGTAAAACCGATCATTGTAGCGGTTTCATTAACGCGGAGATCATTTTTTAGCTTTTTTATATTTTCAAAATCATACCCGTCTCCCACGATCAGAATTTTATGTTTAAAACCTTCATCCAAAAGTTTTTTATGTACTTTCAGAAGCCTGTCGAAGCCTTTTTGCGGAAAAACGGTTCCTACAGAAATGAATGTTGGGACTTTTTGATCAAATTCATAATTTATAACTGGTTTTTCAGCATTAATTAATATTTCTTCCGTGTCTAAAGGGTTGTAGATCTTTACTATTTTTTGTTTTTCAGTTTCGTTTTGAGCTAAATTGTGAAATAGCGTTTCGATTTTTTCGGAAATCACCATGATTTTATCAAAACCGAAGAATTTTTTTATCTCAGTTTCTGTATAATCTTTTATCTGCGAAAGATCATTATGAATCCAGACTATTTTTTTTGAAGATTGAAGCGGAGAATTTAAAATTTCGTCCCGCATTCCATGGATGGCTGCAAACTCAATATCGTATTTTTTACCTTTTAATTTTCCATTGTAAAGAAGATTGGGAAATTTATTAAGAGCTTTCTGATAGATTACTCTCGCCGCTTTTTTCGGAATATCCTGTAGTCTGTTGGTGGTAATCATTTCCCCTTTATTGAGATGAATTACAGTAATCCACTCCGGAATTTGATCTAAATATTTCCCTGAAAATAAATTTAAAAGTAAATCAATCTCATAGTGATCTTCCGGAATATTTTTCAGAAAAGTTGCCAATACTTTTTCTGCTCCGCCGTGACGAAGCGAACCAATACGAATGAGAATTTTCTTTTTTTCTGGCATCTGAAATTTTTGGTTGTTCTTTAAATAAATCCTGAAACAGGATAGAGCAAGGTAGCAAGAATTTTAACTGGGAAAGAATCTAATTCAGAAATTGTTGTTTTAAAAGTTCGATGATCAGTTTTTGCGAATTTCAGATATCCTCCTATATTTCTGATGAGTGGTTGCGGATTGGTCCATAATTTTGAACTGTACGTATTCAAAAAAGCTTTATAGTTTTCTGCTAATCCGAATGCATTTTTATCATCATAAAATTGGTTGGCAAGAGACTGCTCGTCATCTTTATTCCGGAAATATATTCTTGTTACCTTATTAATGCAGTAGTGATATCCCAATTTGTCAAATTGAAACTGAAAAACTCCTTCCGGAATAAAGCCTTTCCCGGAAAGCCCTTCAAGATTGAGTTTCATTTTTTTGTAAATCTCTGTCTTGCCCATTCCCCATTTATCTCCTTTAATTTTGTACTTGTATCTCATATCGAAGATTGTGCATATGAGAGGTGTATGTGGAAAACGGTCACCTACAATATTTCCAAACTGATCTTCACAAATTGTAGAAACAAAAACAATGTTTTGCTGATCTGAAATATTTTTCCATGTGTTTACTAAAATTTCCATGGAGTCCTTTGGCAAAGCATCATCAGAATCTAACGGTGAAAAATACTGCCCTTCCGCAAGATCAATTCCGCGAAAAAAAGTTAGAAATTTATGCTGGTTTTGCTGATAATAGTAGCGAATTTTAAAACCTGCCTTCAGCCTGAATTCTTCAATAAGTTCTTTCGTTGAATCTGTAGAGCCATCATCGATTACAAGCCATTCAAAATCTTTAAAGGTTTGATTCTGTAAAGATTCAAAAACTCTCGGCAACGTATGAGCGCGATTGAATGTAGGCGTAAGTATTGTAACTAATGGTTTCTTCATCCTTTCAGCTGATATTGTTGTTGAAAAACGGAGCTTACCTCACGATAAATTTTTTCGTTATCAAACTTTTCTACAGATTTCTCCAGATTTTTCTTTAGTTTTTCTGAAACATCGGGATGGGTAAGAAATAATCTCATGCCGTTATAAATATCGTCTTCATTGGGTTCTACAAGATAACCGTCGAAGTTATGCTCAATCATTTCAGGAATTCCGCCTACATTTGTACTTACAATCGGGATATTTAAACCCATAACTTCACCTATCGTGAGAGGATAAGATTCAGACTCTGAAGGAAGTACAAAATAATCTGAGCTTTTGATGTACGGATAAGGATTAATCTGACTGTCGAGCAACAAAAACGAACTTTCAACGCCGAGATTTTTTGCCTGATTTTTCAAATTTTCCATTTCGCCGCCGCCGCCAATTACTGCAACGGTATGTTTTAAGCCTTCATCCAACAGTTTTTTATGGACTTTCATTAAAGTATGATAGTTTTTGCGGCTGTGTAATCTTCCCATTGATGAAAATACAGGATGGCTGTCATAATTTACAGGAAATTCTGAAGCTTTTTTTCGTACTTCATTCATCTTAATTGCATTGTAGATTACAGAGCTTTTAGGAAATGTTACCTGGTAAAGATCGGTAATTACCTCTTTGGTCTGCTGCGATCCAAAGATTACCCAGTCGAATTTTTTAAGATTATTAATTCTATGTAAAACTCTTTTCTTATCAGGATCGTAGCTTACATCAGTATGAAACCATGCGATTTTTCTTGATTGTAAAGGGCTGGACAATATATTATCAAATTCTGCATAAGTAGGGGCAATTTCGAGATCAAAATCTTTTTTGATGATATTTTTATACAGGAATTTCGGAAATTTTCTGAAAAACAGCAGGATGAGACTTCTTTTAATAAGCTGAAAAGTTCTGAGAAACTTATTTTCACTCATATCTTCTCTGCCTTTCTGCAAAGTAATAAACTCAATATCCTGGGGAATTTTTTTCCGGAGCTCTCCCTGATTTAGAGTGAGAAAAAAAGTAATATCAAATAAATCTCTTGGAAGATTTTCCAGAAGATCTAAAATAACCCTTTCAACCCCTCCCATTTCCATGGATCGGTGTCGGAACAACACTTTTATTTTTTGAGGCATTTGTATTTTAAAAAAAATTAATCCTTAAAAAGACAAATATAAGATTGTTTGTCTAATTCTTTTGTATTTTTGTCGCGTAAAACAAATGTATGAGTAAAATCTCTGAAATCACCACTACTTTTTTTGCCTATTTGAAGCGTCCTGATCTTTATCCCGAATTAAGACGCAAAATCTGGAAAAACATTTTTAACCGTTCTTCAGGATTACGCGGAAAAGAGGAAGCGGAACTCTGGTGTAAAAATCTCGCAGTTTCTGAAAAGGATTTTATTCAGAATATTTTAAAAATTGATTTTGTGCCGTTTGAAAATATTTTCGGTAAAGAATATAATGATGCTTTGTCAGCTCAGGAAAAAGCACCGATAAAAATGGGCGGAGCAGGATCTCTCAGCGTAATTTATTATATTAACGAATATGCAAAAGCACAAAATTCTATCGAGACCGGAGTAGCGTATGGCTGGTCTTCTTTTGCTGCTTTGGCCTCTTTGGTTAAAAGAAACGGAACGCTCTACAGTTCTGATATGCCTTATATTTTACAGAACCAGAGTGAAGATTTCGTAGGTTGTGTAATTCCCCAACAATATAAAAGAAATTGGAAACTCTTCCGGTTTGCAGATAAGGAATCTCTTCCCAGAATTTTTGAAAAACAAGATTCTTTTGATGTTGTGCATTATGACAGCGACAAAACGTATGACGGAAGAATGTGGGCGTACAGAATTCTTTGGGATAAGCTTAAGAAAGGAGGAGTTTTTATGAGTGATGATGTAGGAGACAATGCAGCATTTAAAGATTATTGCGAGCAAAATAACCGTAAGGTGCACATTATAGAGTTTGATGGTAAATACGCAGGAGTTATTATAAAAGAATAAATGCGTTAAGATTTATAATTTGAAAATCTACAGAAGGTTAAAAAATTAGATTCGCCGAAATGCAATAAAAGTTGTTGTCTGAAATAGTAATTATCATTGCCGTATAATTTTTTATAGATGTTCATTAATTTTACGAATCCCGTAAAATCATAGTATTTTTTTGATACTTGTATTGCTTCTATGATTAGTTCTTTCGATGGATCTTGGTAGATGTTTAAAAAACGATTGGGATCAAAAGATTCGTATGAATCTTTTCCTTTTTTTAAACGTTCTTTAAAAAAGACTTTTGCCTGATTGATGAACAGATTTTTTATCACTTTATCCTGCTTTCTGGACATGGAATCTTCCAAAACTCTGTATTGAAGTAAACTTTGTTCCAGATTGGCCATCTTTAAAGAATCTGTTATTATTCTCAGATAAAAATCATAATCTTCGCAATAGCGCATTTTTTCACGATAAAAATTTTGGTAAAAATCTTTTCTGAACATAATGACAGGATGGTATAAAGAGATTTTTTTCGGCATCAGGCTTCTAAGTTCTTCATTGTGAAGAGGAGCCTGCATTTTACCCAAATCGTTACCATCTTTTCCTATTTTGGTTAAGGCGGCACCAACAATAAATATATCCGGGTTAGATTCCAAAAAATCGTATTGCAATTGAAACCTGTCCTTTCTGGAAATATCATCATGATCAATTCTTGCAATATATTTCCCGTTTGCTTTGTTACAGCCAAAATTCAGATTTCTTATAAAGCCTTCAATTCCTATATTTTTCTCGCTTTGAAAAATTTTCAATCTTTTGTCATTGAATGCAAAATCATTTAAAACTTTCCACGTGTGATCAGTAGAACAGTCATCAATAATTATAAACTCAAAATCAGTAAATGTTTGGTTCAGAATCGCCTGGATGCTTTCATATAAAAAATCTCCGCCATTATATACGGACATTACCACAGAAATTTTTGGGTCAAAATTCATATTCAGAATTAATAAGATGAATGATTTTGTTTATTGATGATAATAGAATTGGCAGGCACATCCTTATGTATCACACATCCTGCACCGAGAATAACATTATCGCCAATCGTTACATCTTTTAAAATAGTCACATTGGCTCCAGTCCAGACATTGTCTCCCAATTTTATTTTTCCGATGTTGAAATCTGTTTTTGAAACCGAGAAAGGTTTTTTTGTATATTGATGGTTGTGATCAAAAATTTTCATTCCTTCTCCTAAAATACAGTTTTTTCCAATTTCAATTTCTCCTAGACAAGAGATTGTTGCTCTTGTAATATAGGTTTCTTCCCCAATAATGAGCTTGGCATTTTGTTTTACGGTAATGAAATTTGACTGATTGATGAATACATTCTTTCCAAAGTGAAATTCAGCATTTGCAGAAATATCCAGAAAGTTATCAGAGCCAAGTCTGAAAGAAGAATCTACAATGCTTTTACCGGTAAAAAAAAGATCCCGATTTTTTGCATTAATGCAACTGTTTTTGAATTGGCTTAATTTAATGAAACATAGACCTAAAAGCTTTTTCATCTGACAATGTTTTATTCAAAAGTATTAAATATTCTTTATAATTTTGTAATAATTACAGCAAAACAAATTGATGATAAACAATCTACCCTTAATAAGCATTAATATTCCTGTTTTTAAATGTGAAAAATATATCCTTCGATGTCTGGAATCTGTAAAGAATCAAACGTATAAGAATTTAGAGATTATTCTTGTAAATGACTGCACTCCAGATAACAGTATGGCGTTGATCAATGATTTCGTGAGAGATAATTCTGATATTCAGATTGATATTATTGAACATGAAAAAAATTCGGGCCTATCGGTGGTAAGAAATACCGGAATTAAATATTCTACAGGTGAATATATTTATTTTTTAGACAGTGATGACGAAATTACAAAAGATTGTATTCAGTTGCTTGTAAGTAATGCTTTGCAAACAAATTCACAGATAACAATTGCGCAAAACCGATGGATCAACACATTTGATAATACAACGAAAGATTTCGGTTTTCCCACAACAGCCGATAAAAAATATTATAATGACAGGCTTGAAATCTTTTCAGTCTATAGCAATGGTGGATTTCCTTCGTCATCTTGGAATAAACTGGTTAAAAGAGATTTTATTATAGAAAACGAAATTTATTTTGTACCCGGATTATTTGCTCAGGATGAATTGTGGTTTTTTCATTTGCTTCTCAAAACAGACACATTGTCTATCATTGATGATATTACCTATCTGTATTATCTGCATGGAGAATCTGTAATATTCAACAGAACTAAAAAGAATTTTGAAAATTTTTTAACTATTTTAGGTTTTTTTAGCAATGCTTATGATAATGAGCAGAATTGTAGGTTAAAAAAACTGATTAAAAACAAAATTATTCTTTTTAAAGAAATGGTTCTTATCATGCAATGGAAATCTCTCAAGGATAAAGATTATTTAAAAACGAATATTTCTAGAATGCAGAAACTTACACATCTTAAAATCAAAGATTATTTTGACTCTGATTTTAAGATTGAAACCAAGAAAAAGAATTTCTTTCAGAATATTCCTGCAAATCTGGCTGCAAAATTATTTATCTGGCGTTTTGAAAGATAATTACTTTTTGAATTTGTAAAATAATAAAAACAGAGAGAAATTGGACAGCAAAAATGAGTTATAAATCTTACCAATTCCCTGGAATTGGGATATAACGATCTTTTTATCAAGAGAATCGTAGGAATCCTGAAGTCTCTTTTTTTGCGAAGCTCTCTCTTCAATTTTCATCGTATCTGAAAAATTATGAAATATTTTCATAGCATTCACCAGATTTTTATATGCCGTAAATTCAAAAATACTTTTGCGGGCTGTGTAGATTTCTTTTTCTATAAATAATTTTCGCAACAGAAAATCTGTACGGGTAATATCTATTTTTTTTAGTGAAAGTAGTTTTGCGGAAGAGCCCGGATGAATATAATGGGTGTACAATGCATCGCAGCTGCCTACGAATCTGGCTTCTTCAAAAATTAATCTTTCTACAAATTCATCAGCATTCAAAAGAGGCTCGGTAAAAGCGAAAGAATGCGATTTAAAAATAGAATTTCTGTAAAGCCCGCGAATGTGAATGTCATATTTACCAACAGTATCACAGGTGATCTGCTTACCGGAAAATTGTTTATATTTAAACGTCTTATCGGGAGCTTCCTCGGCATAGATATTATGAAAATATTTTATTTCACCGGTTGTAAATTTTGTAACAACCTGCGGCGTAACAATATCTAATTCGGGATGCTTTATGAAAGTTTCATAACATTTCTCTATTGTGTCTAAGTCTAAAAGATCATCGTGATCAAATAAGAAGATGAATTCTCCCGAAGCTTTATCCTGTCCATAAGCTTTAGAATATTGGGCGTATTTTTGATTTTCTTTGGTGTATATTTTTATTCTTTGATCTTGCGATGCAAAATACTCCAGATCTGTCAATGTAGAATCTGTAGAGCCATCGTTTACGCAGATAAATTCGATGTTTTTATAGGTCTGATTAAGCAGGCAATTCATCGATGATTTTACAAAATCACCCAAATGTACAGAATTGTAGTACGTCGTAATTACAGATATTAATGGCAGGCTTTGCATAATAGATTTGTAAATATGCTTATGATATAGAATAATACTTCTGTAAAATGTTTTTTAAATAAGTTTCCTTATTATTCAGATTATTTTTAATAAAATAATTTTCGATTTCAGGAATATTAACGTCATATCCAGAGCCGCTTCTGATGAGGTTTATATCTACTTTTCTACCATAAAACTGCTCAATAATCTCGAGAATTTCAATAATTGAATAGTTTTTGAGATATGCTACATTCACAATTTTGTTTAAATCCAGGCTTTCAATCAACGCAAATGTAATATTTTTGATGTCATCTGCATCGATCAGATTTCGAGTAGCTTTTGTATGAACGTTTATGGTTTCGTTATTATTAACCGCTCTTATAATGTAATTCATAAGTAAATTGGGATTGCCTCCTTTTCCTACGGCATTGCTTACTCTTAGAATAAGAAATTTTGGGCACAGGTTTTTTATCAGCTGCTCCATCTTCAGTTTATGAAGTACATAATCACTGCCCGTTTTTGAAGAATCATAAATACTGCAGGTTGAAAAATAGACAAATATTTTTTCTTTATTATCTGCAATCGTATTTTTTATCAGATTTTCTTCTCTTAAAAACTCTTCAACTTTTGTTTCTAATGAGTTTGAGACACCCGAAGCAAAGAAAATAATTTCTTCCCTGTCGTAATCTTTAAAAAGTGAAGCAATAAGCCCGTTACCAATTATCATATGTATGTTAATATTGATATTAAATATTTTGGAAAAATAATCAAATAATAAATCTGTTTACTCAAGTTCTTTTAAAATTTTCATAAAGTATGAAGCAGTAATACTATTATCCATTAATTTCAGATAATCATTTCGGGTATTTTCTGAAAAATCTGTAAGTTTTTTTCTGTTGTCATATAGTTCGATAATCGCTTTTTCTAAGCTATCGGTTGTACGTTCTATAAAAATTCCGTTTTTATTTTCAATTAAGAATGATAAAGGCAGACCAACTTTGGTAGATATTACAGGAACAGATGACAGACTTGCTTCTGCATACATTGAAGGCCCCGAATCTGCATCGGAAGCAATAATGACGAAGTCTACATCCGAATAAAAACGGTAAAGCTCCTCATAAGCTCCTGAGAATTTTGTTTTCAGCCGAATATCTCTGCCCGTTTTTCTTACATTTTCTATGGCTGGCTCTATGATGGTTCTGAAGCCTTTCATTGGTCGGTCCGGAGTTCCGGTCCAACCGATTGTAATATGTTTATTTTGTCCGACATTTTTGTTTTCAATAAAATTTTCCTGTCCGAAAATTCCATATACGAAATCTACTTTGTCTGTCAGTTTACGATATTCATTCAATAAATTTCCTCCGCCTACTATGATATGCTGATATGGTTTAAGGTAATTATTGTAGAAATCTTTTCGGGATAAAGTATTTCTGTCCAGATTTTTTTTTATGTCTAAATTCGGCCCGTCATGCGGAAATTTATCAGTAAAAATTCCGACTATTTTTTTAGGTGCTTTAAAAGGAAATTCGGCGGTGTATTGTAGATAAAAAGCCATTTCGGTAATGATGTCAAAATCCGTAGTGTGAGTCTGAGTTTTACTTAAATCATGATTGTATTGATAAACCGGCGAAACTTTAAAAACAGGATAAAAATAATTACTGTTATCTGATACCTGAAAAATCCGGCTGGTTTTAGTGAAACGAAATCTTATTTTATTCAGAGTATTATAAATACTTTTTTTAATGCCAAAATGTGTTTTGTTAGATTTTACTGCAAAATCCTGCTGATAAGCTATAAAGCAATTGTAATCTTCCTGAAGATAGGGTATCCATGTTTTTATCATAAATTCATATGCCCAATCTGGTTTGTCCGCAATAAAAAGTATATTTTTTTTCAATTTTCAGTGTTCTATAGTTTGTAATAATTTTTTACAGCTTTATGACCGATGTGCAGAAGTATCTCGTCTCCGCAACCTTCATCGCCATCACAAACACAGAATTGCTTTGGGAGCACATAAGGGAAAATTCCGGTTTTCCATGCAGATTTCCACATCACCAGAGAAGCTCTCGACGGATCATTTTGCATGATTTCCGCACAGTTTTTATAAAACATTTTACCTCTGTTGCTGTCTTTCCAGATGGTCATTGGGCTTTGGTTGTAAGAATATCCGTTTCCCAGACTTTCATCAGAAATAGGTTGTGTATCTTTTGATATTCTCATATCCAAATTAAAGTTTTGACGTACATTCTGCGCTGCACAAACCCCGAATTTTTTGGTTAAGAAAACCAGAGAATAAATGTTTTCATTGGCAAAAAACATATCACTGTCTAAAGCACAGGTGAAATCTGCAGTTGCTTCCGATAATGCAAGAAATTTGAAATAATCTACCGTTCGATAGCCATATCTTGGATGGTCAGGACCGGTAACGGGAGATTTTACTTTTTTTATGTTTAATCCGTCTGTATTATCCCAGTCAAAATCGGTGTAAACAGTAATTTTGGCTTTTGGAAAATATTTTTTTATCCCGCTTAATGAGGGTTCTAACCGGTTTTTCGAATCCAGATCTGCTCCGCCACCGTTTACCCTGTCTTTGCCAAACTCGGTGAAAATAAATTCAATATTGAGTTCTGATATTTGCTTTAATAATTTTGGCTCAACTTCTTTATGACGAATTAGATTTTTATTCCTGTTGTCAGGAATATATTTTATACGGCCAGTAAGAATCTGCCATCCAGTCTGTAAACGATATAGTAGAGTACCGATCATTTGAGTTTTTGTAATAAAAAATTAAAGATAATGCTTTTATTTTTAACCTTAAATAACCGTTCTATGGTTGAATATTGATTGGCTAACTTTGCAAAATACCAATAATTCCTGAATGCTTCTTTTTGTTCTTCTAAGCTTAGCCGGTCATCATTTACTGTTTCCAGATAAGCTAAAGCACTACCTACAGGATTACGTTCGAGTAATTTTCTGAAATCGGAAGATAGTCCGCCCTCAAGATATTCACCTTTTACTATTGATAGGTTAACATATAAATTTTTGTAAATACGGTCAATTCTTTTGTAAACGACTGATTCTTTTATGAATTTTTCCTTTGAAAACTGAGGAAAGGGAAATTGTTTTAAAATGTCTTTCTTAAACAGATAGGAAAATTCTCCTGTTATTCCGTATTTATTTTTTAGCTCTATCGAATTTAGAATTGCCTGATCGAAGTTGATTTTTTTATTTGTCATTGCGTTTTCTACATTTCCTGAATATAAAGGGAAGCAGATTGCAGCAAGATTTTGATCTTCCAGAAAAAAAGGGAGTAGTTCTGATATTTTTTCTAATGAATTTTCCATCATTGTATCATCACTATCTATCGTTAAAAATAAATCGGTAGTAGTATTTTCTACTGCAACATTGAAGGCTTTATGCTTACCCTGATTTTCCTGCCGTATATATTTTATCGTAAAAGGACTTTTGCTTTTAAATTGCCTAATTAACTCCTGCGTTTCATCTGTAGAACCGTCATCTACAATCAGCCAAACAAACGAATAAATGTTTTGCAGAACCAAACTTTCATACAACTTAGAAAGAAAATGTGCGCGGTTATAAGTAGGTGTAAAAATGGTTAGTTGCATTATACTTTTCGTAAGTCTGTTATTATGTTTCTCATTCTTTCTCCCCACACTTCCCAGTTGAGTTCTTTTTCATATTTCATGCGGGCATTTTGTGCGAAAATTTCCATGGAAGTTGGATTTTTTAAAAGTTTTTCTATTTCATCAGCATATTCTTTGGCATTCGCTTCCGGAGGTAAAAGAATTCCGGTTTCACCAGAAACAACATGAGCAGAAACGCCTCCTGTATCTGTAGAGATTACGGGAAGTCCGTAGCTTGCTGCTTCACAAAAAGAGATCGGTGTGCAATCTGCCCGTGTCGGCATAAATATGAAATGTACAGTTTGTAAAATTTCTACAATTTTTTGGGCTTCTGCAGGATTATTTTTATTTAAAAAAGGAATCACATTCATCACCTCATCTTCTATCGGCGGTACACAACCTACTACCAAAAATTTCACATTATAATTTCTTTCATGTAAGATCTTTATAGCATCCAGCGAGATCTGGCCTCCTTTTCTTTGCCATTCTACACCCAGAAAAAGGAAGGTAATCTCTTTGGTGTAATCTTTTTTCAAAATTCTTTCAGGTGCTGCAGCGTTAGATCCAAATTTCACTACCGCAACTTTATTTTTCGAAATTTTATAAAAATCTATCGCATGCTGTGATGCCCATTGGCTGGAAAAAACCAATTGATCAGCTTTTTTCAGGGCTAATTTTTCTATTAAAACAGTTAGTTTTTTAGAGATGAAACCAAAACCACTCATAGAGCCATAATAATTTAAAAGTTGATGAAATGTAGCATCATTCAAATAAATAATGGGTTTTTTTGTTTTAACAAAAGCCAGCTCGGAAGTGTAAGTAGGTGCAAAAACAACATCTGCATGGGAGTTTTTTAATTTTTTTGTAAGATCTCCGGATGCTATTAACGCTTTCAGAAGAAAATGATTCTTATTAAAACCACGTTGAAATATTTTTTTATAAAATTTTTCGATCTTCAGGAACATATTATTCTGGAAAGCAGAGAATTTCCCCACTTCTATCCATTCAATATCAAAACCTTGCTTTTGGAGCGCATCGTACATTCTGAAAATAGTACCAGACCAGATTTTCTTGTCCTGTGGATCACCTGTGCAAAGATACGCGATCTTAATTTTTTTCGGTTTTGAAGTATGTTGTGAATGTATCACTGAAAATATTATTAAAAATTTTAAAATTTCCTGAATGCTATCATTATAAAAGATCAGGGATTATTGCTATTTCCCATTTTTCACAAGATCAAAATTGTTTGACAGGTTTTCTCATTACTTTCAAAAATAGAAATTTATTATTTTACAATAATCGCTTTTGATCTAATAATCAGTTTTATAGTACAAATTTAGCAAAAGAAACTGCAAATGATAATTCGTGCGAAAATATTATTTACTTTTTGATCTTCATGAATGGAATTTCTATCCACTTATACGTTAGACTGCTTATCAGTAAAATAATTGTCAGTGGAAGATAAAACAAGTAGATGTTTGCTGCAAACAGGAGATTATATTTTTGCATAATCATATAGGAGATGAATAAAATAATTGGATGCATGATGTAGATGCTGTAGCTTATTTTACCTAGCCTTCTCAACCCGGTGTTTTTTAGTATGCCGAAGAGATCTGCTCCATTGATAATACACACCGTAATGATTACAAAAAATAAATTTAAATAGGAATTTACTTTTTGATCCGGTTTAAAAATTAAAACAGAGAAAATAGCAATGAGTAACAAAAGTTCCAGATATAATTTTTTTAATTTTAAATAATCCTTTATTTCCACACAAAGCATACCTAATACAAATAAAAAAATGAATTTTAATTCCTCCCGAAATTCAAATATAGCATTGGTATAAACAATTAAAAAACATAGACCAAAGACAAATTCCTTACTTTTTTTTCTAAAGAGATATAGAAGAGGAAGCGAAAAATAAAATCCCCATTCATAGACGATAGTCCATAATACACCTCCAGTAAGATAGTAAGAATTTTTGTAACCATTTATAGGTGTTTTATTGTTGTTTAAAAAATCAAACCATGGAAGCGCTTCCATAAAGGTTTTATAAATAGATTTCAGCCCGAAATTGAAATCGGTGATGATAAGTATTGTTATAATACAGGCAATAGTCTGAAAATAGATCAGTGGTACAATTCTTAGAATTCTTTTTACATACAATTTGTACCAGTTTAGATTTTCAGAATATTTTAATTTTAACCAAAATAGATACCCTGTGAGCATAAAAAACAAGGAAACGCCCACTCCTGCTAAATATCCGATCTTTATATTTGGGTTTTTCCAACTATCTTCCTTAAATAGATAAAACATAGCAACTGTGTGAGTGAATATAACAAAGATAGCTAGGAAGCCGCGCAATGAATCCATGGCATGGTTTCGAGATTGATCATCTTCTTCGTCTAAATAAGAAAAGAGGGGTACAGAAAATAGTAATGCAGCTATTAAAATAAATAAAAAAACGAAGAAGTATTGAAAGTCAATTATCATGTTTCGGCAATATTTTAATTTTTAGATATTTTTTTTAAAAGGTAATAAAATATAATTCTGTTCCTAAAAAGCCAGGGCAAAAATGTGAGGGTAGTTTGAAATTTTCCTGCAGAAAGTGAGATCTCAAGGTCGGCTATACTTCGGGAGAAGATCTGCCAATCTGCTGTCTTTTTTATTTCCCCACCATAATATTTCCCGATAATTGCATCAAGCTTATTGTGCTTGAGGTCTCGTTTAAAATTTATTTTTCCAGCGGAAAGTCCCGCATCATGGCGTCTGTAACAAGACATTTTTCTCTGCATTCCCCAAATCTTCCCAATGCTGCCTGCTGCCAAAAATAAAATAGTGTCAAAATATTGTAGCGTATCATCTAGCATAGTCTCATTTTTTGCTGGACTTTGCAAAACTTCAGCTTTCATCATTACCGTGGCGGTATGTACAATCCAGTGCCGGTAGATTTCCAGTGGTGTATATTCCCGGTCTTCTACTTTCGAAAATAAAGTACTATTTATATCAGAATCGTCCGAAATATTTTCTGCCGTATGGAAACACATGCTGTATGCAGGGTTTTCCTGTAAAAATTGCAGTTGCAGATGTAGTTTTTCAGGATCCGTCCAATAATCATCCCCTTCACAAAAAGCCAAATATTTTCCTGTAACCTGTTTCAGTGCAAAATAAAAATTGGGAGTAGAGCCTAAGTTTTTAGGATGACGAAAATATTTTACGGTAATATTTTGGGGTGCGTCTAAAATGATTTTTTGGATAACTTCATCCGTTCTATCTGTAGAGCAGTCGTCGCAAATAATCAATTCTACAGGAAAATCAATCTTTTGCATAAAAATTCCTTTAAGAGTTTCCTCTATAAAACTCTGCTGATTGTAGGTCAATATGATTATGGAAACACTGTATTTCATTTTACTTTATCAATCAGGTTTTTAGCAATAAATTTTATGTATCTGAAGAAAATTAACGGATTTGTGCGTAGATATTTCTTGTTTTCTGTGATTTTATAAAGAATCGATTTTTTTACATATAATCCGTTCAATAAATCCTCATCTAATGCATTTCTTCCCTTTCTTTCAAATTTTATCAGATTCCAGTATTTTATTTTTCGGTCAGCCAGAAAATAATTTTTCAATCGGTGGGGTGCTGTTTTTTCAGAAAAATTATAATAATGTGCGGTAGTTGATGATGGGATAAGCAGTAATCGGTAATTATCATTATCTCTCATGATTTTCGTTGCTGCGAGATAGGCAATGAGGTAATTTGAAAGTGCTTCATCAATTTTTTGACAAAAATTTGGAATTGTTTTTTTTTCCAAATCAAAATACTGATGTGGATGAGGAGATGTATAGCATTTGTGAAATTCTTGCGACCAGTTTTTGATAAATATGTTATTAGGATTTGATGCTAAAAACCATGTTTCTATTAAAGGAAATTTTGCATCATTAGTGAAAAAATCGGCATTGAAACCAATAAAATCTGGGTTAAAGCTTGCTTTTAGTTGATGCATCCAATCCAGATCTTCAGTTAATAAAACACTTGCATCCATCCATATTCCACCATACTTTTCAAGTAATCGTAGTCGTATTAAATCTGTGTAGTTGATAAATGAAATATCTTTTCGGAGCTGAGGTAAATTTTCTAAAAATTGATTAGCATTTGTCTTTGTAATAATATTAAGAGTATAATCGGGGAGAAGTCGTCGAATTTGTGCAAAACAAATTTCTACCAATGGCGATGGTGTTGGAGAATCCCAGAAAGTCCAGATTATTTTTGGGATAATTTGTTCGTTTTTAGGACCATTTCCCCAAATATTATAATTTTGATTCTTCATTATAATTATTAAAAAAATAATTTTAAGAATTTAGGAAGATATTTATATTCTAATTTATTTTTAAGATCAATTTTTCTAATTTCTTTTCTTTGAGAAAGACTTAAATTTTCCTGAAATAATCTTTCTGTTCGATCAATCACTCCTTCATTAAATGGAAATTTACTATACTTAAACCTAAGGTATTGTTTTACAAGCGATTGATTGTAGGCCTCTTCACTAATGCCTAACGTACTCTTGAAGTACTTTAAGGTATCTATTTCTTCCTTATAATTGAAGCCGTTTTTCAGGGAATGCATAGAAACTTTGATGTCGTGCTGTCTGAAATAATTTAAAAATTTACCGCATATTACAACATCGGCCATTTGACTTATTTCTGCCCAAAAAATCCAATCTCCCGCCAGCTTGAAAGAGGTGTAATGATTTGATACGTTGTAATAAAGAGCTTTTTTAAAGATGACGGCGCTCGCATTTACAATGCCATTAAAGGGAATGAGTTTCTGATGTATAAATTGGTTACTTGGAATAAATTCGCTTATATTTTTTGTGACAATTTGCGGAGCCAAACTATTGTCAGATTCATTAAAAAATACGGATGAACAATAAGCTAATCCTACCGAAGGATGCTTTTCTGAAAGATTTATTAAATTTTCAAGGAAAGTGTTTTCACACCAATCATCACTCTCAGCAATCCATACCCATTCTCCTATCGCTAAATCTATTCCTTTTTTCCATTGTTTGAAAGTAGAACCGGAATTTTCTTCATTGTAGATGATATGAGAAACTTTCGGATGACTTCTATATTGTTCTATAATTTCTTTACTATTGTCGGAAGATAAGTCGTCTAATATAATAATTTCAAAATCCTGAAAAGTTTGTCCTAATACCGAATCTATGCGCTGCTTAAGATAAGGAGCGTGGTTGTAATTGGGGATGATTACAGAAACTAGATGTGTCATCATTTTTTTTAAAATTAAATAAGAACTTATTATATCAAGATAATTAGGTAGTTTAAAGATATAGCATATTTTGTGATAGGACTATGAATTTTAAATTAAGGAAATATTTTATAACGCATTATAGCGATCTTTTTTAATAAAGGGTATTTTTGTACAAGTAAATGTTTTGCAATTCCATAATCTATATACATAAGAAATTTTCCAAATAAAAGGTCGGTAATAATATTTCCTTCATTTACATTTTGTAAAGAATTGATATTAGACGTTTGTTGGCTGTGATAGCGGAATTTCATCAGTTTTTCTTCTATAATTCCGATATTGTAATGTACTAAAACTCTTAACCAATATTCATAATCCAATATCTGCTTAAGATGAATGTTAAAAAGTCCAATTTTTTTCACCAATTTTTTTGAAAAAATACTTACACACGGTTCACCAATAATATTATTTTTGGAGTAATGATGATAATCGAGCTTTCGTAAGTTTTTCTTTGAGATTGTAAAGAAATCTTTCACTTCTATTCCTGCAGCTTTTTGTAGGTCGCCATAGTTTTTGTACCAGTCCCCTTCAATAATTTCATTAGATTGTTCATCGATAATACTTCTTTTGCAAACAACAATTTCTAAATTATGATTGATGATATAAGACATCATTTTCAGAATACACTCAGATTCCATCACATCATCCTGAAAAAGAAATTTTATGTAATCACCGTTTGCTTTTTCTATGGTGTGATTCCAATTTGCTCCTATACCAGAAGGTTTATGTGAATAAATGTGTACAGGGAAATCGACTTCATGTTTGAATTTATTACAAATTTCTAAGGTAGAATCTGTTGAATTATCATCTGAAATGATCACTTCAATGTTCTTGTATACCTGAGATTTTACAGAGTCTAAAGCCTCATTCAAATACTTCTCTCCATTGTAGGTAGGAATGCAGATTGACACTAGAGAACTCATCTTTTATAAATTTTTGTGATTATGTGAAAAAGATAAGGAGGTATCTTATTTTTCAGAAAAAATGATAAATGCTTTGCTCTGTGAGGATATTCCAAATATTCATGTATTATAAAATCCTGTATTTTAATGTTTTGAAGATAGCGTGAATAAATATAATCGTAGATTTGTTTTTTATTAATTCCACTTTTATCATATTTTATTCTTAAATACATATCTTCTTCTATCATTCTGTTATGTCGCTTTCCGGTGATACCCGTTGGAAGAACTCTGTAATACGCTAATTTTTTATTGATGAAAAGAATTTTATATTTTTCATTAATCATCAACCATCTATGATGATCTTCAAGAAGTAAAGATGGATCGTATTTTCCGGTTGACAGAATTGCTTCTTTTTTTACTAAAGTTGTAGGAGCTATAATACAGTTATATTTTACCAGCTGACTATCTTTTAAGGAATAATCTTCATTGAAGTAATTTTTATTTTCATAATTTATATTAAAATCTACAGATTCTCCACCATCATTTACGGGATGAAAATCTGTAAACACCATTCCAAATTCATCGCTTTTTTCTTCTAAAGATTTTACCGATTCTTCTAAACATTCGGGATGTAGGTAGTCATCGGCAGCGATGAATTTCACATATTTTCCTTCGCACAAATCCAGTGCCTCATTTAAAACCGTTGCTAAGCCTGTGTTTTTGGTGTGAAACAGTTCTTTTGCATTTACATTGTTCTCCTTGAGCCAATTTTTAAATTCCTCAACAGAATTATCTGGTGAAGCATCATCAGCAACAATCAATTCCCAATTGGGATAAGTCTGAGCCTTCAGACTATCTAAATTTTCTTTAATATATTTCTCCTGATTATAGGATATAACGACGATGCTTACCAATGGCTTATTCATTTTTAAAAACTATTTAAAACATCAATTACTTTCTGTATTTCTTCGGCTTCCATTACAGGACTTATCGGCAAGCTTAAAACCTCAGTGTGAATTTTTTCTGTAATTGGGAAAGATAAATTATTGTAATATTGATAAGCCTTTTGCTTATGCGGTGGAATCGGATAATGAATTAAAGTCTGAACACCGTTTTCTGTAAGATATTTTTGTAGCTTGTCTCTTTTTGCAGTTCTGATTACAAAAAGATGATAAACGTGTTCTTTCGGTTGAGAAGGTAAAATGGGCAAAATGATTTTGTCATTTTTTATTCCGGCAACATACTGCTCGGCGATTTTTCTTCTTTTATCATTATCTATATCTATATATTTGAGTTTTACATCCAAAACCGATGCTTGAATTTCGTCTAATCTACTGTTTAAACCTTGATATTTATTGATGTATTTTTCTTCAGAACCGTAATTGGCTAAAGCTCTTATCGTTTTTGCCAATAAATCATCTTTACAGGTTACTGCACCTGCATCGCCCAAAGCTCCTAAATTTTTCCCGGGATAAAAGCTAAATCCTGCAGCATCACCAAGGTTTCCAGATTTTATTCCCTGCCATTCTGTGCCAATTGCCTGTGCATTATCTTCAATAATTTTCAAATTGTATTTTTTTGCCAAAACTTCCAATTCTTCACACCAAGAGATTTGTCCATACAGATGAACCACCATGATGGCTTTTGTTTTTTGGGTAATTAAAGCTTCAATTTTTGATATATCCAAATTGTAATGATCAATATCCGGCTCTGCGAAAACAGGTTTTAAACGGTTGTCGGTAATGGCTAAAACAGAAGCAATATAAGTGTTTGCAGGAACGATTACTTCATCTCCGAATTTTAACTGACCAAGTTCTAAATATGCTTTAAAAATAAGTCGAAGCGCATCTAAACCGTTTGCGACACCAATTGCATGAGGAGAACTAATATAAGCAGCTAAATTTGCTTCAAAATTTTTCACTTCATTCCCCAAAAGATACCATCCACTGCGAAAGGTTTCTAGTAAGCGAGTTTCTATTTCAGCTTGATACTGAAGGTTTATTTTCTGAAGGTCAAGGAATTTAATCATATATGTTTTTTAAAAATTTCGCTGGATTTCCAACCCAGATTTCATTGGCAGGAATATCTTTAGTAACTACACTTCCAGCTCCCACTAAAGCATTTTCGCCAATCGTCACACCACCCAAAATAGTGGCATTTGCACCGACGGAAGCACCTTTTTTCACCAAAGTTTTTTTCATGTCGTACTCTGTGTTTTTGGAACGTGGAAAAAGGTCATTGGTGAATGTTACATTGGGCCCGATAAAAACTGAGTCTTCTAAAGTTATTCCGTCCCAGATCTGAACTCCAGGTTTTATGGTGACATTATCTCCTATAAAAACTTCATTCTCAATAAAAACATTGCAGTTGATATTGCAGTTTTTACCTATTTGCGCATCTTTTAGAATAACACAAAACTGCCATACATATGTACCATCTCCCATATTAGAAGATTGTACGTCAGCTAATGGATGAATTTTAATGCTCATCTTTTAGTTTTAAAAAATTTTCATAATCTCTTATATAGTCTGCTTCACTATATTTTTCTGAAGCCAGGCAAAGCAAAACAGCATTGTGAGAAAATTTAATATCTCTCCAAATGTGTTTGGGAATATAAAGTCCTTTTTCTGGACTATCTAAAACGAATTCAGATTTGTTTCCCTGTAAATCTTCTGTCGTAAAAGTGATTGTTCCTGAAACTGCTACAATTACCTGCTCCAAAGCCAAATGGGCATGACCGCCTCTGGTAACATCTTGTGGTGTAAAATAAGTCCAGTAAACCCTCTGCACTTCAAAAGGAATGTTTTCAAAATTTTCAGCAACGGAAATGTAGCCTAAATTGGGCGATCCTATTTTGCTGAAATTAATATAATGTGGAGACATAATGCAAATATTTCTTTATCTTAACTGTTCTTTAGCGCCTTCTATCCCTAATAAACTCTGCACTTTTTTTCCTGCATCATCCATTTTATAGATTAGTTCTCTTGTATCGCCTTTTACAAGTGCAATCTCTTCGGGAACAATATTACAATTATTGATAATGTTGGGAATACTTAATTCTAGTCTGTAACCATCTACAAACTTTTCGTTTAAAAATTCTGGTTTAATATGTATGGTTGGGTTCAAAGTATCTACCGTAACTCTATTTAATTTCGTAAGTAAAAGCTGAGAGTGAATAGGACTGAGACCTATTTTCATCAATTTTTTTTTCCGCATATACTGAAATCCGTTTTCTTCTAACGTTACCGGATTATGATAAGCGATTTTTTTAAGATGCTTTAGTAATCCTTTTGAGTGGTAAATTGTACCATCTACAGAAAAAGGGTAGGTCCAGTGATGAATTTCTTTATCTGCATAATAATCCCACTCGTAATAGCCTTCTTTTTTCTGAACAAACGAAGGGTGACCATCCAGATTTCCTCCTACATACATTCTGTATGAGGCATTTTCTGGGTTTTTTCTAATGATTTCAAAAACTTTCTCAGGGATAACAATATCTTCTAAAAAAACGCCGTCATCTGTGTTGAACATTACAAATTCACAATTGCTTTTTTTAATTTCTTTTTGTACTAAACCTTTGAAATTGTCGGAGGTTTTTTTCATAAAATTTCTTTCTAAAAAAAAAGCTCGATATTCTTTTGATCGAAATGTATCAATGTAAGATGGGTCGAATAAAACTTTTTTTCTTTCGGAAAAGTAAATATTGCTGAATGTAGCGTATTTTTCTTTCAATAAGTCATACCCTTTTTTATGCTCCCCGGAAGTATGATAAATAACAATAAGTTTATAATCAATCTTGAAACGGGCAATAACAGACTTTATCAGATAATCGAGCTGCATTGCTCTGTTGTAAGAGAAAATAATGTTCAAAACCATGATTTGAAAAATTTAATTAGCCGTTGTTTTAAAACTATTATAGTTTTTTAATTGTAGATTTAATAATGGGGAATATTACCCCTGGAGATTTTATTATTTCGCCAAATTGGTTTCTTATTCCGTTTATTTCAAACCCGAATGCTTCTGTTTTAAATGCTACTTCAGATCTATTTATTCCCCAAAACATTTCAAAATAATAACTATCTTCATTTAAAGTGTTGGCAGGAATTTCAAATATGACGAAATATGAACCATCGTCACCTGTCGATGAGATCATAATTCCTGTACTCATTACAGTAACTTCATGCGAATTTCTTAAATAAAAAGATAAATCGAGTGTTGAAGCTTTAATGTTACTTGTAAATTCTATATTTACACGAGCACCAGATGTTATATTTAAAACATTTCCTTCAATCGGGGTAACAGAATATTTATTGATAGAAATATTTTTGTTTTCAATTATAAAATTATCTTTCAATTTATCGTAAGAGGAAATATGGCCGCTTTTTTTCTGATATTCTACGATACATTTATCGATAGAATCTTGTATTAAAACATTACCTTGATCTAGTAATATTCCTGTTTTGCAGAGCTCGTTTACAGCAGCCATATTATGACTTACAAACAATACAGTTCTTCCTTCACTTTGCGTAACATCTCCCATTTTTCCCAGACATTTTTTCTGAAATTCAGCGTCACCTACAGCCAAAACCTCATCAACGATAAGGATTTCAGACTCTAAATGTGCAGCAACAGCAAATGCCAAACGTACATACATTCCGGAGGAATATCTTTTTACAGGAGTATCGATATATCTTTCGACACCTGAAAAGTCTACAATTTCGTCAAATTTTCGGGTAATCTCTTTTTTGGTCATTCCTAGAATAGCACCATTGAGAAAAATATTTTCACGACCAGTCATTTCAGGATGAAAACCGGTTCCTACTTCCAAAAGGGAAGCTATTCTTCCGTTGGTATATATTTTTCCGGTGGTGGGTTTGGTAACTTTACTCAGAAGTTTTAGCAGAGTAGATTTTCCGGCACCGTTTCTTCCGATAATTCCTACGGCGTCGCCCTGCTCAATTTCAAAATTAATATCACGAAGAGACCATACATATTCTGAACTTCCTTTAGAAGATCGGTCATTGGTTTCACCAATCTTCAGATAAGGATCTTCTTTGCCTCTCACTTTATGCCAGAATCGGTTTAAATCGTGAGTTAAAGTTCCTGTACCCACTTGTCCGAGACGGTATTGCTTTGATATGTTATCAGCTTTTAGTGCAAGCATGTGTTTTTAAGTTTAATTTCAAAGTTAATTTAGTGACATTTAATCATCACTCATCATCATTACTGAAGCTATACAGTATCGATAAAAGATTTTTCAGATTTATTGAAAATTACAATTCCCGATAGAAGTACAACAATAATAAAGGCAAAGCTGAACATCAATCTGACGAAGTTGAAATCTCCGGAGCCGATAAATCCGTATTTAAAACATTCAAAAATGGGTGTTAATGGATTAAGGTCAGCCAAAAAACCATAGCTTCCTAATTTCTGCTTCACCAAAGAGGTAGGTAAGATCACCGGTGTAAACCACATGAATAAGCTTACGCCAAAGCCTAATAATAACGATAAGTCTCGATATTTCGTAGTAAGAGAAGAAAAAATCATCCCTAATCCTAATGAAAACAAAGCGAGAAAAATAATTAAAACAGGAAAGAAAAATGCCCATGAATTAGGATGAACCTCGTCCTTAGATATGTAATAAATCAAAACGATCCAAAACAGTACGAGCTGAATTCCCAAACGCATAAAGCTGGAAATGATCGTCGAAATAGGGGTTACGAGTCTTGGAAAATATACTTTACCAAAAACACCTGCGTTGCCGGCAAAAACATTGGATACACTGAGCATTGTAGTACTGAAATATCCCCAAAGTGTATTGCCTGCAAGATAAAATAGGATAGGCGGTATGCCGTCTGTAGGCAGATTGGCAATTCCTCCGAATACAAGGGTAAATACAATAGTCGTTAAAATAGGATTGATAAAAAACCAAAGCGGGCCTAAAACGGTTTGTTTGAAAGATGAAACAAAATCTCTTTTAACAAACATCAACACCAGATCCCTATATTGCCAGACTTCATTTAAATTAAGCCTGAATAATGAGTGATGCGACTCTATCGTTTCTGTCCACCTTTGTTGGGGGTCATTCATTTGTGGGGAATTTTTTACAAATTTAAAATAATTTATTGATTTGCAGTTTCCTGAATCATGAAATGTTCTTTATATTCTCGTAAAAATAGAATTAATTTATGAAAATGTAACGTACCTGCAAAAAAAAGCTACTGACTGCAGGTCAATAGCTTGATGATCTTAAGATAAATTTTTATTTTGAAACTAATTTTTTCAGATACTCACCATATCCGCTTTTTCCGTATTTAGTTGCAGTTTCCAGAAGTTTTTCTTCGTTGATGAATCCGTTTCTGAAGGCAATTTCTTCAATACATCCGATTTTGAAGCCTTGTCTTTTCTCAATGACGCTTACAAATTCTGAAGCATCATTTAAAGAATCAAAAGTTCCTGTATCCAGCCAGGCTGTTCCTCTGTCTAAAACGCCCACTTCGAGTTTTCCTTTGCTTAAATAAACATTGTTTACGTCAGTAATTTCAAGTTCACCTCTTGGAGAAGGCTGAATGTTTTTGGCAATTTCTACCACTTCGTTATCGTAAAAATACAATCCGGGAACTGCATAATTTGATTTTGGCTGTAGTGGTTTTTCTTCAATAGAAACTGCTTTGAAATTATCATCAAACTCTACAACTCCGTATCTTTCAGGGTCTGAAACATGGTAAGCAAAAACAACACCGCCATCAGGATTGGTCTTGTTTTTCAATAAAGTTCCCATTTCAGAACCGTAAAAAATATTATCTCCTAAAACCAAAGCTACGGAATCATTTCCAATAAACTGGTCTCCTAAAATAAAAGCCTGCGCTAATCCGTCCGGACTTGGCTGCACCACGTATTCTATATTGCAGCCAATTTGCGAACCATCACCCAAAAGTTTGATGAACCCTGCCTGATCGTGCGGAGTAGTGATAATCAAAATATCTTTTATTCCTGCCAAAAGCAATGTGGAAAGAGGATAATAAATCATCGGTTTGTCGTAAACCGGCATTAACTGCTTGCTTACAGCAATTGTCAATGGAAAAAGTCTCGTTCCGGAACCGCCGGCTAAAATAATACCTTTCATCGTGTGTTATTAGTTGTATTGTTTTTCGTAATATTTCTGATAATCTCCGCTCGTCACATTCTCCAGCCATTCTTTATTTTCCAGAAACCAGTCGATTGTTTTTCCTAATCCCTGTTCGAAGGTTACAGAAGGTTTCCAGCCGAGTTCAGCATTTAATTTTGTAGCATCGATTGCATAACGTTTGTCGTGACCGGGTCTGTCTTTTACATAAGTAATTAATTTTTCTGAATGTCCTGCAGGATTTCCTAGCTTTTCATCCATTTGTTTAATTAATTCTTTCACCAAATCAATGTTTTGCCATTCGTTGAAACCGCCGATATTGTAAGTTTCTCCGGTTTTAGCATCATTGAAAATCTGGTGGATCGCTTTTGCATGATCGATAACAAATAACCAGTCTCTCGTATATTTTCCGTCACCGTAAATTGGTAAAGGCTTTTCATTAATAATATTTGAAATACAAAGCGGAATTAATTTCTCCGGAAAATGATTCGGGCCGTAATTATTCGAACAGTTTGAAATGATAAAAGGCATTCCGTAAGTGTTTCCGTAAGCTCTCACCAAATGGTCTGAAGCTGCTTTTGAAGCCGAATACGGAGATTGAGGGTCATAAGATGTTGTTTCAAGGAAAAACCCTGTTTCGCCCAAGCTTCCGTAAACTTCATCTGTGGAAACATGATAAAAGAGATGGGTTCTTTTTTCATTGGGAAATCTTCCGTGAGTGTGATCCTCGTTCAAGGTCCAGAATTCTTTGCAGAGATTCAGAAGATTGGCAGTTCCGTTTACGTTGGTATTGATAAATGCCATCGGATCTGTGATACTTCTATCAACATGACTTTCTGCTGCCAAATGAATCACGGCATCCGGATTATATTTTTCAAAAACCTTTCTTAATTCTTCAGGTTTTGTAATATCTGCTTTTTCGAAAACGTAATTGGGTTCGTTTTCAATGTCCTTTAAGTTTTCAAGATTTCCGGCATATGTAAGAGCATCAAGATTAATGATGGTTGATTCAGGATTGTTTTTTACGAATTCTCTTACAACGTGTGAACCGATAAAGCCCGCTCCTCCAGTGATGATAATGTTTTTCATTAGAATTATGCTTTTCTATTTCTTGCACAGATTTTTACTGTGGCTATTTTTCTTTAATTGTCCATAGGTTTTACCTATGGCTATTCATATTAAATCCTTTGGGTTCTTGTATGAAACGTTTACCTTCTTACCGAATAGTTCTACGTCCAATAGATTTATAGTAAAACCCGTTTTGCTCAGGAATTTCCAGAGGGTACATATTTCTTCCGTCAAAAATAGCTTTATTATTCATCTTTTTAGCCATCATATCAAAGTTAGGATTTTTAAATTCCGGCCATTCTGTAGCAATAAATAAGGCATCTGCTCCTTCCAATGCATCGTACATCGTATTCGCATAAGATATTTTGTCACCTAATAATTTCCTTACATTATCTTCAGCAATGAGGTCGTAAGCCACTATTTTTGCGCCTTTTTGAAGAAGTAATTCGATATTATCTAAAGAAGAAGCTTCTCTGATGTCATCAGTATTAGCTTTAAAAGCCAATCCCCATATTGCAATGGTTTTTCCTTCAAGATTTCCTCCGAAATATTTTTCAATTTCAGAAACAAGAATCACTTTCTGAGAGATATTCACTTTTTCAGTAGCTTCTAAAATCTGAAAATTAAAATCATCATCTTTTCCGGATTTAATTAAAGCTTTTACGTCTTTTGGGAAGCAACTTCCTCCATATCCGATTCCGGGGAATAAAAATCGATGACCGATTCTGTCGTCACTTCCCATCCCTAATCGTACTTTGTCTACATCGGCGCCAACTTTTTCACAATAATTGGCAATTTCATTCATAAACGTAATTTTTACCGCTAAAAATGAATTGGCTGCATATTTTGTAAGCTCGGATGATTTTTCATCCATCGCTATAATTGGAATTCCGGTATTGGTAAATGGCTGGTAAATTTTAGCCATAATATCTTTTGCTTTATCGGAACTTGATCCTATAACAACTCTCGCAGGATTCATCGAGTCTTCTACAGCAAAACCTTCTCGTAAAAACTCAGGATTGGAAACAACATCAAAACCAATTGTTGTTTTTGCTGCAATCGTTTCTCTCACTTTGTCGGCTGTTCCTACAGGAACTGTACTTTTATTAACGATAACTTTATATTCCGTCATCATTTCACCAATATCATTAGCTACTTTTAGAACATACGATAAATCTGCCGAACCGTCTTCTCCGGGTGGAGTAGGTAGTGCCAGATAAATAACCTCGCTTTTATCTAAAGCCTCTTTTAAATTGGTGGTGAAAAATAATCTTTCTGCCTGAATATTTCTCAGGAACATTTCTTCAAGATTTGGCTCGTAAATAGGTACGATGCCGTTTTTCATTCCTTCTACTTTTTTTTCATCGATGTCAACACAATAAACCGAATTGCCAAGTTCTGCAAGGGTAGTTCCTGTAACCAAACCTACATAGCCTGTTCCTACTATTGTTATATTCAAAATGTATGTTTTTATAAAATTTGTGACAAAAATACTAAAAATTGTTTCACAGTCTTTTTAAATGACTAATAACTTATTAAATATCACGCATAAATGTATTTATGATGTTGTAAACTTTTAAAGCTGAAAATTTTGGCAAATTCTATTGTATTGATTATGAAGTCTGTTTGTGTATTTTATAAAATTGTCATATATTTGCATAAGATTTACGGAAAAAATGGGAAGGCTTCGAAGAGAAAGCCTTTTTTCGTACTGGTAAATCAGCATTAAATAATATGGAGTTTAGAAAAAATATTGAAACATTATTGAATGATTTTCTTCAGACGAGAGAAGATTTATTCTTAATTGATCTGAAGTTTTCTGCGGGCGACGATATTACCGTAATCTTGGATGGTGACCATGGTGTTACTGTACAGGATTGTTTGGATGCAAGCCGCGCAATCGAGTTTAATATGGATCGTGAAGAGCATGATTTCAGTCTTCAGGTAATGTCTGCGGGATTAAGCGAGCCACTTTCGATGCCGAGACAGTTTCAGAAAAACATCGGTAGAGAAATTGAAATTTTACTTGCTGATTCTTCTACGATAGAAGGAGAACTTGCAAAAGCAGACGAAGAAAAAATTACTCTTGTACTGCGTTACCGAAAACCGAAAGAAGTAGGGAAAGGTAAAGTAGATGTGGAGGAGGAAAAAGAAATTTCTTACTCTGAGATAAAGAAAGCATTGGTAGTACTTAAATTTTAAAAGAAAAAAAGATACATGGATAATATAGCGTTGATTGAATCATTTGGTGATTTTAAAGACGAAAAAGGGATCAGTAAAATTGATCTGATGGCAATCATTGAAGATTCTCTTAAAACTTTATTGAGAAAAAGATTTGATTCTGACGATCACTTTGATGTAATTGTAAATCCTGATAAAGGGGATTTTCAGATATTTTTAAATAAAACAATCGTAGAAGACGAAATGTCCGAAGACGATGATCTTGAGATTGAAATTACGGAAGCAAAAAAAATCGATCCTACTTTTGAAGTAGGTGAAGATTTTACAATGGAAATTCCGGTGGCTCAGTTAGGAAGAAGAAATATTTTGACGCTGAAACAGATTTTAGCAACAAAATTGCAGGAGCATAACAACGCCATGTTGTATGAGCAGTTCAGAGACAGAATCGGGGAGATTGTAATTGGTGAAATTCACCACATTCGTCACAAACATGTCATCTTGTTAGACGATGAAGGGAACGAATTTATCTTGCCTAAAGAAAATCAAATTCCTTCAGATTTCTTCAAAAAAGGAGAAAACATCAGAGCGATTGTTGAAACGGTAGATTTTAAAGGCTCAAAGCCACAGATTATCATTTCAAGAACAGCCCCGAAATTCTTAGAAAAACTTTTGGAATTAGAAATTCCGGAAATTCAGGACGGTACAATTATGCTTAAAAAAGCAGTAAGAATTCCTGGTGAAAAAGCGAAAATAGCAGTGGATGCTTACGACGATAGAATCGATCCTGTAGGAGCTTGTGTCGGGGTGAAAGGTTCTAGAATTCATGGTGTCGTAAGAGAATTGAGAAACGAAAATATAGACGTAATTCAATGGTCTAAAAACCCTGAGATTATGGTAAAGAGAGCTTTAGGAAACGTTACCATCAATAAAATTGAAATCAACGAAGATACAAACTATGCATTGGTTTATACTCCGGTTGAAGAGATTTCTAAAGTAATCGGTAAGCAAGGGCAAAACATCAGATTGGCTTCTTGGCTTTCTGGATACGAAATAGACGTTTTCAGAGAAGCTAGCGAAGATGATGATGTAGACTTGAAAGAATTTAATGATGATATTGAACAGTGGATTTTGGATGAGTTTAAGAAAGTAGGTCTTACAACTGCAAAATCTGTGTTGGATAAAGATACGGCAAGTCTTTTGAATATGGTAGACTTGGAAGAGGAAACTATAGATGACGTAAAGCGTATTCTGAGAGAGGAATTTGAAGATTAATATTTAGAAATAAATTTTAATAACAGTAAAAAAGAATACTTTAATTTTAAGAATTAAAAAAAACAGTAAATAATATAGATGCCAAAAATAAGATTAAATAAAGCGGTTAAGGAATTTAACATATCAATGTCTAGGCTGGTAGAGTTTTTACAGTCTAAAGATATTGTGGTTGAAAACAATCCTAACGCTCAATTAGAAGAAGCGGCATATTCTGCATTGGAAGCTGAGTTTGCCAAAGATGGCGAGCAGCGTAAAGCTTCCCATGAGGTGGTTATTTCTAAAGTTCCGGAAGAAAAACTGGAAATGGAAGAGAAAAAAGCACCTGAAGTAATAAGAGCTAAAGCTAATACAAAACCAGAAACCAGAATTTTAGGCAAAATTGATCTTGAGCCTAAAAAATCTGAACCTGTAGCAGAAGAACCAACTCCTGCACCAGCTGCGCCTGTAGAAGAAAAAAAAGAAGATAAATCAGAAGCGAAGGAGGTGAAAGAAGAGGTAAAAGCTACTAAAGAAGAAGCACCGGTTTCTGAAGTTAAAGCGACTCCTGAAAAACAGGAATTTAAAGTTTTAGATAAAATAGATTTATCTCAGATTGAAGGAAACAGAAACAGACCTGCAAGAAAAGACAAACCTAAAACAGAAGAGGTAAAAGCAGAAGTTGCGAAACCTGCTGAACCCGTAAAAGAAACACCAAAGCCGGTTGAAAAACCTGTAGAAAAAGTGGAAGAGAAAAAACCTGAATCTACACCTGAAGAATCTCAGGAATCTCAGAAAATAGAAACTGTTTATCAGAAACTTGATGGTCCTAAGATTGTTGGTGAGAAAATTGACTTAACTCAGTTTGCACCAAAACCAAACGCAGGAGCGAAGAAGAAAAGAAAAAGAATTGAAAAGCCGGGTGGTCCGAACCAAAACAACGGGAACAATCAACAAGGCGGAAATAATCAGCAAGGCGGGCAAAACCGTCCTCAGGGTCAGAATGGTCCGGGAGGAAACCGTCCACCAGGTCAGGGTAGTGGTTATCAAGGTAACAGACCAGCTGGTCAGGGTGGTCAAAACCGTCCGGGTGGTCCACAAGGAAATAGACCTCCGGGTCAGAATGGTCCGGGTGGAAATCGTCCGGGTGGTTCCGGTCAAGGTGGAAACCGTTTCGGGAACAACAACAGACCGGGTCAAAGAACGATGCCTGTTGAATTAACCGACGAGCAGGTTAAAAACCAGATCAAGGAAACTCTTGAGAAATTAACCAATAAAGGAGGTAAGTCTAAATCTTCTAAACACAGAAAAGACAAAAGAAGTTACCGTAGAGAACAAGACCACCTTCAGCAGGAAGCAGATGCAAGAGATACTACGCTAAAAGTTACTGAATTCATCACTGTTGGAGAATTGGCAAGTTTGATGGATGTAAGTGCAACAGAAGTTATTTCTGCTTGTTTCTCTCTTGGAGTAATGGTGACAATGAACCAAAGATTAGAAGCTGATACTTTATTGTTGGTAGCTGACGAATTTGGATATAAAATTGAATTCTCGGATGCTGATCTTGAAGATACAGATTCTGAAGACGATATCGATACAGAAGAAAGCCTATTGCCAAGAGCACCGATTGTTACTGTAATGGGACACGTTGATCACGGTAAAACTTCATTGTTGGATTACATCAGAAAAACTAATGTTATCGCAGGTGAATCTGGAGGAATTACTCAGCACATCGGAGCTTACAACGTGAAGCTTGAAAATGGCCAGAGAATTACATTCTTAGATACACCGGGTCACGAAGCCTTTACCGCGATGAGAGCGAGAGGTGCACAGGTTACCGATATTGCAATTATCGTAATCGCTGCCGATGATGATGTAATGCCTCAAACAAAAGAAGCAATTTCTCACGCACAGGCTGCAGGTGTACCGATGATTATTGCAATCAATAAAGTAGATAAGCCGAACGCAAACCCGGATAACATCCGTCAGCAACTTTCCGGAATGAATATTTTGGTAGAAGAGTGGGGTGGAAATGTACAGGCACAGGAGATTTCAGCTAAGATGGGTAATAATATGGATCTTTTATTAGAGAAAGTATTGTTACAGGCAGAAATGCTTGAATTGAAAGCTAATCCAGACCGTGCTGCAAATGGAGTTGTCATTGAAGCATCTTTAGATAAAGGTAGAGGATATGTGGCAACAATGTTGGTACAGACCGGAACTTTAAGAGTAGGAGATTATGTAGTAGCCGGTAAAAATCATGGGAAAGTAAAGGCTTTGCTTGATGAAAGAGGTAAAAACCTTGAAGAAGCCGGTCCATCAATTCCTGCAACAATTTTAGGTTTAGACGGCGCACCTACCGCAGGTGATAAATTCCGAGTATACGCTGATGAAAGTGAAGGTAAGGCTATTGCAAACAAGAGAGAGCAGCTACAGAGAGAATTATCAATCAGAACTAAGAAACATACAACTTTAGAAGAATTAGGTAGACGTATTGCATTAAGCCAGTTTACAGAATTAAATATTATCCTTAAAGGTGACGTGGATGGTTCTGTAGAAGCACTTTCTGATCAGTTACAGAGATTATCGACAGAAGAAATCAGCGTAAAAATCCTTCACTCAGGTGTAGGACAGATCACTGAATCTGATATCAACTTAGCGGCAGCATCTGATGCTATTATCATTGGATTCAACGTAAGAGCCGGAGCTAATGCTAAAGATCTTGCAGACCGTGAAGAAATCGAAATCAGAACATATTCTGTAATCTATAAAGCGATTGACGAAGTGAAAGAAGCGATGGAGGGAATGCTTTCTCCGGAAATTCAGGAGCAGGTAATCGGTAACGTTGAGATCAGAGAAGTATTCAAAATTTCTAAAGTAGGAACTATTGCAGGTTGTATGGTTCTTACCGGAAAAGTAACAAGAAACTCTAAAGTAAGATTACTAAGAGACGGTATCGTGAAATTCGATGGTGAATTAGAGAGTTTGAAGCGTTTCAAAGACGATGTAAAAGAAGTTACCAAAGGTTACGAATGTGGTCTGAACCTTAAAGGTTACAATGACATTGAGCAGAACGATATCCTTGAAGTTTACGAAGAGGTTGCTGTGAAGAAGAAATTGAAGTAATTTAATTTTGTTAATATATTAAAACTGCCCGTATCTTTTGATACGGGCAGTTTTTATTTTTAGGTAATGTGGTCAGAAATAGTTGGTGTTTTTCCCAGAAATAATTCGTAATATTTGGCTGTTGATTGGAAGAGGAAATGAGCAATGCTGAGGAGCAACTCATCAGCAATACAATCAGCGCTGTAAACAATAGTTTAGAAGGATGGTTTTGCCATCCTTTTTTCATTAATTATTGGAACAGCTCCATGGCTAAAAAAAAACCTTACTTCTTTTGGTTCTTGTAGAAAAGATACCACTGGATGAACTTTTTTCTCCTGCTTTTCGTAAGCCCTCTGTGAATATTTAAATTTCCTTTCAAATGACCAAAAAAAGACTCAATTCCGTTTGTTGTTTTTGGGATTTTAGGATTTTGAAGAAAAGTGAACATATTAGGCAAGACTTTTCTGATAACAGAGAAACACCTTCTGACCATTTTGTGAGTATACCAATATCTACCGGTTTCCGGGCTGTAGAATTTTTCATCAATAAAATCTTTATGCTTGTCAAACCAATCCAAAAACTCTTTTATCCAATACTGTTTTTTAGATTCATTATCAATGAAATGCAGTTTGCAGACAATTTCCCGCAGTTCAAACCCCACATTCGACTTTGGATAGGTAGAAAGCCATATTTTACACATCCTCTGGATATGAACCAAACACCTTTGAACAGGAACCTTCGGGCAGACTTTTCGGATGGCTTTGAGTAATGATTTATCGCCGTCGCAGGTTATTCCGCCGATTTTTATTCCCAAACTAAGGATGTTTTCCAGGTCTTCCTTCATCTCCTCATAATTTTCCCCGTCAGTAATCCTATAAAGTTGGGTTTGTTTAAAAACATTATCTCTGAAAACAACCAGACAAATTTCATTTGAAAAATAGATCCCATCAATCAGCAAATAAACTTCCTTGTTTTGGCTGTAGGTCAGCTTAGGAACATTTCCAAGCATCACGTTAAAATATCTTTGAAGACTACTCACCGAATATCCCGATTCTACTGCAATCTGCTCATAAGTTTGTTTGCCAATAATCCATTTTTTAAACCAAATTTCTTTGTTTTTCAAGCTCACAGATTTGTTTTCTGAAGTAAAATAAATACCACAATTTTTACATTTATAACGACGTTTGCCATTTTGTTTACCCCACGAAATTACCTCCAGACTTTTGCAACTCCAATAACGATTTTTTTTGAATTTTCAGCCATAAAAAAAGTTTATTGAAACAAAATTCAATAAACTTCCTGTATTATCAGTAATAATCGGCAATACAAACAATTTTACCAACTATTTTTGACTATAAAACCTTTGTTTCTAAGATTTGAATTTAATAAAAGGTTGCTTAAATTTGGTAACCTCTTATTTTTATTGATTTAAAAAAGTAACTAATTTTTTTAAATCTTCTTCTTTATCAAATTTGATTTTATTTTCCTTAAAAAATACTTCAAGAGAATCTTTTTTTTCTGGAAACTGATCTATAATTTCTTTTTTGTTTCTAGGATTTTTAATAAATCCTTTTTCTGTCTTTAAATAATATACAGGATCTAAAAGCTTAAATGATGCTGCTTTATCACTAGCATAAGAATTTGCTGCAGGTATTGCATCTATAAACTTTGTTCTAATTTTTTTATAAAGAGAGATATTATTATGATTTACAATTTCAAAAAAATATCCTTTTAAGTTATCATTTGTTTCTAGAAAAACAATCGTCTCTTTTGGAGAATACAATTCGATTCTATAAAACTTAACTTCTTTAGGTAAAACAAGTGGCTTCCCATCTTTTTGAAATTCTATTTCATCTAAATAACTATTGTATCGAACTGCCGTTTTCTCATAATCTTTAGCGACAGTTGCATCACGAAAACCTTTATCTAAATATGGGCTGCCAATAATTTCATCATATTTTAAAGATTTTCCAGAATTTTCCGACTTAACACCGAAAACAGCATGATCTCCTCCTAAGCTATTCACAGATAATGTTGAAGAATAGCTTGACTGATACCCATTTGGAGTATAATTTTGAGCAAAATTGAATATACCCAAAAATAAGGACTGGTAAATATATATTTTTCTCATTGTAATGAATAATTTATAATTATAGTGTCAAAGATAAAATATTTATTAATATAATTTAAATTATATTAATAAATATTTTGTTAATATAATGTATTTTTAATTTTTAGGCTGATATTAGGACAACCTATTGTGCATTTAATAGAACTTATTTTATATTTAAATTGTAATCTTATTGATTGAAAAGAAAACTTGAGTTTTTTATTTCTTCATAAGACCCTCTATCAAATTGTTTTGAGCTTCTACCAAACTCGTAATATCCTGCTGATTTTTGATAATGCTTGCCAGCAATTCTTCTGATACAGTATTATTGATTATTACTTCACCTTCGATATACCCAATAGATTTATCATTATTAGTTTGAACAATAGATTTTTCATCTAGAAGATCCAGTTGCATGATGATGACAATTTTTTCTTTTCCAAAAAATGCCGGAATTTAATGAATATAAAAATCCGCCTCACTTGGTGGTTGTGAGACGGATTCTTTTCTTAAGAGAAGAATTAAAATGATTTAATCCTTTATGAATTTGAAACTTTTGATTTCTCCTTTTTTAGTTATAAAATTAGCTAAATAGTTTCCTTTTACCAACTCACTTATGTTAATTGTATTGTCAACTAATTTATATGTTAATACAAGTTTTCCAGAAACGTCATAAATGTTAATAAGCAAATCTTTATCCTTTTCATTAATCTTAATATAATTCTTTGCTGGGTTCGGGTAAAAATCAACTTTACTATCATTTGCTTTAATTGCCTCACTTGTTGAAAGGGTTGAAAGATTATCCGATGTAGCAATTAAAGTAAAATTTTGGCTACCTCCAGATAAAGTTCCTTTATGGGTAACAGTAATAGTATAAGTTCCTGAAGGATTATTGATGTCTACTCTTTCAAAATTGTCTACATCATTCGTTGTCGTATTAGTAGCTGGACTATATGGTGCTAGCATTCCTTCAAGTTTCCAAGGGTAATAATTAACTCCATCTTTTGTTACCTTTATATCAAGGTCATTGACTAGATACTTAGTTGATGGATCGTTTGTGCCAGAGTTGGCTACAGGTGCTTGAGGATCTGTCCAAGAAATTGATATTTTTAGAGGATTTGTTCCGGTAGCTGTAATTGTTTTTGTATAAGTAGCGTTGTTAGCTAATGTTAGTTCATCAATAATACTTTTGTTTGTAGTTGTTGAATTTCTATTCTGAATTGTTATAGCAGCTTTTTCAGCATTTACTAAACCCCATCCATACTCATAATCAGGACCTGAAAAAAATCCAGTTTCATCTGCGGTATGCAAAATGAGCCCTTTAGCAGTCGCAGCCTTCATGTAATTTGAATATAATTGATTGTAATATTGCTGTACCAATAAGACTACTCCTGTAATTCCGGGAGATGCCATAGATGTTCCAGACATAAATCCTGTTGCGGTATTAGATGTAGCCAATGTAGATCTTACATTGACTCCTTTCATTGAAATATCTGGCTTTATTCTGCCATCATCAGAAGGTCCCCAACTGCTAAAACTTGACATTACAACACTAGAAGGACCAACGTATTCATCTACTTGTTCAACGGCTGCAACCGTCATAACATTCTTTGCATTACCATGACCAAATATCATATCGTAACCAAACTTATTAGCTATTTGTGTAGACCCTGGAGCGGTTGTTTCATTTCTGCTATTTCCAGCAGAAAAAACAGGAAGGTAAAACGGGTTATTATAACATATTTCATCAATCTGCTTAGCGCGACTATCATATGCTCCATAAAACCACACACTACTCAAAGCACCGAATCCATATGAGTGATTTGAAACTAAAAGACCGTTTCCAGCCTCGCCTAACATTTCAACAAGATCACTATTCCAATCGTAAGAAATACCAGATGCGTTAAATGCTAAACCTTTTACAGATGGTAAAACACCTTTTGCTAATATAGTTCCCATTACATGAGTTGCGTGAGCAGCATAGGTAGAGCCATCAGCATTAGTTATTTTGCTAGCGGAGCCATTCATAAATTCCTGATGAGTCTCTCGTATGTTACCACCATCCCAAACTCCAGCAATCATATTTTGTCCTTGTATGTTTAAGCCCAATGTACCACCACTATAAAGTTTGTTGGCTCTCGCTGTAATTCCAGCTCCTAAATTATCTGTTTTTGCGTATATCATATCACCATTAGGTAATATATCAATTAATTCCTGTATGCCAAATTCTCCAATAGTTAAGCGTTTTATATATGAAGGATTTGAATTTAAGAAATTGTTTAACCTTGTTCTTCTGCTAATTTCGCCCTCATTAAGTGAGGTTAGTAGCTTTTGGTTGGCCAATTTATTAGAATATGATGATATCTTCGAGCGTTCTTCTTTAGTTTGAGAAAAAGATTTTGCAGAAAATAAACAAAGTATAACCGATAAAAATATAGTTTTCTTCATTTTTTTAAAAATTTTAGCAAATATACATAAAATCCTTATCAAATAAATATCTAATAAAGAATTTCGTTTTTCTCTAATTATATGACATATTTTAATTGAAATTATTACATGTAGTTAACTATTTGCAAAACACATACAATTTATATTAAAATTTATTGTATGTGTTTTGCAAGAAGTATTTATTATTTAACCAAATCTTTTTGTAGATAAAGTGTATTTAAATAATATACAAATTTAATTAAATCTTCCTCTTTATTGAATTTTATTTTATTTTATTTGACCTGAAAAACATGTTTATTTCATTATTCTTGCTATTGTTTGACCGAAGAATATCCGTTTCATTTTTTTGTTTTTTTTATAAAAGAGCCATCTGAGATTTGTTTTGATAGTAGCTGGCTTTTCTGAAGTATAGGAATTTGGAGTTGGTACAGCATCTTTGAAATCAGTTTTAATTTTCTTATATAAACTATTTTTTCCATTTATTAATTCAAAAAAATATCCACTCATGTAATAGTTTGTATCAACTAATACAAATGCTATTTTAGGTCTTTCAATTTCAATTCTAGAAAAATTGATTCTTTAGGTAGAACCTTTGTCTTTCCATTCTTTTGAAATTTTATTTTATCTTTATAAGAGTTGTATCTTATTGGAATAATTTCATAGCTGTCAGCAAGCAACATTTGCCTGATAAAAATTTGCATCTAAATATGCTGAGCCATTTATATCTTCATATTTGAGGGATTTTCCTGATTCTGATTTTACTCCTCCAAAAACTGAATTATCACTTAATATTTAATTCACAGATATTGTGTGTTGGGCATGTAATTTTAACATTATCACAAAGAATACTGCCGAGATTATTTTTTTTACTTGAGATTTCTTGGAGTAGGAGCAAATTTTATTCTAAAATAGATAGGGGTATATTTTACAATTAATTTCAATTAATAATTTTGCAAGCATTAATTTATAATGATTCTAGATAATAAATTAATTACCAATAATTAAGTGTTAAAATTAATATCAGTATGAAAATACCTTGAATTAAATGTTTTTTTTTTATATTATTATTGCTAAATTGTATGTATATGAATGAAAAAATAATACTTTTCAAAAAAAAAACTACTTGTTTGTCTAAAAAAACTTGCAAGTGTTAATATTTATTAACATATTTGCTCATTAAAAATATTAAAATTTTGTTAATATGAATGTTAAACTAAGTGTATTAAGTGCTGGAGCGTTGTTCTTTTTAGGGCAGGTTGCTTTTGCGCAGACAACAAAAAATGATACCATTCCTCAACAGGAACAGAAAATCGAAGAAGTTGTTGTTTTGGGATATAGTAAGACGTCTACAAAGGCTAAATCTGTATCATCATCTGTTACAATCGGGTCTGAAACATTGGAAAATAGACCAAATATTTCAGTTCTGAATTCAATTCAAGGAACAGCACCAGGTATTGTTGTGAACTCTGCATCTGGTTCTCCAGGTTCCGGAAAGTTTAATATCTTAATTAGAGGTTTAAGCTCATTAAATGGTTCTACAGATCCATTATTTGTTGTAGATGGTATTATTACTTCTTCTACGCAATTCAGAAATCTTAACTCTTATGATATTGATACTTTCAGTATACTTAAAGATGCTCAGGCAACAGCGATATATGGTAACAGGGGAGCAAATGGTGTTGTAGTAATTACAACAAAAGGAGGTAAATTTAATTCTGGTTTAAGAGTATCTTATGATGGTCTTACATCGTTTTCATATATGCCAAAACCTGATTATAATATGTCTAATGCTAGACAGTTGTTGCAAATTCAGAAAAATTATGGCGGCGGTGGTTTTGCTGTTGAAAATAATTTATCTCAAAGTGATATAGATAACTGGGGAATTGATACTGATTGGAATAAAGAGTTTACAAGAACAGGTATTTCTCAACAGCATAATGTTTCAATTAGTGCTGGAGGTGAAAACTTGAATAACTTTATCTCTTTGGGATACTTGGATAGTGAAGGGATTGTGAAAAGTACTGATTTTAAAAGATTCACTTTAAGGAATAATCTTAGTGGTAAATCTAAAGATAATAGATTAACTTTTGGAACAATTTTAGGTTTAGGTTGGTCTAAGAGAAATCAGCTTGACGATGAGACCAACACTGCAATTAATGCTAACGTAATCCAGAATCCACTATTTGGAGGAGTGTTATCTCCGTCATTTTTGGCGCCATCGCCGTATGCTAATGGTAGAGAGCTTTTTAATGCTATTGGAACAAACTCAGTAGTTGCTAGACCATACGTTCTGTATGATAATATTATGGGGGGGGTAAGAAACCGATTTACTGAAACCAGCATTAATGCTAACGGTAATATTAATTACAAACTTACAGATTGGTTAAGTGTTGGGAACAGAACGGGAATTGAGTATAAAGAATACGGAAGAACTTTTGCAAGAAGTGCAAATGGATATCTATCGTTAGCTGTAGCTGCAGGTCAAGCTGCAGAGTTTGGAGGATCTGAATCGTTTACTACTCAAAGAGATCTTACTTTTAATTCAATTACAAATATTAGTTTTAATAAAACTATTGGTGAAGATCATACCATTTCAGCATCAGCTTTTATGGATTATATTAAAGTAAACTGGAGCCAATCTATACAAACTCAAAATGGTCTAAATCCTTTGAACTGGGCTTTTGGTGCAGGAACAGGTTATGTACCATTTAACCCAGCAACTCCTAACATATATAGACCAACAGTTTCAGCACTGAAAGTTACTGCTGGAACATTAGCGTATTTCGGTACATTAGACTACGATTATAAAGATAAGTATGGAGTTAGTGGAGTTGTAAGAAGAGACGGATCTTACAGATTTGCTCCTGCAAACAGATGGGAGACATTCTGGTCAGTAGGTGCGAGATGGAATATTGATAAAGAGAATTTCATGGAAGGTTCAGGATTTGATCTTTTAAAATTAAGAGGATCAGTTGGGACAACAGGAAATCAAAACCTTTCAACTCCTGCAAATAATAATAATCCACTAATTCTTAATCCAAACAACTTCTTAGATCTTTATACAAGTAATTCAGGTTACCAAAACTTACCTGGATTTGCAATATCAAATTTAGCAAATACTGCTCTAAAATGGGAACAAGTGACTCAATCTGATATTGGTTTAGATTTTAAGTATAAAGGGATTGTTGAAGGATCATTTGATTACTACGAAAAGAGAACTGATAGATTATACGGGCCGATAAGCGTTTCTCCAATTACAGGTGTTTCATCAATAATTGGTAACACCGGTAGAATGGATAATAAAGGTGTTGAAGGTCTACTAAGGTTCAATATAATCAGAAAACAAGATACAAGATTATCGGTATTTGTAAATAGTGCTTACAATAAAAATAAAATTATTTCTTTAGTAACAGAAGATATTGTCAATGGTGATAATAACGATGGAATTGGTGGACCTGCTAGTCAATATTATTTATATCCTTATTTGGGGGTAGATCCTACTGATGGAGAACAATTATTTTTAGATATCAACGGTAATACAACAAAAACACCAACAGCTAATGATAGGAGAGCGACAGGAAAATCTCCTTATGCTAAATTTACTGGAGGATTCGGATTTAACTTCGAGCATAAAGGGTTATTCTTCGACACGTTATTCTCTTTCCAACAAGGAGGATATATTTATGATAACTTATATTCTTGGGTAATGGATCCTTTCTATGCTGCAAATAATATTAATGTTTCTGCAGACTTGCTAAATGCCTGGTCACCTACCAATACAGGATCAAATATTCCATCTCTTACTGCAAATAACGCTGGTTTAGAAGGGCAGTCTGATAGATTCTTATATAAATCAGATTTCATCAGACTTAAAAACGTGTCATTAGGTTATAACTTCTCTAAAAGCAGATTAGGTAATTTGCCAGTAAAATCAATTAAAGTGTTTATTCAAGCTGAAAACTTATTGACTTGGTCAGATTGGAAAGGCTTTGACCCAGAGCCAGTAACTACTTATTCATTAAATGTATATCCTAACCCTAGAACAGTATCAGTAGGGATGAATGTAGATTTCTAAAAATTTTAATATTATGAAAAGAATTATAAAAACAGCCTTTTTTTTAACGGCTTTCGTTTCTGTAGGTTTTACGGTATCGAGCTGTCAGGATGCTATTGAAATTGAGCAGCCTGGTCAGTTAGATGACAATGCAATTTTTACTAATGTAGGAAATTTAAATAGTTTCTTATTGGGTTCTGTATATTCAAGTATGGAAACAAGTAGTGATATTTATTTTACGGCAGTATTTACTGATGAAGTAAAACCTGGAAATGGTAGTGGAGGTCAGGAATTTCAATTACACAGGCATTTTTTAGATGCTTCAGACGGAGTTCCCGGTGGTATTTGGAGTAACCATTACAGATTAATTAATAGAGTAAACAGATTAATTGCAGGGGCACAATTATTTACTCCTGCTGCTTCAGAGCAAGCTCAATATAATAATATTATTGCACAGGCTAGAGCCTTAAGAGCTTATGCTTATGTTCAGTTATTAGCATACTATTCACCAGATATGAAAAATTCTGGAGGATTAGGAGTTATAATTACAGAAGGTATCCCTGAAACAGACGCTAAATTACCTAGAAGTAGTAATCAAGCTGTTTTTGATGTTATCAATGGTGACTTAGACTTTGCTAGAGCTACATTATCTTATTCGGCTGCTAGTAATGCTGCCGCAAGATTTTATGTTGATAAAGGATTTGTAAATGCATTATCTGCAAGGTTTAATATTTATAGAGGTAATGCTACACTAGCTAAACAGTATGCACAAGATGTTATTTCAAACTCTGGTTTATCACTGACGGTATCAACTCCAATAACTACAACGAGTGCACCGACTATTGGTTCGGCAGCTTGGAATTCAGCATTTTATGGTGTAGCTTCATCGTTTAATCCTTATAGAAACTTATGGAATGATTCAGCTAGAGGTGAAATTATATTCTCTTTGAACAGACTTGCTACAGGTGTTGGTGCTAATGTAGGTACAAATTGGAATACTAATACATCATCAGTTTCTGGAGTACCAATGTGGTTTTTAGGTAGAAACTTATTTAATCTAGTTAACACTGGAAGTGATGTAAGAAGATATACATATATAGATCCAACTTCTATTATTGATCCTAATTATGCTACAAGTACATCTCCAATTACATCTGATAGATTGGTAATTGATAAGTATCCTGGTAAAACAAGTGCACCTACAAGAAATGATTTAAAATTATTCAGATTATCTGAGATGTACTTTATTTTAGCTGAAGCTGAAACTGCAGGTAATAATTTGTCAGCAGCTCAAGCAGCAATTCAAGCAGTAAGAGTTGCAAGAAACTATAATGGTACTGCAACAACTCCTGTTTATGGAAATGCACAGACTGCTTATGCTGATATTTTAAAAGAACGTAGAATTGAACTAGGTTTAGAAGGTCACCGTTATATCGATCTTAAAAGAATGGCTGTTCAAGCAGGTGTAACTATGGATAGAAATCCAACGGATGATATAATTTCAGTTACAAACTTGGCTAATGGAAGTTATAAATACACCTTACCAATTCCGTTTACAGAAATTTCCGCAAACCCGAACATCCAGCAAAACCCTGGTTATTAATTTAACACAATTATATAATCTTAGACCTCGTCGCAAGACGGGGTTTTTTATTTCCTTTTATTTCTTATTTTTGCTGTACAAAAAAAATTCATGAAATACCTTTTCCTCATTATATTTTTCTCTGCTTCATTTTCTCAAGCTCAGGTTATCGTTAATAAAACCGACTCCAATATGTTGGAGAAGAAATTAAAAGATACCTTAATTGTAGACTCCGGAACAAAAGATTCATTGAAGATATTTAAGCCGACAATTAACGATTATCAGTATCAGACGCAGTATTCTGAGAAGAAGGTTTTTGATACAGCGATGACATTCAATAAAACTTATATTTTTTCACAATATAACAACAGAGATAATTTCGGAAGAGTGCAGTTTGCGAATATTGGTGCAGGATTTAATCCATTGTCATATGAAGTAAATGCTGAACAGAATCTCTCGTTATTACCAACCAATAAATCATATGGTATTTTAGGAATTAATGATATTAGATACTACGATGTAAAAACACCAACAGCAACCTTTATTTATCATACAGCCATGAAAAATGGTGCTGCGTTACAATCCACTTATACTCAGAATATCGGGAAAAGATTCAATTTTTCGTTAGATTATATGGGACTTCGTTCTCAGGGATTTTATAGAAATTCTTTAGCTGCTAACAACAATACGCTATTTTCAGGACATTATACTTCGAAAAGCGGCAATTATGAATTGTTTGCACATTATCTCCATCAAAATGTAAACAACCAGGAGAATGGTGGAATCATCAATGATGATCTATTCCAATCCGGAGATAGTGAATTTCGAAGCAGGGATAGAGCTCAGGTAAATTTGGCATCATCGAGTTCGCAATATTCCTTTAGAAGATATTATTTGAGTCATCAGTTTACGCCTTTTAATGCTGAAAAGTTTCCTTTTAGAATCCGGCACACAATTTCTAATCAAGGCAATAAATATTATTATAATCAGGGAAGTTTAGAACAGTATTGGTATTCTACTCCCTCGGAAATTATTAATGGGTTTCCTCTGGCTACAAAAAAATATTCAAATAATTTTAGCAATACTTTGAGTTTGGTTTTCGATAATGAGCGTTTCAAGTTAGATGCGGGTGTAAGATATCAAATGCTGAAATTCGGAGTTAATCAGATGACATTGCCAAATCTTGAAATTCCTGCCGAAATGAAGGAAAGCAGATTAGGAGCTGTTGGAAATCTCCAGATTAAGATTTTTGATAAATTTCAGGTGAATTCATTCTTAGAGATTTCAAAAGGAAGTCAGTTTGGCGATTATTTAAAAACGACAAACAACATCAAATTTGAACCTGTCGAAGATTACTTTGTGAATGCAAAAGTAAATTTCCAAAGTGCTTATCCATCTTTTAATTATCTCGCAAATTCATCAGTTTACAGTAATTTCAATTATTTTCTTTCTGATGCTAAAAATCAATCGGTAACAGAAATAGGAGGAAGTTTAAATTTAAAGTGGTTCAAGACAGAATTATTTGCCAATTATTTTAGAATTGATAATTATACCTATTTCAATACGGCTGCCATGCCAAAACAAAGTGCAAATTCTCTCAACATTTCTCAAATTGGAGGCGATGCAACATTTAGTTATGGTAAATTCCATTTGAATACAAGATTGCAGTTTCAAAATGCTTTAACCAATAAAGAACTTTTACCAATGCCTTCTTTTATCGGGCGAGCCAATTTATTTTTTCAGTCTAAAGCGTTTAAAAATTCGGCAGAAATTCAGGCGGGTTTGAAAGTCTATTATTTTTCAAAATTTGCCACAAGAGAATATTTCCCGATTCTTAATGAATATATTTTGCCAAGCGCAGACTCATTTTCAATCGGAGGACAGCCAATTGCTGATCTTTACTTTAATATGAAAGTGAAAAGAATGTTTTTCTTCATCGAAGGTCAGCAAATCGGAACACTTATTTCACATAATCAATCTTACGCATTTCCACATTATCCGGTCTATGATTTTAGGCTGAATATCGGAATTGTTTGGTATTTGTTCAACTAAAATTTAATCAGGTTGAAAACAATAAATAAAATAGCTTTCGGGGAAATCGAAAGTATTCCTACATTAATAAAAGATTTCCTGAATCATGATATTGAAGGATTTGAAACGCAAACTTTCTCGTTGGAAAATTTTGCCAAGCAAATTCAGTTAAGACAAAGTTCATTTACTTTAGAGAGAAGAGAAATTCTTTCTGAAACGATTAAATCTCAACTCTCAGATCTAAAACTCTCATCCCGGCAAATAGAGAATTTAGAAAATTTAAAGCAAAAAAATACGTTTACGATTACAACGGGTCATCAATTGAACCTGTTTTCCGGACCTGTTTTCTTTGTGTATAAAATTCTTCAGACGATAAAAACCTGTTGTTATTTAAAGCAGAATTTTCCGGATTTTAATTTTGTTCCCATTTATTGGATGGCTTCTGAAGACCACGATTTTGCAGAGATTAATCATTTTAAAACCGAGAATAATTATTACGAAATCAACGAAAAATCAGGAAGTGCGGTTGGAAAAATCCAAATTAATGACACATTTTTCATTTCTGAATTTGAAAAAGAATTTAAAGATTCTATTTTCGGAACCGAATTGATTTTAATGCTGAAAGAAGCTTATAAAACCGGGCATACTTTAACGAAAGCGATTCAGACTTTGGTGAACAGATTGTTTTCAGATTTGGGTTTACTTATTTTGGATGGAGATTCTAAAGCTTTAAAAAATCAAATTAAAAATGTATTTAAAGATGAACTGGAAAATTTTAGTCTGCATAAAAATTCAAAAGAAAAAGTTGATTTTCTGAGTGGAAAATATGGGAAAGTTCAGGTGAATCCTCGTGAAATAAACCTTTTCTACCTTTCTGAAACCCGTGACAGGATTGATTTTGACGGTGAAAATTATATCGTTGTTGATAAAAATATTAAGTTTTCAAAAGAAGAAATCCTTGACGAGCTTGAAAATTTCCCTGAAAAATTTAGCCCGAATGCGTTGATGAGACCTGTTTATCAGGAAACAGTTTTGCCAAATCTTGCTTACATTGGCGGAAATGCCGAAATCATGTATTGGCTGGAATTGAAAGATTATTTTACTCAATTAAATTTACCTTTCCCGATTTTGATTCCCAGAAACTCAATGTTGTTTTTAAAGGAAAAAACTTTAGGAAAAATTAATAAACTTGATTTAAAAATAGATGATTTCTTCCAGAATTTTACTAAAATTACAAATGAGAAAATTTTAGATAATAATGAAATTCTTAATTTGCTTGATGAAAAAGAAAGCCTGTTGATGAAACAGTTTTCTGAATTGAAAAATATTGCTGAAACTACAGAACAATCTTTCGGGAATTTAGTAAAAGCAGAAGAAACCAGACAGTTGAAATCTTTCAGTAGAATGAAAAAAAGACTTCTTCGTGCCGAAAGAATCAAACAAAATGAATTGTTGGAGCGTTTGGAGAATTTATTTATAGATGTTCATCCGGCAAAAACGTGGCAGGAAAGGATTTATAATTTCTCTGTCTTTTTTGCAGATTTTGGCTATTCCTGGATAGAATTTTGTTTGGAAGAAATGGTGGTTCATGATTCAAAACTAATAATTGTTGCCATTTAATTTTAAAGAAGTATTTTTGTAAATTATAATATCGAAAATGATTAAGAGGTTTTTTGTACTATCTGGTTTGTGTATGTTTTTGGCTTTAACGGCTCAGAAGACACACACGGTTGTAAAAGGTGACACTCCTTATAATATTTCTAAGAAATACGGAATTTCTGTAGATGAATTGTTGAAGTTGAATCCTAAAGTTAAAGACGGAAAACTTGCATTGGGGGACGTTGTTAATGTAAAATCTGGCGGTGGTGCAACTACTGCTGCTAAAACTCCCGTTACAAACACGTCTGCTAAAACCGGAAAAATTGTTCTTCAGCCTAAACAAACAGTTTACGGTATTACAAAGCAATACAAAATTTCTGAAACTGATCTGAGAAAGCTAAATCCAGATTTGGATTCTCACTTGAAAATTGGTGACGAAATTACTTTACCTCTTGATAGCATCAAAAAATATGGTGGAAACCAAGCTATTGCAACTACAGTTACAAAGCCTGTTGAAACTGTTACTGAAACCACTTCTGCAAATAACAAAACTAAAATAGATTCAGGAAACGAAAGATCTTCTTCCAATTCTCATTCTAACCAGGATGAATATGCAACATATGTTGTGGAGCAAGGAGATACTGTTTTTTCAATTGTTAATAAATTCGGAATTTCAATTGATGAATTAGTTGCTCTAAACCCGGATTTATCGAGAGGATTGAAAGGGGGAATGATTTTAAAAATCAGAAAACTAGATGCTGCTTACATCAAAAAGAATGGCGATGCATTAAGCGTTGTTTTGATGCTTCCTTTTGGCTACAGCACCAATGAAACTCAATATCGTGCGATGGCGACAGATTTTCTTACGGGAGCTAAATTAGCAATTGAAAGAAATGCCGCAGGCGGACAAAAGTTAGATATAAAAATCGTTGATTCTGGTAACGAAGCTTCGTTTAAAAGCTCTTTATCGCAAATCAATCCTAATAATACCGATTTAATTATCGGACCTTTCTTTAAATCAAATGTAATTGATCTTTTAGATTTTACCAAAACTCAGAAAATTCCTGTGGTGGCGCCTTTTGCAAACTCTCCGGAATTATACAACTACAGCAATTTAATTATCGTTGAAACCAATGATCATTCGTATGCAGACAAAATTGCAGAAGAGGTAAAATCGGTTTATTCTGATCAGAAAATTTATATTCTTGCAGACACTAAAAAAGAAAATGCAAATTATCTAAAGTCAAATCTTGAGAAAAATGTAAAAAATGCTCAAGTCATAATTGTAAATTCAGCTTCTGATATTCAATTGGATCAAAATATGATGACAGGACAATCTGCTCCGGTTATTGCAATTTTGGCAAGTGATAATGATGCCCTTGGCGAAGCGTTCTCAAACAAATTAATTGCTTTATCCAAAGAAGTTCAGGGTATAAAAGCATTCAGCATGTATGCAGCTACAAGTTTTGATAAAAAAGTAAATGAACTGCGTCAGGTAAATTTAGTTTATATAATGGATAGAACAATCGATGCTGACGGTAATTTTGAGAAAGAAATTTTAGCAGCTTATAAAGCTAAATATTGTAAAACTCCCGGAAAATATGCCGTTATTGGTTTCGATGTTGTAAACGATATGTTAACAAGAGAAAACAAAAAAGGAGAAATCTTTAAGCAAATCAATAAAGTGCAGACTCAGTTGGCTACTAAATTTGAATTTGTAAAATCTAAAGCAAACGGAGCTTACGTAAATACCGGTTTCCGAGTGATCAGATTGATTCCTTAATTTTAGGAACTTTAGTAATAAACTATATATTTGTATTAATTTTTAAATCAATAAATGAAAGCACTTGTATTTCCTGGGCAGGGTTCACAGTTTGTAGGGATGGGAAAAGAGTTATACGATTCTCGTAAAGACATTAAAGATTTGATGGAATCTGCCAATGAAATTTTAGGTTTTGATATTCTTTCCCTTATGTTTAAAGGGACAGACGAAGATCTGAAGAAAACTGAGGTTACACAACCTTCAATATTTATACATTCGGTTGCTGCATTGAAAGCAGTAAACGGTCTTGGAGCGGAAATGGTTGCAGGACATTCTTTAGGAGAATTTTCAGCATTGGTTGCAAACGGAGTTTTATCTTTTGATGATGGCTTGAAACTGGTTTCCGAAAGAGCAAAAGCAATGCAGGCTGCTTGTGATGCAAATCCGAGTTCGATGGCTGCAATTTTAGGATTGGATGATGCTAAAGTTGAAGAAATCTGCGCTTCAATCAGCGGAGTAGTAGTTCCAGCAAATTACAATTGTCCCGGACAATTGGTGATTTCCGGAGAAACGATTGCTGTAGAAGAAGCTTGTGTGAAGCTGAAAGAAGCGGGAGCAAAAAGAGCTTTGTTATTACCTGTAAACGGAGCTTTTCATTCACCTTTAATGCAGCCTGCACAAGAAAGATTGGCTGCTGCCATTGAAAATACGAAATTCAGAAAAGCGACGATTCCGGTTTATCAGAATATTACGACAACTTCAGTTACAGATCCTGACAAAATTAAAGCAAATCTTATTGCTCAGTTAACTGGTCCTGTAAAATGGACTCAGTCTGTACAAAACATGATTAAAGACGGCGCAACTCACTTTGTAGAAGTTGGTCCCGGAAAAACACTTCAAGGTTTAATCAAGAAAATTGACGGCGAAGTAACTTCTGCTTCTGCGATATAAATAGTTATGATTTAATTTTATATTTGGTGTTTTTTAGTTTTTCAAAATAATTTTTGTAAATTATTTTACATAACTCTGATAGGTTTAAAATTTCATCAATTTTTAAAACAAGTATGAATACTATTTATACATGCAGAAAAATTTAGATAAAATTATTTCTGTTCAGAAATTATTATTATATTTATGAAATGATTAGAAAAGGTATATTTCTATTATTGTTTTTAAAAGTTTTTGTTTGTTTTGCACAAAGTTCTAAAGCACATGTAGAAGTTGTGTACAATTTCAAGATTATAAAGGATAGTATGAATAAATCAAGTATTCAAGAATCTGAAAATGTACTCCTTTATAATAGTAATGAATCCATTTATTATAGTAAGGATGAAAGAGAATATTATCAAGCGATTACTAATGGTGGTGGTTCATTATCTACAATTAAGACATCTATGGGAAATATAATAAAATATCCTAAAAATAGAGGCCAAGTGTATAGAAATGAAGGAATTATTTATATGACGCTTCCATTAGGGTTTGACAATTATGAGTTTTCAGAATCAATACCTGTTTGGGAAATTCTTCCAGATAGAAAGAAAATCAAAAATATTGATTGCCAACTTGCAAAAACAATAAGCGAGACAGGTGATGTTTTTTTTGCTTGGTTTGCTCCTGAATTTGTTACTACTGAGGGGCCTTTTCGTTTTAAAGGGTTGTCTGGGCTTATTCTTGAAGTTTACAACAAAAATAAAACAATAGAGATTAGTGCAATAGAAATAAAGAAGAGCTCAGAAGAAATAAAAAAAATTCCATATTTCAGATTAGTGAAGATAGAGAATAAAAGTAAATTCTTAAAAGCAAGGAAAGATTTTATGGAGAACCCCTATATTTATATGGGAGAGATGCAAGTTTTAGATTCTAATGGAAATAATATAACAAGAAAGAAGATGGAGAGGTTTACAAAAGAAAATGTTTTTTTAAATTAAATATATAACTAATCACTTAAATTTTTATTATGAAAAAAGTAGCAATTTTATGTACTTTGATGTTTGCGTCATTCTCGTTTGCTAACGAAAGTGTTTCAACAAAAAATAGTTTTTACACAACTGTAACATCTAACAACTCTTCGCAATATGAAGTAAAATTAAAAAATGGCGATATTATTAGGGTAACTGTGACCGCTGAATTTACTTCAAGAGGAAGATGGAGAGTAGAATTTGTAAATGCTTGTGGAGATTTTATTAATGTGGGTTTCTCATCCGATTACGCTGATGGTACTCCTGAATTTATTAATGATTTAGCAAATGTTGTAAACGCTAACTACGAGTGTTAAAATTTTAAAACATTCATAAAAAATTAAATCGTCCAAACATGGGCGATTTAATTTTTGTTATTTTATATATAATTTGCTTCAGATTTTCTAAATGATAAATTTATATAACCGAATTGCTAATAATTTCAATAATTTATTTTAACTGATCTTATGCCTTATTTGTATATTACCCAATGATAAAATATTGCACAAAAATTATCTACTATACATATGAATAGCCTTTTCTCACCGGGAAAGCTGATGCTTACTTCAGAATATTTCGCTGTAGATGGGGCTCTTGTCTTGGCGGTACCCACAAAGCTAGGACAAGAGTTTTTTTTTGAAGAAAAACCAGACGGAAAATCGATTGTTTCCTGGGAAGCTTATCATCAGAATAAATTATGGTTAAAAGCGGTCATCGATTATAAAAATTGGCAGATTCTGGAAACCAATATCACTTCAAGCGCAGAGTTTATTCTTAAAACGCTCAAAAACGTTCAGAATCTTTCTGAAATTAAATTTAAAAATTCTTATTCTTATCATTTAAAAACCAACCTTCAGTTTCCTGCAGATTATGGTTTGGGAAGCAGCTCTACTTTGATGAACAATCTCGCAGAATGGTCTCATATTGATCCCTTTCAGTTAAATTCAATAAGTTTGGGCGGAAGTGGATATGATATTGCTGTCGCTCATGCTAAATCGGCGGTCTTGTTTCAAAACAAACCCGAAATACATTTTGAAAAGGTAGACTTTAATCCGAAATTTAAAAATGAACTGATTTTCATCCACTTAAATCAGAAGCAGGATAGTAGAGAAGGAATCAATCTTTATAAGTCTAAAATAAAGTCTCAAAAATTAATCGATGAATTTTCTGATCTCACAAAAAATATTTTATTGTGTGATGAATTAGATAAATTTTCTGATTTATTTGTGATACATGAGCAAATAATTTCAGATTTTATTGGGATTCCGACAGTTAAATCAATTTATTTTGAAGATTGTGTAAAATTTGTTAAAAGTTTAGGTGCGTGGGGCGGAGATTTTGTAATGAGTGCAAAATTTGAGGGGTTTGAAGACTATTTTTGGGGCAAAGGTTTTCATACTATTTATGAATGGAGTGATTTAATAGACTGTTAATCAATGCATTAAAAGGTCTATTTTTTATTTGTCATTTTCGCTTATATGTTTATATTTATTGAAGTTTAACAAATAGTTAATATTACTATTGTTATGCCAACAAAAAGAAACAGAAAATATAAGTAAAATGAAAAACGTTAAAATCATCCAGGATTTACAAAAATTAGGGATTAAAGGAGATTACGAATTAATTTATAATCCTTCTTATGAAGAATTATATCAAGCGGAAATGTCGCCTGAAAATCAGGGTTTTGAAAAAGCTGAATTAACAGAATCTGGCGCAGTATCTGTAAAAACAGGAATTTTTACAGGCCGCTCTCCTAAAGACAGGTATATTGTAGAGGATGATATTACTAAAAATACTATTTTCTGGGATGGTAAAGTAAATTTACCTACAACACCCGAAATTTTCGAATCTTGTAAAGATTTAGTTTTAAATCAACTTTCAGATGCCAAAAAAATATATGTTGTCGATACATTTTGCGGTGCCAATGATGATACAAGACTTAAAGTAAGATTTATCGTGGAAGTTGCGTGGCAGGCTCATTTCGTTACAAATATGTTCATCCGTCCTTCTCATTTCGATTTAGAAAACTACGGAGAGCCGGATTTCACTGTAATCAACGGTTCAAAAACAACAAACCCGAATTGGGAAGAGCAGGAATTGAATTCTGAGAACTTCGTAATGTTCAACCTTACTGAAAAACTTCAGATTATCGGCGGAACCTGGTACGGTGGAGAAATGAAAAAAGGAATGTTTGCGATCATGAATTATTACCTTCCGCTGAAAGGTATGGCATCAATGCACTGTTCTGCAAACGTAGGTGAAGAAGGAGATGTAGCATTATTCTTCGGACTTTCGGGAACAGGAAAAACAACTTTATCTGCAGATCCTAAAAGATATTTAATTGGTGACGATGAGCACGGTTGGGATAACAACGGAGTTTTCAATTATGAAGGTGGATGTTACGCTAAAGTAATTGATTTGTCAGCAGAAAAAGAACCGGATATTTTCAGAGCAATAAAAAGAGATGCACTTCTTGAAAATGTTATGGTAAATGACGGAATCGCTGATTATACAGACGGTTCAATTACAGAAAACACCAGAGTTTCTTATCCTATCTATCATATCAACAAAATTGTTTTACCTTCAAAAGCAGGTCACGCAAGCAAGATTGTTTATCTTTCTGCTGATGCGTTTGGAGTGTTGCCTCCGGTTTCAATCTTAGATGAAGATCAGGCTCAATACCATTTCCTTTGCGGATACACTTCGAAATTAGCAGGTACTGAAAGAGGAATTACTGCTCCTGAACCATCATTTTCTCCAGCTTTTGGTGAAGCATTTCTTACCTTACACCCGACAATGTACTCGAAAACATTAATCGGGAAAATGAAAGAGCACGGTGCTAAAGCTTATCTCGTAAATACAGGTTGGAACGGTACAGGAAAAAGAATTTCTTTAAAAGATACAAGAGCTATTATTGATTCTATCATCGACGGATCTATTGAAAATGCTGAAAAAACTATAATTCCGGTGATGAATTTAGAGATTCCAACTTCATTGCCAAATGTCTCTGAAGGTATTTTAGACCCGAGAAATACTTACAGCGACGTTGCAGAATGGGAAGAAAAAGCAAAAGATCTTGCTTCAAAATACATCAAAAACTTCGAGCAGTACTGCGGTAATGACGAAGCTAAAAAGCTGATTGCTTCTGGTCCTCAATTGCAGGAACAGACCATTTAGAAATAGTGAAGAGCCTCATCAATTGATGAGGCTTTTTTTATTTGAATTATTATCTGCTTTTATTATTATTTCCAAAAGAATTTCTGTTAAATCTGCAGAAAACTAACTAAAACTCAGAACAGCCAACCGATATCCATCCATTCCAAAACCAGATAATACTGAATCAGTATTAGCGGCTGTTACAGATTTTTGTCTAAATTCTTCACGCTTATAAATATTGCTGATATGAACTTCCACTTTTGGTTTCTGAATATTCTTTAAACAATCTGCAATGGCATAAGAATAATGGGTGAAAGCTCCGGGGTTGATTACCAAAGCATCAAAATCATCTTTCTGAAGACGATTAATTATTTCCCCCTCTATATTTGACTGATAATATAAAATTTCATGCAAAAAAAATTCAGATTTTATTTCCTCTAAATAATCTTCCATAGAAATTGTTCCGTAAATTTCAGGTTCTCTTGTTCCCAAAAGATTGAGATTTGGGCCGTTTATAATTAAAACTTTCATACAGTAAAAATAATGATATTTATTATAAACGAATTTATGATCACTTCAAAATCTTTCACTAAATTATAGTCTCATTTCGGCTCATAAAAACATGAATAAACATATTGAAAACAAGCTCATCGACAAGAATACCAAACCCACAAGTATGAGGATTTTGGTATATGATTTACTGACATCCCAGGAAGCAGCATTATCATTATCTGAAATTGAAAATAATTTTGAAAATGCAGATCGAACAACCATTTACAGAACTTTAAAAACCTTTGAGGAAAAAGGAATTGTTCACAGTATTCAAGAAAATACAACCACAAAATATAAGCTTTGTCATGATGGCTGCGATGAAAATACACACAAAGATTGGCATCTTCATTTTTACTGCAAGATCTGTAAACAGACAACTTGCCGGGAAAATATTTCCTTTCCGGAAAATATTCAGACTGATTTCAGGATTGATGAGATAAGATTTTTTGCAAAAGGAATCTGTGAGAATTGCCTTGAAAGTTTGCAATAGCATTGCATTTGATTAAGGCTTACATTCGAATAAAATTTTAAATTATGAAAGAAAATCTCAGTAAAAAGCCAAATAACGAGCATAATCATAACGAACACAATCATGAGCATTCACATGATGTGAAAGATCAATCTGTCTTCCGGATGTTTTTGCCGGCGGTAATCTCTTTTTCAATATTATTGTTTGGAATTGTTTTCGATAATTTTATAGAAAACACTTGGTTTAATGGCTGGGTTCGTTTTGTCTGGTATTTAATCGCCTATATTCCCGTTGGTTTGCCTGTTTTGAAGGAAGCTTACGAAAGTATAGTTCATGGTGATATTTTTTCCGAATTTTTTCTGATGGGAATTGCCACTATCGGAGCTTTTGTTATCGGCGAATATCCTGAAGGAGTTGCTGTTATGCTTTTTTATTCGGTGGGAGAAGTTTTTCAGGCAATGGCAGTTACGAAAGCCCAGTCAAATATTAAATCTCTTTTAGATCAGCGTCCGGATGAAGTGACAGTTTTAGAAAATGGGCAACCCAGAGTTGTAAAAGCGGTCAATGCAAAAGTTGATGATATTATTCAGCTTAAATCAGGCGAAAAATTAGGTTTGGATGGCAAATTATTATCTGAAAAAGCATCATTCAATACTTCAGCTTTAACAGGAGAAAGCAAGCCCGATACGAAAATAAAAGGTGAAACCGTTTTAGCGGGAATGATTAATCTTAATTCAGTAAGCCAGGTAAAAGTTACAGCAACATATAAAGACAGCAAACTGAGTAAAATACTGGAACTCGTTCAGAATGCAACTGCTCAAAAAGCTCCTACCGAATTGTTTATCAGAAAATTTGCAAAAGTTTACACACCAATTGTTGTATTTCTGGCAATAGGAATAACCTTCTTACCGTACTTTTTCGTTGAAGGATATGAGTTTAAAAATTGGTTATACAGGGCATTGGTTTTTCTGGTAATTTCTTGTCCTTGTGCACTGGTTATTTCTATTCCGTTGGGATATTTTGGAGGAATCGGAGCCGGAAGCCGAAACGGAATCTTAATCAAAGGAAGCAATTTCTTAGATATTCTTGCCAACATTCAAAATGTGGTAATGGATAAAACCGGGACAATGACGGAAGGTGTTTTTAAAGTTCAGGAAGTTCTTTTTAACAATGATTTTAATAAAGATGAAATTTTACAATGGATTAATGTTCTGGAGAGTAAAACCACTCATCCTATTGCAACTGCCATTCATGATTTCGTTGGTGAAATTGATCATTCCATACAGCTGGAAAATGTAGAAGAAATTGCCGGACAAGGTTTAAAAGCAGAAATCAACGGAAAAGAATTGCTCGTAGGAAATCTGAAATTAATGAAGAATTTCAATATCTCTTATGATTTAAATACTGAAAATATTGTTTACACATTAATAGCAATTGCTGTTGACAAAAAGTTTGTTGGATATCTTACCATTGCAGATTCAATTAAAGAAGATGCACAGCAAACGATCAGTAAACTTAAATCATTAAATGTAAAAACCACCATGCTTAGCGGTGACAAAAGTTCTGTTGTTGACTTTGTTGCTGAAAATTTGCAGATAGAGAATGCATTTGGAGATCTGCTTCCCGAAGATAAAGTAAATAAAGTAAAAGAAATAAAAGCTAAAAATCAATCTGTGGCTTTTGTTGGCGATGGAATTAATGATGCTCCTGTTGTAGCTCTCAGTGATGTGGGAATTGCAATGGGCGGATTAGGTAGTGACGCCACGATTGAAACCGCAGATATTGTTATTCAGGATGATAAGCCGATAAAAATTCCAATGGCAATCAATATAGGAAAGCAGACCAAGAAAATTGTCTGGCAGAATATTACTTTGGCATTTGTTGTAAAAGCAGTTGTATTAATTCTCGGAGCAGGAGGTTTGGCAACAATGTGGGAGGCTGTTTTTGCTGATGTCGGTGTCGCTCTGTTGGCAATTCTAAATGCTGTGAGAATCCAGAGAATGAAGTTTTGATGAGGCTGGATGATGGAAGCTGGATGTTGGAAGTCGACAATCAGACTACAAGTTTCTAATAATTTCTATCAAAAGGAATGGGCTTTAGCCCATCTTTCAGTTTTAAAATATTTTCAGCCTTTAGCCAAAATCTGTTTCCCACAGATTACTCAGGTTTTCACAGATGATTGTGTGAAAATAGAGTAATTAATTCGTGTAAATTAGTGCGATTAATGGCTTGTATATAAGACATATTAAAAAATCTGTGTAAATCCGTGCGATCTGTGGGAAAAGCAATTCCAACTGACTTTCATCATAATTAAGCTCCAAATCAAATTTGTACACTATATTTGTACTAAAGATTTGATATTTGAAATTTTTCATGTCCTTTTTCATCATTTTTACCATTGCAATTCGTCCTGTTTTGCCAATGTTAAATTATATGATCAATTATGATTACATTGTGAAAAACCTTTGCGAGAACAGAAAAGTTATAGAGTCTGATTGTAAAGGAAAGTGTTTTGTAAAAAAAGAGTTGGCAAAAACAGAGAAGGAATCTAATAATGCTCAGAATATTAAAATCGCTGGTTTAGATCTTTTCTTATCTCATGAAATCTTGTCTTTTTCAAATATCGGTAAAGCTGATTTAAAGTCAGAAAAACCCAAATCAAATCAAATTCAATTACATTCTTCAGAATATTTTTCCAGAATATTCCACCCTCCTTTAGTTTAATTTATTTAACCTGAAACTTTAGTTTTGATTTTTATCAAGGCTTATATTTATATTGATTAAACTTAATTTTAAATTCTATTTAATGAAATCTAAAGTTATCTTAACAGCATTATTGTCTGTTTCATTATTCGCCTGTGCGCAGGAAACACCTAAAGTAAAGCATAAAAAGAAAAATACTACTACAAAAACAACTGTTCAAAAAGTAAAGTTTGCGAATGCTGTAGACCCGATTTGTAATATGCCAACTGAATCCGACATGAAAGATACGGCAGTCTATAAAAATAAAACGTACGGTTTTTGCAGTAGCTACTGTAAGGATGAATTTAAGAAAAATCCTGAAAAATATGCCCAGAAATAAAAAGCCAAACAATACGAAAAGTAAAATCATCATTCCGATTGTTGTCATTGCTTTGTTGTTTTTCGGAATAGGTTTTGGGATGAGTTATTTTAAAAACAGTCTTTATACGGTAATGAAGGTTCCGGATTTTAAGCTGACCAATCAGAATAATAAAAAAATTACCAATAAAGATTTGCTTGGAAAGGTGTATTTAGTAGAATTTTTCTTCAGTAAATGTCCCACGATTTGTCCCGTAATGAATACGAATATGAGGTTTATTGAAGATAAAATTAATAATCCTGATTTTGGAATTGTTTCCATCAGCATCGATCCTGAAAATGATACGCCTGAATTACTGAAACAACATGCAGAGAGAATAGGGGCAAAATCTCCGAACTGGCATTTTCTGACAGGCGACAGAGACTATATAGGAAATCTAGCCGATAAATTTGATATTTATGTAGGAGATAAAGAAGATGAAAGCGAAAATCTTAATCATAGCGGGATGATAGCTTTAGTTGATCAGGAGGGAAACATCCGTTGTCGATACAATAAAGAAAATATGCCTATTCTTTATTATTCAGGATTGAATTATGAAGATAAGGAAGGAAAAATTCCTAAATTGAACGGAAAATTTCATCCCGACAGAGAAATTTTGATTGAGGATATCAGGAAACTGTTGAAGTAAGGCAGGAAGTCTGAAGCTGGGTGTTGGAAGCCATAACAGATCAAAAACTTCCATCTTCCATCAAAAGAATCAAATATTCAACCATATAAATAAAAAATTATGAAAATTTTTAAAGTAGCTGCATTTACCGCAGTTTTTGCAGCGCAGTTTGCGTTTGCCCAGTTTAAGCAAACTCCTTTGCCATATGCTTACAATGCACTTGAAGGAAATATTGATGCCCAAACAATGGAAATTCATTATTCAAAACATGCTGCAGCGTATGTTTCTAATCTGAACAAAGCCATTGCCGGAACTCCACAGGAAAAATTTACTTTATTCCAGATTTTATCTAAAGCAGGAACTTTACCAATGGCGGTAAGAAATAACGCAGGCGGTCATTATAACCATGAACTCTTTTGGACGGTTTTAACACCGCAAAAAGATACAAAACCTTCTGCTAATTTAACAAAAGCAATCAACGATGCTTTCGGAAGCATGGATGCTTTTAAAGAAAAAATGAGCAAAGCAGGAGCAGACCGTTTTGGTTCGGGATGGGCGTGGCTTTCTGTAGATAAAAACGGTAAATTGTTTGTTTCTTCAACGCCAAACCAAGACAATCCTTTGATGGATGTTGTGGAAGAAAAAGGAACTCCAATCTTTGGAATCGATGTCTGGGAACACGCTTATTACCTGAAATATCAGAACAAAAGAGCCGATTATTTAACTGCTATCTGGAATGTAACCAACTGGAAGGAAATCAGCAGAAGATACGATGAAGCGATAAGCAAAAAATAATCTTTTGAATTTAATTTGCAGCATATTTCTTACCTTTTTTACGGTTTTCAGGCCTCTGATTCCGTTGGTAGAATATGCTGTAAATTATCAATACATCAGCGAAGAACTCTGTGTCAACAGGAAAAATATTACCCTAAACTGCAACGGAAAATGTTATTTGGCCAAAGAATTATCCAAAACGACTGATACAGATTCTTCACCTTTACACAAAACAAAAAATTCGGGGCAAAAACTGCTCGATATTTATATCCTTCCCGAAATTACAACAGTAATAATCACCGAGAAATCACTTTTCTCTCCCTTTAGTTTTCTATATAAAACAGACTACTCGTTTCTGTTTTTAAAACACATTTTCAGACCACCGGTTTTTAAAGTTATTTTCTAAATCTTGTTTTAACTGGAAGAGTTTTCACCATTAATTTTAAGCATAGTTGTCATCCGCAAGATTCTCAACTCATATTTGTACTGAATGAATTTTAAGTTTCGCTTAAATTTCTGAGGAATGATAAAGTTGCTTTTTTATGCAGTGCAAACTCTATAGTTTAAAGAGTTGAGTGTTCTAGCATTCAAACATTAATTCAATTTTAAAAAATTTCAACTTAAAAAATCAACAATGAAAATTTATAAATTTTTATCATTATTCTTTATTGCCTTTATTTTTCTCACTTTTACATCATGTAGAAACAATGATGAAGTCGATTCATCAGAATCAAACGGTAAACTTCAGCTCAAATTTGAAAACGGATTCAATAATCTCGGAAATATTGTTCTTAATCAAACGGTTCAAACTTCTTCCGGCGGACAAAAACATCAGTTTTCAACTTTAAAATATATTATCAGCAACATCAGTTTAATCGATGAAAACGGAAACGAATTCAAATACCACGAAAATAATCCAGACAAAGGTGCTTTCATTATCAATCAGGAAAATGCAATTGCAGGAATTGTGTATTTTAATTTAGATGATATTCCGAAAAATAATTATAAAAAAATAAGATTCGGATTGGGAATCAGTCAGAAAGCTTATTTACTCGGACAAAACGGACAAGCGGAATTCTGGGATAAAGCCAAAAAAGAAAGCCTTACCTGGTCTTGGGCTGCAGGTTATATTTTCATAAAATTAGAAGGGAAATACGGTACAAATTCTACCAGTACAGAATTTATGAATCACACCGGAAACATGGGAAATGTAACGGCAAATAATACTCCGGATTTATATCGTGAGGTGACTTTAGACCTTCCTACCACTGCAAGAGTTTCTGCATCTACCCAACCTTCCGTTCATATTTTAGCAGATTTGAATCAGTACTTAAGTGGAGAAACAGCTTTAAGCCTTTCTACGGTTAATGATATGGCGATGGGTTCGAATCAGCATTTGGTAAATGTGACGAATAATTTAATGAAAATGTTTAAAGTAGACCACGTTCACAATGATTAAACAAATTATTAAAACCGGTTTTATTTTAACTGTTTTTCTGAATTTCACATCGTGTTCCGATGATGTTATTCAACCTTTGGAAAAAGACGAAGCGGTTAATCTTCAATTCCCATCTTACTTCCCTGAAATGACTTTTGACAAATCAGAAAATCCCATCACAAAAAATGGCGTGGAACTCGGAAGAAAATTATTTTATGAAGGCAGGCTTTCCAGAAATAATACGATTTCATGTGGCTTCTGCCATATTCAGGAAAATGCGTTTACCCATCATGGTCATATTGTAAGCCACGGAATTGATGACACATTAGGGATCAGAAATGCTCCACCAATTCAGAACATGATTTTTCTGAAGCGGTATATGTGGGACGGTGTCATTCATAATTTAAATGAGCAACCGATTATTCCGATTACGGATGCTAATGAAATGGATAGTTCTATGCCTGAAGCAATTGCCAAGCTCCGCAAAGACGATTTGTACAAAAAATTATTTAAACAAGCTTTTGGCGATGAAAATATGACCGGAGAAAGAGTTTTGAAAGCATTGTCTCAGTTTATGGCAACTTTAATTTCTGCAGACTCAAAATATGACCGTTTTAAACAGGGAAATGAGCATCTAAACTCTGAAGAATTACTGGGAATGGCCTTATTTCAACAAAAATGTGCCTCTTGTCACAGCGGAGAATTATTTACCGACGAAAGTTTCAGAAACACAGGAATGTATTACAATACGCAGTTCAAAGATGCCGGAAGATATCGGGTAACACTTAACCAAAACGATTGGATGAAATTCAGAGTTCCTGGCTTGAGAAATGTAGAATATACCGCACCTTATATGCATGATGGAAGATTTTATACTTTGGATGCAGTGCTTAATTTCTATTCTGATAATGTGGAAGATAATCCCAATCTTGATCCACAGCTGAAGCAGAATAATCATATCGGAATTTCAATGAACAGCCAGGAAAAGCAATTCATCATTCAGTTTCTGAAGACCCTATCCGATAAAAACTTTATTACTAATCCCAAATTTGCAGAATAATTTTAATTAGAATGAGGAAAGTAATTTTTATCATTAGCCTGATTTCGCTCAATAGTTTTCAGGCTAAAACAATCAGCGACAGTTTATATATATCCAATAATTATTATAATCGAATTTTATTTAATGAATGTGATGCTTGCGGATGTGCTGCAGGCAATGGATCGTCAGGTTTTGAATCTCTCCTGAATCCACAATTTGTAGGAATTAAATATTTTGCCCAACATTACAAGGCGAAAGAAAATTTATTTGTAAATGATTTTACGCAGGATCAATATTTTAATACGATCCAAATTTGGACTAAAATCCCTTTGACCAATAAATTGAGTGTCTATGGAAGTTTACCATTTCATTTTCATGAGAAAAAAACTTTACAGGGCGACATCAATATCAACGGAATCGGAGATTTTAATCTAATGGGAATTTATAAATTAATCAATTCAAAAGACAAAATTCATGAACTGAATGGAGGAGTAGGCATAAAAGTTCCGCTCGGAAAATTTGATGAAAAAGGAATTTCCGGTGTCAATCCGGGTTTTCAGTTGGGAACAGGAAGCTGGGATTATCAGGCTGTTTTGAACTACAGATTTCAAAAAAATAGATTGGCGATTCTTTTTAACACTGATTATACTATTAAAACTGAAAACAAAAAACATTATCAGTTCGGTAATCAATGGAATTATTCGGCAACCGGATTCTATCAAATTTTTAGAAATGAAAAATCTAATATTTCTGCAAAAGCAGGTTTTCAGGGTGAAGCTTATGGCCAAAATCGGCAATACGGAGAAGATCTTCCCAAAACTGCAGGTAGTGCCTTGTACGGAAAAATAGGTTTTGAAGTTTCTTATAAAAAAATAAGTTTAGGAACAGAGTTAATGCTTCCAACTTACACCAATTTAGCAGGTGGAGATATTGAAGCGAAATCCAGATTAGGTATTTTCCTGAATTTTGGAATCTAAAAATTAATCTTTGTCAGGGTTTTAAACTTTGACAAAGATTGGATCAATCACAAAACCTGGGGAGAATTGTTGAAAGTTTTTAACTTTTCTTCATGTCTCAAGATCAAGAATTATTAAAACTGTTACTTCCCGAATATTTAGTGGCGTATTTCGATTTCGTAAAATCTGAAGAAAAAGAAGGACTTCTTCATCTTTACTTTGAAGAAAAAAACAGTGTTCCTAAAGAGTTTTCCTCATTAAATCTTCAATCGAAAGGATTTCACGAAGAAATTGCCGTTGATGATTTTCCGCTTCGTGGCAAAGCCGTAAAACTCAACATTAAGCGTAGAAGATGGACGGATATGAAGTCTGGAAATATTGTTCAACGAGATTGGAATCTCATCGCTAAAGGCACTCGCATGACACAGGATTTTGCAGAGTTCTTAAAAAAAATCAGCCGATACTAAAGCGCTTCCTTTGGAAATCATTGGCGAGATGTATGGTGTCAACGGAAAGAAATTTCGCAGACAGTACAAAAAATCCCTCAGTGAATTTAAAGACTGGAACCAGAAATCCCATGCCGAAGATTACATTTTATACCCCGCAAACTGCCTCTCACAACTCTCTTTAGACGAAGTAGCCTTGTCTCAGGGCGAACTTTACACCGTGCTTACATCCAAGCATGCCAAGGGCAGGAAAGGCAGTATTGTTGCCGTCATTAAAGGAACAAGAAGCGAAGATGTTATTGATAAACTCTTAAAAATAAGCAGAAAATTAAGGCAAAAGGTAAAGGAGGTTACCTTGGATATGGCGGGCTCTATGAAGCTTATTGCCAAGCGGTGTTTTCCCAATGCCGTGCAGGTTGTCGACCGTTTCCATGTACAAAAACTAGCCATCGAAGCTGTTCAGGAATTAAGAATCAAACATCGTTGGGCAGCCATAGACAAGGAAAATGAAGCATTAAAAACCGCAAAAGAAACCAAAGCAAGAGCGAAAATCGAAATCTTTGAAAATGGCGATACCCAAAAACAACTTTTAGCCAGAAGCCGATATTTGCTCTACAAAAGCAGAGAAAAATGGACTGAAAACCAATCTGCCAGAGCCAAAATTTTATTTTCTCAATATCCGGACTTGGAAAAAGCTTACAACTTATCGGATAATCTCAGGAAAATTTACAACCAAAACATGACAAAGTCTGTAGCCATGCTCAAATTGGCTCGTTGGTTTAAAGACGTAGAAGAATCCGGTTTTAAATCATTTTCTATACTCAAAAATACTATTATGAATCATTATAATGATATCCTTAACTATTTTGAACAAAGAAGTACCAATGCCTCTGCAGAAAGCTTTAACGCTAAAATCAAAAACTTCAGAATGCAACTTCGAGGAGTAAGGGACAAATCATTTTTCTTATTCAGATTGTCAAAACTTTTTGCTTAGTCCCCAGATTTTGTTACTGATCCCAAAGATTTTTTAATACAATTAACAACAAAAAAGTCATTGAAATTAATCAATGACTTTCGTAGCCCGTAGGGGAGTCGAACCCCTCTTACCAGGATGAAAACCTGAGGTCCTAACCGATAGACGAACGGGCCATCTACCAATCTGCAAATGAATTTACAGGGTTAACTTTTTTGTTTTTATAAGTTTCAACTCTTATTTAATTATCCGGTTAGTAATAATTAAAATTTTGTAGCCCGTAGGGGAGTCGAACCCCTCTTACCAGGATGAAAACCTGAGGTCCTAACCGATAGACGAACGGGCCTACTATATAATTACGCTAATTTATTAACGTGCTTAGTTAATTTACTTTTCAAGTTAGCTGCTTTATTCTTGTGAATAATGTTTTTCTTAGCTAATTTGTCTAACAATGCGATAACTTTAGGCAATTGCTCAGTAGCTGCTGCTTTGTTTTCTTCGTTTCTTAAAACTTTCAGAGCTGTTCTAGCAGTCTTGTGATAGTATCTGTTACGAACTTTTCTAACTTCGTTTTGTCTTATTCTTTTAAGTGCTGATTTATGATTAGCCATATCGTTTTAAATGTGAGTGCAAATTTATATACTTTTTTGTTACCCACCAAATTTATTTTTAATTTATTTAAAATATTTTTAGTTTTCTTCTGAAAGGTACTTTTTAAGCTTATCTAAGGCCAGTTGTACTTTATTATTTTCAGTTTCTTTCTCCATTTTATGGATGATGTTTTCCAACATAATTATTGCATTGTTCCATTCTCCAGTAGAATTAGAAAAAGTAAGTCCGTCAATGGTGACTTCAAAAAAACTTCTTTCTCCGTTCCTGTAAAGTTTGAAACTAATTTTATCATCCTTGCCTGTAATCCCTTCCGTACTAGTTTTTAAATCATAACTTTTAGGGTTAGAGCGAATCTTATTAAAAAGCAATTGTGCTTCTTGAATTTTTAAATTCGGCATGATATAAAATTTGGTAGCTTTATAAGGACTGTATTATCTACAATTGAAATAAATGTAGATGTTTATCAGTTTTTATCCTGTCGACTGATGTTTCAGTCATCTAAACTTTTGCAAAAGTAATATTTTTCAGATGTTAAACAAAATCAAAATTTAAATTTAAACAAAATATTATATAATTACTTGAAAATCTTTTTAATTACATTTCCTATTTCCATAAAATCATCATGATTTCCTACTGATCTTTTCTCCGAATTGGCACTGTCAAACTCTGAAAAAGGGAAAATTAATAGATAATTTTTGTCATGCAGATACTTGTTCATCAATTCAGGAATCAATCTCATTTGTGGAATATAAGATTTCATTCCTCTTTTTGCCATAAAAACAATTAAAGCTTCATTGTCTTTCAGCTGGGTTGCTGTTTTTTCACCATCTTTCCAGGTGTTCATGATGATAAATTCGGCTTCGATATTGGCTTTTTTAATGATTTTCTGTAATATGTCCAAAATCTGTTCAGTAGCATAGAAAGTAATTGTAGCTCCCGAATTTCTCGCCATATTCCAGACTCTCAACAATGCATGAAAAAATCCTGCTTCTTTATGGGCATTTCCCGGAATCATTACTGCATATCTTTTTATAGTAGATAAAGGCTGCGCCGCATGATACACCAAAACATTTACATCATCGCTCTGTAAATATCCGTTGTAAAGATTGTAGGCAAAGGAAGGAGAAAAGCCTTTTTCATCTTCTAATCCGATAATTAAATCGGTGATATTCTGTTCTTTAATGACATTGTTTACGCCATTTACAACATCATTGTCGTACCTTTTTAAAGATTGAATCTTCACGTCAGCCGCGGCAGCCGCATCCGTAGCTTGGTGCAAAAGTTTTTCAGCATTTTTTACGGAAGATTCATTTTTATCTGCATTAATCACATTTAAGGCAAATAAGTTTTCTGTATTTGAATGGGCTTTAATTAAAATCCCAAGATTGACCATTCTGTCCACTGTCGCTTCATAATTTAAAGCTAAGAGAATATTTTCCTGTTCGTGACTGTTTCCGGAAACGGTTTCCTCATTATCCTGCTCTGCAATTTTCTGCGCGCTTGCCATTGAAATAAATGATGAAATGGTACATGAAATAAGAATTAATAAGATACTTCCGTTTAAAACATGTTCATTTAATAATCTGATCGGTTCTCCGGTTTCTGTTTCTGAAAGAATAATGTTGTAACCAACCATCACGGTAGCCAATGTGGCAGCTGCAGAGGCAGAACTGAGTCCGAACACAAGTTTGCCTTCTTCTTTGGTGAACTTAAAGGTTTTTTGTGCAATCACAGCAGAAATGTATTTTCCACCGATAGAAGCTACAAGCATAATTGAAGCAACTTTTATGGTTTCAAAACTCTTGAAGAATACTTTGAAATCAATAAGCATACCTACACTAATTAGGAAAAATGGGATAAAAATAGCATTTCCTACAAATTCTACACGGTTCATTAAAGAAGAAGTATGAGGAATGAGTCTATTTAAAGCTAGTCCGGCAAAGAAAGCTCCAATTATTGCTTCTACTCCTGCTAATTCAGCTAAGACTGCTGCAAAATAAATCATTACAAGCACAAAAATATATTGAGAAATCCTATCATTGATTTTTTTGAAAAACCAACGACCTATTAGCGGGAAGATCATGAGAACAACCAATCCGAAAACCAAAAAAGAGATAGATAGTTTCACCCAAAAGGAAACTCCTACATCTCCTTGAACCATTCCTACAACAACGGCTAAAACCAATAATGTAGCAACGTCAGTAATCATTGTTCCTCCAACGGTAATATTTACGGCTTGATTTTTTGCAATTCCCAACTTGCTGATAAGGGGATAGGTTATTAATGTTTGAGACGAAAAAAGACTTGCGAAAAGAACTGACGTAAGCACGGAAAAATCGAGAATGTAAAAAGCGCCGCAGTACCCTAGAATAAAAGGGAAGATAAAGGCATAGCCTCCATAGCCTAAACTTTTCCATTTATTTCTCTTGAAATCTCCCATATCGATTTCTAAACCGGCGAGAAACATGATATAAAGCAGCCCGGTAGTTCCTGTCACTACAATGCTGCTGTCTCTTGCTAAAACATTAAATCCGTTTGGTCCGATGACGGCTCCCGCAATAATTAATCCCAATAAATGCGGAACTTTGATTTTGTTGAGTAAAAGTGGGGCTGCCAAAATAATGATGAGCACCAAAAGAAACTTCAGTACCGGATCTTCGATGGGAAGACTCAGGTTGTGTATGCTTAGTAATGTCATTTGTGTCTATTTTTTAGAACGTACTAATTCTACGGAGAATTTCGCCATACAGTTATCAACGGCGATGGTTCTTATGCCTTTCATTTTTGTATCTGAAATGTCGTTCAGCAGAACATTCATGTCAACCTTCTTTTTTGCAGTGGAATCTGTTTTAAAATTAAGCTTGATTTCATTGTTTTCAAACTTTCCGGAATATAATCGTACTAAATTGTTATTGTTGATGATTTTGGAGAATAACTGTAGCGAATCACTGTCAAATTCCCAGGTATCGGTTCGTTGATCGCCGACAACATAATCGCTGCAGTTAGATTCTGTGCAGATGACTTTTCCAGTCCACGAGCCGGTAATTTCATCGGGCCATTTTACGATTTTTATGGAATCTGAATGTTGCAGAGCAAAAATACTGTCTCGCATTTTTATAAGCGAGTTGTACTCGGCTTCTTTCACTGCGAATGATTTTTCTTTATCTAATAATTGTTTTTCTCTTTGTTCTAAGTCGTTTGCCTTGTCTTTATTGTCGCAGTTTACGAGTAATAATAAGAGGAAAATGAAGAGTACAGGATTTTTCATAAATATAAGTTGTTCCCTAAATATAAGGAAAACTTACTGATAAAACCTAATTTTCCCGCATAGAAAAGAAGTCTTAACAATTAATGAAAAATAAAATCGTGATTGAATCTAGTTGGAATAATCTTTTAAAAGCTGCCTGTAACTCATTAGAATTGTTGATTTTGAAATAAAGCCAATAAACTGATTTTTCTCGTTTACAACAGGCAAATTCCAGACTCCGGTGTCATCAAATATTTTAAGAATTTCCAAAGGTTGATTTTCGGGATGAATAATCGCAACAGGAGTTTTCATCATTTGAATCAAATTAGCCGAAACTTCATCATTTGAAAACAAGTAAGGTCGAATGTCATCTAATGTTAAAACTCCTTTCAATGTTTTGTCTTCATTGACGACGGCGAAAATATTTTTACTTCCGCTTTTCACCAAATCAAAAAGTTCTGTGACAGGAGCATTGATGGAAATGGTCTGTGAATATTTATCGATAAAATCTTCCGTTTTCAGAGAAAATAATAAATTTTCATCATGCTTATTGGTGAAGATTTTTCCCTGGTCTGCCAAAGATTTTAATTCCGGGGAAATAGGAGAGAACCATTTAGCAATCAGATAAGACATGATAGAAACGATCATCAAAGGAATAAATAAATCATACCCAAAACTGGATTCCGCAATCAGGAAAATGGCTGTTAAAGGCGCATACATTACGCCGCTCATCGTTCCCGCCATTCCGACTAAAACCAGATTCGTCATGGGAACGTTTTCAAAACCCAGTTGCTGACAAATGATGGCAAATAAATATCCAACGGTACCTCCGGCAAAAAGAGAAGGTGCAAAATTACCTCCATTTCCCCCGCTGAAAATGGTGAAAGAAGTTGCAAACGCTTTCAGTAAAAGAACTAAAACCAGGAAAATAATGATTGTAAAATTCTTAATCTCAAAATATCTGAATAAGCTGTTTTCTATGATGAAATGTGTGTTTCCGTTGGTAAAAGCTTTTACGGTATCATATCCTTCCCCGAATAATGGTGGAAAAAGTACGCAAAGCAGCGATAAAACGGCTCCGCCAAACATTGCTTTTCGAAGTCGGGAAAATTTTAAATTTTTAATAAAATGTTCGACTTTCTGAGAAATTACAACAAAATATCTTGCATACAAACCACTGAAAATCCCCAAAATCAAATAATAAGGAACATTAAAATAATTAAAAGCTTCTCTCGTATAAAATCTGAAAAGTACCTCTTCCTGCAGTAAAATTCTAGAAAGTAAGCTTCCACAAACCGCAGCCACAACCAAAGGGATGAAATCTGTAAAAACCACTCCTGTCAATAAAATTTCGAAAGCAAACATAATTCCTGCGATTGGTGCGTTAAAAGCTGATGCAATTCCGGCCGTTGCTCCTGCAGCCAACAAAAGGGTTCTTTCTTTATAAGTTAAACGGTACGTTTGTGCGTAATTGGAACCAATGGCAGCTCCGGTTACAGCAATCGGACTTTCCAGACCCGCAGAACCTCCCAAACTTACGGTAATTGCACTTTGGATAATCTGAGAATACATTTTTACGGAAGAAACGATGCTCGAATTTTGGGCAATTTCATATAAAATGGCACCAATTCCCTTTCTGTCCTGTCCTTTAAATATGCTTAAAACAACCAGTGTGGTGAGAACAATTCCTAAAAACGGAAATATAATGTAAAATAAAATCTGATATTCAAAATGTACTTTCGTTGTGATGAAATTATGAATCGTATGAACCAGAGTTTTTAAAATAACACCCGCCAAACCTGCAGTACAGCCCACAAGAATTCCCGAAAGCACAAGAAATTGATTTCGGCTCAGACGGTTGTTTAGCCAGTGAAGGATAAGTTCGTAGCTTCGTGCTTTTTCCAGGCCGTACTTTTGAAAGTCTCTTTTAAACTTCAGAAAGCTCAGAAACTTTTTTTTATTATGAATGTTCACTTGCTTAGATTTTGAAAGTGATTTGAAATAAGAAGAATGGCAAATTTAGTGAATATTTTTCCGTGACGTTACGTTTTGCAATTTAATATGATAAAATGGAAAAAAGCTCTCTGAAACAGAGAGCTTTTAAGTAGTCTATAGGTTAAATAATAGGCTAATTTTCTTTGCTCAAAGAATTTTGAGTTGGCACATATAACAAGTATTTGTTGATTTTAGCTTCTTTTACTTGATATTCTCCCCATACACGTTTTGTCGAAATTTCGTAGATGTGCCTTTTTGATTGTGATCTTTTGTTTATTGATGATTTGTTTTCAGAAGATTTCAAATTTAACAAGGGTATGAATGTATCTGCTCAAAACAATGTATTTATTTACAATAAATTAAACATACTATTGGGCTTGAAGTTTGGAAAAACAAAATTGAAACAAGATTAAGATGTAACCCGTCAAGTTTTGTCGCTACTCGTATCTACATTTGGCTCATAATAATTAAAATTCACTGTTATGATGCAAAGATTAGAGTATGTGTTGAGCAGGAATCTCGACAATCCTTACGGGAAAAGAAGTGTATTCTTTGAAACATTTGTTGTTCCTCCCGAAGATTTCGGTAAAATCCCAGAAACGAATGAAACAGAAGGAATTAAATATACTTTTATATTGTGTAAAAGTGGAGTTGAAGTATTTTACAGATACGAGAAAGATAATATTGAAGATAAAGAGTTTAAGGTCTTTTATGAAGAAGATACACTTGAAAAAAGCAATTTCTTTGGTACAGCTTGCCGTGTGAAAATGGGTAAAGGTGCAAAAGATTTCTTCAAAAGAATATCAAACATTGACCAAAATGTAAATTTCAGAGGTACTTTGCATGATTATACTGTCAATGGTTTTGATAATCTAATAAAGGTATTGGCAAATGAGAAAAGAATAGATGAGACAATTCTAAAAGGAGCAATTTATTTGGAGGTTGCAGAACAAAGCAAACTCAATGAAGCCTTTAAAAAGGTTTTTTCTTTAAATAATCAATTGGCTGATTGGCTTAGAGGAGGTATCGAAACTGTTGAAACTTGGAAATTTACGGAAGAAAATTATGATTACGAGAAGTATTTTGTATTACCTATGTACAGTACATATCAAAATAAATTTGGTACAAGTGGATTTCAGAAACAAGAAGCAAAATATAAGCCCATCATTCATGTTCCTATTTCTGCCAGAGAATACAAAACTATGCAGAATGCTTCTGAAATAGCAAGTGAAGGATTTAACAAGCTCAAAGATTTTGTAGATTATTTTGATGAAATCTCACTAGCAATAGTTTCAACTGTTGTTAAAGCAACCCCAACAATAGCAGACGATATTTTCTTTGCTGTAGTCTTCTATTTAAAGAATTTCATAGAAGATAATATCCCTGAAAGTATTAAAAATGTATATAATAAACTCAAATCATTCTTTACGGATGTTTTAAATGTCATTTCTGGGATTGGAGCGTTTATAGGAGAAAAAATAAATCAGGAAGTAGCAAAAATCAATGCTTTTTTATGTGGATTAATTAACGGTCTTATTTCATTGGCTCAAACAGTAATTATGTTATTAGCAATGATTACTGACAACCTTCCTTTTTTAGATATGGAGAAATTAAGCCCCATAGAACTTACAAAACATCAAGAAAAGTTAGAGTTTATTGAAGATTTTGAAGATTTATTTGCTGAAAACTCAAAAGAGTTTCTTAGTGGGATTAAAAATATTTTTAGCAAAGGTAAAATTTGGAAAGAGATTTCACAATTTACTGACATGCTAAAAAAGAAATTTTCAGAGCTTAATGACTATTTTTGGGCATACTTTGTAGGTGCTATTGCTTTTGAACTTATTTTGGATGCTATTATTGCCTATTTTACAGGAGGCGCATCTCTTGCTGGAAAAATCTCTGAAAAAATAGCACAGGCAGCAGGTAAAATTAGCAGAGTATCTCAAAAATCAGCAAAATTAGGAAAAGCGATAAATTTTTCTAAAAACATAGGTAAGAAAATTGGTAATTCATTGGCAGACCTGTGGAAATGGTTAAAAAAGGAATTTTTAGAATTAGTAGAAGCAGTAAAAAGTGGGAATTTAGGTAATTATTTGAAGAAAAAATTCTATGAATTAACAGATGATGTAGAAGGATTGCGTAAATTGGCTTTTGGAAGGTGGCTCAGTAAATTTGATAAAGGTTTTTTCAATCATTTAGACGGAGAATTTAATACAAGTTTGCTTGAACGTATGCAACCTTCTGGGTTTAAATATCTTGATGAATTTTTGGTTTCGCAAGGAGGGCATAGAGGTTCGGCTATTCTTGACGGAATTATTGATGTAGAGAAAATATTAGACCCTGAAGGAGTTTATTCTATGACACAATTGGCAGATGATGTACCTTTTAAAGCTAAAATCAGCATTAAATACAAAGATGGTTATTTGGTAAAAAATGCTGAATCATCCATGTTTCCCAAAAATTGGGATCTTAAAAGAATACAGGAGGAAATAGCATATGTGTATGAAAATACTGTAGCGAAAGGAAAGGGACAGCTACCAAGAAATCCCAATCATAAATTCAATCAATTTCAGTCGGAATCAACAGTCGGATTTGATATTTTGATTGAAGTTGATGATGCAGGAAATATTATGAATGCATATCCGAAAATTAATTAATATTAAATCAATCCTTATGAAATATAATTTTAAAACATTTCAAATCTCTAAATCAAAATATTTTAATATTGAAATTCAAGAAGAAAAATATTATGTCCTTAACAATTTTAGAGATTCAAGTTGGACTCCACAAAAAATTCAAAGTTTAACTGATGGTGTAGAGCAAAGCAAAGACAAAGAACCTGACGAGTCTTTTGATTGGCAAAATGAAGATGTTTTCTTCCGAAGCAATAAATATGGAGTTTTCTTCGTAGACCTTATGAAACAAAGGGCAGGAGAAAAGTCTAAAAAGCAGGATTTAGATTTAGAACATAATGTTTTTATTAAGTTTTTACAAGACTTTAAAAAATTTGTAGAGGAAAATAGTTGATACATTTGAGTAATAACAAGTAATTTTTAGTTTATTCTTAACATAAAGAGACAGTCTTAATCAAAAGCAGTCTCTTTTTGGTTTCCGAAATTTATAAATCTTGAAGCTGTTAAGTTGTAAAAAACAAAAGTTAAAGAAAGGAAATAAAAATTTTAATGAACAAAAAAAGATTTTTGAAATTCGCTCTGTACAAAGCGTGTAGAGGCGTTCTTTTAAAATTCGTGGAGATACCGTTGACTTTTGTAATAAAAAAATCCCTGAACCTTGTATTGATCAGGGATTGAATCATGTAGTTTGGTAGTCTATAGGAGAATCGAACTCCTGTTGCAAGGATGAAAACCTTGAGTCCTGACCACTAGACGAATAGACCAAATTTTGAGTTTGCAAAAGTATTAATAAACTTTTAAAATTCAAAATTACAGAGTCTATTTAAAATTTTTCTGAATAACGGTGTTTTTTATTCCTTTGCCTTCCAGTTCTTTCTGAAGTTTTACGGCATCTTCCAGGGTGTAAACTTTTCCGTACGTGTAATAGAACATTCCGTTTGATTTGTTTCTCTCTACATCTTTTAATGTCTGAAGAATAAACGAATTGCTGCTCAATTTATCTTTTCCTACATACACTTCGATGTTGTAATATCCAATACTCAGTTTCTGATTTGGCATGAATCCTACTGCGTAAGAATTTCTGAAACCAGCATCTTTGGCAGTTTTCAGGTTAATGTCTTTTACAGACGCCATATTGGTAACTCCATAATAGTATTTGTACAATCCGTTTTCTTTAATGGGTAAAATATAGTTTAAACCTCTCAATTCGGGATCTCCATCGTTGTATTTTACAGGCATTGTCATCAGTAAGATTCTGAAATCATTTTTCAAAGCAACTTCTGCAGGTTTTTCCGGCTCAGCTTTTTTAACAATAAGAGGCGTTCCTGCTTTTCTGTCAACCGCTTTTTTATAGTCAATAATAGCTTTATAAATATTTTCGGCGGTTTCTTCCTGTCCTTTTTCAGAATTTAAGAAGGCTGCATCGTCATAGTTATTTACAAATCCTGTTTCAATTAAAACTGAAGGCATTGCACTTCTTCTTAAAATGTGAAGGTTTTCCTGTTTTACACCTCTCGAAAAACGTCCGCTCTTTTCGAAATTTCCTTCCACGAAGCTTCCGACAATTAAGCTGTTCTCAAGGTATTTACTTTGCTGAAGTTTTAAGGCGATTAAAGATTCGGGGGAAGAAGCATCATAAGAAGCAAAGGTTTCTTTATCTTTTTCATCCAGATAAATTACGCTGTTTTCCTGCTTAGCGACTTCAAGATTTTCTCTGTTCTGAGCCGGCCCCTGTACGAATGTTTCCGTTCCTCTTGCTGTTGCAGATCTGCTTGGCGAAGAATTGACGTGCACTGAAATAAATAAATCTGCTTTACTTCGGTTTGCCGTATTTGTTCTGTCGGTTAATGAAGGGTATTCATCAATTTTTCTGGTATAGATTACTTTAAAATCTTTATTTTTTTCAAGCATCGCTCCCAATTTAAGAACAATTCCCAAAGTAACGTACTTCTCCTGAACGAGACCGAGATCCGGATAATTTCGGTTGGCTCCGTTGTCGCTTCCTCCGTGTCCTGCATCCAAAACGACCGTGAATTTTTTTTGAGCGAAGATAAATGTGGAAGAGAATATAAGGAGAAATGCTAAAATTGTTTTAAAATTTAGTTTGTACATCTTACAGTTTTAAAAATTATATTAATTTTGAGCCAAATTATACAGAATAAAATTGGACAAAACCGTCTTCAAAAATATATTACAAATTTTAATTATCCTAATTTTTAACAGTTTTTTAGCACAGGAAAGTCCTAAAAGACCAATTAAAGCTACGATAATTAATGATACCATTTCCAAAAAGGATACCACAGTTGCAGCAAAAGAATCTCTGGAGGATGTTTTAGATTACAAAGCTGATGATATTCGCAGAGATGTACCGAAAAAAATGATTTATCTGAACAAAAATGCTCAGGTAAAATATCAGGATATGCAGATTGATGCAGATTATATCTCCATCGATGAAGAGCGAAATATTTTTTTTGCCCGCGGAAAGCTGGATTCTCTAGGGAAAGTATTTGAGTGGGCTCAGGTAAATCAGGGTGGCAAAAAGTATGAAGTAGAAAGTTTTAGCTACAATACTAAAACCAGAGAGGCAATCGCTTACAATGCAAGAACAGAAGAAAGTGAAGGTTTAATTGTAGCCGACAAAACCAAAAAGTACAATGATTCTGTTTTTGTAATGCGACACGCAGAATTTACGACAGATACTTATTACATCGATAAGAAAGATAAAAGACCCGATTATCACCTATTGGCATCTTATATTAAAATGCAGAAAGGAAAGGAGAGTTCAACTTTAATTGTTGGTCCTGCGCAAATGTATATTGAAGATGTTCCCACACCTTTGGTAATGCCGTTTGCGATTTTACCTTTTTCAAGTAAAAGATCTGCAGGTATTTTGATTCCGAGTTTTGGGGAAAGAGAAGACGTTGGTTTCTTTCTGAACGGAATTGGTTATTATCAACCAATTGGAGAGCATTTTGATATGAAAGTTCTTGCAGACATTTATACAAAAGGAAGCTGGAATTTACGACCGGAAGTAAATTATCTTAAAAAATACAGATATACAGGTAATTTTTCAGCCGATATTGGAACTACGATTCGTGGAATTAAGGGTTTAAGCAATTATTCAAAAACAGGAACCTACAGAATTGCCTGGAGACACACTCAGGATGCAAAAGCAAACCCATTTCTTACGTTTTCGGCTTCAGTGGATATGACGAGCCAGACATTCTATAACAATACGGTAAACAATAATTATATTTTGGATCAGAGTGTATTGAGAACACAACAAAACTCAACGCTTGCATTGACTAAAAGATTTTTAAGGCTTCCTGCAACGATTACAAGTACGGCTTCATATTCTCAGAATTTTGCAGATGGAAGTGCAAGTTTGCGTTTGCCTCAAATGAACATTGCGATTAATCAGTTTTATTTATTTAAATCTAAAACCGGCGTAAGATCTGGATTGCTGGAAAATATTACCGTTAATACAGGTTTGAATTTAACCAATTCCGTAGTTGCTAAATCTAATGAATTGTTCACCAATGCAATGTGGGATAAATTGCAGACCGGCTTGAAAAATAATATTGCATTAGGAACCAACACCACGTTTGCAAAGTTTTTTACTTTTAGTTTAGGAGCAACAATTGATAATGCTTTAACGACCAAAACGCTTACCAAATATTATGATCCGATCATCAATATTGAGGTAGATCAGTTTAATAAGAAAATAGCAGGTTACAGTACTTTTTCTACTACAGCAAGTGTGCAGACTCAGCTTTATGGGCAGACAAATTTCAAAAAAGGATCCGCAATTGAAGCAATAAGACACATGGTTACACCAAGTATTGGTTTCACGTATTCACCGGATTTTGGAGGTTCTCAGTTTGGTTACACCCGAAATTATTATAATGCGAATGGTGCTTTAACTCCGTATTCTATTTTCGATCAGGGAATTGTAGGAACACCTTCTACAGGAATGGTCGGTGCATTAAGTTACAGCATCGGAAATAACGTCGAGATGAAAGTAAGGTCTAAAAGCGATTCTACCGGTGTGAAAAAAATGAAATTGTTTGAATCTTTGAACATAAGCGGAAACTACAATTTTGCGGCAAAAGACCATCCCTGGTCAATTATTTCTGTGAACGGACAATCTTCTTTTTTTGATAATAAACTAAGCGTAAATACGAGTTTAACGATTGATCCTTACAAAATTCTGTTTGCTCCGGGTTCTGATACAGGAATCAGAACTGAAGATTTTGGTTCTTTCAGTGTACAGGGTTTCAATATGCAGGTTTCTTACCCCTTAAGCAATGAATTATTTGGTGAGAAAAAAGATTACGCCAAAACTTATTCGCAAAAAGGAGAGATTCGAAATGAAAATTATTTCTTCGATGATGATAATTACGCCCGTTTCGAACAGGCCTGGACGTTAAATGTTAATGCAAATTACCAATACTCCCGAAATCTCTCCAGAACAGCCACCAAAATGGCTTCGATCGGTTTAGACGGAAGTCTTAAACTAACTCCTTACTGGAATATCAACGGAAGTACGCATTACGATATGGTTTCAAAAGAATTGGCATATACAAGAATTGGTTTCTCCAGAGATCAGCGAAGTTTTACGATCAATTTTAACTGGGTTCCTTTCGGGCAGTACAAAGTGTATGATTTCTTTATCGGAATTAAAGCCAATATTCTGAGTGATGCATTGAAATATAAAGACAGAAGTTTTACTCAGCCTAATGCTCCTTTCTAAAGTCATATTGATTTTACAATTTAAATTTTATCTTTGCACCCAAAGTAAATAAATCTATACATGAAAAAAATAATCAACACAGTAAATGCTCCTGCGGCAATCGGACCCTATTCTCAGGCAAATCTTGCAAACGGTGTTCTGTATATCTCAGGACAAATCCCTGTAGATCCTGCAACAGGTAAGTTGGTAGAAGGGATAGAAAAAGAAACGCATCAGGTAATGAAAAATCTCGAAGCAATTCTTACAGAAGCCGGGATGACATTTAAAAATGTTGTAAAAGCGAGTATTTTCCTTAAAAGTATGGATGATTTTGCAGTAATGAATGATATTTACGCATCTTATCTTGATGCAGAAAGCTTCCCGGCTCGTGAAACAGTACAGGTTTCTTGTTTGCCAAAGAATGTGGATATCGAAATTTCTATGATTGCACACCAGGATTAATGAGTTTCATAAGAAATACATTTGCTGTTTTGGTAGGTCTTGCTATTGCGGGTCTTATTATTACCCTTGGTATAAGAGCATTTCCTAAATGGGTTACTTTTGAAGCATTCGCTCCTTTTGAGCATTGGCAGAAATTTTTAGAAAGCATGAGAAACAACGATGCGTTCTTCGGGTTTTTGCTGTTTATTTCAGGACTAGGAACTACAGTTGGAGGTGTTGTTACCGCCATAATTGTAAAATATGCTAAAGTAGCTTATGCCATTCTTATTGGTTTCATCATGTTGTTTATTGCAATGCTTGATGTTATTATTCTTCCTTATCATCCTACATTTTATAAAATTTCAATTTTCCTGGTCTTTTTTCCGTTTGCATGGATGGGCGGGAAGATCGTTGAGGTAATTTATGAAAGAAAGAAAAAGAAAAGAATTGCTGAGAAAATGAATAGGAAATAAAATTTCATTTCAAAGAATAAAAAACGCTGCAGAGTTGCAGCGTTTTTCATTTGTTTCAATTACTATTAAGGCATTTTAAATCCTCTTGTATAATTTCTACCGTAGTCGTCCATATATTTTATCTGAACAGTTCCTGAGAATTTACCTAAGATATTTTCTACATCTTTTTGAGAATTCACCGGTTTTCCGTTTATATCTGTAATAATGTAATTATCAACAATTCCGGCTTTAGCCATTTCGCTTCCTTCGATAACATTTTTGGCAACGATTCCGCTGGTAAGACCGTAATAAGATTTAGTTCTGTCATCCAGGCTCTGGAATTCTGCTCCAATTTTTTCGGTGACGCTTAGGTCAGCTTTTGTTCTTGCCGAAGTTCCGCCTTTCTGATCTTTTAAGGTTACAGTTGTAGTTGTTTCTTTACCATTTCTAGAATAGGTTAGCTGTACTTTATCTCCCGGTCTTTTGCTTCCGATTGATATGGATAAGTCTGCAAAATCTGTAATATCTGTACCATCTACTTTCGTAATGATGTCGCCAATTTTAAGACCTGCATCTTCAGCGCCGCTACTCGTGGAGAATCCTGTAACGTAAACTCCGGATCCTGCTTTAAGATTTGTTTTTTTATCTTTATTGTATGCTGCAACCAGTTGATCATTTGATAAATCGATAGAAGTTACCCCCAAGAAACCTCTCTGTACGATACCAAATTTCTTAATATCTTCAATGATTTTTCTTGCCAAATTTGCAGGAACGGCAAAACCATATCCTTGATAATATCCGTTTGTAGAAGAAATTGCAGAATTAATTCCAATTAAATCTCCGTTTACATTCACCAAAGCTCCTCCGGAGTTTCCTGGATTAATCGCTGCATCAGTCTGTATAAAACTTTCAATCGGATTGGTGGCTTTTCCTTGACCGCTCAAAATTCCGATTCCTCTTCCTTTGGCAGAAATAATTCCCGCTGTTACTGTTGAATTTAATCCAAGTGGATTACCCACTGCTAAAACCCATTGTCCTACTTCAACATTATCAGAATTCGCAAAGTTCAAATATGGCAATCCTTTTTCTTCAATTTTTAGCAGAGAAATATCTGTATTGGGATCAGTTCCTACCAAAGTTGCGATGTAAGATTTTTTATTGCTTAAAACTACTTCAAGCTTATTGGCTCCTGCCACAACGTGATTGTTTGAAATAATATATCCGTCCGGCGAAATAATTACCCCTGAACCTAAACCAGAAGGCATATTGTCCGGTGCTTGTTGCTGTTGTCTTTGCTGACCTCTGTCTCCGAAAGGATTTCCAAAGAAATGTTCAAATAAATCCTGTTCTGATGCTCTGCTTGTCGCTCTGTTTTGATAATTTTTAATCGTCACCACTGCCGGAACAGTTGTTTTTGATGCTTTTACGAAATCGTCACCCACATTTGCGGTATTCATGCCTACAAAAGATGCATTGTTCGATTTTGTAAAATACGATTGGTCTCCGCTGTTAGAATCGTGACCTAAGTATTGTTGTACGCCGACCGTTGTTGCCCCTGAAAGCACTCCAACTACGGCAAATGGTAATAGTTTTTTAAATGTACTCTTCATTGTATGTCTTCTTTGTTTGTTTAATTGTTGTTTTTTTATCTTACACAAATTTAATGCTAAATAAGTATGTAAATAATCTTAAGTGTTTCATTTTTAACTAAAATTTAACGACAATTATGCCATTTTATAGTTTATGTAATAATTTTACGCGTAGTTTAACACTGCTTAAAAAATTATTAAAGACAAAATGTCATAGTTATAGATTGTAGAAAGTGCCAAAAGGTTAAATGTCTTCCTAAAAGAACTGTCAAAATGTGTTTGATGTCATGCGAAAGTCATTTTAAAATTTACTTATCTTTGCAAAAAATATTTTCTCACTTAAAACGTTTATAGCATGCAACTGTATAACACCTTAAGCGCAGAAGAAAGAGCTCAACTTATTGATGAAGCCGGTAAGGAACGTCTTACATTGTCTTTCTATGCGTATGCCAATCTTTCAGACCCCCAAAAATTTCGTAACGATTTATTTATAGCCTGGAATGCACTTGATGCACTTGGCCGTATTTATGTTGCCAAAGAAGGAATTAATGCTCAAATGAGTATTCCCGCAGAAAATTTCGAAGCTTTCCGTGAAACTTTAGAAGTTTATGATTTTATGAAAGGCATTCGTTTAAATGTGGCAGTAGAGCAGGATAATCACTCTTTTTTAAAATTAACAATAAAAGTTAGAAATAAAATTGTTGCCGATGGTTTAAATGACGAAACCTTTGATGTTACCAATAAAGGAGTTCATTTAAAAGCCCGGGAATTCAATAATATGTTGGAAGATCCCAATACGATCGTAGTAGACTTCAGAAATCATTATGAAAGTGAAGTGGGGCATTTTGAAGGAGCAATTACTCCCGATGTAGAAAACTTCAGAGAAAGTTTACCGATTATCAACGAACAATTACAGGATTTTAAAGAAGATAAAAATCTATTGATGTATTGCACAGGCGGAATCCGTTGTGAAAAAGCAAGCGCTTACTTTAAACATCAGGGTTTTAAAAATGTTTTCCAGCTGGAAGGCGGAATTATTGAATATACCCGTCAAATTAAAGAAGAAAATATTGAAAGTAAATTCATCGGGAAAAACTTCGTATTCGATCATCGTTTAGGAGAGAGAATTACAGACGATATTATCTCAAAATGCCATCAGTGCGGAAAACCTTGCGATAATCATACAAACTGCGCAAACGATGCTTGTCATCTTTTGTTTATCCAATGTGATGATTGTAAAGCCGCAATGGAAAATACGTGTTCTACGGAATGTTTAGAAATCATACATTTGCCTGTTGAAGAGCAATTGAGATTAAGAAAAGGTTTACAGGTAGGAAATAAAGTTTTCCGAAAAGGTAAATCTGATGCTTTGACATTTAAAAAATCAGGAGATGCATCAACTCAGACTTTGGCAAAAGCTGAAACGAAAGATATCCGTCAGAAAATTAAGATTAAAAAAGTTTTGGTTGGAAAAGTTGAACATTATTACACAAAATCTAAAATCGGGCAGTTTTTAATTGAAAATAAAGAACTTTCTGTTGGTGATAAAGTTGTAATTTCTGGACCTACAACCGGAGAACAGGAATTTGTAATTACTGAGCTTCATGTAAACGGAACTACCGTTGAGACGGCAAAAATCGGTGATCAGATTACTTTTGAGATTCCTTTCAGAGTACGTTTGTCAGATAAAATGTATAAAATTCTTTAGAATTAAAATATATTCAGGTAAATTGGATTTATTTACCCTCAAAATTACAAAGTTGCGTTTCTCAGGAGCGCAACTTTTTTTAAATTTGAAAATGAAAAAATCTGAAATCAGAAAATTATATCTGCAAAAACGAAATACTTTATCATCCGATGAGGTTTTTTCGCTTTCAGAAAAGATTTTTAAAAATTTCATCGATTATTTTAAACCAATTTCCGGGCAGAAAGTACATATTTTTATTCCGATTGAAAAGTTTAACGAAATACGAACTCAGCTTTTTATAGACTATTTTTTAAGCCGAAAAATTCAGGTTTTTGTTCCTAAAATTATTGACACAAAATTGATTTCGGTCGAAATTTTTACAGATTCAAAATTTGAAGTAAATAATTGGGGAATTTCTGAACCAATTTCTAATGAAAATTCCGAAACAGCAGATTTTGATTATGTGATCACTCCGTTATTATATTGCGATTTTAAAGGAAACAGGGTAGGTTACGGAAAAGGTTTTTACGATCATTTCTTTGAAAATGTTTCTGAAAAAACAAAAAAAATCGGAGTTAATTATTTTAACCCCGAATTTATAATTGATGATATTTGGGAAAATGATATTCCCTTAGATTATCTGGTTACACCAACAGATGTGGTGTCTTTTTTAGGTTTAGAATAAATGCTGAGAAAATAAAACTTAAACTCTTTCTTTTCTTTTGAAATTAAAGTATAGCGTGCATTTCTTTCAAAAGTTCCGATGGGCTTATTTTTATTGTCGAAATATTCTACATTGAATTTAGCAAGATCCAATGTATCCTGATTCTGTACTTCCTTGTAAACCTGCAGATTATTAACCTTAACTGTTTTTACTTTTAAACTGTCTAATTCTCTAAACAAAGGCTTAAGCGTTAAACTATCAGGATTATGGAAATATCCCTGCATTTGGGAGTAAATTGTATTGTCAATCTCTGTGTTTTTATTTCCTGAAAGATAGAGCGTAGAAAGTTCGAGTAATTGCTGTACTTTCTGAGTGGTGATGTCTTTTATGACTTGAGCACTGTCCATCTGCACAGCCGGATATGACTTTGTATTGTTGCTGGTTCTTAATTTTTCAAGATCACTTACGGTAGGTTCTTCTTTTTTCACGCAAGAAGTCAATAAGCCCATCAATAGGATGAAAATCCCAAGTTTATTTATTGTTTTCATGGGTCGATATTTTGAATTTAATTGATACTATTTTGCCTTTTTCTTTTTTCATTTCAATTACGTTAAGATTTTTTAAGGCAGTAGTCGGTGTGGTTACTAGAGTTATGTATTTTTGTTTGTCGAGTGATTCTAACCCGTAAATGTCGCTGTCATAAACCTGGGTAATAACGGCTTCATTGCTGATAAGATTTTCTAATTGTTTTCTTTTTTGTTTAATTAACTCCTCAGAATTTTCTCCGTTGATATCTTTCATAGAGAAATAATAAAGAGCCATCTTATAATCATCAGGTTTTAGCTCAATAGTTTCATCTTCAGGAGCATTTTCGAGATTTCTGTTTACCTCCAGATTCTCATAAACTGCAGAGCTGATCTTCATCTTCAGTGCTTTATCTCTGGAAGAGTAGATAAAAGGTTGCCCCGGCTTTATTCTGTATAATATAGGAGATTCATTTTCTTTGATAACTTTTATTTCAATATCACTTTGTACACCGAGATTTCTGTCTGCATCCGTAAAATGATAGGTGTACGTTTTCTGGAAAATTTCGTCTTTAAAACCTAAAAGTCCCAGCAAAATAACAAAAACTGAAGTTGCAGCAATCCAGGCAGCTCTTTGAAAGCTCTTTTTTGTGGGCTTTTGCTGTGCTTTTTCACTGGTTTTTAGATTTATTGTTTTTTGTTCAATGGTTTGATTTTCAGTATCTATTATTTGTAAAACAGAATTTTCTTCTGCATCAGATTCTTGTTTTTTAGGTTGTTCCTCCGTTGTATGTAAATTTAAAGCACTCGAAACCGTTTTTTCAAGTGCTTTCATTTCTTCATCATTCAGATCTCTGTCATCCGTCAATAATTCTCCTGCAAAAAGATGGTTCTTTTTAAAGTCATACCATGAATCATAACCTGCATAGATACTCAATAAATTAAGCATATCAATACGAGGTAATTTGGAAACCGGAGAGGATTTGAAATAAGTGTAAAAAGACTTTTCACTGATGTTGCCTTTCGCTTTTTTTCTAAGGTCTTCCTGGAAATATATAATATCTATTCCCTTCCATTTTGAAATTTCATCATAGGAAGGGTTGTATTCTTTCAGATATTGAGCTTGAACGTCCTTTTTGAGTTGCTCAAAATGTAAGATGTCTAAATCGGTCACTCTTTAAAAAAGTAGTTAAAATGTTGATTATCAGATTTGTTTATTTGTAAAACGATTTTACAAAGTTATTACAATTATTTTTCATAAACAAATTTTACTTCTGCTATACCTTTGTCTTGTTCAAATAACCGAACAGAGAAAAAGATTTAAAAAACAATATTAACAAATTAAATTTAATTTATTATGAAAAAGTCATTATTCGTAGCTGCTATCGCTGCAATCTCTTTAGTTGCTTGTAAGAAAGGTGAACCTACAACTTCAACTGATTCTTTAGAAGTTAAAGAAGATTCTACAGTTAACGCTATCGATTCTACTAAAAACGCTGCTGTTGATTCTATCAAAACTAACGCTGCTGTAGCTGTTGATTCAGTAAAAGCTGACGCTAAAGTTGCTAAAGAAGAAATCAAAGGAGAAGTTAAGAAAGAAGAGGCTAAGCACTAATCAGCTCTGACTTAAGATAAAAGAACCGTTTCACTCAGTGAGACGGTTTTTTTATGTTTAAAACTTTGAATATTTTTAAGACTTTTTAAGACTTTTTCTGCTTCAGTGTTTCATAGCAGGTAATCGCAACGGCATTGCTCAGGTTTAAAGAGTCTATGCTTCCGCTCATTGGGATCAAAGTATTTTTTCCTTTTTCATACCAAAAATCACTTAACCCGGAATGTTCGGTTCCAAATATTACTGCTGAACGTTTTTTGAAATCTCTTTTATAGAGATCTTCAGACGTTTCATCCATTATCGTTGTGTATATATTAAATTCATTTTTCTGTAAGAATTCATAAACATCTTTATTTTCTGCCTGAAAAACGGACATACCAAAAAGGCAACCTACACTTGATCGTATTACATTTGGATTATAAAAATCTGTTTTTCCGTCTGCAACAATTAAAGCATCAATTCCAAATGCTTCACAGCTTCTCAAGATTGCTCCTAAATTTCCGGGTTTTTCAACGCCCTCTACAATGATTATCGTAGAGTCTTTTTCAGGGGTAAAATCATTTAAACCTGATTCTTTGGTTTTGTAAACTCCGATTATTCCTTCTGAGGTTTCGCGATAGGCAATTTTTTCATAAACTTTTTCGCTGACCAAATGTGTTTTCTCTTCCGGAAGTTTTCCTTTGAAAATATTTTCACAGATATAAAACTCAAGCGGCTGAAAATGATATTTCTGTGCTCTTTCGTTCTCCTGCTGTCCTTCCACAACAAAAACACCCGATTTTTTTCGAAAACGGTTATCGGTAAGAAGTTTTGTAATGTGTTTTATCTTTTCGTTCTGGAAACTCTCGATAATCATGATTGATGAGTAATAAGTGATAATTGATGCAAAAATAATTGTTAAAAATCATTTATCAATCATAAATCATCATTTATACCATTTGTAAGACCTTGCGGAAGTTCTTTTTTATTTTTAATTCCTAGTGATTTTAGTTTCTGAGTTTGGGAAATAAGGTTGTCGTTTCCGGTTGAGAGCTGTTTAAATGCATCATTGTAAACGTTTTTTGCCTGATCAATATTTTTGCCTACTTTCTCAAGATTTTCTACGAAACCTGCAAATTTATCATATAATTTAGCGCCACGTTCTGCAATTTCCAGCGAATTTCTGTTTTGGTATTCTCTTTTCCAAAGATCGGCAATCAATTTCAGAGAAGTAATCAGGTTACTTGGGTTTAACAGTAAAATTCTTCTGTCATAAGCAAAATTCCAAAGATTTTGATCGGCTTGCATTGCTGCGATATAAGCAGGTTCGCTCGGAATAAACATCATTACAAAATCCAGAGATTTTCCGTAATCGTCGTACGCTTTTTGACTGAGTTGATTGATGTGATTTTTTATAGAAGATAAATGCTGATTGATTTTTATCTGATAAATTTCAGGATCGGTCTCATCCACTAATTCCGTAAATGCAGTTAAAGAAACTTTAGAATCAACAATTACATTTCTTTCATCAGGATATTTTACCACTGCATCCGGACGCATTTTTTTACCCGAAAATTCGGAAAATAAAGCTTTGTTGTTTTCATCTTTAAGTTCGTGTTCCAGAAAATATTCTCTTCCCTTTACCAATCCGGATTTTTCCAGAATACTTTCGAGGATCATCTCGCCCCAATTTCCCTGTGTTTTGCTTTCGCCTTTTAATGCTTTCGTCAGTCTTTTGGCATCTTCTGATATTTGTTGATTTAATAAAGCGAGTTCTTTCACTCTTTCGCCCAAAGAAAAACGTTCTTTATTTTCCTTTTCATAAGCTTCATTCACACGGTTTTTAAGATCAGTAATTTTTTCTTGAAAAGGTTCTAAAATATTTTTGAGGTTGTTTTGATTTAAGGCGGTGAATTTTTCAGTTTTTTCTTCTAAAATTTTATTGGCTAAATTTTCGAACTGTAATTTTCCTTCTTCCTGAATTTTTTTTAATTCGTCTTTCTGGGCTTTTAAAAAACTGTTTTCAGCGGAAACTTTGGCAAATTCATTTTTTAAATCATTCAAAAGATCAGATTGCTGAAGATTGTTTTCTTTTTCAAGTTTGATATTGTGTTCTAAATCCTGGATTTTGAGATTCAGATTTTCTAAATCTGCATTGGATTTGATGTTTAAATGATTTAATTCGTCATAAGAATTTCTGGAAACTGAGGATGATTTGAGATATAAATAAATCAAAACAGAACCTAAAATTCCTCCAATAAGACAACCAATGATCAGATAAGTGATTTCCATTTTTCAAAAATACAAAACGATGAATAGTTTTAGAAATTTTTTTCTCAAAGAAACCTCACAGGTTTTGAAAACCTGTGAGGCTCAAAAATTAAATAATAACTATATTGTTTTCGTCTTTTCTAAAATCTCAATATTTTTCACGACATCATTGCTTTCGCATTTCTTCAATTCTTTTGCTAAAGCTGATGAAAGTAATTTCGGATTTAAAATCTGTGAAGCAACTTTCGCTGCGGCGTAATCTACAATATTGATCACTGAATCTTTTAAGAAATTTGGTGTATTTGATGAAATAACTGCGGTTGCCCACGAAGTATCTCTCGCTTTTGAAATCGCAAAATCCAATATTGCATTGTCTTTTCCGTTGGAAAGTTGGTCAATGAGATTGACGGGATAACAGATTTTATTTAAGGAATCCTGAACATTTTGATTGATCGACGAAATCACAGAATTGATTCTTTCAAAATCAGTTTTCAACGGATTGATTTTTCGGTAAGGCATAATCGATGCAGCGGAAATTCCCAGATCTAAATTGATATGTGCATTCATCCCAAGAAAAATATGCTGAAGAATCAAAAGGTTTTTATTTTTTGTCGCTTCAAATGCTAAATACCACGAATTGCTGCATTTTTTACCTTTAGAATAATTTTCCCATGCATTGAGATAGCGGCTTGCAAAAGCAATATCAAGCAAAATCATTCTTGGGTTGTCTTCAAATTTTTTCTGCTGAATTCCTTTCAAAACCTGAGCAGTCATAATTCTGTAAGTACACGCAAAATATCCTACCGGACTTTGGTTTGCTTTGCTCCAGGCGATTATTTCGTCTAATTTTTTCAGAACTTCTTCGATGGTTTTCATTTGGTTTAGTTTTAAATTAAAGATAAGAAAACCTTACAGATCGCGAGGTTAAATTTTTGGAACTGGATATTTGAAATTAAATCCGGATAAATTTCTTAAATCTTCAAACTCCTGAAAAATATGAGTGTCATCTAAATCTCCAATAAAAACGCTTCTTTTACCAAATCCAAAATACCATTCGTCCGTCTTAGTGAGTTGAACGAATTTATCATTTTCTTTTTCTTCGGAATAAAAGTTCTTTTTAAGAGATTCCCAGTACAAAGTGTAATCGCCTATGGAACTTTCAACATGAAACTGAGCATTTTCAAAATCAATATTTCTAAGAATATTTTCTATTTTTAATATGAATCTATTCCAATCATCTAAGTCTAAACCAAAATATTTATATGTTGCTGCAAAACCGAAAATATGATTTTCATAATAATAAGGTATTTCGGAGTCGCCCAGACTAAACATATTTGTATTAATGAATGGGTAGCTTTCATCTTTTCCAATATCACGTATGAAATTAGCTGACTTTTCATAGTCTCTGTCAATTTTTATATATCCATAAATAGAAGTGTACTCATGCATCTTTCAATAATTTCTAAGGGTTTTCTTTTGCAATTTCATCATGATGTTTTAAATACAAAGGTAAAGCTGCAGAACCGTACCAAGAGAAAATTTCATAATTGAAAATTCCGGCAGCAACAGCGGGGTCGGTCTTTACCCAGGTTTCGGCTTCTTCTTTTGATTTGGTATTAAAAATAAACATTCCGCGATAATCACGCTGATTTTTTTCTAAAAAAGGACCGGCAACTGTAATTTTTCCTTCTTTGGCAAGTTTACCGATGTTTTCCATATGGCCTTTCATCAGTTCTGCTTTTTTTCTTGATCATCAATTTTTACAGTTCCGGATGTGAGCATGACGATAACATAAGGTTTCATTCCGTATTTGTCTGCGCCTAAAGAATCGGCCAATTTTTGGTTGAAAGAAAGCTTAGAATTTGAAGAAACTCCATCTTTTCCAGATTTGCCGTTTTGCGCTTTTGTTTGTATCGAGCAGGAAATTAAAGTAAAGATAACTCCGCTAATCAGAAATAAATTTTTCATTTTTATTATATGTTTTTAGTCTTTGATTCTTAAAAATTCTTTTGCCAATTCGATCATTTTAGGATCGCCGGTGTATTTTCCGTGTTCATCGGAAAGTTTTACCGTAGGAATCCATTCTTTGTTTATAGCCTGTACGCCGATTAATTTCATTACGATATTCATCGGTTTTAAACCTACGTCATTGGTTAAATTAGTTCCTATTCCAAATGAAACACCTATTTTTCCTTTGCAATAATTAGTGATTTCTTCTACTTTTTCAAGATTTAAAGCATCAGAAAAAATAATGTATTTGAATAAAGGATTTATTCCGTGACGTTGATAATGCGCAATTGTTTTGTCTGCAAATTCCAGAGGATCACCACTGTCATGACGCACTCCGTCAAACAGCTTTGCGAATTTCTTATCAAACTGCTGAAAGAAAACGTCTGTGGTGTAAGTGTCGGAAAGTGCCACTCCAAGATCTCCGCGATAGACATCGACCCAATGTTCAAGGGCTAATTCGTTTGCCATTTTAAATCCAAATTCTGCTCCGTGAAACATAAACCATTCATGAGCGTGTGTTCCGATTGGTTTCACATTATATTTCATTGCAAAATGTACATTGGAACTTCCTATAAAAGTAGAATCTTTTTTCTGCGTCAAAGCTTCCATCACAAGATTTTGTACTTTGTGGGAATGTCTTCTTCGGGTTCCAAATTCTGCGAAAGTAACGCCTAATTTATTTAAAGAGTCAGCTTTTTCGAGTGTTTTGGCCATCACGATTTCGTTGGAATCTCTTTCCATGTGATTCATTTCGTAATGAAGTTCGCTTATTAATGCCAATAACGGAACTTCCCAAAGAATCGTTCTGTACCAAAGTCCTTCTACGGTAACAGAAAGATCGTTGCCGGTCTGTACAATTTTCACTTCAGACGGATCATAATGATAACCTTCGAGAAAATCTAAATAAGGCAAATCTAAATACGGACAGGTTTTAGCTAAAAACTTTTTCTCATCTTTGGTAAGTTTCAGTTCTGCCATTTTGTTGACAATTTCTTTTAAAGCATGATCGAAGCCTTCCGGAAAATGATGTTTTCCGCGGTTAATAAATTCGTATTTTACAGTTTGACTTGGAAACAATTTTACCACTGCATTCTGCATGGTAATTTTATAGAAATCGTTATCGAGAATAGAATTGGGCGTAATATTTTTCATGATTGTGTAATTTTAACACAAATTTAATTATTTAAAAATAAAAATCGTCTAAATGTAAGACGATTTTTACAATAATATAAATTTTCGAAGTGGTATTATTATTTGCCAAGGTAAGAATTGTACATCCAGACTTCTTTTTCCTGTTCGGTAATATAATCGCTCATCTGAGAGTTGGTTCCTTCGTCTCCGGCTTTTTCCGTAATGTCTAAAAGTTCTCTTTGTAAATCGATAACTATTTTGAAAGAATTTAAAATAATTTCAACGCTTTTGTTTCCGTCGCTTACTTCTTTGCTTTCTTTAATTGTAGAAACCGTTAAATAATCTGAGTAATTGTGAGCAGGAGTTGCGCCAAGTGTAAGAATTCTTTCGGCAATTTCGTCAATTTTCAAAACTAAACTGTTATAAAGTTCTTCGAATTTCGGGTGTAATGTGAAGAATTGCTCTCCTTTAATATTCCAGTGAGATCCTCTTGTGTTTTGATAAAATACAGAGTAATTGGCTAATAATAGATTTAGTTTTTCAGAAATGTTTTTGCAATCGGCTTCGTCTAGACCGATAATGTTTGCATTTTTCATAAGTTTATTTATTTGCGTTTTTAGAGGAAATATTGTGCCACAAAGATGATTGTTGTGATAGAAGTTGGCTATAGTAAGTTTTTGAAATTCGTCTGAATAAGATTTCTTATTATTGTGAAAAAATAAACTGATAGCAATGTTTAAGTACAAAGTTTTGGCGGTCTTAGTAGTAATCATCTATTTTATACAGCCTTTTTTCTTTTCAAATGGTGGAATTGGAGCCGATAGTCTTTCGTATTTTGGTATTGCTGCTGATTTGCCAAATCCTGAAACCAATCTTTTTCCTTTGGGTTATCCTGTGATGTTGAGAATTGTTTTTGCTATTTTCGGAGATTGGTTTTGGGCGAGTAGAATTCTTAGCCTGCTTTTTATAGTTACTATTTTAAGTTTTTCATATTTTAAAAAGTTTTATTTCAGAGAAACGGTTTTATTATTTACGGGGAAGACCTGTTTTTTTGTTTTTTCAGGAGCAATTTCTGAAGCTCCGTTTTTATTTTTCTTTTATTTTCTTTTTTACTTTTTGCATCAATTGTTTTCTGAAGAAAAAAAAGCTTATCAAAATGCAATATATGCTTCTGTAATGCTGATTTTTATGTTTTGGGTAAGATATTCCGGTATTTATATATATGCATCAATATTAGTTTTCTTTTTGTTGATGTTTTTTGAGCTGAAAACCAAAGTGTATTTCAAACCTTTCATGTTGTTTGTGTTTTTATCCGGATTTGGAATTGGTTCGTATTTGCTGTTTAATTATTTGCATTTCGGAAGTTTTACAGGTGAGAATTTACGAGGTGGTCCGATGGGAAGATCTTCAATATTTATAGTAAGGAGTATTTTGGGTGTAACCAATGTGGTGGATCCTTTTATTGGGATTAAGCCGGCTTCAAATAGTTTTTTAAGTATAGGATTTCAAGTTTTAGTATTTCTGTTAGATGTTGGTCTGTTCGTTTATATGTGTAAATTTTTCAGAAAGGCTAAAAATGATTCAAACTCTTATTTTCATGTACTGTTGTGGATTATGACATTTATATATTCAATAGCTCTGTTGGGTTCGGGTTGGTTTCAACAGATAGAAGAAATGAATGTAAGGATGTTAGCTGCTGCTAATTTTGCCTTGTTTTTCTCATTTCTCATTTTGTATTTTAAATATTCAATATCAGATAAATGGATTTGGAGATTCGGATGCTTCTTCTTTTTATTTCTTGCTGCTTATAATATTAAGGATGCCAGTAATTTTCTGCAAAATAAAAGTAAAATTGAACCTCAAATGTTACGTTTCGCTGGTAAGAAGTATTTGTTTAATGATGAAAAAAATAAAATCACCACTACAACTTACCATATTCCTGTAATAAATAAATCTTTCAAGTACATTCATACAGGAAAGCAGGTGGGAAGCATTAAAGAAAATATAATTGGATCTGTAAACCCAAAAATTAAATGGTTGATGGAAGACACGGTAAAAGATAAATCTAAAGTTTTATACACCTCTGAAATAAATTTTCCTACGCAATAATTTCTTCAGAAAATAATTAAATGAGAACATAAGTTTCTGTGAATTAATTTTTAATAATGTAAATAATTTATTTGCAACTACTTGTCAATTAAAAAATTATTACTACTTTTGCACCCTAAAATAAAAGCAATTAAATGCCTACTATTCAACAATTAGTTAGAAAAGGAAGAGTCGCACTTACCAAGAAGAGTAAATCGGCTGCCCTTGATTCTTGTCCACAAAGACGAGGTGTATGTACGAGAGTATATACTACCACACCTAAGAAACCTAACTCTGCACTTAGAAAAGTTGCAAGGGTAAGACTTTCAAACGGTAAAGAAGTTAACGCCTATATCCCAGGTGAAGGACATAATCTTCAAGAGCACTCGATAGTATTGGTACGCGGGGGGAGAGTAAAAGATTTACCAGGAGTAAGATACCACATCGTAAGAGGTGCGTTGGATACTGCTGGAGTAAGCGGAAGAACACAGAGAAGATCTAAGTACGGAGCTAAGAGACCTAAGCCAGGTCAAGCTGCAGCTGCACCGGCTAAAGGAAAGAAAAAATAATCATTAAATAAGGTACAGAAACAATGAGAAAGACAAAAGCGAAAAAAAGACCGTTGTTACCAGATCCAAAGTTTAATGATCAATTGGTAACTAGATTCGTAAACAACTTGATGCTTGATGGTAAAAAGTCAATCGCATTCAAAATATTTTACGATGCATTAGACATCGTAGAAACTAAAAAAGGAGAAACTGAAAAAACTGCACTGGAAATCTGGAAAGATGCATTAACAAATGTTATGCCTCACGTAGAAGTACGTTCTAGAAGAGTAGGTGGAGCTAACTTTCAGATTCCTATGCCAATCAGAGCGGATAGAAAAATTTCTATGGCAATGAAATGGTTAATTAGCTACTCTAAAAAGAGAAATGATAAGTCTATGGCTTTGAAATTAGCTAACGAAGTTGTAGCGGCTTCTAGAGAAGAAGGTGCTGCTTACAAAAAGAAGAGTGATACTCACAAAATGGCGGAAGCTAACAAAGCGTTTTCACACTTTAAATTCTAATCTGAAATGGGTAGAGATCTTAAATTTACAAGAAATATTGGTATTGCTGCGCACATTGATGCCGGTAAAACAACCACTACAGAAAGAATTTTATTCTATACAGGGGTAAACCACAAAATTGGTGAAGTTCACGATGGTGCTTCTACAATGGACTGGATGGAGCAGGAAGCTGAAAGAGGTATTACAATTACTTCTGCTGCAACTACTTGTTCTTGGAACTTCCCTACAGACCAGGGAAAACCTGTTGCTGAAACTAAACCTTACCATTTCAACATCATCGATACACCGGGACACGTTGACTTCACTGTAGAAGTAAACAGATCTTTGAGAGTATTGGATGGTTTGGTATTCCTTTTCTCTGCAGTAGACGGAGTAGAGCCTCAGTCTGAAACAAACTGGAGACTTGCTGACAACTATAAAGTTGCTAGAATGGGATTCGTAAACAAAATGGACCGTCAAGGTGCTGACTTCCTTAACGTGGTAAACCAGGTTAAGACAATGTTGGGATCAAACGCAGTTCCAATCGTTTTACCAATCGGTGCTGAAGAAGATTTCAAAGGTGTAGTAGATTTAATTAAAAACAGAGCGATCGTTTGGGACGAAGCTGGGCAAGGTGCTACTTTCGAGGTAGTTCCAATTCCGGAAGACATGAAAGCTGAAGTTCTGGAATACAGAGAGAAATTAGTTGAAGCTGTTGCTGATTATGATGATACTTTGATGGAGAAATTCTTCGAAGATCCGGATTCAATCTCAGAAGAAGAAATCAACGAAGCTCTTAGAAAAGCTACTATTGATCTTTCTATTATCCCAATGACTTGTGGTTCTTCATTTAAGAATAAAGGAGTACAGTTTATGTTGGATGCAGTATGTAAATACTTGCCTTCTCCATTGGATAAAGACGATATCAAAGGTACAGACCCAAGAACAGATCTTGATATTACAAGAAAACCATCTGTAGATGAGCCTTTCGCAGCATTAGCATTTAAGATTGCTACCGATCCTTTCGTAGGAAGATTGGCATTCTTCAGAGCATACTCTGGAAGACTAGATGCAGGTTCTTATATCTTGAACACTCGTTCAGGTGATAAAGAAAGAATCTCAAGAATCTATCAGATGCACGCTAACAAACAAAATCCTGTAGAATATATTGAAGCAGGAGATATTGGTGCAGCTGTAGGTTTCAAATCTATCAAAACCGGTGATACAATGTGTGACGAGAAAAACCCAATCGTTTTAGAATCGATGGTTTTCCCAGATCCTGTAATTGGTATCGCTGTAGAACCTAAAACAAAAGCTGACCAGGATAAAATGGGTAATGCTCTGGCTAAATTAGCTGAAGAAGATCCTACGTTCCAGGTTAAAACTGACGAAGCTTCTGGACAGACGATTATCTCAGGAATGGGTGAACTTCACCTTGATATTCTTGTAGATCGTATGAAGAGAGAATTCAAAGTTGAAGTAAACCAGGGACAGCCTCAGGTAGAATACAAAGAAAACTTAACAAGAGTTGCTCAACACAGAGAAGTTTACAAAAAACAATCTGGTGGTAAAGGTAAATTTGCTGATATTGTATTTGAATTAGGGCCTGCTGACGAAGGTAAAGTTGGTTTAGAATTCATCAATGAGATCAAAGGTGGTAACGTTCCTAGAGAATTTGTTCCTGCCATTGAAAAAGGCTTTAAAGCTGCAATGAAAAACGGTCCTTTGGCTGGTTTCGAAGTTGAAGGTATTAAAGTTACTCTTAAAGACGGATCTTTCCACGCGGTGGATTCTGATGCTCTTTCTTTCGAATTAGCTGCAAAATTAGGATTCAAAGAAGCGGGACGTGCTGCTAAGCCAGTAATTATGGAGCCTATTATGAAACTGGAAGTTGTAACTCCGGAAGAATATATGGGTAACATTATTGGTGACCTTAACAAGAGAAGAGGTACAATTAGTGGACAAGAAGAAAAGAACGGTGCCGTTGTAATCAAAGGTTCAGTTCCATTGTCTGAAATGTTTGGTTATGTAACGACTCTAAGAACACTTTCATCAGGAAGAGCTACTTCTTCTATGGAATTAGAGAAATATCAGGCTACTCCTCAAAACGTTGCTGAAGATATCATTGCTAAAGCAAAAGGTTAATTTTTTAAAGTACAAGAAATGTCACAAAGAATCAGAATAAAATTAAAATCTTACGATTACAACTTGGTAGACAAGTCTGCTGAGAAAATCGTAAAAACGGTAAAGGCTACTGGTGCTGTTGTAAACGGGCCAATTCCATTGCCTACGAACAAGAGAATCTTCACAGTATTGAGATCTCCGCACGTAAACAAGAAAGCAAGAGAGCAGTTCCAATTATCAGCTCACAAGAGATTGATGGATATCTACTCTTCTTCTTCTAAAACTGTTGATGCTCTAATGAAATTAGAACTTCCTTCAGGAGTTGACGTTGAAATTAAAGTGTGATAAAACTGCTGGAAGATGAAAGTCTGATGACAGAAGCTTTTAGCAACACCTTAAATATAAATCCCTTTTCGAAAGAAGAGGGATTTTTTTTGTTTTTTTAAGTTAAATTTAAAAGAATAGGATATTAGTTAATTCAAATAGTATTGATAATTTTGATTAAAATTTAGATATGAAAAAACTGATTCTTCTATTGTTTCCCTTGTTTTTCTCTGCTCAGACACATCGATTCATTTATCAGTATCATTATAAATTAGATTCAACAGCAACAGAATTGGCTTCTGAAAATATGATTTTGGATATTAATCCCGATAATATTAAATTTTACCCCTATTCGTATGCTGAAACCGATTCTTTAAATATGATTCGTGGTCAGAGAAGATCAAGATGGGATGATCATCTTCCAGCAATTATCAGAAAAAAAGATTCTTTTGAAAATACTTCTTTGATTTTACTTAATGATTTATTTTCTTTAAAAACAACCGACAAAATGACCTGGAAACTCTTGAATGATACAAAAATTGATGGTCAATACAAATTACAAAAGGCAACGACCACTTTCGGCGGAAGAAACTGGATTGCGTGGTTTTCTAAAGACGTTAATTTGAATGAAGGTCCATATAAATTCAGAGGACTTCCCGGATTGATTTTCGAAATTGAAGATGAAAAGAAAAATTTCATTTTTAAACTCGTAAAAAGCATGAAATTTCCCAAGACTTATGAAACTCATTTTCTTGAAATTTTTGCTGGAAAAAAACCGATTTTTGTTTCTGAAAAAATCATTGCTAAAAAACAGTTAGAGCTTTACAACAATCCTTTGCATGATATTGCAGAATCATTTAAGTCTAATACCAATCCCGAAAATACATTTTATGTAATGGGAGTCCAGATAAAAAGTTTAGACCAGATAAAAGGAATGTCTGATGAAAGAAGAAAAACAATGCTTAAAGAAAATAACCCTATCGAGATTGATAAAGGAGTTAAATATCCTGTAAAATAACTTTATTGAATTTGTTTAAATAAACTTTCGTAATCATTTTCATACTTTTTGCGGAGACGGTGTTTCGCCTTTTTTACAGCATCTAAAGTAACACCCAAAAGACGCGATATTTCCGTATTATTCATATTTAGTTTGGTTAGAATGATGATTCGCATATTAGAATCAGTAAGATCCGGATGTTGACCAATGAGTTCTTTATATTGTTCCGGATATCTTTGTATGAAGGCATTTCTGAAATTTTTCCAGTTTTCATCAGTCATCAAGTGAGATTCTAATAGTTTTTGTAACTCACCCGATTTTTCTTCGAGCTCAGAAAAAGACGAATTTTTCACTTTCTCCATTTCTTTTTCAAGTTCTTCGATTTGTTTATTTTTTTCGGCAAGGTAAATCTGATAAGAATGAATGGTTTTATGAGTTGTATTCAGCTTATTTTCAGATTTTATTTTATCGACTAAAAGACTCAGAACTTTCGTTTCGTACTCGCTTTTTTTACTTTTCATTTTGTGACGGTAAGAGCGAATAACGAAAATAATGGTTAAAATAAGAAGAAAACAGACAACTATGGCTGCAATTTTCATGTAAGACTCTTTCTCCTGTTTTGCCTGTTCCATCTGAACTTTTAGCTGAAGCTGTTTTTTTTGAGATTCCCAGCCAACTTTTAAAATTGTTTCTTTTCCGTCATAATCTTTAAGAGAATCTTTCAGTTGTTCGAGTCGTCTTCTTGCATGAAGCTCTGTTTTTTCATCGCCTTTCATTTCGGCAATTTTCAAAATCATTTCGTTAATCCCAAATTCTGAACTTCTGAAATAAGATTTAGACTGAGAATAATGTTTAGCTTCTTCAAGATATTTTTCAGCAGTTTTAAGGTTACCTATTTCAAAATAAACTTTACTCAAAACCGTTAAAGCATACATTGTATTCTGATTATTTTCATTTTTCTCAGAAATTTCAATGTCTTTTTCTAAAAGTGAAATTGCTTTTTTATAATTTTTCTTTCTGAATTCAATTTCAGCTAAGCTTCCTAAGGCTTTGGCGTAACGTACTTCATCGCCACTTTTTTCAGCAATTCGTAAAGTCTGTTCGAAGTAATTTTTAGCTTCTGATAATTTATTCGTTTTTGCACTGCAATGTCCTAAAGTGTTCAGAATACTTGCCAGCTCGCTGCTGTTTGGTTCAGCATATTTTTCAGCTTTCTTCAAATACTCCTCAGCTTTGGCAAATTCATCGGTTGTAGTGAGAAAATAAGCAATCTTTTTATAGGTTTCACTGATTTGAATTATATTTTCATCTTCTGTTTTATCTAAATTTTTAATACAAAACATAAAAAGAGGAAAAGACTTTTCATACTTCCGGTAAGTATAGAAGTAAAACGCATAATGCAGTGAAGCCCAGATTTCAAGATCAATTCTTTTCTGCGATCGAGAATCGGCTATTGCTTTTTCAAAAAGATGATTGGTGGTGAAGTTGAGCTGGTCTCTTTTTTCTGCGGTTTTCAATGCTGCAAAAACACTGGTTACAATTTCTTTTACTTTCTGGTTCTTTAAAGTATTTTTTCGGGTATAATGATCAATAAAATCAGAAAAATCTTTTGTTGTTTTATTCTTAAAATCAGGATACCGACGCGCAATTTCATCAATTATTTTTTTGTCAGACAGTGAATGATCTGACCTAAAGAAAATCTGTGCACTGAAACATGCACTAAAGAAAATGAGAGCTAAAAATGATAAAAATTTCACCATAGATTTTAATTTTCACGATGAGTTTTTTTTAAATCTTTTTATTAAAGCGTTATATTCTACAGAAATAGAGAGTCTATGTGCAGAATTTTAAATTGTAAGTTATTGATAAATAATTTTTTATAAATTGTCCACTGTGTTGTCCACCCCTGGATTTTGTTTTTTTTATCATATAACCTTTATTTTTGATTAGTCTTACACGTAATGAGATAATCTTTGAGAGATTAAATTTAATAAATGATTTTTTAAAGAAAAAATTTAAGGAAACGAAATGTCTAGTAATCGATAAAAACTAATAACCATATTTTTTATTTTAAGCATAAAGTTTCTGGATGATGAAAGTTATTATGAGCACTTATCTTAATGGGTAAGTGTTTTTTTGTATTTTTAATTAAAAAATAAATGTCTACATCAGATAAAAGTGTTTTTGAAAAATTTGCCAATTGGGCAACAAAATTTACGGGTAGTTCTTATGCTTTTTTGGGAGCGGTTGCAATTGTTGTAATTTGGGGAGTTTCCGGGCCTGTTTTTAATTATTCCGAAACCTGGCAATTGGTTATCAATACGGGAACTACCATCATTACTTTTCTCATGGTTTTCCTTATTCAAAAATCTCAGAATAAAGATTCAAAAGCGATTCAGATAAAACTGAATGAATTGATTGCCGCTAACGAAAAAGCCAGTAACAGAATCGTAGATATTGAAGATCTCACAGAAAAGGAGCTTGATCAATTACACTGTTACTATGAAAAATTGTCTGATTTCGCTGAAGATGATGAAGATATTCATGCCTCTCATTCAATTGATGCAGCAAAAAGAAATCAGGATTATAAGCATGAATCTTTTAAAAAAAGACACCAAGATTGGCTGCAAAAACAAAAAAAGGAATCCACTTGATTCCTTTTTTTGTTAAAATTTTATCTCTTCATAAAGTAATCGAAATAACTGCAGCTTCCCAAAAGTGTTCTCGCTGTTTCGGTATTTGAAAACTGAGACTTCAGTTGGGTAAAGTAGGTTCTGTATTTTTGATTTTTCAGATCACCCATTTGTTTTTCATAGCTGTCATTTTTCTCAGACCATTTCGGATCGGAGTAATCGATGTTGATTTGATGTTTTGCTTCGTACTGATAATATTTTCCCTGCTCTGCACTTGCCATTTGGAACAAAACTCTCGCTTTCTGTTCTCTGTCGGTCGAAAGATCATATGCTTTTTTGTAATAATTAATTGCCAAATCAAAATTATCCGGTTCTATGAAAGTGGTATTTGTAAAATCTTTATAATAATATTGAAAAGGATTTTGTCTTTCCGTTGACCAGAAATCGTATTTCCCACCGTTGCTGTTGTCAACATCCATCACGAAAAGCTGTCTGTAATAACCGAGAATTGAAGTGTTGTATAAAACATTACCAATAAGTTGATTGGCTTGTGCGGCTTTTGTATCTTTTCCTGTTCCTATTTTTTTAAGCTGAACGAGTGCATCGGCTAGTTCCATTTTATTCATTTTGGTTTTGATGAAAGGAAATGCAGAATAATCTTCCGCTTTCATACTTTCGGCATCAGAACTCTGGAAACTTTCCCAATTGTTGTGTCCGAAAACAAGACTCGGAATATTGTTGTAACCATCATAGTTTTCACCATTGTAAACCAGTTTTTCATATTTCCCGGTTTCAGGATTGTACGTTTCATAATTATCTCTCGGAATTCCTGAGAATTTTAGTGCTTTTTGATAATAAGATTTAGCTTTATCAAAATCGGCCAGTCTCATTGCTCTGTCGCCATAAATGTCGGCAAAGAATGCATCAATGTTTCCTACATCATCTAGATTTTTGGCAATAATTTGTTGCTCGAATCGCGTTTTGTCAGGCTTTCTGTAAAACTCTTCCACGCTTTTTACCAAGCTTGAGTTTGGGTTGTACTGTAAATCTGAAAGCTTATTGTTCATCAGGAAAGATTTTCCATCTTCACCTTGAAGAAAATAACGGTTTGCCAAAACATCTTTCAGAAAATCTGCAGTTGAAGGAGCTTCACCATAATAATCATAGTCATTAATTTCTGTGCTGTCTTTTTTTACCGGTGTTTTTTCAATAAAGTATTCGGCATAATCTTTCATTAAGTGGTCTTCATATTCAGCATCAATTTTCGGCTGCGAAACAATATCATTTAAAACTTTCATTCTCTTGATTTCCTCAAGATATTCAGGGTTATTGGTTTTTATATCTGATAAAATATCGCTGCTTTTTTTATAATCTTTTTTAAGAAATTTTAAATAAGCATCGGCAATCTGCCAATATTCGTCTTTAGACTTTTCTTTCGTTTTGGCAGTGAATTTTTCAAGATCATCAATGAAATCTTTTTGATTTTGATCTTCAGACCAGTAATAAGAATTGTTTTTTACAAAAGTTGGTATTCTGTCCGGGTTTTCGAAGAGTTCATCATTACTTTGTTCAGATTTTGAATCGGTTTTGCCAGATTTCTTTCCGCCAAAAAGATTTTTGAAAAAAAGAACAATTTTTTGCCAGAAACTCAGCTCCTCTTTCTTTACTTCTGTTTTTGTGGCGGTAGAATTGTTATCTTTTTGATCTGAATTTTTATTTGAATCTTTTGAAGCGTAATAATAAGTCGGAAGATAATTTCTTTCCAGTTCATTAATACTTCTTGCAGCCATCACTTTCAGGATTTCAGAATCAGGATCGATGTCGTACATCTTTTCCATCATAGTAATCGGGTTGGTAAAATCTTCATATCCTAAAAGAAAATACGCCATATTTTTCTCTTCATTCGTTCCTGCTCTCTTCATAATATTGTTGAAAGAAGCCGAATCTGAAAGTTTCATCGAGACAAAAGAAGATTCTTTACAGCTTTTAGAATTCATAAAAACCTGAAAAAAATTCCAGTTGGCCTCATTTCCCATTTGAAGTCCTCTTTGAGCTCCCGCCAATTGATCGAGCGCCATATAATAAGGTGCACCTTTCAATTTGATGGGCTGTACATATGTTTTGAAAGCCTGAACTGCAGCATCATAATTTCTCGTGTAATGATTAAATCTTACTAACTGATAACCGTATCGCTGTTTGATCTCAGGATTTTTTGCGGCGTTATATAATGAAGTAAGTGCAGAAATAGTTTTGTTGTAATCTAATTTCGTTGCGTTTTTATCATTTTCGTTTTCTCTGTAATAAAAAGAATCTGCACCTTCTACAAAATTAATTCTCATATAAGGTTCAAGATATTTTGCTTCAATTAAATAATCAACAGCTTCACGATATTTAGCATAGAAACCAGTTCCCAATTTGTTTAAAAACTGATTATTTGGTGTTCCTTTTTTTAATTCGTTTAAGTCATTTAGGCTTATTTTGTTTACCAGATAATTAGTCTCAGTATAACTCAATTGATTTCCAAAAAACTTTCTCCAGTCTTCAATATTCTCATCAGGAATCTGTGAAGGTTTATAATTGGTGTAAAACCGGTCTGAGTAATTATGTAAAAATGGAAGATAAGATTTGTCTTTTATAATGCTTTGCGTAAAAAGATTAAAGTAATCATGATCAGGATCAGACCATGCGCAAGCTTCTGTTTTGGTAAAGAGAAGCGATGCGACAGCAAAGCTTAAGATATACTTTTTCATATTGATTTAGGTGTTTTTTCCGGCTCTCACGATCTGCACATATTTTATTTATCTTTAATAATAATTTATCTGTGTAAATTCTTGAGATCCGTAGGATTTATAGATTGTAGTTTTAGCATCAAAAATTTCTGCCCTCTACAAATTTACTATCTAATTGATAATATATAATGGTATAAGGACCAATTTTTTTATTTAAAAACTGAATGACATTTTCCAGCTGTTCTGCAGATATTTCTTCAATTTTTATTGTAAAACCTTTATTCAGGAAATTCCCGAAGTAAAAGCCGTCTTTCAAAATTTTAACTTTATTCTCGGAAATCTTTTTGAAATCAGGATTATTTAAATCTTTTGTCGAAAGTGCATTGATGAGTTTGTGTTTTCCCAAATGGTTGGTCACGATTCCCCACGAATAAATCGGAAGAGCGACTTCAATTTTTCGGATCGGATAATCTTCCAGTTTTGATAAGTAACTCTTCAGAATATTAAAATCTAAAATTGAATTCTTATCTGAGTTTTCTAATGGCGAAGAAGTGGAATAGCACATTAAGTAAACTTTTTCAACGGGCGGAATTCCCATTAAAATTTTATCTTTCACCTGATGAAGTCTTAAAGTGCAGGTGATTTCTTTTCCGGAAATCTTTTTTAATTGTTTTAAAAACTCAAAATAATCATTCTTCGTTCCTACGGTCCAGTCACAATCTATTTGAATTTCTTTATTGACTTTTAAACCGTATTCTTTAATTTCTTTTTGAATTTGAGCGTTCACTTTTTCAGCCAGAAAAATAATTTCTTCTTTTTGAATGTTCTGGAAACTACGATTGGTAATAAAAATAGTCGGAACGATTTTTTTATCTGTTTCAAAATTTTTGTCTTTCGTAATGACAGCAATCGGTTCAAATTTCCCATTAATTTTGTCTACATCAAAAAATCGGGTGTATAAAAATGGACTACCTGATTGATCTAATGCTTTCTTCTCAACAGAATTGAGATTAAGATTGGTTTTCCAGTAATAAAATGTGTGAAGCTGTTTTTCTTTTTTATTACAAGAAATTAAAAGGAAAGCTAAAACTGCATAAAAAAAAATGGGTAATGATTTTTTTCTGAATAGCATATTTTTGTTTTCAAAAGTAATAAAAAATAGCAGACTTTAATTAACATGAAAAAATAAATCAACATGTGTTGAAAAAAAAATTTGTTATTCCGATTTTTATTTTTAATTTTATCACACATTAAAGATTAATACATTTTATTTTATGAAAAAACTATTTTTTATTGCAGCTTTTAGTGCTGTAGGAATGCTTAGCGCAAAAGATAACCGAAAAGATGTTTGTGATTATCAAGATGTATGTGCTGACAAAGTACAGTATACATTAATGAGTGCTAAACTCCCGGCGCACGATTGGCTTGAGGTTGAAACTTGGTGTGGAAAAGTTTTTTATCTGGATAATAATCACTATTCCAGTTTTGAGCAAATTGCAGCAGATGCAAATTATTTCACAGACCAGCAATGTGGGCCATATCCAGGTTAAGATTTACTATCGTATAGTCAATCTGAATTTGTTGATAATGTTAACGTAAATTAGCAATACTGTTTGTATAAACAGTATTGCTTGTTATTAGGTGATATATAAAAATTTGTTATGAAAAATATTTTTCTCATTTTGATTTTTTCATTTTTTCAATTAAATGGTCAAATTAAATTTAAGTCAGACTTTTCTATTAAAAATACGCCTCTTCAAACTAAAGAATTAGGCAAAAGCACTACTAATATTTATTACAAAGTTAAATTTAGTAATGACAGTAAGTCGACCAGTAAAAGGGAAACGGTTTGCTTGCTTCAGGTTGGTAAAAATATTTCAAAATTTTTTGATTATAATCAATTGAGATATGATTCTATAGTTCAAAAATATAATCACAAAGATTTTTTAGGAGCCGCGGAAGTTGAAGAATTATTAAAAATCAGAGTTGTTTGGTCAAATGTGATTGTAAAAAAAGATGATACTCTTACTGTACAGGACAGATTCAAAAACCTTTATCAATATGATGAGCTAAAACCCGATTTTAATTGGAAGCTGGAAGAAGGTTCGAAAAAAATCTTAGATTATAATTGTAAAAAAGCAACCCTTGAGTATGGCGGAAGGATTTATACTGCTTGGTACACGAAAGATATCCCCATCAATAATGGTCCTTATAAATTTGAAGGTCTGCCCGGTTTGATATTAGAGATGTCTGATTCTAAAAATGATTTCGTTTTTGAAGCGGTTGGAATTAATAACAAGCCTTTACCTATTTATATACGTAATGATGATAAAATCTTTTTAGTATCTAAAGAGAAATTTAGAAGCATAGAAGTAAGTTATTATGAGAATCCTGCTTTTTTCCATGGAAAGGCATTTGATGCAGATGGTAAAGAGCTGTATAAGAATTCTAATAAATTACCTTATAATCTGATAGAGCTTAAATAATAAGATATGATATTAAATTAAGAAAATCTCCATTCGTCAGATTGGGGATTTTTAAATTTTAATTACATGAGGAATATATATTCTAAACCTGTTGTGTATTTACAAATTTGTTTACTTCCGTAAGTGAAACGCCTTTGTTTATCTTTAAAAAGCTTTTTTGATTTAAATTCTTTGTTTTTCCTTTGCGATAAAATAAACGCAAGGTTAAACGAAAGAAACTCCAAAACTATGCTGAAATAAAGTAAAACAAGGGCACTTCGTTTATCAAAGAAATACAAGTGATTGATTTTTAGTTTATTTAACATTTTCCCCTTAAATGCACAACAGGTATTCTAATATTGATTTCTCTTTTCTGGTGAGTTTATTGGTGTTAAGAAAGTCAAAATGTGCATTTCCTTTTTTTTATATCTAAAATTACAGGAAGGAAAAAAATGAGCTCTCATATTCCTTTTTGCTCGAAATTAAAAAATTATTTAAAAGAAATTTAATCAAAAAGTGATGCCCATTTGCTAAATGATTAAAAATCAAAATATTTTGCAGTAAATATTTGTCAAATTAAATTTTATTCATACATTTGCACACTCATTTTAGGGGAGGAATATGCCCAATTCAAACTTGGTAATTATTTGAGAACCCGAAAAATGAAAGTGAATACAAGAAAATTTTATAACATATTATATAAATAATGTCAGGTATTATTGGAAAAAAAATTGGGATGACTTCTCTGTTTGACGAAAACGGCAAAAATATGCCGTGTACCGTTATTCAGGCAGGTCCTTGCTCAGTTTTACAGGTCAGAACCATTGAAAAGGACGGGTACAAATCTGTTCAGTTAGGTTTCGATGACAAGAGTGAAAAGAACGTTGGTAAAGCGTTAGCTGGTCATTTTAAAAAGGCTGGTTCAACTCCTAAAGCTAAGTTGGTAGAATTCTACAGAGAGTTCGTAGACGAAGTGAAAGTAGGAGAAGAAGTAAAAGTTGATTTATTCGCTGAAGGTGAATTTGTTGACGTAACAGGAACTTCAAAAGGTAAAGGTTTCCAGGGTGTTGTTAAAAGACACGGATTTGGAGGTGTAATGCAAGCTACTCACGGTCAGCACAACAGATTAAGAGCTCCGGGTTCAATCGGTGCGGGATCAGATCCTTCTAGAGTATTCAAGGGGATGAGAATGGCAGGTAGAATGGGAGGTAAGCAGGTAACTGTACAAAACCTTCAGGTATTAAAAGTGGATCAAGAACAAAATCTTTTAGTAGTAAAAGGTGCTGTTCCGGGAGCTAAAAATTCTTATGTAATTATCAGAAAATGGAACTAGTAATATTAAATACATCAGGAAAAGAAACCGGAAAAAAAGTAACTCTAGACGAAACAGTATTCGGAATTGAGCCAAATAAGCACGCGGTTTACTTAGAAGTAAAACAATATCTTGCTGCACAGCGTCAAGGTACTCATAAATCAAAAGAAAGAAGCGAAATTACTGCTTCTACTAAAAAACTTAAGAAGCAAAAAGGATCTGGTTCTGCTAGATACGGTGATATTAAATCTCCTACATTCAGAGGTGGAGGTAGAGTATTCGGTCCTAAGCCAAGAGACTACAGATTCAAATTGAACAAAGCTCTTAAGAGATTAGCTAAAAAATCTGTTCTTTCTCAGAAAATGAGAGACAACAGTATCAGAATTGTTGAAGGATTGAGCATTGCTGCTCCTAAAACTAAAGATTTCGTCACTATCTTAAATGCATTGGCATTGAGCGATAAGAAATCTTTATTCATTCTTCCTGAAACAAACAAGAATGTGTATTTATCTTCAAGAAACTTACCTAAGACTAAAGTGATGAAATTCAACGAAATTTCTTCTTATGACTTAATTAATGCAGGTGAGATCGTTTTCTTAGAAGGTGCAGTTGAAAAATTCCAGGAAAATTTAAAGAAATAAATCATGTCACTAATTATTAAACCAGTTATTTCAGAAAAAGCAAACTATCTTACAGATTTAAGAGGTGCTTATTCTTTCTTAGTACAACCTAAGGCGAATAAAATCCAGATTAAAAATGCAATTGAGCAAGCTTATGGTGTAAAAGTAGCAGACGTTAGAACAATGATTTATGCTCCTAAAGTTTCTTCGAAATACACTAAAAAAGGTCTTCAAGTAGGAAAGACAAACAAATTGAAAAAGGCGGTTATCACTCTTGCTGAAGGAGAAGTAATCGACATCTTTGCTGTAAATTAATTATTAATTATAAATAATAGTAATGTCTGTTAGAAAATTAAAACCTATCACCCCAGGACAGAGATTCAGAATTGTAAATAATTTTGAGGAAATTACTACCAACAAACCAGAGAAATCTCTTACAGTTGGTATTAAAAAGTCAGGTGGACGTAACCAAACTGGTAAAATGACCATGCGTTACACCGGAGGTGGACACAAAAAGAAATACAGAATTATCGACTTCAAAAGAAACAAGCATGATGTTGAAGCAACGGTAAAAACTGTAGAATACGATCCAAACAGAACTGCTTTCATCGCTTTAGTTGAATACGCAGACGGAGAGAAGAGATATATCATCGCTCCAAACGGAATCAAAGTTGACCAAAAAATTATTTCAGGTGAAAGCGTAGAGCCTAATGTAGGTAACGCAATGAAATTGAAAAATATTCCTTTGGGTACTGTAATTTCTTGTGTTGAAATGAAGCCTGGCCAAGGTGCTATTTTAGCAAGAAGTGCTGGTTCTTCAGCTCAATTGACTTCAAGAGACGGAAAATATGCAATCATCAAGTTGCCTTCAGGAGAATCTAGAATGATCCTTACTGAATGTTTCGCAATGATTGGATCTGTTTCTAACTCTGACCACCAGTTAACTGTGTCAGGTAAAGCTGGTAGAAGCAGATGGTTAGGTAGAAGACCAAGAACAAGACCGGTAGTAATGAACCCTGTAGATCACCCAATGGGAGGTGGTGAAGGACGTTCTTCTGGAGGTCACCCAAGATCTAGAAACGGTATGCCGTCTAAAGGGTATAAAACTAGAAAGAAAAACAAAGTGTCTAACCGTTACATCGTATCTAAAAGAAAATAATTATGGCAAGATCACTTAAAAAAGGACCATTCATTCATCATACTTTAGATAAGAAGGTTCAGGCAAATGTGGAAGCTGGTAAAAAAACAGTTATCAAAACTTGGTCTAGAGCATCGATGATCTCTCCGGACTTCGTAGGACAAACTATTGCTGTACACAACGGGAAATCTTTTATCCCGGTTTATGTTACAGAAAACATGGTAGGTCACAAGTTAGGCGAATTTTCTCCAACAAGATCTTTCAGAGGTCATGGTGGTAACAAAAACAAAGGTAGCAGATAATCATGGGATCAAGAAAAAGAGAAAGTGCATTAGCACGTAAATTAACAAATCAAGATGTAGCGAAAGCGTTACACAATGATTGCCCGTCTTCTCCAAGAAAAATGAGATTAGTAGCTGATATCATCAGAGGAGTAGAAGTAGATAAAGCTTTAAGCATTCTAAAATATTCAAAAAAAGACGCGTCAAACAAATTGGAGAAAGTATTACTTTCTGCAATGGCAAACTGGCAGTCTAAAAACGAAGGTGCTGATATTGAAGAAGCAAACCTTATCGTTAAAGAAATTTTTGTAGACAGTGCAAGACAATTGAAGAGACTAAGACCAGCTCCACAAGGTAGAGGGTACAGAATCAGAAAAAGATCAAACCACATTACACTAATCTTAGGTACAAAAGAAAATTAATTCAAGGTATGGGACAGAAGACAAATCCAATTGGTAACAGATTAGGTATCATCAGAGGATGGGATTCTAACTGGTTTGGCGGTAAAAACTACGGTGATAGAATCGCTGAAGATTACAAAATCAGAAGATACCTTGAAGCAAGATTATCTAAAGGTGGAATTTCAAAAATTTATATTGAAAGAACACTTAAATTAGTAACTGTAACAATCACTACTGCTAGACCGGGATTAATCATCGGTAAAGGAGGTCAGGAAGTTGACAAGTTGAAAGAAGAATTGAAGAAACTTACAAAAAAGGATATTCAAATCAACATCTTCGAAATCAAAAGACCTGAGCTTGATGCAGTATTAGTTGCAGACAGTATCGCTAAGCAAATCGAAAACAGAATCTCTTACAGAAGAGCTGTAAAGATGGCTATCGCTTCTACAATGAGAATGGGGGCTGAAGGTATCAAAGTTCAAATCTCTGGTAGATTGAACGGTGCTGAAATGGCAAGATCTGAGTCTTTCAAAGACGGAAGAATCCCATTGTCTACTTTCAGAGCAGACATCGATTATCATATCGGTGAAGCTTTAACTCAATACGGTAAATTAGGAGTAAAAGTTTGGATCATGAAAGGAGAAGTTTACGGTAAGAGAGATCTTATGCCATTAGTAGGACAACAGAAGAAAGGTGGTCCTTCAGGTGGTGGAAACAGAGATCGTGAAAGAGGAGGAGACAGAGATAACAGAAGACCTTCAAGAGATAAAAAAAATAATTAATAAAATTTTAGAGGATAGTTTTTAAATGACCGTTACTTTTTTAAAATCTAAATTCTAAAATCTAAAATTTAAAATTATGTTACAACCAAAAAGAACCAAATTCCGTAGAGTTCATAAGATGAAAATGAAGGGGATTGCTCAGAGAGGTAATCAACTTGCTTATGGAACTTTCGGAATCAAAGCTAACGAAGGTGCTTGGATCACTGCAAGACAAATCGAAGCTGCTCGTATCGCTGCGACAAGATATATGAAGAGAGAAGGTCAGCTATGGATCAAAATATTCCCGGATAAGCCTATTACTAAAAAACCAGCCGAAGTAAGGATGGGTAAAGGTAAAGGTGCTGTAGAATATTGGGTAGCTGTAGTGAAACCAGGTAAAATTATGTTCGAAATCGGAGGCGTATCTTACGAAATCGCTAAAGAAGCATTAAGACTTGCTGCACAGAAATTACCAGTTACGACTAAATTTGTAGTTGCTAACGATTTTGTTAAACCTCTTTAATCTCTGAATACAATGAAACAAGCTGAAATTAAAAATCTAAGCGCGGAAGATGTTCAAGCTAAATTGACTGAAGCTAAAGCTCAATTTTCAAAAATGAAATTGGCTCACAAAATCAGCCCACTTGAAAACCCGATCCAAATCAGAGATTTGAGAAAGACAATCGCAAGATTAAACACTGAGTTAACTAACAAACAATAATATTCCTTTTTACAATGGATAGAAATTTAAGAAAAGAAAGAATCGGAGTGGTTTCCAGTAATAAAATGGAAAAAACTATTGTTGTTAGCGAAACTACGAGAGTAAAACACCCGATGTACGGTAAATTCGTTTTGAAAACGAAAAAATATACGGCACACGACGAAAACAACGAATGCAACGAAGGAGATACAGTTTTAATTTCTGAAACTAGACCTTTGAGCAAGAGTAAGAGATGGAGATTAGTAAGAATCATTGAAAAAGCTAAGTAATCATGTTACAAACAGAATCAAGATTAAAAGTTGCTGATAACACAGGTGCTAAAGAAGTATTGGTTATCAGAGTTCTGGGAGGAACCAGAAGAAGATATGCTTCAGTTGGTGATAAAATCGTAGTTACTATTAAAGATTCTACACCATCAGGAAACGCAAAAAAAGGTCAGGTATCTAAAGCAGTTGTAGTAAGAACTAAAAAAGCAGTGAGAAGAAAAGATGGTTCATACATCAAATTCGAAGACAATGCTTGTGTATTACTAAACGCTGGAGGAGAAATGAGAGGAACACGTGTTTTCGGACCGGTTGCTCGTGAGTTGAGAGACAAAGAATATATGAAAATCATTTCATTAGCTCCTGAAGTACTTTAATTTTTAAAATTTTTAAAAGAAAATGTCAAAGTTAAAAATAAAAAGAGGAGATAACGTAATCGTAACTACAGGTAAGCAAGGTCTTAAAGGTAGCACAGGTGAAGTTATTGAAGTGATCAAAAAAGAAGGAAGAGATCCTAGAGTAATCGTTGCAGGACTTAACATCGTTAAAAAACACGTTAAGCCTTCAGCTTCAAATCCTCAAGGAGGAATTACTGAAAAGGAAGCTTCTATCCATATCTCAAACGTAGCTTTAGTTGGTAAAGACGGAAAAGCAATCAAAATCGGTTACAAAATCGAAGGAGATAAGAAAGTAAGAATCAACAAAAAAACGGGTGAAACTTTATAATTAAATAACACATGGAATTTATAGCAAGACCCAAAAAAGCATATAAAGAAACAATTGTTCCAGCAATGATGGAAGAATTTGGTTACAAATCAGTAATGCAGGTACCAAGACTTGAGAAAATTATTTTATCTCAAGGTTTAGGAGACGCTACTGCTGATAAAAAAATCATCGATTATGCTGTAGAAGAACTTACAAATATCACCGGTCAAAAGGCTGTTGGTACGATCTCTAAGAAAGATGAAGCTGCTTTCAAATTAAGAAAAGGTATGCCTGTAGGTGCTAAGGTAACTCTTAGAGCAAACAAAATGTACGAATTCTTAGACAGACTTACAGCTTCTGCTTTGCCACGTATCAGAGATTTTTCTGGTATCAAAGCAGACGGTTTTGACGGTAGAGGAAACTATAACTTAGGTATTACTGAGCAGATTATCTTCCCTGAGATCGTAATCGACAAAGTAAAGAAAATCCAGGGGATGGACATTACTTTCGTTACTACTGCGAAAACAGATAAAGAAGCGAAATCATTATTAACTCACTTCGGTTTACCGTTCAAAAAGAACTAAGAAATGGCTAAAGAATCAATGAAAGCGCGTGAGCGCAAAAGAGAAGCTACTGTAGCTAAATACGCTGAAAAAAGAAAAGCTTTAAAAGAAGCAGGTGATTATGAAGGACTTCAAAAATTACCGAAAAATGCTTCTCCTGTAAGATTACACAACAGATGTAAATTAACAGGTAGACCAAGAGGATACATGAGAACGTTTGGTATTTCCAGAGTAACTTTCAGAGAAATGGCAAACAACGGTCTTATCCCGGGAGTTAAAAAAGCAAGCTGGTAATTTTAATTACTCATTAAAAAAATCGGGACAATTAAGTTGTCGGGAAACTAAAGAAATAAATATCAGACCTAAGATTTTCTGAAGTCTGATATTTTAATCTTCAAGTCTCTTCAATACTGATTGTTCTTTAACCAATAATTTAAAACAAAGAAATGGTAACAGATCCAATTTCAGATTTCCTGACTAGAGTAAGGAACGCACAAAGCGCAGGCCACAAAGTGGTGGAAATTCCTGCATCGAAAATCAAAAAGGAGATTACAAAGATTTTATTTGATCAAGGGTATATCTTAAACTACAAGTTTGAAGATAGCGCTGTTCAAGGAAACATCAAAATCGCTTTGAAGTACGACAAGCAAACTAACAAACCAGCTATTAAATCTATCCAAAGAGCTTCTAGACCAGGTTTGAGACAGTACAAAGGTTCAGGTGAACTTCCAAGAGTACTGAACGGTTTGGGTATTTCTATCATCTCTACTTCTAAAGGAGTAATGACTGACAAGAAAGCTAGAGAAGAAAAAGTAGGCGGTGAAGTAATCTGCTATGTTTATTAATTTTTAATCAAAGGAAAATGTCAAGAATTGGTAAAGCAATTATAACAATTCCCGCTGGTATTACAGTTTCTGAAAAAGAAGGTGTAGTTACAGTAAAAGGTCCTAAAGGAGAACTTTCTCAGGAGCTTACAGAAGGAATTACTATTGAGCAAAATGACGGTCAGTTAACTGTTAACAGACCATCTGATGCTAAACAACACAGAGCACTTCACGGATTATACAGAGCGTTGATCGCAAATATGATCCTTGGTGTAAATACAGGTTTCGAAAAGAAACTGGAATTAGTAGGGGTAGGATACAGAGCTTCTCACACAGGTCAAAAACTTGAGTTGGCTTTAGGATTCTCTCACGGTATCGTTTTAGAACTTCCAAACGAAGTGAAAGTTGATACATTGACTGAAAAAGGTAAAAACCCAATTATTACTTTAACGTCTCATGATAACCAACTTCTAGGGATGGTAGCTGCAAAGATCAGATCTTTCAGAAAACCTGAACCTTACAAAGGAAAAGGTGTGAAATTCGTAGGAGAAATTGTTAGACGTAAAGCTGGTAAATCTGCTTAATAAAATTTAAGAAAATGGCACTAAGTAAATTAGAAAAAAGAATAAGAATCAAAAGAAGAGTAAGAGGAAAAATCTCTGGATCTGCTGATTTGCCAAGATTATCTGTATACAAGAGTAATAAGGAAATTTACGCTCAGTTAATCAACGATAAAGACGGAAAAACTTTAGCTTCAGCTTCTTCCAGAGAGAAAGGAGCAGATGCTAACGGAACAAAAAGTGAAGTTTCTGCTGCTGTAGGTAAAGCAATCGCTGCTAAAGCTCTTGCTGCAGGAATTGAAAATATTGTATTTGACAGAAACGGATTCGTTTACCACGGTAGAGTGAAAGCTTTAGCGGACGGAGCGAGAGAAGGAGGACTTAAATTCTAATCATTAAATTTCGGAAATATGTTAGGACTAGATAATATAGAAAGAGTAAAACCGGGAGGATTAGAACTTAAAGATCGTCTCGTTGCTGTAAATAGAGTAACAAAAGTAACCAAAGGAGGTAGAGCTTTCGGATTTTCTGCAATTGTTGTTGTAGGAGACGAAGCTGGAACTATCGGTTTTGGTTTAGGAAAATCTAAGGAAGTTGCTTCTGCTATCGCTAAAGCGGTAGAAGACGCTAAGAAAAACTTAGTAAAAGTTCCTGTAATGAACCATACAATTCCTCACCAGACTTCAGCTAGATACGGTGGTGCAGATATCTTCTTGAGACCTGCTTCTCACGGTACAGGGCTTATCGCAGGTGGTGCGGTAAGAGCGGTACTTGAGTCTGCTGGTGTTCACGATATCCTTTCAAAATCTAAAGGATCTTCAAACCCTCACAATGTGGTAAAGGCAACTTTCAAAGCATTGTTAGACATCAGAAGACCAGAAGAAATTGCAAGAATGAGAGGAGTTTCTCTAACTAAAGTGTTTAACGGTTAATAAATAAACAATGGCAACAATTAAAGTAAAGCAAGTAAGAAGCGCTATTGGTAGAACAAAAACCCAAAAGAGAACGCTTGAAGCATTAGGATTTAAGAAACTTCACCAAGTTATCGAGCACGAAGCTACACCTTCTATTTTAGGAATGATAGCTGCAGTGAGCCACTTACTTGAAGTTCAAAAATAATTTTTAAAATAATTTTAAAATGAATTTAAACAACATAAAGCCTGCTGCAGGTTCTACATTTAGTTCAAAAAGAATTGGTAGAGGACAAGGTAGTGGAAAAGGAGGTACTTCTACAAAAGGTCATAAAGGTCAAAAAGCTAGAGCTGGTTATTCTCAGAAAATCGGTTTCGAAGGTGGACAGATGCCTTTACAAAGAAGACTACCTAAGTTTGGTTTCAAAAACGTAAACAGAAAAGAATTTAGAGCGATCAACTTAGATGATATCCAAATTTTAATTGAAAATAAATCTGTAACAGGAGATATTACAAAAGAAGTTTTGGTACAATACGGTTTAGCTACTAAAAACGAATTAGTGAAAATTATGGGTAGAGGAGAATTGAAATCTGCGGTTTCAATTACAGCTGACAAATTCACTAAATCTGCTCAGGAGCTTATTGCTAAAGCAGGTGGTCAAGCAATTACTTTATAATAATTACTAATGAAAGAATTTATACAAACCCTCAAAAATATTTGGAGACTTAAAGAACTTAGAGATAAAATTCTCTTTACTTTGGGTATTATCCTTGTGTATAGATTCGCATCTTTCATCTCACTTCCCGCAATTAACCTTGCAGAAGTAGGTGATCTCTTAGAGCATTATAAAAATCAAGGCGGTAACAAGCAAGGAGCAGGTCTCCTTGGCTTGCTTTCGTCATTTACAGGAGGAGCTTTCAGCCACGCTTCTGTAATGGCGTTAGGGATTATGCCTTACATTTCAGCTTCTATTATTGTTCAGTTGATGGGGATGGCTATCCCTTATCTTCAGAAACTTCAAAAAGACGGAGAATCTGGTAGAAATACATTGAATCAAATTACTAGATGGTTAACAATCGGAGTTTGTCTTGTACAGGCACCGTCTTATTTAACTTCTATTACTCAGTTGTTCTTACCTTACGCTCAGTTCCAGTCTGCATATTTTGTAGATCCTAATTCAATTATGTTCTGGTTGCCAAGTATTGTAATCTTGGTGGCAGGTTCTGTATTTGCAATGTGGTTAGGTGAAAAAATTACCGATAAAGGTATTGGAAATGGTATTTCTATCCTTATTATGGTAGGTATTTTATCTAGATTACCAGAAGCATTCGTACAGGAAATCGCAGTACAAAACGGAAAAGGAGGATTGGGTTCAATCATGATTCTTGTTGAAGTAATATTCTGGATGTTGGTAGTTCTTTTAGCAGTAGTATTATCTGTTGCGGTAAGGAAAATTCCTATTCAGTATGTAAGCAGAGCTCAGGCAAGAGGAGGTGTAAATAAAAATCTTATGCAGGGAGCAAGACAGTGGATTCCATTAAAAGTAAACGCAGCTGGTGTAATGCCGATTATCTTTGCTCAGGCATTGATGTTTGTACCTGGTTTACTGACAAAATTTGATGAGTCTAATACTTTTCTTGCTGGTTTCAAAAATGTTTTCAGCTGGCAATACAATGTATTGTTTGCATTACTGATTATTATCTTTTCATTTTTCTATACCGCAATTACAATTCCGGTAAACCAAATGGCCGATGATTTAAAGAGAAACGGAGGTTTGGTACCTAAAGTAAGACCCGGTAAGGAGACTGCTGATTATTTGGATGATATTTTATCAAAAATTACCTTGCCAGGTGCAATATTTTTATCTATCTTTGCAGTCCTTCCGGCAATAGTGCATGGAAGTCTTGTTCAGACAGATGCGTTCGCCCTATTTTTCGGGGGAACTTCATTGCTAATTATGGTTGGGGTAGTATTAGATACGGTTCAACAGATTAACACTTATCTGCTGAATCATCATTATGATGGCTTAATGCAGTCTAAATTATCAAGATCGACTGGATATTAATTTATGGCAAAACAGAAACATATCGAGCAGGATGGCGTTATTACGGAAGCACTTTCGAATGCGCAGTTCCGTGTAGAGCTGGAAAATGGGCATATTCTTATTGCTCATATCTCTGGTAAAATGCGTATGCATTATATTAAACTATTACCTGGTGATAAGGTAAAATTAGAAATGTCTCCTTACGATCTTTCGAAGGGGAGAATTACATTTAGATATTAAACAAATGCCAAATGGAATCTTCTGATCTCCATTTGGCTATTGTTAAAAATAATATAAATATTTCAAATGAAAGTTAGAGCATCAATTAAAAAAAGAAGTGCTGATTGCAAAATCGTACGCAGAAAAGGCGTTCTATTTGTAATCAACAAGAAAAACCCAAAATTTAAACAAAGACAAGGCTAAATTATGGCGAGAATTTCAGGTATTGATTTACCAAAAAACAAAAGAGGTGTTATCGGTTTAACTTATATCTACGGAGTTGGAAGAAGTACATCTTCTGAAATCCTTAAGGCTGCCGGTATCAGCGAAGACAAGAAAGTCAACGAATGGAATGACGATGAATTGGCTGCAATCAGAACGTATATCTCAGAGAACATTAAAGTGGAAGGAGAGCTTAGATCTGAAGTGCAATTGAACATTAAGAGATTAATGGACATAGGATGCCAACGAGGAATACGTCACAGACTAGGACTACCTTTAAGAGGCCAGAGAACGAAAAACAACTCTAGAACCCGTAAAGGAAAGAGAAAAACAGTTGCTAACAAGAAAAAAGCAAGTAAATAATCGTTAGGAATTATGGCAAAACAAACTAAAGTAGTTAAAAAAAGAAAAGTAAAAGTTGAAGCTATTGGTGAAGCGCATATTCAGGCTTCTTTCAATAACATCATCATTTCTTTAACAAATAAAAGCGGAGAAGTTATCTCTTGGGCATCTGCCGGTAAAATGGGTTTCAGAGGTTCTAAAAAGAACACTCCTTTTGCTGCTCAAATGGCAGCAGAAAATTGCTCTACTGTAGCTCACGAAGCTGGTCTTAGAAGAGTAAAGGTGTATGTGAAAGGTCCTGGTGCAGGTAGAGAATCTGCTATCAGAACTATTCACAATTCAGGTATCGAAGTAAGCGAAATTATCGATGTTACTCCAATGCCACACAATGGATGTAGACCACCGAAAAGAAGAAGAGTTTAATTTTTAGAATTTACCCATTATGGCAAGATATATTGGACCTAAAACTAAGATTGCTAGAAAGTTTGGTGCTGCAATCTACGGAGATGATAAAAACTTCGAGAAAAGAAAAAACCAACCGCCAGGACAACACGGTCCTAACAAAAGAAGAGGAGCAAAGAAATCTGAATATGCTGTCCAGTTGATGGAAAAGCAGAAAGCTAAATATACTTACGGTATTTTAGAAAGACAATTTGCTAACTTATTCGAAAAAGCACACAGAAGTAAAGGTGTAACTGGTGAAGTTCTATTACAGCTTTGCGAATCAAGATTGGATAACGTTGTTTACAGATTGGGTTTTGCTAAAACAAGATCTGGAGCAAGACAGTTAACTTCTCACAGACACATCACTGTGAATGGTGAGATTCTTAACATTCCATCTTATTTAGTAAAAGCTGGTGATGTAATCGCTGTAAGAGAAAAATCTAAGTCTCTTGAAGTAGTCGCTGATGCTTTGGCATCAAAAGCAAACTATGAGTGGTTACAATTCAACGACGAGAAAAAAGAAGGTACCTTCATTTCTGCTCCTGAAAGAATCCAAATTCCGGAAGACATCAAGGAACAGCTTATCGTCGAACTTTACTCTAAATAATTTTTTAATCAATTTTTTGCTCAACCCAACAATATGGCAATTTTACAATTCATAAAACCCGATAAAGTAATTCTACTTAACTCTGATGAATTTAAAGGTCAATTCGAATTTCGTCCTTTAGAACCAGGTTTCGGGCTTACAATCGGTAATGCTTTGAGAAGAGTGTTACTTTCTTCTCTGGAAGGATACGCTATTTCATCTATCAAAATAGAAGGTGTAGAGCACGAATTTTCAACTATCCCAGGAGTAATAGAAGACGTTACCGAAATTATTCTTAACCTTAAGCAGGTAAGACTTAAAGCTACAGCAGAAAACCAGGCTTCAGAGCAGGTTATTGCTAAAGTTTCTGGTCAAACTATAATTACTGCTGGAGATTTAGGAAAGTCTATTAACGGATTTGAAATCTTGAATCCAGATTTAATGATCTGTAACCTAAACTCTGATGTTACTTTTGAAATTACGTTCAACATAGAAAAGGGAAGAGGGTATGTGCCTTCTGAACAAAACAAGTCAAACAATGCTCCTGTAGGAACTATTGCTATCGACTCTATCTTTACGCCGATCAAAAAAGTACAATATAGTATTGAAAATTACCGTGTAGAGCAAAAAACAGACTACGAAAAACTTGTATTAGATATAGAAACAGATGGCTCAATCAGCCCTCAGAACGCTTTAACAGAAGCTTCTAAGATATTAATTTATCACTTCATGTTATTCTCTGATGAGAGAATCACCTTGGAGACTGAAGCGGTGAAAGCATCTATCCAGTACGATGAAGAAACACTTCACACAAGACAACTACTAAAGTCTAAATTAGCAGATATGGATCTTTCTGTAAGAGCCTTAAACTGTCTGAAAGCAGCTGAAGTAGAAACTCTGGGCGAGCTTGTTTCTTACAGTAAGTCTGATTTGATGAAATTCAGAAATTTTGGTAAAAAATCTTTGACAGAACTAGAAGAATTGGTGCATTCAAAAGGTCTTAACTTCGGTTTCGACGTTGCAAAATATAAATTAGACGCTGATAATTAAATAATAATGAGACACGGTAAAAAATTCAATCACTTAGGAAGAACGTCTTCGCACAGAAGCGCTTTACTTTCTAATATGGCTTGTTCTCTAATTGAGCATAAAAGAATCAACACTACTGTAGCTAAAGCGAAAGCTTTAAGAGTATATGTTGAACCTTTATTAACAAAGGCAAAAGAAGATACTACACACAATAGAAGAATTGTTTTTGCATATCTTCAAAGTAAAGAAGCAGTTACTGAACTTTTCAGAACAGTAGCTCCTAAAATCGCAGAAAGAAACGGTGGATATACAAGAATCATCAAGACTGGCTTCAGACAAGGTGATGCTGCAGACATGGCTCTTATCGAGCTAGTTGATTTCAACGAACTTTACAATCCTAATGCTGAGGAGAAAAAGACGACAAGAAGAAGTAGAAGGTCTACTACTGCAAAAGTAGCTGTTGAAGCAGCTCCTGTAGCAGAAGAAAAAGTTGAAGAAGCTAAAGCTGAATCAACAGATTCTACTGAAGAAAAAGCTGGAGAATAATATTCTTACAGATATATAAAAAAACCGCTCGGACTTCTGAGCGGTTTTTTGTTTGACGAATTTTCAGTAATCTGAATTTTACAATAATTTTTGATTGTAGATTTATTGTATTCAAATAATTGTTATATACCACAATTATTAGCAAAAATTCATAATAAAATCGCGAAGGATTTTATATTTGCTTCAGCTTTATTTATTAGTTTTGAAATAATTAATAATGCTACTACGAAAAATCTTAAAAACTTTTGATAAATGAATTGAAGAATTTAGATGGAGAGTATGGCACAATCATCATGTTAGCATCTATCAATGAATAAATATTTTCTTTTTTTCTTTTTCTTAATCCAATATTCTTATTCTCAGGAGTATAGGGTTATATATGATTTTAATTACAAATTAGATTCATTAAAAAATTATAGTGAAAATATTGAGATGGTTCTTGATATACAAAAAGATTACTCAAAATTTTATTATAAAAAGTTAATCAAGTTGGATTCCTTGGTAAGAAGTAGAGCTATTATTTCATACGGCTTTCCTATACAACAAGTTGTGAAAAGAAAAACGGGCTTGTTTGTAAACGAAAATTTTGTGAATGTAGCAGATAAATATTATAATTATCCTACTACAGATGATATCCACTGGGAAATATTATCAGACACAAAATTATCAGATAATCATAAGTTACAAAAAGCAGAAGCTAAATGGGGAGGACGAAAATGGATAGCCTGGTTTTCTACTGAAATACCCGTTTCAGAAGGTCCTTACAAATTTAGAGGACTGCCGGGATTAATATTTGAAGTAAAGGATTCTAAAGATAATTTTAATTATAAACTAGTTTCTATAAATAAAAGTTTATCAGAATATGATACTTCCAATATTGTTGAAACTAATTTAGGAATGAATCCAATATCGATTACATTAAAACAATTTCAAAAAATATTAATTAATAATTATAATAATCCATTCAGTGAATATTATGCAATGAAAGAAGGAACTTGGGGATTAACTATATTTGATAAACACATTAGTAGTTTGGAAGGACTCAAAAGTATTAAAAAAGATTATCAGCTTCAAATAGCGAAAAATTATAATCCTATAGAATTAGATAAGGCTGTCAAATATAAATAAGAGTAAGATCTTAAATTACTTTTTGATTTTGTACCGATTTACAAATGTTCTCATTGAAAAGGATAATGTGGTCAAAAATAGTTGGTGTTTTTTCTAAAATAATTCGTAATATTTAACGGTTGATTGGAAAAGGAAGTAAGCAATGCTGAGGAATAATTGAGATAAAGCGAATGCTTTACGAAGATTACGAACGCAGTTCTTTACCAAAAATACGATCAGCGCTGTAAACAATAGTTTAGAGGATGGCTTTTGCCATCCATTTTTTGCAAATTATTGGAAGAGCTCTATGGCTTAAAAAAACCTTTTACGACTTTATATTTTTATAAAAAAGATACCATTGGATAAACTTTTTCTTCGAAAAGTAAGTCCCATCTATTAGCAAAAAACTTCCTTGTTCTGGCTGTAACAGAGCTTGGGAGCGTTTTCAAGCATCACATTAAAATACCGCTGAAGAGTACTTACCGAATATCCTGATTCTGCTGAAATCTGCTCATAAGTCTGCTTTCCGACAATCCATTTTCTGAACCAAATTTCTTTGTTTTTCAGGCTTACAGATTTATTCTCTGAAGTAAAATAAATGCCGCAATTCTTACATTTAAAACGACGCTTACCGTTTTGCTTTCCCCAAGAAATTAACAACTATTTTTGACTGCCTCATGTTTTCATTGATATAGTCACCAATTTTATAGCACCAAACTAAGGCAATCATTACGATCATGAATAGTTTTTCGAGTCTCTTTTGATCTGTGACGTGTGTGTTTTCTACATTAAATCCACTATTTTTAAAAGCCATGAAAAACATTTCAACCTGCCATAAAGCGTTGTATCCGGCTCATAAAACTCTTTACTAAAGCATTGCCGTCGAAACATTGGCTAATGGCAAATAATCGACTGTTTTCACTTTGCATAAACCAATAATCGTCATGGAGATGAGTTGAAACTGTGCTTTGTTAACTTTTGTTGAAAAATTTTGCTTTAAAACTTAACATAAATCTGTATTTTTTATAACCTTGACTGGTATTTTTGTGCTTAGTTGAATTCCTAGAAAATATATTATAAGTTACTGAATACCATTAATTTATCCTAATAGAATCTAATTTACTTACTGATTGTAAAAGATTTATATTTTTGGCATGTATTAAACAGCTTTTGTTAAAAGATGAAAAAGCGGGAGAATAATATTTTTATGATTGTATTTTTTCTGTTTTAATGAATTCCGCAAGATTTTTTATTGCAGTATCATGGATTCTCACAAAAGTATTTTTTTTGTTCCAGACATAACCCGCCAAAACTGCACAGATTTTCCTTTTTACATCAGGATTTTCCGGTTGATGGAAGAATAATTCCTGAAGATTCCCGGTGTACCATTCTTTTACATAGGTTGTAAAAACGCCAACTCCATATAAAATATAATCGGCAAATTCGGTCTGCCAATCGACCTTTTCACCATTTAATTGTTTTATTGCAAGCTTTGCTGCGGTCATTCCGCCTTCGGTGGCAAAAGCCATTCCCGAAGAGAAAACCGGATCCAGAAATTCTGATGCGTTTCCTGTTAAAGCAAATCCGTCACCGTATAATTTTTTTACTGAGCACGAATAATCTTTCAAATGTTTTGGTTCAAATAAAAATTCTACATCCCCGAAACGTTTTACATAATAATCAGAAAGAGAAATTGCTTTTCGCAGAGCTTCTGCGGTGTCTCCGTTTTCAGATAGTTTATCAATATATTCAGTCGGGCCAACAATTCCTACGCTTGTATTTCCGTTAGAAAAAGGAATCACCCAAAGCCAGACTTCTGTTTCAATAATGTCAAATGAAATTAAAGTTCCTTCCTCACCTTCCTCACGATTTATATCTTCCAAATGAGCAAAAATTGCAGAGTGTGGAGACAATTTTGAAGGCTTTTCTAAATCTAAAAGTCTCGGTAAGACTCTTCCGTAACCGCTGGAATCAATCACAAATTTTGCATGAATTTCCTTAGTTTTTCCGTCTTTATTTTTTACCGTTGTGACAGAGTCTGTTCCATTAAATTCAATTCCTATTACTTCAGTTTCAAATTCAAGATCAATGCCTTTATTAATAACTTCCTGAGCCAAAGTATTATCAAAATCTGCTCTCGGAACCTGCCAAGTCCAGTTCCAGCCTTCTCCGAATTTGTTGCTGAAATCAAAAATGCAAACCTCATTTCCTCTCATAAACCGGGCTCCCAATTTCTTTTCAAAGCCCATTTTATCCAAAGCGGGAAACAACCCTGCCTCATCAAAATGATCCATCACTCTTGGAATTAAACTTTCGCCTACTACAAGTCGTGGAAATTTTGTTTTTTCAACCACTTTCACGTTGATATTGTTCTTCTTTAAATAAGCAGAAGAGACGCATCCGGAAGGTCCAGCTCCAATTACCAAAACATCAACAATTTCTTTGTCCATTTGTTTAATAAAACTTTTTATCTTTGCGCAAAATTAGTGACAATTAATTATATCTTACAAAATTATCTCTTATTACTTTAATTAATGAAAATAAATAAATTTTTAGAACTGAAAGATTTTCAGAGAATTATTATCGAAAACGAAAGCATAGAATTAGACCCTTCACTTCTCGAGAGGGTGAATGAGAGTTTTTCTTTTCTTAAAGAATTTTCAAGAAATAAAGTAATTTATGGAGTCAATACAGGTTTCGGACCGATGGCTCAATTCAAAATAAGTGACGAAGATACGCATCAGTTACAATATAATTTGATCAGAAGCCACTCTTCAGGTATCGGAAATCCGCTTCCGGCAGATGAGGTGAAAGCTTGTATGTTGGCAAGATTAAACACCTTGTCATTAGGAAATTCAGGCGTTCATGAATCTGTTGTAAATTTACTTAGAGAATTAATAAACAGAGATGTTACACCGCTTATTTTTGAACACGGTGGCGTTGGTGCAAGTGGAGATCTGGTTCAGTTGGCACATTTGGCTTTAGTCTTAATTGGAGAAGGAGAAGTTTTCTATAAAGGCGAAAGAAAGTCTACAAAAGAAGTTTTCGAATCGGAAGGTTTAGAACCAATTCAGGTTGAAATTCGGGAAGGTTTAGCTTTAATGAACGGAACTTCGGTGATGTCAGGAATTGGAATTGTTAATGCTTATAAAGCCAATCAGTTAACCGAAATATCCATTAAATTATCTTGTGCAATTAACGAGATTGTTCAGGCTTACGATGATCATTTGTCTGAAGCTTTAAATGGAACAAAACTTCACATCGGACAGCAGAAAATTGCTGAAAAGATGAGAAATCATTTGTCCGACAGTAAGTTAATCAGAAAAAGAGCCGATCATTTATATACTCATTTTGAAGAGCAGGAAAAGGTTTTTAAAGAAAAAGTTCAGGAATATTATTCTATAAGATGTGTTCCCCAGATTTTAGGACCTGTACTAGACACTTTAAATTTCACTGAAAAAGTTTTGGAAAACGAAATCAATTCAGCAAACGATAATCCAATTATTAACGTTGAAGACAAACATGTTTACCACGGCGGAAATTTCCACGGAGATTATATTTCTCTGGAAATGGACAAACTGAAAATTGTGGTTACAAAACTAACAATGCTCGCTGAAAGACAGTTGAACTATCTTTTAAACTCAAAAATCAACGAAATTTTGCCGCCATTTGTGAATTTAGGTAAATTAGGGTTTAATTTTGGGATGCAGGGCGTTCAGTTTACGGCAACTTCTACAACAGCAGAGAGTCAGATGCTGTCGAATCCGATGTACGTTCACAGTATTCCGAATAATAATGATAATCAGGATATTGTGAGTATGGGAACGAATGCTGCCGTAATTTGCAGAAAAGTAATCGAAAATGCTTTTGAAGTTCTGTCGATTGAAGCGATTACAATTGTTCAGGCGATTGAATATCTTGGTTTTCAGGATAAAATTTCATCAAAAACAAAAGAATTGTATGATGAAATAAGAAAGATTATTCCTGCGTTTTCTGATGATATGATTATGTATCCGTACATTCAGAATGTAAAAGATTATTTGAAGAAATAATTTGTAACCAACCCGAAGGGTTCAATATCAATAGCTGTAGGTGAAACCTATGAGAAACAAAAGTTGGAAATGAAAATCAGAACCCTAAATGGATTCAACAATTTAACGTAAAACTAAACACATGAAATGTGCAATCATAACAGGAGGTTCACGAGGAATCGGGAGAGCGATCTGTATAAAACTGGCTGAAGAAAAAAAATATCATATTTTAATTAATTATACTTCAAACGAGGCTGCGGCAAAGGAAACTTTAGCTAAAGTTGAAGAATCGGGCTCTACAGGAGAAATTCTGAAATTTGATGTAGGAAATGCTGGAGAAACTCAAAAAGTTTTAAACGAATGGCAGGAAAATAATCCAAAATCTATCGTTGAGGTGATTGTCAACAATGCCGGAATCACAAGAGACGGATTATTCATGTGGATGCCGAGTGAAGACTGGAACTCGGTGATTAATACGAGTTTAAATGGTTTTTATAATGTTACCAATTTCTTCATTCAGAAATTATTAAGAAATAAATACGGCAGAATCATCAATATGGTTTCGGTTTCAGGAGTAAAAGGAACGGCTGGACAAACCAATTATTCAGCCGCAAAAGGCGCTTTGGTTGGTGCTACAAAATCTTTGGCTCAGGAAGTTGCTAAAAGAAATATTACGGTAAATGCGGTTGCTCCGGGCTTTATCAAAACAGATATGACAAAGGAATTTAACGAAGATGAACTGAAGGCGATGATTCCCGCAAACCGATTTGGTGAAGCGGAAGAAGTGGCAGATTTGGTCGCATTTTTAGCCTCAAAAAAATCTTCGTACATCACAGGAGAAATTATTAATATTAACGGAGGAATTTATTCGTAAAAAATGTACCAATTTATCAATCTAACAATTTACCAATCATTAAAATTGTTACATTGTTAGATTGATACATTGTTAAATTTGAAAAAATGGAAAATAGGGTAGTCATTACCGGAATGGGAATTTATTCCTGCATCGGAACTTCTTTGGAGGAAGTGAAAGAATCCCTGTATCAAGGTAAATCCGGGATTGTTTTAGACGAAAACAGAAAAGAATTTGGTTTCAGATCCGGGTTAACAGGAGTTGTCCCAAAACCTGATTTGAAAAACTTTCTCAACAGAAGACAGCGTGTAAGCATGGGTGAAGAAAGCGAGTATGCTTACATTGCAACATTGGATGCTTTAAAGCAAGCCAATATCGATCAGGAATTTTTAGACCATAACGAGGTCGGAATTTTATATGGAAACGACAGTGTTTCTCAGGCCGTCGTAGAATCTATCGATATTGCGAGAGAAAAAAAAGATACAACATTGATGGGTTCAGGAGCGATTTTTAAATCGATGAATTCCACAGTGACCATGAATTTGTCTACGATCTTTAAATTAAGGGGAATTAATTTAACCATCAGCGCAGCCTGTGCAAGCGGTTCTCATTCTTTGGGACTGGCTTATATGATGATTAAAAACGGATTTCAGGATATGATTGTTTGCGGTGGTGCTCAGGAAACCAATAAATATTCGATGGCAAGTTTCGACGGGTTGGGCGTTTTTTCAGTAAGAGAAAATGAGCCGCAGAAAGCTTCAAGACCCTTTGATTCTGAAAGAGACGGCTTAATTCCGAGCGGTGGTGCTGCCTCTTTGATTGTTGAAAGTTTAGAATCAGCGCAGAAAAGAGGAGCAAATATTATTGCAGAAATCGTTGGCTACGGATTTTCTTCCAACGGCGGACATATTTCTACACCAAACGTCGACGGTCCGGCTTTGGCAATGAATAGAGCTTTGAAACAATCAGGATTTCAGGCAAAAGATATCGATTATATCAATGCTCATGCAACTTCCACTCCAATTGGTGACGCCAATGAAGCAAAGGCAATTCACGAGATTTTCGGAAGTGAAGTTCCTGTGAGTTCTACAAAATCAATGACCGGCCACGAATGTTGGATGGCAGGAGCAAGCGAGGTCATCTATTCAATTCTGATGATGCAGAACGATTTTGTTGCTCCAAATATCAATTTAGAAAACCCGGATGAAGAAGCAAAAATGATAAATCTTATTGCTGAGACAAAAAATCAAAAAATTGACGTATTTTTGTCGAATTCTTTTGGGTTTGGCGGAACCAATTCTGCATTAATTGTTAAAAGATTTGAGTAAAAAAATGGAAAGAGAGAAGATTATTACAATAGTTAATGATTTTTTGATAAACGAATTTGAAGTTGATGGTGACGACATCAGCAACGATGCAAATTTTAAAGCAACTCTGGGCTTAGACAGCTTAGATTATATTGACATGGTGGTCGTGATAGAATCTAATTTCGGAGTAAAATTAGGCGAAGCAGACTTTAAAAATATCATCACTTTTGATGATTTCTATTCAACAATCGAAAATAAAATTTCAGAAAAAAGCGTATAATTTTTATTTTAAATTTTAAGCCTTTGCTGAGTGAAACGTCTTTGCGAACGAAAATATTTTCAATTATTTTAAAAAAATCTTAGTGGACTTTGCGTTAAAACCAAGCTAATTTATGAACAAGTGGAAAGGTAAATCCAAAGGCACCATTCTGGGGTATCAGATTTTCGTCTGGTGCATTAGAAATATCGGAATCCGAAGCTCATATTTTGTACTATATTTCGTTGCTTTCTACTATTTTTTATTCGAAAAAAACAGCAACAAATACTATTGTTATTACTTTCATAAAAGGCTCCGATACGGTTTTTGGAAAACAAAAATTTCCCTTTTTAAAAGCTACTTCACTTTCGGGCAGACACTAATTGATAAAACAGCGATTTCAGCAGGTTTAAGACAAAAATACACCTACGAATTCGACGGAATAGAAAACCTCCGTAATCTTTTAGCTGAAAAAAAAGGCGGTGTTCTTATCAGTGCCCATATCGGAAATTTTGAAATTGCCGAACATTTTTTCGCCGACATTGATTTCGATTGTCAGATTAATTTAATTACAACAGATCAGGAAGTTACTGTCATCAAAGAATATCTCGAAAGCGTTTCCGTAAAGGCAACCAACATGAAATTCATATATGTAAAAGACGATATGTCGCATATTTTTGAAATTAATAAAGCTTTGTCTAAAAACGAACTTATCTGTTTCACTGGCGACCGTTATTTCGAAGGCTCAAAATTTCTTGAGGCAAATTTGTTGGGAAAAAGTGCAAAATTTCCGGCCGGACCTTTCATGATTGCTTCCAGGTTGGGCGTTCCGGTGGTTTATGTGTATGTGATGAAAGAAAAAAATCTTCATTATCATTTGTACGCAAGAGTAGCTCAAAATATCAAAAAGCGAGATGCACAGGGACTTTTAAACTCCTATACTCAAAATCTTGAATCAATGATTAAAAAATATCCGCTTCAGTGGTTCAATTACTTCGATTTCTGGGATGATGTAGATTAATTTTTAAATCATTATTTGGGCAGCTGTATCCGCCTTCCGTTCCCGCTTTTTTTGCTCGTCGTGCCTCCTCACAAAAAGAGCTCCACTCAAGTCGGGCTGCGAGAGATTCAATCTTTCAAGAGTCAAGTAAAAAGTATAAGAATCAAGAGAAAAAATCCGTGGTTTAATCTGTGGGAAATAAATTTAATTTGTCATTCATCAAACCTCACAGGTTTCTAAAACCTGTGAGGTTTAGTAGCGTAAGTATTAATCAATCCAAAATTTAATAAAAGAGAAAAAAATGGCAACCAATATCTTTGAGTGAAATCGAAGATCATACTCGGGCAAACGGTTTTGAGAACAGGAAATGTTTCTAATCAATTCAAAAAAATCTTGGCGAACCTTGTGATTAAATCTAGAAAATTTATAGAAAACGTTTAATAAACTTTTGTACCTTTTGCCATTAAAACTATAATCAGAATTTGAAAAAAAACTACGACATATTGGTTATCGGCAGCGGCCTCGGAGGACTCGTTTCTGCATTAATTCTGGCGAAAGAGGGCTTAAAAGTCTGTGTTTTAGAAAAAAGCAACCAATATGGCGGAAATCTTCAGACCTTTTCAAGAGATAAGCTCATCTTCGATACGGGAGTTCACTACATTGGCGGACTTTCGGATGGACAAAATCTTAATCATTTTTTTTCTTATCTGGAAATTATGAATGACCTTGAGCTTCAGAAAATGGAAGTCGACGGCTATGATAAAATCACATTCGGAGACGATTCTACAGAATATCCTCATGCACAGGGCTACAAAAATTTTGTCGACCAGTTGGTGAAGTTTTTTCCTGATGAACGACAGAATTTAGAAACCTATTGCCAGGAAATTCAGGAGATTTGCAATTATTTCCCAAGATATAATGTGGTTGGAAAAAATAATTACAGCGAAGAAATTTTACATTTAAATACCAAAAGATTCATCGAATCCATCACTTCAAACAAAAAATTGCAGACCGTTTTATTAGGTTCAAATTTTTTGTACGCCGGAGATTCTGAGAATACGCCGTTTTATGTTCATGCTTTGACTGTGAATTCTTACATCCAAAGTGCTTACAAATGTGTAAAAGGCGGAAGCCAGATTTCTAAATTGCTCATTAAGAAATTGAGAGAATATGGAGCTGATGTTTTTAAGCATTCAGAAGTCTCAGAAATGATTTTTGATGAAAAAGAAATTTTAAGAGGAGTGAAAACATCTTCCGGCAAAGAATTTTTCGCGAATCTATTCATTTCAAATATTGAAATTCGTTCAATGATGAAGTTGATCGGAGAAAAAAAAATGAAAAAATCTTTTGTCAACAGGATTTTAAGTTGGCAACCAGTTTCATCATGTTTCAGTGTTTATTTAGTTTTAAAACCAAACGAAATTCAAAATTTCAATTACAATATTTATCATTATTCTTCAAAAGATTTGGTTTGGAGCGCTTTTAAATACGAAAAAGAACACTGGCCAGAAACATATATGCTTTCTTCAACTCCTTCGAAACAAAACGCAGAATTTGCAGAAAGCTTAACGGCGATTTCCTATATGAGTTTTGAAGAGGTGAAAGAATGGGAAAGTACCTTTAATACAATTGCAGATGAGCATGAAAGAGGGAAGTTATATGCACAGTTTAAGCTTGAAAAGGCAGAAAAAATGATTGATGCTTTAGAAAAGAAATTTCCTGATCTGAGAGCTTCAATCAAAAATATTTACACTTCTTCACCGCTTTCTTATCGTGATTATATCGGTAGTTTCGAAGGAAATATGTATGGCTATTCTAAAACCTCTGAAAATCCGCTGAAAACGATGGTTTCTCCACGTACGAAAATTAACAATCTTTTTCTTACCGGTCAATCGGTCAATATGCATGGGATTTTGGGCTGTACAATTGGTGCTTTCAATACCTGTGCAGAAATTTTGGGCAAAGAATTAATCGATGAGCGTTTGACTAAAGTTTTAAATAAACAATGATGAGAAATAGATTGGTGCTTTATTTAATTTTAATTTTAAATCTGATTTCCTGTGGTGTAAGAAAATCAATAAAGTATCTTCCTGATGTACAAGAATATTCTTTGGAAATTCCAAAGGTTCAGAAGATCAATGATTCTACATTTAGTTTTAATGAAAATTATTTAACGAAGAATAAACAAAAGCTTTGGGAATTGTATATCAAAGGAAATCCTTTACAGCTGGGTTATAATAATGGTGCTTTAACGCAAAGTTTAATGCAGAAACAGGAAGAAATTTTCTTTTCAAAAGTTGAAGGTTTTGTTCCGACGAAGTTTAAACAGAATCTTTTGAGAGGTTTTCTGAAATGGTACAACCGTAAAATGTACCTGAACGTTCGTGATGATTTTCAGGCTGAGTTGTACGGATTATCTCAATATTCATCAAATAAATACAATTTTATTGCGCCAAAATTTCGACGAACTCTATATTTGCACGGAGCTCACGATATTGGTCATGCTATGCAGGATCTGATGATGGTGGGCTGCACTTCTTTGGCAGTTTGGAACGAAAATTCGGAAGACGGAAATCTGTTGATCGGAAGAAATTTTGATTTTTATGTAGGTGATGATTTTGCCAAAAATAAATTAGTTGAATTTGTAGAGCCGGAAAATGGAATTCCTTATTTGTCTGTAAGTTGGCCCGGAATGATTGGGGTGGTTTCAGGGATGAATAAAGAAGGGATTTCTGTAACAATTAATGCAGGTAAATCTAAAATTCCGATGACGGCAAAAACACCGATTTCTTTGGTGACAAGAGAGATTCTTCAGTATGCAAAAAACATCGATGAAGCGATCGCAATTGCCAGAAAACGAAAAGTTTTTGTCTCCGAATCTATTATGGTTGGAAGCGCAAACGATAAAAAAGCGGTAATAATTGAAGTCTCACCTAAAAATTTCGGTGTTTATGATGCTGTCAATTCAAGCAGAGTATTCTGTACAAATCATTTTCAGTCAGATGTTTATAAAGATGATAAAAAAAACCAAAAACATATTTTAGAAAGCCATTCAGAGTATCGATTTGAAAAACTTCAGGAGCTTTTAACCCAAAATAAAAAACTTAATCCTGAGAAAATGGCTGCTGTTCTACGGGATAAATCTGGTTTGAAAGATGAAAAAATTGGCTATGGGAATGAGAAAGCAATAAATCAACTTTTAGCCCATCATGCGGTGATTTTTTCGCCTGAAAAGAAATTGGTTTGGGTTTCTTCGAATCCGTATCAATTAGGTGAATTTGTGTGTTATGATTTAAATGAAATTTTTTCTGATAAAAGATTAAAAAATGGCAAATTCGCAAACTCTAGTTTGAATATTGCCAAAGATTCTTTTTCCGACTCAAAAGAATATCAAGATTATGAAGAATTCAAATTGGCCAATGAGAATTTCAAAATTGCAACTGAAGGAAATGATCATTTTTTGACGGAGGATTTTATCGTGCATTATCAATCTTTAAATCCTGATTACTGGCTGGTTTATTATCAGGCGGGAAAATATTATTTTAAACAAAAAAAATATTCTAAAGCTAAAATTGAATTTGAAAAAGCTTTGACAAAGGAAGTTACAACAGTTCCCGATAAAGAAAGTGTGAAAAAGTATCTGGAAAAAACAAACAAGCACTTGAAAAATCCTAAATATTGAATTAAAAATATATATGCAAGGCTAAAAATTAAAGTTTATTTTTTTGTAAAATATACGTTATTGCCAGTATTTTATTGAATATTGTTTTGTTATTTACTTATTTTATTGAATTATTTTGGTTGGAATTATTTATTTTATGTGAAATTGTTTGGGAGTGAGCGATTTAAATAATTATATTCGTTTTTCCTAAACTAATGATTTAATGAAAAATATATATATTTTAATTTTATCTTCTTTTTTACTGCTTACTTCCTGTAAAACTGACGAAAAAATTGAGACTGTCGAAGCCGAAAGCCCGTTTGTAAATTTTAATATTAACGCTGTTCCTTACGCAAAACTTTCAACGTATTCTTTTTTTACAGGAGATTTAAAAAACCTGAATCCTTCAAAAAAAGTTATTCCTTATGAACCGGCAAGTTCACTTTTTACCGATTATGCTCTGAAAAAAAGATTTATTTGGATGCCCGAATCGACCAAAGCAACATATGATTCGGATGATAAATCCTTAAATTTTCCTGTAGGAACGGTCTTAATTAAAAACTTTTACTATAATACTATTCAGCCCAATAATTCCACGAAAATTATTGAGACCAGATTGATGATAAAAAAAGCAAGCGGTTGGATATTTGCAGAATATTTGTGGAATGATGACCAGACTGAAGCAAATTTGGTAACGGGAACAGATTTTACAAGTGGAAGTTCAAAAAATATTACATTTAAGAAAAGTAATAACGATGTGATTACCACTGCTTACAGAATTCCTTCTGAATCTGAATGTTATGCTTGCCATAAGCTGGATAATCAACCTGTTCCGATCGGTGTAAAACCTCAAAATCTTAATGTTTCATATAATTATCCCAACGGAATAAAAAATCAATTGCAGAAACTTGTAGATGAAGGTTATCTTCAGAGTTATCCTGCGAATATTGTTTCTACCGTTGATTACAGAGATACAAGTAAACCTCTAGATATTAGATTGCGCTCTTATGTAGATATTAATTGTGCGCATTGTCATCAGCAAAATGCACGTTGTGATTACAGAGCAATACGACTGAGTTTTAATAAAACTACTAATCTTGCAAATATGGGAGTTTGTGTAATCGCAGATGAGCCAATAGATCAATCTTTAGAAAAAATTATTACTCCGGGAAATCATAATAAGTCTGTTATGAATTACAGACTGAATTCTACGGATGAAAGTATGAGAATGCCTTTATTAGGAAGAACTGTAGTGCATGATGAAGGAATAGAACTTTTAAAACAGTGGATTAATTCTTTGAATCAAAACTGTCCATAAAAATAAAACCAAACTAATAAATAATCATGAAAAAATCACTATCCTTTTTTGTTATATTCTTCAGTATAGCATGGGGAAATGCTCAATTATCTTGTGCTGCAGCAGTGAATCTTACCCTTGGAACGCATACCGCTCCTTCAGTTTCAGGTTCGCCAATTTCAACAGCCTGCACACTAGGAACTTCAGGAAATGCAGCTTTATGGTATAAATATACCGCGACTCAAAATGGTAATATTACAGTTTCAACAGCTTTGGCAGGACAGAATGTAGATACCCGAGTTATAGTTTTTACAGGGAATTGCGGAACTCAAACCTGCGTTGCAGCGAATGATGACTTTTCAGGATATGCCTCTCAGGTAACTTTTTCCGCAACCACGGGAACTACATATTATATAACTTTTGATAATAAATGGACGAGTTCTGGCTTTAATTTTTCTATTGCCGAAACGACTGCTTTACCAAGCAGGTTATCATTTACACAACAATATGTAAATGCTCCGGGAACTTACAATCATTGTGTGGTAGATATGAACGGCGATTATTTGGATGATATTGTGTCGGTAGTAACTGCGACTCAAATTGTGATTGCTTATCAACAACCCGGAGGTACTTTCAATGAAGTTTCTTATACCATTCCCAATACCATAGTTCTGCCGTATTGGAGTATTGCGGCCGGAGATTATGACAATAATGGTTTCAACGATCTTATGTATGGTTCGGGAAGCGGAATTGCTTTTGTAAAAGCCAATGCAACGGGAACAGGTTTTACTTCAGACAGAAAACCTCAATCTTTTCTTACACAGCGTACAAATTTTGTAGATATTAATAAAGATGGAAAGCTCGATGCTTTTGTTTGTGATGATAATGCTCCCAACAGATTTTATATGAATGACGGAACAAATATGAATCACAATCAGGGCGGAATGGGAGATTTTCCTTCCGGTGGAAATTATGGCTCTATCTGGATTGACTATGATAATGATGGAGACATGGATTTGTTTATTGCTAAATGTAGCGGCGGCGGTTCCGGACCCGGTGGAAATATTGATGAGCTTCACCGAAATAATGGTGATGGAACATTTACAAATGTAGCAGCAACAGCAAATATGGCAAATCCTGTTCAGACCTGGTCTTCAGCTTGGGGGGATTTTAATAATGATGGCTGGATGGATGCTGTTGTCGGCATGAATTCTACAGCAAACGGATACAGCAAAGTGATGAAAAATAACGGTAACGGAACTTTTACGGATGTTTCGGTAGGGTCGGGTTACGATACTTCAAATAATTTGAGCAGAGAATATGTAGCATATGATTTCGATAACGACGGATTTTTGGATATTTTAGGAGCCGGAAATAATATTATGTTTGGTGACGGAACCTTTAAATTCATTCCGAATGCAACACCATACAATTTAAATTATAACAACAGACCTGTAGGAGATCTTAATAATGACGGTTTTCTTGATATTCAGAATGGGAATACCATTATGCTGAATGCCGGAAATACCAATAAATGGCTTAAAGTAACCTTACAGGGAACTCAAAGTAACAGAAACGGAATTGGCGCAAGAGTTGAAATTTACGGAACTTGGGGAAAACAGATCCGAGATGTACAAAGTGGAGTAGGATTCAGAAATATGAATACGTTAAATACTCATTTCGGGATTGGTCAGGCAACAGCAATTACAAAAGTAGTGATAAAATGGCCTTCAGGTTTGGTAGATACTATTAATAATGTAACTCCAAATACAACGCTTCATGTTGTGGAGGGAACTTTTTTAGGAACCAAAGATGTTGAGAGTATTCAAGATTTGTTTACGGTTTATCCAAATCCTGTTGTTGATGTTATAAATTTTAAATCTAATAAAAATTTTATTCCTGTTGAAGCAAAAGTTTATGAGCTGAGTGGAAGAATGGTTTTACAGACAAAAATCGACAGAGAATCTTTTTCTGTTCAACAACTGAATTCAGGAAATTATTTATTAATTTTAACTGACAAAAATGGGAAAACATACTCTCAGAAAATAATTAAAAAATAAGATTTCAATCATAAACCTAAATTAAGTATGCAAAGTCGAAAGGCTTTGCATTTTTTTGTTTTAACGAAATCAGTTTTTCTCAGGATTCACCCTATTCAAAAATAAATAGGTCGCAATGCCTGAAATTAATGACATTGATGTCGCCAAAATTAAACTTCCAATGACGTACTGCAGAACATTGTTTTTTACCAAATCAAAATTCCATTCCTGATTAAAGATGTCACCATCTCCCGAAACGAATGGCGAACCGAGAAACAGGGAAGCAACGATGATGAACGGTATAAATGGTGGCAAACTGACGTTGGATGCGATAAATGCCAGAACTTTATTCAGCTTGAAAACGACGGATAACGAAATTACAAGCAAGGTGTGATATCCTCCGAAAGGCAAAAATCCTACAAAGACGCCCATCGCAATAGAGAATGCTTTCACTCGATTGGTGCCCTCGCTCTCTAAAATGTCTTCTTTGATGAATTTTTTGAAACTCTTTTTTCTGAAATTAAGAATAAAATTTCTAGGAATGATATAAACCAAAGCAATAAACACCAAAATCGTATTCAAAATACTTATTCTCGTGAAATCTTTAAAAGGTCTGAAGTGCGAAACTCTTTCCGTAGGATCGTACAAAACTTTTATCGGAATATTTTTTACTGGAACGTGTCTCCACGCTGTACGTACAATAATTTCAATTTCAAATTCAAATTTCGGAGTAAAATATTTTTTTGGAATTTTATGTAAAGGATATAACCGATAACCGGATTGTGTATCTTCCAGTTTAATTCCTGTTTCAAACCAAAACCAGAAATTAGAAAAACGGTTTCCAAAACTGCTTTTCTTGGGAATTCCGTCTTGCGACATATTCCGGTTTCCGATCAATAATACATCTTCATTTTCATTTAGTAAAGCTTCAACAAAAACAGGAATATCATCGGGATAATGCTGTCCGTCAGAATCGATAGTGATTGCATAATTAAAGCCCAGATCTTTTGCTTTTCGGAATCCTATTTTCAAACCATTCCCTTTTCCTTTATTTTCGGGAAGATGTAAAACAGTAATTTGGGTATAATTTTTAAGAATTTCTGAAGTCGAATCGGTAGAGCCGTCATTAATAACAATAATATTTTCGGTGTAATCTAAAACACCGTCAATCACTCTCTTAAGTGTCTTTTCATTGTTATAAGTCGGAATTAAAACACAAATTTTCCTTTCAGAAATTGCATTTTGTACTTCAGAAAGCGTCATTAGATTATCTTAAAGAATTTTTTTCTGCAGCATTCATCGTTTTAGATTGTGCTGCAAATTTTCTGATATAAGTTTTTAATGCTGCATTTTGCCTGCCGTAATTATCAATAATAAACATTTTATCTTCTTTAAGATTTTTAGAATAGCCTACAATCTTCGGGATATTTTCCTGAACACTCATTCTGATTAACCTCAATTCAATATTGTTCGGATTGGTTTTAATAACGTTTTCCAGATTTGTTGCGCCAGATTTCACAAACGATTTTCTTTTATTTTTTTCAGTGGTAACTTTTGCTTCCAAGATTTCTGCAGCCGCTTTATAACCAGTAATAATCGGATCAGATGAAGATTTTTTATCGGCAACTTCAATAAAGTTTTTTGCTCCTTCATTTGATGAATTGGCTTTAGAATAAGCATTTCTCAAAGCTTCCAGATCAGAAGACTGAAAAAATAAAAACAGTCCGGCAAAGAATGATACTATAAGTTTCATTTTATATTTTAGTATAATTAACTGACATTTTCAATGCAATAGTCTCGCCAAATGAAGTTACATTTTTTACTTTAACTTCTGTTTCGTTTTCTGCAATATCAAGAATCATTGTTAATTCAGGCGTTTCAAAAGGATTGATAATCGCCATGAACTTTACGTTTGATGCTGTTTTTAAAAATAATTTTCTGCCGATAAATTCCTCAGCAAGTTCTTTGATAATCTGCATCATACAAACTCCCGGAGTAACAGGATTTCCAGGAAAGTGTCCTTTGAAAATATCATGATCCCTGTTTAACAGAATATTTGCCGAAAAACTTCCGCTATCTGCTTTTTCGTAAGATTGTAAAGTATAAAAATCTGTAAGTATAGTTTGCATTTTATTCTGTTTCGGTAATTAGAAATAATTTGATGTTGATTTTAAAATCTTTATGTTGAATTTCAATCGTTTCTGCAAAAGTAGGTTTTTTAGCCTCAAATATAAAATCGATTTTTTCTCTGTTGTTTTTTGTGTAGATAATTTGTTCTAATAGATTATTTTCTTTATTAAAACTTAGGTAATATCCACTTTTGTCAGTTTCAGAATGAAATATTTTTATTGAATCATTATCAAAACTTTCATGGACAGGATATTTTTGTTTTAAAAGCTTCTGAAAGTCATTTTTTAAAAAGTTAATGACTATTTTTTTATCTAAATCCGGAAGAACATAATTAAGTTTAAAATCATTTTCTGAGATTTCAAAATCTATTAATTTATTTCCAAAATCAGAAGTCATAACAACACGATGCGTTGTTTCATTGATTTTTTTTAGAATTAAAATTCCGCTTACATGGTTTTTATAAATATCCATCTGACATTTATAAATATAGTCTTCATTGGAAGAAAAATATAAATTTTCAACTGTTTTTTCAGTATTCGGAACAGATTTTACGTTGGTTATCTGATAACTTTTACAGGAAACCAACAATAAGAAGATAAGACTATAAACTGAATTCTGAAGCAGCGATCGGCGCATTAATCTTTGTATTTTTAAAAACAATATTCGTTGTATCACCGGAAGCTTCCGTCATATTGACCTGAGAAACCGTCGACTGACCTTTTGGAAAACTTAATTCGATCTGCTTTATATATTTCAATAATTGAGCTGATTTGGGAGTGAATTTTGCGATATTTGAAGTTGCATTTTTTAAATAAACCACGGAAAATTCGGGATCGCTGAACATTTGTCCGTTCGAACTTCCGACAATCAGTTTATTAATTTTCTCAAAAGTTTTACTTTTTGCGTCAACAGAAGATTTTTTCCCCTGATCGTTGATGAAAATTTTATTGTCTCTGAAAACAATGCTGTACTGATAAGGTTTTGTGTATTTCCAGCTTAACATATTGGGCGATTTTAAAGACATTTTTCCCTGAGTGACAATGTTTTTATCTAAAAAATCCATCTTCTTGATTTGTGTAAAATCACTTTGCAAGGTTTTTATTTCTTTTGTTTCTGAGGATACTTTGGTGACAAATGCTTTTGATTCTGCGCTCGTCATTGCTGTATTTTGTGCAGAAATGAAGCTGGAGAATACTAGAAATGTTATGAAAGCTGTATTTTTAAACATTAGTTTTTTGATTTAATGATTGAATCAATCGTGAAAGTCGAGTACTTTTCACACTCCAAAAATAACAATAATTCGACCAAAACATTGTAGGTTTTTTCTGAAGTATCGTGAAGCAGAATAATGCTTCCTTTTTTTAATTTTTTTGTGACTCTTTTTAATATTTTCTGTTCGTTGTCAATTACGGTGTCCAGCGAACGAACATTCCAGCCGATGCTTTTTTTGTTGGTTTTTTTGATCGCTTTTGCAATATTCGGATTTGTTACGCCAAAAGGAGGACGATACAAATTGGTTTTTAGATTTCCAATATTCATCATTGCTTCATCACACTTTTCAATTTCCTCAACCATTTTAGAAGCTGATAAAAATCCTGTATTGTTCGAATGAGAAAGGGTATGATTTCCGATCGTGTGACCTTCCGCAATAATTCTTTGAAACGTTTCCGGATATTTTTCAATCTGTTTTCCAATGCAGAAAAAAGTTCCTTTAATATTTTTTTCTTTTAATAGATCTAAAAATTTTGGTGTAAATTCAGTAGGCCCGTCATCAAAAGTCAGAGCGACTTCTTTGATTTTCGTTCTTTTATGAGTAATGCTGTTGACAAAAAATCCTAGCTGAATATCAAAAGAACCCCAAACCATAACCGCAGAAAACATAAAAAAACAAAACAAATACACCCAAAAAGTCCCATGAAACGCATAAATAAAAACGTTATAGAAAAGATAAAATAGGATAAATGGATAATGTTTCATCTTTTTAAATTTTTGGTGTTAAAATATTCTGTTTCCTTTAACGGAATCTTTGTCATTCAGAGCGAAACGAAGTGTAGCGTGGAATCTATACAATGTTAAAATCTGTATCGAGATTCCTGCGGAATGACAAACACACTGTTTACTTTGCTGAGTGAAGCGCCTTTGCAAACGAAAAACATTTTCAAGAATTTAAAAAAAATTTGCGCTCTTTGCGTTAAAACAATTCAATAATTAAGCTTGTTCCAACAAAACCAAGCTATGATCTTTTCCGCCAAGATGATTATACAAAAGAATATTTTTAATTTCTTCTCTTTTCATATTATTAATCTTCATCACTTCAGGAATTTCTTGATTTTTAAGAATATGACAAGCCATAAATGTAGAAAAACCACTTGCTGTATTGAACTCTCCGCTCAAATGTTTGTAGTACAACAATGTGGAGTTTTCAAATAAGCACATTGATTTTTTATAATAAACATCAGATTTTGCATCTCCGCTGAAACCTAAAATTACAACATCAATATCATTTGTTTTCAAATTATTTTTAGCTAAGAAATCTTCAATAAATTGTTGAGTTCCATTTAAATCTAATCTGTTAATGATTTGAATATCTTTCAATTGAGCGTAAGAATTTTCAGTTTTACCTTTTCCTAATACAAAAAAACTGGCACCTTCTCCCCAAATCGCACCATCTGTTGTTGAATTCAAATAGTCAACAGGAAGATTTTCTTCTTTTTTAATGGTTTTGTTTAATTTGTACAATTCCATTGTTCGGTCGGTTTGCTCATCCGTTGAACCGATCAAAATGTTGTCTGCTTCGCCATCGAGAATCTGTAATTTTGCATCAAGCATCGAAAACTCCAAAGACGAAGAAGTATTCACATACGTAAAGTTATAACCATGACATTGTAAACCTAAAGCGATTTGTCCCGCAACCGTGTTGTGTGTAGACTGAATAAAAAACGTCGGAGTCAAAAACTCTTCATTATTATCCAAAACATTTTTCAAGAATTTTTCAGAATCCTGAGAACAGCCTATTCCTGTTCCGACAATAATGGCATCAGGTTTTTCAATTCCTGCTTCTTTTAAAGCGTAATTTGAAGCTACTGAACTCATTTTTACGGTTTTAGACATTCTTCTGATCATGGCAGGTGGAATGAATTCTTTATAAACCGGTTCGATAGCTTTTAAAACTTGTGGCGAATTTTCGGGCTTAAGATTTTGGAAAAATTTTTCATTTAAAGTGTCCTGAACTGAGATACAGGCTGCACTGTTGATGTAAACTGTACTCATGATTTTGAGAAAATTAAAGTTGAACAATTTCCTCCAAAACCAAACGAATTGGAAAGAACGTGGTTAATATTTTTCTCTTTGAGATCTGTTACAGGCATTAAATCAAATTCTTCCATCTTTTTTTTAAAGTTCAGATTTGGGAATATAAGACTGTTTTGAATCGCCAATAATGAATATACCGCTTCAATTCCCGCTGCTGCAGCCAAAGTATGACCTGTAAAAGCCTTTGTTGAACTAAATTCAGGAACTTTGTTTTCACCAAAAATCCGAATCATTGCAATTCCTTCCGACAAATCATTATTCGGAGTTGCCGTTCCATGAACATTGATGTAATCAATATTTTCTTTATCTAATCCCGAAACTTTCAAAGCTTTTTCCATTGCTAAATAAGCACCTTGCCCGTTTTCCGAAGATGCAGTTTGGTGATGCGCATCATTGGCATTTCCGTACCCTGAAAGATAACCGAGAACTTTTTTGTTCTCTTTTTTCACAACTTCATCAGATTCCAAAACGATGAAAGCGGCTGCTTCACCAAGATTAAGACCTTTTCTGTCGTTGTCGAAAGGCGTGTTGTAAGAATCCGTCAGAATCATCAACGTGTTGAAACCATTCAAAGTAAATTTTGAAAGAGAATCTGTTCCGCCGACAATTACACGATCTAAAACTCCGTTTTTAATCAGCTTTGCACCCATCATAATTGCATTCGCTGCAGACGAACAAGCCGTACTGATCGTAGAAACCATACCTTTTAGCCCCAAATAATCTGCAATTAATAATGATGAATTTCCCGCATCATGTGAGTCAATATATTTTTGCTTTTCAGGGAAGTCTTCATATGTGTAGAAATATTTTTCAGTGACATCCATTCCGCCAACACTTGTTGAGGAAATCAGTCCGGTTTTATATTCATTAATGTCCGAAATTTCGGCACTTTCTACGGCTTCTCTTGCAGCAATCATTCCTAATAAAGCGGTTCTTGTCGCATTATTTTCTTCATTTAGCTGAAGTTTTTCAACAAGTTCCTCATTAGATAATTTTATTTCTCCTGTTTTAATCTTTCCGGAGTGACGTGTTTCAAATAATTCTATGTCTGAAATACCGTGTTTTCCTGTCGTTAACGAAACAAAATTCTCTTCCACATTGTTTCCAATAGCGGAAATGATGCCCATTCCTGTAATTGCGATTTTTTGACCCATCTTTACAAATGTAATAATGCAGCAATGTAACAGTTTACCAATAATTGCCAGACTGTTACATTATTAGATTGGTAAATTAATTTATTTTGTTCTGTTCTCTTCAATGTATTTTGCCATCACTTCGATAGACTGGAAAATTTCTTTTCCTTTTTTAGGATCAGCCAGTTTTATTCCGTATTCTTTATCCAGAAGAACGATTAGTTCTAAAGCGTCAATAGAATCCAAGCCAAGACCTCCACCGAAAAGGGGATCTGTGTCTTTGATTTCTTCTATTGCAACGTCTTCAAGATTAAGAACTTCGATGATTTTGTTTTTTAATTCTAATTTTAAATCTTCCATACTTCTAATTTTAGCAATGTATCAATGTATCAGTTTACCAATTAAAGCTGAACATCATTTTTACATTGTTTTACTGTTATATTGTTTTATTACAAAGTGAGCAAATATACGAAAGCTTTATAACTTTCCTGATAGAGTTCTACCCATCCGCACAAGACTTTTTCGGCTTTTCCCGACTGTAAAATCTGTTCGGCATAATTGTTTAAAAATTCTTCATCAAATTCATCCAAGACAAAGAAAGCATTCTCTGTTTGCATCTTGTGTTTAATACTGATTTCTCCGACACAAATATTAGGTAAGGTGTAAACAAAAACAGCAGGACTTGGAAAATAATCTTCCTGAGAATTGATGCTTTGCTGATATTTAAAATCGGTGTCAAGGCTTGATGATTTATTGGCGAAAACCAAAGCTGTTTTGCTGTGATTGTTATTTTTTAGAATCATTTCAGAAGCTAAAAAAGCGAGTTTGCTCAAATTATCCATTTTATGAAATTTCGGATAATGTATATCTAAACTTTTATAAGCTTCTTTCGCAAACTCCGAAAAATGTTTGGTTTGAGTTTCAAAAATAATGTCGTTGTTGAGAATTATTTTTGAGTTTTCTATGATGCAAATATCTGTTTTCGTCATTGATGGTAAAAAGTTTAAGGCTTCTTTGTCGGATTTTGATGCGTGTTGAAAACAGAAAGTACAATGATTTTATAATCAATAATATCAAAAACGATGAGATATGGAAACTTTTGAATGAAAGCTTCTCTGTAATTTTTTTTAAGCTGAAAATGTTTCGGATGATTTTGAATTCTACGAAGATATTTTTCCAAATGAGTCATAAATTTTTCTCCCAAACCTTTTTTAGCATCTTCATAATAAATGTATGCTTCCAAAATTTCCAAACTGGCTTCTTCCTGTAAAATTAATTCATAAGTCATTTCAAAGCAGATTTTGCTTTTTCTTTAACTTCTTCCCAAGTGTAAGATTTGCTTGCTCCTGTTAAATATCTTTCTCGTCTTTCATTTATCTTATCATAATGCCAATCAGGAATTGTAGGATAATTGTCTTCCCGCTCCTCAACATCGATGATTCCGTTGATGATGCGCAAAATTCTCTCATCCGCAATATCTATATATTCGTGAATTCTTTTTCTGATTTCTAAAGTAGATTCCATATCTGAAACTTTATTTTTATAAAATTACAAAATTATTTTCAGCATTTTTCCAAAACAATTGCTGCATTACAACCTCCGAAACCAGAAGCTGTTTTTAAAATATATTTAATTTCAGACAATTGGTTTTCCTTAATAATGTTCAAAGATTGAGAAATTCCTGTTTCTTCGAAATTTTTTGATGGAATTAAGGTGTTATTCAAGGCTGATTCCATTGAAATAATGCTTTCCAGAAGTCCGGATGCGCCCAAACAATGTCCGTAATACGCTTTTAAACTATTTAAAGGAACATTCTGTAAATCCATTCGGTTGAAAGCGATGGCTTCCATTTCGTCGTTGTAAATTGTCGCCGTTCCGTGCGCGGAAATAAAATCAATTTGTTCTGATGAAACTTTTGCTTCCTTCATTGCGTTTTGAACGCTTAAAAATAATCCATCGCCCGTTCTTGACGGTCCGGAAATATGATTGGCGTCGTTAATTGCAGAATCACCTAAAACTTTAAACCTTAATTTTTCGTTTTCTGATGGAGTGGAAGTCACATAAACGGCTGCAGTTGCTTCTCCTAAATTAATTCCGTTGCGGTTTTTGTCGTAAGGTTTGCAAATTTCCGTTCCAATGGCCTGAAAAGAATTAAAACCCGAAATCACAAATTCAGAAATTTCATCTCCGGCAATTACAAAAGCATCTTTATATTTTCCTGCCTGAATCATATTTTTCCCAATGGAAATTGCCATCACTCCGGAAACACAGGCGTTAGAAACAACAATCGGTTTGGTTTTAAATCCAAAAAAATCAGCAACTTTTTGAGCTAAATTATAAAGGAAAACACTTTCAGGTAAAGCTTCCTGATTTTTTAATAAACTGATATTTCCTTTCGTTGTTGAGAGAATAAAAGCTGTTTCAGCTGAAATCTGATGTTTTTCCACTAAAGGTTTCAGACTCAATAAAAACAATTTTTCTAATCTTGTGAAATCCGAATTGTTGAAGTGTCTTGTAAATTCATATTCAAGCTTTTCATCATCAATTTTAGATACAAAAAAAGCTTCTTGATTATCGATGACTTTATGTAAAGCGACACCAGATTTTCCCTCTAAAAGTGCTTTCCAGTTTGATTCCAGATCAAAACCCAAAGGCGTGACACAGTTATAATCTGTGATGTAAATTTCCTTTATCATAAATCCATTTTATCTTTCCAAGCCTGAAAAAACTCTGGATTGTATAAACATAAATTATTATCAGAATCCAGAAAAACCTGAATTGTTTCTCCGCTGCAAACGAGTTGATTATTCTGATTAAAAATCTCGTATTTATAAATCAATTTTGCAGACACAGAGTTCACGAAAGTGGTTATGATATTGAATGTTTCCCCATACTTTAAAGGAAGGAAATGTTCGCAGGTGCTTTTCACAATCGGGGTTACATATCCAGCTTTCTGAATGTCAAGATACGTTAAACCGTGTTGTCTTCCGAAAGCTTCTCTTCCGTCCTCAAAATACACGATGTAATGTCCATGCCAAACAATTCCTAAAGGATCTGTCTCGTTGAATCTTACACGCACTTTTTCAGTACAAATTAAATCTTTAGACTGCATTTTGTTTTCTTTCGTAAAATAATGAGATCGCAACCATTGCTATGTAGAATAAAAATAAGAAAATCAGCTCTTCAGCGATTTCGCTAATGCCACTGTTTCTTAAAATAATGTCATAATATGCATTCAGCCCCCAATTCATCGGTGAAAATGCAGCCATTTTCTGCATAAATTCAGGCATTAGAAAAACAGGAACCCAAATTCCTCCAATTGCGGCCAAAACCACAACCGAAGTTGCACCAAATGGAGCAGACTGTTCCTGGGTTTTCGCTACAGTTCCTAATAAAACGCCGAATCCGATTGCGGCTAAACCTGCAAATAAAGTAACAATTATTAAATGAAACATTTTTCCTGTTACGTCGAATTGAGGTAAATTCATCAACGGGAAAAGCCAGATTCCAACAGCAACCATCAGCAAAAACTGAATAATACAGATGATTAAATACGTGAATGTTTTCCCTAAAATATGAATATAATAAGGCGTCGGACTTACACGAACTCTCACACTCGTTCCCTGACTTTTTTCCTTTACTAAATTGATCGATAAAGGAACTACAATAAAGAAGATCGCAAATAACGCCCAAGCCGGAACATTGTGCTGAACCGAATTTGGCAGAGCTTCTTCTTTCCCTTTGTTCGGAGTGATTTCTTTGAAAGTGATTAAACTTTTATTTTCAAGGTCTTCCGTTGTGCCAAGCTGTTCCTGGAAGGCTTTGTAGATTTTTTTATTCTCAATTTCAAAAACCATTTTGTTAATGGCATTCATCACCGAATTTTTGAAACCTGCGTTGGTTGCGGGATCAAAGTAGAGATGAATATCTTTTGTTTTTGAAGCTATAACTTTAGTTGCGGTAGAATCAGTTTCTAAACCAAACGAACTTACAATGGTCTGGACTTTAGAATCAATATTTGAATTTAAATCTTTTGATAAATTTTCAGGAATGACAATTGCCATTTGATAATCTCCTTTAAAAACCGCTTTTTCAGCTGATTTTTCATTGTAATCTGTTATTAATTCAAATGTTTTGCTGGTTTCCAGTTCTTTTTTGATGACTTTGGAAACTTCAGATTTGTCATTATCAATAAAAATAATCGGAATTTTTGAACCTTCCAGATTTTTAAATGTTGAATCCTGAATTAAAGTAATGGTGATAATCAACAGCAAAGGCATCAAAAATATAATGACAATCCCGCCTGAATCCCGTTTCAGTAATTGGATTTCCTTGATGAAACTTCTCCACAATTTATACAACATCCCTCAATTCTTTTCCGGTTAATGAAATGAAAACATCTTCAAGATTTTCCGCATTTGCAACATTCTTAATCAATTCTTCAGGCGTTCCAGTTGCATGAATTTTTCCGTGATCGATGATGGCAATTTGGGTACAGAATTCTTCTGCTTCCGATAAATGATGCGAAGTATAAATAATGCACGTTCCTTTCTTATTTAAATCTAAAAGATAATCGATAATCGCTTTTTTCGATTGTACATCAACGCCAACCGTTGGTTCGTCTAAAAATAAAACTTTCGGGTTGTGAAGTGTTCCTGCCAAAAGATTGCAACGACGTTTCATTCCACCTGAAAACTGTTCAACTTTTTTATTGGCAAATTTCGTCAGGCCCATCAATTCCAACGCTTCATCGATTTGTTGATGAAGATTTTTAGATTTTAAGCCATACAAACTTCCAAAAAATAAAAGGTTTTCTTTTGCTGTCAAAGTCGGGTAGAGCGCATATTCCTGTGGAACAACACCGATGATTTGTTTTAATTTTGTACTGTCTTTTTTAGGAGACAAGCCATTGATGGTAAAACTTCCTGAGGTTGGTTTAATCAAACCAGAAAGCATCGAAATCAAAGTGGTTTTTCCCGCTCCGTTTGGGCCGAGAATTCCGTAGATTTCGTTTTTATCGATGTTTAAAGAAATATCATTCACAGAAAAGTCTTCTGCATTTTTGTATTTCTTGTAAAGATTTTTTATTTCGATGATATTGTCCAAACTAAATCGCTTTTCTCAGTTTCTTATAAAAATCCTCTTCCAGATCAGCAATATGCAGCATCGATTTTGAAAGCTGATTATAAATGTCGCTTTTTGAATTTCTGTTTTTGTAAACCCTCGCAATATCCACTGCAAAATCTCTCCAAAGATCCCCGATTGTGGTAATTTCTTTTGATAATTCTTTCAGTTCATCATTTTTAAGTATTACTGAAGCTTCCTGTAAAAAAGCGCCGTAAATAAACCTGAAACCGCCACCTCCGGTTCCGATTTCTTCCTGCATTCTGATGAGTTGTCCGAGATAATGATTGGTCACTTTTGTGCCTTTTTTTTCGGCCCATTTCGGGATGCTTTTTGCTACCCAACGCATTGCTTTTACACCGATAATTGGTACTGGAGCCAGCATATTTTTGCAGGTGTCTTTAATTCCTTTTTTGATGGCTTCTTCAAGATTTACATTTTCCGGAATGTGAGTTGGGAAATACATATGACCTTTCGGAGCCAAAGCTCCTTTTGCGTAACGTACTTTTTCCAATTCAGCTTCGGTTAAAGTTGTTGCGAAATCCATCACAGGATCGCTGATCAGGAATTTTCCGTCTTCTTTTCCGTAAACTACGAGATTGTGAGCATTAAAATGAAATTTATATTCTTCAGGAAAATAGGTCAGGTTAAAAACGCCAACCTGTAGACCTGTCGGGATATTTTGTTCCAAATTTTTCTCTAATGCAACTTGTGCGTCTTTTGGATTTGAAAATTTTATTCTTTTAATTTTAATTCCCAGTCTTTTTGCAGCTTTGCTAAAAATCGCTCCGGGCATCGGTCTATAACTAAATCCCGGCGCAAAATTTACTTTCAGGAAAGGTAAATACACGAAAAATAATCCGGAACCTATGCCGAAAATCATTGGTTCGCTGAGTTTTAAACCTCGGTTAAGAAGTAAATTGGAGGCAACACCGTTTTCGCAGTGAGCGGTTTGATGGTGTTCAAAGTTAATTTGCATAATTATTTACCGTCGAAGTTTTTTAATTCATCTACCGAAATCCCGAATGCATCTGCATATTTTTTCAAAGTAGAGTCGCTGAGTTTTTTGAAAACATGGGGCTTGGAATGTCGTTTTACAGTCCATTGCCATTTGTCTACGTATGCTGCCAAAACCTGCAGATCCATTTTATTGAATTCCATAAAATAAACAATTGGGCTTACCAAATTTTTTGCAACGTTTTGTTTGGCTTCTTCAATCCTTTCGTAGATAAGTTCCATCGACTCGTCGAGTGCCGCTTTTTTGGCTTCCCATCCGATGCTTTGGGCAGTGGTATAATTGTTATTTTCGTCCGTCACATAAAGCATCTCTGTCATATTTGCTGACTGAAGATTGCTTTCGTCTTGTGGAATATCTTGCTTTTTCACTCGAAGAATTCTGTTAGTTTTAATCTTTATAATCTGCTAAAATAATAAAAATGCAGGACATAGTATAATGTCAATTGTACTGAATTTATTTGGGACTAATCACTTTTACATCATAAAAATGTTGAATTTGTGTCCGTCGGGATCGGCGAAAATAAAACCATAATAATTATCTCCGAATACTTCAGGATTTGAAATAAGTTTCCCTTTCGAATTTTTTATTTTTTCTGCCCAATGATCGACTTCTTCTTTGGTTTCTGCCGAAATAGTAAAAATGATTTCATTGTTTTTTTCTGAATCTGAAATCTCTAGTCCTAGATTTTTATGTAAAATTTCTTTTTTGAAAAAATGAATGACAAAATTGTTTTCTCCAAAGAGAAAGCTTGTCAGTTCATTTGATTTTCCATTAGATTTAAAACCTAATGAAGTGTAGAAATCTGTAGTGCATTCTAAGTCTTCTACACCAAAATTCGCCCAAATCATATTTGATTTCATAATTGAATATATTTTGATTGCTGATATGTTACCAGCAAACTTTATTCCCTATTAAAGTATAATGAAATTGTGATTGATTAACCGCAACTTTTGTAACAATTAATATTTTAATTCTACTTATCAATTTTAAAAATTAATTTTCACTATGAAAAAATTTTTTATTTCAGTTTCGCTTTTTTGCACAATCATCGCAATGGCACAGAAATTTGAAACACAAAAACAGACCGATGCTCAAGGTTACAGCTTCGAGACTGTGAAAAATGACCAATCGGGTGTAAGAATTTACACACTGAAAAACGGGTTGAAGGTTTATCTTGCTAAAAATGACGATGCACCTAGAATCCAGACCTATATTCCGGTAAGAACGGGGTCTAATAACGATCCGAGCGACAACACAGGTCTTGCTCATTACCTGGAGCACATGGTTTTTAAAGGAACTTCGCATTTGGGAACTCAGGATTGGGCGAAAGAAAAAGCTTTGTTGGCTCAGATTTCAGATCTTTACGAGCAGCATAAAGCAGAAAAAGATCCTGAAAAGAAAAAAGAATTGTATAAGAAAATCGATGAGGTTTCTCAGGAAGCTTCAAAATATGCAATTGCCAACGAATATGATAAAGCAATTTCTTCTTTGGGAGCAACAGGAACCAACGCTCATACTTGGTTAGACGAAACGGTTTATAAAAACAACATTCCTTCAAACGAGCTTGAAAAATGGCTTAAAGTAGAAAAAGAAAGGTTTTCTGAATTGGTTTTAAGACTTTTCCATACCGAATTGGAAGCTGTTTATGAAGAATTCAACAGAGCGCAGGATAACGACGGCCGTTTGGTAAATTATGCGTTAATGGATGCGCTTTTCCCAAAACATCCAAACGGTCAGCAAACAACAATCGGTACTTCAGAACACTTGAAGAGTCCATCCATGGAAGCAATTCACAAGTATTTTGATACCTATTATGTTCCAAATAACATGGCGGTTGTTTTGGTTGGAGATTTAGATTTCGACAAAACGATAAAATTAGTTGACCAATATTTTGGCTCATTCAAGTATAAAGAATTGCCAATGAAGAAAATGGTTTCGGAAGAACCAATGACTTCTATTGTGACAAGAACGGTAAAAAGTCCTTCTGCACCAAGAATGACAATGGCTTGGAGAACTGATTCAAACGGAACCGAAGAGGCAAGATTGGCAAGTATGGTGGGAGAAATCCTGAGCAACAGCGGTGATGCTGGTTTAATTGATCTTAATATCAATCAAAAACAAACTACGTTAGGAGCAGGAGCTTATGCAAATGCTTTAAAAACATACGGTTCATTCAATATGTATGTAACTCCAAAAGATGGACAGAGCTTTGATGATGCTAAAAAATTGCTTTTAGCTCAGATTGATTTAGTTAAAAAAGGTCAGTTCCCGGATTGGATGTTGAAAGCAATTGTGAATGATATGAAAGTTCAGCATATGAAAGCCTGGGAAACTGCAGATGGTTTGGCAACAACGCTTTACGGCAATTACATCAGTGGCAGAACCTGGGAACAGGAACTTGATGAAATCAATGAATATGAAAAAATCACTAAAGCTGATGTTGTAAAATTCGCAAACCATTTCTTTAAAGATAATTACGTGGTCATTTACAAGGAAAAAGGAGTAAACGATAAATTGGTTCGTGTACAAAACCCGGGAATTACACCAATTAAGCTTAACAGAGAAGCACAGTCACCTTTCCTTAAAGATATTTTAAGTAATAAACCTGCAGAAATTAAACCTCAGTTTATCGATTATAAAGCTGCAATTGCTACGACTCAGATAAAAGATAAAAAAGTAAGTTTTGTAAGTAATAAATACAATAAAGTGGCTCAGGTAAGTTATATTTTCCCATTCGGAACAGATAACGATAAAGAACTTTCTCTGGGTGTAAGTGTTTTGCAGTATTTAGGAACTGATAAATATACTCCGGAGCAATTGAAGGAAGAATTCTACAAATTAGGTATTTCAAACAGTTTCAGGACTTCAAATGACCAGACTTTTATTACTTTAACCGGTCTTGAAGGAAACATGAAAAAAGGAGTTGAATTACTAAACCACTGGTTGAAAAACGTAAAAGCGGATCAGGAAATTTACAACCAGACCGTAAAAACAATTCTTGAATCGAGAGATGTTGCCAAAAAAGATAAAACCAGAATTATGGCGGCACTTACCAACTATTCTAAGTACGGAAAGGATTCTAGAATGACCGATATTATTTCTAAAGAAAGACTGCAGAATATTAATGTAACAGAATTGATGTCTAAAATCAAAACGCTGAATAATTATCCTTACGAAGTTTTCTTGTACGGAGAAAGCCAGAAAGATCTTGAAAAAGCGGTAAAACAATTTATTACAGACGCAACTTTACAGCCTGCAAAAGCTAAAGAATATGCAGAACCTTCAACTGACGGTAAAGTGTATTTCACCAACTACGATATGGTACAAATGGAAATGGCGAAAGTAGCGAAAGGTAGCAATGTGAACTTGGCAAACTTCGGAAAAGCAAATGTTTTCAACGAATATTTTGGCAGAGGTTTGTCTTCAATCGTTTTTCAGGAGATCAGAGAAAGTAAATCTTTAGCTTATTCTGCGTATGTTTCCTTTGCAAATGCTTCAGAAAAAGATCATCCGAATTATGTTACGAATTATATCGGAACGCAGTCTAATAAATTGCCTTTGGCAGTAAATGCGATGAACGAACTGATGGCAGATTTTCCACAAATTCCTGCTCAGTTTGAAAACTCAAAAGGTTCGGCTTTAAAGCAAATTGCATCAAGCAGAATCAATAGAACGAATATCTTTTACAATCAGTTATCTCTTAAAAAACTGGGTGTTGATTACGATATCAGAAAAGATATTTACGCTGAAATTCAAACGTTGACATTGCCGCAACTGACGAGTTTCTACAACTCAGAAATTAAACCATTGAAGTATAATACTGCCATTATCGGGAAAAGAGAAAACCTGAATATGGAATCTATCAACAAAATGGGCGAATTTAAAGAAGTGACTTTAGAAGAAATCTTCGGATATTAATTTTCATTAATATAAATTGTTTGAAGTGAGGCAGAAATGTCTCACTTTTTTGTTTAAGATTGATATTGATCTATATAATGCTTAGAGGGTTTTTTCCTTTTTCCAGATCAAAATATACGATTTTACTGTAGTATATTACTTCCTCTTATACTTCAACTGCACCAAAAGATAAATTTCACCCTTTTCCAAATCATTGCACCAGGTTCTTTCAATAACCAAAGCGTTGTTGTACAATCCCAAATTTTCCATGTTTTCATAATATTCGAGTCTTTCCGAAGTTTGATATTTAAAAAATGAAATTAAATTTACCTTATCACCAACTTGGGGTGCAACGGGAAATTCTACAGATCTTTCAAAATCAAATTCAACATCGTAGGAATAGAATCTTACTTTTACACTCATAATTTTATTTTCATCAAATATATCGAGAATTTAATCAATAAAAAAAGCCAACTGTAAAAGTTGACTTCTGTATCTTAAAATTAAATTTTCAATTATTTTACTTCCTGAATAAATAAAGAAATTTCTGTACGAATCACCAGTTTTTCATCCAAAAAAGTTTCACAGAAAATCTGACAGATATTTTCGTATTTTGAAATTAATGAAGCTTTCGAGAAAATTTTATTTCCTGCTTCAGGCAAGCCGAAGATTTCAATTTTTTTAATGTTGGTAATAAATCCGATAACTTTCGTGTTTGATTCCGGGCTTGCAAAAAAACTTTGTCCGAGAATTGAAGATGAGGTTTGCGCAGAATGTTCAATCAAGCCGGCTTCGATAAACTGATTATTATGAACGAAAATATTATCAGACTTTATTTCAAAAGAAGTCACCACTTTTTCCGGAGTCAGCTCCAGAATGTAGTCTACCATCAACATCGGCTCACGATGAGGCAAAAAATGGTGAATGTTGATGAGGTTTTCTTCTTTTAATTCCATTAAATTATATTTTAACCAATTTTTTTGATTTACATTGGATCTTTTTACTTTTTCCTTGGCTCTTCAAATCTACTTTACCACAGTTTTCATTTGCGATTTTGCAATGACTTTATCGTTTAATTTAGTGACAATTTCTACTAAAGTTACGCCCATCATTTCATTCAGAATTGAAACTTCTGTTTTTAAAATGTCATTCACTTTAGGTAAATCATCTGCTTCAAAAGATTTTATTGCACCTATATAACCGGTTGGAGCTTCTTTGCCTAAAAGATAAAATTGGTAACCTGTATGGAGAGCTACACTCTGAGCCTGATGTTCAATCAAACCAGAAGCCTGAAAAACTCCGTTATGTACAAAAATATTGCTTTCCTGAATCGTAAAACCGGAAATCAGTTGGCTCTCATTGTATTCCGCCAGTTCGCTCACCATTACAAATGGAAATTTTTGCGGAATAAGGCTTTCTACAAAATTTTTGTCGGTTGTTGGTAAAGAAATTTCCATTAGCAAACCGTTAACAGGGCACAAGAATAAGCAAATCTTCCACTTTCAGGGATGCAAAGCATGATTCTCTCACCTTTTTTCAGTTTACCGGAATTCATAAGCTGTTCAACGGCAATAAAAATAGATCCGGCTCCAATATTTCCTACTTCTGAAAGATTGTAAAACCATTTTTCCCACGGGAAATCTAATCCTACATTGGCAAATTCTTCTTTCAGACCTTCTTTAAAATAGCCTGAAGAAATATGTGCTAAAACATGATCGATAGAATCGGGATCGAGATCATGTTTGGTGAAAGAAGCTCTTAAGCTTTCTGCCCCTTTTACGAGAATATATTGGTCAAGAAGTTTTGTATCTTGTTTTAGAGCAAAAATAGATTGGTTCAGCCATTCTTCAGCAGGATATTCTGCCCATGATTTTAAGCTGCCGTCTTCCTGCTTTTCACAACCTGAGTACATACAGGCTTCAATTTCGTGAGCGTAAGAATAAAAATCTATCCATTCGATTTTCAGGGAAGTTTCGTTTTCTCTTGGTTTGTTTTCCAGTAGAAACGCTCCGGCTCCGTCAGAAAGCATCCATCTCAGAAACTCTCTTTTGAAAGCCACAATTGGCCTTTCTTCCAGAAGTTTCAGGTTTTCTGCTTCATGATTAAATTTATCTGCGGTCATCCATGCAGACATTCTTTCAGAACCTACACAGACAGCATTCTCTTTTACGCCTGCTTTTACATTCAGAAATCCGTAATTCAGGGCATTCATTCCCGAATTACAAAGTCCGGTAGCGGTATTTATTTCTATAGATTTACCAATATTCAGCTCGCCATGCACCATAGATGAATGAGATGGCTGCACTTGGTCTGCAGAAGATGTTCCGCAGGAAAGCAGCTGCATATCTTCTTTTTTGAAGTTTTCATCAAAAAGACCTTCTACAGCATTTGCCGTAATCTGAGCGTTGGTGTGTGTAGATTTTCCGTTTTTATCTAAAGCGTAATATCTTGTAGTGATTTTGTTATTCCTTAGAATCAAAGCTCTTGCCTTAGATGGCTTATTATTTACCAAACCAAGATAGCTTTCCATTTCGTCATTAGAAACCGGCTCATTCGGCAAGTATGTTGAAGCTTTTGTTATAAATACGTCGTACATTTCTATTTTAAATTAATTCCTTGTAAATATTCTCTCTGTTTTTTTCTTTTGGTCCATAAAATAGGAGCAAGCAAGATATGAAAAATCAGCACAATTGGCGAAATAATCCAAATTGCTGCCATCAAATATACCTTGAAGAATTTTATGAGTGTTGGTCGCTTTTCTTTTTTACGAATAATAAGATTAGACCATATGGTGAAGATTTTATTCCCTACTTTTTCTACCCGTACTAAAAATGCTCTTATTTCTACGGCCCCGTTTTTTACCAGCTCGGGTTGCAGACTGGCGAGATCATTATTCTTAAAGTGATTTTCGATGATCTTACCATATTTTCCGGCACCGTTGATTTCTTCATCCGAAACTCCTGCTGCAGGAAGAATTCCTGATTTTTCTTTTTGTCCTGTTGTCATCCAGCGAAGAATTGTCAGTACACTGGTATAATTGTCTCTTCTGTCTACTAATGCAATATTTCCGACCAATTTAGCCTCGAAATTCTTCAGATAAACTTTAAGTTTTTCCTGAGAAAGCATCCACATATTTCTGGTTGCAGAAATGGTTACAACCGGTGTGTTTTTCAAAATCTTGTCTGCAAAACCACTTTTAAGGAAAGAAATAATAGGAATTGAAGGCGTTAAATACCAAACCTGATAACCAAAAAGGATCAGGTCAAACTTTGTATCAAGTACTTCTTCAGGCGGTGGAAGGATTTCACTGGGAATCTGTAGATAAGACTCAGGAAATGTGTTGAAAAAAACATCACTCGGCCACGGAAAAGGAAAATCTTTCTTTAGCTGAATGTTGTAGTAAGTTACATTGTATTCGTCTTTTTTATCTTCAAAAGGCTGCGCGATATTTTTTACAATATCTTCCAGCTGCCCTGTTTGAGTATAATAAAGTACAAGTATATTTTTTTGCATTAATATTTTTTATGGATTACAAAAATAAGATTTTCAAATTTATTATTCGTGTCTAAATACTTTTATTGATTCTGAATCAAACAATTGTTTAAAATCAGGTTTTTCAAAGCTTTGATTTTTAATATTCAGAAGAATAACTGTCTCCGGCAAAATGTCTATATCACTAAGATTAAAATTTTCATCAGAAACTAAAAGCACATCTGTTTTTTTATTGATTTGACTCTGATTTTCAATATAATAGATTTTTCTTTTTTTTGCAAGATAATTGTTTTTTGCAACCGACCTCTTTTCCGGATGGTTTATTAAACTGAAGATTTTTCTTCCGGCCTGTTGAAGGGTGAGTAAAATATCTTTCTGCCCGAAGTCATCTGCTACATGAAAAATTGTGGCATTTTTAGGAATATGCTTATTCAGTTCAAAATAAAAAGCTTTGTTTTGGATAAAATCTTCTTTTACGGGTTTCACCACTTCGTTTTCTTTATATAAATAACTCAAAAATAATTTATTTCTGAAATAATCAGCATCTTCAAGTTCACTTCTGAGTTTTGCAAATTCTTCACGGAAATAGGCATTAATCTGTTTCGTTCTTTCAGAATAATTTCCGCCAAAACTCAAATCATTTTTGCTAATTCTTTTGCCGACTTTTACCGTGATGCTTCCATCATAAATAATAAAATCTCCTTTCGGTAAAACTTCAGAATTTCCGTGAATATAGATGGGCAAAATGTCTAAGCCAAATTCTTCAGCCAAATAAAAAGCACCTTTGTGAAAACGTTTTATATCATTCGTGTAAGATCTTTCTGCTTCCGGAAAAACTACCAGAGAATAGCCCTGATCGATTTTTTCTTTTAATTTTTCTTTTCCGTTTTCGATGCCTTGTGAAACCGGGAAAAATCCTAAAGCTTTCACGAGTTTTCCAAAAATCGGGGAGTCATAAACCCAGTCATTAACGAGATAAACAATTTTATGCGTCGTCATCCCAATCGCCAAAGTGTCAAGAAAAGACGTGTGATTTGCAATGATTACCGCAGGTTTACTGAAGTCTTCATCCGGATTTGAAATGATTTTTTTCTTTACAAAAGGATTTCCGTAAAGAACAGATTTCATAAAATTGGCCAAAATTAATTTGATGATATCCAAAGTTTTCCCTTTAGAGTTTTTTACAAAAAAGCTTCCGAATGCTGAGAAAATCAACCCTCCCAAACCATAATAAAAAAACAGAATTACAGAATGTGAAAATAATCTCAAAGTAACAGGCGATAAACCTTTTTTTTGACGATTGATAACCAAAAATCTAAACCAGAACGGATATAAAGTTGAGGTAATAACGATTACGGAAAACATTCCGATCAAAGCGACTAACGCTAAAGAATGCAAAGCGGGATGTTTCGCAAAAATCAGGGAACCAATGGATAAAATCGTCGTGAAAACTGCCAAAATAATAGAAATTCTATACGTGGGAAGCTCATTTTTTCCTGTTGTATGTTCTTTTTGCATTGCTTTCGTAAGAAAAATACTGAAATCATCGCCGACTCCAAACACCAAAGTGCAGACAACGGTGCTGAAAATATTTAATTCCAAACCAAGAAAATACAAAATTCCCGCAGTGACAACGCCCGTCAAAACAATCGGAAACATCGTTAGAAGTGATAATTCAAAATTTCTGAAGAAAACGATAATGGTTAATATAATCGCTAAAAGAGAATAATTGATTAAAGTATTAAAATCTTTTTTCAGCAATCCTAAAAAGTTTTCATTCATCTGTTGGCGGTCGATTGCCAAAGCTTCATGTTTTTTTTCAACGTCTTTAATGAATGTGTTTCTTTTCTTTTCGTCAACTTTCACAACATTAGAAATCGTATAAAAACCGTTTTCCTTACTCAGAAATTCTGAAATCTGAAGCGCTTTTATTTTTTCGTAATCATTTAAACTTAAAGTTGAATAGGGTTTGTTCAGATTTTCATTGAACTGATCAAATGCGGAAGAGTTGAAACCAAATTTATTTCCGTTTTCAATTAATTCATCAATTGTCTGATTTTTTTTATTTTTATTCCAGAACAGATTCCATTTTTCGATCTTTTTTTGTTGATCATCCTTAGATAAAACTACATTGCCCAGTGAATTATAGCTCAGGATTTTGCCTTCCTTTTTTTCTTTTTCCAAAAACCGGCTCAATTGAGAGTTTCTTTCCAGGGCTTCATTTTCAGAATTACCGTAAGAGATGGTATAAATCGATTTTGAGGTAATGTCTGATAGTTTTTCAAGCTTGGCTTCACTTATTTTTAAATCTTTCGGAATGTAATTTAAATCACCAATATCTTCGTTAAAACCAACATGACGGAAACCAAAAAGACAGGCAATAATCATAATTGAACAGACAATAATCAAAGGTTTGTTTTTTTCGTAAGGATAATTCCCGATTTTATCGATGAAATTTTCGCTCAGGTTTTCTGATTTTGCTTTCGGATGATATAATTGCGGAACAATAATTAAAGCTGTAAATGAAGATAAAAAAACTGTAATTGCGGCAAATAAACCAAGGTCTTTCAACGCTTCTGAACGTACAAAAACCAGGCATAGAAATGAAACAGCCGTAGTTGCGCTACTTAAGATGATGGGTTGTGTAATTTCTTTGTATAGCTCTTCAATATTGTTGTTGTGCTTATAATGCGTAAGAATATGAAGCGCATAATCAATGGTAATACCAATAAGAATTGCACCAACGCTGAGTGAAATTGCCGAAATTTTATCTTTAAGAAAATATAAAATCATCAACGATATGAAAACCGCAAAAACAGTAGGTAAAAAGACAATCAACGGTGTGAAAAAATTCCTGAAATAATAGATCAGTAATATCAAAAGAACCGTCATTGAAATAATAACTGTATTTTGGATGTCTTTTTTGATTTGCTGGGCATTTGCAACCGCAATAACCGGTGAGCCAAAATAACTGATTTCTGTTTTTCCGCTGAAGGTTTTGTTGATTTCTTCTTTGATTTCATTTAACTGATCGACGAAAACTTCATTGTTTTTGGTGTCGTTGCTTTTGTTTTTCGGATCGATAAAAAGCAGAAGATTTTTTCCGTCTTTTGTGACGATGTAATTGTCTTCAAGCTTGAAGTCTTTGCTGATGTTTAAAGCATTCAGTTTTTTTATCCCTAAAAAAGTAATTCCGAGAGGATCTTTTTTGATGAATTCTTTTGTAACAAGACTTGTAGGAGAAACCAGTGAAACGTAATTGCTCTCAACTTGTTTTGCAATGCTGTCTTTGTTGATTTTCCTGTCAATTTCTTCATAATCATTCTCGTCCAGAAACAAAGGCAGATTCTGATTGACAAAATCGAAAGTTTCTGAAATTTCGTTATCGTTTACTTTCCCCTGAACAGAACCGATATATTTTTTTAAGGGTTCAATTTTATTTAAAAAAGTGTCTGCAGTTTCCGAAAGCTGAAATTGTTCATCTTTTGATTTGTTTTCAATAATGACGATGATTTTATCTGAAAAATTGAGTTGTTTCAGAACTTTTGCAGTTAAATCTGACTTTTCATTCTTCGGAATAATCTGGTTAATGTCTTCTTCAAAATTAATTTTTGAAGCAAAAAAAGCACAAATGAAAAGAATTTCCAAGGCTGCGGCGATGGAAATCAATCGGTTTTTAGAAATAAAATAATATAAATGGATGAAAAAGCGATGCATTGTCCTAATAAATCAAGTTGCAAATTTAAATTTTTAATGATTGCTTCAAAATAATAATGCGATAAGTTTTGTCTGAAAATCAATAAAATATTCATTATAAAATGAAAAAATCTTTTACTTTTGCAGAAGTTCCCATTCCGCTATTTTATTTTAGAATAGAAAATGATTAACAGCGTAATATGTTGAAAGCATTTGATGAAAAATTATCAGGATTCTTATTTGTAGTAATTTTGCCGTTTCTACTTTTATTCATGTCTTATGGTTTTGAATTTTTTTATTTAAGGTTTGGAATTTCTGAAGAATCTCTAATAATAAAAACGGCTTTTTTTACAACTTTGCCATTTGTTTTGATCACAATGCCTTTTGGGTATCAAGATTTAAAAAACTTTATATCTAAACGATGAGTTTACTGCATCCTTATTATTTAATTGCCATTATATATATGCTGTTTTTCAGTGTACAGGAAGTTTTTGGGAATAAGGTAGAGAAAAAATGGTTTTGGCTTCTTGCGGTTTATCTGATGATTGTTGCGGGTTTAAGAGATAATGTAGGTCCCGATTACGGAAGTTATATCATGGTCTATATTTATTCAGATACCAAAGAGTATTTTGATATTCTTTTAAAGGCACTGCATTTAGATACTACAGGGAATGTTGATATAGAATGGCTGTATGCTTTGATTAATAAAGTTTTATTAAATGTGTTCAATGCGCCTTTCTACGTTCTTACATTAATTATTGCGGTTTGTGCTATATTTTTTAAGGTAGAATATACGGATGATAATACTTTTTACCCTTTTACTTTTACTTTATTCATGTTTATACCCAATTTCTTTGTCGGAGAAAGTGGTCAGATAAGACAGAATTTAGGAACTTTCATTGTGTATTTTGCCATACGGTATATTAAAGAAAGAAAATTGCTGCTTTATCTTTTCTGGATGTTCATAGCTTCCGGTATACATAATGTTTGTTATCTTTTTATACCCATGTACTGGCTTGTAAGAGTAAACCTGAATAAATATACGATGTTGCTGTTAATTATTGCTTCTATATTTGCTTCGCCGTTTGAAGTTTACAGGATTTTTGGTGACTTTCTTGTCAATGTAAGTTCAGAAAGTACTCTGGTTGAGGGTTTTAACGGATATATGGATCAAAGTGTTGAAAGATTAAACGGGGGTATAGGAATTCCGGAAGGTATGATGCTGATTCTTACATTTTTCCTTTTCGCATTTGACGACAAAATGATGGAAAAATATCCTTATTATGAATACCATAAAGTATACGCTGTATTGGGTATTTGTATGTATTTTATTTTTAGAAATAACAGTATATTTTCGTCCCGGCTCGTAGGTGCATTTATTGGCTTTGCATATGTTATTATTCCGAACACAATGTATGTAGTTTCGGCAAATACCAAGAAAATGATCTACGCTTTTATCATTTCTCTTTTCCTCTTTAATTTTGTGGTATTTTCCAGCTTTAGAAATATAACGGCGGGAAGATTTGCAATAGATTTATACAAAAACTTCCTCCTGCCTTAATTCTGACTGTTTTTGATTCGATACTGGCGATTATTTCTGTCTTATTTCGCAATCTTTAATAAAAATTAATTTTCCAAAATGTATTTTCTATGCTTAAAATTGTAATTTTGTAATAGAATTACCCGAAATTAATTTTCATTCATATTACAATATGGTTGTACTTTATTTAAAATTATAGTTTTATTTATATTATTATTTTAGATATAGTGGTAGTATATTTGATTAAATGAAATTTAGTTTTGATCACAAAATTATATTATATGGAAAAGAAATACTTTTATAGTATTGTCGCCGCATTTTGCATGTTGCCGATGAATACTTATTCTAAAATGCCTAAAGTATTAAAAGCTGAATTGTCAAAATTTAAGGTAGAAAAAGATACTTTAGAAAAAGAAATACCTGATGCAGTTGCAAACCGTGTTGCGACAAAAGATTGGATGAAAGCTCCCAATAGCTATATTTTTGATCCGTCCCAAAATAACCAGGGGCTGTATATTCCTGTAAAAAAGGCATTTGTAATGTGGGAAGGATATAAATTTCTGGGCTATTCTCCTCTACCATCCGGTCAGATAACAGCAGATGTTTTATGGGAAGATACTCACGGATTAATAAAATCCGGAGATAATTATTCTTTAGAAATGCTTGGTTCAGGTCAAGATGCGAAAATAAAAGTCCCTGTTAATAAGTCGAAAGAGGGCAATGCTGTTATTGCTTTCAGGGTGAATGGTGAAATTTTTTGGTCGTGGCATATATGGGTGACAGATGACCCTACCAATGGTTCTTCTTACAAAAGTTTTGCAGGTGTGAAAAGGGAAAAAAGTGACGGTACTGTAGAAACTATTCCTGATGCTGAATGGAAATGGATGGATAGGAATCTAGGTGCAACAGGTAGTTCAATCACTGCAGATGACTGGAATAAAAACAGCGGTCTGCTATACCAATGGGGAAGGAAAGATCCCATTCCTTCACTGGTTCTCAGAGGAAATGATTTTTATGAAGTTTCAGGCTCTATCGGAAGAGTTCGGCATCGCGGAGCAAAAAATTTCACAAATGCCATTAATTTTGATAATCTCAGAAAATTCGTATTGCTTTCTAATGCTACTGTAGATAATAATATTCAGCTTTCTGTAAAAAACCCGTTAAGTCTTATCTACGTAAACAACAATGCCAATACTGGTCCTGCATATTATAACAATAATGCAAATCTCATGGTTAATTGGTTTGGTCAGACCAGTGCTTTAGCAAGCAATAGATTGACAGAGCTCAATTTATGGTCGGATAATGCAAAAGGTAGGGTGAATAATGATTATACAAGTGATGGAAGCAGTGCACCTTACAGAAATAAATCTTCTTTTGATCCTTGTCCGAACGGATGGAGGCTTCCTTCGATGTTGGTCGCAAATCAGGCATCGGGATCGTATGTAGATAATATCAGGATTGACTTTTCTCCGTTTGGAGTGAGAACCAACTTGGGGAAAAATACTTTTGAAGCCAATGGAAATCATATTATCAAACCTAACGATACCAATACAAATTCTTTTATGACAGGTTTCAGGGTGTTTCCGAATGTAGGTTTCGATTTATCAAATGCAGGTGGAAATAATATGGGTACATTTCCGGGAACAGGGCTTATCGCTATTAACGCACAAGGCGGTCAATATACTGATCAGCATCATGTTGCGTTGTGGACATCTACAATGACGCGTTTTTTCGATACAACGCCGGCTATTGAAGCACGTATGCTGTTTATGATTCCGGATAAATACCAAAATGATACTCCGGATTCTGCAAATCCTTCAATAAAAGGAAGGTATTGGTACAAACCGACAGCAGTAGCTAAAACCTCCGATGCGAATGCCTGCAGATGTATTAAAGATCCTCTGTACTTGCTGAATGATTATGATTTTCCTACAGAATTTATTACTACAGGAACAGAATATTCAGAAGGACTGAATAATCCTAATTCATATCAAATTGTAAAGATTGCGACCGATAGTTCTATTGAGATTCCTGTCATCAAAGCATTTTCTGTACAAAGTCAGATTTTAAATAATCCTGAGATACTAAATCCTGCCAATTTTAATGACTTAAAAGCAAATGTACTTTGGTCAACCAATAATTCATTAATAACATCAGTAAATATTTTAAATCCTTCACCCGGTTCTACAGCTGCTCTTTCAAACTCCAGAATCATCGTAAATATAGGAGCCAATCAAAGCGGAAATGCTGTTGTTACACTTCACAACGGAAGTATTACAAATCCTGTTTACTGGTCTTGGCATATTTGGGTTACAGATACTGCTGTAGAATCTAAAGTTTATGCCACCGAAGTACCCAATGCAGTTGCTACCAATTATCTTAATTATACTGCGAAAGGTGATATTCTGAAGACGGAGTTTATGGATAGAAACCTTGGTGCTACAGAAGCTTTTCCTGTGGTTGCAAATCCGGTTTCTCCAACCATTGAAGAATATGCCAAAATAAGAGCTTCTACAGGTCTGCAATATCAATGGGGAAGAAAAGATCCTATTCCTTCATTTCAATTTGCAGACCGATCTGCGTATGATATTTTCTTGGGAACGGCAAATGTAAACGGAACTGTTGGATATACAACACTGGCTTCCACAACATACAATAGCACATCTGGAAATTATATAATTCCTTATAATACCTATACAGATATTTCAAATGCTAATATTCTGGCAAGTGATAAAGTTGATGAAAAAGTAGCCAAAGTTCTGTCTTACTCTGTTAGAAATCCCTTGGTTTATATGATTCCTAGTAGTTTTTCTCCACATAACAGCACAGTTCCCAATTATACTAACGGAACAGATTGGCTTTTAAATGAACCCAATATTGCGCCTGAAAGATGGGGGAGAGGAGGCAGTAAATCTCCATTTGATCCATGTCCTGAAGGATGGAGAATTCCGGATCTCACAGAAGTGGCGATAATTACGAATAGAGATTTTGGTCTTTCTCCTTGGTATAAAAAAGACAAAAATGCAGCGACAAGCTACAATATGGTTAATGACTATTTGGGAACACCGGTCAAAAATACAAGCAATGCGAGTATCGGTTATATTTTCAATAATTCATCATATAATATCGGAAATTATCCTAATGCAGCATCCCGCGGATTTAGAAATGTAATAGCGAATCAAACTCCGGTAGGAACTTATACAACCAATAATTTTCAATTTAGCGGAATCTGGACTGCCGCTTTGAACTCAAATTATTTAGGAAGAGCAATCAATATGTTGTTAGATTCAGCATCAAATCCTAATCGAATGATTGCTTTACATGATAATAATGATCCATATTTCGGAATGAACTGCCGTTGCGCGAAAATAAAATATAATTCAAACGGGGACGAAGAAGGCCCAATTCCTGCGATTCCCGTAACTCCAGGATCAACTATAAAAGCTTCTAATGTCTTCACGAAAAAAGAATTGACAAACAAGGCAACTGAGAATAAAATTGCATTGTTTCCAAATCCTGTAAAAGATGCACTTTACATTAAAGCATCCGAACAGATAGATTACTATTATCAGATATATAATATGACAGGACAGATCGTAAAATCCGGAAAATTTGAAAATAACTTTGCGGATGTTTCAAATTTGGTTAACGGGATTTATTTAGTAAGGATTAATAATTCAGAGACTGTCGTTAAAATAATCAAAAAATAGGTCAGAACATAAAAAAAAGAATAGGCAGAAATGTTTATTCTTTTTTTTTTACTCATTGGATATCCACGATTTTAAATATTAAACCTGATATTCAGTGTTTTGTTGAGGATGTCTACAATTAATAATTTAGTTGTAATAGTAAGACAATGGTATAAAGGGATGATTTAAAAAGCGTTACTAAATCTATAAAGGATGCTCTCAAAATGCTAAATAAAATGTTTTAAACAATACATCTAATAAAAAATCTCTACTTTTGCAAAAATTTCAGTATGTCTAAAAATTTAGTAATCGTCGAGTCCCCCGCAAAAGCAAAAACCATTCAAAAGTATTTAGGTAACGATTTTGAAGTAAAATCAAGTTTCGGTCATATCCGTGATTTGCCTAAAAAAGGAATGGGGATTGATTTGGAGACATTCAGCCCCGATTACGAAGTTTCTGCCGACAAAAAGAAATTGGTAACAGAATTGAAAGCCTCTGTGAAAAAAGCCGACATGGTTTGGCTGGCTTCCGATGAGGACCGTGAAGGTGAAGCGATTGCATGGCATTTGGCAGAAGAATTAAAACTAAAGCCAGACAGCAGAAAAAGAATCGTTTTCCACGAGATTACTAAAAATGCTATCCTAAAAGCGATTGAAAATCCAAGAGATATCGATCAAAACTTGGTAAACGCACAACAGGCAAGAAGAGTTCTCGACAGAATCGTAGGATTCGAAATGTCTCCTGTACTCTGGAAAAAAGTAAAACCGGGATTATCTGCAGGAAGAGTGCAGTCGGTTGCAGTGAGATTGGTCGTAGAGAGAGAAAAAGAAATCCGACAGTTTACACCAAAAGCAAGTTTCAAACTGGATGGGATTTTCTTAAATAAAACATCTCAGGAAATTGCTGCAAAGCTTAAAAAAGATTTCGATAAAGAAGAAGACGCCGAGAAATTCTTAGAACTGGCAAAGACGGTTGAATTTAAAGTTTTAAATGTAGAAACAAAACCGGGAAGCCGTTCTGCATCTGCACCTTTTACCACTTCAACATTGCAGCAGGAAGCTTCTTCAAGATTGGGTTACAATGTGACCAATACGATGCGTCTTGCTCAGAGATTATACGAAGAAGGGTTCATTACATATATGAGAACCGACTCTGTGAATCTTTCTCAGGAAGCCATTGAAGGCGCAAAAAATCAAATCATTTCAGAATACGGGGCAGAATATTCTTCTCCGAGAAATTATACCACAAAGTCATCTTCTGCGCAGGAAGCACACGAGGCCATCCGTCCGACAGATTTCTCTGTTAAATCGATTGGTGATGTTCAGTTGAGCAAGCTGTATCAGTTAATTTACAGAAGAACACTGGCTTCTCAGATGGCAAATGCTAAAATTGAGAAAACGGTAATCGAAATAGGGAATGCAAAACTTCCGCAGCATTTTGAAGCGCAGGGTGAAGTAATTATTTTCGACGGTTTCCTGAAAGCTTACGGAATTGTAAAAACCGAAGATGAAGACGAAGAGAGCAACGAAAAACTACTTCCAAAAGTAACCGTTGGAGAAGTTTTAGACTATAAAAAAATTACCGCAACAGAAAAATTCACAAGACCAAGCGCGAGATATACCGAAGCAGGTTTGGTAAGAAAGCTTGAGGAACTGGGAATTGGTCGTCCTTCAACGTATGCACCGACCATTCAGACCATTCAGAACCGTGAATATGTTGATAAAAGAGAAATCGAGCCACAGACGAGAGAAGTGGTGAAGATGTCTTTGGTAAAAGATAAAATAAAAAAAGAAGTCCTTGACGAAAAATTTGGGGGCGACAAAAATAAATTCGTTCCTACCGATATTGGTGAAGTTGTAAACGATTTCCTTACCAATAACTTCAGTGAAATTCTTGATTTCGGATTTACCGCAAGAGTAGAAGAAAGTTTTGACGAAATTGCAAACGGCGGACAGAAGTGGAAAGAGATGATGACCGATTTCTACTCAAAATTCCATCCGAGAATTGCTGATGTGGAAGAAAACGCAGATCGTGCAAATGGAGAAAGACTTTTAGGAGTTGATCCGAAGACCGGTAAAAACGTTCACGCAAGAATCGGGAGATACGGTGCTATGATTCAGATTGGGGAGCAGGATGATGAAGAAAAACCAATTTTCGCATCTTTATTGGCAGGACAAAACATTGCAACCATCAATTTAGAGGATGCTTTAGAATTGTTCAAACTTCCATTTGAGTTAAATAATTTTGAAGATCAGACGGTTTCTGTAGGTGTGGGTAGGTTTGGTCCTTATGTAAAATGGGGCGAAACGTACATCAGTATTCCTAAAGGGGAAGACCCGCTTTCTGTAGACCAGAAACGTGCAGAAGAAATTATTGCGGAGAAGAAACTTGCCGATGCACCGATCGCTAATTACAAAGGCGAACCAATTACCAAAGGAAGCGGTAGATTCGGGCCTTTCATCAAATATAAAAGCATCTTCATCAATGTTCCGAAGAGATATGATTTTGAAAATCTTTCTCAAAACGACATCAATGAATTGGTGGAAGCGAAATTAGAAAAAGAAGCCAACCGATATATCCAGCATTGGGAAGCTGAGAAAATCTCCATCGAAAATGCAAGATGGGGCCCTATCGTGAAGCATGGAAAGAATATCTATAAAATTCCAAAGAAAAAAGACGATACCAAATACGAAGCCGACGACTTGAAAGAAGTCTCCATCGATGAGGTTAAAAAATGGATCACCGCACAGGATCCAAAAGCTTTCGCAGAAAAGAAAAAGCCTGCAGCAAAGAAAGCTCCTGCTAAAAAAACGACGACAGCTAAGAAACCTGCAGTGAAAAAACCTGCAACTAAGAAATAATTAGTTTCAAATAAATAGAAAGCACAGATTTTTGGTCTGTGCTTTTTTGTGTTTTCAGAACTATTTGATAGTGCAGATTTGTTATTTGTATGACACTTCTATATAGTGCGTATGTAAAAATTTGAGCTTTTAATTTATAATTTTAGCCTTTCTTCAAATCATCAGCCAGGAGGTTATTGAATATTATTAAATTGTTTGTGTCGTAATATTAAATTGTTAAATTTTTGATAAAGAATTATAACAGCATTATGTTTAAAAATCCAAAATTTAGAATGTTGTTTTTTAAATTTCATTAAAATCACATCTCAAAAACTAATTCCATCATTCGCTCGTATGTTATTTTAAACCTTAACCTATGATTCGTCTCATTCTTATCATCATTCTTTTTATTTTATCTCTTGTTAATTTTTTCCCTGTCCCAAGCCAGAGTACTTGGTATGTTGGGATTGCAGTTCCTGAATTTCCTTGGGTTTTTATGCTCGTATCACTGCTTTTGATGGTTTGGTCTTGGTATTCTAAAAGGTTCAGAAAACTGTCGCTGGTTATTGGTGTGATTACTTTCGTAATTCTGGGTTCGCCAATTGTGCGTGCCTATCATGTGGGAAGTCATTTAAGCGAAGATCTTAATAAAGCTTATGGTGTAAATGATAATGATATGAAGGGTTTTCATCAGGAAAAACCATTTAGTTTTCTTCAAATGTTTACCGGAAATGGGGCTAAAGATATTCCTTTCAAGACGTATCATTTTGCAAAACCTTCAGGTGTGGATCTGACTTTGAATTTTACCCCTTCAGCAATTCCCGGTGTGCGACCATGTTTGATTGTGGTACACGGTGGTTCGTGGAAAAGAGGTGAAAACAGTGAAATTGCTGCTGCCAATAATTATTTTGCCAATGCCGGTTATCAGGTGGCAACGATCAATTACAGACTGGCTCCGAAATTTCCAAGTCCGGCTCAACAGGAAGATTTACATTCTGCTTTTAAATGGATTCGCCAACATGCAACAAAGTTAAAAATTGATACTACGAATATTGTACTGATGGGAAGATCTGCAGGTGCCTCAATCGTTTTAACGATGGCTTATACCGGAAACGAAAATGGTGTAAAAGGTGTGGCTGCATTTTATGGGGCGATCGACATGCCCTGGAGCTATAAAAATCCTGATAATCCTTTGATTATGGATTCTAGAGAAGTACAGCGGGACTTTTTGGGTGGTACACCGGAAGAGATTCCGGAAAGATACTATGCAGAATCTCCAATCTTTCATGTTAATACGAAAACAACTCCCACATTGCTGGCTCATGGCTGTCTTGATGCTCATGTTTGGCATATTCAGAGTGAAATGCTGAAAAAAGAATTAGATAAACATCATGTGAAAAATTATCTGCTCACCATTCCGTGGGGAACTCATGGTTTTGAATATAATCTAAATGGTCCTGCAGGACAATTATCGATGTACTCGGTAGAGCGGTTTTTTTATTCGGTAACGCAGATGAAACATTAACCCTAAACCGCAGGATACTCAACCAATCGATTCTCATTAAATTAGCTTTAAATGAAAATCATGAGTACATCCAAAAACTTTTCCAGAAAAGAATTTTTACAGACTTCAGGTCTAGGAGTGATGGCGATGCTTTTGGGTTCATCATTTACAAACTCATTTGATATTTCAGAGAAGCCTTATTTTAAATTAAAACCAATTGGTCGCTCTTTAGAACTCGAAGACTATTACATTTGGTGCTCTTCCCCGATTTGGGGTGAAGACGGAAAAGTTCATCTTTTCTATTCACGCTGGAAAAAAGAAAAAGGAATGGGCGGTTGGCTCAGCGGTTCTGAAATCTGTCGTGCAGAAGCTAATTCACCATTTGAAAAATTTGAACACAAACAAATTATTTTCTCTCCGAGAGGAGAAGGTTTTTGGGATGCAACCACGTGTCACAATCCTTTAATTAAAAAAGTAGATAACCAATATTATCTGTTTTTCATGGGAAATTCCAATGGGAAAACAAATACCAAAAGAATAGGATTGGCAGTTTCTAAAACTCTTGACGGAGAATGGACAAGACCTGATCAACCATTACTTCTTCCCGGAAAAGAAGGTTCCTGGGATGATCATTGTACGACAAATCCGGCTTTTGTAAAAGGAAATGACGGAAAATACTGGCTGTTTTACAAATCCTGGAATACCGAAGAATACGAAACGCAGAAAGGCACGGTGCGAGGAAATAGAAAGTATGGTTTGGCAAAATCTTTAAAACCTGAAGGTCCTTATATAAAAGTTTCCGAAAATCCGGTCATTGATTTTTCAGGATTGCCCAATAATGCCCAACTGGAAGATGCATATGTTTGGGAACAGAAAGGGAAATTCCATATGATTGCAAGAGATATGGGATTTTATAACCATGAATACGGTTTGCATTTAACGACAAAAGATGGAATGAAATGGACGAAACCTGAAGTTGCTTATTTAGATTTAAAACAATACGTCACCGAGGCTGAACCTCCGAAACATCTGAAGCGGTTCGGAAGACTGGAACGTCCCATGATTTTGTTTGATAAAGACGGAAAAACGCCGAAGTTTTTATTTGGAGCTACGCAAGGTGGAGTATTTGAAACTTCTACAACTTTTGTTTTTGAGATTACCAACCGCTAGTTTTTTCTTCATATAGATTTTGTTTAAACCATCACTTTTTTGTTGATGGTTTTTTGATAAGAGTAAATTTCTCGACCTTTCGTTTATACAATAATTGAACACTAAGCACACAAAGTTTTTTGTTTAAAATAACTTTTGAAGGTTCACAAAGCCGCTAGCGCTTATATAAGCTCGCTGAGTTTTTTGACTGGTTATGTTTTTCAATGTAGATGAGTTTTTGGAGGGCTTTGTTGAGCGGAGTGCCTCTGTGAAACATAAAGGATTTGGATTTAGAAAAAACTTTGTGTGCTTAGTGTTCAAATTAAAACCCGTTTATATCACAGCCAAATCAAATTTATTTTAATATTTTTGAGCATTAATAAGTATTTGAGCACATGGATTTTGAAGATTTTATTATTTCACCCAGAAATTTCAGAACAGAAAACTGGCAAATCGGGAATAAAATTACGAAGGATATAAAAGAAGACAGTATAGTTTTGCTGTTCATTTCCGATTACCGAGGTGCAAATGGTGATGCGGAAGTGCAGGATTTTACCGCAGTTCGAAAAGAATTTTATAAACTTTCTCAGCTTGACTTTGAAATTCCGGTTGTGGATTTGGGAGATTTGGTTTCCGGGAAATCAGTGCAGGATTCTCATTATATTTTGCAGGAAGTTTTATCGGCTTGTCATTCCAAAAGAGCCATTCCGGTAATTATTGGCGGCTCGAATGATTTTGTGTTCTCATTGTTTTCAGGACTAAATTATCATCATCAGAATATTAATTACACTCAGATCAGCAATATTATTTCGCTAAAACAGGGTGAAGCGATTGATGAACATACTTTTTTAAGCAAAATTTTAGGTTCGAAAAATTTCTCTATAAAAAATTATCATCATTTAGGTTACCAAAAACATCTGAATGAGCAGGATTCTGTAAAACTCATCAAAGAAGTGGAGTTTGATATTATTCGTTTGGCTGAAATGATGAATTCTACTGAGAAAACAGAACCGTTCTTCAGAAAAGCCGATTTGGTGACGGTCAATTGTGATGCGATTGAAAGTTTCAGCGAACCTTTTTCGATGAATCCGCAGGTTAATGGTTTGAATAGAAGAGAAATTTGTGCTTATATGAAGGAAATCGGTTTAAGTGAAAACCTAAAGTCAGTAGGAATATTTAATTATAATATTTATTCTGACAATCAGTTGAATCATCAGCTTTTAGCACAAATGATCTGGTACCTGATTGAAGGAATCAATATCCAGCAATCTCATCCCAAAGAAAGACATTACGAAATGTTTTATGTATTGATTGAAGACCGGCAATATGCTTTTAAGCGTGACACATTCAGTAATCTTTGGTATTTCGGTGACGATGAAAATATTGAAAACTGTATTCCTTGTTCGAGAAAGGATTTTGATGAAGCTAAAAAAGGCTGGCTCAGCGCAAGATTTACAAAAAGCTAAATGATGAAAAACGTTCCCTCAAAAGTTTCTGTCATCGTTCCGGTTTATAATGTTGAAAATTATTTGGCTAAATGTCTCGATTCTTTGGTGAATCAAACGTTGCAGAATATTGAAATTATTATCGTTAATGACGGAAGTAAAGATGGTTCGGAACAAATTATTCAGCAATATTCAGAAAAATATCCGAGTAAAATAAAAGCTTTTAATAAAGAAAATGGAGGATTAAGTGAAGCCAGAAACTTTGGAATTGAAAGAACAACAGGAGATTATTTTGGTTTTGTAGACAGCGATGATTATGTTTCTGAAACCATGTTTGAAGAAATGCTCAGGTTGGCTGAGAAACACGACGCAGAAATGGTGATCTGCAACATCCAGAAAGTAGATGAGTATGGAAATGTTACTCAAAAACTGACGCAGATCCCAAATATGCCTGAAAAAATAGATTTGGAAACCCATTTTTCCGTTTTTTCAGATTTGAGTTATTTTGCGTGCAATAAATTATTCAGAAAAGAACTTTTTAAACATAAAAGGTTCAAAAAGGGAGTTCACTTTGAGGATATTCAGTTGATTCCGCAGCTTTTATTAGAATGTAAAATCTTAGCTCAAACTCAGAATTTTCATTATCATTATTTGGAACGAACAAATTCTATCTCAAAAACGCACACCGAAAAAGGGCTGGATATTCTGAAAGCAGTGGAAGATGTTGAGAAGACTTTTCGAACGTCTAAATACTCTTCAAAAGTTATGGAATTGAAAGGTTTTCAGATTTTGGAAGGTATTTATACTTTTTTAGCCTATTTAGCATTCGTGAAAGATGAAGCTGTTTTTTATAAAATGTCTCATCAATTGGATGTTTTTATAGAAGAAAGGAATATTAAAATTAAAGATATATTGAATTACAGTCGTTTTGGTAAGAATTATATTTTATCTTTGCCACTGAAAAAAACTATATTTTATCTTCTTTTTCTTGCCGGACAAAAGAAGTTGATAAGAAAACTGATGTAAACACAACTGAAATTATCGCTGTTTTGAATAGAGAATTCAAAACGGGGATCTTTTTAAAACTTTGCTTTCATCCTGAATTGAAAGTAAAGAGCTCAAAAAGCAAAAGATGAAAAACTTTGAATTGTTCTTAAATCAAACTGGGATTTCTATTTTTTATGTAAAAGTAGGGTTAGGTTTTCTGTTCTCTTTTTTTATAACTTATTTCTCGATTCCCACCATAATTAAAATTTCAAAACGCAAAAACCTGATGGACGAGCCGGGTGTACGAAGCTCGCATCTGAGAAAAATACCTAATCTCGGCGGAATTGCAATTTTCTATTCAATAGGAATCTGTACTTCGATATTTGCATACGAGATTTTTGATCTCTACAAATTTTTATTTGCCTCACTTATTATCTTGCTTTATGTAGGAATTATGGATGATATTGTGGTGATGAGGGCTTATAAAAAACTGGTAGCGCAGATTGTAGTTTCAGCATTTATTGTCATTGGTTCTGATGTGAGAATCAGGAATTTATTCGGGATTTTTGGAATTCATGAGATTCATTATTGGGTAAGCGTTGTCTTTTCAATCATCACTTTTATTATTTTGATCAATGCATTTAATCTTATTGACGGGATCGACGGTCTTGCTGGAGGTTATTCACTGATCTGCAGCGCGCTCTTCGGGATCAGCTATTTTAGATTAGGCGAATATAATTATCCGTTGGTAGTGTTGTCGGTTGTACTTATTGGTTCTGTATTGGCGTTTTTATATTACAATCTTTCCAATTACCGTGCTACCAAAATTTTCATGGGTGACACGGGATCTATGCTTTTAGGCTTTTTATTAGCATTTACCTGTATTTGTTTTATAGATATTTTCATAGATAAAAAACTTCTGAATGTACCAAGATATCATCTGAAATCTGCTCCTGTTATAGCTGTTGCCATTTTAATTTTACCTATTGTTGATACACTAAACGTTATTCTGGTAAGATTCTGGAATAAAAAATCACCTTTTGAAGCAGATAAAAATCATATTCATCATAAATTACTTAGATTGGATCTCACTCATAGAAGGTCTAGTTTTTATATCATCATGTATTATCTTTTTATCGTGGCAGTTACTTATTGCTTCAGACATACAGATGTTAATATATTACTGTTTATAGTTCTGCTTTTAGGTTTTGTCGGAGCTTACATTCCAGATTTTCTGTATGTGATAAAAAATAATAAACTCAAAACTAATAATTAAATTTCTATTTTTGCAAACTACATTTAATACGATGAAAATTTACAAATACTTCCCATTTATAATAATGTTGCTTTTACTGACTTCATGTATCACAACGAAAGACGTGAAATATATGCAGCCCAGTGAAAGTTTGGTGATTAACGAAGAAGGTTTAATTCCTTACAATGTACCAGTTTACAGAGTTACTAAAAACGATATGTTGACATTGAATATCGTGACTACTCCGAAAGGAGATGCTGCACAGTTTTATTCGTCTTTAAATACCTCAGGAACAGGAGGTGTCAATAATATTTCTATTACAGGAGGCGGTGTTGGAGGAAATAATGGGATGGGCGGTAATGCAATGATTTATTTTAATGGGTTAAAAGTTGATTCTAAAGGAGATATATTGGTTTTTGGTATTGGTTATATAAAAGCAGAAGGCAGAACAATTGAAGAAATTACAAAAGAATTACAGGAAAAAGTAAATGAAAACTTTCAGGAAGGTAAATCTGAAGTTCGCCTCAATGTTGATGGGATTACTTATTATGTATTGGGTGATATTGAAACGGTGGGTATGACCGGTGAGAAGAAGGTTTATAAAAATACATTGACTTTAACTGAAGCAATCTCTATTAACGGTGGTTTAAACAGAACCGTGGATCGTAAAAATATTGTTGTTTACAGAAAATTTCCGGAAGGTATAAAAAAAGCTCAGATTGATCTTACCAGAGAAGATGTAATGAATTCTCCGTATTATTATGTTCAAAACGGTGATGAAATATTTCTTACTACACAGAGGAGAGCGCTTAACGGGTTTGGAAAAGATCCTATACAGACAATCGTAAGCGGAGTTTCTGTAATCACTACAGCCTTATCAATTTATCTGCTAATAAAAAATCTTTAATTTATGATTCCTGAAAAAAAGACTTTGGCAGGTAAAGATGAGCCACAAAAAGAAAAATACGGATCTTTTGCTTTATTTGATATTGAGCATTTTTTAAGAAAGATTTTAAGAAATTGGTATTGGTTTGCACTAATGCTGTCGATAGGATATGTTGTATCTTGGTTTTATGGAAAGTATTATGCCCAGAATATTTATTCGTCAAATCTTTCTTTAAGCATATCGAGTAATACGGCAAGTTATTTTACTCCTAATCAGTCAATCAACTTTATTTGGGGGCAAAACGGAAATCAGGATGGGGTTTATCTTAAAAAAATGCTACTGTCTAGATCTCATAATGAATTTTTGGTAACTGAACTAGGTTTATACGTTAATTATCAGACAAAAGGAATGATAAAATCAACGTATCTTGATAAGAATGACTCGCCCGTATTTTTAGATATTGATAAAAAACATCTTCAGCAGGTTTATTATCCTATTACAATTACACCAAAAGGAGAAAACTCTTATGAAATATCATTACCTGAAGAAGGGCAATCTACTCATCTGTATTCTTACGATTCTGAAGGATTTCACAATGTGGAGCCTTATAAGAGAGCACAGAATAAAATTTTAAAGATTAACGAATGGTATACAACACCGAATCTTCGATTTAGATTATTAAAAAACCCTGTTAAGCCGGTTACGAAATTTGATAATATTATTGTGAATCTTTCAACAATAAATGATGGTGTAAATGGGATAATATCTACAATTGGGGTAGAGTTTGATAAAGAGATCAATACCATTATGATTATATCAAAATCGGGTTTTAACTTAAACAGTACGGTAAATTTTTTAAATAAATCGGTACTAGAGTTACAGAAGAAGCGGTTTGCAGATAGAAATACAGTCGATAAAAATACAGAAGAGTATCTTACTGAAAGCTTAAAAGATGTACGGAGAAAATTAGACTCCAGTGCTGCTTACCTTAATTATCTTAAAGTTTCTGAAAAGCTTTACGATATCACCAACAGAGATGAAAAGTCCTTGGAAAAAATAAAAAATTTAGAAGCAAAAAAAGCTGATATTCTTAGTAAAATGAATTCTTTACGAAGAATCAGAAATTCCGTAGAGTCGCAAAGTTTTGATAAAATGATTAGTCCTTCGGCTGCGGGATTTGATGATGGTTTATTTTCGGCATCGGTTTCAGAACTAAAAGCTTTATATCTTAAAAAAAGGGAGCTTTCATCCATTTATACTCCCAATTCAGAGCCAATAAAAGAAATCAACAGACTCATCGCAGAATCAAAAACAAATTCTTCTGGTTCTTTAAAAAATGTTTATAACGTTTATACAACAGAATTAGGTAAAATTGATCAGCAAATTCTGGAAACGAGTTCCGATCTCAACGCATTTCCTGAAAAACAGAGAAAATACCTTGATGCTGAAAGAGGATATAATATGATTGAAGCAACTTATAACAGCTTGCTGAACAGACAAAATGACAGCCAGATGAGATTGGCAACCAACCAGTCTGATATCTCCGTTATTGACCCTGCGAAAAATCTTGGTCAGGCGCCAATAGGTCCAAATGTAAAAGGTACTAAAATGGCAATGATCGCAGGATTTTTAGGTCTTCCATTTATATTAATTCTTATCGGTAGCCTATTTGACAGTAAGATAAGAAACATCAAAGAGCTTTTAAGTGCTACAAGAATTCCTTTACTGGGAGTTATCGGTACCAATAATAACGAGAATATGCTTACGGTTCTAGATTCTCCAAAATCTTCTGTTGCAGAGGCATTTAGAGGGATTCGGGCAAATGTAAGGTTTTTATCGGGAGAAGATGAAAACAGCAAAGTGATCTTAGTAACATCATCCGTTGGCGGAGAAGGAAAAACCTATATTTCCATCAATTTAGCTTCAGTTTTGGGATTAAGTGATAAAAAAACGATATTACTGGGGATGGATTTAAGAAAACCAAAAATTTTTGGAGATTTTAATATTGATAATAAATTAGGAATATCAAATTATCTTACAGGGGAAACCACAATTGATCAGATTATTAACAGAACAAATATCCCTAATCTTGATGTAGCTACATCAGGACCAATACCTCCCAATCCTTCCGAACTTTTGATGAGTGAAAAAAATGTGAAGTTTATTGAAGAGCTTAGGCAGTTGTATGATTTTATTATTATTGATTCTCCTCCTGTAGGTCTGGTTGCAGACTCATATGAATTAATGAAGTATTCTGATGCTAATTTATATATCGTTCGTCATGAATATACCGAAAAATATATGCTGAAGATGATTACTGAAAAGTATCATAATAATGAGATTAAGCATTTAGGAATCGTCTATAACGATTATGTTACAAAACAGGGTTATGGTTACGGATATGGATATGGCTACGGATATGGGTACGGCTACGGCTATTTTGATGAAGACAAAAACTATAAAGAACCGTTATTAATAAAAGTTCGAAACAAAATCAGGGCTATTTTCAATAGATAGATATATAATTCTGCCCTCAGTTATTGAGGGTTTTTTATTTCAAAAGCTTGCTCAGAAGTATTAAAAAAAGAATAAATTTGCTACTTTATCGTTTACTTTATAACAAATTATATTTTTTTGTTTATTTTTAACTAAACATTAAGATTATCATTAATATAAAAATGTTTTATATTTGCAAAAATTAATTTTTAAAATAACCATAAATCCATATTCTTTTATGAATAAAAAATTATTGTTTAGCTTCCTTGCCCTCTTAGGAACAGTGGCGAGTATAAAAGCACAAAGAAATGAATTGGGAATTCGCTTAGGGATGAGTAATCTTGTGGGTGATATAGGAAAAACCAATTACATTTTGCAGCAACCTTTGGATTTGGATAGAGCTTCAGAATGGGGTGTTCCTTTTTATGGTGGAATTTTATATAGATTTAATTTTAATCCTCATCAGACCGTAAGATTAGATTTAGGATATAATCAGGTTCAGTTTAGTGATAAAGCAGCAAAGGAAGAATACCGAAGAAACAGAAACGCATATGGTAAAAATAATATATATGAAGCCAGTTTAGTTTTTGAGTATAATCTCTTCCCTGTAAATAATGAGCAGCTTAGTATGTTGAGTCCTTATATTTTTGGAGGTATCGGAGGTTTGGTGTTTGATGCGCCGAAAGCTACTTTGAATCATGATTTCAAAAGAAATTCTGATGGCGTTGCGCAGGCTCCTATCAATGAGCTGGATTTTAATACGACTACTGAATACTCTATGGGGAGAAAAGCTGTTGCGCAGATTCCTTTTGGGATAGGTTTAAAATATAAGTTCAATCATGGTTGGGGAATTTTTGCAGAAGCAACCTTTAGATATACATTAACAGACCAGCTGGATCATAGCAAAATTCTTGCTAAAGATGTAGTTTCTAATTATAATGCAGATATTTTGAATCCTACTACAGGTGGTTCTTTACTGCAAACAGGAAGTTATTACGCGGTATCTAAAGAAAGAGAAGCAGAATATATCAGAAACAGAGCTATTGGTGATACAAAATCTAAAGATTGGATGAATACTTTCAGTTTAGGTTTAACCTATTCTTTCGGAAGACCACCATGTTATTGTGATTAAGAAAATATGTCATTGATAAAAGAAAAAATAAATTCTGAGAATTTACCACAGCATGTAGCCATCATTATGGATGGTAACGGAAGATGGGCAAAATCTCGCGGTGAAGAAAGAACATTTGGTCACAAGAATGCCATTAATGCCGTAAGAAATGCCATTAATGCATGCAACGAGATTAATATTCCTTATCTTACACTCTATACATTTTCCTCAGAAAATTGGAAAAGACCTACAGATGAAGTAAACACCTTGATGACTTTGCTTGCTGAAACACTTTTGTTGGAAGCTGAAGAGATTTTTACAAAAGGTTTAAGAATGCATGTGATTGGGAATTTAGATAAATTACCGGTTTTGGTGAAAGAGCAGTTGCTGAATGTAGTTGATCTTACCAAAGAAAACACAAAAGGAAATTTGGTTTTGGCGATTAGTTATGGTTCACAGAATGAGATACTAAATGCCGTAAAAAATATATGCTCCGATGTAAAGGAAGGAAAAGTAGAGGCGGAGAATATTGATGAAAAATTATTTGAAAACTATCTTTATACAAAAGATTTTCCACCCGTTGATCTGCTAATAAGAACAAGCGGTGAAACAAGAATAAGCAATTTCCTGCTTTGGCAGATTGCCTATGCAGAACTTCAGTTTCTCAATGTTCTGTGGCCAGACTTTACAAAAGATATTTTCTTCCAATGTATTGTTGATTATCAAAATAAGGAAAGAAGATATGGTCTTACAGGCGACCAAATTCAAATTCAGTAAATTTTAAGAAAAGAAAGATTACGATAAAATGAAGTTTAGACTATTACCCATCATTATGTTTGCGGCTTCTGCACATTTTTATGGACAGGTTATTCCACAAGACAGCACAAAGGTAGAAAATACCTCTGTCTTAGCAGGAAATGAAGCAGGTGCTTATACGCTGAAAGACATTGTTGTTGATGGAGTGAAAAAATACACACCAGCTCAAATCTTCAGATTTACAGGCCTTACCAAAGGTGAAACTGTGGATATTCCGGGTCAGAAAGTAAGCAACGCTATCAAAAAGCTTTGGGATTCTCAGTCTTTCTCAGAAGTTGAAGTTTATGTAGAAAGCATTGAAGGACAAACGGTTGTCCTGAAGTTTTATCTGCAAGATCTGAAAGATCTTGGTGAGGTGAAATTTACAGGTAAAGGAATTGGAAAGTCTAAAAATGAAAAATTAGCAAAAGACAATAATCTAAAGCCGGGAACGAAGATTACCCAAAATCTTGTTTCAAGCCTTAAAACAAATATTCCCAAAGATTACGTTAAAAAAGGTTTTGCTGATGCAAAAATCACTATTCAGGATAAGGTAAACGCAAGTGATCCTAATCTTGTAGACTGGACAATTAATGTAGACAAAGGAAAGAGAATAAAAATCAGCCATATCGAGTTTGAAGGTAACGAAACCGTTACTGATGCTAAACTTAGAAATAAAGCCTTCAAAGAAACCAAACAAAAAAGATTTGGTATTGGCGGTATCCTGAAATCTTCAAAGTTTGTTGAAGAAAAATATCAGGAAGACAAGAAAAATTTAGTTAATTATTATAATTCATTAGGATATAGAGATGCAGCAATCATTTCTGATTCTGTATGGAGAAATAAGAAAAATAATTACGAGATCAATGTCAAGCTAAGTGAAGGTAAAAAATACTACATCGGAGATATTACATTTACAGGAAATACTGTTTATTCTACAGAATATCTTCAAAGAATCTTAGGATATAAAAAAGGTGATATTTACGATGCTGTAGGATTCAATAAAAAAGTAGGTGAAGACGGTGGTAAAGAAGACGATTCTGATATCAAATCGATATACATGAATAACGGTTATCTTTTCTCAAACGTTACTCCTGTTGAAAAATCGGTAAATGGTGATGCGATCAATCTTGAAATCAGAATTAACGAAGGTGAGCAGGCTACTTGGAATAAAGTAACTTGGAAAGGTAATACAACAACTCATGACCACGTTATTCTTAGAGCTTTATTAACAAAACCGGGAGAATTATTTAAGAAAACTGAAATCAAAAGAACATATTTTGATTTAGCTTCAATGTCTTTCTTTGATCCTCAACAGATTGGTCAGGATATTCAGCCTAATCAGCAGGATAATACCGTAGATATTGGCTGGTCATTAGTAGAAAAAGGTTCATCGCAGGTTCAGTTGCAGGCTGGTTACGGTGGTAACAGCTTTATCGGAACTTTAGGGCTTACCTTTAATAACTTCTCACTGAGAAACTTCTTGAAATTTAAAGATTTCAGACCGGTTCCTCAAGGAGATGGTCAAACATTATCTATTCAGGCACAGGCCGGGCAATATTTCCAAAACTATGGAGTTTCATTTACTGAGCCATGGTTATTTGGAACAAAACCAACTGCACTTTCTGTAAGTTTAAATAACTCCAGAGTTAACTACAGTCAAAGTATAGGACCAGATCAGAGATTGAATATCTTCTCAGCAACAGTAGGTTTAAACAGACGATTAAAATGGCCGGATGATTATTTCTCATTGTACACAGGTATTCAATATCAGAAATATAATTTTAGCAATTACCCGTTTGAATTTGGTAATACAACTGAATTATATGGAAATGCAAACAACTTAAGTTTAAATATCGGATTAAGCCGAAACTCTGCGGGTATTGACCCAATTTTCCCTACAATGGGTTCAAATATAGAGCTTTCGGGTAAATTTACACCGCCATATTCATTGTTTAGTAACAAAAATTATTCTACAATGAGTGCCACAGATAAATATAAGTGGATGGAATTTTACAAAATAAAGTTCAAAGCTGATGTTTATAATGAAGTTGTCGGAAAACTGGTTCTTAGATCTTCTGCTGAAATGGGGTTCATGGATGGCTACAACAAAGAATTGGGCGCTCCGCCGTTTGAAAGATTCTATGTTGGAGGTACAGGTCTTTTCGGAGGCAGATTTGATGGTAGAGAATTGATTCCTTTGAGAGGTTACGAAAATGCTTCTACGTATGGTGGACAAGCTGAAGATATTACTCAAAGAGGTGGAGGTACTATTTACAACAGATTTACGTTAGAATTAAGATATCCGATTTCAATGAGCCAGACAGCAAAAATCTATGCGCTTACTTTTGCGGAAGGCGGTAACGTTTGGAACACATGGGGTAATTACAATCCTTTCCAGCTGAAAAGATCAGTTGGTGTAGGGGTAAGAGTTTACATGGGAGCATTTGGTTTGATTGGGTTTGATTTCGCTTATGGATTTGATAAAACAATTAGTGGTGATGTTTCTGGAAGCAAAACACACTTCTTAATGAACCAATCGTTATAATTCGCAACATGAAAAATTTTAAAACTCTTTTCACCGCAGCTGCAATTTTGCTATTTAGTTTTAGCAATGCTCAAAAAGTAGGAATAATCGACACTCAGTATATTCTAGACAAAATGCCTGAATACAAGGAGGCTGAAGCAAGACTTAATTCTCAGATTGACACATGGGAACAAGATCTTCAACGATTACAGTCTGAGTACGAGCAAAAAAGATCGGCTTTTGAGAACGAAAGAGTTTTATTAATAGGAGATCAGCTAAAGCTTCGTGAAAAAGAAGTTTTAGACCTCGAGAAAAATATTAAAACAACCACAAGTTTAAGGTTTGGTAAAACAGGGGAGATTAATCAGCTTCGTGCAAATTTGGTTGAACCGTTTGAAGATCAGATCTGGACGGCAGTAAAGACAATGTCTGAGAAAAATGGCTTAGGTATAGTTCTTGATAAAACAGACAACAATGTTATCTTCCTGCAAAAAAGATACGACTATACAGATAAGGTTTTAGACGTATTATTAAAAGGAACAGGAGACAAAAAAGAAAAGAAAAAATAAAAAGGAGTAAAAGTTTTTTTCAATACTTAACTTTTACCTAAATTTAAAATCTAAAAACAAATTAATTATTTATTACCCGTTATGAAAAAATTAAGTGTATTATTTGCAGCAGTTATGATGGTTGTGTCAGTAGGTATGGCAAAAGCTCAAAAAATTGCTACATTAGATCTTGTAAGCATACTTAATGCAATGCCAGAAAAGAAAAAAGCAGATACAGATCTAAAAGCTTTCCTTGATGTAAAAGAATCAGAGATAAAAAAGAAAACTGATGCTATGCAGGCGAAATATGCTTTGTATACAAAAGAAGCTACTACAAAAACAGAAGCTGAAAACAAAGTTAGAGGAGAAGAAATGCAAAAATTGCAGGCTGAAGCTCAACAAATGAGCGAAAGAGCACAAAAAGATCTTGCTGAAAAAGAAAAAGTAGCTTACGCTCCTATCGAAAAGAAAGTAATGGAAGCAGTAGACAAAGTAGCAAAAGCAAACAACTATGAGTATGTAATGGATGTAAATTCTACAGGTCTTATCTACAAAGGCGGTCCTGATGCAACTGCAGCTGTTAAAAAAGAATTAGGTCTTTAATAGTAGATATTAACAAAGATTTATAAAAATACCACTTCATTTAGGAGTGGTTTTTTTATTTTTGCGCTATGGAAAGAGAAGTTTCAACAACTGTAAAAGTTAGATTTAGTGATTGCGATCCTATCGGGCATTTAAACAATGTGAAATATTTGGATTATATGTTCAATGCAAGAGAAGATCATGTAGAAACTTTTTACGGTTTTACTTACGAAGAATATACAAAAAAAACAGGCTGCACCTGGATTGCGATTCAGAATGAAATTGCTTACTTAAAAGAAGTAAGGTACAATACTCAGGTTGTTATCAGCAGTAAAACTATTGAAATAGGAGAACGAACTGCAAAAGTGGAGATATTAATGAAAAGTTTAGACGAAAAAACAATTCATGCAGTACTTTGGGTGACAGTTATTTATTTCAATATAAAAACGAGACGTTCTGAAGTACATCCTGAAGATATAAAACAAACATTTGGCAAATTCTTCATTGATTTGGAGCAGAAAGACTTCCAGGCGAGAGTAAAGTTTTTAAGATCTCAAAACGCTAAAAATTCTTAAATTAATCAAATGAAAAAGATACTTGTAATAGGAAGTAATGGTCAGCTGGGAAATTGCATCAGAAAAATTGCTCCCGATTTTGAAACTCAGTATGAATTTATTTTTACAGATTCCCAAATTTTAAATATCACCAACGAATCGCAGATCAATGAGTTCTTTTATGATAATAAACCAGATTTTTGTATCAATGCTTCTGCTTACACAGCTGTTGACCTTGCTGAGAAAGAGGAAGACAAAGCGTTTGCTGTAAATGCAGATGGGGTCGGAAATTTGGCAAAAGCTTGTGCAGATAACAAAACAATACTTATTCACGTTTCTACAGACTATGTTTTTGATGGAGAGACCAATTTAGATTATTCTGAAGATGATTTCACAAACCCGCTCGGAGTGTATGGTAAATCAAAATTAAAAGGTGAAGAATTAGCTTTGGAAAATAATCCTCAGACAATTATTTTGAGAACTTCATGGCTGTATTCAGAATTCAATAAAAATTTTGTAAAAACAATGCTCCATTTATTTAATCAAAAAGATGAATTGGGAATTGTTGCTGATCAGTTTGGGCAACCGACAAATGCAAATGATTTAGCAGAAGCTATTATGAGTATTATTGAAAATCCGAATAAAAAATTTGGTGTTTTTCATTTTTCCAATTATCCCGAAACTACCTGGTACAATTTTGCCCGGAAAATTGCAGACTTTTCAAAATCATCAGTAAAATTAAATGCATTGACAACCGAAGAATATCCAACTCCGGCTAAAAGGCCAAAACGTAGCACAATGTGTCTCGATAAAATAGAAAATGTGTATGGTATAGAACCAAAACATTGGGAAAACAGTTTAGAAGAATGCGTTAACATACTTTCAAATTAAAATGAAGATTAAAAATATTGCGACTTTTATTTTGGCTTTGTCCTTTGCTTTGATTAATGCTCAGGATATTTATTTGTCAAAAGTAGCCAAGGTAAATGATAATACCGATAAATTTTTTATAAAAATCAATAAAGACACATCCGCAGAATATCTCGGGCAGATTGACGTGCAGGGATTTTCTTCTGATGATGAAGAAGTGTTCTCCAGAATTTATAAAAAAGCAAAAGAAATTGGTGCGAATGCATTTGCTTACCAACCTTTTGATACAGTTGATGAGATAGAACAACTTTTCAACCCTTCAAATTATAGAATAAAACTTTTCTATGTCACAAAAGAAGAGTTTTCTAAAAATTCACAACAGCTTTATCTCTTCTCTACTTCAGAAAAATCACAAACTATCAGTATCAATAAAAAAGACTATGTTCTCGAGCCAAGGTCTTACCTTTCACTGACAACTATTCGGGGAGATATTTATACAATTTCTACAAAAAAGTTCCTAGGATCGGCAATTAAAGTATCAAATACTGACGGTGTACCTCAATATTTTCAAGTTTCCGCACTTAAAGTCAGTTCAAACAAATCTGGTGACGCCGGGATAAATTTAAAATCCGGAGACATCACAGGCATTGATAGATCTTTTGGAGATTTTCTCAGAATGATTTACACCGAAATTAAATAATATTAAAACATTTTTTACCTCAGAATTTTTCCGGGGTATTTTTTTTCAAGAGCTTCCACCCGCTCTCTCCTTTATCTTTTGCTCTTCGTTCCTCATCACAAAAGGATGCCGTTTCGATCGGGGCTATGGGTTTGGGTTTACGAGAGATTTTATGCTCTCGTATCAATATAGGTGATTCTATATCTATAATATGTATTTATAATTTCCATTCTTTTATTTTTGAATCAAGATTTAGCTCAACAACAAATTATCTGCTCCAAGCTTTTACTTAAATTTAATGTAAGTGGAAAATTAATTATAATAATACGTTTCCGGATATTGCTCAAAACTTCCACGAGCTGTATCTTAACAGAATCATTAAAGCAGTTTTATCTACGACTCCGTAGGAGCTAAACCTTTGTAGAAAGATATTTCAAAACAACCAGAGCTCCTTAGGAGCGGCACTTATGTCATCTTTGATAAAAGTTTGCCGGTTCTCGTTTTGTTGATCGCCAAATCTCCTTCAAATCCCCACGAACAGTACTTCTCTTCGTTATATCCACCCCTTTATTGCTCACCGCACATCAAATATCAACCCGTTTGATGCAACCGTAACACCCAACAGTCAAAATTTTCTTTGCACCAAACCAGTGAGTTAAGCTTTAATATGAATTAAATAACAACATTATGTTAAATAAATTAGGTTGGTAAAGGAAAAATTTTCTACTTTTGCCGCACTGAAAAACGAGAGAGCTTCAGTAGCGCAGAGGAGCTTTTAGATAAGCGGGGAACATTAAGAAATACTTTTATTAGGGGATGTGTGATCGAAAGGTGATGCATTATTTAATAGGATATGAATTAAAAAAAACTTTTAAAATTTTTAGAGATAAGAGTTGCGGGGGTTAAAAATATTTGTATCTTTGCAGTCCCAATACGGGGAGCGCAGGAGTAGAATTGAGGAGATGTAAATAAAAGGAATTAAGGTCATCAAAAAACTTTAAATTTTCTTTAAAAACATTTTGTCAATTAGAAATAAAGTTTTACTTTTGCACACGCAAATACGATAAGCGAAACGACAGAAAGTAGCGAAGTAGGAAGCGGAAGATAAGAGATCATTGAAATACAATATAACAACCAAAATAAGGAAAAACTAAAGCGTATTAAATAAACTTTGAGTGAGTCAGACAAACATACAATGGAGAGTTTGATCCTGGCTCAGGATGAACGCTAGCGGGAGGCCTAACACATGCAAGCCGAGCGGTATTTCTTCTTCGGGAGAGAGAGAGCGGCGTACGGGTGCGGAACACGTGTGCAACCTGCCTTTATCAGGGGGATAGCCTTTCGAAAGGAAGATTAATACCCCATAATATATTGACTGGCATCAGTTGGTATTGAAAACTCCGGTGGATAGAGATGGGCACGCGCAAGATTAGATAGTTGGTAGGGTAACGGCCTACCAAGTCAGTGATCTTTAGGGGGCCTGAGAGGGTGATCCCCCACACTGGTACTGAGACACGGACCAGACTCCTACGGGAGGCAGCAGTGAGGAATATTGGACAATGGGTGAGAGCCTGATCCAGCCATCCCGCGTGAAGGACGACGGTTCTATGGATTGTAAACTTCTTTTATACTGGGATAAACCTACTTTCGTGAGAGTAGCTGAAGGTACAGTATGAATAAGCACCGGCTAACTCCGTGCCAGCAGCCGCGGTAATACGGAGGGTGCAAGCGTTATCCGGATTTATTGGGTTTAAAGGGTCCGTAGGCGGATCTGTAAGTCAGTGGTGAAATCTCATAGCTTAACTATGAAACTGCCATTGATACTGCAGGTCTTGAGTAAAGTAGAAGTGGCTGGAATAAGTAGTGTAGCGGTGAAATGCATAGATATTACTTAGAACACCAATTGCGAAGGCAGGTCACTATGTTTTAACTGACGCTGATGGACGAAAGCGTGGGGAGCGAACAGGATTAGATACCCTGGTAGTCCACGCCGTAAACGATGCTAACTCGTTTTTGGGCTTTCGGGTTCAGAGACTAAGCGAAAGTGATAAGTTAGCCACCTGGGGAGTACGTTCGCAAGAATGAAACTCAAAGGAATTGACGGGGGCCCGCACAAGCGGTGGATTATGTGGTTTAATTCGATGATACGCGAGGAACCTTACCAAGGCTTAAATGGGAATTGACAGGTTTAGAAATAGACTTTTCTTCGGACAATTTTCAAGGTGCTGCATGGTTGTCGTCAGCTCGTGCCGTGAGGTGTTAGGTTAAGTCCTGCAACGAGCGCAACCCCTGTCACTAGTTGCCATCATTCAGTTGGGGACTCTAGTGAGACTGCCTACGCAAGTAGAGAGGAAGGTGGGGATGACGTCAAATCATCACGGCCCTTACGCCTTGGGCCACACACGTAATACAATGGCCGGTACAGAGGGCAGCTACTTAGTGATAAGATGCGAATCTCGAAAGCCGGTCTCAGTTCGGATTGGAGTCTGCAACTCGACTCTATGAAGCTGGAATCGCTAGTAATCGCGCATCAGCCATGGCGCGGTGAATACGTTCCCGGGCCTTGTACACACCGCCCGTCAAGCCATGGAAGTTTGGGGTACCTGAAGTCGGTGACCGTAACAGGAGCTGCCTAGGGTAAAACAAGTAACTAGGGCTAAGTCGTAACAAGGTAGCCGTACCGGAAGGTGCGGCTGGAACATCTCATTTTAGAGCGTCTAAAGACGTTAAACAAAACAGTACGCAAGTACAAAAAGTACTTATTTAAAGTTTTTTAGCTTTAGTTTTTTATTTGGTTGTCATATATAATAAAATACAAACCCACTAGAAATTAGTATCAGGGAACAGAAGAGACGGGAGAAGATTTTGTGAATCGTTAAAACTCGAAACACAAAACTCGAAACTCGAAACAACAAAGAGTCTCGTAGCTCAGCTGGTTAGAGCGCTACACTGATAATGTAGAGGTCGGCAGTTCGAGCCTGCCCGAGACTACTAATTGAAGCGGATGGCGAATAGCTTTTAGCTGCTGGCAATTAGTCAATAGCAAGAAGCGATAAGCTGGAAGCACCTAGAGGGGGAATTAGCTCAGCTGGCTAGAGCGCCTGCCTTGCACGCAGGAGGTCAAGGGTTCGACTCCCTTATTCTCCACCATCACCGATGGTTTATTCTTAAAAAAGCAGATAGAGCCAAAAACAATATTTTGCGGAATAGATCAGAAGTAGCAAAAAGATCATTGACATTAACGGTAAAGATATCACAAAGAGAAAACCGAGCGCAATAAAGCGTTTGAGTTTACAAAAATATTTTAGCAGCAATGCTAGGAAAAAAATACTGAACTAATGTAACAATTAGGAAAGAAATCGTTAAGGGCGTATGGCGGATGCCTAGGCTTTCAGAGGCGACGAAGGACGTGGTAAGCTGCGAAAAGCTCGGGGGATTGGCACACACGAATTGATCCCGAGATGTCCGAATGGGGCAACCCGTCTGGTTGAAGACCAGTCATCCCGCTTAATGCGGGAAGCAAACCAGGAGAACTGAAACATCTAAGTACCCTGAGGAAAAGAAATCGAAGAGATTCCGTAAGTAGTGGCGAGCGAACGCGGATTAGCCCAAAAGCTTTTATATGTTTAATAGAATGTTCTGGAAAGAACAGCCGTAGAGGGTGATAGCCCCGTATATGAAAGGCATATTAGAGTGATAAATGAGTAGGGCGGGACACGTGAAATCCTGTTTGAATATGGGGGGACCATCCTCCAAGGCTAAATACTCCTGAAAGACCGATAGTGAACAAGTACTGTGAAGGAAAGGTGAAAAGCACTTCGAATAGAAGGGTGAAATAGAACCTGAAACCGTACGCCTACAAGCGGTCGAAGCCCACAAGTTGGGTGACGGCGTGCCTTTTGCATAATGAGCCTACGAGTTAATGTTACTAGCGAGGTTAAGTACTTCAGGTACGGAGCCGGAGCGAAAGCGAGTCTGAATAGGGCGCTTAGTTAGTAGTATTAGACGCGAAACCTTGTGATCTACCCATGGGCAGGTTGAAGCTTTGGTAACACAAAGTGGAGGACCGAACCGGTTGACGTTGAAAAGTCTTCGGATGACCTGTGGGTAGGGGTGAAAGGCCAATCAAACTGGGAGATAGCTCGTACTCCCCGAAATGCATTTAGGTGCAGCGTCGTGTATAAGTTTATTAGAGGTAGAGCTACTGATTGGATGCGGGGGAGTCAAATCCTACCAATTCCTGACAAACTCCGAATGCTAATAAATGTTCCACGGCAGTGAGGGCGCGGGTGCTAAGGTCCGTGTCCGAGAGGGAAAGAACCCAGACCAACAGCTAAGGTCCCCAAATATATGTTAAGTTGAAGCAACGCGGTTGGACTGCATTGACAGCTAGGATGTTGGCTTGGAAGCAGCCATTCATTTAAAGAGTGCGTAACAGCTCACTAGTCGAGCGGTCCGGCATGGATAATAATCGGGCATAAACATATTACCGAAGCTATGGATTTACAGTCATAGGACTGTATCTGGTAGGGGAGCATTCTATAGGCACAGAAGCTGAGTCGTGAGTCTTGGTGGAGCGTATAGAAAAGAAAATGTAGGCATAAGTAACGATAAAGCGGGCGAGAAACCCGCTCACCGAAAGACTAAGGTTTCCTCAGCCATGCTAATCAGCTGAGGGTTAGTCGGGACCTAACGCGAACCCGAAAGGGGTAGTGGATGGACAATGGGTTAATATTCCCATACTTGCTCACACTAAAAAGGGGACGGAGTGCCGTACTTACTGGAGACTGACGGAATAGTCAAGACCTAGCCTTCGGGCGAAGTTGCTGTAAGGAAAGTGCTTCCAAGAAAAGCCGAAGTGAAGCAACCCGTACCAAAACCGACACAGGTAGTCGAGGAGAGAATCCTAAGGTGCTAGAGTGAATCATGGTTAAGGAACTAGGCAAAATAGTCTCGTAACTTCGGAAGAAGAGACGCCATCAGCAATGGTGGCCGCAGTAAAGAGGCCCAGGCGACTGTTTATCAAAAACACAGGACTCTGCTAAATCGAAAGATGCTGTATAGGGTCTGACACCTGCCCGGTGCTGGAAGGTTAAGGAAGGGCGTTAGCAGCAATGCGAAGCGTTTGACTGAAGCCCCAGTAAACGGCGGCCGTAACTATAACGGTCCTAAGGTAGCGAAATTCCTTGTCGGGTAAGTTCCGACCTGCACGAATGGTGTAACGATCTGGGCACTGTCTCAACCATGAGCTCTGTGAAATTGTAGTCTCGGTGAAGATGCCGAGTACCCGCAATGGGACGAAAAGACCCTGTGAACCTTTACTATAACTTCGTATTGACTTTGAGTAAGTAATGTGTAGGATAGGTGGGAGACTATGAAGCAGGCACGCTAGTGTTTGTGGAGTCAACGTTGAAATACCACCCTTTACTTACTTGGAGCCTAACTTCTGAAAGGAAGGACACTGCGTGGTGGGTAGTTTGACTGGGGTGGTCGCCTCCAAAAGAGTAACGGAGGCTTTCAAAGGTACCCTCAGCACGCTTGGTAACCGTGCGTAGAGTGTAATGGCATAAGGGTGCTTGACTGTGAGACCTACAAGTCGATCAGGTGCGAAAGCAGGACATAGTGATCCGGTGGTTCCGTATGGAAGGGCCATCGCTCATAGGATAAAAGGTACTCCGGGGATAACAGGCTAGTCTCCCCCAAGAGCTCACATCGACGGGGAGGTTCGGCACCTCGATGTCGGCTCGTCACATCCTGGGGCTGGAGAAGGTCCCAAGGGTTGGGCTGTTCGCCCATTAAAGTGGCACGCGAGCTGGGTTCAGAACGTCGTGAGACAGTTCGGTCTCTATCTATTGCGGGCGTTAGATGTTTGAGAGGGCTTGAATCTAGTACGAGAGGACCGATTTGAACAAACCTCTGGTGTATCAGTTGTTCCGCCAGGAGCACCGCTGAGTAGCTACGTTTGGAAGAGATAAGCACTGAAAGCATATAAGTGCGAAACTCGCCTCAAGATGAGACATCTTTTAAGGGTCGTTGGAGATGACGACGTTGATAGGCTACAGGTGTAAAGTTGGTAACAGCATAGCCGAGTAGTACTAATTACCCGTAGATTTATAGCCTGATTGGCTGATGCTTTATTGCGCAATTAAAGGTTCTCTCTTTGTGAATGTTTTTATCGATTAAAATCAGAAGTTAGAAACTAGAGATTAGAAGTTAGTCATTCACTAACCTCTGACGACTAAAATCTAACCTCTTAATATACAGCCTTTAGGGTGGTTTTAGCGGTGGGGCTCACCTGTTCCCATTCCGAACACAGAAGTTAAGCCCACCAGCGCCGATGGTACTGCGAAAGCGGGAGAGTAGGTCGCCGCCAGTTTTTATTCAACTCCTCAATCGAAAGATTAGAGGAGTTTTTTGTTTTAAGTCTCATACAGTCTCATAAAGTTTCATACAGTCTTATACATCTTTGTATCAGACTTTTTTGGATATAAACTAAAGGATATGCAAAAAGAATTCAAATTAACAAGTTAAAAAGCCAAAATTCAAAATGCAAAGTGCAAAAGGCAAAGTACAAAAAACAAAAAACAAAAAGCAAATTCAAAAAGAAAGCAAAAAGCATAATGCAAGTTTTAATATTCTTAGTTCAATATTTATAGTTCAAAACTGAAACACCAATATCAAAATTAAAACTTCAGAGCTCAAAGTGAAAATTCTAAATTTTCGGCTGCAAATTTAAGATTGATCTCAATGTTTTAATCTGTACTTAAATCCAGAACTTTACACTTTACAAAATTGTCGTTAAAAAAGTACTACTCAAAATTCAAACTAGGTTTTTATATAAACCCGACATATCCCTTCTATATAAATTAAGCTGAAACCTATTTCTATTTACACTTCAGCTTCTCTTATCCTTATTCGGTTTAAACAGTAAAAATCTTTTAGTTGCTGATTTTCAAAAAATTTGCCTGTCAATCTCGGATAATTTTCTTTTTTAATTTGAAAATGTAAAGCAACAAATTTCAGGTTTATATTCAATACTAAAAAATTGCTTTCAAAAATTCTATTAACTTTGCGAAAGTGAAAAATGTTGTTATGATTAAAAAGTTATCTTTAAGTTTGGGAATTTTGATTTCAATATTCTCTTTTTCTCAGCAAAAAACATATTGCAATCCTATTAATATAGATTACGGTTACACGCCTTTTGAGGTATTTTCAAAGCAGGGAAAACACCGTGCTACAGCTGATCCGGTGATTGTTAATTTTCAGAAAAAGCTGTTTCTTTTTTCAACCAATCAGGAAGGATACTGGTACAGTGACAACATGCTCGATTGGAAATTTGTGAAGAGAAAATTCCTCAGAGACAATAAATATACCCATGATCTCAACGCTCCCGCAGTTTGGGCAATGAAAGATACTTTGTACGTTTATGGCTCAACATGGGAATCTGATTTCCCGATTTGGAAAAGTACGAATCCTACTGTAGATGACTGGAAAATAGCAGTTGATACCCTAAAGGTAGGAGCTTGGGATCCTGCTTTTCATTATGATGAAGATAAAAATAAACTCTATTTATATTGGGGATCCAGCAATGAATGGCCACTTTTGGGAACTGAAGTGAAAGTGAAAAACTTACAGTCAGAAGGTTTTGTAAAGCCTATTTTAAGATTAAAACCCGAAGATCACGGCTGGGAAAGATTTGGAGAATACAATGATAATGTTTTCTTGCAACCTTTTGTAGAGGGAGCTTGGGTAACGAAGTATAAAGACAAATATTATATGCAATATGGAGCTCCTGCTACAGAATTCAGCGGATATTCTGATGGAGTGTATGTTTCTAAAAATCCTCTCGAAGGCTACGAATACCAACAGCATAATCCGTTTTCTTATAAGCCGGTAGGTTTTGCAAGAGGAGCGGGGCATGGGGCAACTTTTGAGGATAATTTTAAAAACTGGTGGCACGTTTCAACGATTTTTATTTCCACTAAAAATAATTTTGAGAGACGTTTAGGGATTTGGCCTGCAGGTTTTGATAAAGATGATGTAATGTTTACCAACACGGCTTACGGAGATTATCCAACATTACTTCCTCAGTTTGCACAAGGTAAAGATTTTTCAAAAGGACTTTTTACGGGTTGGATGTTGCTGAATTATAACAAACCTGTACAAGTATCTTCAACTTTGGGAGGCTATCATTCTAATAATGCTGTAGATGAAGATATCAAAACCTATTGGAGTGCAAAGACCGGAAATTCAGGTGAATGGTTTCAGACCGATTTGGGAGAAATTTCAACCATAAATGCAATTCAGATTAATTATGCTGATCAGGATGTTGAGTTTATGGGGAAAACAGAAGGCAAAATGCACCAGTATAAAATTCTTGGTTCTAATGACGGTAAGAAATGGAAAATCATAGTTGATAAAAGCAAGAATACCAAAGACGTTCCCCACGATTATGTCGAAATGGTTAAGCCTGCTGAAGCAAGATATTTAAAAATGGAAAACCTGAAAATGCCTACCGGAAAGTTTGCATTGAGCGGTTTCAGGGTATTCGGAAAAGGTGCAGGAGCAAAACCTGCGAAAGTTCAGAATTTTGTTCCGCTGAGAGCGGACCCTAAAAAATACGGTGAAAGAAGAAGCATCTGGATGAAATGGCAACAGAATTCTGATGCCGACGGATACGTTATCTATTGGGGTAAATCACCCGATAAATTATACGGAAGCATTATGGTTTACGGTAAAAACGAATATTTTTTCACTGGAGCAGACAGAGTAGACTCTTATTATTTCCAGATTGAAGCATTTAATGCCAATGGAATGTCTGAGAGAACGGAAGTTATGAAATCTGAATGATTAATTTGAGCCATTAAGATTTATTAAGCGGTTAAGTTTGCTTAAGATGAAATATAATTTTTTTAAAAGTAAAAGAAAAAATAGTCTGCTTACATTTGCTTGCAAATTCTTAAATTATCTAAACTCCTTAATAAAAAACTTAATGGTTAATAATACAGCGCTTTGGAAATATTCAATGCGTTGTATTATTTTATATCTTTTAGAAATTCATTGATTCTTTTAATTATAATAGGTGAATTTTTTTCATTATTCCAATCTAAATGTCCACCCGAAAATTCAAAAGATTGATTGTAAACTTTATTTTTATATAAAACTGAATCTAAAATCGTCTTCTGCGAAATAGGAATTATCTGATCATTATTTCCGAAAAAAGAAATGGTTGGAGGAGAAGTTTCGTTAATCCAAAAGATAGGATTTGGTATATCTTGATTTGTAATATCTATTGGAGTTGGTTTTGACAAATCAATCATATGTTTTTCAACAAAATCATAATCTGAATAATTTTTAAAATCCGGATCAGATAAATCTGCAGGTCCTGCAATATTTACTATAGCTTTTACATTTTTTCTATGTTTAGAATCAAACATTCTATTGTAACCGTATAACATAGATAAATGACCACCGGCACTGTTTCCCAGCAAAATAAACTGAGGTTTAGATTTTATTTCTACTGACTTTATAACCAATAAATCTAATGCGCTGTCAAGATCATCAGTTTGAGAAGGAAGAATAAAAGAATTATTACTCGCCAATCTATAATTAATATTCGCAAAAGCATAATCCGGAAATCTTTCCATCATCGAGAGAGTAAACAAAGTAAGGTTTGATTTATCTCCGCCTTTCCAACCGCCTCCATGAATCATCACAAAAATACCTCTTATCGAATCTTTGTTTTGAGGAATATATAAGTCCATTTTTTGCTCAGAACTTTCGCCGTAAGAAATATCTTTTTCGATACTAAAAGAAACTTTTTCACCGAGATTGATAGTTTTTTCTTTACAACTGAAAAAGAATAGAACTAAAAAAGAAAAGAATGCAAACTTTTTCATACCATAAATATAATCGAAACCCGCCAATTTCTCGGCGGGTTTCTGTACAAAATAAATATATATGAAGATTGAATGTTAACGTGTTCTGCTTTTAATGTCATCTGAAGCGCCTTCGATGTTTCTTATTTTTTTTACTTTTTGGTTTCCGAAATTATATGTAATACTGAAAGTTCCGCCTCTTCTGAACTGGTCATTTTTTACATAATTGTAATTTCCGTTTGCCTGATAATCTTCTATTTCTACAATATTGGTTCTTAAAATATCATTTACATTTAAGGCAAAAGTCCAGTCATTCCAGTTTTTCTTTAAGCTTACATCAAGACTCATTAGATTTTTCAACATTCCAAGCTCAATTTGCTGTTTGTCTACAAAGAAATAATTTACACCTAAAAACCAGGTCTTCTTTTTATCTAGTCTAATGGTATTGTTGGTCTGAATTAAAATGCTTGTAGAGCTTATTTTGTTTTCGTAAGTAGGGAAAACATCTCCCGAAGTAGGATCTATACTTAAACTTCCGTCGTTGACATTTCTTTGAACTCCAATATTGAAATTTGTCGTTAAATATTGATTAAAAAATGTTCTTTGAACGCCCAGCATTGCAGACATCTCCTGTTTATCGCCAAAATTGGTTCGGATGTATCTTAATTGCTTATGAGAATCCATTATTGGCTGACCTGTAACAGGATCATTTACAACTTCTCCGTTCTGGTCTCTTCTTACTTTCAAAATGTCTCTTTGCAAAGGCACCTGGGTAATCTGGTCTTTAAAATAAGAATGGTTTAGAATCAAGAAATATGAGTTTTTAAACATATATGTCAATTCCTGGTTGTAGGTTGAAGATGCTTTTACAAAAGGATTGTTTTGAGTATAATTGTCTTCTGTAAGAATATTTCTTACAGGATTCAGCTCCCAGAAACTTGGTCTTCTCATCCTGCTCGAAAATGCGTATGAAATATTATTTTTATCATTAATCGCATAATTGAAGCTTAAATAAGGAAGTACATTGTTGTAATTTCTTTCAATATTTCTATATTCAGAAGCGGCGTTGTCTGAAGTTCCCAAACTGTTGGTGATCTCATATCTTGTTCCTATTTTCCCTGAAAGTTTATCTGAAAACTTCTTTTCCGCAGTGACATAAAATCCGTAGATATTTTCATCATAAATAAAATGATTCGGGGCAAATACGGGAGTTTCACCAGTTTTATAAGTATCACTTTTAGTATCGTTGTCGGTTTTGGTTTTGTTGTAGTTTCCGCCGATTGATAAGGTAAAGTCGTTTTTAAATTTTTGAATGTAATCTACCGTTCCCGAAAAATTATTGATTTTTTGAGGCAGGCTTTGGAATATAGTCTGTCCTAAGCTTACATCATTTCCCAAGACATCTGCAAAAAAAGTTTTATTGTCTGTAAACTGAAATCTTTTATAGTTAAGGTAAGCCGCATTTACATTCAGTTTACTTCCTAAAGAATCGGTTTTTAATTCATAATTCAGGTTTAAAGAATTATTGTAAGAACGTGCATCTTCTACATTTCTTGAATTGGTGTAATTGATATTATATTCATTCGTTTTTGGATCTAAAGAACGGATGGTATTGAATAAATTTACCGTAGAATTGTAGCTTTTATTAGCATTTGTATTCCAGGATAAGCCTAAGTTACTCTTTTCTGTTAATTGATAATCAAAATTCAGATAACCTCCGATATATTGATTCGGATCGTCGATACTTCCCGTAGATTCATTTGATGAAGAATTGTTTCCGTTTCGTAAAACATAATGCTGTGCCTGAATATTATCTCCTCCGTAAAGATTGGCACTGATTCCCAGTTTGTCTTTTCTGTAATTTGCAGAGAAACTTGCAGAGCTTCCGTTGAATTTATTCTGGGAATTCGACATTCTCATATTACCATTCAGACCGTCGCTCATTTTCTTTTTCAAAAAGATATTGATGATTCCGTCTGAAGATTCCACCTGGAATTCACTTCCCGGAACCGTAATGACCTCAATTTTCTGAATATTTTCAGCAGGAGTATTTTTTAGAAACTGAGCCAAAGATTCGGCATCCATATTAGACTTTCTGCCGTTGATGTAGATCAGTGCATTGTTTTTACCTGCAATTTTTAAAGTTTTATCGTCTGTGGTAGAAAGCAGAGGTGTTTGTTTCAAAAGATCAAATGTGGTATTTCCTTTTGCAACAGGAGAGGCTGCAACATCATATACAAAACGGTCACTCTGCTTTTTGAAAACTTGCTTTTTCAAAACAACTTCTTCGATTTTCTGTGTTTTTACTGAATCATTTTTTTTCTGTTGTGCAAATGCAAATCCGCTGAAGAAAAGTGCCGCAATGAATATTTGAGTTTTCATAATATTATATTTTTAGTTTAGATGCTTGTATCTGTTATTAATTTACATTGCAAAGATATATAATAAAAATAGTATCATGCAATACAAAGTAGTAAAAATGTTTTAATTTTAAATATAACTCATTGATTATTAGTCAATAAAATATCTTTATAAATTTCATCACTTTATCTTTACATAGAATAAGACAACTGAAATAACAATTTTGTTACAATTATTTTTAAAAATAATTTACATCACAGTTTTTTGATTAAATTAGCCTGAACTTTTAATTATTAATATATGAGTAAACTTTATCCTTTATTATTTTTAATGTTAATGCTTGTTTCTTGCAAAAGTGATATTAACATAGAAAACGAAGAGCAGCCAAATATGGCTATAGATTTCAATTTTGGAAGCACTGCTCAAAGAAATTTTCACGGTCTTGTCTTGGCAACAGACGGAAGTCCTGTTTCTGGCGCTACAGTTACGATCGGAACAAAAACTGCGCAAACCAATAACAAAGGTATTTTTGCGATTAACAATGCAGATGTAAAAGAAAATTTTGCGTATGTAAAAGTTACCAAAGCGGGATATGTGAATGGTGCGAGAACAATAGTTCCCACTACAGGAAACAACAGAATCAATGTGATGATGATTCCTGCGACGACTACTTTAATGATTGCTTCAGGAACAACTTCTACAGTTGCTCTTCCGAACGGAACTAAAGTGAAATTCGACGGAAGTTTCAAAGACGAAAGTGGTGCAAACTACACAGGAAATGTAAATGTCGCTATGTTTCATTTAGCTCCATCCAATCAGTATCTCAACGAATTGATTCCCGGTTCTTTCCTGGCAACCAATTCTACGGGTAATTCCAGAATTATGGAAACTTTTGGGATGCTTCATGTACAATTAACGGGAACTTCAGGACAGAAACTTCAGATTGGAAACGGACATACTGCAGAAATGACTGTGGCAATCGATGCTACACAAATGTCTTCCGCTCCGGCAACAATTCCGTTGTGGGCATTCAATGAAACAACAGGAATTTGGCAGGAAGAAGGTGTTGCAACAAAAGTAGGAAATGCGTATGTGGGAAATGTAAGTCATTTTTCCTGGTGGAATTGTGATGCACAATTTCCGGTATCTACTTTAAATGTAAATGTTAAAAATTCAACAGGTCAGCCATTAAGTAATGTAATGGTGAATATTAGAAGAGTGGGACAGACTTATGACGTTCATGGTTTTACTAATGCTCAAGGTTTGGCTTCCGGATTAGTTCCCGCAAATGAAATACTTGAGGTAAGAATTTATAACAATTGCGGAACACTTGTTTATAATACGAATGTTGGACCTTTCACTGCAGGCTCGGTCAATACAATTCCGGATGTTACTTTACAGTCCGCTATATCATTTGCAATTCAGGGAACTTTAAAAACATGTTCCGGTGCAAATGTAACAGACGGATTAGTGAATCTTAAATTTGCTAACACGACTAACTTTTTTCAGACTTTAACATCAGTTACAAATAATGGAAATTTTTCCTTCAATGTCGTGGGATGTAATAATAATCAGCAATTTAATTTAGAAGGAATAGATTTAACAAATACTCAGGGAAGTGGAAACATTGCATTTACTGGAGTAAGTCCAATAACTAATCTTGGCAATATTACTGCTTGTGGCAGTATATCGGAATTCGTTAATTATCAAGTTGATAATCAGGCTGTACAGCAATGTATAAATGGATTTCAGGCCAATTTAGATGCTGCATACTTCGGTATTACTCATATTATGTCTCCTGTTGCTGGAAATCCGTTTTTCCAATTCCAATCTAACGGAATAACTTCTGCCGGAACATATACAACTAATTTTACTGTTTTCTTATCACCAAATATTCCAATTCCTGCAGCAGGAAATAACTTAACTTTACAAATAAGCCAATTCGGAACGGTAAATAATTATGTAGATTTTACCATAAATGGGACTTATTCAGAATCGGTTAATGGTGTTCCGGTAACGAGAACATTATCCGTAACAGGACATGTGAAAAGAGATTTTTAAAATAATTGAAAAAAATGATAAAATAAAAAAGGACTTGAAAAAGTCCTTTTTTATTTTATTCTCTGTCGAAACGAGCCAGTTTCTTATCAATCCAAACGGTGGCAAAAGGAAAAAATGCAGAAATTAGTGAAAAAACGGTGTCTTCATCATCCCAGTTATAAATTTTTCTTACAGAAGGTAAAAATAAAAGATAAAGCGTAAAAAATAATCCGTGGATGCTTCCAATTGTACTGATGTAGACAATAGGTAAAATACCTTCCGGATCTACACGAATCCAAATCATCGCAGTGAATAGAAAAAACCACGAAATCGCTTCTGCTAAACAAATCTGCTTAAACCATCTGATCACTTTTTCCTGACCGTATTTTGCGAAAAAATTTTCGATGAATTCCATTTCTTATTTAATTTTGACTAACAACTAATTTCTATTTATAAAAATTACTTCCATCCAAATACTCAAAAACTTCCGGCGGAAGCATTGGTCGTACGTTTTTACCTTCTTTAATCATGTTGCGAATTTCTGTTGCAGACAATTCGATTACGGGAGCTTTTATCAAAGAAATATTTTCATGCTTTAAATATTCTGAATCTTTTTTATCCTCATTAAAAACTCTAGGATACACAATAATATGATGATTTTTTACCAATAGATCAGAGTTTTTCCATTTAGGCAAGCTTTCCAGATTATCTTCACCCATGATTAAACTGAAAGAATAATCCGGATGTTTTTCTTTAAGATAAGTTAAAGTATCAATAGTATAACTCGGTGTTGGAAGTGAAAATTCTATATTAGAGGCTCGCATTTCGGGATAATTTTTTATCGCCAGTTCCACCATTTCTAATCGATTGTGATCGTTCAGCAAAGATTTTTTTTCTTTGAATGGATTTTGCGGACTTACCACAAACCATAATTCATTCATATCCGAATTTTCTAGAATATAATTCGCCAAAATTAAATGCCCAATATGAATGGGATTAAACGAACCGAAAAATAAACCGATTTTTTTCAATGTTAATGAGATGTTATGAAATTTTATGCTTAAATTAATTTAATTATTATTTTAAATTGACTTTTCACTTCCGAAGGAAAATTCACTATTCACTTTCATGAAACTTCACATCCTTAATATTTAAGCAATGCGTTACATTTCCTTTCCAGTGATTTTCTTCTAGGGTGAATGCGATGTCGAAATTTTTAGTTCTGAAATCATCAGCAAATTGGCCTAATTTAAAACCCACACATTCAATATTTCTACCGGTAGATTCCTGTTTGATATAAAATTTAAGATGATTATTATCTTTTCCCATTGTTTTCAAATACCCGGAAATCTTCTGATTTTTCAAAACCAGGTTAGGTTTCATGTTCTGTGGTCCGAAAGGGGCCAGTTTTCTATGAAAATTAATAAAATCTCTGTTAATTTCATCAATACTTATATCGCAATCAATCGTAATCGATGGTTCTTTCTGATGGTCTTTAATTTTTTCGGCAACGATTTTTTCAAATTTAATTTTGAAATCTTCAAATTTAGACTTTTCCATCGAAAGTCCTGCTGCAGCATGATGGCCGCCAAATTTCAGAAAATATTCCGAACAGAGATCTAAAGCCTCATGTACATCAAAATCTGAAACCGACCTTGCAGAAGCAACCATTTCACCGTTATTTCCATCAGTAAAAACCAAAGTCGGTTTGTGATACGTTTCAATTAACCTTGAAGCAACGATCCCGATCACGCCTTTGTTCCATTCAGGATGATAAACAATAGTTGAAAATTTTGTTTCCTGTTGTGATTCTATAATTTGATTTAATGCTGAAACCGTAGAATTCATGTCGAGTTCCCGTCTTTCATCATTAAGATTCATAATGTCGCTTACAATTTGATGGGCATGTTTCAAATTATCAGAAACCATTAGTTCCACAGCAGCTTTTCCCTGAGAAATTCTACCTGCAGCATTTATTTTCGGAGCAATTTCGAAAACAATATTCGAAATTTCAAAATGTGAAAGTTTATCTTCCGGAATTAAAAGTCTCAGTCCCATATTTCGGGTTTTTCTGAGCATTTTGAGTCCCATTTTTGCTAAAACCCTGTTTTCACCGGTCATTGAAACAATATCTGCGGCAATTGATATTGCCAGCAAATCTGTAAGCTCAAAAAGTTCCTGTTCAGGAATTTTATAAATGGTATTAAGACCTTGACAAAGCTTAAAACCAACACCACAACCTGAAAGCTCTTTAAACGGATATCGGCAATCGGTTCTTTTCGGATCCAAAACTGCGGTAGCATCAGGAATTTCATCTCCGGGTAAATGATGGTCACATATAATAAATTCGATGTTTTTGCTTCGGGCATAATTAATCATGTCAATCGCCTTGATTCCGCAATCTAACGCAATAATCAATGAAAAACCATTTTCTTTGGCAAAGTCGATACCCTCAGTAGAAATTCCGTAACCTTCAGAATTTCGGTCGGGAATATAGTAATCTAAGTATTTTTTCTGAACAATCTTGCTTAAGTAGAGATACATCAATGCTACAGCTGTTGTTCCATCAACATCGTAATCTCCGTAAACCATTATTTTTTCTCCATTTTCGATAGCTGTTGCAATGCGTTCTACGGCTTTTTGCATATCTGCCATCAGGAAAGGATTATGAATATCTGCCATATTCGGCTTGAAAAATTCTCTGGCCTTCTGATAATTGTCAATTCCTCTGAGAACTAATAGTTTGGATTCAAAAGTTCCAAAACCAAGCGACGAACTCAATCCATCAACAATTTCTTCATCAGGTTCGGTTTTATAAATCCATTTTTGACTCATTTCACAAAAATAGGTAAAATTTATTTTAAAAACTATTGGAAATTGTGGGCAAATTCAAACTGCTTGATATTTAAATTTTAAAATATTTTTAAGTAAATGTGGTATACACGGTCAAATTTTTAACAAATTTTAAAAATAATTATAATTTATTAAATCCATTATGAATTTACTCTCGTACATGATTTTAAATACTAAACCTATTTAAAAATTATATTATGAAAAAAACAATTAAAGTTTCCAACCAGGGAGCCACTCTGGACACCAGTAGAAGAAACTTCCTAAAACTAAGCGGTATTGGTCTTGCCGTAGCTGGTCTTACTTTGGTAGGATGTAACGATGATGATATGGGATATGATCCTAATGCCGGAATTTTCGATTTGGGTACGGGAGATGTAGGTATTCTTAATTATGCATATGCTTTGGAACAACTAGAAGCAGATTTTTACACAAAAGTTGTTAATAGTTTCTACAGCGGAATTTCCAATGCTGAAAAAGAAATCTTAACAGACCTTTATCACCATGAGGTTATTCACAGAGATTTTTTTCAGGCAGCAATTTCTGCCGCTACACAAAATGTTTTACCAACTTTAGAATTTCAATATCCTAACGTAAATTTCAATGACAGAACTTCGGTTTTAGCTACTGCAAAAGCTTTGGAAGATACAGGGGTTGCTGCTTATAATGCGGCCGGAAAATATATTACCAATCCTACATATTTGGTAGTTGCCGGTAAAATTGTTTCTGTGGAAGCAAGACATGCTGCAGCAATCAGAGATTTGATCAATCCTGGAACAGCTGCATTCTCAGGTGATGATGTAATCAACTCAAACGGACTTGATGTTGCCAAAGAGCCTAAAGACATCGTAATGGCCGCAGGAGGATTTATAAAAACGCCTTTCACTTGGAAAGAACAGGGTATTAACTAATTATCACATCAAAACCTATTATTATGAACATTCTAAAATTATTAGATAAACTTTCTGACGATTCTTTTTTTACAAGACAAACGTCTAGATCAGAAACACTTTCAGATATTACAGCATTCGGGAAAAAAGCGGCAGTTGCTGCACTACCTTTAGGATTGGCTGGATTAATGTCAACTAATGCCAAAGCTGAAACATTGACAGTAAATAATGATCCTATTGCTGCTAAAAGTGCATTAACCGATGCTTTGCAGTTAGCTTTAACTCTAGAATATCTGGAAGACGAATATTACAGATTGGGTTTGAATGCATTAGCCGGAAATTTAATTCCAGCATCAGATAAAGCAGTTTTTATGCAGATTTCTAAACATGAAGCAGCCCATGTTTCATTTTTGAAGGCTACTTTAACTTCTTTAGGGGAAGCACCGAAAGCGAAACCCAATTTTGATTTTTCAGCAGGCGGAAACTTTACTCCTTTTACTAATTATCAACAGTTTCTTATTTTAGCTCAGGCTTTTGAAGATACAGGAGTGAGAGCATATAAAGGTCAGGCTGGGAATGTAATGTCAAATAAAGCCGTTTTACAGGCAGCTTTACAAATTCATTCCGTGGAAGCAAGACACGCTTCTCAGGTGAGAAGAATGCGTGCAAACAAAGGATGGATTGAATTAGCCAATGGAGGAAATATGCCGGCTGCAACAAATGCTGTTTATGCAGGTGAAGATGTTACAGTGCAAGCAGGTTTCAATACGGCGACAAAATTTGGTGCAGCGGCTGGTTCTGCTGCTTATGACGAAATTTTAAGTGGTACAGATGCAGCTGCAATTGCGGGTCTGTTTATTGTTTAAGCATAAATTCTCATATATATATCAAATCCTTTTTCGGTATTTATCCGGAAGAGGATTTTTATTTTGTAGAAACTTTCATCCTCACAGCATAATTATTCAGTACGAAAAAATCTTTATTTCTGGACTTTTAATAAATGCTGTAACGGGCTTTAAGCTTAAAAACTCAATGAAAAATAAGGTGTTTTGAATGATTCAGAAACGTTTCTTTGCCAACACCAAACTTGCAAAATTTAAGGATTTTAAAAACAAAAACTCCTCTAAAATTAATTTTTGAGGAGTTTTCTATAAGATAAATTTTAATATTTATAAAAATTAAGAATACATTTTTTCTCTTAATTCTTTGATTTTTTTGTCAGCAAGATATTCATCATAAGTCATTTCTCTGTCGATAATTCCGTTTGGAGTCAATTCTATGATTCTGTTACAGACCGTTGAAAGCATTTCGTGGTCATGAGAGGCCAATAAAAGATTTCCTTTAAAGTTAGACAATGAGTTGTTCAATGTAGTGATACTTTCAAGGTCTAAGTGGTTTGTTGGTTCGTCCAATAGAAGTACATTCGCTTTTTGGAGCATCATTCTGCTAAACATGCATCTCATTTTTTCACCTCCCGAAAGTACTTTACAAGATTTCAAAGCTTCATCTCCCGAGAAAAGCATTCTTCCTAAGAATCCTCTCATAAATTCTTCATGACGCTCTTCATCATTTTTGGTAAATTGTCTCAACCAGTCAACTAGATTGATATCTTCTTTAAAGAATTCTGTATTATCTAAAGGCATATGAGATTGGTTAGTCGTAACTCCCCAGGCAAAAGTACCTTTGTCTTGTTGAGTGTTTCCTGCTAAAATTTCGAAAAATTCTGTAATTGCCAAAGAGTTTTTAGATAAAACAGCAACTTTATCATTCTTTTTAAGATTAAGATCTATATTAGAGAACAATAATTCTCCGTCTTTTGTTTTTTCAAGACCTTTTACATCTAAAATCTGGTCACCAACTTCTCTTTCCATTTCGAAAATAATCGCAGGGTATCTTCTTGAAGATGGTTTAATATCATCGATGTTTAATTTATCGATCATTTTCTTTCTTGCAGTTGCCTGTTTAGCTTTTGCAACGTTTGAACTAAATCTGGCGATGAAATCCTGAAGTTCTTTCTTCTTTTCTTCTGCTTTTTTGTTAGCCTGAGCTCTTTGTCTTGTTGCTAACTGAGAAGCCTGATACCAGAAAGAGTAGTTACCTGTGTAAAGATTTAATTTAGCATAATCTAAATCTCCGATGTGTGTACAAACAGTATCCAGGAAGTGACGGTCGTGAGATACAACGATTACTGTGTTTTCGTAGTCTGCCAGGAAATCTTCTAGCCAAGAAATCGTTTCAATATCAAGGTCATTCGTAGGTTCATCCAAGATCAATACATCTGGATTTCCGAAAAGTGCCTGAGCCAAAAGAACCTTTACTTTGTCCTTATTCTCTAGTTCGCTCATCATTTGCCAGTGCATATCGTCTTTAATACCCACGTTTGAAAGCATGGTCTGTGCATCAGATTCAGAGTTCCAGCCTCCCATTTCGTCATAGACAACACCTAGCTCACCGGCTTTAATACCGTCTTCGTCAGAGAAATCTTCCTTTGCATAAAGGGCATCCATCTCTTCTTTTATTTCAAATAATTTTTTGTTACCTCTCAAAACAGCTTCAAGTACCGTAAATTCATCATAGGCAAAGTGATCCTGCTCAAGAACCGACATTCTTTTCCCTGGTTCCAAAGATACGTGTCCTGTTGTTGGATCTTGCTTTCCTGTTAGTATTTTAAGGAATGTAGACTTTCCTGCACCATTTGCTCCGATAATCCCGTAGCAGTTTCCTTTCGTAAACATAATGTTTACCTCGTCAAAAAGAACTCTTTTCCCGAATTGTAAAGATAAATTAGATACTGTTAACATATAAGTTTGTAAATTTGGCGCAAAATTACGAAAAGAATTTGGGTAAATTATAATAATGTAATACTCAAGTTTTTATAGGAAAGCAAATTTTGTATATTTATTAACAAAATTAGAAATAATGAAGATTGAAAAAACAGTCAGAATTTTAAATAAAAGAGCTCGGTTTGAATATGATATTATCGAAGAGATTGAGGCCGGAATGGTATTAACTGGTACCGAGATTAAATCTTTGCGTTCATCAAAAGCATCTATCACAGAGTCTTTCTGTCAGTTTATTGATGGTGAGTTATATATCATTAATATGATGATTGATGAATATAAACTGGGAACTTTTTATAACCATAAAACAAAAAGGGAACGGAAGTTGCTGTTGCACAAAAGAGAATTGTTAAAATTTGAAAAAAAACTCAAGGATGCAGGGAATACAATTGTTCCACTAAAGCTTTATATTAATGACGGAGGCAAGGCTAAAATAATTATTGCTCTTGGAAGAGGTAAAAAACTCTTTGATAAGAGAGAGGCAATAAAAGATAGAGAAAATAAACGAAACCTCGATAGAATATTAAAGAAAAGTTAAAAATCATCCTGAAAACTTTGTTTATAAAGAAAAATTATATTTATTTTGCAATATCAATTATTTAATCATTTAATTCTATGAAAAATCTAAAATTAGGAATTTCAGTATTGGCGCTTACGGTTGCTTCTACTGTTTTCGCTCAGACTACCAACAATCCGTGGATGATCGGAGTTGGTGCTCATGCGGAAAACCATACAGCACAACGTAATAACTTTAGTAATACGTTTTCTGCTACTAATTTGACGAAAAATATGTTCAATGTGAACAATTTTTCTATTACGCCACCTCTTTCTAAACTAACAGTTGCTAGAAACATTGGTAAAGGTTTAGTTATCGACTGGCAGACTAGTGTAGGAAATGTTGAAAACAAAAGACTAAACATGGGTAAAGAATTCATGTTAATGACTGGTCTTGGTTTCCAGGCTAAAGCAGCTGGACTTATCTGGGATGAAGAGTCTTGGTTTGACCCGTACTTGAGAGTTGGTGCTAACTACCTAAGACATGATTATACATCTTTGTCTTTCCCTAGACAAACTTTCATCAACGGAAATCCTGCTGAGATGACTGCTAATGGTGATAACGGTATGGAAATGGGTAAAGCGAATCACTTTACTGTTTCTACAGGTGCTGGTGTTAACTTCTGGTTGACTAAAAACTTCGGTTTAGGTGTTCAGGGTGATTATGTTTCAACTCCTGGAGATAAAGCTAATTATGCTAACTTCTGGCAAGCTTCTGCTTCATTGAACTTCAGATTCGGAAACAGAGATAGAGATAAAGATGGTATCTTAGATAAAGACGATTTATGTCCAGATACACCAGGTTTACCAGAATTCCAGGGATGTCCTGATACAGACGGTGATGGAGTTCCAGATAAAGACGATCAGTGTCCAGATGTTGCTGGTCCTGTTGAAAACAATGGTTGTCCTTGGCCAGATACAGATGGTGACGGTGTAATCGACAAAGATGATGCTTGTCCTACAGTTGTAGGTCCTGCAGAAAACAACGGTTGTCCTTGGCCAGATACAGATGGAGATGGTATCTTAGATAAAGATGATGCTTGTCCTACAGTTCCAGGTGTTCCTGAATTCCAAGGATGTCCTCCTCCAGTACCAGTTAAGCCAATTGAAGAAAGAGTAACTGAAGAGTTTAGAGATCTATTGTTTGATTTTAACAAAGCTACTATCAGACCTCAATCTAATGGTAAATTAGATCAAGCTGCAAGAATTATCAAAGAAGAAGGTTCAAACCAAAACTTTGTGATTGTTGGTATGACTGATGCTAAAGGTGCTGCTGCTTACAACTTGAATTTATCTAGACAAAGAGCTGCTGCTGTAGTTGCTGCTTTAGAAGCTAGAGGTGTAAATGGTTCAGTTCTTAAATCTATCGGTATCGGTTCTCAGGAAGCTACTCAACCAGCTACTGCATCTGATGAAGCAAGATTAGTAGACAGAAAAGTAATTGTAAGAGCAATCTCTGGATCAGAGTGGGAAACTTACAAAAAATCTGACTTACCAGTGAAAAAAGCTCCAGCTAAGAAAAAGGCTCCAGCTAAAAAGAAAAAATAATTAATTTTTCTAAATAATAAATACCCTCAGTTTTCTGGGGGTATTTTTTTTGTTGTTGATTTTGAGTATTTTTGTCAAAATTTAATATAAAAAATGGGAAGAGCATTTGAATATAGAAAAGCCTCCAAGATGGCTCGTTGGGACAAAATGGCCAAGACTTTTTCTAAAATTGGTAAAGACATTGCTTTAGCGGTAAAAGCAGGGGGAACTGATCCTGAAGCTAATCCTGCATTAAGAAGATGCATCCAGAATGCAAAGGGTGCAAATATGCCGAAAGATAATGTTGAGAGAGCTATAAAAAAGGCGGGAGGTGCAGATGCTGAAAACTACGAAGAAATCACTTATGAAGGTTACGGACAAGGTGGTGTTGCGTTTTTCGTTGAATGTACTACAAACAATCCTACAAGAACTGTTGCCAATGTAAGAGCAACTTTCAATAAGTTTGACGGTAATCTTGGAAAAAATGGTGAGTTGGCTTTTATCTTCGACAGAAAAGGAATTTTTACCATTGATTTGGCTAAAGTTACAATGGATTGGGATGATTTTGAAATGGAAATGATCGACGGCGGAGCAGAAGATGTAGAAAAAGATGATGAAGAAGTAATGATTACCACTGCTTTTGAAGATTTTGGTTCTTTGTCTCACAAATTAGATGAGCTTAAGATTGAAGCTAAAAGTGCAGAATTGCAAAGAATTCCGAACAATACGAAAGAAGTAAATGCGGAACAATTTAAGGCAAATATGAAAATGCTTGATCGTTTTGAAGAAGATGATGATGTACAAAACGTCTATCACAACATGGAAATCACAGACGAATTATTAGAATCTTTATAAAAAGATAATACAGCATTCATACACAGTTCATTTTCAATTAGTTTCTTTGCAAAAGAATCAATTGTGCAATCGCCATCCTTGGTAATACAAAAATACTAGTTGATATGGCGATCACATTTGATCATTTAGTAAGATAAATATCTGCAAATGAAAAGAGATGTTGAGCTGGTTGTTATTTCGGATGTACATTTGGGAACTTACGGATGTAAGGCTAAAGAACTTCTTAGATATCTAAATTCTATTCAACCGAAAACATTAGTTTTAAATGGTGACATTATTGATATTTGGCAGTTTAAAAAGTCTTACTTCCCTAAGCCTCATTTAAAAGTAATCAAAAAGATTATTTCTTTTGCTACAAAACACACAAATGTCTATTATATTACAGGTAATCACGACGAAATGTTCAGAAAATTTACCGACTTTGAATTGGGTAAACTGAAAGTCTGCAACAAACTTTGTCTTGATATTAATCACAAAAAAACATGGATTTTTCACGGAGATGTTTTCGACGCCTCCGTTCAGCATTCAAAATGGATTGCAAAATTAGGCGGAAAAGGCTATGATCTTCTCATTGTCATCAATAATGTTGTGAATTGGTTTTTAGATAAAATGGGTAAAGAAAAATATTCATTTTCAAAAAAAATCAAGAATAATGTAAAAAAAGCAGTCAAATATATTGGTGATTTTGAACTAACAGCTTCAGAACTGGCAATTGATAACGGTTATGATTACGTAATTTGTGGTCATATTCATCAACCTCAAATGCGTAAGGTTGTCAATAAGAAAGGCTCTTGTACTTATTTGAATTCAGGTGATTGGATTGAAAATTTATCTGCATTGGAATTTCATCAAAACGAATGGAAAATCTTTCATTATGAAGAGCACAAACATTTGCTTAAAGACGATGATGCCGAAGAAATTCCGGATATCAACAATTCAGATCTTTTGAAAATTGTAACTCAATTTACTTAGCATGAAGGTACTGTATGCATTTCAGGGAACAGGAAATGGGCATGTTGCAAGAGCACAGGAAATCATCCCTATTCTTAAAAAATATGCTTCTGTAGATACTTTAATAAGTGGTCATCAATCTCAACTGAAGGCTGATTTTCCAATTAATTTTCAACATAAAGGTGTTTCACTGCTGTATAATAAAACTGGAGGGATCTCTTATAAAAAAATTCTCTTTGAAAATAATTTCCTCGAAGCTTTTAAAACAATTAAAAATATTGATTTAGGCAAATACGATTTAATTATCAATGATTACGAACCTTTAACGGGTTGGGCTTGCAAAACTAAAAATTTGAATATGATTGAGCTGAGTCATCAGGCTTCAATGAGTTTTACAGAAACGCCAAAACCTGAAAAAAAAGATTTTTTCGGAGAATTAATTTTAAAATATTATGTTCCGAGTGAAAGGAAAATAGGTTTTCACTTTGATAATTATCATCCTCAAATAAAAAAACCCGTCATCAGAAGAAAAATTAGAAATCTAAATCCTCATAAGAAAGGTTTTTATGTGGTTTACCTTCCGAGTTTTTCAGATGAAAACATCATTAAAGTTCTACGGGAGATTCCTGTAGAATGGAAAATTTTTTCCAAGCACAGCAAACTTCAGGTAAAAATAAAAAATGTTGAGGTTTTCCCGATTGATGAAGTTCAATATTTAAAATATTTCGAAAACTGTGACGGAATTTTATGCAATGCTGGTTTCGAAACTCCTGCAGAAGCACTTTTCATGGATAAAAAATTATTCGTAATACCCATTCATAATCAGTATGAACAGGAATGTAATGCGTGTGCTTTAGACAAAATGGGAATATCAAATTCTAAAGTTTTAGAGGTAAAGGAAATTAAAAACTGGGTAGCTTCGGATCTTCATTTGCAGGTAAATTATCCTGATGATATTGAAGATATTCTGCTGAATGAAGTTTTAGTTCTGTAAAAAAATATCCTCCACATCGTTCATCCTTCTCATTACCGCTCTTGCATAAGAACAATGCGGGTAAACCTTCCAATGATTGTCTCTTGAGAATTTAATGGCTTCTTCTACAAGAAATTTTCCCATTCCGCGACCTTCAAATTCGGGATGAACTAACACAAAAGAAATAATCAATTTATCTTCTTCAGGGAAAATGGTGTACGTTAATCTTCCGACTTCTTTTATTTCGTTGTTGAGTGTGATTACTCCGCCGTTTCCCGATTTATTATTTTCAAATTTCATAAGTAGATTTTTAACTAAGTTTAAATGTACAAAAATTGAACCGCAGAAGTTTTGATGTACATCAAAAAAAGGGATTAAATGAAAGGTCAATTTGGTTTCACTGGTCAATTTTAAGAATAAATAATTTTTAAAATACAGAATCTTTCAAAAGAAAATACAGAATATTCCGTTTAATTCTTAAATTTGACTTATGCGAAAGAATTTTTATCTTATTACTGTATCATTATGTCTTGTAAGCTGCTATACTTATCAAGTTAAAAAACCTGCGGATATTACAGCAACCGATAATAAGCAAGATTCTAAGAGAAGTGCAGAGCTTGCAAAGGCATCTCCCGCAGAGATGAACAATGAAAAAGCCGGATCTCAAAAACTAAACTCACAAGCAATGGCTGCTCCAATCAATGTGAAAGAGAAACTTGCTCCTAACAAAAATTTTAGAATTGATGTTGATGGCAAAAGCTATAAGATAATCGTTGATCGATGGGAAAGTGACAGTCTGGTTGCTCACTCCGTTAATAATCCTAAAAGAATTATGAAATTCCATAAAAACCAGATTAACAGCGAAAAAATTGCTGAAAAGCAATTTTCAAAACCTATCGCAGATATTATTACAATTGCAGCTTATGCAGGAATTGGAGTTGGAATTTGGGCTCTTTTGAAATAAATTTTTAGAAATAAAATATAATTAACAATTCACTTGCACAGCAAAATTGAGAGTAGACTAATTTTCTTTACCTGTGTAATAATTATAATCTTTAATAACCACTCCTATAAACTGTCTTTCGGTCATTTTTGTGAGATCAACTTCAAGTTTGAGAATACTTTTTATTTTATCCGAAAGCTTCGTAATGACTTGCCGGTCATCGATTTTTAAGGCCTTTAAATAATTATCTTTAATAATTCTCATATCATTATCACTCAGACCAATTACCTGCGGAAAGGTGGGGATGTAATCATGATTGATATTCTCCAAAATAGTGTGAGAAATATTGATATTGTTTTTTAATGAAATTACTGCTGTTCCGGAAGCAATGTCGCCCAAACGTTGATTATTTTTAGAAACAATCATAGAAACCAGACCTACAATTCCCGCAAAAGTAGTGTCGATTAACCTGAAAACCCAGCGAATCAGATAATCTCCAAAACTTGCCTGGTAACCATCGATTTTTACTACCCGTATTTTCATTACTTTTTTTCCGGGAGTCTGTCCTTCCATCAGGCTTTCCAAAACAAGAGGATATAAAGAAACCGGCAATGTAAGGACGATGTAGATTGCACTTTGAGACCAGGAATCCATCCCGTTAAGGATGTATCCTAAATTTAAAATATTAAAAAACAAATAGAATGTTGCAACAAGATAAGCCACCTTGATGAGAGTGTCTATAAGGTACGCTACTATTCGTTCTCCGATACTTGCAGTGATAAAATTAATATTTACATTTTGGGAGGTATTTATCGCAATTTGAGACATAATTTTTATTATTTTAGCCTTACAATTATGAGAGAAGTTTATTTCATTAAACAAAATAAAGAAAAATGGTTGGGAATTGAGCAGGTTGTTCAGGGGAAAATTAAAAAAAATCCTGATGATCTGTCTTCGTTGTACATTAATCTTGTCAATGATCTTTCCTTTGCCCAGACGTACTATCCTAAAAGTAATACGACTGTATATTTAAACCATCTTTCGTCTCAGATTTTCCAGAAAATTTATAAAACTAAAAGGGTTGAAGAAAACAGGCTGATTTATTTCTTCAAAACAGAAGTTCCTTTAATTGTTTATGAATATAGAAGATATTTAGCCTACTCATTTTTATTCTTTATATTTTTTATGCTGATTGGAGTGCTTTCGGCAATTTATGATAATGAATTTACCAATCTTATTCTCAGCGAAGGATATGTAAATATGACCATCGAAAACATTAAAAACGGAAATGCTGTCGGTGTTTATCAGGATGGTTCTACTTGGGGAAGTACGATAGGAATTACCGTTAATAACATAATAGTGGGTGCAAAACTTTATATGTATGGAATCACCTGCGGAATAGGAACATTGTATCTTCTGATGCAAAACTCGATCATGGTGGGTACTTTCCAATATTTTTTCTATCAACACGGAGCTTTGGGAGATAGTGCAAGAGGAATCTGGCTTCACGGGGCATTTGAAATTTTCAGTATGGTGGTGGAAGGAATGTGTGGTTTGATTCTGGGAACTTCTATTCTTTTTCCTAAAACATTTTCAAGATTTAATTCTTTTAAAAACGGATTCAAAAATTCATTCAAAATATTTTTAAGTACCATTCCATTTACGATTTGTGCCGGAATTATCGAAGGCTACGTCACAAGGCATGCTTTAGAAATGCCTTTAGCTTTAAATCTTGTGATTATTTTTGGCTGTTTGGGAATCATCGGCTTTTATTATTTTGTGTACCCCAGAATGGTTAACCGTAGAATAAAAAAACTTATCAATGATGCAATTTTATAAAAAAAGAGATTTCGGAGCTTTCATAACAGATAGTTTTACGTTTTTCAAACTGTATGGTAAAAATTATTTCAAAAATTATATTTTACTGAATGGTCTCTTGCTTATTCTCATGGTCGCAATTTTTATTTTTGGTTACAGAGAATTGTTTATGCAGATTTTCGGTTCAAATATGAGTGGAGAAAGTTACTATTTCGAATCTTATTTTGAAGACAATATCGGCATGTTTACTGTTATCGGAGTCATCACATTTTTACTTTTCATGACAATAATGATTGTAAATTATCTTTTTCCTGTTTTTTATCTGAAAAGATTGGCTAAAGGAGAAACGGTAATAAAAGCAGACGATATTTTTGGCGATTTTAAAAAAAATGCGGGAAGAATCGGTAAACTTTTGTTGGGATTAATTTTTATAGTGACACCAATATCAATCATTATTATTGGGATTTCGTATGCATTAATGCTTGTAATTATTGGCTTTTTTCTTTTGTTACTCATATTTCCGGTTGTAATCAATGTTGTTAATTTTCTGATGTACGATTATTTTAACAGCAACAGAGGTTTTTTTGAAAGTTTAAGTTACTCCATTCGTTCGCAATTTTCTTATGCAAACAACAGGGAAGGTTCACCGTTCTGGAAATATTGGGGTACAACGATAGTAATATTCATTATTTTGTACGTCATTACTACTGTTTTTACGATGATCCCGATGATATTTTTCATGCTTAAAATTACAACAATGGCACCTGATGGAAATTTTGAACAAAATCCTTTCGCCGGAAGTTTCGGAGTCTTAATTTTTGTGATGTATGGCGTTTCTACTTTGATTTCATTTTTCCTTTCTAATATATTGTACGTTAATTCAGGATTAATGTATTACGACAGCAGAAGAGATTTTCACCAAAAAGTTGAGCTGGAAGAAATTGAAACAATCGGTGTCAATGAATAAGTTTTTATTTGTTTTATTGATTTTTATAAATCCTGGGCTTTTAAAAGCACAGGAGTATAATGATGATGAATATCCTGAAGATTATACAGAAGTTGTCACTGCAGATACTGTTGTGACAAGTCATTACAAAAATATGTATGTGGCAGATTCTGTTTTAAAAGCCAATCCGCAGACTGAAAATACGGTTTTCCCAAAGAAATTCAAAGAAAATCTTCCTTCAAGATACAAAGGAAACGAGTTTGATTATACCACTTCGAAGCCCAGAGAATCATTTTTCGAAAAGCTTCAGAGAAAGTTGATTCAATTGATCCGAAGTATTTTTGGTGATACCAGTTTAGAAACTTCTTCGCAGATTACAAGCGTTATCATTCGTCTTTTTGCGATTATTCTGGTAGGTTTCTTACTGTATTTTATCGTTAAATTTTTAATTAAAAATAACGGAAATCTGTTTTTTGGAAAGAAGAACAAAAAAATAGAAATCAATGAAGAGGAACTTCACGAAAATATTCATGAAATCAATTTTCCACAGAGTATCTCAAAATTCGAAAATGACGGAGACTACCGTTCTGCCATTCGATACCAGTTTTTATTTGTTCTTAAAAAGCTGAGTGACAAAAAGCTGATTCTATGGAATCCCGAAAAAACCAATAGAGACTATGTTTCCGAGCTAAAATCGAATCATCTGAAAAACGATTTTTATAATCTTTCTTATATATTCGATTACGTTTGGTATGGCGAATTTAGGATTGATGAGCTAAGTTATCATAAATTTAAAAATCAATTTAAAGGATTTAAACCTTAAATAAAAACTTCTTATAATGAATAAAACGTTCAAAATATATGCTGTTATTTTCATCATTATCATGGTGATTCTGGCATTGCTTGAAGTGAGTAAAAAGGAAGTTACAGACTGGCGAAAAAACTTTGCTGTAAACAAGAAGTCACCATTTGGCCTGTTTGTTTTTAATAAAGAAATTAAAGATTTATTTAAAAATAATTTAACGAAAATTGAAGTTGCACCTTATGATTATTACTCTGATAAAAACAAAAAACTGCATAATATTCTTATTGTAGAAAGTGAAGTAGATCAGGAATCGTGGAATAAAATTTTAAATGAAGTTTCGAAAGGTTCCGATGCGATGATTATTGCGACCCGAATTCCTAAGAGCATTTCAGATTCAATTGGTTTTTACAACTCGAAAATATCTTTTGAAGAACAAAATATTTTAAAACTCACCGACAAAAAATATCAGAATGATTTTATTAAATTAGATAAATTTCCGTCGGGAAGAGGTTTTTCTTATATTAAGCCCAACGTTCAGGTTTTAGGTAAAACCATTGAAGAAAATAACGAAGATCAGGCAAATTTTATCAAAGCACCTTTCGGAAAAGGAAATATTTACGTGCATTGCGAACCTCTTTTTCTTACCAATTACTATCTTTTGAAATCAGGAAATATAAAATATGCTCAAAGTATATTTTCATATTTAGATGATAAAGAAACCATATGGTTTGTGGAAAGCAATACCAAAGAATCGAGTTCATTACTGAGATTTATTCTTGCCAATCCTGCTCTGAAATATGCTTGGTGGGTATTTTTAGGTGGGATTATTTTATTCATTTTCTTTAATGTAAAACGAAAACAAAGAATTGTTCCTATTATTGAACCCTTAAAAAATACATCTGCCGATTTTGTGAAAAGTATAGGTAATCTTTATCTGCAGGAAGGTGATTTCCACGATATGATGGCGAAAAAAGCTCAGTATTTCTTACATAAAGTAAGGCTTGATCTCTTAATTGATACTCAAAATTTGGATGAAGAATTTTCTAAAAAACTTCAGTTAAAAACGGGTAAACCAGCTGAATTGGTCAGTGAAGCCATTTCATTCATTAAAAAAGCACAAGATCCTTATGGAAGTGTAATGAAAGAGGATCTGGCAAGGATGAATAAAATTTTGGACGATATTTTAAAATAGAAATATACGGCAAGGCTTTGTAGGAATCTAAACTTTGTAGTAGAAACAATCAGCATCATAAAAGTAGCTCCGTAGGTGTGATAAAAAAATACAATTAATTTAATTTGGAAAATGGCGAATACGTATTCACAAATTTTTATTCAACTTATTTTTGCTGTAAAAGACAGAGATAGGTTAATTCGTGATGAATATCGTATCCGTTTAGAAAAATATATTACCGGAATTGTTCAAAATAATCGGCAAAAACTATTGGCTGTTTATGCAAATCCTGATCATATTCATATTTTAATTGGTTATAATAATTTGAATGTTCTTTTACCTAATCTTGTACGGGATATTAAATCAAATTCATCAAAACTCATTAATGATGAAAATTGGTTTGTGGGAAAATTTTAATGGCAAGAAGGTTATGGAGCATTTTCTTATTCTAAAAGTCAAATTGATATGGTCGTAAAGTATATTTTAAATCAGAAGAAACATCACGAAAAGCAGTCATTTAAAGAAGAGTATATTGAGTTTTTAACAAAATTTGAAATTGATTATAAAAATGAATATATTTTTGAGTTTTTATGATGATTAAAGGTGTCGCTCCTACGGAGCTTCGCCAATTGTGAAGAAAAAAATCTACAAAGGTTAAATTCCCACGGAACAAACCAACAGTGTGAAGAATTTAAAATAAAGGTTATGAAATTGCATGCAGCTGTAGGAGTCAAATGTTTGCAGAAAATAATCAAATTAAGAAGGAAGCTCCGTAGGAGCGACACCTTTGTAACCCAATGTTAAAATAGAAAAATTAGCTTTAATAAAGCGAAGAACTTTAAAATAAAAACGAATAAAATGGAAAATTACCAAGATCAGAATCTAGAGAACCAAAATTCCATCAACTTACATAAAGAACAAAAATCTGAGGGAGAATTTCAATCAAGAATTGATATGATTGATCTTCGTGAAAATCTAAATAAAGTAAAAACAGAAATAGCAAAAGTGATTGTCGGCCAGGAAAAAATGATTGAACACCTTTTAGCGGCATTGCTTTCTAATGGTCATGTTTTGATAGAAGGAGTTCCCGGAGTTGCGAAAACCATTACGGCTAAATTACTGGCAAAAACAATTGATGTAGATTTCAGCAGAATTCAGTTCACTCCGGATTTGATGCCTTCGGATATTTTGGGAACATCGGTTTTCAGCATGAAAAATTCCGAATTCGAGTTTAAAAAAGGTTCGATTTTTTCTAGTTTTATCCTGATTGATGAGATCAACCGTTCTCCTGCAAAAACACAGGCTGCTTTGTTTGAGGTGATGGAAGAAAAACAGATCACCATCGACGGAACGCGTTACGAAATGGAGGAGCCTTTTTTGGTCATTGCAACTCAAAATCCAATTGAACATGAAGGAACATACAGACTTCCGGAAGCCCAGCTTGACCGATTTTTATTTAAAATCAATGTTGGTTATCCAACGCTTGAACAGGAAGTGGCGATTATCAAAAATCAACACGACAACAGACTTGAAGATAAAACCGAAGCCGTAAATAAAGTTATTACAGCGCAGCAACTGAATGATTATCAGAAATTGGTAAAAGAAATCATCGTTGAATCTCAGTTGATTGAATACATTGCAAAAATCATTATCAATACAAGAGAAAATCAATTTTTATATTTAGGAGCTTCACCAAGAGCAAGTTTGGCATTGTTAACCGCTTCAAAAGCTTTTGCTGCGTTACGGGGAAGAGATTTTGTAACTCCGGAAGATATCAAAGAAGCAAGTTACGCAGTTTTAAGACACAGAGTAATTGTTTCTCCGGAAAGAGAAATGGAAGGTTTAACGGCAGATGAAATTATCAGACAGATTTTAGAAGGAATAGAAATTCCGAGATAAAATTTATAAGCATAAAGAATAATTTAACCACAAAAGTCATAAAAGTTTAGCTATTTAAAGTAGCTGAAAAAAAGGTGATTAAAGAATACTTAAGTTTTGAAAATCTTTGATTTTCTTATTTGTGAACTTGTTATTTTCAAAGTTATAAACTAAATAAAACTTTTGCGACTTTTGTGGTTTATAAAAATTAATCAAACTGCATTTAAAAACAAGTTGGATTGCTAAAAATGAAAAAATTATACATCAATACCCGTTTTTTTTTCGCACTTATCGGTGTGGGAATGCTTTATGTTTTGGCATTTTTCTTTCCGTTAATTATGTTTTTGGGTCACGGATTTTTATTGTTGATTTTCCTTACAGTTTTTGTTGATTATCTGCTTGTTTTTAGCCCAAAAGACGCTGTTTTAGCGCAAAGAATTTTACCTGAAAAGCTATCAAATGGCGATGAAAATGCAGTGAAAATTGATATTAAAAACAATTACAGTTTTAAAATTAATGTGAAAGTTATTGATGAAATTCCATTTCAGTTTCAGAAAAGAGATTTTTTAATTAAAAAGCAGGTTCAGTCAGGAAAAAATACATTCTTTCAGTACATTTTAGAACCTAAAGAACGGGGTGAATATAATTTCGGAGCTTTAAATATCTACGCTTCATCACCCATCGGTTTTGTTTCCAAACGTTTTATTTTTCAAAAAGATGCTTTATTAGCCTCTTATCCGTCATTTATTCATTTAAGAAAATATGAATTGATGGCTCTTCAGAACGAATTTCTTTTAGGCGGAATAAAAAAAATAAGAAAGCTGGGACACACGATGGAATTTGAGCAAATCAAAGAATACGTTCCGGGAGATGATGTTCGAACGATCAACTGGAAAGCAACTTCAAAAACGAATCGTTTAATGGTAAATCAGTTTCAGGATGAAAAATCGCAGCGTATTTTTATGCTGATTGACAAAGGAAGAACAATGAAAATGCCTTTCAGTGGTTTGAGCCTTCTAGATTATTCCATCAACGCAGCAATGGCTTTGTCTCATATTATTCTGAAAAAAGGTGATCGGGCGGGAATGATGACTTTTTCTAAGAAAGCAGAAAATAAAGTCGCTGCCGAGAATAAATCCGGACAATTAAGAAAGATTTCCGAAGCTTTATATAATATTAAAACCGATTTTTTTGAAAGTGATTTTAACAGATTGTACCAGGATGTAAAATATTCAATCAATCAGCGGAGTTTGGTTTTACTTTTTACCAATTTTGAAACGTTGGACGGTTTAAACAGGCAAATGAAATATCTTCGGGGAATTGCTAAAAATCATTTATTGGTTGTTGTTTTCTTTAAAAATACTGAGATTCAGAATCTCATTCATACCAATCCTGAAAGTACGCAGGAAATTTATGACGAAATTATTGCCGAAAAATTTGAGTTTGAAAAAAAACTTATCATTCAGGAATTGAGGAAATATGGAATTTATTCGGTGTACACTTTGCCTGAAAATCTGAATGTTGAGGTGATTAATAAATATCTTGAGATAAAAGCAAGGGGAATTTTATAATTTTGCAATAAGCAATAAGCAATAAGCAATAAGCAATAAGCATAATGAAAATTACTTTAAACAGAATCAACGACGATTTTTTATTTGAATGTACCAACTATCAGGGAAATTCAATTTTATTAGATAATACTTCTCAGCCTGGAGCGAAAGGTGTTTCGCCGATGGAAAGCGTCTTAATGGCTGTTGCAGGTTGCAGCGGAATTGACGTTGTTTCGATTTTAAAAAAACAAAGGCAGGAAATCACCGATTTTAAAGCTGAAGTGGAAGGCGAAAGAATTCAGGTTGATGATGCAAAACCATTCAAATCAATCAGCGTAAAATTTTTATTGGAAGGAAATATTGATCCTAAAAAAGCTTTAAAAGCATCAGAACTATCTTTTGAAAAATACTGCTCGGTTTCTAAAACTTTAGAACCCAACGTAGAAATCGGGTACGAGGTTTTTGTAAATGGAGAAAAGGTTGAGCAATAGAGAACGATACATAATTAGTGTTTGAGAGTTACAGAGTAATTTATCTCTCTCAAACACTTTAATTTAAAACTCTAGAAAAACCATCACGACCCCATTCTTGGCTTTAAAAGTTTGGCTACCGTTGCAGTCCATCCTGTTTGATGTGATGCACCAACTCCTCTTCCGTTATCTCCGTGGAAATACTCAAAGAACGTAATATAATCTTTAAAGTTGGGATCATAATTGAATTTATAATTTCCACCGTTAAAAGCACGTTGTCCGCTTTCATCTTTCAGGAAAATAGAGCATAGTCTTCCGCTTATGTTTTGAGCCACTTCATCTAAGTTTTTCTTTTCACCACTTCCGGTAGGAAAATCTACTTTTAAGCTGTTTCCATAATAAAAATGGAAACGCTGAAGACTTTCAACAATCAGAAAATTAATCGGAAACCAAATCGGACCACGCCAATTGCTGTTTCCGCCAAACATTCGGCTGTCACTTTCAGCTGGTGTATAATACACTACGTTTTTATTGTCATGAACGGTAAATATAAACGGATTTTCTTCGTAAACTTTAGACATTGCGCGAATTCCGTAAGAACTCAGAAATTCTTTTTCATCAAGCATTCTGTTCAAAACCTTTGTAAGTCTTGTTTTTCTTAAAATACTCATCAAATGTTTTCTGCCAATTCCTTCTTCATCCCAATGCGAAACTAAAGACGCTAACTCGGGCTTGTTTTTTAAAACCCAGTCCATTCTTTCGCGGAAATTCGGCATTTTATCGAGTAAATGATGATCGATAATTTCAACTGCAAACAGAGGGATCAATCCGACTATACTTCTCAGTCTCAAAGAAACACTTTCCCCGTTTGCCAGCTGCAAGACATCATAGAAAAAGCCGTCTTCCTCATTCCAGAGGCCTTCTTTACCTTCTCCCATATTTTCCATTGCTTCAGCAATATAAAGATAATGCTCAAAAAACTTGATCGCCATATCTTCGTAAACCTGATAGTATTGAGCAAGTTCCATGGAAATTCGCATCATATTCAAAGCATACATTGCCATCCAGCTCGTTCCATCTGCTTGCTCAAGATGTTCGCCGTCTTTCAGTTCCATATTTCGGTCAAAAGCACCAATGTTATCCAGTCCTAAAAATCCGCCGCCGAAAATATTTTTACCATTTTTATCTTTTCGGTTAACCCACCAAGTAAAATTCAGCAATAATTTCTGGAAAACTTTTTCAAGGAATAAAAGATCTGGTTTCCCATTTGCTTTTTCGTCAATTTTAAAAACCCTGAAGCAAGACCACGCATGAACAGGCGGATTGACGTCGCTTAAATTCCATTCATAAGCAGGCATTTGTCCGTTCGGATGCATATACCATTCCTTAGTCAGCAAAAGCAATTGATTTTTTGCAAAATCTGCATCAATAATAGCAAAAGGGACACAGTGAAATGCTAAATCCCAAGTTGCATACCATGGATATTCCCATTTATCGGGCATTGAAATGATGTCTTTATTGTGAAGATGTTCCCATTCTGTGTTTCTCACGTAATTGTTAAAGTTTCTAGGTGCTTCGTGATTGGGATCACCGTTTAGCCATTTCCCAACATTATAATGGTAGAACTGTTTGTTCCATAAAAGCCCTGCAAAAGCTTGTCGCTGAACATTTTTTTCATCATCATTAAATATATCCTGCTGAATTTCATTATAAAATTCATTAGCTTCATTAATTCTTGCATTAAAAATATCATCAAACTGATAGAATGCGTCATCCATATCATAAGGTGATAATCTGAATTCGAAAACTTCAGACTTTCCGGCTTCGATAATTTCGTCAATTACAAAAGCTGCTTTTGTTCCTTTTTTTTCAGGATTGATGGTCTTTTTTTGATGAATAATATAATCGTTGATTCCGTCTTTGTAGTATGTGTTTTCTACAATTGGGGCATCATATAGCTTAGTTTCATTGGTTTCATTATCACAAAATACTCTTTCTGCATTTTTATTTTTTGAATAAAACTTTTTAATAGGAATACTGTCATGATTTACATTGATACAACCCTCTTTTCCTGCTTCAACCTGGCCTTTGTATTCATTGTATCCCCATTTCCAGTTGTTTCTGTACCATGTTGTTGGCAAAATGACAATCGGAGAAGATTTGTCACTCCTGTTACAAACGGTAACTCTTACTAAAATATCATTTGCGTCTGATTTACAGTATTCTATGAAAATGTCAAAATATTCATCATGATCAAAAATTCCGGTGTCAAAAAGTTCATACTCAGGTTCTTTTTTTGAACGTCTCGCATTCTCAGCAACAATATCATCGTACGGAAACTCATTAATCGGGTATTTGTACACCATTTTCATGTAACTGTGAGTTGGTGTATTGTCGAGATAATAAAAAATTTCTTTAATGTCTTCGCCGTGATTTCCCTGCGGATTGCTTAGACCGAAAAGCCTTTCTTTTATTCTTTTATCTTTTTTATTCCAAAATGAAAGTGCAAAACAGAAAATTTGTTTTGGATCTGAAATTCCGGCAATACCTTCTTCGCCCCATCTGTAAGTATGACTTTCTGCAATGTCATGATTGGCAAAATGCCATGCGTTTCCGTTGTTACTGTAATCTTCACGCACATTTCCCCATTGTCTGTTGCTTACATAAGGTCCCCAGTTTTTCCAGTCTTTATCTTGTAATCTTTGCTTCTCAGTATTCATTTCCAATCATTTTCATTGCTAAGTTAATTTTTTTGAGAAATAATTCCAATTTTTTTAATCTGAATAATTCTTAACAATTCAATCAAACCCTCATCAATATTAAGTTTAATGAGATTTATTAAATTTTTTTAATTTTTAAAAAGAAAAGTTCTATCTTTGCACTATTCGTTCATTAAAATATTGAAAATGTTATCAAGAAAGGTTGAGGGATTAGACCCTGTGAAACCTTAGCAACCCTTTGTGCAAGCAAAGAAGGTGCTACGTTCTACCAAAATTGTTTTGGACAGATAACTACTGAATTTTTTTCAGCCATTTCCTGTGGCATTTTCAATTATATTATCATAAGTGTAATAGAATTGAAAACAGAACTTAAACATATTAATTTTTCGTATGAAACCAATTCCAATAAGGAATATAATATCTCGTTGAGCTATCAGCTTTTCGGGAAAGATCTGTTTTCAGCTCCAATTATTTTGGTAAATCATGCCTTAACCGGAAATTCATATGTTTCAGGCGAAAAAGGATGGTGGAGACAATTGATTGGTGAAAATGATGTAATCGATACTAATAAATATACAGTTCTGTGTTTCAATATTCCCGGAAACGGATTTGATGATTTTTTAATTGATCAATACGAAGATTTCACGCCTTCAGATATTGCGAATATCTTTTTACAAGGTCTTGAAATTTTAAATATTAAAAGTTTACACGCCATTATTGGAGGTTCTTTAGGAGGCGGAATCGGCTGGGAAATGCTGGTAAAAAACCCAATGCTTGCCGAAATTTTCATTCCTATTGCCTGCGATTTTAAAACCCACGATTGGCTTCATGCACAATGTCTCGTTCAGAAGTTTTTATTAAATCAAAAAGATGAACCATTACAAAAAGCAAGAATCCATGCGATGTTGTGCTACAGAACGCCGGAATCGTTAAATGATAGATTTCAAAACAGATACAATCATGAAAAACAAAGATTGGAGTCGGAAGATTGGCTGATTTATCACGGAAATGCTTTAAACGAGAGATTTAGTTTAGGATCTTATCAACTGATGAATCATTTGCTGATGAATATTAATGCTGATGAAATGCAATTGGAAAAGATTCAGGCACGAATGCACATGATCTCCGTTGATACAGATCTGTTTTTCCCCGCTTCTGAAATCCGAATGTGTTTTAAAAAGCTAAAAGAAAAAAAGGAAAATATTTTCTATCACGAGATCATCTCAATTCATGGGCACGACGCCTTCTTAATGGAATACGAACAATTAAATAACATCATTAAAAATATTTTGTAGAATGAAAAGTAATGCTAACGAAATAAAATTTTTAAAAAACAGATCAATCATCAAATTTGAAGGAGAAGATTTCTTGGGCGAAATCGGGATTGACGGACGAATTTTCAAGGCGCTTACTTTGGCGCGAATCAGTGTTGGAGTAATTTCTCAACAGGCAATAGAAAACGGATTATCAATTTTAGTGCAGGAAAGTGATTCTGAAAAGGCTGTTAATTGCCTGATTGATGAATTCGAAGCAGAAAGAAAATCAGGGAAAGTTTCTCAGATTTATAGTATAAATAATGTTTCCGTGATAGGTTTTGTTGCTGAAGATTTTAATAAAGTCTTGGCAGAATTGGCAAGGAATAATGTTTTTCCTTTGCTTTTAAACCAAATTGCATCAGAAAAACGAGTAAATATTGTTGTCACTTCTTCTCAGGACGAGAAAGCAAAAAATATCATCGAATCAGAAATTTCTAAAAAACCAAAGACGGTTCATTTGGCAATTATCGGTCACGGAAACGTTGGGAAGACTCTAATAGAACAGGTTTTACATTCATCGGAAGAGATCAGAAGACGAAAAAAAATTGATCTGAAAGTCGTTGCTGTTGCTAATTCAAGAAAAATTGCTTTTAATAAAAAAGGTTTTGATAGTAATTGGAATGATGAAGTTTTGACAGCTGAAAGTCCTTCTGATGTTCAGGAATTAATTAATTTTTCAAAAGAAAATCAACTGGAAAATCTTATCGTTGTTGATAATACGGCAAGCAAAGATTTCGTTCATAATTATCATGCTTTGGCAGAAAACGGTTTCGACTTGGTTTCTTCAAACAAGATTTTCAACACACTTCCTATCGAAGAATATCGTAAACTAAGATATACGTTGAACAAAAATAACAGACGCTATCTGTACGAAACCAATGTTGGTGCAGGTTTGCCGTTAATTGATACCATAAAATTATTGCATCTTTCAGGAGAAAATATCACAAGAATTAAAGGAGTTTTTTCCGGAACTTTGAGTTATGTTTTCAATAATTTTTCTTTGAGAGACGATAAATTTTCCACAATCATCAACGAAGCTTTGGAAAAAGGATATACAGAACCTGATCCAAGAGAAGATTTATCAGGAAATGATGTAGCTAGAAAACTATTGATTTTAGCTAGAGAATTAGATTTAATTAATGAATTTAATGATATCAACATTCAAAATCTTGTTCCGGAAAATTTGTTGGATATTTCAAAACCAGAATTTCTTTCAAGGTTAAACGAATTGGATGATGAATATCAAAAAATCAAAGAAAATCAGGAAAAAGATCATGTGTTGAGATACGTTGGAGATCTTCACGGCGATTTGCAGAAAGATAAAGGTGAATTGGATGTGAAATTAATTTCTGTTCCTGCAAGTTCAGCTTTAGGGCAACTGAAAGGATCAGATTCAATCTTTGAAATTTACACTGAGAGTTATGGTGAAAATCCAATTGTCATCATGGGAGCCGGAGCCGGAGCTCAGGTTACAGCAAGAGGAGTTTTCGGAGATATTTTAAGACTCAGCGAAACAAAATAAAAAGAATCAAGAGACAATACTCAAGAGAAAAAAATATCAGAACCCGACAGGGTTCAACAACAATAGCCGTAGGTGGAAACCTATTGAAAAAATCGAAAAAACGTACAACGAATCCGTAAGATTCAATATAAATAACCATAGATGAACTATGGAAAAAAATAAAATGGAACACGAAAATTTTGAAACTCTTGCTATCAGAACTCAAACCGAAAGAACTCAGTTTGATGAGCATTCTACACCATTATATCTGACGTCGAGCTTCGTATTTGAAGATGCGGAAGATATGCGTGCGAGTTTTGCCGAAGAAAAAACAAAGAATTTATACAGTAGATTTTCAAACCCAAATGTAACGGAATTTACAGATAAAATTGCCAAAATGGAAGGTGCAGAAACGGGTTATGCTTTTGCAACAGGAATGGCTGCGATTTATTCAACATTTGCAACGCTGTTAAATGCAGGTGATCATATTGTAAGCTGCCAATCGGTTTTCGGTTCTACACATACCTTGTTCACAAAATATTTCCCGAAATGGAATATCGAAACAACGTATTTTAAAGCTGATGATTCTGAAAACGTTGAAAAATATATTCAGCCTAATACGAAAATTTTATATCTCGAAACACCAACTAATCCCGCAATTGAGGTTTTAGATTTAGAATTTTTCGGACAAATTGCAAGAAAACATAACCTGATTTTCATTGTGGATAATTGTTTTGCAACGCCATATTTGCAACAGCCGATAAAATACGGAGCGGACATTGTGGTGCATTCCGCAACAAAATTAATTGACGGTCAGGGTCGTGTTTTGGGTGGAGTAGCGGTCGGTAGAGAAGATTTGATTCGTGAGATTTATCTTTTCGCAAGAAATACAGGTCCTGCCATGTCGCCTTTCAACGCCTGGGTTTTGTCTAAAAGCTTGGAAACATTAGCGATTCGTGTTGAAAAACATTGTGAAAACGCTTTAAAAGTCGCAGAGTTTTTAGAAAATCATCCGAATGTGGAATTAACAAAATATCCATTCTTGCCATCTCATCCAAGTTACGAAGTGGCGAAAAAGCAGATGAAATTAGGTGGAAACATCGTAGCATTCGAGATCAAAGGCGGAATTGAAGGCGGAAGAAATTTTTTAGATAAAATTAAAATGTGTTCGCTGTCTGCAAATCTTGGTGATACAAGAACGATTGTGACACATCCGGCTTCTACAACACATTCAAAATTATCGGATGAAGAAAGAAATGAAGTAGGAATTACAGCAGGTTTGGTGCGTTGTTCGGTAGGTTTGGAAAATGTAAATGATATTATTGCAGATTTGAAGCAGGCATTGGATTAATTCAATAGCAACGGGCTTTAGTCCGTTTAAAAAATAACGAAATACTAAATGGGCTTTAGCCAAAATATATAATGAAAAATTCAGAACAACTATACAAAGCATTATCCGAAAGAATTTTAATTCTCGACGGAGCTATGGGAACGATGCTTCAGCGGTACAAATTCGAAGAGGAAGATTATCGTGGCGAACGTTTCAAAGATTGGGAACATCCGGTGAAAGGTAACAACGATTTACTTTCACTAACTCAGCCTAATGCAATCGAAGAAGTTCACAGAAAATATCTTGAAGCAGGAGCAGACATTCTTGAAACCAATACGTTTTCAGGAACAACAATTGCGATGGCAGATTATCACATGGAAGATCTAGTTTATGAATTAAACTACGAGTCTGCGAAAATTGCAAGAAAGGTTTGTGATGAATTTACAAATAAAAATCCAGACAAGCCAAGATTTGTTGCCGGTTCTATCGGTCCCACAAACAGAACGGCAAGTTTAAGCCCTGATGTAAATGATCCCGGTTACAGAGCCATTACTTTTGAAGAATTGAGAGTTGCTTACAAACAACAGTGCGAAGCTTTATTGGATGGAGGCTCCGATATTCTTTTGGTGGAAACTATTTTCGATACGTTAAATGCAAAAGCAGCCCTTTTCGCAATCGATGAAATTCAGGATGAAAGAGAAATTAAGATCCCGATTATGGTTTCCGGAACCATTACCGATGCTTCGGGGCGAACGTTGAGCGGACAAACTGCAGAAGCATTTTTAATTTCAGTTTCTCATTTGAATTTATTGAGTGTTGGTTTCAACTGTGCTTTGGGAGCAAACCAATTGACGCCTTATCTGGAAACATTGGCTCACAATTCAGAGTTCCATGTTTCGGCTTATCCGAATGCGGGGCTTCCGAATGCTTTCGGAAAATATGATGAGACGCCGGAAGATATGGCAGGACAGATTAAAGAATATGTAGAAAAGGGATTGATCAATATTATTGGTGGTTGTTGCGGAACGACTCCTGAACATATCAAAGCCATTGCAGATTTAGTAGAAAAATATGAACCAAGGAAAGTTGTTGCGAATATTTAATTTTTTGGGCAGCTTAATCCGCCTTCCGCTCCCAATCTTTTGTTCGTCGTTCCTCCTCGCAAAAGGATTTCCGCTCAAGTCGGGCTGCGAGAGTTCAACGTGAAAGCAAAAATGAAAGCCAAAAGGGTAATTAATAAGCTCATGATAAAGCTATAGGAAACGATGTTATCATCGAAAATTGTTACATAAAAAACATGAAATATTTAAGATTATCTGGTTTAGAACCGTTAATTATAACTCCAGAATCCAATTTCATCAACGTTGGAGAAAGAACCAATGTTGCAGGTTCTAAAAAGTTTTTACGATTAATAAAAGAAGAAAAGTTTTCAGAAGCTTTAGATATTGCGCGTCATCAGGTTGAGGGAGGTGCACAAATTCTTGATGTGAATTTTGATGATGGGTTGATCGATGGAAAAGCCTCAATGGTAAAATTCCTGAATTTAGTAGGCTCTGAACCAGATATTTCCCGAATTCCGATTATGATCGATTCTTCCAAATGGGAGATTTTAGAAGCAGGATTACAGGTTGTTCAAGGGAAATCAGTGGTAAATTCTATTAGCTTAAAAGGTGGTGAAGAAGAATTTATCAAACAGGCAAAAGCAATTAAAAGATACGGAGCTGCGGTTATTGTGATGGCTTTTGATGAGATCGGACAAGCCGATACGTACGATCGCAGACTTGAAATTACAGAACGTTCTTATAATATCTTGGTCAATAAAGTGAAATTTGCGGCTGAAGATATTATTTTCGACTTAAATATTTTTCCTGTAGCAACGGGAATGGATGAACATAGAAGAAATGCAATCGACTTCATTGAAGCTACAAGATGGGTCCGTCAGAATCTTCCGTATGTGTCGGTAAGTGGAGGCGTTTCAAATGTTTCGTTCTCGTTCCGTGGAAATGATACGGTAAGAGAAGCGATGCACTCCGTTTTCCTGTATCACGCAATTCAGGCGGGAATGAATATGGGAATCGTAAATCCTGCATTGTTGGAGGTTTATGATGAAATTAATAAAGAACTTCTTGAGCTTGTTGAAGATGTAATTCTCGATAAAAGAGAAGATGCCACGGAACGACTTTTAGATTATTCTGAAAAGCATAAATCTGTTAAAAAAGAGAAAGTTGAAGAATTAGAATGGCGTACAAAACCTTTACAGGAAAGAATTACGCATTCTTTGGTAAAAGGAATCGACCGTTTCATTGAAGAAGATGTGGAAGAAGCGAGGCAACAGGCGGAAAAGCCACTTCATGTTATTGAAATTAATTTAATGACAGGAATGGGAGTAGTTGGAGATCTTTTCGGAAGCGGGAAAATGTTCCTGCCACAGGTTGTAAAATCAGCAAGAGTAATGAAAAAAGCAGTGGCATATTTGCAGCCATTCATCGAAGCTGAAAAAGATCAGACTCAAAAAGCTAACGGTAAAATTTTAATGGCAACAGTGAAAGGTGATGTACACGATATAGGAAAAAATATTGTGAGCGTTGTTTTGGGTTGTAATAATTACGAAATTGTTGATTTGGGAGTGATGGTTCCTGCCGAAAAAATTATTCAGGCTGCAGTTGAACATCAGGTCGATGTAATTGGTTTAAGTGGATTAATTACACCAAGTTTGGATGAAATGGTTTACATCGCTTCAGAATTAGAAAGACAAAATCTAAATTTTCCTTTATTAATCGGTGGTGCAACGACTTCAAAAGCTCATACGGCTGTTAAGATTGATTTAAAATATAAAAATGCCGTTGTTCACGTAAATGATGCTTCAAGAGCCGTAAATGTGGTCAGTTCATTGTTGGGAGATCGAAATAAAGAATATGTTTCAGATTTAAAAAGTGACTATTCAGATTTCAGAGAAAAATTCCTGAACAGGCAGGTTGATAAAGATTATGTTTCAATTGAAGAAGCAAGAGAAAACCGTTTTAAAATAGATTGGGAAAAAGAAGAAATCTTTACACCGAATAATTTAGGTATTCAGATTTTTGAAAACCAGGATTTGAGAGAATTATTGCCTTTCATCGATTGGTCGCCTTTTTTCAGAAGTTGGGATTTACACGGAAAATACCCACAGATTTTAGAAGATGAGGTTGTCGGAGTTCAGGCTAAAGAATTATTCAAAGATGCACAGGTGATTTTAAAAAGAATTTTGGATGAAAAATTGCTTACTGCAAAAGCTATTTTCGGAATTTTTAAAGCCAATTCTAATGAAACGGATGATATTTTAATCTTTGACGAAACCGGCGAACAAAAAGTGAAATTCTTAACATTAAGACAACAGGCTCAACGTTCAAAAGGAAAAGATTATCTGGCATTAAGTGATTTTATTGCTCCTCAAAGTTCAGGAAAGACCGATTACATGGGAGCTTTCTGTGTAACGACAGGTTTCGGAACCGATGAATTGGCGGAACAATACGAAAAAGCAAACGACGATTACAATGCGATTATGGTGAAAGCTTTAGCAGACCGTTTTGCAGAAGCTTACGCTGAATTTTTACATAAAAAAGTCCGTACAGAATATTGGGGTTATGCCAATCAGGAAAATTTAAGCAATGAAGAATTAATTGCCGAAAAATACAAGGGAATTCGTCCTGCTCCAGGTTATCCGGCTTGTCCGGATCACTTGGAAAAACATGCAATTTGGGAGTTATTAAAAGTGGAAGAAAATATCGGAGTTTATCTTACCGAAAGCTTAGCCATGTTCCCGACTGCAGCAGTTTCAGGATATTATTTCGGAAGCCCGCACGCAAAATATTTTGGGTTGGGGAAAATTGCAGAAGATCAATTGAAAGATTATTCAAAAAGAAAAGGCATTTCCCTACAGGAAGCAAGAAAATGGTTAAATCCTAATTTGGCAGACGGAATTTAATTCAAACTAAACAGACTATAAAATTAAAAATGAAAATCACCGACCATATAAAAAACGCAAATGGAAAAACTTTATTTTCCCTCGAAGTAGTTCCGCCACAAAAAGGAATCGGAATTGAAGATTTATATATGAATATTGACCCATTGATGGAATTTAAGCCTCCATTTATTGATGTGACGACCTCAAGAGAAGAATATATTTACATAGACAAAGGAAACGGTTTAATGGAACGCCGAATTACAAGAATGCGTCCCGGAACGTTGGGAATTTGTGCGGCAATTCAACATAAATATAATGTAGATACTGTTCCGCACCTGCTTTGTGGAGGCTTTACCAAAGAAGAAACCGAATATCTTTTGGTTGACTGTATGTATCTCGGAATTGATAATATTATGGCGTTGAGAGGCGATGCAATGAAAGGGCATCAGTATTTTGAGCCAACTCAGGGAGGTCATGCAAGTGCGATGGATTTGGTACATCAAATCAATGATTTAGGAAGAGGGAAATATCTTCACAATCAGGATGAAATCTGCGATGAACACAACAAATTCTGCATTGGAGTTGCAGGTTATCCTGAAAAACACATGGAAGCACCTTCGATGAATTATGATTTAAAATGGTTAAAGCAAAAAGTAGATGCGGGTGCAGATTACATTGTAACGCAAATGTTCTTTGATAATAAAAAATTTATCGAATTCGTTCAGAAAGCCCGTGAAATGGGGATCGATGTTCCAATCATTCCGGGAATTAAGCCAATTGCAACAAAGAAGCATTTGAAAATTTTACCACAGATTTTCAAAATTGATCTACCGGAAGATTTAATTAATGAAGTGGAAAAAGCAAAGAATAATGAAGCCGTAAAACAGATTGGAATCGAATGGGCAATCAATCAATGCCGGGAGTTGCTCGATTTTGACGTTCCTGTTCTGCATTTTTACTCAATGGGTAAAAGTGATAATATCAAAAAAGTAGCTGGGGAGCTGTTTTAAAAAAATGGTGGATCTAATGTTCCACCATTTTTATACCGTAGGATGCCTCTCAAATTTTTTATTTCGGTCAAATAAATATCTGTAAGTTGCCAGTTTTCTTGTTATTTCAGTTTCCAGGTGTTTTGCAAGACCGAGCATTTTAGGGTTGAAATCCCCGATCCACTGCATTTCGAAATCTATAAATTCAGTTTGTACCTGAAAATGCTTTGCAGCTTCTACGATGAGGTAACCTTCAACGCCTTTATTCTGCCATTCTGGTACTACTCCGAAAATAAGACCTACAAATTTGGTATTTGTTTTTGTCGCTTTATAATATAAAAATTTAAGCTTATCTATAAAACTAAATTTTCCGTTTAGATATTTAAACCATTGATTCAAATCGGGAATGTTGATCCACATGGCAATTGGTTTATTGTTTTCGTACGCAAACCATGCAATATGCTCATTCATGACAGGTTTCATACTGTTGAACATTTTTTTTACTTCTGCAAGATTCATCTGCTTGCCACCACCATGGCTTTCCCAGGTTTTATTATAGAGTTCAAAAAAATCTTTTGCAAAATCGTTTATTTGCTTTTTTTTGACGGCTTTTGCAGTAATGTTTTCATTTTTAGAATGTTTGGCGTGCATAATATTGAAAATTCTGGAAGTTGGGGCATGGGCTTTTCTGCTGAAACACAGCATATCGTAATACACCTGAAATCCGTAGTTTTCGAAAAGATCTTTGTAATAAGGGAAATTATAATTCATACCATATAATGGTTCGGTAAAACCATCAATCAGGATTCCCCAAAATTTATCTCGTTCTCCAAAATTGATGCTCCCGTCCATTGCTTCCATTCCGATATTTGAGAGCCAGTTTTTACAGATATCAAAGATAAAATTGGCTGTTTCCTGATCATTGATGCAGTCGAAAAAACCAATTCCGCCAGTCGGTTGATCCTGAAGATATTGCTGATGATGAAAAACCGCAACTTTCCCGACGGTTTCATTTTTTTCGTTTAAAAATAAAAAACGCGTGCAAACTCCGTTCTCAAAAAACTTATTTTTCTGAGGATCAAAAATAAATTCAATATCTTTATCTAAAGGTCTTATATAAGATTTATCGTTTTTGTAAAGTCTTGCCGGGAATTCTAAAAATTCTTTTTTTTCGGCTTCACTATGCACTTCTTTTGCGGTAATATTCATTTTTAGACTAATAGGTGTGAAAGGTAATTCAAATTTGTGCCAAATTAAAATATGGAATTAATTTTATCCGTATTTTTGCTGCAAAATAAATAAAAATGGTTGATTTTACCGATAATGATGATGATATTTTCACAGGAAGAGAACATACGCCGATTCGTGAAGACGCTTTTGAAAAATCGCCACAGGAAAAAATAGAAAAAATTACGGTACTTTTCGCTGAAATTATGGAAACTTTAGGTTTAGATATGACCGATGATTCCTTAAAAGACTCTCCCAAAAGAGTTGCGAAAATGTATGTAAATGAAATTTTTGGAGGGCTTCTTCCCGAAAACAAACCAGGAATTTCTACTTTTTCAAATAAATATAAATACCGCCAAATGTTGGTAGAGAAAGATATCACGGTTTATTCATTCTGCGAGCATCATTTTTTACCGATTATTGGGAGAGCTCATGTAGCCTATATTTCAAGTGGTGAAGTTATTGGTCTCTCAAAAATCAATAGAATTGTTGATTATTATGCAAAAAGACCACAGGTTCAGGAAAGATTAACGATGCAAATTGTTGATGCATTGAAAGACGCGCTCGGAACACAAAATGTTGCCTGTATTATCGATGCAAAGCATCTTTGCGTAAATTGCAGAGGAATAAAAGATACGGCAAGTTCTACCATTACTGCTGAATTAAGCGGGATTTTCAGAACAAACCCGATTACAAGACAGGAATTCTTGCACTATGTAGGAAGTCATGCAAAACTGGATTATTAAAATTAAAATAATGATAAAATTTAAAAAAGTTTCCAATCAGATTTTTGTAGCAACCATCATTTGTTGTTGTATTTGCTGTAGTTAAAAGATATGCCCTTTAACTATAAAACTTTAGGCTAAATTTTAAAAATCATTAAATCTTTTAATTAAAAATAAATGCAACTAAAAATATACAATTCGCTTACCGCGGAAAAAGAAATATTCAACCCGATTTTAGACGGAAATGTAGGAATGTACGTTTGTGGACCTACAGTTTACAGCAATGTGCATTTAGGAAATGTACGAACTTTTCTTTCTTTCGATTTTATTTACAGAAGCTTAATGCACTTAGGCTATAAAGTAAGATACGTAAGGAATATTACTGACGCGGGACATTTAACAGACGATGGAGATGTAAACAACGACCGTTTTGTAAAGCAAACACGTCTTGAAAAATTAGAACCGATGGAAATTGTACAAAAATATACGGTTGATTTCCATAAAGTTTTAGATATGTTCAATTTATTGCCTCCGAATATTGAACCGACTGCAACGGGGCATATCGTTGAGCAAATCGAACTGACTCAAAAATTAATTGAGAAAGGGTTTGCCTACGAAAGCAATGGTTCTGTGTATTTTGATGTGTTGGAATACAATAAAAGAGGTTTGGATTATGGTGAGCTTTCAAAACGTAATATAGAAGAGCTTTTCGCCAATACACGAGATTTAGACGGACAGGGAGAAAAGAAAAACCCGCAGGATTTTGCATTGTGGAAAAAAGCATCTCCTGCTCATATTATGCGTTGGAATTCTCCTTGGGGAGAGGGTTTCCCGGGGTGGCATCTTGAATGTACTGCTATGAGCACGAAGTATTTAGGTGAAACTTTCGATATTCACGGAGGTGGAATGGATCTGAAATTTCCGCATCATGAATGTGAAATTGCACAAGGAAAAGCTTGCAATGATGTAAAACCTGTTAATTACTGGATGCACGCCAATATGCTGACAATGAATTCCCAGCGTATGAGCAAGTCAACCGGAAATTATATTTTGCCTAAACAGTTGGTTTCTGGTGAAAATGATTTTTTTGAAAAACCTTTCCATCCTGCAATTGTTCGTTTTTGCTTTTTGCAGGCGCATTACAGAAGTGTTTTAGATATTTCTAATGATGCAATGTTGGCAAGTGAAAAAGGTTTCAGCAGATTAATGGAGGCTTTAAAAATCTTAAATTCGATCAGTCCGAATGACCAAAAAGAATCTGGTTTTAATTTGGTAGAATGGAAAAATAAAGCATATGATGCTTTAACGGATGATTTTAATTCTCCGGTTTTGATTGCCCATATATTTGAAGCAGTGAAATATATTTTTGCTTTAAAAGATGAAAAAGAAACAATTTCTACAGAAAGTTTGGAAGATTTAAGATCTACATTAAATGCTTTTGTTTTTGATGTTTTAGGTCTGCAGAATATTGAAGAAAATAATAATGAAAAGTTAGATCAGACATTACAGGTTTTAATTGAGTTAAGAAATCAGGCTAGAAAATCTAAAAATTTTGAACTTTCAGATCAGATCAGAGACAAACTTTTAGCAGAAGGAATTGAACTGAAAGACGGTAGAGACGGAACTTCTTATGCTATAAACTAGAATAGATTTCTATTAAATTTATATCTCTCGCAGATTTACTGATTACGCAGAATTTTATAAAATGATCTGTTTAATCTGAAAATCTGTGAGAGTTTTTTATGTAATGAACTGTAAATAAATTTTAGAATAATTTTTGAAATCAATTTGAAAAAATGTTTAACTTAGTAAGAACAAAAACGTTACAAATAAAAATCTATTTATATGAAAAAACATTTATTCCCTATTATCTTATTATTACTTGGAAATACAATCAGCGCACAGCAAGATTTTTTTGCATTAGCAGGAAAAGATTCTCCAAGAATTGAGTTTAGTGACTTTCGTGCAATGAATGCAGACGGAACTTCTGGTCAAAGTATCTTCGGAGTCTCTTCGGAAGCAAAAGTAATTTCTCAGGAAAGAAAAACTGCAGTTTCAGAAGATAAAAATTCTTACAATCATGCCCAATCGATGACTTTGGCGGCTTTAGCATTAGATTCTTCGGGAAACAATTTGGTGTATATGCCGATGTTTTCGTCTAATATTTATGTTTTAAACCAAAAAACAAAAGAAATTACTTTAATTGAAAATTCGGTTGCGAAAATTACATCTTGTGATATCAACTCACATATTACGAGAATGGCGACCGGTTACGACGGAAATATTTATGCGATTAACAATGCTGGAACGCAATTCCTTCAAATCAGCAAAAAAAATAATCAATACATTGTCAACGATCTTGGAACGATTAAAGATGATCCTTCAAACGGTAAAAATTCATTCAACGAAATGTCAACTGGTTTTGGGGGTGATATGATTGCCGATGCAGATAATAATTTCTTCGTTTTTTCTACTTCTGGAAATGTATTTAAAATTTCAACAAGTAAACTAAATGCAAAATTTGTCGGAAAAATTACAGGTTTACCAGAAACATATTCTGTAAACGGAGCAGCTGTAAATTCGAAAGGAAAAGTAGTGGTTGCAACTGCGAAAGGAGGTGCTTTATATGAAGTAAATCTTGAAAATTTAGAAGCTAAAAAACTTCCGGGAGAACAAAATATTCATATCTACGATTTGGCAAGCAAGTATTTTGCAAACGAAAGAGTTGCGTCTGTAGTTACTTCAGCAAATATTGATATTTATCCTACAAAAGTTGACGAACAGACCATTACTGTAAACGTGAACGACAAAACAGTAAAAGGAAATATTAAAGTGAATATTTTTGATGCTTCCGGGAAATCTGTAATGACAACCAATTTATCGGTAAAAGAAGGAAATCTTAATCAGGTGATTCAGCTTAGAAATCTTGTGACAGGAGCTTATATCGTAAATGTTGCAGAAGAATCTGGTAAGATTTTACTTTCTAAGAAAATTTTGGTTGCCAAATAAATTTACATTTTTATAATATTTAAAGACCTTTTCTCAGTTTTGGGAAGAGGTTTTTTAATGAATATTTGATGTTGCAACCACTTGTTTTTAAATTTTTAAACGTATTTTTAAGAAAAATATACATAGATGAAATTATATTTTAATATAGAATATCATACGAAACCAGGCGAAAAACTAGAATTGATCATTGATGAAAAAGATTCTGCCTCTAGAAATCACATGATGTTTCATACCGAAAATGGACTATGGAAATGCGAAGTAGATTTTTTTTCAAAATCAATCGAATACAAATATCAGCTTAAAGATGAAAAAGGAAATGTTTTGCGTGACGAATTTGTTCAGCACCAATTAAGTTTCCCCCACAACTATAAAGAGTTTTTGATTTTTGATGAATGGAACAGTAAAAACTTTCCTGAAAATTATTTAAATAATAAAATTCTTAAAAATAAGCTTAATCAATTCAGTCCACAAAAAACTTCGGTTTTAAAAAAGCATACTCATTTATTCAGGATCGAAGCACCGGTTTACAATCCGGATTGGGAAATTATTTTAATTGGAAATGTTGCTTCTTTAGGGAACTGGAGCTATGAAAATTCAGTTCATTTATCTCAGACAGATTTCGGAATTTGGGAAGCTTCTGTTGAGATTCAGGAAATTCATTTGATTCAATACAAATATGCAGTTTTTGATAAAAAACACCAGAAAATAATTGATGTTGAAAGCGGTGAAAACAGGTCAGCTCATCCTAATCACCAAAAAGATGTTTTGCAGATTGTTGCAGATCATTATTTCAGATTTAAATCTTACCAGATGTATCATGATGCGGGAGTTGCAGTTCCTGTTTTCTCTTTACGAACCGAAAATGGTTTTGGCGTAGGTGAATTTTCTGATCTTAAAAAACTGGCAGATTGGGCCAATGAAACTTCTTTAGGAATTATTCAGATTTTGCCGATCAATGATACGACGGCTAATTATTCTTGGACAGATTCTTATCCTTATGCCGCCGTTTCTGTTTATGCTTTGCATCCGCAATATATTTCTATTGACAATCTTAATTTTAAATTACCGAAAGATTTAGTTCTAGAGTATGAAGCTGAGAAAAATGAATCAAATTCTTTGGAATTGGTTGATTATGAAAAAATGATTTCCGCAAAATGGAAATATCTGAAAGCTATTTTTACAACTGAAAAAGATAAAATTTATAAAGACCGAAGTTTCAAAAAATTCTTAAAAGACAATGAAGAATGGCTTTTGCCTTATTCTGCTTTCTGTGTTTTAAGAGATAAGTATAAAACTCCGAATTTCAACAATTGGAAAACCCACAAAAAATATATCGCAGGAAAAATTACTCCGTTTTTCTCGCCTAAAAGTAAAGATTATGATGCTTCAATGCTTCATGCTTGGGTACAATTTCAATTGGATAAACAACTGAAAGATGCGGTAGAATATATTCACAGCTTGGGAATTTCTTTAAAAGGAGATTTGCCAATTGGAATTTACCGATATTCTGTAGAAGCCTGGACAGAACCTGAATTATTCGGGATGGATTTTCAGGCCGGAGCACCACCGGATCAGTTTACAGAAATCGGGCAGAACTGGGAATTTCCTACCTACAATTGGGAAGCGATGAAAAATGACAATTACAGGTGGTGGAAAAACCGATTCAAAGCGTTAGAAAAATATTTTGATGCAATGAGAATTGATCATATTTTAGGTTTTTTCAGAATCTGGAGAATGCCAATTTCTGCAACTCAGGGAATTTTGGGATATTTTTATCCTGCAGTTCCGGTAGTTTTGGATGAATTTAGAGCGAGACATATTCCTTTTGATTTTAAAAGATATTGTACGCCTTTCATCAATGATGAGATTTTGTGGAAATATTTTGGTGAAGAAAATTTTAAAGCATTAGAATTTATTACTAAGAATTCAGACGGAAAATATCAGTTTAAAGAAGAATTTAATACGCAGAGAAAACTTTCAGATTATTTTAAAGACAAAAAAGAGAATGATTTAGCAGAAAAATTGATTTCGTTGTGCGCCAATGTTTTGTTTTTAACGGAAGAAAAAAATGGAGAAACTGTTTATCATCCTAGATTTAATATTTTTAAAACTGAATCTTACCAATATCTTTCTGATTGGGAGAAAAGGGCAATTTACGAGCTTTATCAGGATTATTTCTACAAAAGACAAGATTATTTATGGAAGGAAAAAGCAATGGAAAAACTTCCTGTGATTTTGAATGCCACAGATATGATGATTTGTGGTGAAGATTTAGGATTAGTTCCAGATTGTGTTCCTGAAGTGATTGATGAATTAGCGATTATTGCTTTAAAAGTTCAACGAATGCCTCCGGGAAATCTTCCTTTTTACAATCCTAAAAAAGCGGAATATTTGAATGTCGTTACAGCGTCTTCTCACGACAGTTCGACCCTTCGTCAATGGTGGAAAGAGAATCAGGCTTTAACACAGACTTATTTTAATCAGCAGTTAAATCAACATGGAAAAGCTCCGGAAGACTTGAGTCCGGATCTAGCTGAAATTATTATGAAGCAACATCTTTACAACGATGCTATGTTGGCGATTTTCCCGATTCAGGAATTCTTTGCTCTTGACGAAAATTTGCTTAATCCTGAAATAGATAATGAGCGAATTAATAATCCTGCAGTGTTTCCTCATTATTGGCGATACAGAATGCATTTAAACTTAGAAAATTTAATGGAAAATTCAGAATTCAACCAGAAAATTTCAACATGGATTAATGATAGCGGTCGTAAGTAATTAAAATTATTTAATTGAAAATCAATTATTTAAAAATATTTTAAAAAGAAGTTTTATCTGAGGATTTAACTTCTTTTTTTTATTCATATCAAAAAGACAAGAATGAAAATTCTTTTTTAACCAATTAATGATTAACGAAATGAAAAAAATATTTATAGGATTTGCACTTGGATTAGCAACATTAACTTTTGCTCAGCAATATCCAAATAATGGAGGTTATAATGATGGATATTACGGGAATAACGATGGATATTACAGTGATGAAGATGACAGGAATTATTTTCCGGATGATTATTACTACAATTATCCACAAGATTATTATCCGCAGGATTATTACCAGAGTTATTACAATGATTACAGGCAGAGTATCATCAATATCAACTGGAATGGCTTTTTTGCTCAAAACAGATTAAACCGTTGGCAAATTGATCAGATTTTATATCTGAATAATTTATACTCAAACTTTGCAAGTTGGAATAATTTCTACCGTTATAATCCAGACAGATGGTATTATGACAGATTTTATGCTATGGAAAGAATTTTAGGACCAAGAGTTTTCGTGGTTTTCCAGAATAATTATTATCACGGAGCAAGCCCGGTTGTTTATTTTCAAAATTACAGAAGAACGCATTATGTTCCGAGATTTAGGGTAACCCCGAGATATAGAAATGTAAATATTAATGTTTACAGAGTTGAAAGAAACGGTTTCCGTAGAAGTGACAACCCAACTTTAAATGTGGTGAGAAATTCAGGATTTAGAAATAACAATTCTGGCGCAGTAAGAAATGAAGGTGGAGTGAGGTCTGGTAATAATGGAGGATTCAGAAATCCTGAAAGCGGTACAAAAAATAATGGGGTGAGAGGTAATTCAGGAAACGGTGGTTTCAGATCTGAAAATCTGAGAGTTGAAAATAATTATCCGAGAAATAATGGTAATGGTGGGTTCAGATCTGAAACTCCAAGAACGGCTTCTCCAAGATCAGAAAGCAGCTCGCCTCGAAATAACGGGAACGGAGGCTTCAGATCTCAACAGAGAAACGAAAGTTCTGGTCCGAGACAAAGTTCTCCAAGACAAGAAAGAAGAAGTGATGAAGGAAGAAATTCCGGCTTCAGAGGAAATTTAGTTAGAAATTAGTTTTCATATATTATATTTGAGTGGTGTTGAGAGTAGATTTTTTATCTACTCTCTTTTTTATTTTTAAAATTCTTAAAGATTTAATATTAAAATTTAACAATATTTATGAATTTCGTTTTTAACTTCTTTAAAAATTTCGTATCAAAAAGATATAACAAACAATTAATTAATTTAAGCACATGAAAAAATTAGTATTAGCCGCAGCGTTTATCGTAACAGGAAGTTTCGCAATGGCACAGCAAGTGAATCCTCAGGATAAAAAAATCAACAGAGAGGAAATGCACAAAAAAATGGAGCAGAAGCATGAAGAAAAAATGGCCGAAATGCAGAAAGATCTGAATCTTAATGATTCTCAGGTTGCAAAAATAAAAGCTCTGCACGAAAAACGCAAATCTGAAATGAAAGCTGAGTTTGATAAAAACAAAGGTGAAAGACAGGCAAAAATGGAGAAGATGAAAGCCAAAAGACAGCAAATGGATGCCGATATGAAAAGCATTTTATCTCCGGAACAATATAATAAATGGCAGGCTTCAAGAAAAGCAAAAATGGAAGAGAGAAAAGCCATGATGAAAGAAAGAGGAATGAAAGGAGAGAGAAAAATGATGGCAAAGCCTCAGTCTGGAACTTCAATGTAAGCTGATGTAGAAGTTTATAATTTTGATTTTAATGTTAGAGGGCAGAAGCAATTCTGTCCTTTTTATATTCAATCTAAATCTAAATTTTTTTAAAACTTTCGAATTTGCCTTATAATCCGTAAATTTGAGTATAAATTTTTATTATGGTAAGTGAAAAAATTGCACAACTAATCAACGAACAAATCGCGCACGAGCAATATGCGGCTCAATATTATTTATCAATGTCTGCTTGGTTTTCAGCAAAAGATTTAGACGGAATTGCCAATTACTTCAGAGTTCAGAGCAAAGAAGAATTGATGCACGCAGATAAAATGTTTGATTATTTAAATGATGTTGGAGGCGAAATTATCCTTGGTGAAATTACAAAACCACCGCATCAGTTTGAAAACGCAACAGATATTTTCGAAAAAGCTTTGGAACACGAAAAGAAAGTTACCAGAAGTATTTTTAATATTGTAAAAAATGCCAATGACGAAGGTGATTTTGCAACAACTTCTTTCTTGCAGTGGTTTATCAATGAGCAGGTGGAAGAAGAAGCTAGTGCTTCTCAGTATGTAACGAAAATTAAAATGGTTTGCGATAATCCTTCTGCATTATATCTTTTTGATCAGGAATTGGCGAAAAGAGTATTTGTAGCAGATGCGACAGCATAAATTATTTTCTAATTTTATCATAAAATTTCGGCGGCATCAAAGATGCCGCCGAAACTTTTTCAGATCTTAAAGATTCTCAGGAATATAGATCAGCTGTGTTTTAATAACCTTCATTCCCAGATTTTCTAAAACCGATTTATACGTATCAATTTGTTTTTCGTTTTTTTCGGTTTCCATTCCGGTTTTGAAATCGACGATAATGTAGCCTTCATCACTTTTCAAAATTCTGTCAGGACGATAAATTTTACTGATGCCTCTTTCGGAAATCATAATATCTTTCTCGTTGATTACTTTCCATTTTTCATCAAAGAATTCAGAATGTTGATGAATGATTTTTCTCAAATCTTCTTTAATATTTTCTTTTTCATCAAGCGTGATCTGACCTTCCAAAACATAAGCTTCCAAAACTTTGTCAATATCTTTTTCGGTGTTGATTTTTGAAAGAAGTTCGTGTACAAAAAGCCCGATTCTTACTTTCTCATTTCTTACCTGATAGTTTTTTGATGGCGTTGCAATTTTTATTGAACTTGTATTTTCATGTTCGTTTCTGAGATTTTGGATGTTTTCGGTTTTAAATTCAGGCTTTTTATGAGTGATCTGCTTTTTCAGCATTTCAGGATGAGTTTCATACAAATCAAATTCATCTGAATCCTGTAAGTTTTTAGACTGAACAAATTCTAAGATTTCTAAGTTATTCGATGTTTTATTCTGCTTCTGAAGATAAAAAAACAACTGTTCTACAGGTCTGGTTGTCGCAACGTATTGAAGGCACAATCTATCTACTAAATTTTTATAAGAATTTTCATGGTTAAATTTTTCAATTCCCTCATCATACATTTCAAGATTTTTGTTGAACTGATTGATGTTGACCGATTTTAAAACTGATTTTTCATCATTTTCAAACCAGTTGGTAAACTCAGAATCACGGTTTTTATTCATCATCGGAATGAAAACAATCGGAAATTCAAGTCCTTTTGCCTTATGAATCGTCATTATCTGAATCGCATCAATATTTTCAGAAGCCTGAATTGTGTAGGTTGAGGCTTCTTCATCCCAGTATTTCAGAAATTCTTTTGTACTTGCTCCTGCATTTTGAGTAAAATTGAAAAGCATTTCTAAAAAGTTGAGAAGAAAGTCAGTTTCTTTGTTTTCAATCGAAAATTCGTTGATGTAATATTCAATAAAGTTGTAAAGATTAAATTTAGGGAAACGATCCTGTTTCAATTTAACCTTATATTTTTCTTCAATAAAATGAATGATTTCCTCATGTTGTTCAAAAGCCAGAATTTCTTTCATTCCTAAAGTAAAATCGGGCATATCAATTCTTCCCAATCTGTTGAGGTAAAACATCATCATAATCAGATGAGGTTTGTTTTTGGGATTGGTTTCCCATTTCAGAAACTCCACAACAGCCTGTAAAGTATTCGATAATTCTAAAGTTAAACCTTTATCGGAAATCGTTTTAATATTCGTTTCTTCCCCCAAATAATTAACTTTTAGATTCCCTAATTTCTGCGAATAAGAGAAAATATCAAAGTTTCCACGGCAGAGAATCGTGATGTCTGAAAACCTGAATCCATTATCTAAAGATTCCTGAATGTCTTTCTGCATTTTCTTCGAAACATCATTGTAAAAATCTTCATTGGTTAAATTTTCAATCAGATTGATTTTTACTCGGCCTTCAATACCTGCTTTTGGATTTTGTTCGCCATCAATCCCGAAAATATGTTGGTGTTCTTCTTCAAGGTTTAAAGAATGGAAATGATACAGGTCATTATTAAACTGAACAATATTTTTGGCACTTCTCCAATTGTCTTTTAAAACTAATAATTCTGCTTGCTTAGGCGAAAATTCTTTCTTATTGATAATATCCAGCATCAGTTTGCTTTCACCTCCACGAAAACGGTAAATACTTTGTTTCGGATCTCCAACCAAAGTAAAAGAAGTATTTTCTGACGAAATACTGTGATCTCTCAACGGAACAAAATTTTGCCACTGCAATTCTGAAGTATCCTGAAATTCATCAAAAAAGTAATGCTGAAACTGCGAACCTACTTTTTCATAGATAAATGCTGAAGGCTCATTTTTAAGATTTTCATTGATTAAGATATTGAATTTCGAGAGCAGAACCAAATCATTTTCTTCCTCAATTTTTCTCAGTTCATCCTGAATGTCTTTATTCACTTTTAAAGGCAGCAAAGCAGAATGTATTTTCTCTTTTTTCTGAGTTTCGATGAAGAGAAGAATCAGCTTCATTCTGTTTTCAAGAAGTTTTTCCAATATTTCTGAAATTTCAGATTCTTTATGCTTTGATTTTGCAGCGGCTCCTTTTCGGTATTTTTCAACGACAGATTCTTCGGTCGAACTTGGAAAAGGAAATCCCGGTCTTTTTTTCTGATAAAATTCCACAACTTTTGGGAAAAATCCACCGAGTCCGTTTTTTCCCTGTGCAAAATCTTCAATCTCAATATTTCTTGATTTGAACAATTCAATTGAGCTTAAAGCAAGTTCTAAAGATTGCTTTTTGTTGGCGGTAATTTCTTTTCTTAACGTATTTTTGATGTCTTCATAATTCGTATCATCAAATTCTTTATTGTCCTTCAGGTGTTCGTAATGAATGTCTTTTACAAATTCTTTCGCAGAATTGTATAGGTTTTTATTGAGATTAATTCTCTCGTTATTTTCAAGACTATAATCGACATAATCCATAAAAGAATTAGAAATATTTTCGTTTTCTCCAATTTGATCAAGCATTTTATCTACTGCTTCAATCAAAAATGGTTCTGCATCGATTTCAAGATTAAAATTTTTAGCCAGACCCAATTCATAGGAAAAGCTTCGCACCAATCGGGAATTAAAACGGTCGATTGTTCCGATATTTAAGGTTGAATAATTGTGAAGAATATAATCTAACAATTTTTTTGCCCGATGATGAAGCTCGTCAATTGTGATTTTTAAATCTTCCGTTTCAAAAGCTTTCTGAATATTTTTTAAATCATTATTTTCAAGATAATCTTTAGCAGTAAATTTATTAAGCCATGAAAGAATTCTTTCTTTCATTTCGTTGGCGGCTTTGTTGGTAAATGTCAACGCCAAAATATTTCTAATTGACGATTGTTGATTCGGATACCTCAAACAAATCATCAATAGTCTCTGTACAAGAGCGTAAGTTTTGCCCGAACCAGCCGATGCATTGATTACAGTATAAGAGTTTGACATTTTTTAGCAGAAGATTTTGTGCAATTTAGATAAAATTTAATTGAAAATTTAACAAATTCGAGCCTATATTTTAACAGTTTTGAACTTTAAATTCAAAAAAAATATTAAATCACGTTAAGTCTGGTTAAACTTATGACTGAATTAAAAAATAACTTTAGTTTTGTTGAATAAAACAATAATCTGTGAAATTCAAACTACTCTTTATCCTTTCATTCGTTTTCTTCATTCAAATCAATGCTCAAAGTTATATTTTCGGGAAGATTTCTTCTGAAGATCATACTGAAGTTCCGGGTGTGACGGTGATCAACATGCGAACCAACGAACAGGCTCTTACCAATAGAGACGGCCATTTTATGGTATCCGGGAGAGAGGGTGATATTCTTCGTTTTTTCAAAAGCGGATATGAGAGAATCGACAGAAAAGTTTTCAAGGAAAATGTAGAGTCGCCCATGAGTGTGCAGTTAACAATAGCTGCCCAATTGATTGCTGAAGTCGAAATAAAAAAAGGACTCAGCGGAGATTTAAAAATAGATTCCAAAACATTAAATCAACCTGCGAAAGTTCAAAAACTAAAAGCGGAGATCAATGCTTATCTCAAACAAAAATCTGATCCACGAATTTTAGCAGCGAAACCAGGGCAATTTGTCCAACCGAGAGGTGAAGGCTTTTCCGTAGGAAAAGTAAAAAACAAATGGGATGATCTTGATTTTGAAAATTATCTTGCTTACGCTTTAGGAGATCAATATTTTACAGATTTAAAGATCGAAAAGCCTTTCATCAATCATTTTATCAAATATGTTCTCGCAGGAGGATTTGAAAGACAGAAAATCCTGAAATACGGCTTCGTAAGTGATGGTGATTTAATGAGATTTCAAAATTCGGTTTTGATGAGGGTTTCTTCTTACCGGGCACCACAAACACAAAAATAAAACACTGATGATGAGAAAAATTCTTGCAGTATTTTTCTTTTGTATTACAACCCATCTTTTTTGTCAGCAGAAAGTTTCGGGGAAAACGATGAGTGAAAATGATATGATTCTGGCTTCGGTAATAGTTGTTAATATTTCTACTGATAAAAGAGTGTATAGCAATTCTTTAGGTGAATTTTCTATTGAGGCCTCTGAAAATGATGAGATAAGATTTGCAAAGAAAGGCTATGAGAGAGTTTCAAAAAAAGTTTACAGCGTAGATATTCCTATGAACATTGTTCTGGAGAGAATTCCTGAAGAGATTGAAGAAGTTGAAATTGTTTCTGCAACAGGAGATTTGTCTAAAGATGCTGAAAGACTTTCTAAAATTGACAAAAAAGATCAACTTCAGAAAGCGATTGGTCTTCCCAGACCTAAAACCGGTGAAAAACCTCGTGAAGTTCCTGCAGAAGTAAAAAATGTTTTATTGGCTGCTGCTTTGGGTAATTTAAATGTTCAGGGCACTTATGATTTGATTAGCGGTAAAGCGAGAAGACAGAAAAGACGGTACAGATATGAAGATCTGCAAAGTGATATTCTTTGGATACGCAAAAGAATTGCTGATGAAGATTTTGTGAAAGATGGGATTCCGCCTGAAAGAATTTCAGAGTTTATAGAATTTAGTTTTACTGTAAAACCAGATGTGAGAAAATATGTAAGGGCGAAAAATATTTCGGGAGTTATATTTAATTTGGAAGAAATACTTCCGGTTTTCGTTGATCGAATTAGAAAAAATACTAACTCTACAGACTGAGAAAATAAGAGGAATTTGTTAGAATAAAATTTTTTTTAAAAAACTTCAGATTTATATTTTAATGATAAACAATATCATAAATTTCATCTTTTACTTCCTGTAAATTTTCAGGAAAATAATTGGCAAGAAGCCAGAGCTGCAGACTCTGTTTGCCTTCTCCGTAACTTGGCTGTACATACATTTCATCAATCACGTTAAAACCATTTTTTTGGTAAAAAGAAAAACGTCGTTTAGAATCTTCATTCAGATGTTCCGGTTCGATTTCCAAAATTATTTTTGGATGATTTTTAAATAAATAATCTGTAATATTTGAACCTAATTTTTGATTTCTGAACTCAGAAAAGACTTCAAAATGCTCCACAAAAACATGGTTGCTTAATTCCCAAATGATGAGGTAGCCGATATTTTTATAATCATGCATAACAGAAATTACCTTTACTTTCGGATGTTCAAATAACCGGATGAATTTATACCAATCGCGTCTTTCATCCTCCGGAAAAGAAGTAGAGTAGGAATTATAAATCTTTTGCACACGATAATCATCGGGCGAAGTAATCTGTATAAATTCCATGATTAAAGATCAAAAACACTAGGTCTTCTGGTGATGAAAATATCTTTTATCCAAAGTGTAAAAGCCAAGCCGAGGTAGATTAAAAAGAAAAAACCTGCCGTTGCAAAAGTAGAATAGATAAAGAAAACTCTGAGTTTAGAAACCGGAATTCCCAGTTTAGCACCCATTCTTGTGAGTACACCAAACCATTCGCGTTCCATTTTGTGACGTAGATTACCAAACATTTTAAGATTCTTTTAAAATTTTAAATCCGATACCGCAATTTAAGCAATTTTTTGTTTCACAATAGTTTTTAAAATGATAAATAAGGCTTTGACTTTCGGTTGAGTTCTTAATTTTTAAACCCAAATTTTTCCATTGCTCAATAACTGAGTTTTTCTCTGCCCGAACTTCGTTGTAAAAAGCTAAAATCTCATCGCTGATATTTTCATTCTGATGCTTGTGATAGGTAAATTTAACGGGTAAAATTGTATTTAAAATAATTAGCTCAATAAAATCTTTCGTTAAAACTTTTGTTTGATTTACGGGAGATATTTTTCCAAAATTAAAATGATGATCCCAATATTCTGAAGCTTTTATATCTTTAAAAATTTCAAACAATTCACTTGTATTCTGTGCTGAAATAATCTTTGAAAACAAATTTTGATGCTGAAAATACAAATCTGCAAATTGCGAGAAACGAATTGTAGGAAAGTTTGGTGGTCTTAATCTCAAAAACTTTGGATAAATTTTAATGTCAGAAAGATTGTATTTAGCTGTAATAAAATCAAATTCTCTTTTCCATAATTTTATTTGTTCGTCTTGTGGATTATCCAACCAGCCGGAAATTCCGAAAAATAATGCTTCAAGCTGTGTTCTGTTCTGTTGAATTTTAATAATTGTATTGAAATTGATGCTTTCCGCAATTTGCTTGAAGATGAAAGCATTTACTTTCAAACCAAAAGAGTAAGCGAGGTGATGAAATAAAACGGCTTCATAATTATTTTTGTTTCGCTGTAAATCGGCTTCTATTTCTAAAGATTTTTCCTCTAGTTTTTTTAATAAATTTTCCTCGTGAAAGTTGATCGGAATTTTCTTGGTATTAAAAATTTTCTCACACGGAATAAACTGACTTTCTTTCAAAAGATTCTCATACTTTTCAAAAATATTTTTGTTGATATGATCTTTTAATTCCAGTGTTGGAATATTTTGCTCTTTAAATTCTTTGATGTCGATGTCATTCTGAAAGACGACATGAAGAATGATATTCTGATAGGCCGGGTCTTTTGAGTGTTGATGGAAAATCCAGTCGGAAGATTTTACATGAAGTTCGATATTTCCTGCAAGAATAATATTTTTAATTTTGACTTTTGCCATCAGAAAATCTGGTCCGGAATCGGTATTCCATTTTCCTGATTCTAAGATTTCCACAGGATTTCCATCGGTGTCTGTGAAATTGAAGTGAGTGAATACTTTGAAGTTCCAAAGATATTGAAGGAGTTTTTCTTTCATCAGTTGTGTATTTGTATTACAACTAATTTAATGAAAATATTTTTAAATTTTGAATTATTTTTTGATAGTATTGAAGGTGGCGCTCCTACGGAGCGCAATTGACAACCTCAAACTTTTTCTACAAAGGTTTTGCTCCTACGGAGCTTACATTGGAATTCTGATGGAATAATTATTACCGAAAAACTGCTGTATTTTGCAGGAAGCAATCTGACTCTCCGGAAACATTCCTGCAGACTGCAGCAAACTTTCCGGAAGCAGGGAAACCTTACTGCAGCTTGCAGGAGACTTTCCGGTAACCGGGAAAGCTTCTCGCACCCCTGCAACAAACTTTCGAGGAAATTTAGTTTTAACAAAAAATCAGAGCAAATGCCCTGATTTTTTGTGATGTATTTCTATGATTTAGGCTTTTGTAAGTTCGCCTTTAAAATTCTCAAGGGTCTCCTTATACATATCTTCATAAATAGGAAGGATATTCTTCAGATCAAATTTTATAGCCTGCTCTTTAGCATTGATCTTCATTTGGGCTAAAAGTTCGTCATTGCTTAATAATTTAATGCAATAATTACTCATCGCTTCTACGTTGCCAATTTCAGCCAAAAACCCTGTTTCTCCCTGAATATTCACCTCAGGAATTCCACCTGCATTTGAACTGATAACAGGAGTGTTTGCTGCCATCGCCTCTAGAGCTGCCAAACCAAAACTTTCCTGTTCGGAAGGAAGTAGAAAGACATCTGAAAGCTGAAGGATTCTATATAAATCATTCACTTTTCCTAAAAGCCGAATCTTTGAAATCAATTCCGGATTTTCTTCTAAGAAAGAATTTACTTTTTCCATATCGGGACCTTCGCCAATGATAACCAGTTTAGATTTAACCTTTTTTTCAACATTTTTAAAGATTTGAAGCACTTCGTCAACTCTTTTTACCGGACGTAAATTTGAAACGTGAATCAATATCTTTTCGTCAGGATTGGCAAACTGAGTTCTTTGACATTCGTTTAGCTCATCAAATTCAGAATTATCAATAAAATTGGTAATCACCTGAATCTCTTTTTTAATGTTGAAAAACTGCAGCGTATCTTTTTTCAGACTTTCAGAAACCGATGTAATCGCATCAGATTGATTAATCGAAAATTCTACCGCATGTTTATAGCTCGGATGTTGCCCTACCAAAGTAATATCTGTTCCGTGAAGTGTTGTCACCAAAGGAATATCGTTATTGTCTTCCTTTAGCATTTGCTTTGCTGTAAAAGCCGCATAAGCATAAGGAATGGCGTAATGAGCATGAAGTAAATCTAATTTATAAAGATTCACTACACGGTAAATCATCGAACTCAACGCAATATCATAAGGTTGATACTGGAAAAGCGGATACGTCTGAACATTAACTTTGTGGAAGAAAATATTAGGATTGGTAATATCTAATCTCGCGGGAAGTGCCGAACTTATGAAGTGTACTTCATAGCCTTTGTTTGCCAAAGACATTCCGAGTTCTGTTGCCACGATTCCGCTTCCGCCGTATGTTGGGTAACAAAGTATGCCTATTTTCATTTTTATTTTTTATTTGATGCAATTTATTTTGTGGGAAACTTTCAGGTCGATTCCCATTCCTGGTTTTAATGTATCGTTGATTAAAACGGGAAGTCTTCCCGAGATTTTAGTCTTTCCGTTGAACGCATCAGCTGTTGCCGTCATCGAGTCATCATTATTTTCATAAGAAACCAAAACTGTGGAAACTTTAGAAATATCAATATCTTTCAATGCATAAGCGCTCCCGAAAACATTCAGGATTATATTTTGGTTTTTAGCTAAATCGGCCAATACTTTTTTCGATTCTGCTGAAATTTTATAAGGTTTATAAGCCGTAGAATTATCTTTGTGAAAACCGACAATCACTGTGGAATTTGCCGGTATTGTATTGATTTCAGAAGCCTTTTTAACAATAACTTTCGAGCTTACATTTAATTGATTTGCAAAAGTCTGGTAAGGTGCTTCTTCCAGCGGAATGTAATAATACGTTGTGTTTGAGCTTAAAGGAAGGAGTTTTTTCTCGTCTTTCAATAAGGTCAACGCATTCGAGTAAAGATTTTGCACCAATTTTGTGTGCGACTTATTATTGATGTCAAAGTTTACATTTTCAGGATTTTTCGGGGTGTATTGATTTAAACCTAAATAATATTTAGTCAAAAGAATCTTTTTTACACTTTCTTCAACTCTGTCTTGTGAAATTTCGCCTTTATCAATTGCCTTCTGGATCAGTTTTTTACCTTCTGCAACACCTTGAGAGAAAAGCATGATGTCATTTCCTGCTTTGAAAGCTAAAGCATCCAATTCTCCCGGCTTATATTTGTTGGCAACTGCACCCATATTCAGAGCGTCGGTAATAATTAAACCTTTGTAGCCTAATTTATCTTTTAATAAATCGGTCACAATTTTCTTTGAAACTGATGCGGGAATTCCTTTCCCTGATTCCAAACTAGGGACGTATAAATGGGCAACCATAACTCCGCCAATTCCTTTATTCATTAAAGCTTTAAAAGGAGCGATTTCTATTTTATTTAATCTTTCGAGACTGTGAGAAACTACCGGAAGATCAAGGTGAGAATCTGTATTGGTATCACCATGTCCCGGAAAATGTTTGATAGCAGCAAGAATATTGTTATCCTGTAAACCATTTGCATAAGATAATGCAGATTTCGTTACATTAGAAACTTCCGAACCAAAACTCCGGTTTCCGATAATCGGGTTGCTTGGGTTGGTATTTACATCTACAACCGGTGCGAAATCCCAATTAACTCCCATTCTTTTGCAGTCTTCCGCAATTTTTGCTGCCATCTGATAAATCAATTCTTTATCCTGAATTGCTCCCAAAGTCATTGCCCAGGGAAACTTGTGAGCGGTATTGATTCTTTGGTAAATTCCCCATTCAGCATCCATCCCGATCATTAACGGAATTTTAGACTTCTGCTGGAATTCATTCACTAGATTGATTTCTCTTGAAGCATCGTCCTGCATCAGAATCAAGCCACCAATTTTGTCATTAGTGACAATATTTCTCACTTGGTTGATGTGGTTGTCATCCTTATTGGTGTATAATGCAACAATGAATAATTGTCCAAGTTTTTCATCCTGTGAAAGACTGTTATAAATTTGTTCAACCCATTGATTCGCTTTCTTAACATCTGCTCTTGAGATATCTTTAGGCTGATATTGCGCAGAAAGAGGGATGCCGGAAAAAGATATGATTAAGAGAAAATTAAAAACTAATTTCTTCATGATTTTTTGGATATGAACAAAAATACGATTAAAAAAAGGATGAATACGAAAGTTTTTTCAGTTTTTGGTATATGTTTTGATTCGGCATATTTAATAATAATATAAAATTTAAATAATGAGAAAATTTTTTCCAATTATAATGCTTGCTTTCGTGAGTTTCTTCACTTACAGCTGCGATAACAACAATGATGATGATGTACAATATGTCGATAATGATACTTATTCAGGCGTTGTAGAAATTACAAGAAGCTTTCAATATAATAGTTCAGCTCAACAGCATTTTATAAATCAGTCGCTTACCTCTTATGGAATGTTGGACTCTGATATGGTTTTGGTTTACAGATTAAAAGCTATAGTTGGAGGAAACGATGTTTGGGAGCAAATTCCCAAAACGATCAATGAAGTTTCTGGAAGGAGAATAGATTATGATTTTGATTTTACAAAAAATGATGTTCAAATTTACGTTTCAGGTAATTTTAATGTTGCAACTGCACCGGAATATTACAGCAATCAAACATTTAGAATTGTTTTAGTTCCTGCAGGATTCTTAAATAAAGGAGCAAGTGCACCTGTAGATTACAGCGATTACAATGCAGTAATTAAATATTATAATATTGATGACTCAAAGGTTACTAAATTGTAATCAAATTTAAAAAAAGAATCTTTTCAAATTTTTATAAATAAAAACTCCAAATCACACACGTATTTTGGAGTTTTTATTTTGGATAATATGTTAAAAATAGTTAGTATAATACTATAAAAACATAGAGATTATTAGTTTTATATATTTTATATCGCTTATTTACTTAGAATAATATAACTTACAAGTAAGTCATTAGATAAAATTAATTTTTAACGTTTTCGTTCTAAAAATGAATATTTACTGTCTCTGGATCAATCTTTTTTTTCATTATTATTTTTGCGATTAATTCTTCAACATTCGCAATTTTATCGTAAGATTCATTATTAAAATTACTTCTATAATTATAATTTTCAAATATAAAAGATTGTTTTCTTCCCGATTTATATATAATACTAAGCTTAGATAAGCGACTAATATTATATGATTTAACAAATTTTAGAGAATCATTTAGTTTATATAAATCTTCTTCTATAATTTTTCTCTTAATTGCAATAACTTCTTCTGCGGTTAATCCCAATTTATGCCTGCCTGAATCTTTAAACCGTTCATCGAGTACATAATAATTATTAGTAATATTATTTTCAATATTATTATTCTGATGAATTATGCCTACAATGTCATTAAGATAAATTTTGTTTTTTTCCTTACAGTTAATTAAAAGACAAACAAGGATACAATTAAGAATATACTTCATGGCTTAACAGTTTTGAAATTAACTATATTTTTAATAGCGTATGTCCAATTAAAAGGGCCAGGAAAATGTCCCCCGTAACTATAAAACTGACTTAAAAAACTACTAAAATCCTGACCATTAACTTTTAATAAGTTTATAGTAAAATGATAGGCAGATGACTCTGTGTAATTTGAATAGTTTTTTCCATAAAGTGCTCTTAAATTAATATACCGATGATAAGCATGAATAAACTCATGACCAAAAACCGCTTGTTTAATAAATGTACTTTTTAATCCAAGATTTGGAGCAATTAGGACTGTTGACTTTTCGCCCTTTGTCATAAACTCCCACCAGTTTTTATTTCTATTAGTAGTAATTCCCAATACATACCCAGATTCTCTCGGATCATTAGTCCAAATTTGATTTCCACTTGTTAAGCTGAATCCATCGGGGATGTTTTGAGCTGTTGCAAGTTTATATTCGGTATTTATATTCTCTACCGAGACTTGATAATCTCCTGTAGTTTCATTGAAATCATTTTGAACTTGTATGTCTGTTGTATAATAATCCTGATTATCTTGATTTGATGCATCATATCCTTGACTTTCTAATTCCGATGAAGTTATTTTATCAGGTGTTTTGGACTTGTAGTATGAAACAAAATTAGAAACCACATAACTTATTGCTCCCATAGCTGCTCCCATTAAACCGCCTTTATAAAATCCTGTAGCAAAGTTTTTGCCATTAAGTAAAGCATCAACACCTCCAACTACACCTCCATTAATACTTCCCATGACTACAGCACCTTGAAAGCCAGTGGCAGTATAAGTGGCAGAAAGACCTCCCGAAACGGCTCCTGTCGCAGCTCCTATCAAAATACTCTTCCCAAAACCACTCCATGTCCAGTTTTTAGTAATTAGGGACTTTATTGTATAAATACCTGCACCAATAACACCTCCAATGATTGCTCCATAGATTACAGGAACTATATAGGATAAAAAGAATCCTGCTGCCCATATTTCCCCACTCGGGTCATTATACATTAACGGATTATTTATAACATACCCATATTTATTATAGCTTTGAGTGTTTGTAGGATCCTGTATATTCTCGTCTGCATTTAAAAATCTTCTTAGTAAAGGATCATATAATCTACCGTTCATATGAATGAGCTCCACAGCATACAAATGTTCATGAGATGTATAGCCACGATCTATAATAAGAAACTGTGCTTTTTCAAGATATTCTTCAATTTCTTTTCCAATATAAATAGTATTTTCTTTAACTTTTAGGTGTGTGTAAATTCCCCAGGCATCATAATGTCTTCGTTCTTCTGCTTCACCATTTTCATCGCTAATTGCTAAGATACTGCCCAAATAATCTTTATGTAAAAACTTGTAGCCACTTCCATCTAACCCGATATTTTTTATGAAAATAATATTGGAGTTGTAAGGTGTTCCTCCTATATACAGAATGTGTCTTTCTTTTCCGCTTTTTCTATCAATAATTATTTCAGCATCTCCACTTTCACTGTAATATTTTTCGTAATGAGCTTCTTCAATATTTTGAAAATTCCCACCATAATACATGATCTGTCTGTTTTCAGATAATCCATAAGCAAAATCATAATCACCGCGTGTCCCGTCAATTTTTATAGGATCGTTATTTTCATTGTAAGTTATTTGCTGAAGAAGTCTACTCTGTCCATTCAAATCATAATTTTCTACTCCCTGAGCATTAAGTTTTATACTCGTAACACGATATTGACTTCCATTGGTACCAAATCCGACCTCTCCTAACTGATCATTAACTGTAATTCTTCCCTTATCATCATATTTATTAGACGATATTTGACCTGTTTTAGGATTTGTCCATTCCACTAATCTATTATTATCATCATAGTGAAAGTCTTCACTAATGTTGAAGTTATGGTGAACTCGATAGTTTAGTTCATTCTTTATAGCATCAAAGCTGTAACCTAATGTCATTAAGTCCGTATTAGCTGAGGCATGAGAAGTATGAACTAAAAATCCAAAGCTATTATATTGGTTGCTAATCTGAGTATTCCCTAATTTTCCTACTAATACTTGTCCTTTAGCATTAATATCCTGAAGTTGCCAAAGAATTTTTCCGCTGTTTGCATCACTGATAGATTCTAAATCTCCATTTATGATACTGTAATTGTTATTTATAGTAACTTCTGTAGTATTTCCCGAAGATTGCAATCCTTGTACATACTGTGAAATTCTACCCATTGCGTCATACAGAATATCTTTTTTATAGAATCTCCTTTTTTCAAAATCTTCTATATCACTTTTTAAACGACCATTATTATCATAGTTGAAATTATTTTGAAAGTATTTTCCATTAGCATATCCTGATTTTGAAATTACTTGCCCAAAAGTATTATACTTAAAATCATAATTTTTATTTGTAGAAATACCGTCGTTAGAAAATTCTTTTACATTAGAAAGCAAACCATTCGAAGAGTAATTATATTCTTTAAACCCTTTTGGACTTGTTTCTTTTTTAATAATTCCGAAACCTGTATATTCATACTCATACAATCCGTTAGATGGGTCGTGGAAAGATGATTTTCGCCCCCATTCATTATAAGTAGTAACAACAGTATTGTTCTCGTATTTTGCTTCAATTTGCTGCTGCGAAGCATTATATGAAAAACTGATGGAGCCACCTTTATCTGTAGTTTCTACTACATTACCTAAAGCATCAATTATTTTAGTATTGGTTCTTCCATAACCGGTTAATTCATTCACTGTAGTAACAGTCCCGGTTACAGATGTTTCTATTCTTTTTCCTGTAAATGATGTAGCAGTTACTTTGGCAGGGTATGTAGTATCATTATATTCAATAATGTTCCATTGAGAAGCATTTTGTCCTTCAAAAAAAGGTTCAGATTCTTTCCATTTTCTTCCTAATATGTCATATTGAGTTTCGTTGGAAACATACGTTCCTTGTGCAAAACCTTTGGAAGAGTTTTTATAATTCTGACCTAAAATATTTGTATAAGTAATTTTTACATCTCCGTCTTGTGTAAATTGAGAAGTTTTTTTACCACCATTGCTTACCAGTTTTTCATAAGTATAGAGAATTGTTCCGCCTATTGAACTAATGGATGATAGTAATTTTCCCCAATTGTCATAATTATTCGTTATAACAGTACCAAAAGGGTCAGTTTGTGTGATGGTTTGTCCTTGATTATTGTAGCTAAATAATGTTTCAAGGCCTAAATTATTAGTGCTTTTTTCTACAAATCGTCCTTTAGATTCATACATAGATTTCTCTGTAATGACTTGGTTATCTTCAGAATTGGTACTTAATTTTTGAATAATGTTTCCAAATCCATCATATGAATAGGTATTAAGTAAATAATTTGTATTAATATTATTCCATGTTTTTGAAGTTTTTAGAAGGTTATTTTCATATGCATATTCTTCTTTAGAAGATTTAGTATCGCCATAAGCCTGTACAGTTTCTACTTTAGATTTTGGACGACCTACAAAATAATTATTTGCTATTCCACTAGGATTATGTAAATATTCATAAGTAGTAGTTTTTACTGCGTAATTATTATTAACTGTTGATACTGTGTTTATAGGAAGATAATGATCTTCATAGGTGATGTTACCTGTAGTTACTGTGCTTGTTAAAAAATCCTTTGTAAGAGTACTTTTTGGGATAATTGCTGTTACGATTTTTGGTCTGTCTGCATCAGATACAATACTTACAATCTGTCCATTCAGCAACTTATCATTCTGATAAACTGTTTTTTTGTATGAGAGTAGTTGTGCGTTATTTTCAGAAATGTCAAGTGGGAAAATTTTTGTTTCATCATTTGTTCTTATTGTCCATTCTTTTATTGGAACTCCATCATTTTGTGGATCTATTTCTACACCGCTCCAAATCTTCGTATTTTCATATCCATCTGCATACCATGTTGAATGAGCAGACTGAAGAAATCCCAATATTCCTTTTCCCTGAAAATGCCCTGTCATTCCTCTGTATCGGAAGTCTTGTTTTCTTCCTGCCTGTTTTAACTGTAAAACAGCAAAGGACTGATCTGCCCTCTGCAGTGAAAAATAGGGATAGTACTCTTTTTTAACTTTCTTATAATAATTGCTATTTACATCAGGATTTAACTCGAAGTAATCTACAGTTGTAGTTACCCCACCCTGACTGATTGATTTTATTCTAGCCAGTTCAGCAACTGAAGTTGGCGCTTTTATTTTTAGTAAATTATCCTTTCTAAAGAGAAATACATTATAATAATTGTTATTAGATCGTATTGTATTAGTAATTGGCTGATACAATGAGAGATCATTGTATGGCTGAATTAAGGTAAAAGTTCCTGATGAAGGAAACGAATAAATATTTTCGAAGGTAAAATCGATAATACCGTTAACTGTACCATTGGATATACCATTACCATTAGATGTAACAGAATTAACAGTAACCCCAATTGATCTGTAACTGCTTCCTGATAAGTTTGAGTAGGAGTAAACTTGAACAATATCAGATTTTCCATCAGCGTTAATATCTGATATCGAATAAAATGTCTTACTAAATTGAAGCCAATATCCGTTATTTGTAGTAGAGATATTTTTATAGACTAAAAAATTATCTTTCCTGAAATTATAAAAACCATTTCCCATACCTATATAAAAACGCCAATCATCTTTACCTGTTTTTCCTTCAGTAAGAGGTAGTGTAAAATCTAGCTTCCCATCACCATTAAAATCTCCAAAAAGTACAGGAAAGCCAGAGCCTTTTGTTTCAGATAGATTCCCTGTAAATTTTATTTTTTTTGTATAGTGGGTAGGCGTTGTTTTTACAAACTCAAATACAGTATAGGATGTGTCAGAAATATTAATAATATCAACTTTCCCATCTGCATCTACATCTATATATTTTTGATCAATATATGAACTTTCACTAAAACTTCCGTCACCTGAATATGTAAAAACAGGATTATTTGGATTTTTGAGATCTATAACAAACCTATCTTGAAATCCTCCGTTGGTAAAAGTCAGAAATAGATCAGATATTCCATCTCCGTTTATATCTCCTTCATTAAAAGCAATAGTACAAGTTGAGCAAGCTGTAGGAATAACTGTTTTTTCAAAAACCTTTACAAAATTATTATTCCTAAAAATATAGCCTTCTACTCTATCATACATATATTGTACAATGCCATTTCCATTATATACTTGTCCTTCTTCGTCTAACAGCGCAGGGACTACAACGGCATTGAGATTAAAAGTTGTATTTGAGGTAACAGTAGTGAAATTTTCATTAAAAGCACCTAATTTGACGGTACCATTAGACATTAAAAAATCAATATATGAATCGCCGTTAAAATCGCCTTTATGTCTAACATTATTTAAAGATTCACTCCCAAAATTAGCGCCAGAGACTATTGTTCCCGTTCTGTTAGGATAGGAGAAAATGACAGGGTTAGCAGGCTCATTATTACTGTTGTACTCTGTTATTTTGTCAACGAACTGATAATTTGTTCCGTTTTTCAAATATTCAATGGTATATTTCTTAAATTGAGTTCCATGTGATCTGACAATAATTTCTGACAATATTCTATTTTGGGTAAAACCTAATCCTTGAATATAAGATTGTTCTTTTAAATCTCTATCTACATAATTAAATAAGATTTCATTAAAATGAGGTTTGTTAAGTGTTTCATTACCACCCCAGTGAATCGAGGATATCCTTACAGTTCCAGGTGATCTTATTGCCGAAAGGCTAGTAGATTCATAGCCATATGATATATAATTCCCTTGCGCATCTTTCCATTTTACAATATTATATTCTGATGGCGTTGTCACATGAATATTTCTAGAACCCACTGTATATGCACCATACCAAGCCTGGGCTCCATCCTCGAATGTTACTTCAAACTCTGCAGGCCCGCCTACAACCGGGTAAACTCCTAAAGATTTTATTTTCACATTAGAAAATTTTTCGGTTACGTAGGTTGCACCATCTTGCCCATATGCAGCGGGGCTGTCAGGGGAAAGAATAAGCCTTTGTCCATTAAAACTGTAGTAATCAGAATAATCAAGCTGTATTGCTTTTAGTTCTCCATCTTTTTCTATGGTTTTGCTTGTTCTTGTGATAGCTGTAAGCCCGGAAATATTCCACCCATATCCTGCAATTCCATTATTAGAATTACTCATATACATAAGACTAATATTGGGCGAAACACTTTTAACCCCTGGTGGAACATCAATAGGTAAAGTGTATTGTAACTGACCACCAGCTGTTACCTCTATTTTTCCTTGGGTATCATGGTAATTGTTTTGACCATGTAGGGTGCATGCCGTTATTATACTTATAAAAAACGTAAATAATTTATTCATGATTTATGAGTGTTTTTTAGTTTTTAGTAATGGTTTTAGTATAAATACTTCCGTCTGATAAATAGAATTTGAGATAGTATACTCCATAAGAATAGCTTTCCATATTAAAAATACAGGAGTTGTTACTCGTATTTTTAATATTAAAAAAACTTAAAATTCTGACATCATTATATGCCAAAAGTTCTATTCGGTTAATATAATCTTTTACTTTTGAATCCCAAAATATGGTAAGATTTGTTTTTACAGGTACAGGAGCTACCTTTATATTATTAGTTACCTCTTCTAAGATTGTTAGCGGTTTGGATTCCAAGGGAATAGAAGTTTTATTGCTTGATTTGCAGCCAATACATAACCCTCTCAGTACTTGGTTTCCGGCTTCGTCATACTCGAAAATTACAGTTTGTGCAAAAGAATAGCTGCATACTAGAAGAAATACAGTTGTTGAAATAGTTTTTTTCATAATTTTTGTATTTTGTTTTGGAATTCAAATATAATAAATTATTAATTCAGTAACTTTTTTTTTTGAAAAATTCTCCAAGTAAGTATTAATAATATTTGTGTGATTAGTTTATATAGATTTAAATTTATTTTGGGTAAAAGTGAAGAAAGATCAAATATTAACTATAGTATGTTTTTTCAAATTAATATGCCAACGCTAAAATGCTTAAAAAATAATTTAAGAAATCTTTTCAAATTTTTATAATAAAGAAAGCTCCGAAAAATTAATTTTTCGGAGCTTTTGATTTGTTATTATATCTGTGAAACTTATTTCTGATCGTCTAAGAAATGACCAAAAAAGTCTTTTTTAGTCTGCAAATAACCTTTACTATTTTCATTTGCCGGAATTTGCAGTGGAATTCTTGAATTTAAATTGACATTGCTTTCCTGTACAAATCTTACCTTATCAGGATTGTTGGTCAAAAGATTGATATCTTTAATTTTAAGTTGGTTCAAAATCTCAATAGCCACACCAAAATTTCTGTCATCTGCAGGTAAGCCGAGTTCTAAATTTGCCTGAACCGTATCCAAACCTTTTTCCTGCAAAGAGTAAGCTTTAAGTTTATTGATGATTCCTATATTTCTGCCTTCCTGACGCAGGTAAATAATCAATCCACCATTTTCGTGCATATATTTCATTGCTGCATCAAGCTGTTGTCCGCATTCACATTTTTTAGAATGAAAAACTTCTCCGGTAATACATTCAGAATGAAAACGTACATTGACGGGTTGTGACAAATCTGTATTTTCAGCAACTACTGCCATGTGCGGCATCCAGTCATTTTCATCTTCCGAAAAAGCGATCATTCGGAATTTGCCATGCTCTGTAGGAACATTAGCTTCCGCCTGAATTTTAATCATTGAATTTTTATTTATTTTTTTTCGTTTACAGAATCTTCTATTACGGTAACGTTAGTTTTTAATCTTACCAAATATCTGTTCAGAACTTCATCTTCATCTTTTTTGAGAAATTTTCTTAATTTCTGAATATTTTTATAAGATTTTTCTAGATTTCGGAAAGTTTTGTTTTTTCCTGATTTGTTTCCGGATTCTATTGCGTAAAGATAATTTTGAAGCGTGTATTTAAGATTAGTCACTTCTTCATTTACAGCAGTGTTCGAAAATTTAGGAAAAGTAGAAATTAAATTCGTAATCTCCGATGCATTTACATTTTCTGAAATTTTAATACTAATATTCTTGTCAGACTCTGCTTTTGCATCATTTGATAAACTGTTTGACAACGGTGACATATTCAGTTTTTCGGTAGCACAGGAAGAGGTGATTATTAGCAGTATTCCAAGAAAAAATAGTCGTTTCATTTTTGCTCCTTTTGATAAAGGATTGGGTTAAGACTTTCATCATTGTACATTTTCATTTGTTTGTACACTTTCATCTTAACATCACCGTTTTCAATATCTGTAAGCAATTGAATAATCGAAGTAGACAAATCTTGTTTCTGGGTAAGCAGTACATTTAATTTTGACTGGCAATTTAAACGATGCTCTTCAGAGGCAGATTCTCTGTTTGCTTCTAATGACATGTGATAAACCTTTAACGCCAAAATAGATAATCTGTCAACAGCCCAAGCCGGGGTTTCAGTATTTATTTTAGCATTAGGTTTTGGAGTAATATTTTTGTATTTATCTAAAAACCAACTATCTATAAATTCTACCAAATCGGTTCTTTTCTGATTCGAAGAATCTATTGTTCTTTTTAGCTGAAGAGCCTCAACAGGATCTATATTTTCATCTCTAATTATATCTTCCAAATGCCATTGAACGGTATCAATCCAGTTTTTAGCATACAAAATCCGTTCCAAAGTATCGCTTTCAAACGGATTTTTTACAGGAGTTTCTACATTGTCTAATACATGATAATCTTCAATTGATTGATTGAAGATTTTCCAGGCAGTATCAGTAAAATTCATTGAAATTGAGAATTATAAGTTGCTGTTTGTGTTGTTTGAAGAGTTGTTTTCAGTTTTTGAACCCGGTTTGTCTTCTTCTTTGATAGCGTCTTTAAATTCTTTAATTCCAGAACCCATACCTCTCATCAATTCAGGGATTTTTTTACCTCCGAAAAGTAATAAAAGGATGATAGCAACAATAAGAATGTGCTGCCACGATAATGATAATATTGTTAATGTATTCATTTTCTAAATATTTTTTGTAAAGTTAATCTTTTTTTAATAGGAAACCCAACTAAGAGGATCAACAGCCTGACTTCCGTTCCAAATCTGAAAATCAAGAGTATAGCTTCCGTCAAAATCCTGTGCAACTGCTCCTACCACTGTTCCTGCAGAAACCTGTTGATTTTTTGAAACAGTATTGCTGCTGAGATTGGAATAAATGGTAAAATAGTCACCATGTTTTATCATTACAGTTTTAGTTCCGTCTGCTGAAGGAATTACCTGAGAAACTATTCCCGGGAAAACTGCTCTTGCAGAAGTTCCTTTAGCGACAGATATTTTTATTCCGTTATTTTCCTCCCAAATATTTTTAAAAACAGGGTGCTGCTGTTTACCAAATCTGTGGGTAATTGTACCTTGTACCGGCATAGAAATCCTTCCACGATTGGATGCAAAATTACTTCCTGCTGCCGGAGCTGAAACCCCATAGTTGGTCATTGCTTTAGATTCTGCTGCTTTCTTGTCTTCTTCTTTTTTCTTTGCTAAAGCAGCTTCTGCTTCTCTGGCATCTTTTAATTTTTCTGAGGCTTCTTTAGCTCTTGCAGTCGCGTCTTCGGAGGCTTTTTTAGCGGCTATTTTTCTTGCTTCATCTTTTGCACTCGCTTCACTTTTTGCGGCGTCATCATTTCTTTTTCTTTCTTCTTCAGCTCTTTTTGCCGCTAATTCATTTGCTTTTTTTACTTCTGCTTCAGCCAGTTTTCTTTCTCTTTCCAAAGCTTCTGCACGCGCTTTTGCTTCAGCATCAATTCTTGCTTTTTCTCTTTCTGCAGCTATTTTAGCCAAACGAATTTTTTCAGCTTCAGCCTTTCTTCGGTTTTCTTCTTCAGCTTTGGCAATTCTTATTTCTTCTGCAATAATTGCTCTGATTTGTCCTTCTAAAGCTTTAGATTGAGACTGTTTCTGCTTTAAATCTGCAGTAAGCTTAGATTCATTCTTTTTAAATTCTATAACCAACTGTTCTTTCTGTTCACGCTCGACATTAATTGTCGTTAAATCTTTTTGCTGATTAACAAGTAGATTCTCCTTTTCTGAGGCTGATCTTTTCTTCTGTTCAACAGATTTTTTAAGCTGAACTGCTGCAGTAGTTATTTCTGCTGCTTTTTTATCCTGATAATCTGAATATTGCTTTAAATACTGTATTCTTCGTAATGCTTCACCTAAACTTTTTGATGAAAGAATGAAAGTCACTTTATTTTGTACACCTTTATTTTTATACGCATTGACTAAAACCTGTGCGTAGTTTTTTCTTAAAACAGCAAGCTCCCGGTTTTGCTTATTGATTTCCAGTTGACGAAGATAAATTTCGTCTTCTATAAATCTTTTTTCTTTCTGAGTATTATTAAAAACTTTTTCTCTGAGCGCTAATTTCTTATTAACATTATTTAGGTATGATAAAGATAATTTTGATTCGTTTCTGGTTTTAGCCAAATCTGAATTTATCTGAGATATTTGTTTTTTTAGATCAGCATTTTGCTTTTGCAACTGTTCTTTATTTTGTTGACCATATTGTAATCCGAACAGCAAAATGCCTATTAAAAAGCTAATTTTTTTAATCATTTAATATCAATTTTCTTATAATTGGCTGGAACTGAATAAGGTGTTTCCATCCTCGAAAAGTCAAATTTCGTGTTTTCCAGTAAAATCTGACTCGATTTTGAGCCTTTTATAATTATTTTAACATTTTTCGGAAGCTTTACTTCGTTCGGGAAGGTCTCCCAGTTTTCATATACGATTTCAATGGCATCATTGGATTTTACATCCTGTAATTTTACCCAGTTCAAATTAAAATCATTGGTGTATTGCATTTCAACTTTGTACTCTCGTACGATATCGTCTGTTACAATCTTTTGATTGGTAATGGAAGTCAGTTGATATCCTTCTGTATTTTTAACAATGCTTGAATTGCTGTTGGTAATGGGCATAAAGGTACGTCCCATCAGTAATTTTTCCAATGTTTTGTAATCGATAAAGTTGACGTTTAGAAAGTTATTCAGATAATCAAAATCAGAATCGATGTAGTTTTTATTGTATTTATCAATAGCTTTTATACCTTCCGGAGTAATTATCGCTCTTGCAGCTGGGATGATCAAAAAAGATATATTTGCCCATATTTTTTTATCATTTTCGATATAAATTGTTGCATCCAGCGGACTTACACGTATGTTATCTGCTGTAATTTTGCTGTTGATTTTTACATGATCAAATTTAGGATGAAGAAGGATTTTTTCGTAAAAAGTCAATCTGTCCTGAATATTTTTAGCATCCTTTGGGTCGTTCTTATCGGCTGAGTTTTCCACTAGAATACTGTCATTTACAGAAGTGTTTTGTGTAAGAGCTTTTTTGCTTTTACATGAAAGTATAGTAAGTGTGAGTATTAGTAAGACAGCCCAATTTTTCATATTCAAATTTAAATAATCTTTTACAATATTAACGCCAAACCACACAAAATGATATTGTGTGGTTTGCTAACGTTATTTTATTTTAATTTATTTCGATAAAAAGTCTAAAACAGAAAAATCTCCTAAAGAAATTTCTCTAGCCACTCCGAAATATTGAGCTGAACTCCCAATCATTGAATTAGAAAGGTTTCCGTGGTCAATAATTGTTTTCTCCTGGATCAAAGAGTTGTCAATATTAGAGTTGATTACCTTTGTGCCTTTCCCTAAAGAAACATAAGGTCCAATTTTAGAGTTTGAGATCTCTACACCTTCACCTATATAACAAGGCTGAATAATCAAAGAATTCTGAATATTTGCTGACTGGGGGAATCCTGCGAACTCGTCTTTCTCATATTCTAAAATTTTCCCGTTTGTTTCAACAGTAGCATTTTTATTTCCGCAATCCATCCAGTCATCTACTTTTCCTAAAGAGAATTTTGCACCTTTCTGACGAAGATTTTCGAGAGCCGTTGTTAATTGATATTCTCCACCAACTTTGATATCATTATCCATAATATGGTTAATTTCAGACATCAGTTTTTCTCCGGAATTGAAGTAATAAATTCCAATAATCGCAAGATCTGAAATAAAAGTTTGAGGTTTTTCGATAAAATCAGTAATAAAACCGTAATCATCCAGTTTTACAACTCCAAAAGCTGAAGGATCTTCTACTTTTTTCACCCATATCACACCGTCAGAATTGGTGTCTAAAGTGAAATCTGCCCTAAACAAAGTGTCAGCAAAAGCCACCACCACATTTCCTGTCATAGAAGCTTCAGCACATTTTATAGCGTGTGCTGTTCCTAATGCAACATCCTGAGTGTAAATGCTTGCTTTTGCCCCTAGGTTTTCTGCAATTTTTATTAAAGAAGCTTCTACTTCAGCGCCGAAATCACCAATAATGAAAGCTACTTCATCAATAGTCTCTCCGGCAACTTTTGCAATGTCTTCTACTAATCTTTGTACAATAGGTTTTCCTGCAATAGGAATCAATGGTTTTGGAACGGTTAGTGTGTGTGGTCTCAATCTTGAGCCTTTTCCTGCCATTGGAACAATAATTTTCATAAATGAATGCTGTTTTTAAAATTATTAGTTATTAGTTTTTCTGAGTATTTTGTTAATCATTGTTCTTTCATTATAAGCTAAAAATGCAATAAAGAATAAAAATAATCCGTTTCCTATGAAATAATTATGTCTGAAATAATAAAACGAAATCATAGAAATTGCAATAGATAAAGAAAGATATACAAGTATTTTTTGTGTATTATAATGGATAGGATACTGTACTTTTCCCCAAATGTAAGAAATTACCATCATGCTGGTGTAAGTAATTAATGCAGCAAATGCACTTGCCCAATATCCGTAAGTCGGGATAAATGTAAAGTTGATAAAGATTGTAATTGCAGCTCCAATTAAGGAAATATAAAGCCCGACTCTCGTTTGATCTGAAAGTTTATACCAAATTGACAGATTTAGATAAATTCCTAAAAATAATGCACCTAACATCACAAACGGAATAATTTCAATTCCTTCATAATACAGCGGGTTTTTCAAATATTTTTCTGAAATCCACTGAAGATTTACCATTAATCCGATATAAATTAAACAATTGCAAATAACGAAGACATCCATGAGAACTGCATAGGTTTTATGATTGTTTTTATCTTTAAAACTGGAGAAGAAATAAGGCTCAATACCCAATTGATAAGCCTGTCTGAAAACTGTAATGAAAGTTGCAATTTTATAAACAGCCCCATAAACTCCAATCTGATGTTTTGCTTCTTCTTTAGGAAGTAAATATTTTAAAAACTGTCTGTCTAAAGTCTGATTAATGATTCCTGCCAATCCTGCAATCATAACGGGCCATGAATAATTCATGATTCTTTTCCAAAGTTTAAAATCAAACTTTTTAAAACTGAAATTCACAAATTCCTTTCCTACAATCGTTAAAGTGATGATACTTTGTACTAAATTGGCAATGAAAACGTACCCTACACCAATTTCAGGATCATATTTGATTCCTAGAATTCCGTTGGGATAATGTGGAAGCCATTTTATGAAAAATACAACTAAAAAATAATAAGCTAAAGAACCAATTACTTTTGAAAGCATATATTGAGTGGGTTTTCCTTCAAGTCTTAGAACTGCAGAAGGAATCGTAGAAAAAGCATCAAAAGATAAAATGAAAAGAAAAATGATCAGATAATTAACCTGGTCTGGAGTTTCAAAAGCATTTGCTAAATCCTGCCTGAAAACATACCCTAAAATAAGATAAATAAATCCCGTTCCTAGAACACTTAAAGCACAAGTTGAAACCAGAGTTTTCTTATCAATATCGCCTTCCTGCGCAAAACGGAAAAAAGATGTTTCCATTCCGTGCGTTAAAAAAACCGTGATAACTCCGGCGATAGAATACCAGTCGACAAAAGGTGATGAAGCGGAAGGTCCGAAAGCTTTCGTTACGATTGGCGCAATAAGAAACGGGAAAATTCTTACTAAAACCGAACTCAGCCCGTAAACCGCAGTTTGTCCAAATAATTTTTTATACAATTTCAGGTTTTTAAAATGCAAATGTAAATATTAGAATTCACAATTTTCTGATTGATGTTTAAAAATCACTTTGGAAAATATTAAATTTGTGCAATATGAACTTAAATTCTAAAAATAAAAAATGAAAATCCTGATAAAAAATGCTCAAATCGTCAACGAAGGAAAGATTATCCAAAGCGATATTCTCATCGAAAACGATTTGATTTCTAAAATAGAATCTCAAATTTCAGAAGATGCTGACCAAATTATCGACGCTTCTGGAAAATATTTACTGCCCGGAATTATCGATGACCAGGTTCATTTCCGTGAGCCGGGCTTGACATGGAAAGGTGATATCGAAACTGAATCCCGTTCTGCAATTGCAGGTGGAACCACAAGTTTTATCGAACAGCCGAATACGGTTCCAAATGCCGTAACTCAGGAATTATTGGCTGATAAATATGAAATCGCTTCTCAGAAATCTTTTGCCAATTACGGCTTTATGATGGGCGGAACGAATGATAACATGGAGGAAGTTTTAAAAACAAATCCGAGGAATGTTCCAGGAATAAAATTGTTTTTAGGCTCATCAACAGGAAATATGTTGGTTGACAATCCTGAAACGTTGGAAAATATTTTCAGCAATACCAAAATGCTGATTGCGGTTCATTGCGAAGACGAAGCGACCATCAGAGAAAATACTCAGAAATATCTGGATGAATATGGCGAAGATATTCCAGTAAAATTTCATCATTTAATCAGAAGTGAAGAAGCTTGTTATAAATCGTCTTCAAAAGCAGTTGAATTAGCGAAAAAAACAGGAGCAAGACTTCATGTCTTCCATTTATCGACGGCAAAAGAAATGGAACTTTTCAGAAATGATATTCCTTTAAAGGACAAAAAAATCACGGCGGAAGTTTGCGTTCATCACTTGACATTTACCAACGAAGATTACGATACAAAAGGCGGTTTAATCAAATGGAATCCTGCGGTAAAAACGCAAAAAGACAAAGATGCACTTTGGGAAGCATTGCTTGATGACAGAATCGATGTGATTGCAACCGATCACGCGCCACACACCTGGGAAGAAAAACAGAATGCTTATATTAAATGTCCTTCCGGAGCACCTTTGGTTCAGCATTCTTTGGTGGTAATGCTTGAGAATTACAAAAACGGAAAGATTTCTCTGGAAAGAATTGTTGAAAAAATGGCGCACAATCCCGCAATTTTATTTAGAATCGAAAAGAGAGGTTTCATTAAAGAAGGTTACAAAGCAGATTTGGTTTTGGTCGATTTAAATGAAAACTGGACGGTTGAAAAAGAAAATATCCTGTACAAATGTGGTTGGAGCCCGTTGGAAGGAATGAATTTTAGTTCTAAAGTAACCCACACTTTCGTCAACGGAAATCTGGTTTACGAAAACGGAAAAATCAATGAAGAAAAATTCGGAGAACGTTTGCTTTTTGAAGTTGAGGAATAAATTAGAAAGGACTGCAAATTTTGCAGTCTTTATTTTTTTATGCTCTCGCAGATTTGGAAAATTTATCAGATAAAAAAATCTGTATAATCCGCTAAATCTGCGAGAGCATAAAACCTAATTAAACGACTGCCGAAATTCCAACGGCGATACATTCGTTTTCTTTTTAAACAACGTAGAAAAAGACTGCGAATGCTCAAATCCCAGTTCATAAGCAATCTCACTTATCGATAATTCAGTCGTAGAAAGTTTCTCTTTCGCTTTACTAATCAACTTTTCGTGAATGTGTTGCTGCGTATTTTGTCCGGTATGAACACGCAAAAGATCACTTAAATAATTAGGAGAAAGATTCATCGCTTCTGCAATTTGATGAACTGTTAACAATCCTTTTTCAGAAGAATTTTTATCAAAATAATCATTCAGAAACGTTTCAAATTTTGTTAAAAGCTTATGATTTCCGCTTTTTCGGGTTATGAATTGTCTTTCATAGAACCGCTTCGAATAATTCAGCAACAGCTCAATCTGCGACAAAATAATTTCCTGCGTATGCTGGTCGATATGTTCACATTCTTTATTAATTTTATTCAGAATTTCAAGCAGATCATTTTCTTCATCTTCAGAAAGGTGCAAAGCTTCATTCACCGCATACGAGAAAAATCCATAAGACGAAATCGTATTTGCCAAAGAATGTTTCAACAGAAAATCTTCGTGAAAAATCAAAAGATAACCTGTATTTTCACAATCCATCGTCTTCAAATCCAGATATTGCACCTGATTCGGTGCCGTAAAACTCAAAACCCCTTTATCATAATCGTAATGTTGCTGTCCGTATTTTATTTTTCCGGTTGCATTCCGTTTCAGCGCAACGCAGTAATAACGGCTCACAAAACCTTTCCAGACATCATCTTCAATGAAAACACTTTCCGAAAGATTCACAACACTTACCATCGGATGCTTCGGTTCCGGAAGTGATAACAGTCTGTGAAAAGCTGAAATAGATTTTATCGTGTTCATAATTTGAGATTCTAAATAGTAAAATTAATAATTTGGGCAGCTATTTCCGCCTTCCGCTCCCAATCTTTTGTTCGTCGTACCTCCTCGCAAAAGGATTTTCGCTCAAGTCGGGCTGCAATCGTGTTGCGTCTTAAACAAATCTTCAAGGTTTCAAAAAACCTTGAAGGTTTAAATATTTCTGAACTTCTAATTTGTGCATTCGTGGCAAAAATCAGTAATCCAAAAGTCCCATTCCAAACTCATCATAAGTCGCACCGGTATCTGTTCCCAAAGGTACAATACTTTCCAACTTTTGTAAATCAGATTCTTTCAGAATGATTTTACTTGCTTCAATATTCTGCTCAAGATATTTTCTGCGTTTCGTTCCCGGAATCGGAACAATTCCTTTGCTGATAATCCACGCCAATGCCAGTTGAGAAGACATAATTTCTTTTTCTTTCGCCATATTTTCAATCGCTTCCACCAACTCAATGTTTTTATGGAAATGCGCTTCCTGAAAACGAGGAATTCCTCTTCGGAAATCATTTTCAGGCAAATCATTAATTGTTTTGATATTCCCGGATAAAAATCCTCTTCCCAATGGAGAATAGGCCACAAAACCAATTCCCAAATCAGTCAAAGTTTTTATCACGCCTTTTTCTTCAACCGTTCTTTCAAACAGAGAATATTCACTTTGAACTGCAGAAATCGGATGAACTTCGTGCGCTCTTCTAACCGTTTCAGAAGAAACTTCAGATAAACCGATGTACCCGACTTTTCCTTCCTTCACCAAATCGCTCATTGCTCCAACTGTTTCCTCAACAGGAACATTTTTATCGAGACGGTGCATATAATAAAGATCGATGTAATCGGTTTTCAGATTTTTCAGAGAACGTTCAACCGATTTTTTCACATAATCTTTCTGTCCATTGATTTTCCAGGTGATTTGTTCATTATCGTCAATTTCCCAACCGAATTTTGTAGCTAAAATATATTCATCACGATTTCCTTCAATCGCTCTTGCAATCAATTGCTCGTTTTTAAACGGGCCGTACAAATCGGCAGTATCGAGAAAATTCCCACCCAATTCCAAAGAACGGTGAATGGTTGCAATAGCTTCTTTTTCATCTGATTTTCCATACATATCGGCATCGCCAAAACCGGTCATTCCCATACATCCCAAACCAATATTCGGAATCATTAATCCCTGACTTCCTAATTTTACTTTTTTCATTTTATCTTAATTTTTAATAAGACAAAGTTGATGAGAAATCAGAAATCGGATGTATGCAAAATGATGATTGTTGTATGTGAATTACGGATAAAATTTAGTTTCTATTTCTCAGAAAAACGAAAACCAATTCCGTGAAGATTTTCGATGCAGATATTTTCTTCATCAGCAAATACTTTACGCAATCTTGAAATAAAGACATCAAGACTTCGGCCCATAAAATAATCATCATCTCCCCAGATTGCTTTTAAAATATCCTGTCTTTTAAGAACTGAATTTTTATTACGAATGAAATAATAAAGCAGATCAGATTCTCTTTGAGTAAGTGTAATTGTATTTTGTAAATCGGTTAAAGTATAATTTTTAGGATCAAAATTGTACTTTCCGACCGAGTGTCTTTGCGGAGTATTTTCTGTTTTTTTTGAGCGTTTCAGGAAGACTTCAATTTTTAAAATGAGCTCTTCAATGCTGAATGGTTTTACTAAATAATCATCGGCACCGATTTTTAAACCTTTAATTCTGTCTTCTTTCAGAGCTTTTGCTGATGTGAAAATAATGGGGATTTCTGAGTTTTTATCCCGGATTTTTTCAGCCAGATCAAAACCATTCATTTCAGGCATCATAATGTCGAGAAGACAGATGTCAAAATCTGCTTTGTTGAATGCTTCAAATGCGGATTTTCCATCTGAAAAATGTTCAATTTCATAATGATTTTCCAGACCGTCCTGAATCAGGAACGCTATGGTTGCATCATCTTCGGCATATAGAATTTTTGATTTAGCCATTATTATAATTTAATTTAAAACGGAAACAACAAAGTAATGGTAATTCCTTTGTCGGGATTATTTTCAGCCGAAATTTTCCAGTGATGTTGCTGAACGATTTTTTTTACATAAAATAATCCTAAACCAAAGCCGTTTATTTCATCACTTTTGTTGGTATTTACTCTGTAAAATTTATCAAAAATATGATTAATGCTTTTTACAGGGATGCCTATTCCGTTGTCTTTGAACTTTAAATATAAGTTTTTTGAATCTTTTTCTGAAGTAACAAGTATTTCAGGGTCTGTTTCGCAGTATTTAATGGAGTTGTCTAAAAGATTGTAAACAATATTGGTAAAATGAAATTCATCAGCAAAAATTGAAGCTTTTTCATCAATATTTATTTTTATGGAAACGTTTTCATTTTTCTGTTTGATATTTTCTGCAATTTCCTGAATGAGAGGAAGTAAAATTATCTTTTGAGGTTTTAATGATAATCCGGAAGCATCATTTTTTGCAAGATTTAATATTTTTTCGATGTGATTATTCAGTTTATGACTTTGATTAATGATGATTGAAGTATAAGTCTGGAGTTTAGAGTTTTCCTGTACAATTTGCTGCTTATTGAGAGATTCTGAAGCCAAAAGTATGGATGATAATGGAGTTTTAAACTCATGGGTCATATTATTTATAAAATCCCTCTGCAATTCTGAGAATTTTTTCTGCTGAATAATGGTGTAAATTGAATAAACATACACCAAGAGAATAATAATTAAAGCAAAAGTAAGCAAATACCAAAATCGAAGCGAGCTAATTAAGTAAGTTGTTTTATCAGGAAATCGTATCGAAAAATAATAAACCAGATCTTTATGTTTTGGAAACCGAATAACCTTTTCACTGGGTTCTTCCTGATGTTGAGTCATGTATTTTCCATAAACCATTTGATCGCTGTGGCAATTGTATAAAGCGTAAACATAATCTGTATTAATTTGAAATCTCGTAAATTCTGTTTTTAAATAATGTTCTAAAACAGCAGGATGAAATTCATTATTAATATTGACTACATAATAATCATTGGCAATAATCTGCACAGGATTTTCTGTGAAAGAGGTTTTGCCTTCCGTCATTTTTTCGACGACCTCCATCAAAGCAATATTTACTTTTTGGTTAAATTTTCTGTCTTCAAGATTATATGCCTGTTTTGTCCATAATAACTGAGCTATCAAAATGCCGATGATAGCCACCAATCCAAGACTTATAATAATGTTAAGTTTCTTAATTTCCATTTTCAGAAACAATATTATCCAAAAATATCTATAATTTTTTTATCATTAACAACTCGTTAACAAATGTTTGATACCGCTTAACAACTTTTACTCATTTTCTATTCTACATTTGTTTCATTAAAAATTAATTATTGATTTAAAATTTACACTATGAAAAATTTAAAAATTACAGCAATTTTTGCGGTTTTAGCATTTTCTCCATTTTATGCAAATGTATTTCCGGTAACTCCGGTTGTCATTGTAAAAACAGATAAAGCAGGAATTACATGGAAGTCAGAATCTATTGATGTAGGAAATATTCCTCAGGGAAAACCGAAATTGATCAGATTTGAGTTTACAAATACCAGTTCAAAACCAATTGTCATTGAAAATGTAGCCCCATCTTGTGGATGTACAACTGCAGATTATACAAAAACTCCTATTCTGCCCGGTAAAAAAGGATTTGTAGAAGCAAGTTATAATGCAGCAGCATCTGGTGCATTTATGAAAACTGTGAATGTTACCACAAGTGACAGCAAAACACCTAAAACTCTTTCTTTCAAAGGAACGGTTGTATCTTAATTAATTTTTTTCTTATATAGCAAAACAGTCTGATGATATTTGTCAGACTGTTTTTTTGTTTTTATTTGGAGCTGTTTGACTGGGTCGATTGCTTTTAAGAGCAATTCCCGCTTTCCGCACTAGCTATTTTTGTTCAAAAAATGAGGTCAGACAATGGCTGCAATCGAGGCTGTGGTTTCAGTCATTATTTTCAGGATTTGGAAGAAGCACATTTTCAATTTTACACACAAAACCTCAAAGGTTTCAAAAACCTGTGAGGTTTGAATCTACACATTTTATCATCTTGTTTTTTTTTGACGATTCTACAATAAAAAATAAAACAACTATTTACAGCATTATTTCTTGAATCATTTTAAAGCATACCACTTTAATATTTATTATTTTTAAGAAAAAATAAAATATGAATCTTTACACACAGCCGATGTTGCGAGAAGACGCTCTGAAAGATAAAGTTGCAATAGTTACAGGCGGCGGAAGCGGACTTGGAAAAGCAATGACCAAATACTTCCTTGAATTAGGCGCAAAAGTCGTTATTACATCCAGAAATTTGGAAAAACTTCAGGTTACTGCGAAAGAACTTGAGGACGAAACCGGCGGAAAAGTTCTCTGCGTGGCTTGTGACGTAAGAAATTGGGATGAAGTTGAGGCGATGAAAGAAACAACTTTAAAAGAATTCGGAAAAATTGATATTCTTCTGAATAATGCAGCAGGAAATTTCATTTCACCAACAGAAAGATTAACGCATTCAGCCTTCGATTCCATTTTAGATATTGTTTTAAAAGGAACGAAAAACTGTACACTTTCCATCGGAAAACACTGGATCGATTCTAAAAATCCCGGAACCGTTTTAAATATTGTCACCACTTATGCATGGACAGGCTCTGCATACGTCGTTCCGTCAGCTTGTGCAAAAGCTGGTGTTTTGGCAATGACAAGATCTTTAGCCGTTGAATGGGCAAAATATGGAATTCGTTTTAACGCCATCGCTCCGGGACCTTTTCCTACAAAAGGAGCTTGGGACAGGTTGCTTCCGGGAGATTTGCAAGAAAAATTTGACATGAGAAAAAGAGTTCCGTTGAGAAGAGTAGGAGAACATCAGGAATTGGCAAATCTTGCAGCATATTTGGTTTCAGATTATTCGGCTTATATGAATGGAGAAGTTGTTACCATTGATGGCGGAGAATGGCTTCAGGGAGCAGGAGAATTTAATATGCTTGAAGATATTCCTCAGGAAATGTGGGATGCTTTGGAATCTATGATTAAAGCTAAAAAGTCGAATTAGATTCAAAATTATCAATCAAATAATAATTTAACAATATAATCATCCCAATAAAGCTTCTCTCTGAAAGAGAAGTTTTATTTTTGTTTATAATTAAAATAAAACTGTAATGAATTTCAGATTTTCTGCCTTATTAATGCTGGTTTTTGCCATGAGCTTTTCTCAAAATTTAAAAGTAATGTCTTTCAACATCAGACTCAATGTAGATTCTGATAAAGAAAACTCGTGGACAAACAGAAAACAGGATGCGCTTGATTTGCTAACGTATTATCATCCTGATTATTTCGGAGTTCAGGAAGCACTTCCGGAGCAAATGAAAGATATAAAAACGGGACTTAAAAATTATGATTATGTAGGAGTTGGTCGTGAAGACGGAAAAGAAAAAGGCGAATTTTCCGCTATATTTTATGATACTGAAAAACTGCAAATCGTAAAATCAGGAACTTTCTGGTTGTCTGAAACTCCCGAAAAACCATCAAAAGGTTGGGATGCTACTTTGAACAGGATTTGTTCGTGGGCAATTTTTATAGATAAAAAATCGAAGAAAGAATTTTTAGCAATGAATATTCATTTCGACCATATCGGAAATATAGCAAGAGTGAATTCATCAGATTTAATTCTGAAAAAAGCCAAAGAACTGAATCCGAAAAATTTACCGATGACTTTAACAGGCGATTTTAATTTAACTGAAGATACAGAACCTGTTCAGATTCTTTCAAGAAATCTGGATGATACTTTTTATAAGTCAGAAACTAAACATTACGGTCCGGTTGGAACTTTCACAGGCTTTAACGTTAATGAAGTACCCAAAGACAGAATCGATTATATTTTCGTAAAAGGTTTCAAAATAAAATCTCACAGACACATCAACGACAGAAGAGAAAATCTGCTGTATCCATCGGATCATTTTCCGGTTTTGGCAGAGTTGCAGTTTAAAAATTAATTCTCCGGAAAATCAATTTCGAGTCTATTTGAAAGTCAGAAATTAATTCAGGAACTCCTTAATTTGACCAAGATTATGCATTATAATTTGGAATAAAACGGGTTATGTAGATTAGTATTCGGATTGTTTTTAGTGATTTTCAAAAAACTTCTTATTGACCCAAGAAGTTTCTTCAATTAATGATAGATTTGCAGCGGCAAATTAATTAGTTATAAATAATAAGATTATCAAATGAAAAAACAGACTATTGCATTGTTTTGCATGGCAATATTTAGCGTTTCATGCGCTCAGAAAAATGAAGGAAAAAGTGACAGCAAATATACAGATGATCAAAAAGCTTCATACTACATCGGTCTGAGTATTGCCCAAAACATGAAACAGGAAGGTTTCAAAGTAGATGCAGATCTTTTGGCTCAGGCTATAAAAGAAGAAATGAATGGAACTAAGAAACTGATGCCCGCTGAAGAAATGAATGCTTTCATGCAGGATTTTATGCAGAAGCAACACGAAAAGAAGCAATCTGTAGCTTTGGCACAAGCGGGAGAAAATAAGAAAAAAGGTCAGGATTTTCTTGCGAAAAATAAAACCAATCCAAAGGTAAAAACTACAGCATCAGGTTTACAGTATGAAGTTTTGCAGGAAGGCGATGGTAAAACAAAACCAAAGGCGAGTGACGTTGTACAGGTAAAATATACCGGAAAACTTTTGGATGGAACTGTTTTCGATTCTACGGATAAGAACGGAGGAAATCCTATGGATATTAATCTTGGTGGTGTAATCAAAGGTTGGACAGAAGGTATTCAGCTGATGAGCAAAGGCTCTAAATACAGATTTTATATTCCTTCAGATTTAGCATATGGAGATCAGGGTGCGGGTGCTGCAATTCCGGCAGGATCTACTATTATTTTTGATGTAGAATTGGTAAGTATTAAATAAGACCCATATTTTAGTTTAAAATAAATTAAAAAACCAAAACAGAAATATTTCTGCTTTGGTTTTTCTTTTTATAAAAGATGCTTACCTATGATTCTGCAAAACCGTTTTTTAAGGCAAAAACGGCTAATCCGACTCTGGTTTTCAGATCAAATTTTTCACAAAGCTGGTCACGGTAACTTTCTACGGTTCTGGGGCTGCAACACATTTTTTCTGCAATTTCTTTATAGCTGAGTTCGGTAACTGTGTACGTTAAAAATTCTTTTTCTCTATCAGAAATTCTTACAGCTTTTTCATTTCCTTTTTCGCCGTTGATGTTGGAGAAAATGATTTTTGATGCCCAGTCGGGATAGAAAAAACCGTCACTGCTGAGTTTGGAAAGAGCCGTTTCTAAATCTTTTGGATGCGTATTTTTAAGCAAATAGCCTTTTGCTCCGTTTTTAATCATTTTAATCACACTGTTGTCATCGCCTTGCATACTCAGAGCCATTACTTTGATATTGGGATGATTTACTTTTAGCCAAAAAGCAGTTTCAAAACCGTCCATTAACGGCATACTGATATCAAGAAGGATAATGTCAGGAATTTTTTCTCCGTTTTCTAATTTCTCAATCAGATCTTTGCCATTTTCAGCCACATAAATTACCTCGAAGTCACCGAAATTTCCGATAATTCCTTCCAGTGCTTTTGCTATCAATAAATGGTCATCAACAATTACAATGGTATTTTTCATGGCTGTTTTTTTAATTTAATTTCAATGGAAGTTCCTTTGTTTTCATGGCTTTCAAGATTAAAAGCAGCTCCGATAATTTCGGCTCTGTTTTTCATGTTGGTAAGGCCGATTCCGCTGGAAAGAATTTTGTCAATGCCAAAACCAATTCCGTCATCAATAATTTTAAATTCCCAAAGATTTTCTTCGTTGGTATTTAAGGTAATCATAATATTTTCACATTGAGAATGCTTAAAACTGTTCTGAATAAACTCCTGAGTAATTCTCAGTAAAACATTTTTGTGAACGAAATCTAAGTCGAGATACTCGAAATTATGCTCAAAACTGATATTGCATTTCTTTAAAATATTGGCATTGTCTACTTCTTCCTGAATTAAAGTTACAATTTCTTTTTGGTTGATGTTGTCATCCGTCAAAGTTTTCGAAAGGCTTCTCAAATCATGCAGAGACTGATTAATAATCTGGGAAACCTGGTCGATTTTTTCAATTTCTCCCGCAATTTTATTTTCGTACAACAATTGTTGGGTATAAAGACTTGCTAAAGTTAATTTTTGACCAATATTATCATGCAGTTCGCGACCGATTTGCTGCATTGTGGCTTGCTGAATTTCCAGTTGGGTTGTTAATAATTCTCTTTGATGAATTTCATTTTTAAGCTGAATTTCGCTTAGATATTCTATTTTTCTCTGCTTATATTTTCGGATATAAATCATCACTGCGACAATAAACATCACAAAAAATAAGTTGAAAGTAATGATCGTTAAGAATAATTCTGTTTCCCCCATATAAATGAACTTGCAAATAAGAGATACATGATAATTCCTGATATCCAGAAATAATTTCGGTAAATTTCATAGATTTCCATATGTTCAAGGAGAGGAAAATAAAACGCCCAAAAAGGAAGTGTACCTATATAAAACAAAGTTACTCCAAGATTAATATAAAACATTCTGTTTTTGGAAAAATTAAGAATATTATCTGAATTAATCTGCTTATAATATTCCATAATTACCAAAAACATCAATAGAAAACTTCCAAATGTATAGTTAAATGAATAAATAACTTTGTTTTTTGTAAAATATAATTCATTAGGGATGAATGAAAGGAGATATAATGCTGTAAAAATGAAAAATAAATTTCTTTTATCTAATGATTTCCAGGCATAAAGCCAATAGAGTGTAATAAATTCTATTGGGATTACAAAATTATTGTAATAAGAAATTTTAGGAAATGGCAAGTAACCAAAACGGCTCAGCATTTCACTTATAAAAATAAAAATAAGATAATACGAAAAAAACTGATATTGTGTATTTTTTGTTTTTTTATATAAAAAAATGGAAGTCAGTGCTGCAATGCCTTCAGCAAAAACCATACTGTCAATTAGAAATTCCTGGAATGTCATTTAATTTAACTACAATTAATAAGATTCTACCTGTGATGCATTCGGCGGAACCAAACATCCGTGATTTTGAGCCATTGCCATTACCGGTTTTATTGCGGTTACTCCCAAAGCTCTTCCTTCTTCCTCAAAAGGATTAAAATCATAATTAAGACCAGCCTCTATTTTTGTCGGAATCATGACTAAAGTATGTCTTTTTCCATAATCGGAAGGTATTGGGTCTTGAGGCACTTCGGGATAAGCAGCGTAATAAAACCGAACTCCAAGATCTGCATCGGGAATATTTGGATCAATTAATTGTGCCTGTTCTTCAATGTTCTGAATAAAACTTTTCAGAGTGGGAAGATCAAACCAAATAGAGTGAGCATCATCAATTCCTAAATTTTCATTAATAAAACTCAGTTGATTGTCTCTGTAATTATCAACTAAACTTTGCACAAGTGTTGTGGGAAGTGTGCTTGGTACAGAGGAATGAGGTTTTCCTTTATTTTCGGTAGATTCACTTTTCATGTTAATAGGTTTTCAGTTAGTGTAACAAAGTTCTGAAAAAAATACTAAATCACGCTATCGTGTTTTTACCGTGAAAAAAACCGTGTATTTACGGATTGTGAAAAAGAAAAGGTGCTGCAGAAAATTCTGCGGCACCTCAACATAAAAATAATGTATATGAAAAAAACTACTTATTGTTCTGCAGGTCTGAAAACCAAACCTGTTTCCTCGAAATAATCAAGGGTAATTCTGTCGCCGTCATTCACGGTTCCAGCGAGGATTTCTCTAGATAATTTATTAAGAACTTCCTGCTGAATGACTCTTTTCAAAGGTCGTGCTCCGAAAACCGGGTCGTATCCTTTGTTGGTCAAATAATTCAAAGCATCTTGTGTTGCAGTCATAATGATATTTCGTTTTGCCAGCATATCATTGAAACCTCTCAACTGATACTGAACGATTTTCCCGATTTCTTTTTTTCTTAAAGGCTGGAACAAAACCGTTTCATCAATCCTATTCAGGAATTCCGGACGTAAAGTCTGTTTCAATAAATCAAAGACCTGAATTTTGGTTTTATCAACAATTTCATCCTGATTTTCCTCTGTAATATTCTCAAAATTCTCCTGAATAATATGCGAACCTAAATTCGAAGTCATAATGATAATCGAATTTTTGAAATTCACCACACGACCTTTATTATCCGTCAATCTTCCGTCGTCCAAAACCTGAAGCAATGTATTGAAAACATCAGGATGGGCTTTTTCAATTTCGTCTAAAAGCACCACTGAATAAGGTCTTCTTCGAACTGCCTCCGTTAATTGTCCACCTTCATCATACCCAACATATCCAGGAGGCGCACCAACCAATCTCGAAACCGAATGACGTTCCTGATACTCACTCATATCGATTCTGGTCATATTGTTTTCGTCATCAAATAAAAACTCTGCTAAAGCTTTTGCCAACTCGGTTTTTCCGACTCCGGTTGTTCCTAAAAACAGGAAACTTCCAATTGGTTTTTTATCATCGCTTAATCCCGCTCTGTTTCTTCTGATGGCGTTGGCAACTGCTTCGATGGCTTCTTCCTGACCAACTACTCTGTGATGAAGTTCAGTTTCAAGATGCAATAATTTTTCTCTTTCGGATTGTAAAAGTTTTGTCACAGGAATTCCTGTCCATTTTGCAATCACTTCAGAAATGTTTTCGGAAGTTACTTCTTCTTTAATCAATTCATTCTGATGGTTTTGCATTTCCAGTTCTAGTTTCTGCAAAGCATCTTCTTTCTCTTTTATTTTCCCGTACTGGATCTCAGCAACTTTTGCGTAATCTCCGGCTCTGGAAGCTCTTTCTGCTTCGAGTTTTAGAGATTCAATATCTTTTTTAATCTGGGTTAAATCTTCAGATTTTTGTTTTTCTTTCAGCCATTTTGCGTTGATTTCGTTTCTTTCTTCAGAAATTTTCGAAATATCTTCTTTTAAATGATCAATTTTGGTTTGATTTCCTTCTCTCGAAATTGCTGCCAATTCAATTTCCATCTGCATTAGTTTTCTGTCTAAGACATCCAGTTCTTCAGGTTTCGAATTGATTTCCATTCTTAGTTTTGCCGAAGCTTCATCAATCAAATCAATTGCTTTGTCCGGTAAAAACCGGTCTGAAATATATCGTTGAGACATTTCCACCGCCGCAATAATCGCTTCATCTTTAATTCTTACTTTATGATGCGCTTCATATTTATCTTTAATTCCTCGAAGGATTGAGATTGCCGATTCTGTATCCGGTTCTTCCACCATTACTTTCTGGAAACGTCTTTCTAATGCTTTATCTTTTTCAAAATATTTTTGATATTCATTTAAAGTTGTCGCACCAATCGCTCTTAATTCTCCTCTTGCCAAAGCAGGTTTCAAAATATTCGCAGCATCCATTGCGCCTTCGCCTCCTCCAGCTCCGACCAAAGTGTGGATTTCATCGATGAAAAGAATAATCTGTCCGTCAGATTTAATGACTTCATTCACAACTGATTTCAAACGCTCTTCAAACTCGCCTTTGTATTTTGCACCGGCAATCAAAGCGCCCATGTCTAAGGAATACAACGTTTTATCCTGCAAATTCTCAGGAACGTCACCATTAATAATTCTATGGGCAATTCCTTCAGCGATTGCTGTTTTACCAACTCCGGGTTCACCAATCAGAATCGGATTGTTTTTTGTTCTTCTTGAAAGAATCTGCAAAACTCTTCTGATTTCTTCATCACGACCGATTACAGGGTCGAGTTTCCCTTCTGCAGCCAGTTCGTTGAAGTTTTTAGCATATTTATTTAAAGACTGATAGGTTTCTTCTGAACTTGCAGAAGTTGCTTTCGAGCCTTTTCTTAATTCTTTAATTCCGCCTTCCAGAAGACTTTTAGTAACGCCCATATCTTTCAGCATTTTCGAAACCTCTGAACTGGTTTCTAATAATGAAAGCCATAAATGTTCAATCGTTACGAATTCATCGCCCATTTTTTTGGCAATGTTCGGAGCGTCTAGCAGAACTTTATTGGCTGAGTTTGAAAGGTAAATGTTTCCTCCCTGAACTTTTGGAAGTCTTTCTAGATTTTCACGGTTGCGCTCTCTCACCAAAGCGGCATCTGCTTCAGACTTCTTTAATAAAAAAGGCGAGATATTTTCATCAATCTGGAAAATTCCTTCCAAAAGGTGTTGAGGTTCTATTTGCTGGTTGCCAAATTCCATTGCGACTTGTTGCGCTGCTTGAATGGCTTCCTGTGATTTTACGGTATATTGATTTAGATTCATAATATTTATAGTTATTGGTTGATTGTATTTGGTTGATAGGTTTTAAAAAACATCAAGAAAGTGATTTTTTCGATTCAATCTGACTTCGCCAAAGCTTCGCTTTCTTAATGCTTTATCAATCATTTAATTCTGAAACCATTACCGCAAAAAGTATTCTATTGTGAAAAATTTTAAAATTCGAGACATTTTTTCCGAATTATTGAATTTTTCCGAATTTTGAAAAGACAAAATTTCCGGATTTAATAATTTCAAGTGAATTTTATGGGATAACAGTCAGTTCAGTAAAATTTAGAATTGAAAATCTAATGTAATCTTACGACTTCTTAAACAATATTTTAAATCATGCTATGAAAATCAATTTATTAAAATCAAAATAATTACTTTTGCCTTTTAACAGATGGAGCTAAAAGAAAAACAGATCAAAATACTCGAAGTTGCTGTAGAACTTTTCAAAGAGAAAGGTTATATGGGCAGTTCTGTGAGAGATTTGGCAACAAAACTTAATATTAAGGCGGCATCTTTGTATGCTCATATTCGTTCTAAGGAAGAAATTTTAGAATGGATTTGTTTTGGGGTTGCCAATGAGTTTTTTGAAGAGCTTCAGGAGGTGAAAAACACGAATGTTCCGGCTCAGGAAAAGCTCAATTTATTTATTGAAAAGCATCTTTCGGTTGTTCTGAAAAACCGTGATGTAACACATATTTACTCCAATGAATGGAAACATTTGGAAGTAAAATTGCCCGAGTTTGTAGAATTGAGAAAAAATTATCAACAGGAAGTTGAGCAATTGATTTCTGAAATTTATAATGCTGAAAACTGGGAACTGAAATCTCCCGCTTTTACAACCAGATTCATCCTTCATACACTTAATAATTCTTATTTCTGGTTTAAAAGAAATACAGAATCTACTTCTGAAATTACCGATGAAATCAGAGATAAAATCCTTTTTGGGCTTTTAGGAAATCCAAAATAATCTTAGGAACTTTTCAAACTGATTTCAAACTCTTAAAACATTAGTCACATAAGAGTTTTATTATCTAGATGCTTTCAAAGAACACATTAGTTTTGAAAATCTTTGATTTTCTCTTATATATTCTGAAATATTTTCAAAGATTTAAAAGAAACTGATATGACTAATGTTTCAAAATCTTTGTTGTTTCAAGAATCATCCGTTCTTACCAAACATCAACGTTTTTGAATTTTCATTAGTCTAATTTTGTCTCATAAATATCAAAAATATGGAATTAGGAATAGGAATGTTTGGCGACTTGGATTTCGACCAAAACACCGGAAAATATAAAGATGCAGGAATAAAAATCCGTGAAATTATTGATCAGGTAAAACTGATGGATGAAGTTGGAATCGATGTTTTTGCAATGGGCGAACATCACCGTCCGGATTATGCAGTTTCATCACCCGAGATGGTTTTGGCAGCAGCGGCAAGTGTTACGAAAAACATCAAATTAGCGAGTGGAGTTACGGTTTTAAGTTCTTCAGAACCCGTAAAAGTATATGAAGATTTTTCAACATTGGATTTGATTTCCGATGGTCGGGCAGAAATTTTTGTCGGGCGTGGAAGTTTTATAGAATCTTTTCCTTTGTATGGGTATTCGCTGAATGATTATGAACAGCTTTTTGACGAAAAATTGGAATTATTACTAAAAATAAATTCTGAGGAAAACGTTTCCTGGACTGGAGAGTTGCGTGCTCCCATGCAAAATCAAACCGTTTATCCAAGAGCGAAAAATAATGGAAAAATACCAATTTGGAGAGCAGTAGGCGGAACTCCCCAATCTGTTTTAAGTGCTGCAAAATTGGGAATGCCTCTTGTGGTTGCAATTATCGGTGGAATGCCGATTCAGTTCAAAAATTTAATTGAGTTTTACAAGCAGGAATATCTGAATGCAGGTCATACAGAATCTGAAATGCAGATTGCAATTCACTCGCATACTTTTGTAAGTGACAACCAAAATGTTGTAAACGGATATTTTAATAATTATAAATCTCAGATGGACAGAATCGGGAAATCCAGAGGTTGGGCACCTTATACAAAATCGCAGTATGAAGGAGGACGAAGCGAAGACGGAGCATTATTTATTGGTGATGTGAATGAGGTTTCCGATAAAATAAATTACATGAAAGAAATTTTCGGAATCACGAGATTTATTGGTCATATGGATGTCGGAGCGCCGGAAAATGATGTGATGATGAAGTCTATTGAGTTGTTTGGTGAAAAAGTTGCACCACAAGTAAGATAAAAACCAAATTCCGCTGAAAAATATTTTTCAGCGGAATTTTTTTCAAAAACTATTTATGAATTATTAACTGGTCCGTAATAAGCAATGGAAACTTGCTGATGAAAAGCAAACATGAAAGTTTCAAAACCTTCTTTGCCATCCGTGTTTTTACTTAAAAGATATTTGTTGTCGATAATGTCGATTAAAAGCAATTCGGGAGTATAAAATGTAAGTCCGATTTTATGTTTTGAAGAATCTTCAATATTTGAACTGATTACATCAAGCTTAAAGTTTGCGACTGGAAAAAAGGTATTTCCCAACACATCCGGAAGACTTTTGATTTCTCCTTTTAATTGTGAAACGTAATTTACAACTGCTGAACTCAGCAGAAAAGGGATTTTTTCTGCATGGGGATTTTTCGCCAAAAGCTCCCAGTAATTTTTTACAGGATTTTCTTTATCATCAAAAACCTGATGCTGAATTTTATATTCAAAATAAGTATCTTCAAAAATATATTTATCCCAAATCATTTCAGAATTCCGGTCTATTACGATTCGGAAGGCGAGTTTTATTTTTGCTTTCATTATTTCTAAATTTAAAAAAAGACAGGGCAGTATTCTAATTCTGCCCTGATCCTAAACAAAATTAATATGAAAATATCCCATACTTCAAAAAAGTATTAAGTGTATTTAGTTCACTAAAACTTTCAGGTCTTCATTAAATGTTCCCTGTGAGTTTTCAATAGTAATTTTTGCAATATACATTCCTGATTTTAGTTGATTTCTGCTCATTTTTATTTCCTGTTTTCCTGAAGAAAGTTTTTGCTTGTTAATCACTGTTGCCAGTTTTCTTCCGCTGATGTCAAACAATTCAATGTTAACCGTTGATTTTTCATTTAAAATAATCGGAAAAACAGTTTCTTCTCTGAATGGATTGGGATAATTTTGATCCACTTTAAAATTTTTGTGATTTGAAGTTTCTTGTGTTCCAAGACTTGAGATTCCTGCAACAAAAATAGTATGTGTTAAAATATAACCAGCCGATAAAGAACCGGTCACAGTACTCATTTCATTACTAGTTCCGTCTGAAAACACATTATCCGTAGCGTTATATGTGTAACCCGTCATTCCTTTGGTGTAACCGTAAGAGGCTCCGTTGACATTCACATTGTAAACCGCACTTGTAGTTCCTTCCGGAAATGCAATCTGAGTCACCAAAAGTGAAGTTCCGTCTGGTTTATAAATATGCACATGAATATGCGTTGCCCGACTTTGATACCAACCCGGAAAAATACTCGTAAAACTGACCAGTCCGTTTGCATCAGTTGTTTGTCTTCCACGAAGAAAATGATTATTGGTATAATTGGCTTGCTGCATAGATGTTCCGCCGTATTCGGAATAATTTCCGTCTTTGTCACAATGCCAAACATCGACTAAAACACCTTGATAAGCTTCACAATTTCCGTTGGTATTTTTGATGTAAATATTCATCGTAAAAGCAACGCCGGTTCTGTCACCCACAATATTGGTCTGAACCAAGCTTGATGGAGTGTGTGTAGGAAATGGCCCTTCCGTTTCTGAATTGGTGACACTACAAGACAAAACATTTTTTGATGAAGTTTTGATGCTTTTTTCGTCTGGAATTATTTCTGAACGAAGCAAACCTGGAGCAGCAACAACAATTCCTGCTAAACCCAAAGAATTTTTTAAAAAGTTTTTTCTATCCATATTTTCTAATTTTTAAAGTTTAAATCTCAAAGAAAATGATAAGCGCATTTTCGCTCAATGCCTCAAATTCTAAAGTTTGAATATCTTTCAATACTATAGAATCTCTGGTTTCAAGAAGTCTGTTCTGAAATTCAAAAGCTCCGTTGATGACCATTCCGAAAATTGCTTTTTCAGGATGATAAATAGGATGAATTTCTTCTTTTCTACCTTCGTAAAGTCCGATAAAGTTTGGTAATTCCAATTTTTTTGAAATCGGAAAAAGTGTATTTTGTTTTTCGATAGTAAGTTCTTCAATGAAAAATGCATTTTCTGGCTGCGAAGATTTCATTTCAATAATTAAAATGTCGGTTTTCTCGTCATTCAGATAATTTTTGATTTTAACTGTTGAACTTTCTTTTGATTTTAAAGTAAAAACTTCTTCTGAAGAAATTACTTTTCTGAAACGATTCAGCTGAATTTCTCCGTAAAGCGTTAAAATAATTACAGTTGAATTTTCTTTTGATTGAAATTCAAAACTGCCGTTTTCATCTAAAACAATTTCGGTTACCGATTGTAAATTACCTGTATTGTTTTCGCCAGTAATAATTTCATTAATCGCAGATCTGCCTTCTTTTTTCCAGAATGCAAAATCAGATTTAAATATTTGAGAAGGAGTTTGTACCAACATAATCTGAAGAATTAAAATTAAAAAGGCGGTAAATGATTACTTCTGCACCATCAATTTCATTATCATTTACCGCTAAAAAACTAATAACCATTTTTTAAGCCGAAACTTTTATGGTGTGAGACAATGCGAAACCTCCGCTTACGCTTCCTGAAATACTGGACATTTCGTTGGAAGTTCCGTCACTGAAAACATTATCATTCGAATTGTAGGTATAACCGCTCATTCCTTTGTAACCTGTACTTGCTGCAACCAGGTTTACTGCGCTGTCGCTTCCTTCAGGAAAAGCAATCTGAGTTACCAATAATGACTGTCCCGCAGAATTATAAATATGAACGTGAATGTGAGTGGCTCTTCCGCTGTACCAACCCGGGAAAATTGATGTGAAATTTACTTTTCCATTAGAATCTGTTGTCTGTCTTCCTCTTAAAAAATGTACGGAAGTGTAATTGGCCGACTGCATTCCTGTTCCGCCATATTCTGAGTAATTTCCGTCTTTGTCGCAATGCCAAATATCTACAATTGCACCTTGTAAACTGGCACAACCTGCGTTTACATTCTGAACGGTAATCGCAATCGTAAAAGGAACTCCGGTTCTGTCGCTTACAATATTGGTCTGAACCAAACTTGACGGCGTTTTTGTGGGAAACGGACCTTCAGTTTCAGAGTTTGTTACTGCACAAGCTGTAGAAATAGAATTATCAATAACTCCCGTTGTAGAATCGTCGTCGTCATCTTTTCTGCAATGCGTCAAAATAGGTGCTGCCAAAGCGGTTACGCCTGCTAAACCTAAGCTTTTTAAAAAATCTTTTCTGTTAATTGTCTTCATCCTTTCTCATTTTTCTTACATCAAATGTATTGTCAAAAAAAAAGATTGAGAAATTTATGAGGTAAACAGAAAAAATGTGTCGGTGAAAATGAATTTTGTGGAAAAAGACAACTTTCATAGCCCAGATTGAACGGCGTGTCTGAGCTCTTTTTGTGGTTGCTGAGCTTGTCGAAGCAACTACAAAAAAGCGAGTAGTGAAAGCTGGAAAAAGCTCCTGGAAAACTACTTATTCAAAATCTTCATCACTTCATCTTTATATGTTTCCCCAATCGGGATAATAAATTCAGCGATATGAATATTCTTATTAACAATAATTTTAATATCACGCACAGGAACAATAAAAGAGCGATGAACACGGATAAAATCTTTATCAGACAGTTTTTCCATAATACTTTTCATGGAAGAGCGTGCCGTAATTTTTGCAGAATCTTTCAAATGAATCTGAATATAATCATCCAAACCTTCAATCAGCAGAATGTCATTGAAATTAATTTTATGAAGCTTGTAATCTGCACGAATCGAAAGATGTTTGGCTTCGGTATTTTCAGAACTGTTTTTTACTTTTTCTATCGCAGTTTTAAATCTTTCAAATGAAAAAGGTTTCAGGAGATAATCAATGGCATTGACGCTAAAAGCATCAACCGCATATTCCGAATAAGCAGTTGTGAAAATAACTTTGGTATTTTGTGAAATGTTTTTGTAGAAATCTAAACCATTTTTTGCGGGCATTTCGATGTCGAGAAAAATTAGGTCAACGGGAAACTTGTTGAGATATTTCTGAGCATCACTTTGCTTATTGAAAACTTTTTCTAAAGTTAAATTTTCAATTTTTTCAGCATAATTTTCAATAATTCTGAGTGCAAGAATTTCGTCGTCCAAAGCAATAGCCCTAATCATATTTTGCTGATTTTAGATTAAATTTATTTTTAAATCCACCTCATATTCTTGGTCATTTTCACTGATCGTGATCGAATGTTTTTCAGGATAAACCTGATTCAGATGCTCAAAAGTGTTTTTTAAACCAACTTTAAGACTATTTTCTTCATTCACATTCGGATTGACAATTTTATTGTAGACCACAAAATTTAAAACATCTTCCTGCACAATAATTTTTACGGATATTTTCGAATTTTCTTCGGCATTAAAACCATATTTAAAAGCATTTTCAATAAAATTAATTAAAATGAATGGTGCAATTTTCAGGTTTTTCAAATCTCCGATTTCGGTATAGTTAAAATCAAGACTGCTGTCTGTTCGAACCAATTGTAGCGCAATATAATCTTTAATGTACTCGATTTCCTTACTTAAATCTACAAAATCTTTACTGCTTTCCTGAACCACATATCGCATTACATTGGAAAGTTTTAAAATTCCATTCGGTGCATCGTCAGATTTTAACAATGCCAAAGAATAGATAGAATTCAGGATATTAAAAAGAAAATGGGGTTGTAGCTGATATTTTAAATTTAATAGTTCTGCTTTTGCTTTGGATCGTTCAAGTTCCTTTTTTTCGTTGTTTCTGAAAATAAACAGCGATGAAAGAAAGGAAAATAAAAACGGCAAAACGGAAGAAAATATCATTAAACTGTATGAACTCTCATTTTGCGGACCAAATTTTGGGAATGGTTGCTTTCCATCCGTCGTTGGAGGAAGTCTATTTCCTGAAGGCATCGGATTTCCCATTTCCATTGGTGGCGGATTTTTTGAGAAAGAATTACCGGAAGTCAGAAGATAAGGAAGTGCAACCATCAATCCGAAACTTATAATGCTGCAAATTGTAAAGAGTAAAAATCTTTTTTTGCTGTAAAATTTTGGAAGAAAAAGATTCAGATTAAGATAAAAGAAAATAATTACCAGAACAAACCGTATAAATTCTCTCTGAAACGGTGAAACCCTGAAAACCGATAAGGTTCTGTCAAAATCCGGCGATGAAACGATCGGAATCGATAGCAACAAAGGAATCAGAATGATATGTGGAATGATTTTTTTCATGGAATTTATGGCGTTGAGAACTTATTTTTATACTCATTCAAAAGCTCTGCAAGTTTTTGTGCAGACATTCCGTAAGTATCAGGAAAAGCACCTGTTTTTGATTTCATTTTGGAATTTTCCAGAAGTTTTGGATCGATATCGAAAACCACCATTTTATTAATGAAAATATATTTCGTTCTGAAACGATTTACAGCTTGCCAAGGAATAAATGTAATTCTGAAAAGATTTTTCATCTCGATTCCTCTTTCATCGATTTTGAGATAAGAGGCATTTGGAAGCTGGTTAATAATGAAAATAATCAGTCCGATTCCAAAGAAAACAATGTTTAGCATGGCAATCAGCATATTTTTTTCTAATAACAGAATTCCTAAAACAATAAAAGCGATGCTTATCAGAATAAGAATTAGGCTCTTTATTTTCGAAGGTTTTAAAAGCAGGGGTGAATTTTGCATGATGGTTTTATGATTCAAAAATAAAAAAATAGAATGGAATTCTAAATAACAAACCTTCAAGGTTTCAAAAACCTTGAAGGTTTCCTTTACACAATCTCAATCAAACTTCCTCTTTCCTCATCCTTCGTAATGTTCAGTGATACCGGAATTTTCTCTTTCAATTCTTCAACGTGAGAAATAATTCCAACAATTCTGTTCTCTTTCTGAAGATTCATCAGCGTTTCGAATACTACATTTACAGATTCTAAATCCTGAGTTCCGAAACCTTCATCGATGAAAAAGAAATTTTTATCCGACTGTGCATTTGTCTGTACACTTTCTGCCAAAGCCAGCGCAAGACTCAGAGAAACCTGAAAAGCCTGTCCTCCGGAAAGGGTTTTTACACTTCGGCTTCGGCCTTCATTCAGATAGTCAATGATTTCAAAATCGTTGTTTTCGTTCAGCTGTAAACTCAGTTGATTTCTCGTCATTTTGTGGAAACGTACATTCGCATGATCACACAACTGTCGCAAATAGATGGACGAAATATAACGTACAAAACCCGCTCCGTTAAAAAGATTTTGCATAATCGCAAGATTCTCACGGCGCTTCTGAACTTTCGCCAAATCAAGCAGAAGATTTTCTTTTTTCTTAAATTCTTTTTCCAGTCTTCCAATTTCTGAACTGATTTTTACAACAGAATCATTGGCTAATTTTAAATCATTTTCAAATATTTTGAACTTATTTTCAATGGCTGAAAACTCTTCTTCGTTAAATGAAAACTCTTTCAGTTTATTTTCCAGTTCAAAAATGCTGTTTTTCAATGTTTCAAACTGAATTCTGAATTGTTGAATCTGATTTCTTATCTCCTGAACATTGATTTCCTGAACAAGAATTTGCCGGATTTCTTCTAAAGCATTGAATTTCTGTTCTCTTAAAGCATTTTCTAAAGAAGTTTTATTTTCTGAAATCTCTTTTTCAAGTTCGGAAATTCGTTTTTCTAACTGAATAACAATCGTTTTTTGTTCGGCCAGTTTTGGTGAAAGTTCTTTCTCTTCTTTGATTAACTTATTATAATTTTCTTCCGTTTCAAGATTTGATTTTGAAAGTTTGGTGTAAATTTCATCAACTTCAACAGCCATTTTTTCTTTGTAATCAATCCAACTTAAAACTTTTAAATTGGCTTCGTTGGTTTTGATTTGCTCCTCTTTTTTCGCTTCATCCAGCCTGAATTTTTCTAAAGCTTTGTTGTAGCTGTCGAGATTTACTCTTTCCTTTTCAAGATTTTTTTGTTCCAGAGAAATTTGTTGATTTAGTTCATCAATCTGTTTTTCGATGGAGAAAGATTGCTGTCGTTTTTCCTCGAAATCAGTTTGGTTTTCTGCGTTAAATTCAGTCCAGATAAAGTTTTTTAAATGTTCGGCAATTTGAGTTTGAATCTGTTTTAAAATTTCCTCTTCAGATATCAGCTGTTCCTCAAAAATTTTTTTCCGGTCAAGAATTTTTTCGATCTCCAAAGATTGTTTTTGAGTATTTTCTTTTTGAATTTCAAGTTGCTCAATCTGTTTCTGAATATCATTTAATTCTGAATTTACATCATCAAATTCCACAATATTCGGATGTTCCAAAGCGCCACAAAGCGGACAGGATTCGCCGTCGTGCAATTCGTTTGCGAAATGCACCAGTTTCTGCTGAACTTCAAGCTGATTTCGTTTATCCGAAAGTGTTTTCTTTTGTTTTTCTAAAGTTTCAATCTGAATTTTAAAATCATTTTTAAATGTTTCTGAACTAATTTTAAAAGGCTTTAAATCCTCTGAAATTCTTATAATTTCATTCTTTTTTACATCTGTTTTTTCAGTTTGATTCTGTAAGCTTTCCTGTAATTTTTTCTTATCTGAAAACCAATTTCCAATATTTAACAATAAGCTGGAATCTAATTTTTTGGGTTTCAAATGTTCTGCATTTTTCGAAAGCTCGTCAATCTTCTGTTGAATTAGTTTCTGATTGGCTTCCACTTCTTTTACTTTCTCCGAACCTTTTTTGGTTCTCTCTTTCAAAGTTTCTATTTCCTCAGAAAATTTCAGCATTTGCAAAATAAAATTCAAATCATTCTCCTGAATTTTAGATTGACTTAAAGCTTCATGTCTTGGCTGAATTGCTAATAATTTCTTCCTGTTATTATCAAACTGAACTTCGGTTTCCTGTAAGATTTTAAACTGATGTTCTTTATTTTTTTGTTGATTATCATGTTCTTTTCCAAGTTTGTTTTTCTCCGAAATTAAAGGCGTAAAAACCCTGAAAACACGGTCGAAAATTTCAGTTTTTGTTTCTAATACATCAAAATCCGCTTTTTGTTGTGTCAGTTTTTCAAAATCTGATTTTTTCTGACTTAAAAGCTCAAAATCATCTTTCAGAGTTTTCAGTTTAACATATTTTTCTTCTGTTTCTCTGAAAATTTTCTGTACATCTTCAAACTTTTTCTGCTCTGTTTTTAGATATTCTTTCTGAACTGAAATCTGCTCTTCGTTTACTTCTTCAAAACCTTTCAGCTGGCCTTCCAACTGATCGAGTTCGCTTTTGTTTTTCGAATTTAACACCGAAACATTTTGCTGCAAATCAAAACGCTGAAGATTGAAAATCTCCTTCATCATATTCGTCCGTTCCGTCGCTCCGAGTTCCAGAAACTCTTTAAACTGACCTTGCGGAATAATGATCGTCCTCTTAAAATTGGCATAACTTAAACCAATGATTTTTTCTGCATTTGAATGTTCCAAAGGAATCCAATTGTCATTTTTCCACTCATAAAAAGTGACATTTGGTGTTTTTACATCTTCAAAATTTTTAGAATTCCGTTTAAATTCTCTTACCGCACGGAACTTTTTATTTTCATAATTAATAAAATCAAATTCGATCAGTGATTTGTTTGATTTTAAATTCATCATATTATAAGTTCTTTTATCCCGTGCATTCAGCCTTTCAGTTTCGCCGTACAGCGCAAAAGAAATTGCTTCCAGAATAGAAGATTTTCCCGAACCGACCGATCCGAAAATCCCGAATAGTCCCGCTTCTGTAAGATTTTCAAAATCGATTTTCTGGCGTTCCTGATAAGAATACAGACCTTCTAAAGTTAATTGAATTGGAATCATAAGTATTTGTTTTTAATTTCAAATGTGTAATTAAAATTATAAATGTCCGCAAATTATAATAAGTTAGCTTTCAACAGTTTGTTTGTCATTCCGTAGGAATCTCAACACACTGAAAATAAAGTAGTTTAGGTTCCTGCGGAATGACAAAGTGACTGGCTGATTCTAGCTTTACAATTAAAACGCATATTCACTTTAAAATTAACTGTTTGATAATATTTTAATTAAACTATTTTTCGGAAACGATTTCATTAAAAAGATTAATCAAATCTTCATTTGCTTCCTGACCGCCGTTTTTAGATTTAAAATAATCTTTAAACAAAGCCTGAATATCCTGATTGAGATTAATTTCACTCAGATTATTTTCGCTCATTTCCTGATTTTTTATCTTCGGAATCAGGTGTACAATTCCGTTATGCGATTGATATAAACGTTTTCTTTCGTCAGCGGTTAAAAAGGTTTCACTTTCTAAAGTCAGTTCAACCAATGTATTGGGATTTTCATTAAGCCATTCTATCGTATTTTCGATGGAATCAAATATTTTTCTGACTAATTTTTTACCGTTTTGTAAAGCAATTTTATCAAACGAAACTTTTTGATTGGGTTTAATATCAATAACCGAAACATATTTTGTCTGTCCGGCTTCACTAAAGCTGTAACAAAGCGGAGAAGACGAATAAATTACAGGTTTTTCATGCGTTCCGATATTCTGAAAGCTGTGTAAATGTCCCAAAGCTGTGTACTGAATTTGCGTCGGAATAATCTCGGAAAAAACCAAATCTGCATTCCCAATTTTGATTGGTTTTTCGCCGTCGGGTTCTTCCAGAAGCTGCTCACCTTTTTTGTTCATATACAAATGCGTCATCAAAAGATTGACTCCGTTTTCATCACAGAATTCATCGGCAGATTTCTTCCAGCTTTCGGCTAAAACTTTATTCAGTTCAGATTCTTTATTTTCTCCCAAATATTCTTTGAGACGAACTTCATTAGCATACGGCGTGTGAAGAATTCTGATGGGAAACGGATAATTTTTAATTTCCAGCTCAATAAAACCTTCTGCAGATTTTGAAATTTTAAAATGTTCCAGTTCAAAAGGATGAACGGTAGCTTTCGGATGACCGATTAAAATAATTCCGCATTCGCGGGCTAAAGGATCGGGTGCATCAATGAAATTTGGTGAATCATGATTTCCCGAGATGGCAATAACGGGGCGTTTTCCGTTTAAAGATAAACGTTTTAAAGTTTTATAAAAAAGTTCCACTGCTTCCACACCCGGATTGAATGTATCAAAAAGATCTCCGGCAATCAAAACCAAATCAACATTCTGTTCGTCAGCAATTTCAACAATTTCGCTCATTACCAAAACCTGCTCTTCTAACCGTGAAAATCGGTCGAGACGTTTCCCTAAATGCCAATCAGCTGTGTGTAGGATTTTCATGATTTTTGATCTTCGTTTTCTTTTTCTGCGGCTAATTTAGCTTTCGTGTTTTCACGCATTTCCTTCAGACGATTCTTCCTTTTCAGCTCAGCTTCCTGAATTTTACGCTTCTTATTGGCTATTATTTTATTGTATGTTTTTTTATTGGTATCTGTATTTCTACTCATCGCTACTTTATTTTTGGCCAGGTTTGTATTGCAATTGGTTTAGCTAAATTAATCTATTCCTGAGAGAAAACTTTGTTTCAGATAAATTTTAAATATTTCATTCTACAGTTAAATTAAAAATTGGCGAACTGGATTTAGAGTAAAAAAAGAATTGCATTTTGTTTAAAACAATCCTGTTTGTAACAAAATGCTGTTGTAGTTGGTTTGTTTCAAAGTTGTTTGTAACCGAATGCAAAATACTTTTGTTTAAAACAACCTTGTTTGTGACAAAATGCAGTCGCAGTTTGTTTGTTTCAAGGTTGTTTGTAACCAAATGCAAAATACTTTTATTTAAAACAACCTTGTTTGTGACAAAATGCAATTTTATGATGTCAAACCTCATAGGTTTATAAAACCTATGAGGTTTAGGTTTTACAGAAAATGAATTCTTACCTTTACAAAATCATGGAACAACAATCAAAAGATCCTTTGCACGGAAAACGTCTGGATGCCATTCTTGAAGAGCTGGTAGAATATTATCAGGGTTTTGGCGAATTGGGAAAACAGATTAATATCAAATGTTTTACGGATAATCCGAGTATCAGTTCGTCTCTTAAGTTTTTGCGGAAAACAGATTGGGCAAGAGCGAAAGTTGAGAGTCTGTATCTGTATGTTTTGAGACAGAAGAAAAAAGAAGCAAGAAACCGGAAAGAGTAGGATCGGGGTTACTTTAGCTTGATATTGATGATATATTAATAATGGGTTGAAGATGATTAAGACCTTTTGAATCATTTCAAAAACCTTATCTTTGTGCTGTTTAACCGTGATAAAAAATCACGCAAAAAAAGAAATATGACAATCGAAAACAATCACGTTGTAGCAGTAAAATACATTCTACATACTATTGAAGAAGATGGGAACAAAATCCTTGTAGAAGAAACTACAGAAGAAAATCCGCTTACATTTTTGTACGGAATGGGAATGATGATTCCTAAATTTGAGCAAAATATCCATGGTTTGCAAGCTGGAGATACTGCTGCTTTCGTTATTAAGCCTGAGGAAGCTTATGGTGAAAAACAGGAGGATGCGGTTGCTCAGTTGCCAATCGATATGTTTGCAGAAGCAGGAATTCCGCCGGTTGGGGCGATCTTGCCTTTATCAGACAACGAGGGAAATAATTTCCAGGCTTTTGTAGTGGAAGTTACTCCTGAAGTTGTTGTCGCAGATTTGAATCACCCAATGGCTGGAAAAACTTTAGATTTCCAGGTTGAGATTTTGAATACACGTCCTGCAACTGAAGAAGAACTTTCTCACGGTCATGCTCACGGAATCGACGGAAACGAGGCTCACTAAGAGTTTTTCAAATAAATTAGGAATGTCCGGCAGAAACGCCGGACATTTTTTTTGACTGCAAATTTTAACCACAAAAGGCACAAAAGTTTTTTTGTTTAAAGTTTAATTGATTGAGAATAGGAAACTCACAAAGATGTATGTTTAATATTATAATGAAATTCAAATATAAAAAATAGAAGTTTAGAGTGTATAAGCTTATTTGATCTTTATACATTCTGCTAATCAGCTTTACTAAAAATTTAGCTTTTGTGACTTTTGTGGTTAAATCATCAATCTAAAAATTCTCCTGAGACATAATACCAGCGATTTTGAAGAATTTTAAAAAGCGATAATTCATGATGAATTTGTTTTTGTCCGGCTTTATCAGTGTAATGAGCTTTGAATTCTACTTTATTCATCGATGGCTTATCTACGATTTCCAGTTTTGTCCATTCATTGATTTCTCCCCATTCCTGCAAATCTTTTGTATTGTGGAATTGCCTTTTTCCGGGCGACGTAGTTTCCATTAAATATTTCCCATTCGGAATGGCAAACGCTGAAAATCTTGAACGCATTAAAGCTTCCGCAGTAGGAGTAAGTTTTTCTCCGGTGTGGAAAGGTTTGCAACATTCTTCATAGGTTTTACCGGAGCAGCAAGGACAATTCATTTCTTTTTATTTAAACACAAATGTACACGAATAATTTTTCACAAATAACACGAATCTCATATCAATAGAAACGGGTTTCAACCCGTTTAAAAAGGTGACTCCTGAAATTGCCTTTAGCCAAAACTTATCTCAAATAAAGAAGATCAAAAAAAATCTGTGTTAATCCGTGAAATCTGTGGGACAAATTTGTGCAATTCGCATTTATAATCTCCTACGGATCGCACAGATTTTCACAGATGTTTGCGTTATTTGAATTCAACTTAATTTCCAAAATCTGCAAGAGAATATTTGTGCAAAATATTTGCGGCATTTGTGTTTAAGATAAAAAAAGCATCCAAACGAATGAATGCTTCTTACAATTTATTTAATAAAACCTCTGTTTCTCAACAACGGCTTAATATCCGGATCATGTCCTGTAAAATCTCTGAATGCCTGGTTCAGATCCACAGAATTCCCGACAGACAGAATGTATTTTCTGAAACGGTCACCGTTTTCCCTTGTCAGTCCACCATTTTTTTCAATCCATTCCCATGCGTCATTATCTAAAGTTTCAGACCATAGATAAGCATAATATCCTGCCGAATATCCGCCACCCCAAATATGGGCGAAATAGGGAGTGTGATATCTTGGCGGAACCGTTGCTAAAGTAAATCCATGGTTTTGCAATGAATTTTTTTCAAAATCTAAAACAGGAAGAAGTTGACTTTCATTGGTAACAGAATGCCAATCCATATCCAAAGCTGCAGCAGAAACCAATTCGGTCGTCATATAACCCTGATTGAATGTTCCTGCTTTTTTAATTTTATCAACCAAAGCTTGTGGAATCGGCTGTTTCGTTTCGTAATGAAGAGCATAATTTTTTAAAACTACCGGATCTAAAGCCCAATGTTCATTAATCTGAGAAGGAAATTCTACAAAATCTCTCGGTACATTGGTTCCTGAAAGTGAAGGGTATTTCTGGCTCGCAAACATTCCGTGAATAGAGTGGCCAAACTCATGGAAGATCGTAGAAACATCATCAAAACTAATCAATGAAGGTTTTCCTGCGGCTGGTTTCTGATAATTGTAACAGTTGACAATTACAGGTTTTGTTCCCAATAAATAAGATTGCTCTACATAATTACTCATCCACGCTCCACCGCTTTTAGAATCTCTTGTGTAGAAATCCAGATAATAAATGGCAATAGATTTTCCATCGTGATCGAAAACTTCATAGGTCACAACATCAGGATGATAAACAGGAAGGTCAGTTCTCTTTTTGAAAGTTAATCCATAGAATTTTTCAGCAGAGAAGAAAACTCCTTTCTCCAAAACGGTTGTAATTTCAAAATACGGTTTGATTTGGTTTTCATCTAAATCAAATTTCGCTTTTCTCACCTGTTCAGCATAGAAATTCCAATCCCAAGGTTCCACTTTAAAACCTCCTTTCTGCTGATCAATCAGATCTTGGATGTCTTTAGCCTCGCGTCTTGCCGTTTCTACAGCCGGAGTTGCAATCTGGTTCATTAATTTTACGGCAGCTTCAGGATTTTTTGCCATCTGATCCTGCAATTTCCATTCTGCGAAACTTTTTTTACCTAAAATCTGAGCTTTTTTAAGTCTCAGTTTTGCTAATTTTTCAATAGTTTCTCTGGTGTCGTTTCCATCACCCTTTTCAGCTCTCGTCCAGGAAGCTTTGAATAATTTTTCTCTTGTTGCTCTGTTTTTCAGGTTCTGCAAGAGGGGTTGTTGCGTTGTATTTTGTAATGCCAAAAGATATTTTCCCGGTTGTCCTGCTGTTTTTGCATCACTTGCAGCTGCGGCAATTTCGTCCTGTGTAAGTCCGTCAAGCTCTTTAGCATCAGAAAAGTAAACACCACCCTGCTTTCTCGCTTCGAGTAATTTGTTGGAATATTGAGTAGAAAGGGATGCTAATTCCTGATTGACCTGTTTCAGTTTTTCTTTGTCTGCCGAAGAAAGATTCGCTCCCGCAATTTCGAAATTCTGCTTGTAAAACTGTACCAGTCTTTTGCTTTCAGAATCCAAACCGCTTTCAGAAATAGATTTTATTCTTTTATATAGATTTTCATTCAGATACATTTTATCGGAATGCGCTGCGAAAATCGGAGCATATTCTTCATCTAAAGCCTGTAAAGTAGGATTTGTATTTGCACTTGTAAGATTTGAAAAGGTTATTAAAGCTCTTTTCAATACTTCACCACTTTTTTCCAATGCAACAATTGTATTCTCAAAGGTTGCAGCTTCGGAATTGTTGGCGATCTTTAAAATTTCTGCATCGTGTTGTTTTAAACCAAAATCAAATGCAGGTTTGAAATGCTCATCTTTAATTTTATCAAATTCAGGAGCTTCGTACTGAAGTTTGCTTTTCTTCATAAAAGGATTAGAAGAAAGTGAAGAATCGGGAACAGGAATTTCCTGTTTTACATCGTTTGTTTTCATTGTAGTACAAGAGTAATTAAATGCTAAAGCAGAAACTAACAATACTGATGAAATATTTTTCATAGGTATAATTTATTGTTTTAAAAGGTAGGATTGAATCTTTTTTTTGATTTTAAAAATAGTTTTTCTTGTCAGTTGTAAGAGATTCCCTAATTTAGTTGTTATTAAAGTATAAAGATATTAAAAACTAAACTTTTAAACATGAAATACACAGCAGTTTTACTTTTTTCAGGATTAATATTCGTTTCTTCTTGCAAAGAAAATGAACGAAAAGACGGGAAATCTACCTGGCTTCCAGATGTTACCAATAAAGACCACGGACCTTTAAAACAAAAAGAATATAAAGGAGATTTTGACGAAATTGAAGTTTCACAAGCGATCGAAGCTGAAATTATTAAGTCTGATGTTGAAAGGGTAGTGATTTCTGCTCCGGCAAATATTATCGATGAGGTTTTGGTGGATAACAGCGGTGGCGAATTGCATATTCACTATAAAACCGGTTTCCGGGTGATGAATACAAATAATGTGAAAGCCAAAATTTATGCTAAAGATTTCAAAAAACTGGAAGCCAATTCTGCAGGAATTATCGTGGTTCGAGATCAATTTACACAAGATAAAACCGATGTGGAAGTTTCAAGTTCAGGTCATATTTCAGGGAAACTGGAAGCCAATGAGATGGATATTGATGCAGGAAGCAGCGGAACTTTTAAGGGGAAAATCTGGGCGGTTGATCTTAGTGTAGAATCCTCATCGTCTAGTGAAGTTAGTATCTCAGGTAAAACCAAAAATGCCAATTTGAGTGCTTCGTCTTCAGGGACAATTTCGGCAAGGGAACTTACTGCAGAAAATGTAAAAGCAGAGTCTTCGAGCAGTGCAGATATAGAAATTGGGGTTTCGTCTTCATTTGAAGGCAGTGCGTCTTCCAGCGGTTCTATAAAAGGAATTAAAAGAGGAAATGTAACCACTGTTTCGAAGGAAGAAAACAGTGGCGGAAGTGTAACGGTGGAATAAATTATTTATCACCTTCCTCTTCATCGTCTGTTGATGAGGTTTCCCAGTCTTTATTTTCAAAATTTAAATTGTCATAAGCCAGTAAATCCTCCTCTCTTTGGAGGATTTCTCTTGTTGTAAAAAGTAGGATATCTTCATCATCTTTAGATTTTGCCAGCTTTCTGATAGATGCTTTATCGATGGCCATAAATCTTTGCCCCAGACGTCGTGCAGCATATTTTCGCATGCCCGTTTCGTGAAGAACATCAACTGCCATATCAACTGCTGTTCCTAAAGTTTCACGGTAAATATTGTCAATTCCGTTATCTAGATAGGTATAAGCATCGATTCTGTTTTTAGCACGGACAAATATTTTCACATCAGGATATTGTTCACGAACCAGTTCTGCAATAAATTTATTGTCATCGGGATCGTCAAGACATAAAACCAATATTTCGGCATCTTCAATTCCTGCAGCTCTCAAAACAGGAATTCTCGTGGCATCGCCGTAATAGACTTTAAAACCATAACTTCTTAATAGTTTTACACGCTCAGAATCTCTGTCTAGAACGGTGGCTGTAATTTTATTGGCTTTTAAAAGTCTTCCAACCGTACTTCCAAAGTGACCAAAACCGACAATGATTATTTTTTTCTGAGAAATATTATTATCTAAAATATTAAACGGAGATTCTGTTTCCGGAACTTCTTTAATGAATTTCGGGGTGATAATTTTTTCGTTAATTATTAAGAGAATCGGAGTGATACACATGGTAATCGCAGTAATGGCCATCATCTGAGCATTTATTTCTGCATTGAATAGTGACAGATCTGAGGCGTAATTAATCAAAACAAAAGCAAATTCTCCTACCTGAGATAAGGCGAAAGCATAAAATAAACTTTGTGGTGTATCAATTTTAAAAAATTTGCCAATCGCATAAAGAACAAAGAATTTTACGACTAAAACAACAAAAACAGTACTGAAAATAAATACAGGATCTGCAGCAATGACATTAAAATTCATCGTAGAACCTACGCTGACAAAGAACACGGCAAGAAGCAATCCTTTGAACGGATCGATGTGCGCTTCAAGTTCATGACGGAATTCACTGTTTGCCAGCATTACACCTGCCAAAAACGCTCCCAAAGCGGGTGACAATCCGATGGCAACCATTAATTCTGAAACGCCAATCACCAAAAACAGGGAAGTGGCGGTCAGTAATTCGGTCATTCCCGCTTTTGAAACATATCTTAAAAAGGGTACAAAAACATATCTTCCTAATAAAATCAAGGCTACAACTCCAAAAATTACGGTTGCTGCCTGAAGCCATTCCGGAAGTTGCTGGATGAGCATGTGAACTTCATTATCGTTCTGTTTTGCTTTTGAATGTGCCAAAACAGGCAATAATGCCAAAATCGGAATTACCGCAATATCCTGAAACAAAAGGGTAGAAAATGATGCTTCACCTGCTGATGTTTTTAAGTTATTTTTTTCCTGTAAGGTCTGAAGTACAATCGCCGTTGAAGAAAGAGCAAAACACATCGCAATGGCAATTGCTTTATCGATTTTCCAACCTGCCCATACAAAAATGACGAATAAAATGGAAATTGTGACGACCATTTGTGTCAAACCGAGTCCGACGATTTTCTTCCGCATTTCCCAGAATTTTCTGGGTTCAAGTTCCAGTCCGACTAAAAAAAGAAGCATGATGACACCGAATTCACTTGCGTGCATAATGTCGTTGACGTCATTTCCTGTCAGTTTTAAAACATAAGGCCCGATGATAATTCCCCCTAAAATGTAGCCGATGACTGAGCTTAGACCAAATTTTCTTGCCAGCGGAACCATAATAATGGCAACGCCCAAAAAAATCAGGGTGTTCATTGCTATTGTTGATTCCATATTATTGATTCAGGATTTCTACAAATTTCTTTTTTTGAAGAATGATTTCTTTTTTAGACAGTTTATTGGCTTCATAAACGATGGTAATGTCTTTAATGTTGGCATCAAAAACTTTAAGAGAAACAATCAAACCGCTGATGATTTCATCAATCGTGTATTTATAAGTGCCATCTTTTGAAAAAGACCTTTCCTTTCCACCGGTTGTCACAACGATGTAAACTTCTTTGTTTTTAAGAGGGTTATATTCGCCTTCTTTCACCCAGTTTCGGTCGAAAACTTCGTCGATCCACAATTTTAGTAAAGGAGGAATTCCGAACCAGATAATAGGAAACTGAAAAATAAAACGGTCGTATTGCTGCAGTCTTTTTCGTTCTCTGAAAGCGGCAATGTGGAAATCGGGATATTCTTCGTACAAATCACGAAGAGTAAAATGCTGATGACGAACGTAGAAATTGATGAGTTCTACATTTGAATTGGAATGCTCAAGATAAGGATGGGCAAAAACCACCAGCGTTTTTTTCATTGAAACCCGTTTTCAGTAAATATAATGAAAAATGAGGGAATTTTGAAAAAATTGTGGAGTGATTTAAGGAAATTTTAATTGAAGGAAAAGGAATTTATTTAAAAAAATTAGTGAACTCCCGTTTTTAATCATAACTCTAAAATCTGCAGTCATTTTGTTATTTTGGAGGAATCTAAACTGCTTTATTTCAGAGTGTTTAGCGAGGATAAGAGATTAAATAAATTTCTACCAACCACCCGAAGCTCCGCCACCGCCAAAACTTCCGCCGCCGCCGAAACCTCCAAAGCCACCACCACCTCGTGAACTTCCACCACCAAATCCGCCTCCTCCAAAACTACCTGGGAAAGGGAATGGGAAAAATCCTCCGGGATAATTTCTTCTTCCTCTTCTGCTTAAGGTGATATCGCCGTCATCGTCTCCGCCACCTCTGTTTTTGAATAGAATGATCAGAATGATAAAGATAACAAAACCGATAATGATTAGTTTTGAAATGTTGATGTCTCCTTTTTTTTGATTGTTTAAAGGTTTGAATTTTCCCTGAACAGAATCCATAATGGCATTGGTTCCACCGTTGATGCCTTCGAACCATTTTCCTTGTTTGAAATTGGGCGTCACAATATAATCTAAGATTTGTCCTGCAACTGAAGCTGTTAAATATTGTTCAACCGCTCTTCCTTGTTGGATTGACATCGTTCTGTCATCTTTTGCGATGAGAAAAACCACGCCATTGTCAACATCTTTTTGTCCGATGCCCCATTTTTCGCCAAACATCGTTGCCAGATAATTTACATCTTCACCTTTTGTGGAAGGGATAATGATGATTTCAATTTCTGTAGAAGTAGAATCTGCAAATTTGATGAGTTTGTTGTTCAGTTCATCTTTTTCCTGTTGAGTGAGAAGATTGGCTTCATCATAAACAGGATACAAAACTGCAGGTTTTTCGGGAATAGTGTACTGCGCTGATAAAAAAGTGTTACAGCAAACTAATAGAAAAGCAAAAAATATTTTAAGAGAATGTAATCTCATTGGGTAGTTCGTTGTGATTTTCTCCTTTTACGGGGAAATGTTTTTTTAGTTCTAAACCGGTTTCAAGAATTCCGCTTTTCAAAGCCTGATAAAAATGACCTTTTGCAAATTCTGAAGTGATGTAATCATGCAGATGATCCCAATACGATTGGTGAACTTTCGCATGAATTCCTGTATCGCCGATGATGGTAAGGTATTTATTTTCAAAATTGACGTGAAATAAAACCGCATTTTTTTCTGCGGTTTTATCTTTACATAATTCTTTAAATACGTTAAAAGCAGCTTCTGCAATGTTAGAATCTGTGGAAGAATCTATATGTACACGAATTTCTCCGGTAGAATGCTGCTCTGCCGACTGAATAGCTTTCACCAAAGAATCTATCTGCTGATTTGTGAGAAAACGGCTCATTATTCTGTAAATACGCTTGGTGCATTTTCAGCTCCCGCTTGTGCTTTAAATAAAGGTTTTTCTTTAAAATTGGTAAAGTTTGCCAAGATATTGTTCGGGAACTGCTTGATAGAAACATTGTAACTTCTCGCAGCATCATTATAATATACTGTTTCTGTTCTGATACTGTTTTCAATGGCAATATATTCTCTCTGGAAATTAATATACTGCTGATCAGCTTTCAAATTTGGATAAGATTCTACAACCGCCATTAATCTGCTTAGAGATCCCGATAGTTCGTTTTGTGCAGCCTGAAATTTAGCCATATCTTCTTCTGTTAAATTAGAAGGATTGATGTTGATGGAAGTTGCTTTTGAACGTGCCTCAACAACTTTTGTCAAAGTTTCCTGCTCGAATTTTGAGTATGATTTCACTGTTCTTTCCAGATTCGGAATTAAGTTGGCTCTTTTCTGATAAACCGTTTGTACGTTAGACCATTTTGCATCTACTGTTTGTTCCTGGTCTACAAATTTATTGTACCCGTTTTTCCCCCAGAAAAATAATACTCCTACGATAATAATAAGAGCAATACCGATTGTTCCGGCGCTCATGCAACCTCTGTTTTTCATATGTGAATTTTTATTGTTTGAATAGTTATATGTGATCGCCAATCTTTAATTATTATTTTTTCTTACAATTTTTTAGATGGTGATTTTCATCATTTAATTTTTTTTAATGCTTTTTGTGCTACTCAAATATACAAATTAAGTGCTAATTTTACAGAAAATTTATTGAATGACAACAATTGTGGTGGCAATGGGAGAAAAAAATGAAATTGGTGCAGATAACCAGCTTCTGTGGCATCTTCCGAAAGATCTAAAACATTTTAAAGACCTTACTTCGGGACACCCGATTATTATGGGAAGAAAAACCTACGAAAGTATTGGGAAGGCGCTTCCAAACCGTACCAATATTGTTGTCTCAAGAAAGAAAAATTGGTTTCAGGAAGGAATTTTAATTGTAGGAAGCATTAAAGAAGCTGTGAAATTCGCTAAAAAAATCAACGAGAATATTTTCATCATCGGTGGTGGAAATATCTACGAACAAACCATGGAAATTGCTGACAAATTAGAAATAACTTTAGTAAAAGCCAATCTTGAAGCCGATACTTATTTCCCTAAAATCAATCCTAAATTTTGGAAACTGACCTCAGAAGAGTGTCATGAAAAAGACGAAAAAAATCAATATGATTTCTGTTTTCGGACTTACGAGAAAGTTGTTGGTTGATGGTTTTAGTTGATGGTTTTTTGAATAAAATAAATATTCTGATAATGTTAACCATCAACCATAAGCTATCAACTATCAACCAAATTTATTACCTTTGCACTTCTAAAATTTAATAATGAACAAATACATAAAAATCATCGTTGCAGCTCTTCTGATTCTTGGAGGTCTTTATATGATGTTTTTCACAAGAAATTTAGGTTGGGGAATCGTGGTTTTTCTTTTAGCTGCATTGCCAATTTTCTTATTTATTAAGAACGAAAACATTCTTTTAGCTTTTTGGCAGTTGAGAAAACAAGATATGGTGAAAGCTTCAAAATTTCTGAATAATATTAAAGATTACAAAACAGAACTTCACAAAAATCAGTACGGATATTACCATTATCTGCAAGGTTTGGTTTTAGCTCAGGATCACCCTACGAAAGTGGAACCTTTGATGAAAAAAGCCCTGGATTATGGTTTGAATATGAAACACGACCGTGCAATGGCAACTTTAAATCTTGCTGCAGGTGCTATTTCTAAAGGAAAAAGACAGGAAGGACAAAAACTTCTGGAGGAAGCAAAAAGATTAGATTCTGCAGGAATGATGGCAGATCAAATTAAAATGTTGAAAGATCAGTTGAAAATGCCGACCATGCAAAAGCATATGCACAATCCTAATATGAGAAATAGAGGGAAGTTTTAGGAATAATATTTTAAGATAAAAAATGGCGGGAAAATTATTTTCCGCCATTTTTTTATATTAATATTTACATTTCAGAATTATTCTCGTAACCATAAAATTTAGGTATCTGCCAATGATATTTTACTGCAAAAGTTCTAATAGAAACAATTAATAAAATCGTAAAAATCTGAATAATTGTGTAAGAAAGATTGGTAAATGTTGTCAATAATAAAAATGTAGAACCGCCAATTATACAGGCACTTGCGTAAATCTCTTTCCTGAAAATTAAAGGAATTCTATTGAGTAAAATATCACGGATAATCCCGCCAAAACAACCGGTAATTGTTCCTAAAGCAATACAAATTAACGGATGAATGTCTGCATGTAAACCTTTCTGAACTCCAATGATCGTAAACAATCCCAATCCGAAACTGTCAAAAATAAATAAGGTTACTTTAAAGTTCTTTTCAATAGATTTAAAAACCATTGAAAAAATACTTGTTGCTAAAATCAATCCGCACATCAAAAGATCATGCATCCAAAAAACAGGAATTCCCAAGAGTAAATCCCGAACCGTTCCGCCTCCGACTGATGTTACAAAAGCAATAATTAAAACGCCAAAAGGATCTAATCTTTTCTGCATTGCCGCAAAACTTCCCGACATCGAAAATGATATCGTACCGAGAACTTCTATTGCAAAATTGATTTGTTCGTGCATTTATTATAGGTAATAAATAATTGGTAATAAGTAATTATTTTAAGTGTTGAGATATTTTGAACTTATATGTTATCATTACTTTTACCAACTCTTCACATTCTGATTTTAATGATTCCAACTTATTTTGCTCTACATATTGAAGTTCTTCTATTATTTCTAGCCAAAGCTGAGTTTCGTCTATCTCTTCAACTACAATGCAAATCTTTCTTTATCTGATCTTGCTCTTGCAACAGCTCTATAATTTGCGGCTACTGAAGTTGCGGATCTTATAATTTGTTTTCTGATAATTGAAAGAGCATAAGAATAAGGTAGTTGAAAAAGTGATTTTATAATTGATATTGAGAAATTTTTGGTTCTATCTCTAAAGATTTGATTGAAATCCATAAATATCTAAATTTAAAAATTACTTATTACCAATTACCAATTACTCATTACTTATTTTTCCACTCTTACCGATTCCGGAACCAAAAGTTCATATTCTCCGCCATGATTGATGATTTCTCTTACAATGCTGCTGCTGATGAAAGATTTTCCTGATGAAGTCAAAAGGAAAACGGTTTCCAGTTTTTTGTGAGCTAAAGTTCGGTTGGTATGGGCAATTGCTTTTTCAAACTCAAAATCGGCAGGATTTCTTAAACCTCGAAGAATGAACTGAGCATTTTTTTCAAAACAATAGTCGACTGTAAGACCTTCAAAATGATCTACTTCCACATTGGGGAACTCAGCGACTGAATTTTGAATGAACTCCATTCTTTTTTCAAGCGGAAACATGTATTTTTTTTGAGAATTTTGCCCGATGGCAATGATCACTTTGTCGAAAAGTGCGGCGGCTCTCTCAATAATATCGTAATGTCCTAATGTAATCGGATCAAAAGATCCCGGAAAAACAGCAATTTTCATGCGCAAGAGTTTTGGGTTTAGGTTTTTATGTTTAAGGTTCAAAGTTCTTAAATTACCCGCTAAAACTAAAATTTATAATTTATTTGAAGATAGATTTATGAAACTGATTGAAACATCCATCACCCAGCTTCCAACATCTATCTTCCTTACTTTATCAAAGCTTTTTCGACTTCATTTCCGCAAAGGTCTTTGATGGAAATTCCGTAGATTTTTGCCTGTTGAGGAAGAATACTTGCCGGAGAAAATCCAGGGTTGGTGTTCATTTCCAGCATGTAAGGAATTCCGTTCATCAAGATAAATTCGCTTCGTGAAAAACCGCTCATTCCAAGAGAATTGTAGGCTCTTTTTGCCATTTCCTCCACGCGGATTCTTGTTTCATCGTCGATTCTTGCAGGAGTAATTTCTTCTGAGGCTCCTTCGTATTTGGCTTCATAATCGAAAAATTCGTTTTGTGGAACAATTTCTGTAATTCCCAAAACAATCGTTTCACCTTTAAAATCAATAACTCCTACAGAAACTTCCATTCCGTCGAGAAAACTTTCGATTAAAATTTCGTCATCTTCTTTAAAAGCAATTTCGGTTGCTGCAATCAGTTCAGATTTTTCTTTAACTTTTGAAATTCCCAGTGAAGAACCGGATTGATTGGGTTTTACGAAAACCGGAAGACTTAAATTATCGATAATTTCATCGACATTAATCTCTTCTCCTTTTCTTAGATAAACACTTTTTGCAGAAGGAATCCCATATTTTGAAAGTACCGCTAAAGTATCTTTTTTATTGAATGTTAATGCGCTTTGATAGAAATCGCAACCGGTATACTTTTGCCCGATAGCGTCCCAATAAGCCTGAAGTATTCCGTTTTCACCCGGAGTTCCGTGAATAATGTTGAAACAAGCATCGAATTTCAGTACTTCATTATTGCCTAAAGTAACAGAAAAATCACCTCTGTTAATAGGTTTTTTGTTTTCATTTTCATCCAAAAAGTACCATTCTTCTTTCAAAATCACTACTTTATAGACATGATAAAGATCTCTGTCTAAGGAATCATATATTAACTGACCGCTTTTCAGAGAAACTTTGTATTCGTCAGAATATCCGCCCATAACTACGGCAACGTGTTTTTTGCTCATATCGATATTATCAAGTAAGGCAAATTTAAACAAATTATAGGTTGGAATAAATGAATTTCATGTTTTTTGAATGCAAAATTGAAATCTGCTAAATAAAAACTTCAATATAAAATTATTAATTATCTTTGTCGTTATTATTAAAGGATTTTAAAGTATGTTTAAATCGCTTTTGAATTGGAAAGTTTTAGTCAATTTGTTAGTAGCCATCGGTATTTTTATAGGATTGGTGTGGCTTACTTTCCGATGGTTGGAGTATCATACCAATCATGGTCAGGAAATTCCTGTTCCGAATGTTATTAATAAATCAGTTCATGATGCTGTGAAAATATTGGAAGATGCAGGACTCGACTATGAAGTTGACAGTGCAGCTTATAATCCTAAATACAGACCGCTTCAGGTTTTGAAGGTGTATCCTTCTCCCGGTTCTCGTGTAAAAGACGGCAGAGCAATTCAGCTTATGGTGAATCCTAAAAGCTGGGCTCCGGTTGCAGTTCCGGATGTTATCAATAAATATTCAGGTTTGGCTTTCCAGAGATTGGAGCAGGTAGGCTTGAAGGTTAACGATACTATTTATGAACCAAGTATTCAGAAAGATGCAGTTTTAAGGATTTTGTTTAAAGGAAATTCAATAAAACCGGGAACTAAAATTCCGAGATTCTCAGTGATTGATGTAGTTGTAGGATCTGGTCCTATGAGAAATATTTCTATTCCTAATGTTGTCGGATTAACTGTAAAAGATGCAAAAGCTTTAATAACAAGAAATCTTTTTGAAGTTGGTTTAGTAGATTTTGAAGACGGAGGAAGCGATGATTCTGATATTGTCTATTATCAGGACCCGGCTGCAGGAGATTCACGGGATCAAGGAATGCAGATCGATCTTTGGGCGAGTAAAAAAACACCTGCAGAATTGCGTGGTAAAATAGAAATTCTGAATTCTACTTACCGGATGAAAATTGATACTACTTTACCTCCGATAAGATATGAGGAAGTTCCGAATTTTCAGGATGCACCAGTGATTGAGGCAACTCCGCCTCCGGTAAGTTCACCTAAAAAAGAAGTTCCAAAAACAGATCCGGTAAAATCAAATGTAAGTTCAGGTTCATCGAAACCAACAACTTCAACAGATAAACCAAAACCAGCCGCATCGGCAACTCCAACATCAGATAAGCCTAAAGCTAAAAAGATGATTATAAATTAATTTTTAATTAAATATAAAAAATAAGGCTTCAACTTTAATTATGTTGAAGCCTTTTATATAAAAGAAAAACAATGACAGAAGATAACGACGATTTTTTAGATGAAGAATTTTTAGACAGCAATACGAATGTTGATATTGATGATGAAAATAAAGGACTTTATGAACATCTGAACATTACTGTTGATCCTAAACAAGAGCCTTTAAGAATAGATAAGTTTTTATTCAATTTCAGACAGAATTCTTCAAGAAATAAAATTTCACAGACTTGTAGAGCAGGAAATGTTATTGTAAACGGTGTTCCTGTAAAGCAGAACTATCGGGTTAAACCTTTTGATCAGATTTCGGTTTTGTTAACGCGTCCTCCTCGTGAGAATGTTATCATTCCACAGGATATTCCTATTAATATTGTTTATGAAGACGATGATTTGGTTGTCGTAGATAAAAATCCTGGAATGGTCGTTCACCCTGGATTTGGAAACTGGGACGGAACTTTGGTGAATGCTTTGGCTTTTCATTTTCAGAAAAACGGATCAAAATCAGATTTAGACAGAGTAGGATTGGTTCACAGGATTGATAAAGACACTTCCGGGCTTTTGGTGATTGCTAAAAATGAATATGCGCTAAGCTTTCTTGCAAAACAGTTTTTCGAAAGAAAAACCAAACGTCTGTATTGGGCTTTTGTTTGGGGGAATGTAAAAGACGACGAGGGAACTATTACGGGGCATATCGGAAGACATCCGAAAAACAGAATGCAGATGTATACGTATGTTGACGGAAGTCAGGGTAAACATGCGGTGACACATTATAAAGTTTTAGAACGATTTAAATATATGACTTGGGTAGAATGTAAGCTTGAAACAGGAAGAACGCATCAAATCCGGGCACACTTCAAACATATCGGTCATACTTTGTTTAATGATGAAAGATATGAAGGCAGTGTCGCACTTCGGGGAGTTAATCTGCCTAAGTATAAGCAGTTTATAAAAAATGTGTTCGAAATTTTACCAAGACATGCACTTCATGCCCATACTTTAGGATTTATACACCCAACTACGAAAAAGGAATTGTATTTTGAAAGCCCAATGCCTTCAGATATGGCGGATGCTGTAAAAAAATGGAGAAATTATTTAGAAAACTAAAAATATATTGAGATTTTTTTTATATTTGTTGAATTGAAATCAAGATTTGTTATGAGAAAACTATATGCTATCGTATGTTTAGCTCTTTTGTCGAATGCATACAAAGCACAAGAATCACTACCATACTATCAACAATATCTTTTGGATGGTGAGTTCCTGTTCAACCCTGCTCAATACGGTAAAACGGACTACGTACAACTTAACTTAAACTATCAACAACAATTTTCAAAATTCAGCGAATCTCCAAACGTACAGTCTGTGGGGATCAACGCGAATATTTTTGACAGAGTTGGAGCGGGTATTTCCGTTTTCAGAGATAGCAACGGCCCTATTTCAGCAGGAGGTATTACAGCAGGAGCATCTTATTTTATCCCGCTAAGCAGTGAGGGTGAAAGAAAAGATCAGTTTTCTTTTGGTACAAGTGTGAACTTCTACAATATGAATTTTGATTATTCTAAAATTAATACTGAAGACGGTTATGATCCTTTGTTACAAGGCAACGAAAGCAACATCTTTATGGCGTATGCAAACTTCGGTTTAGCTGCAACATACAGAGGTTTATTCGGGGGAGTTTCTGTGAATGATATTGCATTAAGCAATGACGAATCTATCGTAAATAATTACGAGCCTTCTCCAATCAAATTCTTCTTAAATTTAGGTTACGACTGGAAAATTGCAGACAACATTGCCATCACACCTTCAGCTTTAATCAACCTGAATACCAACTCAACGAGAATGATGGACTTAAACCTTATGGCGACGTTCTCAAACGACATCAACGCATTCTCTTTCGGAGTAAGCTACAGAGGAGTTCAAAACAGATTTGATAATCAGCAGTTGAGCATCTCTCCAATTGTAAAAGTAAGATTCAACAAATTTATGATTGGTGCTACTTATAACCTTGGAATGTCTGATATTCAGACTTACGGAGGAAACAGCTTTATGCTTGGTTTAGGTTATAACTTTGATAACTTTATTAATCATAGAGGATTTAGATATTAATCAATTTAATTTAAATAAATTTGAGCTCTGAAATTTTTCAGAGCTTTTTTTATGGTTTACCTTCACATTCCTTTCTGCAAACAGAAATGCAGCTACTGCAATTTTCATTTTTCAACTTCTTTAAACTTTAAAGATGAAATGTTGGCTGCCATGAAAAAGGAAATTTACCTTCGAAAAGACGAGCTGCAGAACAAAAATATCCAATCACTTTATTTTGGAGGAGGAACACCTTCTGTGCTTTCTGCTGATGAAATTAAATCTTTGATCGATGAAATTTTAAAGTACTTTAGTTTTAAAAATGATATTGAAATTACCTTAGAAGCCAATCCTGATGATTTGAATAAGAATTTTTTGAAAGAGCTTTCAAATTCGCCGGTAAATCGTCTTTCGATTGGAACCCAAAGTTTTTTTGATGAAGATTTAAAGCTGATGAACCGTGCTCACAATGCTTCGGAAGCAGAAAGTTCAATCAAAAGAGCACAGGATTTTGGCTTTGAAAATTTAAGTATTGACTTAATTTACGGTTCACCAACTTCCAATCTGGAAATCTGGAAAGAAAATTTAAATAAAACAATTCCCCTTGAAATTCCTCATATTTCTTCTTATGCATTAACAGTTGAGCCGAAAACCGCGTTAGAAAACTGGATTGCAAAAGGAAAAGTTACCAATCCGAAAGAGGAAGAACAGAATCGTGAGTTTTATTACATGATTGATTTTCTGAAAGATCATGGTTTTGATCATTATGAAGTTTCCAATTTTGCAAAACCGGGATTTCATTCAAGACATAATTCTGCTTATTGGAAATATCAGGAATACTTGGGAATCGGTCCTTCTGCGCATTCATACAACGGCACGGACATTAGAAGTTGGAACATTGCCAATAATCAGCAATATATTAAGAAATTAAATTCTAATATTTTAGCCAAAGAAACCGAAATTCTTTCACAAAAGGATCAGTTCAATGAAATGATAATGATTGGTTTAAGAACAATTTGGGGTGTAGATTTAGAAAGTTTAAAACAAAAGTTTTCTGATACTATTTTAGATCATTTTAATAAAGAAATTAAAAATAAACTAGAAGATGAAACTCTGAAAATTGAAAACAATCACTTAAAAATTCCTGAAAAACATTGGTTTATGGCAGATGGAATTGCTTCTGATTTGTTTATTGTATAGGTTGGAAGTCAGATGCAGGAAGCTGGAAGATTTGTTTGCGAAAAACTTCTGACATCCAACATCCATCATCCAACATTTTCCTTATTTTTGTATCAAATTTCAATCCTTTTGAAAACTAAGAAAATAGATTATTCGCATCTTTCAGCAAAACAGCCTATCGGAATTTTTGATAGTGGTGTTGGAGGTTTAACGGTTGCTAAAGAGATAAAAAGACTTCTTCCGAATGAAGATCTTATTTATTTTGGAGATACAAAACACCTTCCTTACGGTGAAAAATCGAAAGAAGCGATTATAGGCTATTCTACAAAAATTGCTAATTTCCTTTTAGAACAAAACTGTAAAGCGATTGTGATTGCCTGTAATACAGCTACAGCAAATGCTTTGAATGAAGTGATGGAATCTGTGGCAGGAAAAGTTCCTGTAATTGACGTTATTAATCCGGTTGCTGAAAAAGTTTCGTATGAAATTCACAATAATGTGGGAGTGATTGCGACGAAAGCAACGGTAAATTCAGGACTTTACAAGAAAAGTATCCGTAAACATAATAAATTTATCAAAGTAGATGAACTGGCGACACCGCTTTTAGTTCCTGCAATTGAGGAAGGTTTCAAAAATCATCCGATTACGCATTCTATCATTTACAATTATCTGAGCAATGCCAAATTGAAAAATATCGAAACGCTGATTCTCGGCTGTACTCATTATCCGCTTCTGATTGATGAGATTAAGCAATATTATGGAAACCGTGTTCGTGTTATCGATTCACCGAATATTGTAGCCAATCATTTAACGATTATCTTAGATAAATATCATCTTTTGAATGATAATAATCCGAAACCAACTTATAAATTTTACCTTTCGGATATTACGAAGAATTTCGAAAAAATATCAAAGAAATTCTTTGGAAAAACGATAGATTTAGAACATAAGGTTTTATAGAAACGAAAAAAGACTCAATTTGAGTCTTTTTTTATTCTGTAATGTTGTTGTTTTCTGTCTCAGTATCAAGTTCTTCTTCCTGATTAGGTTCATAAAAACTGAAACTCACATTCCCGTATTTTCTGGTGAATTTATAATTCGGATGATCCAGTTTTAATCTGCTTTGATGTTCTACAATCAAAACTCCGTTAGGTTTCAGATATTTATTTTTTAAAACTAAAGAAAGCAATTCGTGATATTTTTTTTCTTCAGTTTCAAATGGAGCGTCTGCAAAAACGATTTCATAAGATTTTTTATTTCTGAATTTTTTCAGCCAGTCAAAAACATCTCCGCGTTGCGTACTTACCTGCAAACTCATATCCAGTTCTGAAGCTACTGAATTGATGAAAGAAGTGTGTTTCGGGTTCATTTCAACCGATGTAACGTCTTTACAACCTCTCGAAGCAAATTCAAAAGTGATGGAACCAATTCCTGCAAAAAGATCAAGAACTGAAATCGACTGCATATCATACGTATTTTCCAAAATGCTGAAAAGTGCTTCTTTTGCAAAATCCGTCGTTGGTCTTACATCAAAATTTTTTGGGGCGGCTATTTTTTTTGCTTTCCATTTACCGGAAATTATTCTGTACATAAATGTTGGGTGTTAGAGGTTAGAGTAAAAATTAATGAATGTAAGTTTTTAATTATAACTCTGAAAATCAGCAGTTATTTTATCATTCCGCAGGAATCTGAACTGCTTTATATTCCAGAATGCTTAGATTCCTCTAGGTAATGACAAACAATTCTTAAAAACTAAGTTATACTATTCACAAAAATTAAACATTAAGTATTTAAAATTTTAATCATTTTTAAATTTGATAAGAAACAAAACAAGTTTATTTTTATTAAATCAATAAGGTCTTATTATACCAGTATGTTTTTTTTTAAATGAAATGGCTTCGTGAAGCTTAAAAATATCATTGATACAAGAAAATTCCTGAACTTTTTGTTCATTTTCGTTTTTACCTAATGAAAAATGAAATTCTTATTCGGAACATTATCAAAAACCACCTTCAGATTTTTCACAAATTTCTGAAGTTCTGAGATAAATGTTTCATTTTCTGTAGTTTCACCGTACACGTAAAAATTGGTTTCATTAATTCCAAAACCGATTTTGCTCAACGTAAACATTACGAAATAAAGGAAATCTACTTCCGAATTCACATCCAGATTATTATATAGGATGATTTTTTTATTCGAGATCGCAAAAAACTCACATTGATTATGATAAAGATTAATGTGAATTTCTTTGTTATTCTTATTGTTGATGGAGTTTAAAAATTTCTCTCCCGAAAAATTAAATCTCACAGGAATCGAAAGATCTTTTATTTTCTGATAAAATGCTTTCGGAAAAGTATAGTAAAACTGAACTTTAAACTTTTTGTTCACAGAAAGCATCAGTTCTTCATTTTCTTTATCAACAGGAGCATTGAAGGCAATCAATTCATATCCGGAATCATGGTCTTCAAAACCTTCAGGCATTAAAGTGAAATGATTCAAAGCAGAAATTACAGAAATTTCATCATATCTCTGTTTCAGAAGAACATCTTCAAGTTTTTCCGAAATGAAATTCTTTGGTGATTCTTCATCCACGAAATACGATTTTTCTTCCAAAACACTTTTGTTTTTCGTGATTTGATAGATGAGTCCGTCTTGGGTAAAAAGTAAATTTAGTATGTTCATATTACAATTGTTGCAAATTTAGTGAAATTCTACCATTACCGCACCCGATTGATGATGAAGTATTTCCTTATTGTAAAAATCTAAACCGGTCTGACTTTCCAAAACATCTAAAACCATTCTCTGCAAAGTTCCGTCACCGATTCCATGAACAACTTCAAGTCTCTTCAAATGATTTTTCCTGCAGAAATTTATCGTCTGGATTAATTTTTCCTTTTGTATGAATAATCTTTCGAAACTGTCATAATCATTTGGATTTTTAACTAAATTATCAAAATGGAGATCGAGGATAAAAGGACTTTTATCGTGTTTTTTTGAAATGATTTTTTTTGTTTCTGCTTTCTTTACAATTGGAATGTTGTCGTAGATTGCAGCATTTTTGGGAACCAGTTTTTCCTTTGGATATTGATAGGTGAAACCATATTCATCTTTAAAAACCACAATATTTTCTTTAGTGGAAGTAATTACTCCACTTAAATCTTCATCTACTACCGAAACTTTATCGCCAATTTTCATTTTTTACCACTAATTACACAAAATTTTTAGCACAAACATTCACGAAATCATTAGTGTTATTCGTGAAAGCATTTGTGATATTTGTGTTTTTAAAATTAAACTTTCGATCCCAATTCAATGATTGCCAAATCTTTTATTTTCTCACCGTCAATTACAAACTGCATCATTGTTCTCATTTTATGCCATCCCTGTTTTCCACAAGCTCCGGGATTGAGATGAAGCAACTTATTTTTATCATCATACATCGCTTTCAGAATATGAGAATGCCCTGAAATAAATAATTTCGGAGCCTTTTCTGAAATTTCTTTCTTTGCTAAAGGGGTATATTTTTCCGGATAACCACCGATGTGAATCATTAAAACTTCCACTTTTTCACAAAAAAATCTTGACACTTCAGGAAATTCAGAACGGATTTTTGCGCCGTCAATATTTCCGTAAACTCCTTTTACGGGTTTTATTTTTTCAAGCTGCTCAATGATTTCAAAACTTCCAAAATCTCCGCAATGCCAAATTTCATCAGCCTGTTTTGCATAATCTAAAATTCTGTCATCCATATAAGAATGAGAATCGGAGAGGAGAAGGATTTTAGTCATTGTTAATTTTTTTACCGCAAAAGAGACAAAAGAAATAATTGGATGGAATTTCAAAAGTTTACAAAATTATTGACATTACTTTTTGTGAGCTTTTGAAAATGTTATAACAAACTAAAATCTTTTGTTTCTTTTACGGTTTAAATAAGTCGCAAATTTACTTAATAATACTGAATTGATTAAATTTGGAGAAATTTTAAAAATAATGAAGCGTAACTTCTCTTTATTCTTTCTTCTTATTTCTTTCATCTCTTTCGGGCAGGTTGAAGAAAAAAAATTAGACGAATTAATTCAAAATACTTTAAAAACTTTCGATGTTCCGGGAATGTCGGTTGGAATTATTAAAGACGGAAAAATTATTTACTCAAAAGGTTTTGGTGTACGCTCTTTAACGACGAAACAACCAATGGATGATACCACTTTAGTTGGAATTGCATCGAATTCAAAAGGTTTTACCTGTACAGCTTTGGCGATTTTAGAAGATGAAGGAAAACTGAATTGGGACGATAAAGTTTCAAAATATATTCCTGAATTTCAAATGTACGATCCTTATGTTTCGCAAAATGTGACCATCAAAGATTTGGTGACTCACAGAGCGGGATTAGGACTCGGACAGGGAGATCTGATGTTTTTTCCGGAAGGTGGAAATTTATCCGTAAATGATATTGTGCATAATGTAAGATATTTAAAACCTGAAAATCCGTTCAGAACAACTTTAGATTACAATAATATTATGTTTATCGTTGCTGGAGAAGTGATTACGCGGATTTCAGGATTAAGCTGGGCCGAATTTATTGAGCAGAGAATTATGAAACCTGTAGGAATGACTTCGAGTTTCGGAAGTTACAACAGAGCAAAAACTGTTGCCAACAAAATTGACGCTCATGCTCCTGTTGACGGAAAAGCAATTGCTGTTCCTCACGATTGGAACGAAACAGGAAACGCAGCAGGCGGAATTATGAGCAACATCAAAGATATGACGATCTGGGCAGAATTTCTTTTGAATAATTTTACGACAAAAGATGGGAAAAAATTAGTATCCGATAAAAATGTTCAGCAGCTTTGGAATCTGCAGATTCCAGGTGGAGTGGCGATGAAAAATCCTTATGATACAAGTTTTTATGGATACGGATTGGGTTGGTTTTTAAGTGATGTAAAAGGTCATAAACAAATTCAGCATACAGGTGGGTTAATTGGCACGGTCACTCAGTTTACTTTAATTCCTGATATGAAACTTGGGATTGTAGTTTTAACCAATCAACAGTCTGGTGCAGCTTTCAATACAATTACCAATACAGTTAAGGATTCGTATTTAGGAATTGCCGACAGAAACTGGCTAAAAACATACGGCGACAGAATGCAGAAAGTGGAAGCAGAATATAACAAGCAGAAAAAAGAAGCATTTGCAAAATCTGAAGCATTCAAAAAAGAAAAAAATCTACAGCCAAAAGCTGAGCAATTTGTTGGGAAATACAACGATCAGTGGTTTGGAGATGTAGAAATTGTTCAACAGGGAAATACGTACAGAATTTCTTGTAAAAACTCACCAAGATTAAAAGGCGAATTGCTGCCTTTTTCAAACAATACCTTTATCATCAAATGGGATGACAGAAGTTATGATGCCGATGCTTATCTGATTTTTAATTATGATGAAAACGGAAAGGCAGAATCTGCAAAGATGAAAGCGATTTCTGATGTGACAGATTTCAGCTTTGATTTTGATGATCTGGATTTGAGAAGAAAATAAAATTTCAAAAATATTAAATGATAATTTTTATCAATAGAGACGGGCTTTAGCCCGTCTTTTCTTTTGTATTGCGAATTGGCTTTAGCCAAAACTTAAATGAAATTTTATATTTGGAAATCTGCTTTTATTTAAATTTTACCCGGCTCATAAAAGAAAAGCAATTTTTTATTTGCTCCATCAAACTGCGACCAGGAATCACACTCAATCTGAAAACCGGCAACACCGCAAGTTGGGAAGTGAAAAATATCCTCGGAAATAGAATTGGCAAAATTAGAAATTCCGTTGTTGTGTGAAAAGAACGCAACAGAATTCAGGTTATCATTCAAATCATAAATCACAGACTGGAAATTATTTTCAGAAGGATTGTATAATTTATCGTTGGTTCCAAAGCTTAAATGATAGGTCTGATTAAAAATTTTGCAGGTATTCAAAGCTCTTACTGCAGGACTCGAAACCAGATAATCAATTCCAATACTGTTGTTTTTTAAGAATTTAGACATTTTCAGCGCATCTTGTAAACCTTTATCTGCCAAAGGTCTGTCGAAATCATTTGTTTCTTCTGGCCAGTCGCTTTTTGCATGTCTTACGAGTATCAGTTGCTTCATAGTTTTGAGTTTGGAATATATAAAATTATAAAAAAAATAATGTAAAAAACTATGATTTATAAAAAAAACTGTGTTAGGAATAAAATGAGTAAAATTTCTTAAATTTGCAGACTTATGGGACAGATTATTGCAATTGACTATGGAAAGGCACGCTGTGGTATTGCAGCAACCGATGATATGCAGATTATTGCAAGCGGACTGGATACTGTGGAAACTCGTTTTCTGATGGATTTTTTTAAGAAATATTTTAGCTTAAATAAAGTTGATGCTGCAGTTGTAGGTCTTCCCGTTGATTTGAAAGGTAATATTTCGGAAGTGGAGACAGATATTTTAGGTTTTATTGAAAACTTTAAAAAAGAATTTCCGCATATTGAAGTTCATCGTCTTGATGAAAGATTTACCTCCAAAATGGCTTCGTTTTTTATTTCTCAAAGTGGAAAAAGCAAGAAACAGAGACAACAGAAAGGATTAGTAGATAAAGTAAGTGCAACCATCATATTGCAGAATTTTTTAGAACAAAAAACAAGATGATTTTACCAATAAGAGCTTTTGGAGATCCTGTTTTAAGAAAAACGGGAAAAGAGATAGACAAAAATTATCCGGATCTGCAGGAACTGATCGATAATATGTTTGAAACCATGTACAGCGCAAACGGTATTGGCTTGGCTGCACCACAGATTGGTTTAGATATCAGATTGTTTATCGTAGACGTAACGCCTTTGGCAGAAGATGACGACTATGAAGATATTGCTGAAGAGCTGAAAGATTTTAGAAAAGTTTTCATCAACGCAAAAATTCTTGAAGAATCGGGAGAAGAATGGAAATTTAATGAAGGCTGTCTTTCGATTCCTGATGTGAGAGAAGATGTGAAAAGAAAAAGCACAATTTTAATCGAATATTACGACGAAAATTTTGTGAAGCATACAGAAACTTTTTCCGATATTAGAGCTCGCGTAATTCAGCACGAATATGATCATATTGAAGGGACACTTTTTACCGATCATTTAAGTTCGCTGAAGAAAAAGCTGGTAAAGGGAAAACTGACGAAAATCACGCAGGGTGAGGTTTCGATAAGCTATAAAATGAGATTCCCAAAATAATTTAAACTAAGAAATATATTAATATAAAAAGCGTTATAGCTTTTACTGAAATTAAAAAAATAAAATTATGCTGTTAGAAAAAATAATTTCAATTTCCGGAAAACCAGGTTTGTATAAGTTGGTATCGCAGTTGAAAAACGGATTCATCATTGAAGAAGTTACTACAAGAAAGAAGGTAAGTATTGGTAATTCAAGTCAGGTGAGCTTGTTGGATAATATTGCTATGTTTACTTTTGATAAAGAAGTTCCTTTGTTTGAAGTTTTCGAAAATATCGCTAAAAACAACGACTACAAAGAAACTATTTCTCACAAATCTACTGAAGATGAGTTGAGAGAATTTATGACTGCGTCTCTTCCAAACTACGATACAGACAGAGTTTATTTTTCGGATATTAAAAAATTGGCTCAGTGGTATAACATTCTTCACAAAGCGGGATATATCACTCCTGAAAGCTTCGTAAAAGCAGAAGCAGAAACTGTAGAAGGTGAAGCTGGCGAAGAAGTAAGCATTGAAAAAGACGCTCCAAAAAAAGCAGCTCCTAAAGCAGACAAACCTGCAACTCCAAAAGTGAAAGCAAGTACCGGAGCTAAAGCGGCTACAAAAAGTACACACAGAAAAATGGGATAACATTTCCTCTTTCTAAATACTAAACCTTATCAGAAATGATGAGGTTTTTTTGTTTTCAAGGCAAAAATTACAATAAAGAAGATTTACCTTAAATTTGTATTTCCTTTTAACTTAAACCTTAATCTCAACCTCAATTAAATGAATACCAGACAAGAGAAACTCGAAGCTTTCGGAAGATTATTAGATATTATGGACGATTTGCGTGAAAAATGTCCGTGGGATCAAAAGCAGACATTGCAAACGCTTCGTCATTTAACATTGGAAGAAACTTATGAGCTTTCTGATGCATTGTTACAGGAAGATTTATTGGAGATAAAAAAGGAATTGGGCGACGTGTTGCTTCATTTGGTTTTCTATGCAAAAATTGGTTCTGAAAAAGAAAGTTTTGATATTGCTGATGTTATTAATTCGTTAAATGAAAAACTCATTTTCCGCCATCCTCATATTTATGGCGATATTCAGGTGAAAGATGAAGAAGAAGTAAAACAGAACTGGGAAAAACTGAAGTTGAAAGAAGGTAACAAGTCTATTTTGGGCGGTGTTCCGAAAGGTTTGCCAAGTTTGGTAAAAGCTTACAGAATTCAGGATAAAGTAAAAGGAATCGGTTTTGAGTTTCATGATGCCGAAGATGCGTGGAAAAAAGTGGATGAAGAGATTCAGGAATTCCATGCGGAAACTGATTTAGATAAGAAAGAACAGGAATTGGGCGATGTATTTTTCTCTTTAATCAATTATGCGCGGATTTCAGGTTTAAACCCGGATTCAGCACTAGAGCGAACTAATATTAAATTTATTTCGAGATTTCAGAAAATGGAACAGCTTGCAGCTGAGGCAGATTTAAAACTAGCCGATATGACTTTAGATGAAATGGATGTGCTGTGGGAAAAAGCAAAGCTTCAAGACAAAAACTAACTTTTAAGATTTAGAAAATATCTTTGAACCATTAAGAATAATTTATAGGTTAAATAAATAGTTTAAGGAGATATCTGAGATATTTATTAAGTGCATTCAACTAAATTCAGATTGACCTGAAACTTAAAAAATCTTATCAACTTAAATACCTTAATGTTTAAATTTGAGTCACAAATTTTTTAATTAAAAAAATAAATCATGAAATTGAACTATATATTCGTTTTGTTTTTATTAAGCTGTAATCCGAAAGCGCAGGATTCTGCAACAAATAATAATGCTTTAAAAACAGAATTTTCTCTTCCTAAAAAGCTCAAAGAAGTTTCCGGAATTGCACTATCTCAAGACCAGAAAACAATTTGGGCGATTGAAGATGCCGGAAATAAAAATGTAGTGTATGGTTTAGATTTAAAAGGAAATCTTATTGCCGATGTTTTGGTTGAAAATACTGAAAACAACGATTGGGAAGACATTACAAAAGATAAAACAGGAAACTTCTACATCGGAGATTTCGGAAATAACGAAAATGACAGAAAGAATCTTTCCATCATAAAATTAGATTTAAAAGAAAATTCTCAAAAATCAACTCAGGTTTTACAGACAACCAGGTTTCATTACGAAGGACAAACTGAATTCCCTCCTAAAAAATCAAATTTATTGTATGATTGTGAAGCTTTTATAGAAAAAGGCGGTAGTTTTTATCTTTTTACCAAAAATCGGAGCAAAGGTTTTGACGGGACTTTTCTGGTTTTCCGAATTCCGAATAAAGAAGGCGATTTTGAAGCAAAATTAATTGGTAAATTAAAATTGGAAGGAGGTTATAACGATGCTGCCATAACTTCAGCTGCGATAAATTCTAAAGACCAGATTGTTTTATTAACGCATAAAAACATTCATGTGCTTTCAGGATTTACAGCGGATGATTTTAATTCTGCTGGAATTCAAAAAATACCTTTGCAACACAATTCACAAAAAGAAGCCATCGTTTTCATTGATGACAAAACTTTGCTGATTGCCGATGAAAAGGATAAAAAAGAAGGTGGAAATGTTTATCGTTTTGAATTAAAATAAGTTAGAGAAAAAGAAACCTTCAAGGTTTTTAAAACCTTGAAGGTTTGAATATGTAAGAATAAAATATCAAGTTTTTAGAAATTCATTCCCACACCACCGGAAATTCTTCCGCCATCTTCTCCTGTAAAATACTGAATTTTAGCTGAGAAAGATTCCAGAATATCCAGCCAAAAACCTGCACCGACACCTTGATGCCATTTGTCTGACTGTTCTTTGTCAATCCAGACTCTTCCTAAATCATAGCCAACTAAAATACCCATATTGGTAGGGACAATGTTATTTCTCACTCTTCCAAAATCCCAACGAACTTCTGCGTTGTTCACCAGATAAGATTTTCCGGCAAATCTTTCATTTCGGTAAGCCCGCATTCCGTTGTTTCCACCGATGGCTGCAGCCTGATAAAATTCAAAATTATTACTGTTAATAATCATGGCATTCGTCGAATTGGCGAAAACAAATTTTCCTTTTTTATCAATTTTTCTGAAAAGATTCATCGTTGCCTGAAAGCTTGCGAAATTTCTGTTAAATTCCTGAAGATTGGCTTTCCAACCGGCATTTAAAATTAATTCCAAACCTAAAGTTGGAAAAGCATTGTTATCAAAATTTTTGAAGCTAAACGTATAATTCGCTCCACCAAATTGCTGATCGTTGAAATTTTCAGGTCTCACATCCGGAGAAACAGATACAAATCGATCTTCATTTCTCTGAACTTTAGAATTTTCAAATGTTAACTGAAACTGATGTTTTAAATTCAGCCAGCTTGTTTTTGAAATGGAAGGTGCCAATTTAATCTGTGATATTCTTACGCGGTTATAATCACGGTTATCTTCATCAGCATCATTTACACTTTCATTTCCTAAACCAAAAAATGTTCTTGCGAAATGTGGAGTAGTATACGTTGCATCAATTCCGGCATCCCAACCAAAAACGGCTTTTTTGAAAATTCCTTTGTAGCCAAGATTAAATCCGCCTGTTGCAGTATATAGATTAGCGCTTACACTGTGTTTCTGTGTAAAACGGTCGCGAATGAAATTATTGGTCGTGTAATTAGCAACAATTCCTAAAATAACGCCGTCATCCGGATTGAAATTAGCATTCGGATAACCTGCAAAGAAATTGTATTTAGGATGCTTCCAGTTATAAGTGTTTACGTCATAATCATCGGAAATGTGTTTCGCAGCACCTTTGGTTTCATACGTGTTTTTCTGAGATTTAAAATCATAAATTTTAACGTTTCTGCCATTAGAAACATTGTAAAGATCATGGTTATATCCTCCAATCAAACGAATATTGGTCTTAGATTTTCCATCTCCGGAAACTTCGTAAATATCGTCATCATCCAGACCGTAAATCCAAAGTTCTTTTGTTTTTTTACCATCATAAGTTTTTTCAAAAACTAATTCTTCAGGTTTATTTTTATGGAGTTTATATTGTTTTACTTCAACTGAATTTCCATTTTTAACAATCACAAATTTGTCTTTATCTAAAGTTCCCACCAACGGAACTTTTTCCTGAAGAATATTGTAATATTCAATGGCATTTGCTTCAATTTTTTCTTTTCTCAGCTTTAATTTTCTCTGAATATCAGCAATTGTTTCATCCTGAACTTCTTTCGGAAGATTTTTAAATGCATTTTCAATATCGGCATCGGTAAGGTTTTGCTGAATAAATTTAGCCTGATCACTCCAGTTTTGCGCTGTAGAACCTTTCAGTAAAATTAAATCTAATGGATAAGGCTCCATGTTTACCCATCGCACATTTTTTATTTCATCTTTAAAAGATTTCATGTGACGGATCATCGGAATATTCATAATGAAATAGAAAGCAGCACCGTCATAATTGCTGAAAGCCTGATCTCTGTCTCTCGGAATGGGTTTGTAAACAATCTTATTTCCAACTTTATATTCTGCCCATTTCCATTGATCTTCATGACGATCCCAATCTCCAATCAGCATATCAAAAATTCTTGCTCTGATGTACAAATCCTGATCGACAGAATATTTGCTGTCTTTCCGCATATTTTTCAGGACATCGGAAGTTGAAAGAATATCTACAGCATTATCTAGCGACTGCAAAGTTTTGGGATCAGAAGAAAAACGTTCCTCGATCATGTATAATTCATTCCCGTAATTCTGATTGTACCGTCCTAAAGATTTTTGTTTTGGAATATAAAATAATTCAGGGTTGCTGTGGAAAATTCCAAGTTTATCAATCATATTATTAACGGCAAAGCCTGTAAAAGGATGATTGGTTGTATAAAAATCAAGAAGAAATCTTTCAGGGAAAGTATTGTTTATTTCGTTGCCAAAACTGTTTTTCTTAAAAGCCTGTGCATTTAAGAAACGGGTTGCACTTTTTTTGATTCCGCGCATTACAAATTCCTGTCCGTCATTGGTTTTCAGACGAAGACTGTTCGACTGATTTCCGCCACCTTCTCTGAAAGGTGAATAACCGGGGTTGAGATCTGAAAGGTCTTTGGTTTTTGCATTGATCGGGAGTGCATAATATTTTCTGTAATGATTTCCCCAAAGCCAGCGGTAAATTTTTCCTTTTTGAGTAGATTTTTTTGCATACACTGTTGAAGTATAACTTGCAGGAATTGAACTAGGAAAATTATTTTCAAATACATTCGGTTTAGAAATAACGGAAATCTGGGTCAGCTTTTCCAGTTTATTATTCTTTGTTGAAAAATATTCAACGTCTGAGCTTTGATCTTCTCTTAAATTTAAAACCGCAAATCCACTTCCGCCGTAAGAAAAATCAGTTTTCTCAACAATGGTTGAAGGATCAGTTTTTGATCCTGCTCCGCTTATAATTTGTCTGATATTCCTGTCTTCGTGATACTGTAGATTGTGATCGTGTCCTGAAACGAAAATCACATTTTCTTTATCCTGAACAATACTTTTTAATCTGTTGGCAAAATCTGCGTAATGTTTGTTGCTGATGTCTTCCATACTGGCTCCGGAAGAACTTCTCAGCGTATTGATTACAGTCGCAACTCCGGGAACAGGAACTTTTCCTTTAAAAGCTGCAAGATGAGATTTAGCAGAATTAAATCCGGCATGAACTCCCGAGCTGATTACCGGATGATGAAGCGCAACAATGATTCTTTTGTCCTGGTTTTTTGTAATTAAATCCTTAAATTCTGTATAAAAATCTTCTCTGGTTTTGATGTCGCAGCCTTTATTGATTCCCGGCTGTTTATCCCAATTAATCAATGCCCATTCAGAATCTACAACGATGAGTTTAATATCTTTCGTTAAATTAATATCATCAATCGGACAGGAATTTTTAGGTAAGAAAGACTTTTTATCATTGAGATAGGTTTTCACAAATTCTTCCTGAGCTTTTAATCCATCTAAACCATGATACCAATCATGATTTCCGGGAATAACCAATGTTTTGCCTTTGAAATTTTTGGTAATAGAAAGTTGATTTTCCATTTTTTGTTTTGCCAAAGGATAATCTTTATCGCTTTCTTTCGGCATTCCGAGAGGGTAGATGTTGTCGCCCAAAAATATCAGCATCGAATTGCTGTTTGCAGAATCTATTTTATTTTTAAGAAAATCTAAAGTTTGCTGAGCTTGCACTTCTTCAGCATTTCCTGCATCTCCGACTAAGAAAATCTGGAAATCATTGTCTGTTTTTTGTGCAGATTTTTGTATTTCATGTAAGTTTTTGCCCTTTTTTACGTTGTAGGTAGCACAAGATAAAAGAAGTACTGAAAGGAGAAGTGTTTTTCCTGCCGGTGATATTTTTTTTAAATAAGATTTAAAGGATAAATTCATACATTTACATTAAGAAAAATTTGGTGATGAACATCTTAGACAAAGCTAAAAATTATGTTGAAAACTTATTCAAAGATAAACTATCTTCTGTTTACTTTTATCATAATTTTATCCATACTACATACGCTGTTCAGAAAGCAGATGAGATTATAAAACACACCGATATATCTGAAGTTGAAAGAGAAAAAGTATTATTAGCACTGTGGTTTCATGATGTTGGTTTTACCGATTGTAATGCGGAAGGTCACGAAAAACGGAGTGCAGTCATCATGAAAGAATTTCTGAAAAAAGATAATTTTTCTGATGAATATATTGACGAAGTTTCTACGCTGATTCTGGCAACGGAAAAATATCATCAACCTCAAGGACTTTTGGAAGAGATCATGAAAGATGCAGATTTCAGTCATTTTGCAAGTCCGTTTTACAATGATTCTGCTGAAGCTTTACGCAAAGAGTGGGAATTGACAGGCGGAATGTGCTTTTCAAATGATGAATGGAATGAGATGAATGTTGATTTTCTAAAAAATAAGCATCAATATTTCACAGATTATGCCAAAGAAAATTGGGAACCTTTGAAAATGAAGAACGTAAAAAAGCTGGAGAAAAAGATTGACAAAGAAGAGAAGCCCAAGAAAGAGGATAAAAAAGAAAAAGACCAAAAATCTGACAGAAGTGTTGATACTTTGTTCAGAGTGACATTAAATAATCATACAAGATTAAGTGATATTGCAGACAGTAAAGCCAATATTTTGCTTTCTGTAAACGCAATTATTATTTCGGTCTGTCTTTCTGTTTTGGTTCCTAAATTGGATGCTCCAAAAAATACACATTTGATTATTCCTACTTTTTTCCTTTTGATATCAAGCGTTTTAACGATTATTTTTGCAATTCTTTCAACCAAACCGAATGTAACGAAAACCAATTTCACAAAACAGGATGTTGCAGACCGAAAAGTAAATCTTCTGTTCTTCGGGAATTTTCATCAGATGAATTTTGATGATTATCTGGGTTCGATGCATGATTTGATTAAAGACCGCGATTATATTTATGATTCTATGACGAAAGATTTGTACTTTTTGGGTAAGGTTTTAGACAGAAAATATAAGCTTCTTTCAGTGACGTATCAGATTTTTATGGCGGGAATTATAATTTCAGTGCTTTCTTTTGCATATGCTTTTTTGACGCTGTAATTTTACAGATCTTTAAAAAAGTCACTTAATGATATTTCTAAAGCATCGGCTATTCTCATTAGATTGAGGATTGAAGTGTTTATGATACCTCTTTCTATTCTTGTAATCTGAGAGATTTCTACATCAACTAAAAAAGCCAGTTCTTTTTGGGTGAGATTTTTTTGCAGACGCAATTCTTGGAGTCTTCTTCCAATATTTTGCAATCTTATAAAATCCAAATCCCTCACAGAGTAAAATTTGGATTTTGTAATTGATTAAGAGTAAACAAATTTGCCTACTTTTATTTTGACTTTTATTCTTACGTTTGTGGAAATTATTTATATTTACACAACTAAAAAAACATCAAATGATATGAAGAAAAATTTATTTCTCAGGCTCTGCCTGATTATTATGACAACACTGTCACTGCACTCCTGTATTCACGATGAAATCATTTCATCATCTGATTCTACTTCTACAGAATACACCAACAAAAGTCTCTGGAAGCAGGATGAGAAATACATTAAAAATGTAATGAAAGTCTATGCCGAAAACGAAGCAGACATCAAAAAAGTAAACGGCATCCCTTACTGGAACTTTGCCACCACAGTAGACAGCTTCGATGAAAGCTTTGTAGCTGTACCTGTAGTAAACAACGGAAAAGTAGTTTCTGTACTGAAAGTACCCAGACACGGAAAAAATATCTACTTTTACTACACCCAAGAAGAAAGTGATCTTAATTTTTTTCAAGGTCTTGTTTTTGCAAAGCACAAAAAAGTGGGAATGGCAGACGGAAATATTGCCCAGACTGATATGATAACCTGTACCCGACAATGGATGTCTATCTGGCTTCCTTATGATGAGAGTAATCCTGATCCTAATTCGGGTTTAGGGGAATGGCATAGCGTATCTGTGATTAAATGTAAACAATTGACAGATGAATGTGTAGGAGTGATCAATGAATTTGGGCAATGTGAAGGTGGTGGTCCCGGTGATGACGGTGGCTACCCATATCCCGGAATGGGAGGTGGTGAAGCACCACAAGAAGAAGAGGAGGAAACACCTTGTGAGAAAATACAGGAAATAGGAAAGCACACGAAAACTAAATCTTTATTTGAAAATTTAAAGACAAAAACTAACTCTACAAAAGAATTCGGAGAAATCCTTGTAGAATCTAATGGGCAGATCAGTAATATTTCTAAAGAAGGAGAAACAGGAGCAGGAGGTATTGATATTTCTTATTCAGGAGGACAGATTGATGGCTTTATCCATTCGCACTATGCAGGATTATTATCTATTTTCTCACCGGCAGATATTGCATCATTCTCCGCAATATATGCAAGCGGCAGCATCAGAGATATAAATACTTTTGTGATGGGTGTTGTAACAGCATCTAATACCCAGTATATGATGGTAATAGATGATCCTGCAAGTTTTGCTGCTTTTTCACAACAGTTTCTATTACCTAATGGGGAGATTGATCAACAATATACTGACAATTATGGAAAATTACATTATAATCTTTATAACATTAAAAATAATGGATTAGCAGCTGCTAATGAAGTAGGTTTTTTAAAACTTCTATCAGAACAAAATTCAGGATTAAAAGTTTTGAAAGGTTCCAATAATTCAAATGATTGGTCTGAATTAGAATTAAAAAATGGACAAGTTGATCCCAAACCATGTAACTAAAATTAAAAAAATGAAAATAAAAATTTTATTATTAAGTGTAATATTTATATTTAGCTGTTTACAAAATTGTAATGCTCAAAATGTTACTTATCATCACGATCCAGATGCTGATAAATTTGTGGGAACTTGGAAATGGGGAGATACAGCAAATGGTCTTACATTAATTATGAAAAAAGAGAATGGCGTATCACTTCTTAAAAGTGGTAATTATATTGATGATACTATAATCGGTTTTCATAAAATATATAAAAATGGACAGATAACAGAAGATAAAACTATTTACAGTACTACAAATTTTATAGATGGGAAAAAATCTTTTGTAGCTGGCACAGAAAATAATGATCCAAATCTATTGGTGGTATTTATGAGTCATAAAAATAAAAATATAATCATGAAAATATTATATATTGATCCGACTCACATTAAAATAGTAGAAGTTAAAAATCAAGAAGGCGCAAGATTTATTAAACCAGGACAAACACCTACAGATTGGTCTATTGATATACCAAATAATATTGTATTGACGAAACAGTAATACCAGAACCTCCTAAATGGAGGTTTTTATCATTATCTGGTACACCCACGAAGAAAGTGATCTTCTGTTTTTTCAAGGTCTTGTTTTTGCAAAATATAAAAAAGCAGAAATACCCGACGGAAACATCGCCCAAACCGATATGATAGCCTGTACCCGACAATGGATGTCTATCTGGCTTCCTTATGATGAGAGCAATCCTGATCCTTCTTCGGGTTTAGGGGAATGGCATAGCGTATCTGTGATTAAATGCAAACAATTGGCAGATGAATGTGTAGGAGTGATCAATGAATTTGGGCAGTGTGAAGGTGGTGGTCTCGGTGATGATGGCGGCTACCCATATCCCGGAATGGGAGGCGGCGAAGCGCCACAAGAAGAGGAGGAAACACCTTGTGAGAAGCTTACTAAAATAGGTAAATCTGCACAGACAAAATCCTACATGAATACGCTAAAAGGTAAAACTAATGATAACAAAGAGCATGGTTATATTTTAGCTGAAGCAGCAGGAACTGTTTATGAATTTCCTGTCGAGGGATTACCTGGAAAAGCAGGAATTGGTTTTAGTATAGGTGAAAATGATAAAATTGATGGATATATTCACAGTCATTACACCGGATTATTATCCATATTTTCTCCTGATGATATGTTTTCTATTGCAGTATTTTTAAAAAATAACTCTATTAAAAAATTGAATACATTTGTAATCGGTGTAGTAACAGCTTCCGGAACACAATATATGATGATCATAGATGATCCTGCTAAATTCCAGACGTTTGCAGATAATTTATTTACGGGTAATACTTTTGATGAATTAACTTTATATAATTATTCTAAGATGTATAATGATACATTTAAAATTACAGAAACAAACTCAGCAACCGAAAATGAGAGAAGTTTTTTACATTATATAGAAAGCAGTATGAGCGGATTGAAAGTATTAAAAGGATCACCAGATATGCAAAACTGGCAATCTCTACAATTAGATCAAAATAACAATATTATACCAACTAACTGTAATTAAAAACAATAAAATGAAAAATATAATATTCTTAATCTTTGCATTATTTATGATTGATATCAATGCACAAAACACTTTACCACAATCTGGAGATAATATTTTAGATCCTAATGCAGACAAGTTCATGGGAACTTGGCTTTGGCAGAATGGAAATAATAGTTTAAAGCTTACTTTTAAAAAAGAAAATATTTTATTACCATTTCCAGATAATGTACATTCTGATTGGGTGATTGGATTTCATAAATTTGTAAGTAATGGATCTACTATTGAGGACTCTAGTATGTTTGCCAATACAAATTATGTTGATAAAAAAAATACCGTAGTTGCAGGATCTAAGAATGGCTTTCCAAATATTTTACATGGCGGTATTTATCATAAATCGAAAAACAAATTTGTTGAGTTTGAAATTGAATATATAGATTCTACTCATATAAAACTGTTAAGCTTAAAAAACAAGCCTGGAACAAAAGTAACAATTCAGGGGCAATCACCTTTTGATTGGTCTATATCTTTGCCACAAAATATTATTTTGACTAAACAATAAGCAAAAAAATTAATAAAGTAAAATTCTCAAAGAAATTGTGAGAATTTTACTTCATATCATAGAAACTCTAATCGCCAATAATCCCGAAATTCCCTGTAAATCTTCCACTTTAAGGAATTCAACATCATTTTTTAGAAGACCTTTTTTCTGAAGCGTATTGATGTACTGAAGATATTCTTTCTGATTTTCTAGACCGAAATAAACAATCACGATTTTTCCGGGACAGGTAATTCTTTCCTGAGAGTTTTTGATGTGTGCTTTGTCGATGCGTTTTTTGATGATTTCATAATAAGAATTATGAGCGCCATCGATGTCGAAGCGTTTTTCGTCCATTCGGAAGCGAATGTCTAGTTTTTCGTTATAAACAAAAATCAACGAAGCAATATCTAAAGAAACCGGTAAATTTTGTTTGAATTTCTGAAACTCAATTTCCATATTACAGACCGTCTCCAATTGCCAAAATCTCAATTGATGAACATCTTTCTGTGAGTAATCTGCGTCTGGAGAAATGTTTTGTCCGATATAAAGATTGTGTTCAACGCCATCAGATTTAAACCTTTCATAATAATGCGGAAAAATTTCCTGAGCTTCCACCTGACTTTTATCTAAAACATCCGCCAGTTTTCTGTTCACCAAAGTAATCGATTCGTCTAAACTTCGTCGTTGATTGTAGAAAAGCTGATTCTGTAAAGTTATTTGCGAAGTATAGGTTTTGATCTTGTTTTTTACTTCTTCCGTTGCATTGGTTTCCAATTTCCCTTGAAGATAAGGATGAATTTCTTCACGCAGCAATCGCTGAAATCTTTGTTCGGTATCGGCTTTTATTTCATTATTTAATTCATTTTCAAAAATTTCTAATGCTAAAAGATATTTTTCTGAATCTGAATTAATTAAAGTGAAAATGGTATGAAGACATTCCAACTGCTGATTTAGATCAACTTTCATCAGATTAAAACGCTTTTCCGAAGAAGCTCTGATGTCTGAAAAGCCAAAAAGCGGCGTAAGATTTTTGAACGAGATCTGCTTTAAAGTATAAATTTTCTTAGATAAAAAAGCATTGAAATATTTTTCAGCTTCATTTCTGAATTTCCAGACTACAGAATCGTGAATGGAGGTGTATTCACGCTGAATAATCGCTTCAATCTGATTATTTCTTTCAAAACTGAAACGATTGAGTGAAAATAGAATCATGTCGCTGAAAGATTCCATTTTTTTTAATTTTAAACCGTTTAAGCTGTTTGCTATCGGAGAAGTAAACTCCATTATTGCTAATAATTCGCCATCTTTCATGATCGGAATAACCATAAAGCTGCGAATTCCTGTACTTTTTAAAATATCAAAAGAAGGCATTTTTTTTACTTCTTCATCCAGTTTATCAATATCGGAAATAACAATCGGTTTTGAATTGTAGTTGATGTTTTCAAAAGCAGTTTTTCGTACTTCTTCATCGAAGGTATTCAGCCAAAAATCGAGAATATGACTGGTGAAAACGTTCTCGTAAATCGGGAGCGTTTCTAGTTTTTTATCTTTTTGATTGAAAAGCATTAAGCCAAAATTCAAATCAGAAACATCGAAATAAGATTTAAAAATTTCCTTTAAATTTTCGTCCGGAGCAGGATTTTCAAGATCAACTTTTATCAGTGTTGATTTCAGATCAGACAATGCTACTTCAGAAGTACAGTCGATTAGTGAAATAATGGCAAATCCGCTTAAAATCCATGACTGAGGCGGAAAATGTTTCTTCCAAAGTCTGATGTCGTCGATATTTTCCAATAACATTGTAACAGTATCCTGATCCGGAATCTTAGTATCTTTATCAGGATAAACATCTGTAAAATCTGAGTTGACCGTGATTTTATAATGTTTAATAATTCCTTCTTTATTCGGAATATCGTAGTAGAGTGGAAGTGTAGCCCGCAAATCTGCACTAAAATGTACCTGCAGAATGAGACAACAGCAGAAAATATAAAACTCATCTTCATCAACTTCTCTGAACCTGATTTCAAAGTCGGTTCCGGCATCTGCTAAAATATTTTTAAATCTTTCCGTGTAATTGAAGGTAATATTTGCCAACGGAATACTTGCCGCCTTAATCTCATTTTTCGTTAAGCCCGTCGGAAAAAGATCAGCCAATAAAAGTCTGATGAGGTCTTCGTGTTTTTCGAGCAGAGAAAGATCCTGAAAACCATCTCTTAGTTCCTGAAAATTTTTTGTTTTTTCGATGAGAGATTCGGCGTAATTTACCCGGTATTCTAAACGGTCGTTATATCTGATATGCTCCAACACATCCAAATATTTTTTGAACGAAATAAACACCTGAAACGGACTATCTTCTTTGTAAAGCTGCGACAAAACCTAAAAAAATTGTAAAAGTAAAGGTATGAAAAAAGGATTTTAAAGGAGAACAAGAAGCAATGAATATTTTGAAATATTTTTGTTTAAAAGAAAAACCGTTACTTAATAATAACGGTTTTGTTGTATCTGTTTTGCTAAAGAATTTGCACTTATTTCTTAGGTTTCAAAGACAAATTGTCTACGTAAACAGCCTGATGAATTCCGTTTAGCATAACTTTTAAGCCTAAACTCGCATCTTTTTTCAAAGAAATATTGATTGTTTTTTTATCGCCTGTTATTTTTGAAGCTTTTACAATAGAAGCATACGATTTTGTATCGGCAGGATTGTTAACTGACAATATTTCAACGGTGGTTTCTCCTCCGTTGTCTGAAATATCAAAAGACAATGTATAGTTTCCTGCTTTGATTTTTGGGGTTACCAAAACCATATTTTCACGAGGGCTCATCATTGAATAAAAAGTTATTTTTTTATCTTTTGCATAAAGCATGGCTTTTCCTGATTGTGCAGTCCAGCATTTGTCGATGTCTTTCCAGGCATCAAAATTTTCTGTAATTGTGGAAACTGTTTTACACTGTGCATTTGCTGTAAGAAGTCCTGCAAATGTCATGATTCCGGCAAGTACTATTTTTTTCATAAGTTATTGATAAATTATCAGGTAAAAATAGTTAAAAAAAGGTGTTGTTGGAAAGTTTAAGTTTAATTATTTTGAATGATTCTAAATGCTTTTTATCTGAAGAAAATATACCTTTTGTAGATCTGCTGAATTAGTCTGCACTTTTTTATAACCTAAATTAATTGTTTTTGTAAATAATTTTATGGTTGTAAATTGTCCAGTTTTTGGGGAGACTTACAGCTGCTTTATAAAACAAAAACCCACCGCAATTGCGATGGGTTTTGTTATTATCTGCCACACGATACAATCGTGCGGGAGCGAGGGTTTATATTTTTTTCTCTCAAATAATAAACTTATTACTTGGAACACTGTTTATACAAATACCAATTATCCTTATACTTTTCAAAATATGTTTTGTTTAAATCTTTCAGATTTCTTTTAGTTGATAAATGTAAAAATGTATATGAACACTTATCTAAGAAGAAAGCAAATTGAACATTTTCAAAATTATCTACAGATAAATTCGCAACATCTAAGTTGTCAAATTTATTCAACATTTTTTCTAAAGATTTAATATCGAAATCAGACTTAGTAACAATATTATTATTGATATCTTTTATATACTTAACCTTTCCCGTCATTCCTCTTTTAACGAAAACTCTTTTATCGTCTTTCTCTATATTAGCATTACTTATTAAGTATGATCCATTTCTATATGTTATCGAGTATCCCGTAAAATCAGAAAAATTTTTCTTTTCAAGATTAGAAAATTTTTCTTTATAGTCGGTTTTACTACAACTAATCAAACTTATAAAACACATTATTAAAAAAATATTTCTCATTTTCTTTTTGCTCTATAATTACGTTGGGCTGCGTGAAAAGCTCCTAATACAATTGATCTTTGATCGTCTTTAGAATCCCATTGAGATTCATATCCATTTCTTCGTGAATTAAATTTACTATTTGCGTGTGCTCCCATTTGAAGCCCCGAATAGTCAAAACCGACTGTATATCCAGTAGCTCCCCACAGATAATTTCCAAAATTCATTTGATTATGTGCTGTTTTATCTCCCTCTGGTAGAAAAAGAGCATTAGAATAGCTGTTTAAAGGATCTGAACTTGCCTCAGTATATTTATTTGGAAGAACAGAATATGAATAATCAAAATCTCCTCCTCCTTGACTTTCCCAGGCAAAATTAAATTTTCCGGATTCAAAAGCACCCTGTCCTTTAAGCATTCCCTCAATATCCGCTTCACTAACAAATAATAATTTATTTATAATACCTCTATCTATTTGTTTAGGATCTTCATTAGGATCCGCAAAACTGTAATTAGTTCTGTCTTTAGTTTTTGAATTTTCTACAACTAACCTATGTGGCTGATTATTTTTTTCTGTCCTAACATAATTTCCTTTTTCATCAAAAATATAATCATTGGGTGGCTTCTGAGATCCCATAGAACTCTGTAAGAACCTAAATGCAGCTTGAGCATCTGCTCCAGTATATGTAGTTCCACTTGTTGTTTCTCTAATATCTCTACCGTCAGGGTCTATGAACCGTATCGGATTGTTCACAGCATAATTATGAGAATGTCTTCTGTGTTTTTCTGCCAACGGATCTACAACGCCCCACCTTCCAATATCCGGCATATAAAATCTCGCTCCATAATCATACATGCCGTAGTCTACACTACTTTTCAAGATTTCTCTACTCAAGTTTTTCTTGCGCGAGGCTTTTCACTGTGAACTTCTTCGCTTGCTCGCTTTTCTCAAAAGTACAGTTTTTTCTTTTCAATTGAAAAAAAAATTATGGGTTTCGATTGCTAAAATTTCAATTGAAAAAGAAAAGTTGTTTCGTTGTCGGTGTTGTTGTAAAATGTTAAAATGTGGGTAAAATAGTGGTGGGATTCAGCGCCGGCTTTATCCACATTTTAATATTTTTCGTTGTATTAGAGACGAAAAAGTCGGCGAAGGGAGATTCGTGGGTTTCGGTAGTTTGATGGACTAAAATTTCTGTCGGAGAACTTTCAGAGCGTTGGCTGCGCAGTGCTCTGCACGAAGCAAAGGAAAGCATTTTACATAATCCCAAATTATAGGCAAAAATGCGGTTGGCTTGCCTGTAACGTAGCTTCAGCGGAGTGGAAGGCAACGTTTGGCGATGGCAATTTGCGTATAATTTTGATTATGTAATTTGCTGTGGCGTTTCAGGACAGATATTTCTCGATTTCCTGTTTCAGATTTTCGAGCTCGGTTTGGTTAAAATATTCCAGGCTTCTTAAATATCTAAATCCTGATTTGTACTGAACTTCTCTTAAATTATATTGTTTCAGCCAGAGATTTATTCTGCTGTTTCTGATGAGTTGTAAATTTTCGATATTAATCTGTTTCCGGATTTGTTTAGTGATGCTGCTAAATTTTGTTTTCTCACTGACAATAAATAACTTATCTGTTTCTTTTACCGTTTTTGAGATTTGTAATAATTCGGTTCTTACTTCATTCATGTATTTGTAAAGCTCTAATATTTGTGATGCTTTCAATGGCAAGATTCTTTCTTTTAACCGGCTTTCTGTGGCTTGTGGAACTTTTATAATTCCTTTTTGTAAATCAATATCTTTTACTTTCAGTTCTCTTAAACATCCCGAACTTAATCCCTGATAAATTAATAATCCTACAATAACTCTGTTGCGTTTTCCAAATAATTCAAACTGTCCTTTTTTATATTTTCTTTCTCTAAATTCTTTTTCAATATTCTGTAATTCTTCTTCTGTTAAAAATCCTGTAATGAGTGGTTTCTTCGCTGTTTTTATTCTAAAATTTTTTAGCGGATGATCTTTTCTTTTTCCTGTAAACTGTAAATATTCAAAGTATTGTTCTATGGTTTTGAGCTGATTATTAATCGTAATTAATGTATATTTTTTCTGCTGTAATTCTATAATCTTTAATAGTTCCTGAGTGTTTATTTTATCAAAATCCTGTTTCCCGGAACATAGATTTTTCCATAGTAAAACCTGCTTTTCCTTTTCTGTAATTGTGTTTTCGGTATAATGATAATTGTCTTTTAAATACTGTAAAAATTCATTCATAAATGGGTGTATCTCTGTGTACTTTCTAAACTTCTGTGTCCTAAAAATCTACTTACTTTTTCGAGTTCCATTCCGTTTTTCAGTAAATGGGTTGCAATACTGTGACGTAATAAATGTGGATATATTTTCTTTGTAATACTGCTTTTCTCTGTGATTTTCTCTACAATAAACTCTATTCCGGAAGTCGTTAAATTTCCCTTTAATCCCTGTAAAAAACATTCTCCTTTACCTTCTCTTATCTGTACATAATCTGTAAATATTTCTAAAGCTTTGTGATAGATCGGGACTTCTCTCTGATAACCTGTTTTAGATTTTCTTATGAGTACTTTTGCATTTTCTAAATCTACATCTGCGAGTAATAATTCTGCCGCTTCTCCTGCTCTTAATCCTAAATAATATAAGCAGCATAAAGCTGCTTTATCTCTCGTGTTGGTCGTGCTTTCAAGCAGGATTTGTATTTCCTCCGGACTTAATATTTCTATCGGTTTAATCTCCTTCTGAAACGTTTTACAGATGATAAGATCGGTTTCTTTCTGTTCTATGTTTTTCAGGTAATCTTTATAGATTTTTAATGCAAATAAATGGTTGTTGATGGTGTTGATACTCAAGTTTTTCCCGGTATATGTTTTATGCTTTCTCTGTTTTAAATAACCAATATATTCAGACGGTAAATTTCCTTTTTCTATATATCTTAAATGTTCTTTAACCATTGATAAAATCCCATAGACATTCTTTTTCTGATAGTTTCTAAGCTCTAAATATCTTCTAAATTCTTCCATGATTTACTAAGTATGATGGTTTTGCTTTTGCATTTTCTGTGGAAAATGGAAACAAGCGTTTTTAATGGTTAATTAATTGATTTTCAATAACTCTTGTTTCCGTTTTGCTTCCGCTTGCGTCCGATTTTAGTTTTTCAATAATTTTATAAAAATGTTCTTTCAATTCTTGTCTAACTTTTTGTATATCATCACTATATCCAATTTTATAGGTAAATCCTTTGTTTACAAAACCTTTCTGTTTCAAGTATTCTAATCGTACTAATTCATTCAAATAAACTTGTAATTGACTTTTCTTAAAACCGGTATATTCCATTGCTTCAAAACGGTTAAAATCTCTTTGCTCAAAACGTTTCTTCAACTTTTCTAAAAACTGTCTTAAACTTCCGTCCAACTCGTCAATCTTTAAAATAATACTCTCGAATAAAATCTCAATTCCTTGTTCTAAATCTTCGATTTCTGTAATTAATTTTCCTTCATTATTTTGCTTTCTCTGATACTGATTTAAAATCGTAATCTGCTTAATAATACTTTGCACCATTTCGTTCAAACGCCTTTTATTCTTCACTTTATCGGGCAATTGCAGTTCCATTGCATACGGATTTATGACTTCATATTGCTTTAGGTTTCTGACTACTTTTTGGATAAAATTTATCGCTTTTTGTTCGTCTTCTTTATTGATGTGTCCAGCGACACGCTGGTTTTGATAATCAATAATTTTTTTGGTTTGCTCTTCGCTTTCATTGATGGCTACAATAAAACTTCTATTCATATTGTCCTCATAAAGTTCTCCTTTCGTGGTTGCTGATAAAGAACTGAACTGACCTTTCACGATTTTATGAGAAGATTTATTATTTCCCTTTTTATCTTTGATAGTAACCGAACTTCTTAATACCTGGTTTGATATAAATTCT
>NZ_JBMHFF010000016.1:0-588 GCF_049166575.1 Chryseobacterium sp. GP-SGM7 | reverse complement strand
CAGCTAAAGATACATTCCAACTAAAATAAACAGAACTGATTGCGATCTGACCGAGCAATACAAAAATAATAACCAGACAAACCCGGCAAAGTGACTTCTCAACAAAAGCCTGAACATACAAAGAATAGAGGATCACAAAAATCGAAATCATTGCAGTAATTCGCAAAATAAATTGTGCCTGCGGAAAAATAAGTCCAACCAGTGTAATTCCCAAGAAATAGATTAAGCTAAAATCGGAGAGCTTCAAACCCAAAATATTAGTTTTATCAGAAGAAAAAATCTTTGAACATGAGCTTTGAGAATCAATATTCGCTGCTCCTCCACAAATATTACTGACTACAGCAGATTCCTGACCAAATTTCTGATTAAAAAGTTCTACTGAAATATAAACTCCAGCTAAAGACAAAATGTTGAAAATACTTTCATACCAGGTAAACTGCAGGAATGAATAGAGAATAATGATCCCAAAAACCAGATAAATAAATGGTTGAAAATTGAAAAATGACGTCGATTTTATATTCTCGGTTTTCTCAAAAAGAAGTACAAACTCACCAGAATTTTTGTAAAGTTCCTCCTTATTCAGCGTTT
>NZ_JBMHFF010000015.1:0-807 GCF_049166575.1 Chryseobacterium sp. GP-SGM7 | reverse complement strand
GAACTCAAAGAATTAGAAGAAATTATTTTCTGTTTTGACCAGGATAAAGCAGGAAAAGAAGCGGTTAAAAAATATGCAGAAGAATTTAAAAATTATAAAGTCTCAACGGTCGAACTTCCTAATAATGATATAAATGAAACTTTGCAACTGCACGATGAAGAAATATTTTTGGAATTATTGAAGAATAGAATTGCTTTGCAATCGCTGATTTCTATTGAAAATAATGATAAGAAAGAAGCAAAAGGTATTTTTCTTTCAATTGAAAAAAAAGAAGTCGAAAAAGTCACAGTCACAGAAGAAAAAAAATCTGCGAAATCTGTGCAATCTGCGGGAAATCCTATGGATTTTTTAAGCGATAAAAATTTACTTCAGAATCTGAATCAATTAATTGAAAAAGCAGGAATAATCGGAGAAGAAAACAGCAGATTATTATTGTTTTTAATCACGATAAGTTATTTAAATAAAAGTCCGTTGCACGGAATAGTACAGGGTTCAAGCGGAAGCGGAAAAACTCATATCATCAGCAGAATTGCAGATTTAATGCCACAAGAAGACGTTTTAAGATTTACAAGAATTACAGAATCAAGTTTATATAATTGGGGCGAGTTTGATCTGTTCCAAAAGATCATAATCATTGAAGATCTGGACGGTTTAAAAGAAGATGCATTATATGCGCTGAGAGAATTTATATCAAACCAGGTATTAAGAAGTTCGGTTACTATCAAAGATAAAAAGGGAAATAATAAATCTTCTCATAAAATCGTGAAAGGTCAGTTCAGTTCTTTATCAGCAACCACGAAAGGAGAA
>NZ_JBMHFF010000014.1:0-1397 GCF_049166575.1 Chryseobacterium sp. GP-SGM7 | reverse complement strand
CATTATTAGGAAGTTCGACCGTTGAGACTTTATAATTTTTAAATTCTTCTGCATATTTTTTAACCGCTTCTTTTCCTGCTTTATCCTGGTCAAAACAGAAAATAATTTCTTCTAATTCTTTGAGTTCTTTTATGGCGTTTAAGATTTCTGCGTTCAGTCCGTTCGTTCCAAAACACGCTATAATACTGTAATTGTCTCGTATTTCTTTTATCTGGAGTAAACTTGCACAATCGATTATCGCTTCTGTAAGAATGAGTTTTTTAGTATCTGATTTTGGATAGTTTGGATAGATTCCGAAACGATTCTTCAGATAAAAATGTTTGTTTTTATCATCATTCAACGTACTTCTAAAATATAATCCTGTTACTTCATTCTTTTTATTTCTGAGCGCAAAGCAGATTCCGTATTTTCCAAAAACACTAAATGCTTTTTCTCCTGTTCTCGCAACAATTCCTTTATCTAATAATAATCCAACTTCTAAAGATTGCTTTATTAATTCTTCTGTTTTTCTATTCCCGTGATGGAACTGTCCCGAGTTGTAGCCAATCTCTAAAATAGAATTATCGAGATTTCTCTTTCCTAAATATTCTTTTGCAGGCTTGCTGTTGCTTACTGCATTCCGAAAATATTGGAACATATTGGTAAGAAACTGTTCTTTACTTATTTCTTGATTTCCCGAACTCGGATTTAAAATATCTTCTGCTTTCAAAATTGCTTCGTGCTTTGTACGATTCTCTTTATGCATGATAAAATCTATTACATCAATACTTTTTCCGTGTGTTTTGCAATTAGAACTAAAACAATATGCAGTTTGTGTTTTGTAATACACCTGCATTGATGGTGTTTTATCTTCATGGAACGGACAACACATTTTATTGTTCTTATCAGGTTTTAAACCGTAATAATGCAGAACTGTAGCAATTGATAACTGGGATTTTATTTCGGAGATTTCCATAGAGAAAAGTTTTTGACTTTTATTACAATAGAGCAAAGATATATTAAATTGTATTATTGTACAATATAAAAATACAACACGTTTCAAATATGGAACTATTTGCTAAATTTGTTGTAGTAAAAGTCCATAATATGAACATCGGGGAAAACATCAAAAGAATAAGACTTGCCAAAAGCCTTTCTCAAAAGGAAGTAACCATCAATGCAAGTTTAGATACTGCACAATACAGCCGTATAGAAAATGGCAAAACAGATCCTTCCGTAAATACTTTGGAACGTATCGCAAAAGCAATGGGAATAACACTTGCAGAACTCTTTGCTTCGACCGATGAACTCAAAGAAATTAATTCTTTAGATAAATCTCTGATGGAAAAAGTAGCCTTAATGGAAAGTCTTTCACCCGAAGAAAAACAAACCATCTACACAATGCTCGATGCTTTTAT
>NZ_JBMHFF010000013.1:0-1570 GCF_049166575.1 Chryseobacterium sp. GP-SGM7 | reverse complement strand
TTGCTTCGACCGATGAACTCAAAGAAATTAATTCTTTAGATAAATCTCTGATGGAAAAAGTAGCCTTAATGGAAAGTCTTTCACCCGAAGAAAAACAAACCATCTACACAATGCTCGATGCTTTTATCGGTAAACGTAAATTGAAAGATGCGCTCTCTAATGTGTTGCATGATATAAAATAAAACTTCTTTAATAAAAATGTAGCCGCTTTATAAAACACAAAACCTTGCAATTTGCAAGGTTTTTTTATTATCTGCCACACGATACAATCGTGCGGTAGCGGGGGAGAATGTCATTTTTCAAGTATTCCTTTTTTAATAAAATCATCTTCAATAAAACTTTTTTCAACCAACTCTTTAAACATACCTATTAATAGACTCAATTTATTCGGATCTCCTGAAGCATGAAAAGTATTATCCTCGAATTTATATCCTACCCAGTTATCATCAGAAACCTCAAATAGCTTCCACTCAGTAGAAGGGATAGACCCTTGTACTAAATTAACTTCTAAACTCCATCCTGGATTATCTATCGTTTCGATTTTTAAAACAGCTTCATGTTCCCAATTTCCATCTATCTGTTCATTAAACCATTTTTGCAACCAATTTATCATATTTATAACGTTTTTCTTGGCATATCTATACCTGGAATTGCAGGACGCACATTTCCATTTTCTTGGACATGTGGAGTAGGCGTTTTAACACCTGTTTTCTTATTTACATGTGGTGCTCCTTTGTAGTCAACTCTTTTACTTGTTTCAAAACCAACTCCTTTATCGTTTTTATTTGGGTTATTAGGATTAACTTTATAAGACGTTGAACCTCTTTCATTAATAACAGTATGATCACCAACTGCATCACGTGCAGGTGTTCTATTATTAGATCCTCTTCCTCCTTTACCAGCTTTACCAGTAGTAACAACTATACTAGCAGCTTCAATAGTAGTAGTTCTATTTTCTACAGCGGTAGCATCTCTACCGGTAGTTTCCAAAAATCTTGAAGCCATCACTCCACTTTCTCCGTTCTTCCAATAGTTTGTGTCATCAGCTTCTTTTCCCGGCATCAAATCATATGTGTAATCATATGAGGAATCAGGAAGCATTGTCTTTCCATTATATCCTGGAGTTCCACCGGTATTTTTTGTATTTACAGATTGGTATCGAGAACCCCACAGAAAACCCATCAAAGCACCATCATCTTTATACCAAGTGCCATTCATATTGACAAAATCTCCATCGCTGTCACTCCAAGTCTGCCCATCACTTCCACCTTCAGGTGGCCAAACTTGCATTCCATCGGGATCAATGAAACGAATAGGATTATTTACAACATAAGCATATGTAGAATGTCTTCTGTATTTTTCGCTTAAAGGATCGACGACACCCCATCTCCCGATATCCGGCATATACATCCTCGCTCCATAATCGTACATGCCGTAGTCTATACTACTTTTCAAGATTTCTCTACTCAAGTTTTTCTTGCGCGAGGCTTTTCACTGTGAACTTCTTCGCTTGCTCGCTTTTCTCAAAAGTACAGTTTTTTCTTTTCAATTGAAAAAAAAATTATGGGTT
>NZ_JBMHFF010000012.1:0-1790 GCF_049166575.1 Chryseobacterium sp. GP-SGM7 | reverse complement strand
GAAAAGAAAAAACTGTACTTTTGAGAAAAGCGAGCAAGCGAAGAAGTTCACAGTGAAAAGCCTCGCGCAAGAAAAACTTGAGTAGAGAAATCTTGAAAAGTAGTGTAGACTACGGAATGTATGATTACGGCGCAAGATTTTATATGCCGGATATTGGGAGATGGGGTGTGGTAGATCCACGAAGCCAATACACTCAGGAAACGTACAGCTACGTTTGGAATAACCCTATAACTTTTGCTGATCCTACGGGAATGTCTGGCGAAGAAGTCTCTGACTGGATTCATAATCCGACCACCAATAGATATAGATGGGATCCAAATGTTACAAGAAAAAGCAATACGCCTGAAGGTTGGAATTATGTTGGACCAACAGGATCTTATAGGATAGATGGAGCAACTGTACAGCTTTTAGAAGGAGGAAAAACATTTACAGATATAGATGAAGTTGTTACAAAGGGAGTTTCTCCAGTTGCTGCAGCTAGTGTGATGTCACGAAATGCTCAATTTGCGTTGTTCTCTTTTTTTGCGGTTGCTTCATGGTATGTTATCGGCGATTTTATAGATACTAATGAAACCTATCAGCCAACCCGTATTGATCCAATGATGTATAGACATACAGATAATGCAGAATCTGATGACGAAGAAACTGATGTAAATGGAATAACTATTCCTGATGAAGATAAAATCCCTAGAGATTCTTTAAATCCACCCGCTAAACCTGGGAATGCGCCAACTTTTAAAAAAGATGGAAAGCCTGTTGAAATTCATCACGAAGGACAAAATGCGGAAGGTCCTTTTAAAGAAATGCATCCACATGACCATAGAGGAAAAGGCAACTATAGTAAGAATCATCCTAAAGGGCAGAAACCTTTATCAAAAGAAGATCGAAAGAAGTTTAATGTTGCCAGACAAAAATATTGGAAAAAAGAATATCCTAGCGGAAAATAACTAAATATGGAAATAATAGAAGAATGTAATAAGAGGCTTGAAGAATTATATAAGTTTTCTAATGAAATTTTATTTTTAGGAGAATCTATTTTGGATTCTAGGATTGAAGATTTAGAAAAAGAAATTGGATATAAACTTCCTGAAGACTTTAAATATATTATAAAAAAGCATAACAGAATTATACTTGCAGGAACACAAGTTTATGGGTTGTCGCAGGAATTAAAAGGAAGTTCTTTGGATATGATTTATAAATTTGAACATTTTGAAGCTGAGAATCCAATGCCAAAGTTTTTTTTCCCTTTTTCACCAGATGGACAAGGAAATCATTATTGTTTAGATTTATCTAAAATTACGGACGAAATATGTCATGTTGTATTTTGGCAATGGGATATTGAATATGAAGATATTGAGGATGTTGAAGTATGTAATGATAGTTTCATTGATTGGATTGATGAAGTTATGATAGATTGGAATCTTGAAGTTTATAATCATGATGGTTCTGAAAAATAAATTATTATAGAGATAAGAAAGTCCCTCGCTCCCGCACGATTGTATCGTGTGGAAGATAATAAAAAAACCTCGCAATTTGCGAGGTTTTTGTGTGTTATATGATGTTCTGCTTTGTATACGGAAACGGAACTACATTGCCGCAATATTTTTAAGTTTAGAAGCTTTGATAAAAGCGTCGATGGTAGCAAATATATGAGCTTTGGTGTCCCCCGCTACCGCACGATTATATCGTGTGGCAGATAATAAAGAAACCCATCGCAATTGCGATGGGTTTTTATTTTATAAAGCGGCTGCGTTTTTAGCAAAAAAATCTTTAAACTTTTTATTGGTAAG
>NZ_JBMHFF010000011.1:0-3156 GCF_049166575.1 Chryseobacterium sp. GP-SGM7 | reverse complement strand
AGAATTTATATCAAACCAGGTATTAAGAAGTTCGGTTACTATCAAAGATAAAAAGGGAAATAATAAATCTTCTCATAAAATCGTGAAAGGTCAGTTCAGTTCTTTATCAGCAACCACGAAAGGAGAAACGTATGAGGATAATATGAGCAGAAGTTTTTTATTGGCAGTTGATGAAAGCAAAGAACAAACACAGAGAATCATCCAATATCAGAACATGAGAAATGCAGGGGAAATCGACAGAAACGAGCAAGAGAAAGCAATCGGTTTTATACAGAAATTAGTCAGAAATTTAAAGCATTACGAAGTGATCAATCCGTATGCAACAAAACTGAATCTTCCTGAGAAGGTTCATAAAATAAGGAGACTCAACGAAATGTATCAAGCGGTTATTAAACAAGTTACCTTTTTAAATCAGTATCAACGCGAAACCCGAAACTCGTATCTCATAACTGAAATCGAAGATATAGAACAGGCTACAGAAGTATTGTTTGAGAGCATTGTTTTAAAGGTTGATGAATTAGACGGAAGTCTGAGACAGTTTTTTGAAAGATTGAAGAAGTTTATAAAAAGTGCTGAAAAAGACTTTATACAAAGAGAAATAAGACAAGAATTTAATCTATCAAAAACGCAGTTACAGCGGTATATCAATACACTTTTAGAGCTGGAATATATTAAGCAGGTTGGAGGATTTAATAATACAGGAATCCGCTATAAGGTAAGTTATTGGGATAATTATCAGAAGCTTAGAGCAGAAATAAAAGACTATTTACTGAAGCAGACTAAGGAACTTAAGACTAAATAAAAAATAGGTTTGGGTCACAGTGGTTCGCCAATGGTTCACGAGAATAAACACCTACGATTGTATAAGTCACTTATTATTAATCATTTATCAATTATAAATTATTTGGTGACCCAAAATTTAAAATATTGAGTAAGCAAAACCATCATACTTAGTAAATCATGGAAGAATTTAGAAGATATTTAGAGCTTAGAAACTATCAGAAAAAGAATGTCTATGGGATTTTATCAATGGTTAAAGAACATTTAAGATATATAGAAAAAGGAAATTTACCGTCTGAATATATTGGTTATTTAAAACAGAGAAAGCATAAAACATATACCGGGAAAAACTTGAGTATCAACACCATCAACAACCATTTATTTGCATTAAAAATCTATAAAGATTACCTGAAAAACATAGAACAGAAAGAAACCGATCTTATCATCTGTAAAACGTTTCAGAAGGAGATTAAACCGATAGAAATATTAAGTCCGGAGGAAATACAAATCCTGCTTGAAAGCACGACCAACACGAGAGATAAAGCAGCTTTATGCTGCTTATATTATTTAGGATTAAGAGCAGGAGAAGCGGCAGAATTATTACTCGCAGATGTAGATTTAGAAAATGCAAAAGTACTCATAAGAAAATCTAAAACAGGTTATCAGAGAGAAGTCCCGATCTATCACAAAGCTTTAGAAATATTTACAGATTATGTACAGATAAGAGAAGGTAAAGGAGAATGTTTTTTACAGGGATTAAAGGGAAATTTAACGACTTCCGGAATAGAGTTTATTGTAGAGAAAATCACAGAGAAAAGCAGTATTACAAAGAAAATATATCCACATTTATTACGTCACAGTATTGCAACCCATTTACTGAAAAACGGAATGGAACTCGAAAAAGTAAGTAGATTTTTAGGACACAGAAGTTTAGAAAGTACACAGAGATACACCCATTTATGAATGAATTTTTACAGTATTTAAAAGACAATTATCATTATACCGAAAACACAATTACAGAAAAGGAAAAGCAGGTTTTACTATGGAAAAATCTATGTTCCGGGAAACAGGATTTTGATAAAATAAACACTCAGGAACTATTAAAGATTATAGAATTACAGCAGAAAAAATATACATTAATTACGATTAATAATCAGCTCAAAACCATAGAACAATACTTTGAATATTTACAGTTTACAGGAAAAAGAAAAGATCATCCGCTAAAAAATTTTAGAATAAAAACAGCGAAGAAACCACTCATTACAGGATTTTTAACAGAAGAAGAATTACAGAATATTGAAAAAGAATTTAGAGAAAGAAAATATAAAAAAGGACAGTTTGAATTATTTGGAAAACGCAACAGAGTTATTGTAGGATTATTAATTTATCAGGGATTAAGTTCGGGATGTTTAAGAGAACTGAAAGTAAAAGATATTGATTTACAAAAAGGAATTATAAAAGTTCCACAAGCCACAGAAAGCCGGTTAAAAGAAAGAATCTTGCCATTGAAAGCATCACAAATATTAGAGCTTTACAAATACATGAATGAAGTAAGAACCGAATTATTACAAATCTCAAAAACGGTAAAAGAAACAGATAAGTTATTTATTGTCAGTGAGAAAACAAAATTTAGCAGCATCACTAAACAAATCCGGAAACAGATTAATATCGAAAATTTACAACTCATCAGAAACAGCAGAATAAATCTCTGGCTGAAACAATATAATTTAAGAGAAGTTCAGTACAAATCAGGATTTAGATATTTAAGAAGCCTGGAATATTTTAACCAAACCGAGCTCGAAAATCTGAAACAGGAAATCGAGAAATATCTGTCCTGAAACGCCACAGCAAATTACATAATCAAAATTATACGCAAATTGCCATCGCCAAACGTTGCCTTCCACTCCGCTGAAGCTACGTTACAGGCAAGCCAACCGCATTTTTGCCTATAATTTGGGATTATGTAAAATGCTTTCCTTTGCTTCGTGCAGAGCACTGCGCAGCCAACGCTCTGAAAGTTCTCCGACAGAAATTTTAGTCCATCAAACTACCGAAACCCACGAATCTCCCTTCGCCGACTTTTTCGTCTCTAATACAACGAAAAATATTAAAATGTGGATAAAGCCGGCGCTGAATCCCACCACTATTTTACCCACATTTTAACATTTTACAACAACACCGACAACGAAACAACTTTTCTTTTTCAATTGAAATTTTAGCAATCGAAACCCATAATTTTTTTTTCAATTGAAAAGAAAAAACTGTACTTTTGAGAAAAGCGAGCAAGCGAAGAAGTTCACAGTGAAAAGCCTCGCGCAAGAAAAACTTGAGTAGAGAAATCTTGAAAAGTAGTGTAGACTACGGAATGTATGATTA
>NZ_JBMHFF010000010.1:0-5538 GCF_049166575.1 Chryseobacterium sp. GP-SGM7 | reverse complement strand
TCGTTGTACTCGTTCTGAGCCAATATCTCTTCCGTATTGTTGTCTACTTTATGTTTATGGGTCAGCAACCGATTCTGATGATCGTAAGAGAAAGTCTCGGTGATTACTTTTTCGGTGTCGGTTGACAGTCTTTTGTGATAGGTTTTGGTCTGCAGTACCGCTCCCGAAAAATCAAGATCAGATTCTGTTTTGGTGTAGCCTTCCAAATGATTGATCGCGTAACTTCCGACAGGTCTTCCTTTGGTATCGTAGTAAGAGTAGCTTTTCGACCAGTTATCATCTTCAATATTTTTTACCAATGTCATTACGGGAAGGCTTTTGGTGCTTTTCCCCAATGTGGCAGCATTATCTGTTAAAACCGTTTTTCCGTAAATCGTAGAAGGAAAAGCAGGATTGAAGCTGTAAGAAGGATAAGTATCATAGTAATTGACATTCAAAATCCTCATGCTTCCTGTAGGAAAAGCATTTTTGGTGTAAAAAACATCCATTCCGTTCAGGTTAAAAGAGGTTTCACTTCTGGTTTCATTGTTTCCCGCATTAGCCACCATGCTGTTTATAGCGTTCTGCATTGCCTGTCTGGTTGCGGTATTGGAAAAGAAACCGGTATAGACTACTCTCCCAAACTGATCGTATTTGGTAAACATCCAGCCTTTGGCAGCGAAATTATTCGCAGTCGTTCTCAGGTTCGCATCCTGGGTAAGTACCAAACGATCCTGTTTGTCATATACCATATATTCCCATCCTTTTCCGGGAAGTTTTTTCTCTGCCAAACGATTTTCATTATCATATTTGTATTGATAACAGAGATTTTCTAAGTCTGACAGCGATAGCGTTGTAATGTTTGAGGCAAGAGGCGGAATGACGAAAGCAAGCTGATTGTATTCGTTGTACACGTAATACGTATCAACCTTGGTCGTCTCATTCAGCATTTTCCTTACCAGAAGAGTCTGTCCTTCTCCGTTTTTAAACTCTATGGTTTTGTTGCCGTCTTCATCCGTTACCGTATTTTTAAATAATTTATCAGCCTCGTAATTTACAATCTGGCTGAGAACAGAATTGGTAGCTCCATTTACTGTTGTCGTCGCTGTGGTATATTTTTTAACGGCATCATCAACGCTGTTGGCGCTATATTCAAATTTTACGGGTTTATCATTCCATGCATTTCCTACCTGCTTCTGTTCGAAAACCCTGCTTAAGGGTGAGCTTTCGAGAATCTTTTCAGCATATATTTTCTCAGAACCGTATGGTATGGGAGCGTTGGAAAGCGGAGCGTTGTAGATTCCGCCATTTAAGGTGTTAGATTGCGGAATGGGAAGGTAGTCTTTCAGCTGTCTTCCGTATTGATCGTATTCTATGTGTGATACAACATCTTTCCCTGTGGGAGATGCCTTCACATTCACTACCTGTTTGGGTCTCCCCAATCCATCTAAATACTGAACGGTTTCCAAGGTTTTTGGGTTGGAGAATGAAGGATCAGAAAGATAGGTCTTCGAGTATACATAGTTTTCTGTCTGGGTAAGCTGTGCCTGCGAAAAACCTGCAAGAAAAAGGGCGCTAACCGGGATTAATATTTTTTTCATCTGTTTTTATGGTTTATAGTTGTATTTGTATTCTTTAAGGGGTTTACCTTCTTCATCCACAATCTTTTCCAGCCTGTTGGCAGAATCATATTGGTAGATCTCCCTGATTCCTGATGGTGGCGTAAGGGTAGTCACTCCTATCAAAGGATCATAAGTCATGGTTGCCATCTGGAAATTCTTAAAGTTAACATCATTTCTGAGGGCATCCAAAGCGGCAATAAGACTGCTTTCGGTTGCAGGATTTGCAGCATCATTGTCTGATGCATTAATAATGGCACTGATTAACGAATTGTTTTTAATGTTATCATACAGCGCGCCTTCAATTTTAGCAATAGGCTGCGTCTTATGATATCCCCAAATAATAGAAGTGGGTATACCATTCTTTGTTGAATATTGCAGCAGATTTCCCTTATCATCATATTGATCATAAGTTAATTGGGTTTGTAAAAGATTATTCCTTTGCGATTCTTTAATGAATTTTGGCAGATAAGATACATTGTCAGACCATGTATTTGAATAATCTATTTCTTTGGTATTAACCAGAATATCATTCCTGAATGTTTCTATTTTTTTGACTTCAGAGATTCTGTTTTGGGAATAAACAGAGTTGTTTCCGGTATCATAGTAATACTTTGTTTTGATGTTGTTTCCATCGGTAGTTGCAACTATATGTTGGGCTATTTTTTTATTGGTGCTGTTATATTCAAAAGCTTCATTCTGCTCTGTCATTTTCTGAGTAGTTCCCTCGTAGAAATAACTTCTGCTAGTTTTATTGGTGAGTTTTGCCCAGCCGTATGCAGAAATTAACGGATAAAAATCGATATCATTAACCGGGGAAGTTCCCAATAAGTGAGATTTGGAAAAAGAGTTACAGGAAGAATTGCTGCATTCCATAATGGAGGGCTGTGCCAACTGTTGCGCTGAAAGATAGCCCTGAAAACTGTGAGTAGGCTTTAGCCTTCCCTGAAACAGCGTTCCATCCGGTCTGTTGAATCTGTATCCGTATGTTTTTTCATAATTTTCAAATGAGTAGCTGTTGAGCGTTTCAGTAAGCGGTCTGCCGGATTCATTTTTTACTCTTTCTTCCAGCAAAAGTCCTCTCTCGTAATCAATATTTTTAGAGGGTAGATAGGGTTTGGTGTAAGTAATTAATTCCGTTTCAGGATAATCAACAGGCGAGGTGAAAATCTGTTCCGTAGATCCTAATCCGGTTTCTGTAATCTTTACATTTCTATATCCCACGCTGCTTCCCTGTGTGAATACCTGTTCTTGATTTGATATAACAAATCTCGACAGATATTGGTAATCCTGATTATAGGATTGATATGAGGAATAAGGAGACATTTCGCATCGTGTTCCGGATTGCTTTAAAAATCTGTATTCCTCGAACCTTGGTTTTCCAAAAACCAGCGATCCGCTGCTTCTAAAACGGTCGGAAGGGAGATTATAATGATAGATCTTTTCTTTTGCAGCGGCTGTATTTTGATTAGGTATTTCGTAGTAATCCTGAGCTACATCATTACTAAAATATCCAATTTTTTTTATTCTGTTTCCACCTCCATACAGAAATTTATTATTCTGATTGAACTTATAATAGTTAACGCTCATGTTATCTGTGTCGGTATAATTCAGGTCAAAATTATGACGTTGAAGTACATACTGAGTGTTGGGTTCTAAAATAAATTCTTTACAGCAATTAGCTTCAGGCAACACACAGTGTATAGATCCTACAGGTACAAGTTGTCCGTTTACAATTTTAGAAATCTGGAACGTTCTCGTCCAGTTGCCAGAATTATTATCCAGGACAATACTGGGATATACTGTAATTTTCCTTTTTTCAGCAGAAACAGGTATATTTTGCGTACCTGAACTATTGTTAAAATAATATGGCACAGTCTCTATAAAAGTAACGTTATCAGGATTTTCGGCAAAATCAGTAACAGGCTCACTGCCTGAAAAAGAATATTGATTTGTTTCAAAAAGAAATACTGCAGACCCTTTGGTAGGATATTTAATCTTTTGTAGCAAATCATACGTGCTGACTTTAGGTGACGCCTCTCTCATGTATGTAATATCCTGTCCATTACAATTATCTGAATTATAAGTATTGAAATAGCCCCAAAAATCTCTTCCAAATACAGAAGGATTCCCTGAGGGACTGCTTCTTTTATAATAAAACTCGTGTTTTTCTGTTCCGGTTTGAGTAGGATAGCTCTTAACAATTGATTTTAAAAACAATCTTTTTACAATAATCTGATTATAGTCATAATCTAAAGTAAACTTTGATACAGGAGACTGGTTGATGTTTTTTAGCTGTATCTCCTTCAGGAACGGAGTGGTGGGATTTGTAGAATAATCATCCCTTCCCGTAAGATATGTAAAATCAATGATGGCTTTATCTGCTACAGTAATCGTTTTTATTTTTCTTGTTGTAACAATATTATTGCTGATGACCGTAGATTCCAGAGGTGGAATTTCACCCCAGCAGTTAGCATATTTCATAGCGTTCATGGTGGCATCATCATACTCATTTCTGGTTTTATTGTACTGAAGATTGTTTTCTTTAAAAACAGTATCATGGTATGAAATGTCAAAAACTGTTTTATTATTAGAGTCGATTACCTTTGTAAGATGAAATGAACTTCTAAATTCTTTTTCATCACTATGACTATTAGAACTGACGTAATTGTTGTTTTGAATTGTATGATGCAACCCGTCTGTTGATTTCACAGTAGTTTCATAAACATCAAAAATGTATTTATATCCCTTTTCGTCAAATATTGTAAAACCTTTAGGGGTGTAGGGCTGATTGTAGTAGGTCTCAAAATTAGGCTGAATACTGAGACGGTAATCATTAAGAGGTTCGGCAACTAATTGATTGTCTGTTTTTTTTAAATAAAAACTACCCGAGTTACCCATAAAATTAAATTGCCAAAGATCATGTTCCGTATCATACTTTCCGTTTTCTACAGTTTCCCAATAATATTCGTTGGCAGCGTTGGGATTATTTTGTTCAAAACCTACAGGATTTTGTAACCATTGATAATAGATATTATTATGATTGTTAATCGTAGTATGGTAAATTCCAACCTTGCCACTTTTATTAGTTCCTGCCATTACCAATTCTTCATCAGGTAAACCTTTAACAGTCCTGGATATAGTTCCTCCGGCAAAAACACTCCATCCTAGTCCAACATCTCCTGCAACGTTATCAGCTTTTACATTTCCCGGATGATATTTTAGCGAAATATCTAGTTCTATATCCTTGGAATTCGTAGAAAGTTTGTATAAAGGATGCTTATATCAGGAGTTCCAGTGTACCCACTCACAGCAACTTCTTCAAACTTCATTAATGAAGACGCCGTGGGAGATGGCGGGGTAACTTGAGGTAACTCTGTTTTTATGCTTTCTGTATTTAAAGCTTGCCCGTTTATATTTTCACATAGTAAAAAAAAGGTAATTAAATAGATTAATTGATGATATTTTTTCATTTGTATTTATTTTTTAATAATTTTCGCATTCGCAGTTTTCTCATCATCAGTTTTTACCACCACCAGATAAGCCCCCTGAATCAGATTCTGCGTATTCATTTTCGTCACTTTATTCTTAGTTTTCAGACTCTGAAGCTGTCTTCCTCCCATATCATAAAGAATAATATCAGCTTCTTTAAAATCAAACCCAACTTCTACATAACAATAATCTGATACAGGATTCGGATAGATTTTGATATTTTGTTTCTCAATCAGCTGATCAATCTGGCTGTCTCCCAATTTTACAATCTTCCAGTTTTCTTTGCCTAATTCTTCAGCACTCGTTCCCGCCAAAACAATCGAACCGTCTTTATTCATCTTCAAATCAGAAAGCCTTTCCTCTTTCTTTCTCGATTCTCCTTTTACATGTTTTCTCCATTGTTCATTCCCGTTATTGTCAACGTACAGCATCCAAAAAGTTTCATCAT